>CAVVCH010000016.1:0-140584 GCA_963746605.1 uncultured delta proteobacterium
TTGCCTTGCCTGTCCAAGAGCTGGGCGTAGCCGCTGATCGTTCCTTCGGCAACAGCCACACCGTCGACGCCCCGCACGACGTCGACGAGATCCTCGGGTACTCGGCCCCGACTGAGCCCGACGTTCGTTCCGCCGCCGATGGGGGTCGAGGCGCGCACCGATACGTCGACACCCTGGTTGATGTTCGCGAAGAGATCGTTCACCGAGGCTCGCAGGGAGTCGGTGACCACGAACGCTCCGACGATGAACGCCACGCCAGTGACGACAGCAAGCGTCGTCAGCAGAAAGCGCAGCTTGTGGGCGAGGATGCTTCGAAAACTCAGGCGAACCATGGCTCACGCTGCCAAGGCTCTTCAGCCGCTCGAGCACTCGAGCGACCGTGGGATCGAACATCTCGCCGACGATGCGTCCGTCCGTCAGGAAGAGGACGCGGCCGCCATGGCTCGCCGCGTTCGGATCGTGGGTGACCATCACGATCGTCTGTCCGAGCTCCTCGACCGCACGCTCCAGGAGGTCGAGGAGCTCGCCCGCCGCGCGACTGTCGAGGTTTCCGGTCGGTTCGTCGGCGAAGACGATCTCAGGTCGTCCCGCCAACGCTCGAGCGATTGCCACCCGTTGCTGCTCGCCCCCGGAGAGCTGTCCCGGGTGGTGGTCGAGGCGATGTCCTAGACCGATCGCAGCGATGATCTGGTCGAGCCAGGCCTGATCGATCCGGCGCCGGCCGAGGTCGGCCGGAAGCGTGATGTTCTCGATCGCGGTGAGGGTCGGGACGAGGTTGAACGCTTGGAAGATGAACCCCACGTGATCCCGGCGCACGATCGTGCGCTCCTTCTCGGTCATGTCGGAGAGGTCGATGCCGCCGAGCTCCATGGAGCCGGACGTGAGCGAGTCCAGACCGGCGAGGCAGTGCATCAGCGTCGACTTCCCGGAGCCGGAGGGCCCCATGACTGCCGTGAGCTGTCGTGACGGAAAGTCGACTGTCACGCCGTCGAGCGCCCGAACGGACACGTCCCCCTTGCCGTACACCTTCACGGCCTCGACGGCACGAGCAGCGACGGAAAGCCCTACGGAATCCAGTGTCCGCATGGATCAACGGTGCGCTCGCGGGAGAGCAGGTCGAAGGGCCGTAGGTCCCGCATCGCGGGCATCCGTTGTTGTTGTTCACCAACTGGCCATCTCGCCGGCGCTTCCGAAGGACGTTCGCCCCTGGCAACGTGGTCGGGGCTTCGCGACCATGATCACGGAGCGCAGGAAAGGACGCGGAGATCGTGAGCAAGTTGGCCGATGCAGCGCCGGCAGGGGTCCGGAAACGAGAGGTGCTCGAGGAGCTCGGCGAGTCCACGTTGCTCCTCCCGTCACTCGTCGCGAGCGGCTTGGAGGCCAATGATCGGGCGAAGTACTTCCTGACGCTCCTCCAGGCGCGCGAGAGCATGCCGACTCACCGTCGATGGTGGGTCCGTCGTTGCGAGAGGAGCGACTCGCTGCCGGCATCACCGACGCCGACCTCGATTCGGTTGTCGAGGGATCGCGGCGGACCGAAGAGGACCTTTACGCAATCCCATGTGCGGGTCGGATCCACACCGCCTTGATCGACGCGTATTCGTGGAGATGCTGACGCCCCTGGACGTCGCACGGGTCGCCGGCGCGCCAGATCGCTCGAGGCTCGAAGCGCTGGCGGCGGATGGTCCCGATGCGAGCAGCCAGGTCGTCCGAGGCACCTACATCGATCGGATGACCTCTGCCGCACGGCAGCAAGGGGACTCGCTGCACCTCATCGTGATGGACGCGCACCGTGCCCTCAACCGCCTGCAAGCCGAGGTCGCGCCGGCCAGCATCGACGGTGCTTCGGTGTACGGACTCACGGCGGAGGACGAGGGCCTCGTCACGGCGTTCATGGCGGGGCTCCACGAGACCGCAGCGCTGAGGTTCGACCATCCCGGTCTGACGACGAGCGCGACCCGCGTGGCAGAGCGGCTTCTGATCGAGAACGACCTGGGGACTACCGACGCACACGTGGTGGTCCTGACCATCGAGCACCTCACCGCGACGGTGACCTACACCGATGTCCACGCTCGTCGGCTGGCCTTCTTTCAGTCGATGCTCGACAGCTTTCCCGTCACGTGGTCCGACGCCGAGCGACGCGGCGGGGGCCCCATGCTCGGCGAGCATCACGTCGCCATAGGTCGTTACGAAGCGCCTGACCGACCCGCCCTCGAGGGTTACCTGCGGCACGTCGGTTCGCGTCTGCGTGTTCGTTCTGGACTGGAATCGTGCCCGCAAGCGGCTCACGCCGATCGTCGGCCGGAACGACGCGGTGAGCCTGTTGCGCTGGGCGGCCGACCAGAACCTCGGTCACATGGCGTTCCTGGCGCTCGGCGGCGAGCGTCTCATCTACGACGGCGGTCGAGCGTGCGGCGAAGGTGCCAGCCCGCTACGGCGAGCCGCTCACGGACGTTCTCGGCCGCGTACGCGACCCTTGCGGTCGTTCGGTTCGCTCTTCGAGCGGCTTCGGAGGGCCTGCGCGCCGGGAGGTCGCCGCTGCTGATCCGCGATGAGCTCCGAGTCGAGGTGCTGCGGCACGCGCAGGCGTCCCATCGGCGCCTGATCGACACGGCGGCCGAGCACGCGAGCCTGATCGTCGAGTCCGCCCAGGCCTTCCAGGCGGCGCTCGTGCGCCTCGGGATGCTGGACGGTGACGACTTCCGCACTCGCCAGGCGGCACGTGCCGCGGGGTGGGAGCACGACGCCGACGAGATCGTCGTCGCGCAGCGCCAGGCGGCCGGGCGCGTGGAGGGGGGCGCCACCGTCGCGGCCCTCACGACCACGGCCGACGACGCGATCGACCTCATCGAGGAGGCTGTGTTCCTGCTCACACTCGTGCCGCGGGAAGCGATCCCCGTCGTGCAGCGGATCCTCACGCCGCTCGCCTCGATCGTGGTGATGGCCTCACGTGAGCACCTCAAGGCCGTTGAGATCGCTCGCGAGGTCGTCGACGGCGCCAGTCCCGACGATCTCGAAGACTTCATCGTTGCCGTCGACCGCGTCGCCAGCCTCGAGCACGACGCGGACGACGCCGAGCGTGCGGCCCGCGCGGCGATGATCGCGACGGCGCCCGACTTCCGCACCCTCTACATCGCCGACAACCTCGCTCGGGCGGCGGAGGCCGCAACCGACGCGTTGTTGCGTGCGGCACTCGGCCTGCGCGACCACGTCCTCACCCTCCTCTCCGCACGATGAACCCCGACGTCAGGTCGGAAGTCGACACGCTGGCCGACGTTCCTCGATGCGGCAGACCCACGCACCGCGCGTCCCCGAGACGGTTGGCGCGAAGGCCGCCAACCTCATCCGAATGGCCAGCGCCGGGTTGCCCGTTCCGCCCGGTTTCGTGCTCGGCACCGAGATCTGCGCCGCCCACGACGACGGTCAGGGGCGGCTCGACGCAGACGTGACCGTCCTGATCGAACGCGGGGTCCGTCACGTCGAGGAGGCGACCGGCCTGTGCTTTGGTGCCAGCCGCCGTCCACTCCTCCTCGCCGTGCGATCGGGTGCCGCGAGGTCGATGCCGGGAATGCTCGACACGATCCTCAATGTCGGGCTTTGCGACGCCACAGTGCCCGGGCTTCTTCGCGAGACAGGTGATCCCGTCTTCGTGTGGGACTCGTACAGACGGCTGGTCCAGTCGCACGCCGAAGTCGTCGCCGGCTGCCCATCGTCGCTCTTCGCCGACGCGATCGCCCGGGCGCTCGCGGAGTCTGGTGTTCCAACGCTGACCGAGCTCGACGTGGCCGCCCTGCGCAGACTCGTCGTCGAGTTCCAGAGCATCTACCGGTCGTCCTCGGGTGCGCCGTTTCCGCAGGAGCCCATGCAGCAGCTCCGCGACTCGGTCGAGGCGGTCTTTCGGTCGTGGAACGCCGAGCGCGCGGTCGAGTACCGGCGCCTCGGGGGGCTCACCGACCTCGTTGGCACCGCCGTCACAGTCCAGGCCATGGTGTTCGGCAATCAAGGGATCACGTCAGGATCGGGTGTCGGGTTCACCCGTGACCCCTCGACCGGCGAGAACCGGCTTTACGTCGACTTCTTGCTCAACGCACAAGGCGAGGATGTCGTGGCCGGCCGTCACGCGACCGGTGAGCCAGAACCACTCATTGCGGCCGTCCCTGGCCTCGCGCACGAGCTCCAGACGCTTCGGCGCACGCTCGAGTCGATCTTCGGCGACGCCCAAGACTTCGAGTTCACTGTCGAGGACGGGAAGCTGTGGGTCCTCCAGTCGCGTGCCGCGAAGCGGACGCCGTGGGCGGCGTTGCGGATCGCATGCGAACTCGTCGACGAGGGTGTCCTCGACGAGGCCGCCGCGCTCGTGAGCCTCGGTTCGCTCGATCTCGATCGCATCACACGCCTCCGTCTCGACACCTGCGCGTCGCCTGATCCGATCGGCCGGGCGACACCAGCGAGCACCGGCGTGGCGGCCGGCGTGATCGCGCTCGACGGCGAGACGGCCCGCCTCAGTGCCGAACGTGGCGATTCGGTGATCCTGGTACGTGAGGATGCGTCCACCGACGACATCGCCGCCTTCCCCGTGTGTCGGGGCCTGCTCACCTCACGCGGCGCCCGTACATCCCATGCCGCGGTTGTCGCCCGCCAGCTCGGGATCGTATGTCTCGTGAATTGCGGTGACCTCGCCGTCGATGTCGCGACCCGTGCGGTTCAGATCGGGGAACACCGGCTCAGCGAGTTCGATGCTGTGACGCTCGACGGCGCCGAGGGGGGCATCTACCGCGGGATGCTTCAACTCGTCGAGGAGCGCCCGACTGAGCTGGTGAACCGCGTCAGGTCGTGGATGCATCGGTAGCTTTGCATGCCGCCTGGTTCGCGCCCGTGGCCAGAGATGCGCAGCTCTCTCAGCTCAGCTGGCCGACGATCGTGGCAGTGTCGAGCCACACGTTCTCGCGGCTGATCAGCCCGTCGCGGAACTCGAAGACGTGGAGGATGCGGAACGTGATGCGGCGGTTGTTGCCGGGCATGCCCAGCATCTGTCCGGTCACCGTGCCGGTCATGAGCTGCTCGAGCACGAGCGCGTCGTTGGTTGCGTACTCATGGGTCGGTCGCTCTTCCTCGGTGCGGAAGTTGCGCGTCAGCTCTTCATAGAACGCCTTCGCCGCGCCCTTGCCCTTGGACGGTGCGCCCGGGAAGCCGACCGCGTCGTGCTCGATGTCGTCGGTGTAGACCGCGATCGCGCCCTCGACGTCGCCTGCCCCTTCTGCCTTGAGGTGCCGCTCGACGAGCGCCTTCATCTCTGTCAGCTCCATGGAACCTTCCTTTCGTGGTCTCTGCGAGGGTGCTATCATCATGAGATTCCTCTCTCACGTCAAGAGTCATCTTTCACGAACACAGGACGGGTCAACCAGAAGGCCCGCACGTGGGCGGCACTCCTCGCCGCGGCGATCGAGCTCGTGCGCGAGGGACGGCCCCCGTCGGTTCCCGACGCCGCCGAACGCGCGTTGGTCTCGGTGGCCACCGTGTACCGGTACTTCCCGACCGCCGACGACTTGTGGCTCGAGGCTTCGTTCGAGACCATCGACTTCATTGCCGCGACCGACCAGGCCACTCGTCTGGTCGAGGCCGCGGGAGACGACCCGGTGGCCAGGCTCGACGCGGTGGTGATGAGCATCGGTTGGCGGATGCTCGAGGATCCCGTCCCGTTCCGGACGATGGCGAAGCTCGCGTTGGATCGTTGGTTCGTGCAGCAGCAGTCTCCCGGCGAGGAGGGCGCCCCGGTTCGCGAGGGGCGGCGCAATCGGTGGAACCTGATGGTGGTCGAGCCGCTTCGCGACAGGTTGACTGCCGACGAGTGCGATCAGCTCGTCGCTGCCCTCAACGTCGCGTGGGGGACCGAGGCCGTCATGTCGTTGATCGACGTGTCGGGACTCGACGTCGAACGGGCCAAGGCTGTGATGCTGCAGACCGCACGTTGGGTGCTGTCCTCAGCGCTGGCGGACGCGAAGAAGCGGGCACGGCGCACCCGCTGAGCGGCGTCGAGGCTCAGCCTCCGGTAGCGAAGTCGACGTCTGCGGTTGCGACCGTGCCGCCCGATCGTCCGGGCGCGTCGGAGTACGTCCAGTACATGTTCGTGTGGGCGATCACCTGCTCGGCGTTGAGTGGGTACCCCCACTGACTCGGATCCTCGGTGGTGTGTGCGTCTGAGACCAGGGTGGCGTCGTAGCCGCGCACGAGCGCGCCGTGCAGGGTGCTGCGCACGCAGGCATCGGTCTGCGCCCCGGTCACCACGAGCTTGCCGACCCTTCGCTCGGCGAGGAGCGACTCGAGGTCGGTCCCCTCGAAGGAGTCGCCGTAGTGCTTGTGCACCAAGGGCTCGGAGTCCTGCCGTTTCAGCTCGTCGACGTACTGCCAGCCGTCAGAGCCTTCCTTCATGTTGTCGTCCGAGTGCTGGATCCAGACAACAGGAACGTCGGCGTTCCGCGCCCGCTCGAGGACGGTGTTGATGTTCGCGATGACGCCGTCGGTCGTGGGCGTTCGCGACGACGTCGCGCTGGACGTCGATGATGAGGAGGGCGGTGTTGGGACGGTCAGCGAAAGTGGCCATTCGTTACCCTTTCCGGTGCGTCGATGCGAGCGGCTGCCCGGAACGTACCCCGCGTGGGAGGCCGTGGATCCCTTCGTCTGGCGGTGCCAGCGCGCCCTCGCCCGGATCGAGCCCACGGTCGAGGCGATCGTTGCCGAGCACGCCACGTCCTACTGGCAGCGCGGCGCGGCTCGGTACGAGGCCTAGCCCAGCGGCGACCAGCCTGACGGTCGCGTTGGTGGAGGATCGACGGAGAGCTGGTCCTCGAGCTCCGCGTCGCGGCGAGCGGGCCGTCCGAGCTCGTCGTGCACGACTTCAGCCTGATCGATTCGTTGCGCAGGGGCCTCCGCACGCGCCACGTCCGAATCCGGTACGCGACCTTCCGAGACGCGACGTCGTGAAGTACCGCGACGGCCCCACCGTCGAGGTCGACGTCTTCATCCATGCCTCAGCTGATCGGGTCTGGGCCCTCGTCACCGACATCGAGCTCCCCGCGCGGTTCTCGCGTGAGTTCCTCGGCGCTCATTGGATCGATGACGGCCCCGCGGCCGGGCGCTCGGTTCGTCGGGCGCAGCCAGCACAAGGCGATGGGCGAGTGGGAGACGACGTCGTTCGTGTCGCGTTTCGAACCGAACCGAGCATTCGCGTGGGACGTGAGCGACCCCGACCAACCGTCGTCGAGCTGGTGGTACGAACTCGACGAAGAGGCGGGCGGCGTGCGGCTCACCCATGGCGCCCGCATGGGGCCGGCGCCGTCGGGATTGAGCATCGCGATCAATGCGATGCCTGACAAGGAGGAGCGGATCATCGCTCGCCGCCTCGAGGAGTTCGAGGCCAACATGAAACGCGACCCTCGCTGGCATCAAGGAGCTCGCGGAGGAATCGGCGTGAGCGTGCGAATCGGTGTGTGGGCGACGGCGTTCAGCCCGCACGGCGTCGACTTCGTTCGCGAAGCCGAGAGGCTCGGCGTCGACTCGGTGTGGGTGCCCGAGTTCTGGGCGGGTGACGCGCTCACGCCGCTCGCGTACCTGGCCGCGCAGACCTCGACCGTCCGCCTCGCCACGGGCATCGTGCAGCTGGGTGCTCGAACGCCCGCGATGCTCGCCATGTCCGCCCTGTCCCTTCAAGCACTCTCCGGTGGGCGGTTCGTCCTGGGCATCGGCACCAGTGGGCCGCAGGTCATGGAGGGCTGGCACGGCGTGCGCTTCGACAAGCCCGTTCGACGCACCCGCGAGACGATCGAGATCCTCCGGAAGGTCACTGCCGGGGAACGGCTCGAGTACCACGGCGAGATCTACGACCTCCCGCTTCCCGACGGTGAGGGGCGCGCGATCCGCTCGCTGATGCCGCCGGCGCACATCCCGATCCATGTTGCCGCGCTCGGGCCCGCCAACCTCCGCCTCACGGGCGAGCTCGCTGACGGCTGGATCGGCAACTCGTTCTTCCCCGAGACGGCTGACGTCTTCATCGATCCGATCAGAGAGGGCGCTACGAAAGCGGGTCGCGACATCGCGGACCTCGACCTCACGGTCTCCGTAGGTCTGGAGCTCACCGACGATGTCGAAGAGGCCGGCCGTCGCCATGCCGAGGGATACGCGTTCACGTTCGGCGCCATGGGGTCTGCAACGACGAACTTCTACAACAACGCGTTCGAGCGACAGGGCTACGGCGACGACGTGCGCGAGGTCCAGCGTCTTTGGCTTGCGGGTGACAAGGAGGCCGCACGTAAGCGAGTCCCCACCGCCATCGGGCTCGGCACCAACCTCGTTGGCACCGACGACATCATTCGCGGTCGCCTCCGCCTCTACCGAGATGCCGGCATCACCACGCTGCGGGTCGGGCTCCAAGGCGACGACCTCGATGCCAACCTGGCGGACCTTGCTCGGCTGCTCGACCTGGTCCGCGAGACCAACGAACTACCGTGACGGCGTGCCTGTTCCCACCATCACGGCCGAGCCGAAGGACGTCGGGTTCGATCCCGATCGCCTGGCTCGCATCACCGGCCACTTCCGGGCGTACGTCGACGACGGCAGGCTGCCCGGCTGGCTGATCGCCGTCTCGCGCAACGGTGAGACGCCCTACCTCGAGACGTACGGCAAGCGCGACCTCGAGTCGGGGGCGCCCGTCGAGCTCGACACCGTCTTCCGCTTCTACTCGATGAGCAAGCCGATCACGTCGGTGGCCGCGATGACCCTGTTCGAGGAGGGCGAGCTCGAGCTCATACGAGCAGAAGCACAACAGCACCTATCGTTACAGTAAACTGGGCGGCAAAACGCCATTGAAAGCGCTGGAGGTTGCTCACCGAAAGTTGCGTTTCCCTAAAAAAGAGCAACCGCCTCACCATCGTCTCAAGAAGCCTGAAACCGGACGATATCATCTGGTTCGCTTTATCCGGAGCAACCTGAAATTGAACATTTTTGGTGAGATGTTCCGTCTGCCCCCGGAGTTGGAGTATGAATATGTCGTGGCTACTATCGATGTCAAAGAGCAAAAATTAAAACTTTACTTGGATAAAACCGAACAGCTAATGTTCAATTATAAATTGCGTTAATAACCCGGTGTCCACGATGTCCTGGCATTAAAATCTGTCCACGATGTCGTGGCATTCATCACATAGGCGGAAGTGGCGTCGGCAAGACCATGACCATCGAGTTATTCGTCCGCCAGCTAATACTGGCCGGCAAAGGCTTTGGCATATTGGATCCACATGGGGATCTATGTAACAATATTTTGAACTATCTCGCCTTTCTGGCTGCTAACGGGGATCAAAACCCCATTCTGGAATATTTGAGCGAAAAACTGGTCCTCGTAGAACCCTTCAACCAGTCTAGTATCATTGGTTTCAATCCTCTCGAGGCCAGGAAAGGCGAGTCTTTTTACGGCAACCGAACTCATGGGAATATTTAAAAAGACCTGGAAGGATGCCTATTGGGGACCTCGGATGGAAGAATTACTAAGGAACACACTGGTTACCCTTTCAGAAAATGGATTAACCCTGCTCGAGGCCGCTCCACTTTTAACCGTTTCGCTCTTTAGGGAAAAACTGATTCAAAAGCTGAGTCCCGGCGAAGTCCGTGATTATTGGCTGACCAGATACAATGCCCTCAGTGAGGAAATGCAGGCCGTATATCGAGAGCCGGTTCTAAATAGGATTTCTATTTTTACTTCCGACCCGGGTATTCGCCTGATGGTCGGACAGCAAAAAGCACCATAAACTTCCGCCAGGTCATGGATGAGCGGAAGTGGCTGATCGTCAACCTGAGCAAAGGTCATTTGCGGGAGAACATCTATTTGCTTGGGGGTCTAATAATTGCCAAGTTGAAGAAATGGCGGCCATGACCAGGATAGATCTTCTGGAAAGGAACCGAAAACTTTTCATAATGGCCATAGATGAATTTCAGAATTTTGCAGGAAAGAGGATTTTGAGACGATCCTATCGGAGGCCCGTAAAATGGGGCTAGGTTTATGCTTGGCCCACCAGACCCTTGAACAAATCGATCGGGACTTAAGGGCCTCCATCCTGGGAAACGTTACCAATCAGATTTACTTTCGGCTACGTCATCACGATGCCGCTCAAATCTCTTCCGAGATCGATCAAAGAGAAAAAGTCTTGATTGAGAAGCGAATTATCGATTTTAGAGTTGGCCAGGCCTTCTTCAAGAAAAAAGGAGAAAAACCAAGGATGGTTCAGACGGCTCATGTGTCTGAAATAAAGCCCGATGAAGAAATGGTCCGCCTGATTAAAAATATCTCTTTCTCCAATTTCGCTCGGCCTAAAACGGAGATTGAGGAAGAGATCCAAAAAAGACAGGCAATATACTTTTCTAGGGACAAACTTCAAGTGCAAGGCATCAGAAATCGGGCACCTCTTTCCCCTTATAATGAAGGACTGGATGAGGGATGGGATGAGTAAAAAAATAAAAAGGGTATCTCGATACGGCAGGCCCGTACAGATCAAACCGATTATCCTCCAGCCAAGGGACGCGGAAATCATGGCCATGGTTTCTGAATTTCGCCTCCTTTCCCGGGAGCAGATTCAAAGGCTTTTTGATTTTCCTTGTATTACGAGGGTCAATATCCGATTGAAAAAGCTCTTTGATCATGGATACCTTTCCCGAAAACTAGTTCCGAACCTTTGGGGGAATCCTAAGATCCTCTATTTTCTCGGTCACAAGGGGATTGAAATCGTTTCGGGCAGGCTCGGCCAAAATGCCGGTGTGTTGAGGAAGGAAAGAGAGATCCTCCAGGGTCAGAGGGATCTCTTTCTTAATCATCAGCTCTTCCTCAATGAAACAAGGATTACCCTATCCTTGGCGGTTAAGACCATCCCCCGATAAGAATGTTGGGTTGGCGTAAAGATAGCGATTGCCTGATTGAATTCCTGTCTAATCAAGGTTCCCGTATCAGTATGCGGCCAGACAGCTATTTTTGCCTGTCCTATCGGGGGAAGCCATATCCTTTCTTTTTGGAAGTGGACCGTTCGACCATGAGTAACCGCCAAATGAAATCCAAAGCCAGGGCTTATTTGGATTATGCCCTGTCCGGTTTCTTTGAGCATAATTTTGGTTCAAAATATTTCCGGGTTTTAATAATCACCAAGACGCTGGAACGGCTCATAAATCTTAAATCATCCATTGAGGAATTAACCGATAAGATTTTTTATTTTTCCTTTAAAGAGAATCTCTGCCGGGACCCTTTTTTTGACCCCATCTGGTACCGGGCCGGCAGGCAGGGAAATTTTTCATTATTGGATCCCTGAAATGAGATACTGCCCTCATTGCCGAAGAATTAACCCGGGCCGACCCCAGATCTGCCATTTTTGCGGACGGACCTGGTACATCAGGCTCTGTCCGAGAGGACATGAAAATCCTCCCGTGGCGCTACATTGTGGTGTTTGCGGTTCCGTGGATTTGACCGAAACAGCCGGAACGAGACCGTGGTTCCTGATTAGTTTGAAAGGATTCATTTGGCTACTGATCATTCTTATTCTGCTTTTCCTTTATCTAAAGGTCTAACCTTCTTCAGGACTTAATTTGTTTTCTTCGGCTATTCCTCTCTGTCTCCTGGTAATTGGTTTTTCGTTCTGCCTTTCTTTACTCCCCCCATTTATAAGCAGACCTATTCATAGGGGCGTAAGGTATATATTGAAGGTTTTGTATATGGGGGTTGTCAGGATTCTTAAAGCATTTTGGGAAAGTATTAAATAAGTATTAAGCCGGGGGGGTCATTTAAATGCTGATAATAGATAACATAAATAAAATATTACAAAAATTGTTGGATGTGGGGGGTGTAATTAATGCACTACCCGCTGCACTATGGGAGAAAACCAAATGTATTTGGTCCCTTACCTAAACCCTGGAAACCTGTTCAAGAGAACTATTATCCCATTCAGAAAGGAGAGCCAATGAATCTAATTGCCATTAAATCAAATGAGGAAATTTATCTCAACCAGCCGCCTTTTGAAAAGGTGGGAAAAATCCAGGTCTTTAAGGATGTGATTCAGATTACTTTAAACGACAATTTTTTAAGTGATGAACCTCAGCCCAAAAAGGATAGGAAAAACAGGAAAGAAAGCCAGCGGCTAAACGAATCTTTGGGAACCGACCCGGAGCCGGATCTCCAAAGAGAGAAGCATACGGAGTAACCAGATTTTTGAATGGAAAATAGATATCTCAATATAGAAGAATTAAGCCGGTACCTCGGGATCAAGAAATCCACCCTTTATTCACGGGTGGAAAAAAGAGAGATCCCTTTTTATAAAATTGGCCGGCTGGTAAGGTTCAAACTAGAGGATATTGAACAATGGATAGAGGATTATAAGAAAGAAGCAATCGATTTTCAAAAACAAGCCGTCAATATAATAAAAAGGATAAGAAATCCACGACTGGACTATACGAAGATCCTGAAAAAATCAATTGCTGAGATCAAAAAAGAGAATTATACTTCTTCTTTGATACGGGAAACCGGACCAAGTCAAGGACCTCGGAAAGGAGGTCAATAATGGGACTTTTTAAAAGAGGCTCGGTCTGGTGGATCAGCTTTATTTATCAAGGGAAGACAGATAAGAAAATCGACAGAGACAACGGACAAGAAATTGGCGCAAAGGGTTTACGACAAGGTTAAAGGCGAGATCGCCGAAGGCAAATGGTTTGAAAAACTGCCAGGGGAGGAAAATACCTTTCAAGGAGCTGATGGAAAAGTACATGGCTGAGTATTCAGCCGTTAACAAAGCTCCCCGGTCTCATATCCGCGATCAAGAGTCTTGGCGGCACCTTATTAAGTTTTTTGGCGATTATATGATTGTGGAAATAACCCCCAAAATTATTTCCGAGTATAAAACCAAAAGAAGACAAGAAGGTGCTTCCCCCCGGACATTAAACTATGAGCTTACTTTAATGAGTCATGCCTTTAACTTGGCCATCAGGGAATGGGAATGGGTCAGGGAAAATCCGGTCAGAAGAGTCTCAAAGGAGCGGGTCAATAATCAAAGAGAACGTTGGTTGACCCTGGAGGAAGAAGAAAAACTCTTGGCCGCGTCCCCTAAGTGGCTTACAAGAGATTATCTCTTTTGCCATAAATACCGGTCTTCGCCAAAGCGAGATTCTTGACCTTAAGTGGCCACTGGTGGATCCGTTCAGGAAAACCCTAACCATCCTGGAGCAGAAAAATCAGGGCAAAGATACTCTGCCTTTAAATGAGATCGGCTCTCAAGGTCGTTAAAGAACGAATGAGGGTCCGCTCTATCTCGACTGACCTGGTGTTTTACTCCGGCAATGCCACGAGGATAAGCGCGAGGAATCTTATGAGGGCCTTTTATTTGGCAAGAGAGAGGGCTGGGATTCCGACCTTTACGGTTCCATGATCTAAGGCATACCTTTGCCACAAGGCTGGTTCAGGCCGGAGTGGATATCTACACGGTTCAGCGGCTCGGGAGATGGAAAAATATCTCCATGGTCATGCGATATGCCCATCATTACCCTGAAAGCCTGCGTTCCGGGGTAGAAGTCTTGGATGGGATAAAAAAAGTTAGCACAAATTTAGCACAGTACCAATAAAAAGGGGTTAACCTGAATGGCTAACCCCTTCTTAACTCATATTGTTTTACGTGGTGCCGAGGCGCAGAATCGAACTGCGGACACGCGGATTTTCAGTCCGCTGCTCTACCGACTGAGCTACCTCGGCACGGGTTTCACTTTAAAGATTCCCGGAATTTTGTCAAGAAAAAATATCGGGTTTTTATTCCAGGGTCAGGTCTACCGACAGCCCCTCGCTGATTTTTTTCTTCTCCTCCTCCGGGTTGACCTTCCATTTTTCGGACAAGGCGGCAAGAGTGGTCTCGTCGCTGAGATCCAGGGCCAGGGTTTTCGGAGCGGAAGGAATCACCGGCTGAATTTTTGCGGTTCCCTCCTCCGCCGGAACGGGCTTGGCTGTAATTGATTGGACCTTTTTCAGGATTTCCGTGAGGGAAATGGGATTCAACGGCCCGTTGGGAAGGTTTAAACGAATCCGCTCCTCCGAAAGGTCCGTCCGACATTTGGAACAAATGTCCAGATTATCAAATTGATTATATCCGCACTTCGGACAACGCATTGGAACCTCCTTTTGAATTTTCCCCCAGGTCCCCCCAGAGATATTGCAGAAGACCAACGAGGGTCAGGACCGCTGTTTCGGCCCTCAGGATCCTGGGCCCCAGGGAAATGGTAAAATAATCTTTTTCTTCCGCTTTACGAACCTCTTCCGGACTAAAGCCCCCTTCGGGTCCGATACAAGCCATAACCCGTACGGTCTCAGGGTACCTATCGGCTATTTCTTTCAAGGTATAAACGGTTTTTCCTTCATAGGGCAGAATTCGCAGGGCCGAATCCTCGGTCTCCAGCACCCGATCAAAGGAGCAGGGAGACATTAGTTCAGGCAAACGATTCCGACCGCATTGTTTGGCCGACTCGGTGATGATCCGTTTCCAGCGGTCCTGCTTGTTCCTCCATTCCCGGCTGGAAAAATTGCGTCCGGAATAGCAGGAATAGTAGGGGTAAAATGAATCCACTCCCAATTCCGTGCCTTTTTGATAGATCCATTCCAGGGGCTGCGGTCGAATCAGGGGAACGGCCAGGATAATCCTCAGTGGGGATTCCCGGGGGACCTTTTTTTTCCCCAAAACATCATAAAAAACCTGCCCCGACTGCAAACCGGTTATTTGGACCTCATATTCCCAACCGGTATTATCAAAAAGAACGGCGTGGTCGCCGGGACCCAGTCGGAGAACGCGCTGGATATGCTTGGCCTCCTCACCTTCCAGAGAGGGTCTTTCCTGCTGAAGCCGATCGGATTCGATGAAGAAACGTCTAAGCGTCACAATTGATAACCTCGCAAAAAGTCAAAAAGCGACTTTCTGCTCGGCGGAGGAGGGCTTCCCCTCCCCCGCCATTTGAAGTGAATTCAAATGGTCCCACCCCCACCCCAGCCCGGCGCTTATTCGCGCTCGGGCTGCTGACGGACTTCTGGCGAGTCCGTCACAGTTATTATCGATTATACTACGGGTCCCTTTGAAAACAAGAGACCGGCCCATTCCTCTTCCAGATAAAGGCAATGGAAGGTCAACCGGCGAAGGACATAGGCCCGAATCAACTCCTTGGACTGGGAATGTAAAATCCCGGATAAAACAAGAAATCCCCCGGGAGACAGTAGGTTTTGGAGCACCCCGGGCAAAGGGAGTAGGTCGGCCAAGGTCAAATTGGCCAAGACCAGGGAATAAACGCCCTGAATCGATTCCGCCGTCCCCTCCTCCACCCGAATGATGGACTCAAGGCCGTTGATAGCCACATGAAGCCTGGCCGCCGCCACGGCCAAAGGGTCCGAGTCGATGGCCAGGACCGACCGGGCATTGAACAGGGCCGCAGCCAGGGCCAGGATCCCGGTCCCGGTACCCACATCCAGGACCCGAGTCAAAGGATATCGAAGTAAATCAGTTCTGCCGGACAGGTCTTCCAGGACCCTCAGGCACAACCGCGTGCTGGCGTGGCCCCCGGTCCCGAAGGCCTGGCCGGGATCGAGGCGCAGGACCTTTTCCCTTCCTTCAGGACGATAATCCTCCCAGGTCGGACAGATCACAAGGGTGGGCGAGAGCTTCAAAGGTTTAAAATTCCGTTTCCAATTGTCCTGCCAGTTTTCCGAGGGGATCAGCCGCAGCTCCCAGCCGGGGGAAGGGACCTCCGGGAAAAACGAAAAATAGGAGGCAATCCTGTTTTTTAGCCGGATGAATTGACGGCGAAAGGCCTCATCCCGGGGTAAAAAACCCCGAAGCCGCTGCGGCCCTTCCGGATCCGTGTCCGGGTCCACCTTATAGGTTCCTCTTCCGGTTTCCTCGAAGAGAAGGACCGAACAGTCTTCGACCAGGGCGGCCGGAGCCGTTAGGGTTATTTCCATCCAGGCGGGATACTCATTTTGTCTATTCATAAGACGTGGTCTTTTTAGGGTTGCCGGATTTCAGGATATTCTATAAGATCTGAGACTCAAAATCAAACAGAATGCCCGAAGGGATTAATCATGAATCCGGAGCGGTTAAAAAAAATCCTCACCCAGGTCAGGCAGGGTAAACTCACGGTAGACGGGGCGCTGAAAAGCCTTAAACATCTTCCTTTTGAAGATATAGACTTTGCCCGGATTGATCACCACCGCTCTTTGCGCAAGGGATTCCCTGAGGTGATATACGGGGAGGGCAAAACCGCCTCCCAGGTACTGGAAATCATGGCCCGGATGGCCCGCCAGGGAGAAAACATCCTGGTCACCCGGTTGGACCCGACCAAGGCCCAGGCGATCCTGAAAAAATATCGCCGGGCCGTCTACCACCCGCTCTCCCGGGTCCTGACCCTGGAAAAGAAACCGGCGCTGCTCAAATCCGCCCGGGGTACCGTGCTGGTTATTTCCGCCGGGACCTCGGATATCCCCGTGGCCGAAGAGGCCCTGATCACGGCCGGTATCATGGGCAACCCGGTGGAGTACCTCTATGATCTGGGGGTCGCCGGCCTTCACCGCCTGCTGGCGCATCAGGAAATGATTGCCCAGGCTTCGGTCCTGATCGTGGTGGCCGGCATGGAAGGGGCTTTGCCCAGCGTGGTGGGCGGGTTGGTGGACCGGCCGGTGATCGCCGTCCCGACCAGCGTGGGCTACGGGGCCAGCTTCCAGGGAGTAGCGGCCCTGTTGGGCATGCTCAACTCCTGCGCCTCCGGAGTGGCCGTAGTCAATATTGACAACGGCTTCGGCGCCGCCTACCTGGCCACCCTGATCAATCGGCCTTTTCCAGCCGCGGAAGATTCCCTCCCCTAACCCGACGCAAAAAGTCCGTCAGCGAGTGCTTGTCATTCTGAGCGAATGCGAAGAATCTGGGTTTACAACAGGTTAGGATCTGTAAATAAATAACCTTGACAAACGGCCCTACAACCGTTCGCCCTGAGCTTGTCGAAGGGTGAACGATACGGCCATGCTTCGACAGGCTCAGCATGAACGGAGATAGTAGCGGTATTGTACAGTTTATTTCTCGACGGGTTCTTACAGGATCCTTCGCGGAGTTCATCCTGCGCCGAAAGACCGAGATACCTCCGAGTCACTCAGGCTGACCAAGACAGTTCGAAGATCCCCTCAGGATGACAGCAGGCGAAGGGCTCCGGATGACAGGTGGGCAAAGGGCTCAGACGGTTGGGACTTTTTGCGAGGTAATCACAGGAGTCTCCCCAGGGTATAAGAATGGATTGCCTTTTACGCCCGGGCGAGGTCTTTCAACTGTTGAACCTGGTCCCAGGAAAAAGGGTTCAGACAGGGGAAAAGGGAATTGTTGTGATACAGTGGTTCCTCCGCCAGGGGGAAACGGGAAACGGCGCAAGCCTCCTTCCAGAGAGTCGTCCCCGGGATGGGAGAATATTCGGCCAGGCGTGGTCGAAGGCCCATTTTTTTGATCTCTATAATGGAGTCGGCTATTTCCCTCAGGCTCTGCCCTGGCAGGCCCGCCAGCAGGTAAACCCCGATCTGCTCTCCGGAAAAACCGCTTTCCCTTAAGGCGCTCACTGCCCGCAGCAACGATCCCGGGTCGACCTTGCCGCCCCAGGACTCCTGCCGTTCCCAGTTGGTGGTTTCTACGCCCAGCCTGAGCGTTTTGAATCCGGCCCGGTAAAGCAGCCGGGCCCGGGATGGATCAATCTCCCGCACCTGAAGAGCATTCGGAGCGTGGAAGCGAAGGTCCCAACCTTCCCGAATGATCCCTTCCAATACCGGCCCTATTCGCCGCTCAAAATGGATCAACAGGGCATCGTCATAAAAAGCAAAGTCTTTCACTCCATGTCTTTGATGCCAGTGCCGAATTTCCTCGAGGATGTTTTCCGGAGACCGTTCTCGGAAACGAGGTTGCAAGAGCCGGGAAGCGCAATAGGGGCAGGCGAAAGGACAGCCCCGCGCGGTCAGCAAACAGACATAGGAAAGCTCCGGAAGCAGATCAAAAGCCGGGAAAGGAAACGTATCCAGGTCTTCCGGGTCGGGGGTCTTCATCGGGGTCCATCCGGTCAAGTTCTGCAATAATTTTAGAATTGCCCCCTCCCCTTCCCCGGTGATAAGATAATCAGCGCCGCTCCGGTTCTTCGCGTGATCGGGCAGCAAGCCGGCATAAAGGCCCCCCAGAACCAGCGGGGCGTTTGGGAAAACCTCTTTAACCAGGGAGACCGCCTCCTGAACCCCCGGATACCAGTAGGTCATCAGGGAAGTAACCAGTACGGCTTGAGGTTCCGGCATCCCCAACAGGGCATCTCTAAAAAGCCAGGGCGGGACCCCGAAGCGGTAGTAATACCTGGGAATCGCTTTTAACGCCTGCGGCCGATCGAGACGTTGCCGGAAGTAGGATCCGATTCCATAGCGCTTTCTCGGACTGGGGGAAAAGGATTCTCGGGCCCCGGGGAAATGGGGGTCCAGGGCATCCAGCCAATGAACCCGGTAACCGCCGGCCCGCAAGGCAGCGGCCAGATACAATAACCCCAATGGTTTGGCCCAGAGGTCAAAGGCGGAAAAATCCCAGAGAGGGGGATTGATCAACAGTATAGAGGGACGATCGTCCATTGGATTTTAGACTTCGTGCTTAATCCGAATTTCGGGCTTCAAATTTCGACCTACAGATCACGCCGGTTAAGACCATTTTGGAACAACACCCTATCTCACTAATCGATTTAAGAACCTGGATCACCGGGGAACCGCTTTTCCAAACACTGCGGCAAACGGCCGATCGCTTGGGGTGCGCGTGCTACCTCACGGGCGGCCTGGTCCGGGACTGGTTCCTCGGGAGACCAACCCGGGATATCGATCTGGCGGTTTCCCGACAAGCCCTGGAACTGGCTCAAGCGTTCGCCCAAGCCGCTCAGGGTACCTTCGTTCTCTTGAAGAAGGACCAGGCTACGGCTCGGGTGGTCCTTCCCGGTCTTCAATTTGACTTTGCCGGTTTTCGCGCCTCCGGCCTTCATGAAGACTTAGGGGATCGGGATTTCACCATCAACAGTCTGGCCTTGCCCTTAGCCCCGGCCTTCGGGCCCGATCCCTGGGAACCCATCGATCCTCTGAACGGAGCGGGCGACCTGGCTCAGGGAATCATCCGTCAATGCGGCCCGAATAGCTTCAACCGGGACCCGTTGCGCCTGCTGCGAGCGTATCGCCTGAAAGCGCAGCTTGGCATGGAGATCGAACCGGAGACCCGGCAAGGATTGAAAAAATGGGGTCCGGCCTTGAACCGATCGGCGCCTGAGCGTCAGCTTTATGAATGGGTCCAATTGCTTAGCCAGCCGACGGCCGGCCTCACCCTGCCGTTCATGAATGAAGACGGAATCCTGGATATCCTTTTCCCGGAGTTCCTCCCGCTGAAGAACACCCCTCAGAACAGCTTTCATCATTTAAATGTTTTCGACCATTCCTTGCTGGCTTTTCAACAACTGGAACAGCTCCTGACTCCTGACCATTCCTGGCCCTCCGGATTAACCGAGGCCATGGGCACCCGCCTGGAAAACGATGCGCAGCGAGCCTATTTGAAATGGACGGCCCTGGTCCACGACCTGGGAAAACCGGCCACTGCCGAACGAAGGGATGGCCGCTGGACTTTTCATTCCCATGAGCAGTACGGCCAGGAACTGTTCCGTAATATTGCCGAGCGCTTCCGGCTGGGCCATCAGACCAGGGATCTTATGGTGCGGTTGATCGGTTGGCATATGCGCCCCTTTCATCTGTTGCAGGAAGAGACAAAAGGGAGAAGAACTCCCAGGGCCTTGCTCCGTTTGGTGAAGGAAACCGGCGATAATCTGAACCGTGTCTTTCTCCTGGCCCTGGCCGACTGTCGGGCGGCCCAGGGCCCGGACCACCCCCCCGATTCGGAAGACCGGCTTCTTCGATTATGGCAGGAGGCCCGACGAATGCGGGAGGAAATCATCATCCCTCTTTCGAGCGCCCCACCCCTGATCACCGGAAAGGATCTGATCCAGATGGGACTTGCCCCCGGCCCCTTATTCAAAGAGATTATCAGCCGGATTAAGGAAGAACAGTGGTCGGGAGCCATCGCAACCCGGGAAGAAGCCCTGGCCTGGATTCGGGCGAAATAGAAAAAAATCTGGTTCAAACTCGAAATCCAAATTTCGAAATCCGAAACAAATTCAAATGATCAAATCTCAAAATTCAAAACATTTTTGTTTTGGTCATTTGGATTTTGGACCTTCGTGCTTGTTTCGGATTTCGTGCTTCGAATTTCGAGTTTAAGGTCTAGGGGTGCAACAAGGGGGGCGTGTAGTTAGGATCGGTCAAATAGCCGATACTCACGATTAAAACAAAAAGGACCCAGAAAATAATCGAAATAATCAACCAGTCCTGGGCGATATCAGCGGATTCATCGTTTCGGATTTCACTCACCATGGGCTTTCGCTTCCTTTAGGGGTTCCGGGACAATAATCTATCCCCTTCTGAAAGTTCAACAAGATAATTGCATTATAGACAAAAATAAGTTAATAACAAAGTCTTATTTAATGGTCAAGGACCAAACCCCAAACCATCCCCGGCTGCAAGGAGAAACGAATCATGACCCGAAGAAAATTCGTGTTCGATTTTGAAGAAGGAGACGGCAAGAACAAACAACTCTTGGGCGGGAAAGGCGCCAACTTGTGCGGGATGACCCAGATCGGCCTGCCGGTCCCCCCCGGATTCGTTATTACCACCGAGGCCTGCCTCAGGTATTTCGACGAAAATAAAAAACTGCCCAAGGGTCTGATGGAGGAAGTCCGGGTCCATATGGAGGACCTGGAGAAAAAGAGCGGGAAGGGTTTCGGCTCCAAAACCAACCCCCTGCTGGTTTCAGTCCGTTCAGGTTCGGCCATGTCCATGCCGGGCATGATGGATACCATTCTCAACCTGGGATTAAACGACGAAACGGCCGAAGGCCTGTGCCAACTGACTAAAAACGACCGTTTCGTTTATGACGCCTACCGGCGTTTTTTACAGCTTTTCGGCAAAATCGCCCTGGGCATCGGAGATGAACATTTTGACCGGATCATGAACCAGAGCAAGGAACAAGCCGGGGTCCAGATGGATACGGAACTGCAAGTGGAACAATTAAAAGACCTGGCTCGGAAGTTCAAAAAATTGATTAAGGAAAAAACCGGGAAGGAATTCCCCAATGACGTGAACAAGCAACTGGAACTGTCCATCGAGGCGGTTTTCAGTTCTTGGATGGGCAAACGGGCCGTGGACTATCGCCGGGAATTCAACATCACCACCGATCAGGCCAATGGGACGGCCGTCAATATTGTGGCCATGGTGTTCGGGAACATGGGCGAGACCAGCGCCACCGGAGTGGCCTTTACCCGGGACCCGGGCACCGGAGAGAATTATCTCTACGGCGAATATTTAGTCAACGCCCAGGGAGAAGACGTCGTCGCGGGGATCCGGACCCCCAAACCCCTCCGGCAGTTGCGCAAGGAAATGCCGGCCGTGTACCGGCAACTGGAGGGCCTGCGGCACACCCTGGAAAATCATTACCGGGAAATCCAGGATTTTGAATTCACCATCGAAAACGGAAAACTATACTGCCTCCAGACCCGCCACGGGAAAATGAATGCCTGGGCCGCGGTCCGGACTTCCATCGAACTGGTCCATCAGGGGCTCATCAATGAGGAAGAGGCCATCCTCCGGGTCAAACCGGAACACCTGGAACAGATGCTGCACCCCCAGATCGATCCCAAATATAAGGGAGCACCTCTGGCCACCGGGATCAACGCCTCTCCCGGCGCGGCTTCCGGGAAAATCATCCTCGATGCGGACAAGGCCGAGGCCCAGGGCCAGTTGGGGGAACCGATACTCCTGGTTCGGGAAGAAACCAAACCGGAAGACATCCATGGTTTTTTTGCCGCCCGGGGCATCCTGACCAGCCGCGGGGGAAAGACGTCCCACGCCGCGGTGGTGGCCCGGGGCATGGGCAAGCCTTGCGTCGCCGGTGTCGAAGCCCTGGAGATCGATATGGGCAAACGGGAAGTGCACCTGGGCGGTCAGGTCTTTCGGGAAGGGGATATCCTGACCATCGACGGCTCCGCAGGGACCGTCTTTGCCGGGGAGGTGCCCACCGTGGAACCGGAATTCATGGATGAATTGCTGGAGCTTTTGGGCTGGGCCGACGACCAGAAATCTTTGGGGGTCATGGCCAACGCCGATACGCCGGAGATGGCGCGAAAGGCCCGAAGCTATGGGGCCCAGGGTATCGGACTGTGCCGGACTGAGCGGATGTTCAATGCCAGCGACCGGCTGCCCATCGTCCAGCGCATGATCCTGGCCACTAACCCTGAAGACCGGAAGAAAAGGGCCATGGAACTTATGCCCTTTCAAAAACAGGACTTTAAGGAAATTTTAAGGGCCATGGAGGGCCTGCCGGTGACTATCCGCCTGCTGGATCCTCCTATCCATGAATTCCTGCCCTCGGCGGAAGAGCTGATGAACGAAATTGCCCTGCTCAAGGATTTTTCTCGGGGCATCCAGACTATTTTTGAGCTTCCGGAAACCATCAAGATGCTCGATCCTAACCTGCACAAATACATCCCCTGGATCGAGGCCATCAGCCGGGAATTGGCGGAAATACGGGAGAAGAAAATCGACGAAAATCTGATGCGTTTCAAAGAGGACACCTTAAAAAAGGTGCGGGCCGTGTCCGAAATCAACCCCATGCTGGGCCACCGGGGGGTCCGACTCGGCATCTCCTACCCGGAGATCTATGACATGCAGATTCAGGCCATTCTGGAGGCCTCGGCTGAACTGCTGAAGGAAGGGGTTGACGTGCGCCCGGAGATTATGGTTCCCCAGGTGGGCGTAGTCGAAGAATTGGCCTGGGTCAAAGACCGGGTCAACACGATCTATGAGGACGTCCGCAAACGCTACCAGGTGGAGATCCCTTATAAATTCGGGACCATGATCGAGGTGGTCCGAGCCTGCATGCGGGCCAACAGATTGGCCGAAATCTCCGAGTTCTTTTCCTTCGGAACCAACGACCTGACCCAGGCTACCTTCTCCTTCTCTCGAGAAGACGCCGAGCGAGAGTTTCTGCCCCTATATGACAAGTATCAGATTCTGCAGGACAACCCCTTTGAGACTCTGGATGAGGAAGGGGTCGGCCGGCTGATGATGATCAGCGTGGATTTCGCCCGCCAGGTCAAACCGGATTTAAAGATCGGAATTTGCGGCGAACACGGCGGGGACCCCCGGGCCATTTATTTTTGTCACAAAATCGGACTCAGCTATGTTTCGGCTTCCCCCCACCGGGTACCCATTGCCCGGCTGGCTGCCGCGCACGCCGTCTTGACCGCCCGCACGGCGGATAAGAGTCTGTAGGGCTGACCAGGGGTATTGGCCTTTGAAGCCGGCAAAAGGCCAAGAACGTCTTATTTATTGGGCCCAATGCCCCACATGAATGATTGGATATCGATCATATCCCTTGGTTTGAAATCCTTCAGCTCGGAGCGAAAATATTCGGAGAAATCCAAAACGGATCGATAGGTCTTCCAGTTCAAATCGGGGCGGTAATTGATCTCGAAAGCGGATATTTCCGCGGCCAGTTGGGTGACGATGGGCTTCAAAAAAATATAGGTGTCAGGGAAGACGATAAAAAGAAAATAGGACAGGGTGGTCCATTTGGCCGCCTTGATACCCTCCAGGGTTCGGGCAAACGAGACAAATCGCTCCGCCATGTCCTCTTTCCCGTATAACAGGTGATACAGCTTTTCGGAAAATAACTCTCTATTTGTTGATTCTTTCAGGCCATTCTTTAACGCCAATTTTTCATTAGGGAAAATCAGATTGGTGGCGTTCACCACTTTCAGGGCCCGCTGGCATATTTCCTCATAATTCTTTTGAGCCAGCAAGGCCTCCAGTTGCTCGGGGCCTATTAAACTCAGGGCCAGTTCATGGGCCGCCACCTTATGATTTCTTTCACCCTTCAGGTAGGCCGGATCATAAAATCCATCGGGATAGTCCTTTAAAAACATTTCCTTGGATGTTTGAAGGTTTTGGTACTTGCTGGCTCCGTCTTCCTTAATCGACAAATGATCCAATACCGGGTTCCTGGCTTCCTCCCCGGAAACCTTTACCGGCTCAACATATTTCAGTGAAAGCGTCTTTCGTCCATCCCCCGCAAAGAATATGCAGACCTTGTAGTCGCGGCTGTCCTCCAATACTTTCCCCAGACCCCAGGCCGGCATGCCGGGGTGTTTTACCCTTTCGCCCTTTTTGTAGTCCATCTTTCCACCTCATCCTTTTTAAATGATTAAGGGTCTGCGTTCCTGTACGAAATTCCGGATTTGCGGATTTCGGGTTCCGCCCCCCAAAAGAAAACCCTCCAGTTCGAATACGAACGGGAGGGTTGAATAGAAATTATCGCATCCTGTTTGGAACGTCAATTCAGACGTATTTATAGTATAAATATAAGCCTTTAATTCATTAAGTCAAAAGGTATTTACTTCAAGGAGTCTCCCTTGCGGCGTTCCAAAGGGATTGATCAACTAAACTAATTGAATTTATTGCAATTATTAATTTTTTACGGCTTATTGGAATTTCTGCAAAGATGGAGGGACTTTCGGCGTATGTCGGCGTAAGCGAGTTAAAAAGAGTTAAGAATTGGGAATAGACTGCATCGTATTACTGATTCGGGTCAGCCCGGCTTTCGGGCTTTCCGGGCTCGAAACGCCGAATCATCCCCCAGATGAATGAAGATCCGGCCGCGCAGTTCTCCGTTTTCGATCACGGCCCACCCTCGGCCGCTGGCGGGATCCATTTCGTCTTGTCCCTCCCAGGAAAATTCGATCCGTGAACCCCGGTCACCGGTTTCCACCCGGCAATCCATCTCTCCCTGGACCGCTCCAAATTGAAAAAGCCCCGTGCCATTCTTTTTTGAACGTGAAGTGTCCGGGAACCTCCATATTGACGTACTCCTGGTCCCAGGCCTCCATCTCAATAATGGACCAGGTGCCGATAAAGGGGTTAATCTCTTTTTTCATCGGTTATACCTCCCCTCACCAAATGAAATTCCGTTGTTCATTTTTTGGAATTACCCCCCGGGTCCTCCCTGCGGCTTTTCCCCGTTCTAATCGGCAGAGCGAGGGCGGGTCTTTTTCTCTCCTCCAACAAGTCCCTGGTCCGTTTAATCTCGGCAGCCAATTCCTTTTCATCAGGCAGGGCCGTTCGATACTCCGAGGCCATCACTTTGTTCGGCAGCCCTTCCAGGGCATACCGGGCCACAGCTTCGTCTTTCTGGGCGCAGAGAATCAACCCGACGGGCGGGTTTTCACCCTCATTGACCCAATGTTCGCGCGCATAGTTGAGATAGAGGTGCATCTGGCCGGCGTCGGCGTGGGTAAACCGGCCGATCTTCAAGTCGATGATTACCAGACACCGCAGTCGTCGATGGAAAAAGAGCAGGTCCACCCGGTACCATTCATCCCCGATGCGCAGGCGCTTCTGCCTCGGCAAGGGATATTTCCCGAGACTGCGCCCGCAAAATGCCAGACGGCGTCTGGAAAATCATTGTGCTTGGGATGCCTCCCGATTCGCCAGACGCTGTCTGGCAAATCTCTTCCGGTTGATAGAGAAGGTAGAACTGGCGCATCTGCTGGAGATTCTGCCTGGAAACCCCCCGCCCAAAACGTTTGCCGAGATCGACAGACAGCCGATCGAGGAGTTCCTCTCCATACGCTGCTCGCTTCTCTCCCTTCTGCTCGGACTCCACGATGCGACGGCCCACCAACCAATAGGCCGCTGTCATGATGCTATTAACCGAACGCGCCGCCGACCTCCTGGCCGTATCAATGACGTTGGAAATATCCCCGAGGATTGAATCGTAATGGCCGGCGGGGCCGCTGGTGCGTTTTGTCGGTTTAATGGTCATAAATCCCTATCCCTGATAGGTGTAGCGCCACCCATCGAATGACCGCGGGAGGTGAATGCGGGAGCTATCGATCAAACCATATCGAGGACATCCTCGAAATGGCCCGGTCCTCAATTTCCTTTGTCACCCCAATTCCCTCTCAAGGCAGGCAAGCAGTTCCAGACAAGCCATAATGGCCGCCACAGCCACACCAAGATGGATAGTCTGGCCGTCTGGATGCTGAGAAGCACCCAGCAGGCGTGCATCTGAGGCGTTCCCGAAGCAACGGCAATGAAGAACGCGGGCCGAGCTGAACTCCTCTATGATTTTGGGAAGATGCGATCTAAGTCCCCTGAATATCTCTTGGTAATTCGTCGGATCATTTATAGGGAGTTCAATTACATGGACCCCGCTTCCGTGGTAAAGCTGATTGATGGCATCCCGGGTTTCCAGAGTTATTTTTTTAGTGCCCGATGTATCGAAAAGAAAGATATGGTCGAACGAGCGGGTGGTAAGGAGGGAAAGGATTGGTCCAGGCTGCTCTTCCTCGTCAACCAGTCCTTTAAAATAGGGGTCATGAAATCCGGTGAAGGTCAAGAGGACATCCATCGCTTTTTACCCGAGACAGAATTCATTAAAAGAAAGGTTTTTACACAGATTCACAACTGTTCATCTCGAGGACCTGTACTCCGAACTTTTCTCCGAACCTCAATGAAACCATGCGGTTTGCAACCGAACGCTGATCGCCCGGAAATTCTGAGCGTCTTTTCAGTGAACTGTTGCAGTGAACAGGCTACCATCTCGGTCGTCTATAAAGTCAATCTCCAGTGAACCATGGTCTACCGAACCGACCCCATCACCTCCAAATCGAACCCTTCTTCAAATGGACTTTATCAAAGCGCACGCCTTCTATCACGGCCCCACAGACGTTGAAGTCCTCCGTAATTATGAGTCGGAATCTGATGCAACCGTGCCGCTGCCCAGATTTGGGCATCCCAATAGGCCATCTTGTAGGTGTGAACGCCGCGCACTGCTTCCAATATCGATCGCTCCGGTCAAATCCAACACCTCCCATGATAAAAGGTAGTTCTGGATACGTTCGTAGGCCTGTTCCACGGTCAAGGGCATTTCTAACTTACGCGTCGCATTGACGAAGAATTCCGCCAATACCTGCGGCGTCAGAACGCCCAAGCGCAAGACTGCCAAGGTGGTCCAGAACCTCGGCAGCCTGAGATTGCTTTACCGGTTCACCCCGGTCATAGGCGTACAGCAGGATATTGGTATCCACCAGGATCTTATCGGCCATAGCGCTCCAATCTTTCCTCGTAGGCCTCTTCCCGTCTGAATTTGCGGCCCCCGGGAAGAGGTTTTCCGGCCCTCCTTTCGGCAATAAAGGCCTTTTCCCTTTCCCAGGCTGACCGATCCCGAATACCGGGGACCAGATGAGCCATCTGCCTGTCGATGGCCCTGCGTATCACTTCCGCCTCCGTGATACCCAGGGTTCGCCTGCTTTTTAAGGTTGGCATCCTGCTGGGTTCAATATAAATCTATCATCTGTGATGTCGTCCACGATCCGCATAAATCTGCTTACGGATCATCTGTGCCATGTTCGTACCTCCCAAAGGAAAACAATAATTCCATCCTTAGGGATAAATCCCCCTCAGCTCCATCGCCTTGGCCACCCGCTGGATCCCCAGGATATAGGCGGCCGTGCGCAGAGGAACTTTCTTCTGCCGGGCGATCTGCTCGGTTTCGGCAAAGGCCCGGATTAAGATCTTCTGGAGCCGGTCGAAGACCTCTTCCTCGCTCCAGAACAGCTCCTGCAGGTTCTGGACCCACTCGAAATAAGAAACGGTGACGCCTCCCGCGTTAGCCAGGATGTCGGGCACAACCAGGACGCCCCGATCGAAAAGGATATCATCCGCGGCGGGGGTGGTCGGGCCGTTGGCCCCTTCGGCGATGATCCGGCATTTCAGGCGCGGGGCGTTCTTTTCCGTGATCTGGTTTTCCAGGGCCGCCGGCACCAGGATATCGCACTCCAGTTCCAGGAGTTCCTCATTCCGGATGTCTTCCCCTCCCAGTTCCCGGGTCAGGAAGCATTGGGAGCGATCCCTGCAATCCAGGGCCTTCTCGACGTCCAGACCCGCGGCGTTATAGATTCCCCCTTTGGAGTCGCTGATGGCGATGACCCGCGATCCGGCCCGGCTGAAATTCCGGGCGGCGATCCCGCCCACATTGCCGGCCCCTTGAATGACCACCCGAGCGCCCTCCAGGGAAAGGCCGATCCGCTGGGCCGCTTCCCGGGCCGTCATAAAAACCCCTTTGCCGGTGGCCTCCAGCCGTCCCAGGGACCCGCCCAGTTCGACCGGCTTCCCGGTTACTACCCCCGGGACCGAATACCCTTTCAGGATGCTGTAGGTATCCATGATCCAGGCCATGACTTGGGGATTCGTATAGACATCCGGGGCCGGGATGTCGCTTTCCGGGCCGATGTAGGGGGCGATCTCCCAGGTAAATCGGCGGGTCAGATTTTCAATCTCCCGTAGCGACATCTCTTTGGGGTTGCAGCATACCCCCCCTTTGGCCCCGCCGAAGGGGATGTTGACCACGGCGGTCTTCCAGGTCATCCACATGGACAGAGCCCGAACCTCATCCAGATTTACGTCCGGGTGGTAGCGGATACCGCCCTTGGCCGGACCCCGGGCCGGATTATGGACCACCCGGTAACCGGTAAAGATCTTCATGGACCCGTCGTCCAGCTTCACCGGGAAATTTACCGTCAACTCCCGTTTGGTGCTCTTCAGCATTCCCAGGATGCCCGGGTCCAGTTCCAGATATTTTCCGGCGATGTCCACCTGCTTTCTGGCGATTTCATACGGGTTGTTCGGTGTCATGCTGCCTCCTTCGTTCCGACGGTTATCTGCGTAAAATATAACACAGGTCCGGACCTTTGGTGGGTATCCTTCAGATACAGGTATGGGCGCCGGGTCTCGGCGAAAGGGATTTCCACATTGACTTTTTAGGTTCTAACCCGGCCCGTTTTCAAATCTTCCGGAGGCAGGGCCGGCCCGGAGGCGCTAAGAGTCTCTTGGTTAGGGCCTGCTTTAAACAAAGTTAGAAACGTTGGCCCGGATTCGATGTCCAGAATAACCTTGAGAAAGCGCCTTTCACCGAGACCCGAACGCCCCAGAGGCCGATTTCGAAGGCCGAGTACCATATACGGCGACCACCGACCTCAAAGGACAAGCAACCTAAAATATGACAGGTCCGGAGATATCGGACGCAGAAAAAATTATTTCCGGACTGGCACGATAACGGTCTCGTGAGCCGAGTACGGCGTTTTTTTAAAACCTCTCTGTAATCTCGGCGAGCTGCTAAGAGAGGTTAGGCAGATACGGGGAGATTGGAAATAAACTGTTGCAGGGCCTCCTGCCAGAAAAGCGGCTGAAAGCCAACGGCGGCGGTCAACTGAGAGGTGTCCAATACGGAATAGGCCGGCCGGATCGCCGGTCTTTTCAGTTCCAGGGCGGAAATGGGCCGGACTTCCAGGTCCGAACCGATCGTCTTTAATATTGCCTGGGCGAAATCATACCAGCTTATTCCCCCGTCGGTCCGGTCCGTCAGATGATAGATCCCGTATTTTTCGGATTCGATCAAGACCAGGATCCCTTGGGAGAGGTTCACGGCCCAGGTGGGGGACATGATCTGATCCGTTACCACGGAGAGCGGTTTCCCTTCACCGGCCTTCTGCAGGATGGTACGCACGAAATTGGGCCCGTTCTTCCCGTACAAGGAACTGGTCCGGACAATAAAATATTTTTCCAGGCATTCGGTCACCAGGCCTTCGCCCTCCCATTTGGTTTGGCCGTAGGCACTGAGGGGCCGCGGGGGATCTCCGGGCCGGTAGGGAATTTCGGATTGCCCGTCAAAAACATAATCCGTACTGATGTGCAACAAAGGGATATCCAGGTTCCGGCAGGCCAAAGCCAGGTGGGCAACTCCCAGGGCATTGACTTGCCGGGCCTCTTCGATATGGGTTTCCGCGCCATCCACGTTGGTATAGCCGGCACAGTTGATGACCAGATGGGGCCGGTCATAAGGAATGATCTTGAGAACGGCTTCCCGGTCGGTGATATCCAAATCCGAAAGCGAACAGGGGACCACCTCATGGCGAGTCCGGAGGATGGGGATCAGGTCAGCGGAAAGTAAACCGGGCACCCCGGTCACCAGGATCCTCATTAGGTACTCCAGAATCCTTTGCTTTCCTGAGCCAATTTCTTTTTAAGCGGCTGCCACCATTCGGGATGATCGCGGTACCATTGAACGGTCCGCGCCAGTCCTGCGGAAAAATCCACCGTGGGGCGCCAGCCGATCTCCCGCCGGATCTTCTCGTTGCTCAAGGCGTAGCGCAGGTCATGCCCCGGTCGGTCGGTCACATAGCACAGCCATTCCTCCCCCCGGCCAAGCATCTTCAGAACATTCCGGGCCACTTCAATGTTTTTTCGCTCCGACTCCCCGCCCACGTTGTAGGCCTCGCCGATCAGGCCGTGGGAAAGGACCCGATCGATAGCCCGGCAGGCATCCTCCACAAAGAGCCAGTCCCGCACATTTTCACCCCGGCCGTAAACCGGTACCGTTTGCCCCTCCAGGAGATTGGTGACCATCAGGGGAATGAATTTCTCCGGGAACTGGTACGGGCCGTAATTATTGGATGGCCGGACGATCAGGACCGGAAAGCGAAAGGTTTCATAGTAAGCCCGGGCCAACAGATCCCCGGAAGCCTTGCTGGCCGAGTAGGGTGAGTTGGGCCGGAAAGGGGTTTCCTCGGTGAAAATCCCTTCCGCGCCCAAGGCCCCGTAGACCTCATCGGTGGATACGTGCAGAAAGCGGAAATTTTCCGATTTATCCAGTTTTTCCTCCCAGTAGCGTTTGAAAACCTCCAGCAGGATATGGGTCCCCAGCACATTGGTTTGAATGAATTCCTTTGATCCCCGGATGGATCGGTCCACGTGCGATTCGGCGGCGAAATGGACGACCGATCGGACCGGGACCCGGGTCAGCAGTTGATCCAGCAGGGCCTCGTCCAGGATATCCCCTTCCACGAATTGGTACCAGGGTTCGGCGTCCAGGTCCCGCAGGTTCTCCGGGTTGGCCGAATACGTCAACTTGTCCAGATTGACCAGCCGGTCCTCCGGATGCGTCTGATGGTACAGACGAATAAAATTGGACCCGATAAACCCCAGACCGCCGGTTACCAGTATCGTTTTATCCATGGTTATTTATCCCTGATTAAAGGTTAAATCCGAAATTCTACACATTGAGGTTTTGGATTTCGGTCATTTGAATTTGTTTCGTGCTTCGAATTTCGGATTTCGAATTTCTAGCCAAAAATTAGATAATTTTTGGCTAGATTTCCACCACGGCGTTGTCTCCCACCATCAACCGCAACGCCTGAGACTGGTTTTTGCCCAGGGAGATCCGGCTTTCCCGGCCGATGAGGCTGTCCTCCAGGCGGGGGATATTCTCGATGCGGCAATCATTTAAAATAACCGAATGCTCCACCACGGAATGAATGATCCGGGTATGGGGACCGATGGTGGTATAGGGACCGATAAAGGAATCGATGATCTCCGCCCCTTCGCCGATCACCGCCGGACCGCGGATAATGCTGTTCACCACCCGGGCCTTCGCTCCCAGGCGGACCCGCCCGGTCACCTGGCTTAGAGGATCGCATTCCCCGCAGAGGTCCCGTTTCACGTAATCATCCAGGACCGTGGTGTTGGCCGCCAGGAAATCGTCCTTTTTGCCGGTGTCCAGCCACCAGCCTTCCAGCTTGTGCCCCTTGACCAGGCCTTTCATATTCATCAGTTCCTGGATGGCATCGGTGATCTCCAGCTCGCCTCGGGCCGATGGCTTGATCCGGGCGATGGCTTCATGAATCTTGGGCGAAAAAAAATAGATGCCCACCAGGGCCAGATTGGAAGGCGGTTTCTTCGGTTTCTCGATCAGCCGGGTGATACGCCCTTTTTTATCTAAGACCGCCACCCCGAAGGCGCTGGGATTGTCCACTTCCTTCAGGAATAGGAAGGCGTCCAATTTTTCTTCCAGGAACCGCTCCCGATACCCTTTGATCCCTTCGGCCAACAGATTATCCCCCAGGTACATGACAAACGGGGACTGGCCTAAAAAAGGCTGCCCGGTTTTAACGGCATGGGCCAGACCCAGGGGCTGATCCTGGAGGATGTAAGTAATGCGGAGTTTCCAGCGTCGGCCATCTCCCAAAAAAAGACGAACGTCCTCCTGGGTTTCCGGGGCCACAATCACCCCCACTTCCTTGATGCCCGCATCCATCAGGTGCTGAAAGACATACCCCAGGATCGGTTCGTTGGCCACCGGAACCAGTTGTTTGGCCATGGTATGGGTGATGGGACGCAGGCGGGTCCCTTTGCCGCCGGAGAGCACTAAGGCCTTCATAGGCCTCCCTTCTGACGAAAAAAAATGAATTGCTGAAAGCCCATCTAAACCAAGATCCTATCAAAAGTCAAGGGTCGGCAGGAATAATATCTCCATTTATTCCTTGTCAATTCAAAGTGAATGGTTTAATTAAAACAAGTCGGCCGCCGGTCACGTTCCGGGACCCACCTCGTCAGGAGGTTCCTACTTTTTTTAGTGAAAGGATCGCTTATGTTCAAGGATGCCGTTAAATTGGTTCATTGTCTGGTGAACAAAACCGATCCAAGTCCCTCCGGACCGGAAGTGCGCTTCGTCCCCCAAACGGAATTTGATCTCTGGAAATTTATGGTCACCCAGCAGCACCATTTTTCCGTGTCCGACGAGAAAATTTATATCTATATTTCTCGCCGGGAATACGAGGCCCATGAGGCCTTGTACTCCCGTTTGCCCCAGGTGGAACTCAACAAGATCACCCTGTATTTTTTTCTCAAAGCGGATCAGATCCTGGTGCCGGTGTCCCGCTATTTCCCCAAAGAACAATATCCGAAGATTAAGTCTATATTTTTAAGTCATTTTAAGGCCTTTGAAGATCGAAACCACGCCACCAAGGTACTGGAAGAAATCGTCGAAGAAGAAGGTCTGGGGTTGCGGAATCTTTAAACCGTCTCCCCCCCGCAATAGGGACACACCCGCCAGTTTTTCTGCAGCCGTTTTCCGCACCCCCCGCACCTCCTAACCAGGGGCCGGGCGCATTGAGGACAATAGAGATAAAAATGTTCCAGGGGGTACAGACAGTGGGTGCAGCAGCGCGCTCCCACTTCATACGGCACCACCCGCAGCAACTCTTCCAGAGAGATCAACCCGCTCCGTGCCTGTTGCAGGGCCCGCTCCAGCAGGGGTTCCACCTCTTCCTGGGCGGCCAGATAGCGGAGGTCGTTTTCCGAAGGCCGGGAGAGCAACGCTTCCCTGAGGGCCGGGGTGACGGTCAACAGTTCAAATACGCCTTCCCGGCCGGTGACGCCCTGCCCCCCGCATTCCGGACAACCGCGGCCGCGGTAAAAGGTCTGGGCCGACGAAGCGGACAGTTGAACCCGTTCCAAAAATTCCGGATCCGGCTGATAAGGGATCAGGCAATGGGGGCAGTTCTTCCGGACCAGACGTTGCGCCAGGATTCCCAACAGGGAAGAGGAAATCAGGTAAGGGGGCAGGCCCAAGTCGGCTAATCGGGTAATGGTGGAGACGGTGTCGTTCGTATGGAGGGTACTCAATACCAGGTGCCCGGTCATAGCCGCCCGAAAGGCTATCTGAGCGGTCTCTTCATCCCGGATTTCTCCGACCATGATTACATCGGGATCCTGCCGCAAGACCGAACGGAGGACCGAGGCAAAGGTCAATCCGATTTTTTCATTCACCTGGATCTGATTGATCCCCTCCAGGAGGTATTCCACCGGATCCTCAATGGTGACAATATTAATTCTCGGGCGGTGGATCGAACCCAGCAGGGAATACAGGGTGGTGGATTTCCCGCTGCCGGTCGGCCCGACCACCAGGATCATACCCTGGGATCGTTCCACCATGGCGGTCAGCCGTTGAAGGGATCGGGAAGGGATCCCCAGTTGGTCAGGCCTCCGGAAACCCCGGGAACCGCCGAGGAGCCGAATGACCACCTTCTCCCCCCAAAGGGTCGGCAGGCAGGAGACCCGCAGGTCCAGCGGTTTTCCTTGAACCACCCGGTGGAAGCTGCCGTCCTGAGGATTGCGTTTCTCGCTGATGTTGAGGTTGCAGGTGATCTTGAAACGAGAAACCAGGGATTCCTGGAGGGACTTGGGGAGCACCGGACCGGGCACCAGCAGGCCATCCACCCGGAATCGCACCTGAACCGCTTTAGGCAAGGGTTCCAGATGGACGTCACTGGCTCCCCGATCGACGGCCTCCGCCAGCAGTTCGTTCTGCAGTCGCACGGCCGGAGCCGTTTCTTCCGAAAAAGGGGCTTTTTCATTCCGGGATTCCCGCGGAATTAAACTCCTTTCCAATCTTGCCGGTTGCATGGGCATCCTCCACGTAAAAGGATATTTTTCGCCAGTCTGTCAACGGGGGTACGTTCGCAAAAAGTCCCGAACTGTCATCCTGAACCCTTCGCTTTTCTGTCACCCTGACCCCTTCGGTCATCCTGAGCAACGCGAAGGATCTCGTCTTTCGGCTCAGGGTAAACTCCGTGAAGGATCTCGGAGCTAGCTGAAAAAACAAAATTCTTCGCGTTCGCTCAGGATGACAAACTCTCTCTGACGGACTATTGGCAAGTCCTTCGACGATTACGAACTATTAATATTGCAATGGCTATGCCAGGAAAGGGGGGTTCAGGAGGGAAGAAGGGAAAATCGTTCCAGCAGCCAGCGGACCATTTGTTTTCGTCGATTCAAAAATCGGGGATCTCTGAAACCGTGGCGCCAGGCGTCTCCGGAAAGCTCATCGGACACCATCAGCAAGGCCGCGGTTTCAATCCGCCGAAAGGCCCCTACCGTATAAAAAGCCGAAGTCTCCATATCGACTCCCCCGATGCCCCCGGACTGGCAGGCCCGGATCTTGGCCCAGGTTTCCCGGTAAGGCGCATCCGTTGTCCATACCGGCTCCACGCGGTAAGGCAGTCCGGAGGATTCCAACGCCTGCCTCACATCGGCTAAAAAGCGGGGATGAGCCCGGGGCTCGGGGTCGAGGGAGTAATGGCGGGAAGTGCCCTCATCGCTTTCGGCCCACTCCGGGAGGAGAAGATCTCCCGGTGTCAAATCCGGTTTCAGACTGCCAGCCCAGCCGAAGAGCAGGACTCTCTTCGCCCCGAGGACAATCAGTTTCTCCAACACCATGACCGCCTGAGGGGACCCCAGGACCGGTCCGGCCAAAACCAGGGTCCGGGGAGGGTGCGGCAAATGATAGAGTCGCAGCCAGGGATTTTTAAAACGGAGTTCCCCCGAAGGCCGGATCGTCTGAATCAGCATTTTCAAATCCCCGGAAACCGCCACCAGTATGGCCAAGGGGCCGATGGCCGGCTCACGACCCGATTTCTTGGGATTAATGGCGCAATCGAGAGGTAAATCCATTAGCAATCGGATGGCCCCCGAGACTTGCTCAACAATTCCCCGGCCAGGATTTTGGTAGATTCCGAGGGAGAGGTCCCGGACAACATGCGGGCCAATTCCAGCAGCCGTTCTTCTTCGTTCAAGGCTTTGATCTCGGTAAAAGTGCGTTTGGCCTTTATCTTTTTGATGACCTGGTAGTGGCTGTCGGCAAAGGCGGCGATTTGAGGCAGATGGGTGATACACAAAACCTGATGAACCCGGGCCAACTGTTTCAGTTTACGCCCGACCTTTTCGCCCAGGCTGCCGCCGATCCCGGCATCCACTTCGTCAAAAATCAGGGTTTCGGTCACCCCGCTTTGCGAAAGCAATCCTTTGAGCACCAGGAGGATCCTGGACAATTCTCCCCCCGAGGCGATGCGCGCCAACGGACGAAGTCCCTCGCCGGGATTGGGGGCCAGCAGAAATTCCCCCTTTTCCAAACCCTCCGGAGTCAGCAGTCGGCCTCCATACGAAAATACCGATTCGGTCTGCGGATCAACGGCCGGCCGGGTGAACTGGATCTCAAAGCGACACCCGGAAAGGCCCAATTCCTTGAATTCCTCCTCGACCAGGTGGATCAGGCGCCTGGCGCTTTCGCGGCGCCGGACCGAGAGACCCTCGGAGATTTCGAACAAGGTCCGACGCCGGTCTTCCACGGCCTCTTCCAGCGCGCTCCGGCGTTGGCTGCTGTCCTCCAGATCTTTCAACTGTCCTTCCAGGGAGGCCGAATAATCCAAAATCGCTTGGGAGGTTGGACCGTACTTGGCCGCTAAACGCTGGAACTGTTGAAGCCGGTCCTCCACCTCCTCCAAGGTCCGGGGATCGAAAACCAACCCCTGCTCGTAATCGCGGAGCGCGATCCCGATTTCCGATAATTCCGCTCCCAGGCTATCCAGGGCCTGCCGGCTCGGTTCCAGGGTAGAATCGATCACGGCGACCGAACGCACCAACTCCTTTACCCGCCCCAGCAGGTTGGAAAGGGAATGGTCCGAACCGTCCAGGATTTCCCGGGCCTGATGGATTTTTTCCCAGATCTTCTCCGCCTGGCGCATGACCTCCTTGCGTCGGCGCAATTCCTGTTCTTCCCCGGGTTTGATTTGGGCCTGGCGAATCTCCTGAATCTGAAAATTCCAAAGTTCCTTCAGGTCACTTCGTTGCCGGGCCTCTTCCTTGAGCTTTTCCAGCAGACGAACCTGCCTTTCCAATTCCTCATAGCCTTCTTTGACCTGCAGGCGGAGATCTTCCAGGTCGGCAAAACAGTCCAGAAAAGCAAGATGTTGATTCGGGTTTAAAAGGGTTTGGTATTCATGCTGGTTGGAAATGCTGATCAGCGTGCGGGTTTGCTGGACCAACTGGTTCAAACCGGCGACCTGCCCGTTAATCCAGGCCCGGCTTTTACCGGAACCTTGGATGCTGCGGCGAAGCAGCAACTGGGATTCACCTGGGAATTCAGGGGGAGAAGACCCGACCTTGCGGGCGCCGCGGGTTTCCGGTTGAAATAGGGCTGAAACGTTGGCTTCCGCCGTTCCCTGGCGGATCACCTCCGCCGTGGCCTTCTGCCCCAAAAGAAGATTCACGGCCTTGATGATAATTGATTTGCCGGCCCCGGTTTCTCCGGAGAGGATGTTGAGACCGGGGCCGAAGGCAATATCCAGATTTTCGATCAGGGCCAGATTTTGGATTTGTAACAGCTCCAGCATGGGCCGCGTCCCGGCTAAAGGGTATTGGGCATCTTAACCGCCTGGGCGGTTCGAACCGAAACCATAAAAAAAGGCCCTCCAAAAGACGATGCCATTCGAGGGCCTGGTGTTTCCGATGTTCGGGGGATTGCTAAACCTTCATAACATTCGCGGCCTGCAACCCCTTATCCCCATCCTTGATTTCAAACTCCACATCCTGCCCTTGCTTAAGCGTCTTGAACCCATCACTCTGGATGGCGGTGTAGTGAACAAAGACGTCGGATCCGCCCTCCCGTTCAATAAATCCAAACCCCTTGGCATCGTTAAACCATTTCACCTTCCCTCGACTCATCATGATACTCCCTCCTTAAAAATAAACTACACGGATGAAATCTCCGTTACTGCGGGCAGGATAAAAAAAGGTAAAAAAGCGACGTCACCTTTTTACCTTGGTTAAGAGCTGGGATTCATAAATAGAAATCAAAAACCTCAATAAGTCGCTATTTAACTTGCTTTAAACAGCATGTCAAGATTTTTTTTCATCTCCGGCGGCTAAAGCTGCAGCCACCCCTTGAGCGTGAATTCCCCTTTCAGCGGCGGATGGGGCAAATAAAGATTATCGATCCGGTCGGAACGCCGGAAGCTCAAAGGCCCCGAGGAGTGGATGGAACCCCGGCTGACGATCAGGCCCTCCAAGCTGCCGCCGACCGGCGGGATGAACGCCCCTCCCGACCAGAATACACCTGCCGCTTCCGCGGCCGCGGCCAGGACGATATCCCCGCCGGCCAGGAAGGCCACATTCAGTTTCTGGTCTCCGTTTAACCGGGCTGTTCCTTTAAAGGTGATTTTACCGGTGCTCACTAAGGTGATCCCGCTTAATTCCTCTCCCTGAAGCGTTACCTCCCCGTCCACGAATAATAGAGTTCCCTGTTGATCTCCGGTCAGTTTCAGGGTCTGGGAACCGGCGAAGTAATGGTTCCCTTTCTCCTGGGCCTGCCCCCGCAGACGTTCAAAATCCGTCGGTTGAAGGACGGGTACTTCCCAGGCCTGTCGATAGTCGCTGCGGAGGGGATCCGCGGATTGACTGACCGTGAAGTGCTGCTGCCGCAGACCATCGACCAACGCCGGTTCCAGGCTGAATCCCTGATTGGCATGGATATCGGTCTGTAATTGGGGAGTCCCCGCCAATTGCAGGGATCCGGCGGTTAACATTCCGATTCGGAAGGGAGGGGTGACTTCCTGAACCCCGCCGCTAAAGACTCCCAGGATGGTGGCCCTGATTCGGGCCGATGTTTGATTGAGGGGATCGAAGGCCTGAACAACCAACTCAACAAATCCAGGAACTGTTCCCGGATCGTAGCGCAGGGACTCCACCCAAAGCTTAAACTGTTTCCAATTGGCTTGCGCCGGCTCCGTCAACGGCAGCGCGATTTCGGAACCGTTTTTCTTCAAGAGGAAAAGGTCGGGATGGCCGCGAAAATCGGCCAAGAGGGTCTGAATCCCGGCCTCGGCCGCGTAGAGGACCTGCTGGCTATCCCGATAATGCCCCATGATCTTCAGGTCTGCCCCGGACACCAGGAAGGCCGTGGTTCCGAAGATGATTAACCCCAGCATGGCCAGCAAAACCGTGACCAGGGCCGCGCCCTTTTCCTGATTTCTGCTGTCTTTTCTATGCCGATTCAATTCCGTCTCCTTACCTGTGAGGTTAACAGCAATCGCTGCCCTTCCCTTTCAGCGGCCGTTTCCCTCCCCGGCTCCAAAAGGGCGCCGATTTCCAGATCATAGGACCCGTTCGGTCCCGATTTAATTTTCAAATGAGAGATATCTTCCGCCACCGGCTCAAATCCACCGGCGTTGATTTTTCGTTTCAACACCGGCCTGCCCGCCTCATGGAAATCCCCGGCCGAGTCGTTCTGGTCGGTAAAGACGGCGTAACTGACCAGGCTCACTTCACCCACCTCCGTTCCGGAGGGTTGGGCCTGTTTCAATCCCTGCCATCCTGGGACCGCAGGATCGACATCCACCGTCAGGCTTCGACCACTGATCGCCCTGACCAGGGCAAATTGAGGAGGCTTCCCCACATAAACGACATCTCCTACCCGATACTGGTCGCTGACCTCGGAAGCAGATAAAGACAGGGTTAACATATTTCCTCCGGCCAGGACCTCCTGAGTTAGAACGGCCGGATTGTTTTCACTAGGCAGGACCGTCAGGATGGAAAGAACATCCGGATGAACCCCGCCGGAGACGATGGTCACCGGTTCCTTGAGGTTTACCTCCAAGGGATACTTGGGGAGATACCCATCCGGGACCCCCAGGTCGGTGATCAGCCGTTGCGCCCCTTCCCCATCGGGATAGGCGGCCAGTCGCAGGTCGCGGCTGATCATTTCCAGGGAGGCCCGGAGGACCTGCTGGCGATTCACTTTTCGATCCTGCTGTCTGAAGGCGTCGGCTTGATGGATGAACAGCCCATAGGTTAACCCCAGGATCGAGACGATCAGCCCCATGGCCACCAACAGTTCCACAAGCTGAAAGCCAACGGCGTTTTTGATTCGGCAGCGGACCGTTCCCTGAACCTCATCCCCTGGAATCCGGACCATTTCTTTTCCTCCTCTTTTGGAAATTCATTGCACTTTAACCCTTCCTTGCGATGAAATAGTGATCAACTTCAGTCGTTCCCCGATCTTCAGGCGAATGGAGGCCCCGGTTGCCGTCCCCCTCGGGTAAAAAACAGGGTTGAAGCTGCTGCTCAACAGATCCACCCCCGGATGGTGATAGGGATTATTTAGGTTATTGAATTCTCGGGGGATTCCCTCCGGAATTCCCGGCCAGGAAACGCCCCCGGAGGAGGAAGCCTTCTCGAGGTGATAGGATTCTTGGCCCGGGGAAAAAACTATTCGGTAAGGGCGGTTTTGGGCAATGGCCATCATCCGGGCCGTCTGGATATCCAGGACGATATCCTTGACGGCTCCCTGCAAATGGAAAGACGGATAAAGGTCCCGGAAACCAAAACCGACCAGAGCCGCCAGGAGACTGATTAATCCCATGGTGACGACGATTTCCAGGAGGGTCATTCCTCCGGCTGGGTTCCTCATCCCTTCCTCTCCGTAAGCGCTAGGTTGGATTATAAACATTCAAAGCCACATGTATGCCGGTTGAGAGTGTTTTAAAAGATGAACGTCGAACATCGAACATCGAACGTCGAATGTAAAAAGATAAAGAACCAGGAACAGGTATTTTATGTTCGGTATTGGATGAATGTTTGTTTCTCATTCGATGTTGAACGTTCGATGTTGGATGTTCGATGTTCATCTTTTCAATAATCCTGCCGCAGTCCATCCGGTCGCCTAAAAGGACATGGCGCTTATGGCTTTCCCTCCAGGGACGAAAGACCTCCCCGAAGGAACGACGGCAATTCTGCGGATGGTTTTTGGAGTTAACGCGGGATGGAAAGGGAAGAGAAATTTAGATACCAGGCGATGAGCTCGGGCCCTCGGAAAAGATGGATCAGGGCGCCTAAAGCGAGGAAGGGCCCAAAAGGCAACGCATGGGTTCGCCCTTTTTTCCAGACCAGAATCAGGGCGATCCCCAGGAGGCTGCCGATCAGCGAGGCCAGGACCACGGTGACCAGGACGCCGGTCCAGCCTAAAAAGGCGCCGATCATGGCCAATAATTTGATATCTCCCCCGCCCATGCCTTCCCTTTTGGCCAGCAGTTCGTAGCCTGTGGCCAGGAGGTATAAGAAACCGCCTCCAACCAATAACCCGATCAGAGAGGATTTCCATCCGGGATTTCCCGTTAACCAGGATAATCCCAGGCCCACGACCAGACCCGGCAGCGAAATGACATCCGGAATGATTTGGTGCTCCCAATCGATAAAGGTGACCACCACCAGGGCTCCGGCCAACACAGCACCCTGAAGGAACGACCAGGAAACTCCAAAACGCCAGACCAGAGCGATCATCAGCAAGGCCGTGAGAAGTTCGATCAGAGGATACCGGTAAGCGATGGGTTGTTGGCAGTGACGGCATGATCCCTTTAATAGCAAGAAGCTTACCAGAGGGATATTCTCCCAGGGAGACAGGGCCTGCCCGCAATGAGGACAATGCGATCCCGGCCAAACGACGGACTCTTCCCGGGGCAGCCGATAAATACAGACATTGAAAAAACTGCCCAAGACCAGGCCCAACAGGCCGACCAGACAATAGACTATTATCGGCAAACCGTTGCCCAGAGATACCATGGAATTAACCTTTACCTAATTTTAATGAATTTGACAATACCTTTGGATCTCGGTACTATCATACCAGCTATCGGGAAGTAACTTTACAGCTTTGTGAACCGTTTACCTTATCGAATCCGCCGCCGGCGCGCTGTGAAAGGGGAAGGGTTATGATCTACCGAATCAACCCGCAAAATCCACAAAAAAGGCTGATTGCTAAAGCGGTGGACATCCTCAAGACCGGAGGGGTGATCGCCTACCCGACCGACACCATTTACGGTTTTGGCTGCGACATCTTGAATAAAAAAGCGATCCAGCGGATTTATCAGATCAAAAAACGGGATCGCTCCAAACCCTTCAGTTTCATCTGCTCCGACCTGAAGAATATCAGCGAATACGCCCAAGTGACCGATTATGCCTATAAGACCATGAAGCGCCTACTGCCGGGCCCCTATACCTTCATCCTGCCGGGAACCAAACTGGTGCCTAAGATCATGCAGACCAAAAGGAAAACCGTGGGCATCCGGGTTCCCAATAATAATATCTGCCTGGCCATTGTCGAGGCCTTAGGCCATCCGATTATCAGCACCAGCGTCGGGTGGTCGGGCCGGGAGGTTTTAAGCGACCCCCAACAAATCGAAGAAACCTTCGGTCCCCAGATAGAACTCACGATTGACGGTGGAATTCTGCCCAACCAGCCTTCCAGTATCATCTCACTGCTGGATGATCTGCCGGAAGTCATTCGGGCCGGCCTGGGCGAGGTGAGTCAGTTCCTGTAAAAGGTTGGCGGGACCCACATCAAGTCGAAAGAGGTTCCGGTCAGCGGAAGGTTTTCTCGGATCTCCCCCATGACCCGGTTTAAGATGAGATCCCAGAGAGAAAACTTCTTTTTCTCGGGATAGACCAGCTTTACATCTCCACTGATTCGGGCCATTTTCTTGGTCAATTCCACCGTGTCTTCCAGGCTTCCCAGTTCATCCACCAGTCCCAGGGCTTTGGCCTGTTCCCCGGTGAATATTCTCCCGTCGGCGATCTTTTCCACCTCGGGTCTGGGCAAGCGCCGGGCTTCCGCCACTATGTCTACAAACTGCCGATGGACATTCTGGATCACCCCTTCCAGCAGCCGACGCTCTTCAGGCTTCATCTTTCGCACCGGGGACCCGATATCCTTAAAGGCCCCGCTTTTGACCACTTCCAGGGAAACACCTATTTTATGCATCAATTCCTGAAAATTGGAAAATTCCATCACTACGCCGATGCTGCCGGTCAAGGTCCCCGGATTGGCCACAATCCGATTTCCGGCCGCGGCGATATAGTATCCTCCGGAGGCAGCGACATTGCCCATGGATATTACGACTTTCTTCTTAGGTAGGGTCCGGACGATTTCCCGATAGATCTCCTGGGAGGCGGCTACGCTGCCACCCGGCGAATCAACCCGAACGATGATGGCCTTGATGCGATCGTCTTTTCGATATTTTTTAAGGAGCTCCACCGGGTTCTTCGCGTCCAGGATAATCCCCCGAATGGCGACCACCCCGATGCGGGGTTCGCTCTTCCAGGACCGATCCTCATCGAACCAGAAAACGATAGCCGAACCTAAGATCGCCAGTCCCGCCAAAGACAGCAGGACCATGAGCAGACCGTAAAGAACCGGATATCTGTGTTTGGTCATAGGATAATCGGAGACGGACCGGAGAGGCTCTTTTCGAACTCCTCAGCAGTGAAAGGACGGCGGATAAAAAGGGGTCCTCCCCCCTAGGCCGGTCTTACTAGCCCTCAGGGGGAAATCTAGTTAGGTGATGAAGGCCGTTCCCGGTTTAGTCGTTATTTTCCAGGGGGTCGGGAGAGGTCTTGGTCTTGTTTTCCAATTCTTCCCGCAACAAATCCCCCAGGTTGGAGCTGGCTTCCCGGGAAGTATTGACATATTCCTTCACATATTGCTGGTCTTCATCTTTTTTGGCCCGGCGAATGGACAATCCGATGCGTCGGTCCTTTTTATTCACATTGATGACCTTGGCACTGATCAGGTCGCCCACCTTGAACAGACCGACCGGCGTCTTGATTTTATCCTTGCTCACTTCGGAAACATGCACCAGACCTTCGATCCCCTCTTCCAGTTCCACGAAAATACCGAAGTCGGTTACATTGGTGATAATACCGGTAACCATCGTCCCCGGGGCGTATTTTCGGGGTATTTCCTCCCAGGGATCGGGCTCTAATTGCTTGATGCCCAGGGAAAAACGTTCCTGGTCTTTGTCGATGTGCAGTACCTTAGCCTGAATTTCCTGGCCTTTTTTGTACAGCTCGGCCGGGTGTTTGATCCGCTTGATCCAGGAAATATCCGAAATATGAACCAGCCCGTCGATGCCTTCGTCGATGCCGATAAATAGGCCAAAATCAGTAATATTCTTAATCTTTCCTTCGATAACCGTCCCTACGGGGTATTTTTCGGCAATGACATCCCAGGGATTCGGCTCCACCTGTTTCATGCCCAAAGATATGCGTTTCTTATCGGGGTCTACGGAAATGACCACGGCTTCCACTTGATCCCCCACGGAAACGACTTTAGAAGGATGGCGGATCTTCTGCGTCCAGGACATTTCCGAAACGTGAATCAACCCTTCCACCCCGGTCTCCAGTTCCACAAAGGCCCCATATTCGGTAAGGTTCACCACTTTTCCCTGAACCCGGGAACCGATTTTGTATTTTTCCGTTACCACCGTCCAGGGATCGGCCAAGAGTTGTTTAAGTCCCAGGGAAACCCGTTGCCTTTCTCGGTCGAAGTTCAAGACCACCACCCGCAGCGTATCACCCACCTGGCAAATATCGGAGGGGTGACTGGCCCGCCCCCAAGAGATATCGGTCACGTGCAACAGTCCGTCGATACCGCCTAAATCGATAAAGATCCCGTAATCGGTGATATTCTTCACCACTCCTTCCAGGATCTGTCCCTTTTCCAGAGTGTCCAAAATCTGGTTTCGCTGACTCTCTCTCTCCTTCTCCAAAATGGATCGACGGGACAGAACCACATTATTCCGTTTCTTATTGTATTTCAAAATCTTAAAAAAGAGGGTTTGACCGATGAGGTGATCCATGTCCCGAACCGGTTGAAGATCCACCTGCGATCCGGGCAGAAAGGCCGGCAGACCGATATCGACAGACAAGCCGCCTTTCACTTTACCGGTGACCCGCCCTTCGATGACTCCGTCATCTCGGTAGATCCGGCTGATCTCATCCCAGATCAAAATTTTGGCCGCCCGTTCCTTGGAAAGCCGGATGTCGCCGTCATCTTCGTCTTCCCGCTTTTCAATGAGCACATCGATCCAATCGCCGACCTTGGCCGTTATTTCCCCCCCCACCGAACTCATGAATTCATCGATCGGGATCCGTCCCTCGGACTTGTAGCCGATATCGACCATGACAAATTCCTTTTCAATGCTCACGATCTTACCCCGAACGACTTCCCCCTCCTGGTAGGTTTTCAAGCTTTCTTCATATAAAGTCTGGAACTCCTGTTCCCCCTGGACGGTTACCACGGCCTCCTGGACGGACGGCTCCTCCGTTTTGTTTTCTTGTTCAGGTTTACCCATTTCCTCGTTGTTTTTTTCCATTTAATTGTTTATCCCCCTCAAAATCCTGGTTTAATAACCCGGCCGCCTTTCCCTGACGGACGGGTGACCTTCAAAATCAGCAGGCAGACCACCTTTAGATAATCCATATTAAAACTTTTCATTTATATCAAAAATAAAAAAAAAATCAAGTTTTTTCGTCTGCTTCGAAAAATAATGACGGCCTTCCCCATAGACTCACGATTTGGCCCGCGGGAGGCTACAGGCTGATTTTAGCCAGCATCTTTTGCAGAACTTCGTCTATCGAATAGTCGGACGTGTCAAGGACAACGGCATCGCTGGCGGGACGCAATGGGGCTAAGGCACGCTGCTGATCTCGAAGATCCCGTCGGACTATTTCCGCTTTTACCTCGTCCAGACTCACGGAAGTGTACCCCGACCGGACCAGTTCCTTTAAACGGCGCCGGGCTCGAACCTCCAAGGAGGCCTCCAGATAAAACTTGAAAGGCGCCTCGGGAAAAACCACGGTTCCCATATCCCGGCCCTCGGCTACCAAGCCGCCCAAGGCCCCAATCCGTCTTTGCATTTCGGTCAGGACCTGCCGGACCTCAGGCCGGGACGACAAGATCGAGGCCCATTGACTGATTTCCGGACGACGAATTTCCCGGGTGACGTCCTGTTCCCCCAATTGAACCGTTTGCTGGTCCCCTACCCCCCTTATTTCCAGTTCAAGGGACTCGATGACGGCCTTCAAAGGTTCTCCGGATAAATCTTCTGCCCCTTTTTCCCGCAGGGCCCAGGCCACCACCCGATACATGGCCCCGGTATCCAGACAATCCAATCCCAGCCGATCGGCCAGCAGGCGGCACAAGGTACTTTTCCCGCTGCCGGCCGGTCCGTCGATGGTGATAATCGGGAGCATTTATCTATTTTTTTAGAGAACGGCGGAGGGCTTGCAAAAACTTAGTATTTTCCGAGGGAAGGCCCACATTAACCCGGATGAACCGATCCAATCCGAAACTTTTCATGGAGCGAATGATTACCCCTTGGCGGAGCATGGTTTCGTATAAGGACTGGGCCTCCAAGGGGACTTCAATCAAAATGAAATTGGTTTGGGAGGGGATCACTCTCAACCCCAGACGTTCCAGTTCTCCTTCCAGCTTTTTCCGGCCGCTCAAGATCAGACGGCGGGTCTTTTGATAAAAGGAATCGTCTTCCAGTGCCCCCAGGGCTCCGGCCAGGGCCAGTGAATTCACATTGAAGGGTTGCCGGACCCGATTGAGATAGTCCGCCAGTTCGGGGCTGGTCAGCCCGTAACCGATTCGCAACCCGGCCAAACCGTAGGCTTTTGAAAAAGTGCGAACCACTAAAAGGTTTTTGTGTTGGGCCAGATAATCCGTACCTACAGGGCAGTCGGGATCCTCCACAAAATCAATATAAGCCTCATCCAAAAGAATCAATACGCCCGAGGGGACTCGTTTTATAAAATATTCCCAATCCTTCCGGGTCACGACCGTTCCGGTCGGGTTGTTGGGATTGTTGACGATCACAATTCTGGTACGCGGACCGATCCCTTTAAGCAGGCCTTTTAAGTCCACAGTAAATCCAGCTAAAGGTATCAACCGGTTTCTCCCGGCCAAGGCCTGAACAGCTTTGGCGTACATTAAAAAAGAGGGAAAAGGGGAAAGGACTTCGTCTCCGGGCGTCATAAAGGTTTTCAAGGCCAACTCAATGATTTCGTTGGACCCGTTGCCCAAGAATACCTGGCTGGAATCAACCTTTAGGCGTTTGCTTAAGGCCTGCTTCAGGTAATAGCCACTTCCATCCGGGTAGCGGTGCAACTGGGCGAGTTCCTTTTGAATCGCCAAAACCGCCTTCGGGGAAGGCCCGAGCGGATTTTCATTGGAGGCCAGTTTAATCACATCCCGGATCCCATATTCCCGGGTCAACTCGTCAATGGGTTTTCCCGGGGGATAGGGCACCAAATCCTGGATGGTTTTTTTTACGGGGGGTAAGCGCTTTTCCATAGAGCCCTTATATCATCCTACTTTGAAAAATCAACAGCTATTTTTTTCTGTTCGGAGATGCTCTTTTTTCTTGCATTTTTAAATAATATCAGTATCCTTGGCAACAAGAATCACTAAAAGCATTCATCCTTATCCAAATTGAAGAGGAGAATTGGGGTTATGAATAAGTCGCAATTGATTGAAGCCTTGGCCAAAATGCAGGGTTTGACCATTAAAAACGCCGAATTCGTGGTCACCAATTTTTTTGATAGTATTGAAGAGGCCTTAGTCCGCCGGGAGCGTGTGGAAATCCGGGGATTCGGTAGCTTCAAGGTAAAGAACTATCAGGGATACCAGGGTAGAAATCCCAAGACCGGCTCAGTAATCAATGTGAACCAAAAAAAGCTCCCTTTTTTTAAAGTTGGTAAAGAATTGAAAGAAATGGTCGATATACTATAAAGAACTATACGCTTGGTCGTGCTAGGCGGGGAGTTAGCGGTGCCCTGTACCCGAAATCCGCTCATGCGGGGCTGAATTTCCTCTTGAGGGCTTGAAATATCCATGATGATTACCTCTCCTGAAATCCGGATTGGACGTTACGCAACAAACGATTATGAACCCCGTCAGGTCCGGGAGGAAGCAGCGGTAAATAATGCGGTTTGTGTCGTAACTGCCTCTAATCTTGGGTTTTAGGCAGGGGACACCATGGCTGTTGGTTCGAGAGAGGATGCACGGCCAAGAATTGGTTTGGATCCAAAAGGACGCGATCGGATGCTTTTCAGCTTTTTCCTTCCTATTGTCAATACCTTGACTTTCGCTTCCTTTTTTGTCAAAAAAACCGGACAGCACGGGATAGCTCTGGGTGATTATTATATTTAACTATTTTAAATTATTAAATATTTTTATTTTTATCTTATTGGCACTTTAATTGCTTTAAAGTGGCTAGGCTGGAGATGAACGAGTTTCTAAAGAGACACTAGAACGGACTAATGCGCTTTTCCAAACCCACTAAACTCATCGGGGTCGATATAGGTTCCCAAACCATCAAGGTTTGTCAGGTTGAACAATCGTCCGGTGGGATTACCCTCGAACACTACGGACAGACCGATCTCCCTCCCCACTCCATTCAAGACGGCAGCGTAAAGGACCACCAGGTTATTGCCGACAGTTTGGCAGCCTTATTGGCCCATTTGGGGGTCTCGACCAAAGAGGCGGCTTTTGCCATTTCCGGATATTCGGTTATCATCAAGAGAATCACCCTACCCCTGTTGACCGAAAAAGAATTGGCCCAGACTATTCATTTGGAAGCCGAGCAGCATATTCCTTTTGATGTTCGGGAAGTGAATCTGGACTTCCAGATCCTTGGGCCCTTGAAAGATGAACCGGATACCATGGCCGTTTTGCTGGTAGCCGGGAAAAAAGACGTTTTGGAAACCTATCAGCAGATTCTTCAGACGGCCGGATTGGAGGTCAAAATCGCCGACGTGACCGCCTTCTCCCTTCAGAATGCCTATGAAGTCAATTACCCCCTAAGCGGTAACCCGATAGCCGCCCTGGACCTGGGATCGGACCTGATCACGGTTAACGTCTTTAATTCCACGGGTCCCCTCTTCATCCGAGATTTACCCTTGGGCGGCCGGCAGATAAGCGAACAGATCCAAAGCCAGGCCAAGCTGTCCTTTAAGGAGGCTGAAGAGGCCAAATTGAAATGGGACACCAGGGTCCGGACCTTGGAGGTTGTCGGTCCGGCTGTTTTGAATACCCTCACCTCCTGGGCTGAAGAAATCAAAAGGGCCTTTGATTTCCTGGCCGCCTCCGACCCCGAAAGCCGTCCGACCAAAGTTGTTCTTTCCGGAGGATCGGCCTTGATTCCCGGCTTAGCCCCGTTTTTTTCCCGGGAGTTGAAACTTCCGGTGGAACTGTTCAACCCCTTTAACCAGATCAAGGTGGATCCCGAGGTGTTCGATCGAGAGTCCCTCAACCGGATCGCCCCCCAGGCTGTGACCGCTCTGGGGTTGGCCCTCCGCCGGAGAGGTGATCGATGATCCGGATCAATCTACTGTCCCGGGAGGAACCTCAAAGATCTGATCAGGCCCCGGGTATCCGGAATATCTTTATCCTCTCCCTGGGGGCGGTCCTGGCCTTGATCATCATCGTCTATTGGATATTAGGCGCCCAGGTTCGCCGTTTGGAAGAGGAGCGGTTGTCCCTGGAAAAACAGGCCCAAGGTTTTTCTACCCTGCAACGGGAAATCAAGGAATTAAAGGACAAAAAGGAATTGGCCCAGAATCGACTGACCCTGATGCGCCGGCTGGAAAAAGAAAGACATGGCCCGGTGCGATTGCTGGAACAACTGTCCGTGGCCCTGCCGGTAAATCAGCTTTGGATTACCGCCTTAAAAGAAACGGACGCGGAGATCCGTTTAGACGGGATGAGCTTAAGCAATCAAATCCTGGCCGATTACATGAAGCGATTGGAAACCCTGGAACCCATTTCCCGGGTTGATCTGGTCCAATCCGGCCAGATAACTTATAAGGAGCTCAAAATCAAGCAGTTCACGATAACCGCCTTAAAAAAAGGGGCGGAAAGACCTCCCGCGCCGGTGGAGAAGAAATAAGGTCATGGCCTTTTACTCCCCGCTGGTCGATCAATGGACCCTGCTTAACCCTACCAAGAAGATCGTGGGCGGGGTCTGTGGTCTGGTATTGCTGGCCCTGGCGCTCGGTCTCTTTGTTCTTAAGCCTGTTTGGGATAAACGGGTGGAGCTTCAAGGAGATGTCGTTCGGGGTCGGGAACGGTTGGCCCAAATTCAAAAGACCTTGGCCCAAATCAAACAATTTCAGGAAGATTTAGTCCGGATTGATCTTCAACTCAAAGAGGTGACCGCTGTACTTCCCGAATCGCAGGAAATTCCGGAGCTCTTAAAATCCGTTTCCTCTATCGGTCAACAGAACGACTTGGAGTTTTTACTCTTTAAGCCGGAACCGGAAATCCCTAGGGACTTTGTAACTGAAGTCCCCATCGGCGTTCAACTGAAGGGTCATTACCACCAGATGGGCATTTTTTTCGATCAGATCCGTCGTCTTCCCCGCTTGATTAATGTCCGTAACCTGGAGATGGGGGCCTATGACGAAAAATCCACTCAGATGACCGCCCGCTGTCAATTGGTAACGTATAAACTTTTGTCGGCCCCGGCGGCGAAACCGGGACAGCCTCCCCAAAGCCCTCCGGCCTCGGGGACCATAACCGCTCCTTCGGAGAGTAAAACAAAATAAAACCATGGCCGGACTAATGGGCAAACTGCTAGTATGTTTCATCGTCCTGACCGCTTATGGCTGCGGTTCCTCCGGGGAAGGGCCGATCGCCCAAAGACTCGGCCTCCCGATAATGGGAAAAACGTTGACCCCTCAAACAGTCTTGCCTCCTTCGACCGGTCCCTCGGCCTTACCGGTTAAAGCTGAACCGTCCTACGATCCCACCGGCAAGCCGGACCCTTTTCAACCTCCGGTGCTGGAGCAAACCCAACAGGCCAAGCAACTGTTTCCGCTGGAAAAGTTTGAAGTAAGTGAATTTCAGTTGGTTTCTACTGTCAGCGGTTCAAGAGGAAAAAAAGCTATGGTCCAGGATCCCTCTGGAAAAGGGTACTTGATCAAGGTGGGGACTCCCATCGGCAAAAACCAGGGCCGGGTGGTGGCTATTGCGGATAGACAAATTCTGATAGAAGAAAAAATTAAGGACTTTTTGGGCCGGGAAAAGTCGCGAACCGTACCTTTAAAAATGCCCCCGGCCCCTTAGTTGCTTACATGTTAGGTTGCTTACATATTTTAGAACCCCAATCATTCGGTGAGGAGCCAATGACACCTAAATTAAGATCGAAAACCGGAATACTGGTCTGGATGGGTCTGATCCTGATGACCCTGGGGTCCTTCAGCCCATCTTCCTGGGCCAAGGCGGCGGATAAAGCCCAGGCCAAATTAGTGGATATCCAATCCAGCCGAACCCCCGATTTATTGCGGCTGCAATTAACGGTCACCCAACCGATTAAAATCCGGCCCGTTTTTATTCTGGAAGAACCTCAACGACTGGTGCTGTATTTATCTCCCTGCCACCTGGGTCTTAAGCAGCCTCCGGCCATTCAGGATGACCCCCTCCTTTCGGAGGTACGCGTCTCCCAATTCAATCCCTCTACCACTCGCATCGTCTTGATAGTGCCCCAACGACCTTCCTTTCGGGTTTACCCTTCCAAGGACTCGCCCCTGATCTGGCAGGTGGATCTGGCCGCGGCGCCTAATAAGAAAACCGCTCCGGAGTTGGTTTCGGGCAGGCCTTCTCCCCGGCCCAAAGAAGCCCTCAATTTGAAGGAATTCAAACAGGAGCAGGAAGCATCTCGGAAAACTCCGGCGACCACTCCGCCTCCCCGGGTCACCTTTGATTTTTACAACGCCGATCTGCACAACGTCTTTCGGTTGCTCGGGGAAGTGGGGCAGGTCAATATCATCGTCGGCGAGGAGGTAAAGGGGAAGGCGACCATCAGTCTAAAGGACATCCCCTGGGATCAGGCTTTGGACATGATCTTGAATTCCAACCGGCTGATAAAAGTAACCGATGGCAAAAACATCCGGATCTCCACCCTGAAAGATTATGTGGAGGTCGAAACCATTCGCCGGAAAGAAAGCCAGAGTATGGTTAGGGAACAGCAGGAACTGTTAAAAACCGAACAGGAATTGTTAAAGTCTGAAGATGCCCTCCAGAAAGTCCAGGAGGGTCGCCTTCCCCTGCTGACCAAAAATATAAAGCTGAATTATGTTTCAGCGGAGGAAATGAAAAAAATAATAGATGGCATCTGGGGCAGTGGGAAAGAAGCGGACAGTCCGGGTAGAACCGATGGCGCCGGCCCATCAACCACCGGTGCGACTAGGTTGGGAAAAGGCATCTGCGCGGCCCTAAAACAAACCAATTCCCTTTTTATCCGCTCGAACAGAATCGATATCGATCACATCGAAAAATTGATAAAGGCCACCGACCAGCCTACACCGCAGGTGATGATCGAAGCGAGGATTGTTGAAGCCGGTTCAAATTTTGCCCGTGATTTTGGACTCCAATGGGGGGGCAGCGCCCATTATTTAAACCCCAATACCCCGCTGGCGGGATCGCTCAGGGGATTCAGTACCGATACCGGGAGTGACGCCGTCAATCTTCCGATAGGAACCGGATCCTCCCTTAACCCTTTTACCGGAATGGCCGGGATCGGCTTGACGATTGCTTCCGCCAATCTCAATATAGATGTCCGGTTGCGGGCCTTCGAACAGCAAGGCCAGGTTAAAATTATATCCTCTCCAAAAATTTTAACCCTCGACAATAAAAAGGCGACGATTAAACAAGGCTTAAAACTACCGGTAACTACAAAGGACCAAAATCAGGCTTTTACCACCGTCTATGTAGATGCCAATCTACGATTGGAAGTTACCCCCCATATAGCCAGAAATGGCAAAAAAATCACCATGAGTGTAAAACTTAATAACGACCGAATAGACGATAAAATCCAAGATATAAACTTAAACCGAGCCATAAACACCCAGGAAGCCGAACTGGAATTGGCGATTAATGATGGGGAAACCCTGGTAATCGGTGGCATAAAAAGCCGCACTGAAACCAACACGGATCGTGGGGTCCCCTGGTTGAAAGATATCCCCGTGTTGGGTTGGCTGTTTAAGACCCAGGAAAAGAGCACGGATGATTCGGAATTATTGTTATTCATCAGTCCCAAAATTATTTTGCCGCTGCAGGAAAAATTTGCTTCCGAAGGTTGATTCTTTAAAGGGGAACCTATGAGCATGCCCAGGCACTGGATTCAAATTTTCAGTTCACTCTTATTTGTCTTAATCCTTATCAGTCTGGCCCAGGCAGACAACAGTAAAAAGGAAGTGCTGCCCGCTTCTGTTATGTCCGGCTTTATCAGTGGAACCTTTGAAGCAGGAAAACTGTTACTATCCTCCAACGATAAAATCGTTGTCGATTTCATAACAACGTCTGGAACGAAGCTTGGGGATAGTGTGGAAATTTATCAACCTCTTGATCCCGAGAAGAAAGAGGGTGATGGGGTATTATATAGAAGAATCGGACTGGCAATAATCATCGAAAAAATTGACGAAAAAAAAGCCGTTTGCATAATTGATTCTAGTAGTAAAGAAATAGCCGTCGGGAATTTGGTTCGGATAGTCACTCCCCGGTAAGGGCGGCTTGTTTTCAATTATTGCGGAGACCTTTCATGCAAAAATTTATTAAGGTTCTACTTATTTTTTCAATCGGATTTTCGATGACCGTTGTCGGAACCCAAGCGGGTTTCGCCTCGGATGCATCGGACGGAACTTTCCCTTCCCCCGCTTTTAAAAACCTGAAACCTTTCTTTCAGGAAATATTGAGGCAGGTGGCTGAAAGGTCCGCGGACCTGGTTTATGATTATGATGCGCGGCCGCTGATCCGGACGGTGATTTTGGATTTCCATGATCAATCCGGACAAGAAATCGCGGCGGGGAATGAACTGGCCGCTTATCTACGATCAGGGTTGGATCGGGAAAATCAGTTTTATATTTACGGGCGGGAGCAGATACGCCGTTCCTTGGGGCATTTTTTTAAAGTAAATCGAGGAATGAAGCCTTATCAGGTGCACCAACTGCAAGAGTTGGTGCCGGTAGTCTTCAAAAATCCGATTCATCTTATCGTGGCCGGTGAAATTCTGAGGACCGATGGAAATCAACTCCTGGTCAACGTAACGATTATCCCGTTTTATCAGCAACTGAAGCCGGTTGAAATGGAAGCGGGGAGCTTGTATTTCCCACAACTCTCATTTCTAAGCTCGAAAATAACCGACGAAGAGATAAAGCAGGCCCTGGCGAAACCAAAAAGCGAAGAAAGATGGGCCGCCAATCCCGGCTATGGCCGTCTCGTTATTCTGTCTAATTATCTTCTGGAAAAACCTCGAGAACAGGAACGCCGTTATTTAGGGACCTTGGAGGCCCGGCCCTCCTCTGAAAAAGAGCTGGCGGGTGTCTTCAGACAATTAAATCTAGGGGATCCCGAGGACTTGGTCTGCTGGCTGGACAAACAGGAGTTGTTTATCTTTGAAGAAAAGCAGATCGGCAATCTTAAAGACTATTATTATAATATATTAAGCGGATTCAGAGCCGATCACATCTGGTTCGATGCCGAGGTCAAAGAGGGAGATCATCAACTGGCCTTCAGCGTCTTTCCGGTCAATACCCTCAATAAAAATGCGGTCTCATACCCTTTCAAACTGGCATCGGGGACTACGACCTACCTCGTTGTCTCCGCTGTAGCCCAACCTCAAAAGGATCCGGAGATTTCAATAAAGATGGTGGTCGATCCGGATACGCGGAATTTATCCTTTTTAGTCCAACCCATTAGAATTTTTCCTACTTCTCTGCTGCGGGATTCGAATTCCGGGCATTTTTCCGGCCTTGTAGCTTTATTTTCCGGTTCGGACCATTTTTGATTCACGCGAATCAGGAACGGATTTTCGATCCTGAAATAATAGGCCACCCATTTTCCCATTTCCCATCTGCGAATTTTCTTCCCGTTCGGAGCCTTTGACCAACTAACATTTTCTTCCTGTAAAGGAGGTCTCCCTCTTTCTGTGAACTTCGGTGTCAGGGGTGTTCCTCAAAGAGCGGGCTTTGGCTTCCACCGCCCGCCAGTACTCGATTTCGGCTTGTTCGCGGGCCCGTTGCAGTTCAGCCGAAGCGTTATGGATGTTTTCTGAACGTCCTCGGGTTGGAAATAGGCTCGTCTCCGGAGGGAATTGGAAAAGCATTTCACCCCGTTCTTGTCGATATATTGATGATAGGTTTCCGGATATCCCGGATTCCAAGACAACAAAATACATAAAAAACAGAACCAGGCTGTTCGCGGTTCCATTTATCCTCCTTGGTTTTAATCGCCGAGCATTTTTTGATTGATCCCTGCCCGGTCATTATTTCAAGAAGGATGCCATAATAAAATTTCCCTGGATTAGGGGAATCTTATTATCGATAATTTTTACTGGGCAGCACTCATGAAGTAGGAAGGTAGGAATCCTTTGGGATACGTAACGCCGCTTGGCGGACCCTACGCATTTCCGGCGAGCCTCTTTTGGTTGGGCTTCGTTTCACTCGACCAAAACTGCGTTTATTTTTGAAGGAAAGTGGGGGGTGAGAAGAAAATACAGGTTGAGGCCAGTCCGTCCGCCCCTACCCTTGATTATTCGAAATTCTTTTCTTATCTTCTTATACTCCGCCGGGACAACCCCTCCACCCTTTCATCCAATCCTGTAAAACCCGGAACGATTCTACATGCAGGCACGCTTCCAGAGAAGGATTTTTAAAGGCAATCAAGGAAATGCCGGCCCTTGCGCGGCCTCCGCATCGACCACGGAATCTCCGATATAAACGACCTCTTCGGGCCGGAGTTGAAAGTGCGCAATGATCTTAAACAGTGATTCCGGGTGGGGTTTGGGACAGGCGACATCCAGGGCGCTGACCACCAAGTCGAAAAATTCGCTCAGGCCATGGAGGGTAAGAACCTGCCCGATGGTGGTGGTGCGGTTGGTGGAAATAGCGGTCTTGACCGCCGGCCTTAAAAAGGTCAGGAACTCCTTAAGCCCCGGTTCTTCCACCATGAGCCGAATGAAGGCTTCCGGGTCGAGGTCCTGTCGATAGACATGAGCGGCCAGGCGTTCCTCTTCCGCGGGGAAAATAAAATCGACGGCTTCGAAAACCGTGCGCATATGCACGTAATCTAAGGCTTCTTCCGATAGAGGGCTTTTTCCGAAACGGGCTAACAGACGATCATAAAAGGCCCGATTGGCTTCGCGGGAATCGAACAAGACCCCGTCACAATCAAAGATTACAAGCCGGGGCCAGGGAAGACCGGAAGGGAGTGGCGAAGCCATATACTTTGATCATGATTTCGGGGTGTCGGGGATCGTTGCTGAGGACCCTGAAATACCGATCGAACTTGCCGTCGAGCTTTTTCGTTTCCAGAGCGATGACTATTTCTCCCTGCCCGCCGGGCTGGATGTGCGGATCGAACCGCACCACTTTCATGCTTCAGGTGTATTTTATTTTGGCAATGGAGAGAAGGGCGTCTCCGGTATTGAAAACCTGGAACACTTTGTAGACGGTGTCAGGGGCTCTGGTCAAATCCCCGGCATCATAGTCATCCGGTAAAATGGAAATCGAGGGGCCGGCCGCTGAATAACCCGGTACCCCCAGGCCTCCAAAGGAAAAAACCAGACTCAATCCAAGGACCAAAAGAAACAGATGCTTTTTCATAGGATGAGATTATGGGCCTTGCCGGTCTATCTGTCAAGGGATTATTCCCTTTATCCCCCGTTTCTTTCGAAGAGCCCAAGGATCAGTTCAATTCCTTTTCCTGGGGAAAGATCGGCAAATAGCGGTACGACAGAGAAATCAGCAGGCCCCCGTAAGCCAGAATGGCGAAGGTCGGCGCCCATTCCTGCCAACTGGGCCAGTAGGTGACGAACTTGTCGAAGGGCATAACCGGGATAGCCAGGGTGACGATGGTCATGATAAACCTATTAAAGACAATCCCGGCGCAGTCCAGGAGGCAGGCAAACACCAGCCAGCCGTAACTGTTTCGCCGATTGGACATCAAAATCAAGGCCGGGAGGATGCCCAGGACGCCGATTTCCATAACCATCAGCCAGATCCCGTAGGGACCCTGGAACTGACTGCCGAAGGTGATCCCCCGGTTGGGCAGAATGGAAAAGGCCCATCCGAGCGTGTCCAGAATTTTCAGTACCAGATAAACCACCAGCAGGCTGCCGGCGATCTTGCCCATCAGGGAAAGAACCTCTTGTTTGACCAGCTTTCGGCCGGTGATCTTTTGCAGGATGGCCGTGATCAGCACCGTGAAGGCCGGACCGGAGGCGATGGCCGAGGAGATGAAGAGGAAGAAAGTCCAGGGCCAGATAAAAAACCCTTCTCGAAAGGCAAAAGGTCGGGCAAACATGACCCCGTACATGCCGCCCAGGGAACCCTGGTGGAAAAAAGAGAGAAAGGTGCCTGTCCCGGCAAAGATAAACATCAGGTGGTGGAGGTTGTGGGCGAAGTAATGGGCCCCGGGATTTTTATTGATGCCCCGGTTTTCCAAGATCAGCGGCAGGTATTCGATAGCCAGAACCCCCAGATACAGGGTGATGCAGAACATCACTTCGGTCAGCATGGAGTGCACATTGGGATGCCAGAAACCGTACCAGGACCGTAAAGGCTGGCCCACGTCCAAGGTGAGGATCAGAATGGCTCCGCTATAGCAGATAAACCCGATGATCACGGCGAAATTGATAATAGCCCTGAGTTCTTTCTTGCCGATGATATAGGTCAAAAAGCCGGTAAAAAAGGCCCCGGCCCCCAAAGCAATAATCGCCAGATCAAAGGTGATCCAAAGGGCGAAACCGAAGTAGTCGTTCATATTCGTCTGGTTCAAGCCGAAAATCAAAACCAGAATGCCTCCCACCAATCCCCAGCCCAAGACCAGGAGCAGAAAAAAGATCCAGGTCAGAAATTTTGGCAGGGAACCCCGTTCCACTCCCTCCGGGAATAAGGCATGATCCACAGGCAAGGTCTTCTCCATTATGTTACCCCTTTTGATAGAATATCCTTAAGAAGCAGTCGATTCGGTTACTTATGCCCGGACGAGACCTTTTTAATGGTCTCCCCCTCCAAATAATTGTCAATTTGCCGCTGAATCCACTCTTGAGAGGTTAGATAGTACACCTTGGGTTGGCTTCCAAGTTTTTCCAACAGGCGGAAGGCCTGGGGATTTTTGCTCAGTTTGGCCACCGAGCTTTCGGGATTTTGCAGGTTCCCGAACGTTATGGCTTGGGTGGGGCAGGCCTCGGCGCAGGCCGTAATATATTCGCCCTCTTTCAGGTCCCGACGCTCTTCCATAAAAGCACGGTCTTTCGCCCGCTGGTATCGATGATTACAAAAGGTGCATTTATGAACCACCCCGCGCATGGCCACGGAAACGTCCGGGCTCAGGTAATTCTCCATCCCTTGGGGATACACCGGGTCCCACCAGTGAAATAGTCGGGCGTGGTAGGGACAGGCGGCCACACAGTACCGGCAGCCGATACAGCGGGGATAGATCTGGCTGACCACCCCTTTTTCGTCGATCTTGGTGGCATTGACCGGGCAGACCGAAACGCAAGGCGTATGGTTCTGGCAGTGCATACAGGGACGGGGGAAATAAGCCACCCGGGTCTTGGGAAAGGGCCGGCCGTTGTTTAAACGGTACAACCGCATCCAGGTGCCCGTTCGTAGCTTGTCGGTCTCGTCCGTTCGATAGGCGATATTATTTTCTGCGGAACAGGCAACGGCGCAGGCCCCGCATCCGGTACACCGGTCTAAATCGATCACCATGCCGTAGAGTTCTTTGCCGAGAGGAATTTCTTTCATGGCTACCCTCTAAATTTTTTGAATTTTTACACGGGTGGCCCAGGAGATCGGTAACCCGCTCGCCGGGTCGATAATTTTATCCAACATCGGATAGGGATTGGCTCCGCGATTTTTTAAGGTCGGATCAAAGGCCTCGTGGCCCATTCCCAGGGGAACGAAAATGATCTGAGGCATAGCCCCTTCAAACAATTGGACCCCCACACGAATGCTCCCACCCGCCGAAGCCAGTGTCACCCGGTCCCCTTGTTTCAGACCGAACTTTTTAGCGGTAGCGGGGTGAATCTGGGCCATAAGGTCGTTGGCCTTTAGGGTTTCCTCACCCAGATACTTGGTCATAAAAGGCGGATTGGGGAAATACCCATTTTGCAGCAGCATCAGGGACAAAGGTACCATCAGCAGCGAGTCTCCCCCACCGCTATAATAGGTAAAGCTTAAATCAATTTTTTCGGGTTCCTGCCGGAGAGCAGCCGGATAAAGGTCACTTTTCCCCAAGCCCGTGCCTCCGGTGTTTTCCAAATGATACCAGGCCCCCTCCCGGACCAGACCTTCCCAGAATTTTTCGAAGGATTCAAAAGAAGCAGAGCCGTATTTGCCGGCTTCCGGCACTGGACCGTCGGCCAGTCGGCCCTTTTTCGCCTCAAAAACGGTTTGGGCGCTCTTTTTGACCACGGCTTCCATATTTTCGAAGCCCAAGGCCTCCTGAATCGATCCGCCCAGTTCCTTGGCCAGGGAAATCAGAACATCCCCGGTGTTACGGTTTCCATGAAGGGGTGGTAACACCGGTTTGGCCAGGCCATAAACCGGATAGGGCACCCCTGGAACCCCGTAAGCGTCATCCCAGCGCTCCAGGAAGGTCGGCGCCGGTAGGATCAGGTCGGCCAGTTGGGTGGTTTCATCATAAAAAGAGGAAAAACTGACGATAAAGGGGATGTGCTCAACGGCAGCCTTAATCGCATCCTCCCCTAACATAAAAGCCGGATTGGCCTCGTGAAGCATCAGGAGGTTGATCGGATAAGGTGTCTGCTGGGCTGCATTGCTGAAAAATTGGGTATAGTTGGGTTGTCCCGCCGGAAATTTGGAATTACCGACGCTGTCCAACCGAGGTTGCGCCAGCCCTTTCTCGGCTATGCCGTCCAAGGCCACCTTGGGCCAAGAAGCGGTCAGTCCGCCCTCGGGTTTTAAATAGACCCCGCCGCTGCGATTCACCGCCCCGATCAGAATGTTTAGGGTATAGATGGCCGCCCCCTCGGAAAAAGAAATGGCCAGTTCTCCTTTACCCTTCCCCATAAGGGCGACCCCTTGTTTGGCGGAGGCGAAGTCCTTGGCCAGTTTTTCAATATCCGCAGCGGCCAGGCCCGTTATCTTGGCCACCTTATCCGGGGAGTATTTTTTATCCAGAACCTCTTTCAGGCCTTCCAACCCTGAAGTCCCCGACCGGATCGCCTCCTGATTAACCCAGCCCTTGGAAAGCATGACTTGGGCCACCCCCCAGGCCAGGGATCCCTCCGTCCCGGGTTTGACCGGCACCCATTCGTCAGCCAAAGAGGCCGTGGTAGAGGCCACGGATTCCACCTGGACTAATCTGGCCCTGCCGGCCTGGGGATCTTTTCTCCATTCCCGGTAAGCCTGGGCCACCCAGGTCGGAGTTCCCCACCCGTCCAATAATCCGGCGCCGAAGCTCAGGATATATTTGGCATTGGGCAGATCGTAGGCCAAAGAGGAACGGGACCCGTACAGGGAGGCGGTAACCATCTCCTCCACGTCCCCCAGTCGCGGGGTTCGAATATAGTTAGGAGAACCGTAGCTTTTCATGAATCGGGCCATCAACGAGGATAGGCTTCCCTGGCCGCCGCGACCATCCAGGAGGACCGCTGTCTGGGTCTGGTTCTTCTGACGCAATTCCTTCAATCGTTTGCTCAAATCACCATAGGCCTCTTCCCAGGAGACCGGCAGCCAATCTCCCTTCCCGCGGGGACCGAAACGCTTCATAGGCCCTTTCACGCGGATATCTTCATGGTAAAGGTACTGCAGACCGGCCAGGCCCAGCGGACACAGCCCGCCCCGATTTACCGGATGGTTCGGTTGCCCTTCAATCTTTATCGCCCGCTTTTTTTCGATCAGCCGGACTTTGATGCCGCAGCCCCCCGGGCAAAGGAGGCAGATAGAATTCAGATAGGAGGATTCGCCGCTCTCGGGAATGGGGGCCCACCGCTGACTCCATTTGGCCACCTCATCCATGGGCACCCAGGGCAGGGGTGAAACCATGGTCCCCACCGCGCCCCCGACGATAAACTTCAGGAAATCTCTGCGATCAATGGTTGGCATATTCCTATTCCTCGTGTTTTTACCTGGGTTAGGGTCTGTTCAGGTTCCAATTTATTGTAACCTCGCAAAAAGTCCAAAAACGACTTTCTGCTCGGCGGGGGAGGGTGCCTTGGCGACTCCCCCGCCATTTGAAGTGAATTCAAATGGTCCCACCCCTACCCCAGACCGGGGCTTATTCGCCCTCGGTCTGGTGACGGACTTCTGGCGAGTCCATCATTTATGACAGACAAAGCAGGCGTTGCTTTTGCCTTTCTTTTGGTGGCAGGCTTCACAGGTTTCCATCATCATCACTTCCGGAGCGTAGCCTGAAATCCACTTGTAGTTATATACCGGGTTCTTATCCGTTTTGCCGCCCACCATTTTATGACAATCCGTACAGTTTTGTTTGGCCATTTTGACATGGGCCGCATGGGAGAAAAAAACATTGTCGGGCTGCTGGGAGTAGATCAACCAGGAAATATTTTTATTCTCTTTCTTTAGCTTCTCCGCCAACTTGATAAAGTCGGCTTCTTGCTTGGAACTGCCCTGCGCCGACTCGTGGCATTCCATACATTTGGCCAGGGGCGGGATTCCGGCAAAGGTGCCGTCCTTTCGGAAGGCATGGCAATCCTCACATTGCGCCCCGGCTCCCCCCTCCCCGTGCTTGAGATGGCTGAACTGTACGGGTTGGACCTTCTTGCTGTGAATAAGTCCCGGGAAGATCAGCCAGCCTACTAGTAAGGAAGCTACGACCCCGACCCAGAAAAACATCCAGCCGCCCTTGGATTTTCCCTCTGTTTCCATCTCTTTTTCCATAATCCCTGTCCTAATTTTATTATTTTATAAAAAAACCCGATCCGGTCTATACGAACGTATAGTCCAGGTCGGGCCGACAAATGGATAACCCCCTTGGTTCAATCGCAGGCATCTCTTATGGAGCACTTGTATAAAATGGGAATTATAAAGAATGAAAGTAACCAGTTAATACTTCCCACCCCCCCGTTTGTCAAGAAAAAATTTTGTTCTTCAGGTCAAAGGCTTTTTGAATAATTGGGCCGGTTCCCGGGGTTAGGCCCAAGTGCTCCAAGTCCTTCAAGGGGTAAAAAGCGGCTTCCAGGGCGTCGCTTCCTGCCCTTAACCGGCCTTGCACCAGCCGACAGAGATAATCAATCAGCACATAATGATAGAGAATGTGATCCTGTTCGTCGGGGATTATCCGTTCAAAAACATCGACCCGACGCAGTGCTTCCACTTTCAGACCGGTCTCTTCCTCCGACCTCCCGGCAAACAGCCCGGACCAGGGTTTCCCCCAGTTGGACCACTCCGCCGGGGATGCTCCAATTTCCCCGGTCGGGGTCTTTTCCCCGGCGGACTAATAAAACCCGATCCTCTCGAAGACAATGGCCCCGACCCCGATGAAGGGCCGTTCGGGGTAACGTCGGTCATCCATACTACGACCTCAGCCAAAAGACTATTCAGATTAATTATATGTCGGCAGCTACCTTTATGGCCGGCATAGACGGCAGGGGCTGAAGCCTCGGAAATAGGCGTCTTTCTTGTGTTTAAAAAGAATCAGGTTCCGGACCGCTATTTTTAGGCCGTCGACGCAATCCATTCGATGGAATTTCCTGGTTGCCCCCTGACCGCGGTATCCTGAATCGGACTCCTCCAAGGCTTTGCTCCAGATACCGCGCCGGTCGTCCATGGCTTCCCGCTGCCATTTCAACAGTTCTTCGAACTTCTCCGTGTTCGGCGCCTGGTAGAGCACGTGGGCCAGGCCTTTTTTAACCATCTCCCCGTTAACCCACAGGCCATCTTTCAGGTAAACGCGGGCCAGCAGCCGCTGATAGCGATCCAGCCGTTCCGCTTCATATTCCAGGCGAACCTCCTGGCCTCGAACCAGTTGGCGATTGAAACGATGGGCCTCTTCGGCCAGGTATTCGCCTTTCCCCGGCCCTCCCCTTTCCGGCGAATCGATGCCCAGGTAGCGGACCCGCCGGCCGTTTTCCAGCGTAATGGAATCCCCATCCTCCACGCTGGCCACCTTCTGCCACTCCGCTGGCGATTCCGCCCAAAGCGGGACGGGCAAAACCAAAAAAACGGAGATAAGGGAAAGGAAAAGAAAAGGGCGGAACAGGGCAATCGGATGGTTACCGGAAAAATTTGGGGCAAAAGTCATGGAGCTTACAAGGCGGATGCTCAATTGTTTTTTTGCAGCGCGTGGCGAAAGTATTCGATGGTCAGGACCAGGCCCTCCTCCAGCGTCACTTCCGGGAACCAGCCCAATCGCTCCTGAGCCAAAGAAATATCCGGCTTCCGTTGGATAGGATCGTCCTGGGGCAGGGGGTTAAAAATAATCGGAGAAGATGAACCGGTCATGGCCTTCACTTTTTCGGCCAGGGACAGGATGGTGAATTCTCGAGGGTTCCCCAGGTTGACCGGGCCGGTAAAGACTTCCTGTTCCATCATACCCTTCAGCCCCCGCACCATATCCGAGATATAACAAAAAGAACGGGTCTGCTGCCCTTTGCCGTAGACCGTCAACGGTTCCCCGCGCAGGGCCTGAATGATCAAATTGCTGACCACCCGGCCGTCGTCCAGAGCCATCTTCGGGCCATAGGTGTTAAAAATTCGCACCACCCGGATATCCACCCGGTGCTGCCGGTGATAATCCATCATCAGGGTTTCGGCCACCCGCTTCCCTTCATCGTAACAGGCCCGGGGTCCGATGCAATTCACACTGCCCCGGTAGGTCTCGTCCTGGGGGTGCACCGCCGGGTCTCCGTACACTTCCGAAGTGGAGGCTTGCAGGATCCGGGCCTTGACTCGCTTGGCCAACCCGAGCATGTTCAGGGTGCCCATCACATTGGTCTTGACGGTTTTTACCGGATTGAATTGATAGTGGATGGGCGATGCCGGGCAGGCCAGATTATAAATTTGATCCACCTCCAGGACGATGGGGTTGATGATATCGTGCCGCAGCAATTCAAAATGAGGGTTTTTCCTAAGATGAAGGATATTCGTCTTTGTTCCGGTATAATAATTGTCCAGGCAGATTACGTCATTTCCTTCTTCAAGCAACACTTCGCAGAGGTGACTCCCGATAAAGCCGGCACCCCCGGTAACCAGAATTTTCTTCATGCCATCCCCCCTAGCCCAATAATGATGAATGATGATAGCAGTATTGGCATGAGCCAACGGATTTGTCAAGGCCGTCAAGCATCCCAACCCCTTGAAAGAAATAAAATTAATCCTTTACCCCTATCCAAAGATATGTTACTGTCGCCAGGAAACCTGAATAGACCGATCTTTAGCAGGAAACCCTAAGGAGGACCATTTTGGCTGATAAAATACTCTACCCGGAAATGATCGAACGACTGCCGGAAATCGATATCCCTCTCCCTGGGGTCCGGGGTAAACTCTTTCAGGGGGAGGCCATGCAGGCCGTGTTCTTTTCCGTGGAGACCACCGGTGAAATTCCACCCCATCAGCACCAGGCCCAATGGGGAGTGGTACTGGAAGGTGAGATGCTGATGACCGTGGGGGAGGTTACCCACAAGTACGGAAGAGGGGATTCCTATTTCATCCCCGCCGGGGTCACCCACTCCATTAAAATCCTTTCCCCCCTGAAGGCCCTGGACTTGTTTGATGAGCCGGCCCGGTACCGGCCCAAAATTTAAGGTAGGAGAACCCCGATGGCTATAGCTCAAAAGATCAAGAATTCCATGGAGCAGTCCTCCTGGATCCGAAAGATGTTTGAACAGGGGGCTTTGCTCAAAGCCCAGTACGGAGCCGATCAGGTTTGTGATTTCAGCCTGGGCAACCCGAACCTGGAACCGCCGCCGGTGGTCCATCAGGCTCTTTTAAAGATCCTTCAGGACTCCCCGGCCGCCCTTCATGCCTATATGCCCAACGCCGGGCACGGGGAAACCCGCGCGGCCGTGGCCGATTTCCTTTCCCGGGAGCATGGATTGCCCTTCACCTTTAAAGACATCATCATGACCTGCGGCGCCGCCGGGGCCATCAACGCCGTTTTAAAAGCCCTGATCAACCCGGGAGACGAAGTCATTATCTTAGCCCCCTATTTTGTCGAATACCTTTTCTATGTGGATAATTTTCAGGGCCAGCCCAAAATCGTTTCCACCAGACCCGATTTTCTGCCCGATCTTAAAGCGATCCAGGAGGCCATTACCCCCCGAACCAAGGCGATCCTGATCAACTCCCCCAATAACCCTACCGGGCGCGTTTATGACCAAAAGATTATCCGCGGCCTGGGAGATCTGCTAACGGATTATTCCCGAAAGGGGCAGGTGATCTACCTGGTGGCCGATGAACCCTACCGAAAAATCGTCTATGACGGCGTCCAGGTGCCGAGCGCCTTCCAGGCCTACAACGAAAGCATCGTGGTCACCTCTTATTCCAAAGATCTTTCCCTGCCCGGAGAACGGATCGGCTTTCTGGCCGTACATCCCCAAGCCCCTGATCGGGACGAACTGATCGATGCCATGACCCTCACCAACCGCATCCTGGGTTTTGTCAACGCCCCCGCTCTGATGCAAAGGGCGTTGGTCGGCCTACAGGGACAAACCGTGGACATCAGCCTGTATCAAAGAAAACGCGACCTTTTCTGTGACGGCCTCTCCCAGGCCGGCTATCAGTTCGATCGACCGGAGGGGGCCTTTTATCTTTTCCCCCGCTCCCCCATTCCCGATGAAGTGGCCTTCGTCCAAGCCTTGCAGGAAGAACGGATCCTAACCGTCCCCGGGAGAGGTTTTGGAGCACCCGGCTATTTTCGGATCGCCTACTGCGTGGCCGATGAGGTGATTGAACGTTCCCTGGCGGGCTTCGATAGGGTCATGAAAAAATTCGCCCATTAAATTCCCCTCATCCGTTGGTTCCATGAAAAGTGTGGCCATCGCTCTGAGCGGCGGGGTGGACAGCGCCACGGCCGCCTGGCTGCTGCGGGAACAGGGTTTTGAAGTTCTCGGCCTCCATGCCGACCTGGGATTGACCAAACCCGCCCAGGCCGACCTCCTTCGGGAACTGGCCGCCTTTCTTCATATCCGTCTGGAAATCGTTCCCTTGCAAGAGGCCTTCCGCGAGCAGGTCCAGGATTACCTGGTCGCGGAATACCGCCAGGCCCGGACCCCCAACCCCTGCGTCCTTTGCAACCGGACCATCAAATTCGAGCGCCTCTTCCGCAGAGGGCGAGAATTGGGGGCCGACCAATTCGCTACCGGCCACTATGCCCGAACCCTTCCCTGCCCTTGGGGAGAAGGTTTGACGATCGGACGGGGCGCGGACCCCGTTAAAGATCAATCTTATTTTCTGCACCGGCTGTCCCGGGAAGTTCTCCCGCGGCTTCTTTTTCCCTTAGGCGATCGGACTAAAGTCGATGTTCGGACCTTAGCCCGGGAAATAGGGCTCCCGGTTTTCCAGCAGGAAGAAAGTCAGGATGCGTGTTTCCTCCCGCCGGGTGGCTACCGGGAATTTATGCTCCGGGAAGTGGGAGAAACGTTGACATCGCAGGGGAAATATGGTCGACCTTCAGGGACGCACGGTGGGGGAACATCAGGGGTTGTTCGCTTACACCATCGGCCAGCGTCGGGGCCTGGGGCTACCGGGGAAAGAACCCTATTATGTGGTCCGGATGGACCCTCAAAAAAATGAGCTGGTTATCGGAACTAAAAGGGCACCTGGAACAAGAAGGCTGCCGGGTTGGAAAGGTCCACTGGCTCTGCCGCCCCACGGAAATCGACGGGTTAAGGGTCCAGGTCCAACTCCGTTCTCGCCACCGTCCGGCGTCAGCCGCCCTATCCCGGCAATCGGATCAAAGCCTCCGGGTTCGCTTCGACCATCCGCAGAAGGCCGTCACCCCAGGCCAGGCGGCTGTTTTCTATTGGGACGGTCTGGTGCTGGGCGGCGGCTGGATAGAACCTGACCCTGGGTAAAGAGAAAAAATGAAAAGAGTCGCCATCCACACGTTAGGCTGTAAAGTCAACCGGTTTGAATCCGAGGCCCTGATTCAGGCCTTTCAGGAACAGGGCTGGCATCCGGTAGTTTTCCAGGAAGGCGCCGACCTCTATATCGTCAATACCTGCGCCGTGACCGCCGAGGCCCAGCGCCAGTCGGCCCAGGTCGTCCGCAGCATCGTGCGCCGTTCGCCGGAGGCCCTGATCGTCGCCGCCGGCTGTGCCGTTCAGCTCTTTCCGGATTATTTCAGCCGAATATCCGGTCTGGACTACCTCTACGGGACGGGCAATAAATCGGAGATCCCTGGCATCGAAGATTTTTCTCAAAAACCCGGTTCTCCCCGAATTAGGATTCAAGCGCTTTATCCCCCCAACCCGCTATCTCTCGAATGTCCCCATCCGTCGCTTCGGACCCGGGCCCTTCTTCGCATCCAGGAAGGCTGCGACGCCCAGTGCAGTTATTGTATCGTCCCCCAGGCCCGTGGGCCTTCCCGCAGCCTGCCGCCCGAACGGGTCAAGGAAGGCCTGTTCCGTCTTGAAGCGGCAGGAATCCGGGAGATTATCCTGACCGGCATCCATTTGGGTCAATACGGACGGGACCTTCACCCCCCCCGGAGCTTAACCGAATTACTGGCCGAGATCCTGAAAGATCCCGGCCGGCCTTTTCTGCGCTTAAGTTCCCTGGAGATGCATGAGATAACGCCGGACCTGATCTCGCTGTTCAAAAAGGAACCACGGTTGTGTCCGCACCTGCATATCCCGCTGCAAAGCGGCGACGACCGTATTCTGACTCAAATGAACCGACCCTACTCGACGGCTGAATACGCAGACCTCCTTCACCGACTCCGCTCCGAACTTCCTTTAGCGTCTTTGGGGGCGGACGTCATCGTGGGTTTTCCCGGGGAAGATGAAAGCGCCTTTCAACGAACCCATGATTTTATCGCCTCCCTGCCTTTGGCCTATCTCCACGTCTTCCCTTATTCTCCTCGGCCCGGCACACCGGCCGCCCTTTTTAGCGGACAGGTCTCGGCCGGGGAAAAGAAAGAGCGGGCCCGCCGCCTTCGAGCCCTGGATCAGGAGAAGCGGTCTGATTTTTTCCAGCGGTGTGCCGGACAAGCCTTTTCGGCTTTGGTACTCCGCTCAACCGGCCCGGATGGTTGGTGCGAAGGATTGACCGGCAATTATCTGCCCGTTCGGTTCCAGGGCCTTTTTCAGAAGAATACCCGTCTCAAGGTCAGAATCAGCGGACGGGATGGAAAAGGAATACTGGCTGAGCCATTGGATGAATGGATTTGATAGTCCGAGCGGTTTTATGGTATTAATATAGAACATGGACAGCATACTGGTTAAACGACGGTACTGGATACCAACCGAACTCCGGTCTTTCGAGGGGCGGGGTTCATCCCCGCCCCTCAGCAGAGTCACTAGGTTTTTCGGCGGGGATGCAACCCCGCCCCTACGAAAAAACAAGGAATTATTCGGAAAGAGGAGCCGACCTATGAAAGTCAAAGATAGAATGACCACCGACGTCACCACCCTGACCCCGGATACCACCATGCTTCGAGCCATGACCATGGTTCAGCAGAAGGGGATCCGCCATTTGCCGGTCATCCAAGGGAAACAGGTGGTAGGCATGGTTACCGAAAGGGATATCCGACGGGTAAGCGCTTCCGATTCCTCCACCCTGTCGGTCTATGAACTGAACTACCTGCTGGACAAGATTAAGGTCTCCCAGTTTATGACCAAGAAGGTCTTTACCGTGGATCCTGACGAACCCATCGAAGTGGCGGCCAAGCAGATCTACGACCACAAGATCGGTTCCCTGCCGGTGGTAAAAAACGGCGAACTGGTGGGCTTGATCACCAGTTCGGATATTTTGGAGACTTTCATCGAGGTCCTGGGCATCAACGAGCCCAGTGTCCGCATCGAACTGGAACTGGAGAACCGCACTGGTTCCCTGGCCGACGCGGCCAAGATCCTTAAGGACCTGGGACTCTATCTGGTCAGTGCGGTCACCCTGCCCAAGACCGAAGGTTTAACCCGGTCCACGGTCTTCCGCGTTCAGCCCACGGATTTGAAAAAATTAAAGGAGCAACTCAGGGCCGCCGGTCCCCCCATCGTGGCCGTCCACGACTAAGTCGTACCCTTTATTTTTTGGGTCGTGTCTGAGGGGATCACTGCGAGCCATCCCGGGCTTTAATCGCCCCCGTCCTGGCAGAGATCGTTCGTGCCCACGTAAGCCACGCCGTATTCCCTGTTTTTACCGCCCAAAAGGATTGGGATCTTATCGTCCACGATTTCAATTTTTCGCATTTCCGGGTGGTCGAAGACCTTGAGCCGGGTCCATTTCTTCCCATCGACCGTCCGATATAAGGCGGAAGTCCCTTGACCACTTTCCCAGCCTGAGTCGGCCAGGGCCAATAAATACCGACCGCAGGCGGCCAAACTGGTAACCCCGTTCAGGTGAATATCGGCCAGGACTTCCTGCCGCTTCAACCCATCGTAACGGTAGATTCTGGCTGTGTTGGCGGCCTGGCGATCGTTGCTCCACCCGCCGGTCCCCAGATACAGATACCCCTTCCAGGAAAAGGCGCATTGATATTCAGCCCCCCTTCCAGGGAAGGGACAGGGTCATAACGGCGCCCATCGCCGGTCCTGAAGGCCGTGGCCTTCCCCCGGGAATAAGGGGTCCCCTGGTGCCCTAAAAGATAAAGCGACCCCTGGAAAACGACAGGAACCCAGGCCCAGTCATCCAGGGTGACGACTTCCTCGAACACTCTCCCATCCGAAGACCGCAACACCTTTATCCGCTTTTTGAAACTACCGGTCACGTAGAGTTGACCTTGAAACACCTGCGCGAAAAAAATCCCCTCCACGGGCGGAATGGGCACCGGATCCCAGGCCCCGGTCTCCCGATTCCAGCGGCGAATTTCTGAGGGACTTTTTTCAACCAAGGCATAAAGGGCATTTCGGAAAACGATAAAATCCAGTACGGCCTCCGCCGGATCATCCGGATGAGGGAGGACCGTTCCTTTCACCCCCGAGCCCAATTGATCGAGTTTTGCGGAGTACACCGCGCCCGGACTGTGGGTCCCGGCGAAAAGGGCTCCTTCGTAATACGTTCCGGATACAAACCGCGAGGCCGGTTTGTCCCTAGAAGTAATAGGCGTTCCATCCTGTTTCCCGGAACAAGCGAAAGATCCTGTTGAAAAAACAAAGAGGAGGACCAGGGAAGCCCTGAAAATGAAAGAACCAGAAAGTCGGCACATGGGATTATTGGGTTATGTATTTTGTCAAAGTCGTTTATAGTTAATCGGAGGGATTTCCTAAAAGTCCTCTTCCAACCTTTTTATCAAGCGCCGCGTTTGCCGAAAGGAGAAAATAGTAGGGGAGATAAAATCAGTTGGATGCTGTAGCCGCTGGAAAGAAGCCCCTTAACTCCAGGATTCAGCTTTTTCAGGTTTTGGAAGGTTTCGCCGCCGCCCATGACCGGCATGATCAGGTCCAGAATCACCAGATCGATCTCCCCGCATTTTGAGAATAGAAATCCAGGGCCTCTCGGCCATTATGGGCTAAGAATACCGTATATGAAAATTTTGAACTTTCAAAGACATTATTGTATTTTATTTGAGTTGTCAATTATGAGGAGAGGACCCCTATGGAAACGATCGAATGGAATCCGGGAAAACTCTTGGAAGTTTCGGGAAGCTACTGGAAAGCCTGCACCCTGCACGCCGGTGTCAAACTCGGAATTTTTACCCTGATCGGGGACCAGCCCCGCACGGATCAGGAAATCGCTGAGGCCTTGGAGGGTGATCCCCGGGGAGTGACCATGCTGCTGAACGCCCTCTCCGCCATGGGCCTGTTGTCCAAGAAGGAAAACGCCTATGCCAACACGGACATCAGTAAGACCTTCCTGAAAAAGGATTCGCCGCAGTATCTCGGCTACATGATTATGCACCATCACCACCTGGTGGAGTCCTGGAGCAAGCTGGATCAGGGGGTTCTCAGCGGGAAGCCGACCCGGTCCCGGGCCGGCTTCAACGAAGCGGTGGTGCGGGAAAGTTTTTTGATGGGCATGTTCAATATGGCCATGAACCTGGCCCCCCGAATTGTCCCGGAGATAGACCTCTCCGGTCGAAAACACCTGCTGGACCTGGGGGGAGGCCCGGGAACCTATGCCATCCATTTCTGTCTGCAAAACCCCGGGTTGAGGGCCACGGTCTATGACCTGCCCACCACCCGGTCTTTTGCCGAAAAGACCATCAACCGCTTCGGTCTGTCCGATCGCATTGATTTTCAGGAAGGCGATTATCTGGAGGGAACGATCCAGGGAACCTTTGACGTGGTCTGGCTGTCTCATATCCTGCATGGGGAAGGGCCGGAGGATTGTCAGCGGATGATCGGGAAAGCCGTCTCCACCTTGACGCCCGGCGGTTTGATTCTGATCCACGAGTTTATTCTAAACGACGAAATGGACGGCCCGCCCTTCCCGGCCCTCTTTTCACTCAATATGCTGTTAGGCACGGAAAAAGGCCAGTCCTATTCGGACCGTCAGCTCCGGGAGATGCTGACCCGGGCCGGGGTCCGGGATATCCAACGGATCCCCGTTCAGACCCCGAATGATTCCGGAATCATTCAGGGAAGGGTCGAGTAACTTAGGATGAGCCGAGGAAAAAATGATTAAGAAAACGTTCGCCGGCGCCTCCATCATCATTGTCCTGCTGTTGCTTACCCTTTTTCTCAAAAAGGCCCCCATTGACCCGGCGGCTTACCTCCCGCCTCCCAAACCGCCGATGACCGGGGTCCTGGCCCCCAATGACCTGTTGAAAAAAGCCGATCTTCTGGCTTTAGGGAAAATCAACGGGCCGGAAGAAGTTGCCGTGGATCGCCAGGGTCGTATCTACGGCGGGACCCAGGAAGGAAAGATCCTGCGTCTCCGGCCCGACGGGCAATTGGAAACGTTTGCCCAAACAAGAGGGCGCCCCTTGGGAATGCAATTCGATCGAGAACAAAATCTCGTCGTCTGTGACTCCTATCAGGGCCTGCTGTCCATCAATCCCGCCGGGAAGATCACCATACTGGCCACCTCCATCAACGGCATCCCCTTCAAGTTTACCGATGCCCTGGATATCTCCCGGGAAGGGGTCATCTATTTCACCGATGCCAGCTCGAAATACGGCCAGAACGAATACCTCTATGACCTGCTGGAGGCCAGGCCTCATGGACGGCTGATCCGTCTGGATCCAGGCTACCGGGCAAATCAACGTGCTCCTCGACAAACTGTTTTTCGCCAACGGGGTGGCCCTCTCCGCCGAGGAAGATTTCGTCCTGGTCAACGAGACCTACCGATACCGCATCACCCGCTACTGGCTGAAAGGCCCCAAGACCGGAACCAGCGATGTGTTTATCGACAATTTGCCCGGTTTTCCGGACAACATCACCTCCAACCGCCGGGGGACCTTCTGGCTGGCCTGTTTCACCGTGCGCAACGACGCGGTCGACAAGATGCACCCCTATCCCTTCATCAAATCCGCTGCTGTCCAAACTACCCAAGGCGCTCTGGCCCAAACCCAAACCCTACGGGCTGGTACTGGCCCTGAATGAAAACGGTGAGATAATCAAAAGCCTCCAAGAGCCCACCGGTAAACACCTCTGGGAAATCACCTCCGCCCGTGAATACGACGGCTACCTATACCTGGGAAGCCTGCACGCCGACCGCATCGGACGCTAATCGGATTGCCTGATTACAAGACCCGGCAGACAAGTAGGGTCGGCGACCCCGCCGACCTCACCAGAGCTCTGCGTGGGCCTCCTTAGCCGTAACCTCACCTAGGTTTCGGGAGCGACCATTTCCCCCACCAACCCGGCAGGCGGGGTCGCCCGCCCTACTTTTCCTTGTTGATCCCGGCCGGATATGATAATGGAAGGGCATGTCCAAGAAATCGTTCCTTCCTCTACTTCATCCTGTTATTTTCTCTTTTCCTGGCTCTTTACCGGCGCTTCCTCTCTTGAAGGCCCCTTCCGGGTCAAAAACCAATTCCCTCTTTTTCTCCACCTGAATACCCCCATTCTGGAAAAGGCGGCCCAGGAGGATTCACTCGCCTTGAGCCTGCATTATTCCAGCGTCTTCATGAAAAAAGGGTCCATCCGACTGGTTGTTGGACCTCGACCTGGAATTGGCGGAATTAAATATTGCCTTTAAAAAAAATCTACCCGGGTGGATCGAACTGGGATTGGAGATTCCCCTGCTGGGATTCAGTCGCCGGGGTCCTGGATCAGCCGCTGGAGAGCTACCACAGCGCCTTCGGCTTTCCCGATTACGGCCGCAGCCGGTTTCCGAAAAACGAGTTTCACTACCGGTTGTTTCGAAAGGGAAAACTCCTGGTCGAGGGGGAAAGCGGCAAGGTCGGGCTGGGTGACCTGCGTCTGACCGGGAAAAAAGAATTTTCTTTCGGGGAAACGCTCCTGGCCGTCAAGGCGGATCTGGAATTGCCGACCGGGGACGCCAATACCGGTTTCGGGAACGGCAGCCTGGATTGGGGACTGGCGGTCATCGGGGAACGGAAACTGGGCCAGTCGTTCAAGCTGACCGGCGACCCTGGGTCTGGTGCTGCCCGGGGATTTAAAAGCCCGGGAAACCATAGAACTACAACCCTATTATTATTTGGGGGCGGCCGCGGAGTGGGCCCTCTCGAAAAACTTCGAAGTCCTGGGCCAGTTCCTGGTCCAGACCTCCCCCTTCCCGGACACCGGGATAGCCGAAATCGACCGGACCGGCGTCATCCTGACCCTGGGGGGCCGGTACGCCTTCGGACGGAATTCGCTGGAATTGTCTTTCACCGAAGACCTGAACACCACCGGGGCGCCGGATTTCACGTTTCAGCTTGGTTTTAAGCACAAGTTTTGATAATTTTTTGCTTGGATTCCTAGTGAATCACTGTTTTTTAGTTGCGGGGTTTGTCTCTGTAGCACGGCCGCCCCCGGCTGTGAAGATCAATCCGAGCTTGATAACGGCACAAATAAATGCCTTATATTATTTTTCGGCCGATGGGCGTCTCCGGTAGCCAACGGGATCTTTAACCCCGTGCGGAGAATTCACAGCCGGGGGCGGCTGTGCTACAGAAAGGAATCAAGATGAAATGGATTAATGCGGTCACGGAAGATTCGGTCCGAATTCTGAAACTCAACCACGGCGTCACCAACGCCCTCAATGCGGAGCTATTAAAGGAACTGGAAGACAGCCTGGGAGAGATCAGAAACGACCCCGAAATCTCCGCCCTGGTGCTGACCAGCGCCAACGAAAAGTTCTTCTCTGCCGGTTTTGACCTCCCCGAACTTTATCCCCAGGAGGTCTCGGGGTTCAAGGATTTTTTTCACTCCTTCAACCAAATTTGCCTCGACCTCTATACCCTGCCCCGGCCCACGGTGGCCGCCCTGACCGGTCATGCCGTGGCCGGCGGCTTTATTCTGGCCTCCTGCTGCGACTATCGTTTTATGGCCCAGGGGAAAAAATTATGCGGGTTGAATGAGATTCAGATCGGAGTCCCGGTGCCCTACATCGCCGATTTGATCCTCCGCCAACTGGTGGGGGATCGGGCGGCCACCGAGATCATGTACACCGGCGCCCTGGTGCCGGCCGAAGACGCCCTTCAAATGAAATTTCTGGACGCCTTGGTTTCTTCCGAAGAGCTCCTGAAAGAAGCCGTTTCCAAAGCCCGGACCCTCGGCCGCCTCCCCCGGGAAGCCTTCCAGATCATCAAAACCAATCGGACGTCCGAGATAGCCGGCAAGGGCCGGCAAAAACTGGAGGAAGACATCCAGACCTTTTTGAGGATGTGGTATAGTGAGGATGCACGGAAACGTTTGCAGGAAGCCATGAAAAAGTTCTGAACCGGCAGAGAGCAGAGCGCTGGGCGCTGAGCGAAAGAAGGCATAACAAAATCTGTTTATCGGTTTAATCTTTGCTTTTATCTCTTCCTATACTCTTTGCTCTTTACGCTAAGCGCTCCGCGCTCTGCGCCCAACGTCTTCAAAAGGGAGGACTAATGGAAGTTAAATTCGGAGAGACCTTATTCTTCCTGGAGGAGGGCGACATCACCCGGCAGGAAACCGAGGCCATCGTCAACGCCGCCAATTCCCGACTGGCTGGAGGAGGAGGCGTGGACGGGGCCATCCACCGCGCCGGCGGACCGGCCATCATGGAGGAATGCCGAAAAATCGGAGAGTGCCCCACCGGACAGGCCGTTATCACCACCGGCGGGAACTTGAAGGCTCGGTATGTGATCCACACCGTGGGTCCGATTTATCGGGACGGAACCCGTGGAGAAGAAAAACAATTGGCCAGCGCCTATCGGGAAAGTCTGAAACTGGCTCAGAAAAAAGGGATTCGCTCCCTGACCTTCCCGTCGCTCAGCACCGGGGCTTATGGGTATCCCCTGGACGAGGCGGCGGCAATTGCCCTGAAAACGGTAGTGGGGTTCATCCAAGAAAACCCGGTCTTCGACCGGGTCGGCTTCATTCTTTTCGGCCATCCATCCTACCAGGCCTATGAGCGGGCGTTAAGAAATTTGATGTAGAAGTCCTGCAGGGTGGATCAAGCGGACCCCTCCATCTAAATGGGCTTGTCGTGGCCCAGGATCTTCTCAACCTATTTGGCTCATACTGCCTATTGTAGACTCATCCCAGGCGGTGAATATCATCCGGCGCGGAGAAAAGGTGTGGCAAAATGGTGAAGAAGAAATCCCTGGCAGCGATCATAGTCCTCTTGATGCTGGCGATAGCGGGACCTGTCGCCTGGCATGTCTACCATTCGGGGCAGAAACAGGAGGAGATCGTCGGCACGCTCACTCTCGGTTTCGGTGAGGGTGAAGCGGCCTCAGCCATCTATATCGCCGACAAGCTTAATTTCTTCGCGGCTAACGGGGTAAAGGTGACCCTACGACCCTTTGAAGTGGCTCTGGCCTCGTACCAGGCCATGCTCAAAGGCGAAGTCGATGTTTCGGGGCCGACCGAGTACGTGATTGTCGGTGGCGCATTTAGGAACGAGAAGATAAGCGCCGTCTCTACCATTGTCAAGGCCGATCTCCTTTCAATTATCGGAAGAAAGGATCATGGAATCGAAAAAGTATCCGATCTGGCCGGAAAGAGGATCGGACTCATGCGAAATACCATATTGGAGTTCTATTTGGGTCGGTTCCTTGACCTGCATGGCTTGAGTATCCATGATGTCACCCTGGTCGATATGAATTTTTCCGAAGGCGTGGGATCGATCAAAAAAGGGGAGGTCGACGCGGTCGTCACCTCCCCGCCATTTTACGATTCGATCAAGAGCTCCTTGGGTGCCGGTGCGGTTGGATGGTCGGTCCAAAGCGGCCAGTGGCTTTACGGGGTTCTTACCGGCCGCAATGATTGGATCACCCGGAACCAGGGTTTATTGGTCCGGCTTTTGAAAGCGCTCGAGCAGGCCAACCTGTACCTGGCCCAACACCCGAAGGAGGCCAAGGCGATCGTGCAGAAACGACTCCACTTAGACGCCGGAACCGTTGATCGGATCTGGCAACGGAACTTATTCTCCCTCACCCTCGACCAATCTCTCATCACGGCCATGGAGGATGAGGCGCGGTGGATGATCCATAATAATCTAACCGCGGGGAAAAAAACGATTCCTAATTTCCTTGATTTCATTCATACGAAGAGCCTCAAGGAGGTAAACCCTAACTCGGTCAACATCATAAGGTGAGCAGATTTCGGAATAGAACCATAGAAATCGGACGGACGGATTTTTGCGGAGTGGGGGGTAAGTCAGATGCGGAGTAAAGCCATTTTTTTTGTTGTGTTGCTCTTCCTGGCAGCGGCCAGCGGTCTATGGTCCTGTTCCCGAGGCGAGTATTCCGGGAAGATGGAGGCCATAACGATTGCGACTGTGCCAACCGAGATTAATGCGCTGCTCTACGTTGCGGAAGCTCAGGATTTCTTCGCCCGTAATGGTCTTCAGGTTACTCTCAAAGAAAATTATGATTCCGGAGCAACTGCAACCGCCGGCATGTTAAATGGTGAAGCGGATATTGCGACAGCGTCTGAGTTCGTGACCGTGAGGCAAATACTTAATAGAAAGGATCTCATGAACCTTGGAACCATAGCCAAGTACGAAAATACTTTCATTCTCTGGCGTACCGATAGTGGAATCAAGACACTTCAGGACCTCAGGGGGAAGAAGGTTGGCGTTACTCTAAAAACGATTTCAGAGTTCTACCTGGGAAGAACGTTCGGCTTGCATGGTCTGAACCTTGCCCAGGTAACACTCGTTGACATTAGGGCGGCAGATGCGGAAAAGGCTATGGCCACCGGCGAAGTTGACGCCGTCGTCACCTGGGAACCGTGGGTAACACGAATAGATCAACATCTGGGTAAGGAAGTACTCACAAGGGCGTTACAAAGCAGCCAGCAGGCTTACTGGAATTTAGTCAGTACCGGCAATTGGGCAAAAAACCGTTCCCATATCGTAAAACGGCTTTTGAAATCGATAACTCAGGCGGAAGGCTATCTCGCTCGTCACCAAAATGAGGCCAAAACTATCGTCAGGAATCGGTTGAAATTTGATGAGACGGTCATGGAAAGGATCTGGCAACGTTACCAGTTTTCCCTTTCTCTTGACCAGTCGCTCATCGCCGCCATGGAAGATGAGGCCCGTTGGATGATGAGCCACAACCTAACTTTTGAAAAGAAGATGCCTGATTTTAAGAATTATATCAACCTGGATAATCTGAAGGCCATAAAACCGGAAGCAGTAAGTATAATAAGATAGCATCACGGATCATCGTTTGAGGAAAACTCATGAGACTAAGGACACAATTTATCATCACCCTGCTCCTGTTCAGCATTATCCTGGCCCTTATCGCGGCCTCGGCGATCATCACGAATCAACAGGTGGACAAGACCAGCCGGCAGGAAAGGATAGCCGCTACTATCGCCCAGGGGGCCAGCGAGCTTAGTTATCTGGCCAATGACTACCTGATTTACCGCGAAAGCCAGCAACTTAACCGATGGCGCTCAAGATTTGCCGCCTTTTCGGCGGAAGTAGCCAGTTTGCACGTTGACGGACCCGGGCAGCGATCGCTCGTCACCAATATACAGGCGAACAAAAACCGGTTCAAAGAGGTGTTCGACAGCGCTGCCTCTTCTCAGGAAAGTCCATCCCATAATCGAAATGGCGCCTTTGAACCGGCGTTTTTTCAGGTCTCGTGGAGCCGGATGGCGGTCCAATCTCAGGGCTTGGTGGCGGATGCTTCCCGGTTGTCCCAGTTATTGCGGCAACAGATAGACCAGCTTACAGAAACAAGAACCATGCTTATGTACGTGATGGTGGGTTTGTTCGGTCTATTTCTTGTTGTCAGCTATATGCTGACCTATCGCCGCATTCTGAAATCGATAGTGACCCTCCGGGCCGGGACGGCCGTCATCGGCTCCGGCAATCTTGATTTTGTCATCGAGGAGAAGAGGCATGATGAAATCGGCGAGTTATCCCATGCCTTCAACCGGATGACCTCTGCTCTAAAAAAAGTGACGGCCTCCAAAGCGGATCTGGAAAGGGAGATGACCGAACGCCAACGGGCCGAAGAGGAACTGCGGGAGAGCGAAGAGTACTACCGCTCTTTGTTCGATAACATGCTGAATGGCTATGCCTACTGCAGAATGATCTTTGAAGAAGGGAAACCGCAAGACTTTATCTACCTCAATGTCAATCACGCCTTTGGAACCTTGACCGGGTTAAAGAATGTAACGGGGAAAAAGGTGTCCGAGGTCATTCCCGGCGTACGGGAATCCGATCCCGAATTAATCCAAATTTACGGACGGGTGGCCACTACCGGCGTCCCCGAGCGTTTTGAGACCTATGTGGGAGCCTTGGGCATGTGGTTCTCAATCTCCGTCTATTGCCCCCGAAAAGAACACTTCGTGGCCATCTTTGACGTCATTACCGAACAAAAAGAGGCCGAGCGGGCACTTAAGGAGAGCGAGGAGCGATTCCGTCAGATGGCGAACTCGATTCCGCAGCTTGCCTGGATTGCCCAAGGTGACGGTTATATCTTCTGGTACAGCCAGCGCTGGTATGATTACACGGGAACAACGCCGGATCAGATGGCGGGCTGGGGTTGGCAGATCGTGCATGATCCGGAGATACTGCCGGAAGTATTGAAACGGTGGAAAGACTCCATTGCTACGGGCAAGCCTTTCGATATGATCTTCCCATTGCGTGGAGCGGACGGCCGCTTCCGCCAATTTTTGACCCGCGTGTTGCCCATGAAAGATACCGAAGGCCGCATCACTCAATGGTTCGGGACCAACACGGACATCACCGAACAAAGGCAAATGGAGGAGAAGCTTAGCAACGCCCGAGATGAGCTGGAAGTCCGGGTTCAGCGAACGAACCGCGGAGCTGGCTCAAAGCAATAAAGAGCTGACCATCGAAATCGCCGAGCGACGGAAGATGGGGCAGGCCTTGCAGGAATCAAAACAGCAACTGCGCATCCTGGCCTCCCAGATCCTCTCCGCCCAGGAGAATGAAAGGAGACGGATCGCCCTGGAAGTGCACGATGTCCTGGGATCGTCCCTGAGTGCCATCAAATTCAAGGTGGAAGAGGCCATCTATCAGCTTCCCAAAGACGAGACCTTGAATATTTCCAAACACCTGGAGACCCTCATCCCCCTCGTCCTGAATACGATTGGAGAGGCCCGCAGAATTCAGGCCGATTTGAGGCCCCCTCTTTTGGACGACCTGGGCCTCTTGGCCACCCTCTCCTGGTTCTGCCGGAGATTTGAAACGATTTACTCCGGCATCAAGGTTGAACAAGCGGTTATCATCCGGGAAGAGGAGCTGCCGGAAGATCTGAAAATCTCCTTTTTTAGAATTGCCCAGGAGGCCATGAATAATATCGGCAAATATGCCAAGGCCGACTCGGTATATTTCGGGCTGCAAAAAGTCGACGACACGATAGAACTGTGTATCCGAGATAATGGAGAAGGATTTGATCTGGAAAGTGTATCCTCCCGGGATAGTTTAAAAAAAGGCCTGGGGCTCTCCAGCATGAAAGAACGGGTTGAATTCTCCGGCGGTTCCTTTTCCATTGAGTCCGCCAAAGGAAAAGGGACGGTTATCCGGGCCGTTTGGCCCGTTTAAAACGGACGTCCGAGTTAAAATACGCCTTTTCCGAAAAAATATGTTTTCTAATTTTGGTCTCTAGCTTTGATGCCTTTATTAAGAGAAGGAATCTCTTACTAATGGATGAGCCCCAGCGCATCCTTATCGTCGATGACCACCCCACTCTCCGGGCGGGATTGAAATCCCTTCTTTCCCCCTTCTACGATATCGTCGGTGAAGCCGCCGATGGGCTGGAAGCCATTAATTCCGTCGAAAGATTGCTTCCCGACTTGGTTTTGATGGATCTATCCATGCCCCGGATGGACGGCATGGCCGCTACCAGGGAGATCAAAAAAAAATGGCCGAAGACTAAGATCCTGGCTTTCACCGTTCATGATACACCTGAACACCGGGCCGCCGTCTTGGAGGCCGGTGCGGACGGGTATCTTTTAAAAGACTCTTCCCGCGAAGAATTGATTCAATCTATCAAGATACTCCTGGATGGCCTGTTCGATGGCCTTGGTTTTGCTTCGAATCTTGGTGCGTTCCATAAGCGCAACTAATAGATCATTTTTGACATCAATCGTAGTCCTCACCGTTGCTCCAATTTGCATATTTATTCTAACTATACATCACATTAGGCGGGGCTACCCCCTTTGCGGTAATTGGTTTCGTAAACCGGAGAGGAGGGAACTTATAAAGGCTTTAGTGGCAGTTCGGCGCTTCGGCGGCCTTTGGGCCGACGGTAATGGCGGTAATATTCGGTGAGGAAACGCTTGATATCCGGGCGCCCCTTGAGCGGCCGGTCCAATTTTTCCACGGCTCGGATCACGTCCCCGGCCGAGGCCCCCGTGGGAAACAGGTTGGCCAACACTACCAGGCTCAGGCCCAGGGTCTCGTCATCGGTGTAGAGAATGAAAGGGTATTGATCGCTGTCGCGGATAAACCGGGAAAACTTGACTACCCAGGGTTCATCGATTCGACAGGAAGCGAGATCGCAGGACTCCACCGGGATGGCGGTATATTTCATCCCGGCCGCCTTCACCCGTTTGGCCAGTCCCTTGTCCCGCAGTTCAGGGGGCAGGATGTCCAGCACCATCCGATAGCCCTGACTGGGCCAGGGAGGTCCATTCCTCCTCCCTGGGCCGCCCGATCAGGATCGAATCCTTGTCCAGTTTGATATGTTTTAGGAGATACATATGGGAAAACTAAATTCGAAATTCGAAGCACGAAATCCGAAACAAACACGAAGGTCCAAAATCAAAAAATTTAAAACAAAAATGTTTCGAATTTTGAGATTTGATCATTTGAATTTGTTTCGAGTTTCGAAATTCGGATTTCGGATTTCTAAGCAAAATTTAGAACTCTTTTTTCGGTATCCCGCTCTTTAATGCGCCATTACCTCCGGGGAAACCGGGACCTCTTCCAGATAAAATGGCGTGCATTCGCCCTCCGGAACTGGTTTGAACAGGGTTGCCGGATCCTCCAGCACCAGGGCCGCTCTCAACACCTCGTCCATGTGCTCCACCGGGATGATTTCCATGGTCTTCAATACCTTGGACGGAATATCCTTCAGGTCCTTCTCGTTATCCTTGGGGATAATCACCCGCTCCACCTTTCCACGCTGGGCGGCAATCAACTTTTCCTTCAACCCGCCTATGGGCAGGACCCGACCGCGCAAGGTGATCTCCCCGGTCATGGCCACTTTCCGTTTGACCGGGTTCTTGAGCAGGGCCGAGACGATGGAGGTGGCGATGGTGATCCCCGCCGACGGTCCGTCCTTGGGGATGGCCCCCTCGGGGATATGGATATGGATATCCATCTTCTGATAAAAATTGATGGGCAGCCCCAGACGTTCCGCCCGGGAACGCACGTAGCTCAAGGCCGCCTGGGCCGATTCCTGCATGACCTCACCCAGCTTTCCGGTGATGATCAGCTTGCCCTTGCCCGGCATAAGCACTACCTCGGTCAAGAGGAGTTCCCCGCCGAATTCCGTCCAGGCCAGGCCGGTGGTGATGCCGATCTCGTCCTTTTCTTCGGTTTCCCCGTAACGGAATTTGGATACTCCCAGGTATTTGGGAATGGAGGCGGCGTTGATCTCCACCCGGGTTTCCATCCCCTTCTTGACCACTTCCTTGGCCACCTTCCGGCACAGAGAGGCTATCTCCCGCTCCAGGTTGCGGACCCCGGCCTCCCGGGTATAGTGGCGAATAATCGACAAAATGGCGTTATCGGAAATCTCGATATGTTCGGGCTTGAGACCGTTCGCCTCCACCTGTTTCTTCACTAAAAACTGGCGGGCGATTTGCTGTTTTTCCTGTTCCGTATAGCCCGGCAGGCGGATGATTTCCATGCGGTCCTGCAAGGGCGGGGGGATGGAATAGAGGGTGTTGGCCGTGGTAATAAAAAAGATTTCCGACAGGTCGTAATCGATATCCAGATAATGGTCGTTGAAGGCGAAGTTCTGTTCCGGATCCAGGACTTCCAGCAAGGCCGCCGAGGGATCGCCGCGGAAATCCGTGCTCATCTTGTCCACTTCATCCAGGCAAAAAACCGGATTGTTGGACTTGACCTTGCGCAACGATTGGACGATCTTCCCCGGAAGCGCCCCGATATAGGTCCGCCGATGGCCCCGAATTTCGGCTTCATCGCGAACCCCGCCCAGAGAGAGGCGGATAAAGTTGCGCCCCGTGGCCCGGGCAATCGATTTGGCCAGAGAGGTTTTCCCCACGCCGGGGGGGCCGACGAAGCAAAGGATCGGGCCGCGGATCTTTTTATTCAGGCTCTGGACCGCCAGGTATTCCAGGATCCGCTCTTTCGGCTTTTCCAGGCCGTAGTGGTCTTCATTCAGGATCTTTTCCGCTTCGTCGATATCCAGCTTCACCCGGCTTTTGTTGAACCAGGGCAGGGCGATCAGCCAGTCGATGTAATTGCGCACCACGGTCGCTTCCGCTGACATGGGGGACATCATCTTCAATTTTTTCAGCTCATGGCGGACCTTGGTGCCGGCCTCCTTGGACATGCGTTTGCGTTTAATCTGCTTTTCCAGTTCCTGGATCTCATTCTTGAAATCGTCCTGTTCCCCCATCTCCTTCTGAATGGCCCGCATCTGCTCGTTCAGGTAGTAATCTCGCTGGGTCTTTTCCATTTGCTTCTTGACCCGGCCTTTGATGCGCTGTTCGATCTCTAAAATATCGATTTCGCCCCGCATGAATTCGTAAAGCTTTTCCAGTCGTTGGCTGACCTGGATGATCTCCAGGATCTCCTGTTTCTGCTCCAACTTGATGCCTAAGTGGGGGACCAGGGCATCGACCAGGCGGCTGGGATCATCAAGGCCGTTGATGGTATGGACCAGTTCCTGGGGAATTTTCTTGTTGAACTTCTGATAATTTTCAAAGGTGGTCTTGACCGTTCGGACCAATGCTTCTCTTTCGGATTCCGTGGCCGGCAGATCCGAGAGCTCCTCCACTTCCACCAGGAAGAAAGTCTTATTGGGCAGATACCGCCGGGCCCGGGCCCGATAACGTCCCTCGATCAGGACCTTCACCGTCCCGTCGGGCAGACGAAGCATCTGCAGAATCGTGCTCACGGTTCCTATCTGGTACAGCTCTCTTTCCGAAGGGTCGTCTATTTTGGCCTGACGCTGGGCCAGGAGAAAAACATCTTTTTCCAGGGACATGCTGTATTCCAGGGCCTGAATGGATTTTTCCCGCCCCACAAACAAAGGGGCCACCATTCCTGGGAAAACAACGATGTCTCGGAGCGGCAGCACCGGGATGATCTGTTTGAGACCCCGGGGCTGATTCTGATCTTTAGAAATGATTTCCGACATAAAACACTTCCTTTAGGCCGATTCGGCCTGGTTTTCATAAAGGAGGATGGGCGCCTCCTTGGTTAATACCACTTCCTCGCTGATGATGCATTCCCGCACATTATTCAAGGAGGGAATCTCAAACATGATATCCAGCATGGAATTTTCCAGGATGGAACGCAGTCCCCGGGCCCCGGATTTTCGCTTCAACGCCTCCCGGGCAACGGCCTTAATGGCCCCCTCGGTGAACTTCAAATCCACACCCTGCAACTGGAAAAGTTTTTGATACTGACGCACGATGGCGTTTTTGGGTTCCCGGAGGATACGAATCAAAGCCTCTTCGCTCAGTTCATCCAAGGTGGCGATAACCGGCAGGCGGCCGATAAATTCCGGAATCAATCCGAATTTAAGCAAGTCCTCCGGTCGAACCGCATCCAAGATCTCTCCCAAGCGCTTTTTTTCGGAGCGTTTTTGAATATTGGCCCCGAAGCCCATGGCCTTGGCGCCTAACCGGCCTTGGATTATCTTATCCAGTCCGTTGAAGGCCCCCCCGCAAATAAAAAGGATATTGGAGGTATCCACCCGGACAAATTCCTGTTGCGGGTGTTTCCGTCCCCCCTTGGGAGGGACACTGGCCATGGTCCCCTCGATGATCTTGAGCAGCGCCTGCTGAACCCCCTCCCCGGAAACATCCCGGGTGATGGAGATGTTTTCCGACTTGCGGGCAATTTTATCGATCTCGTCGATATAAACGATCCCGCGACTGGCCCGTTCCACATCGTATTCGGCGGCCTGCAACAGATTCAAAATGATATTTTCTACGTCCTCGCCCACATAACCGGCTTCCGTCAGTGCCGTGGCGTCGGCGATGGTAAAGGGCACTCTTAAAATTTTGGCCAGGGTCTGGGCCAAAAGCGTCTTGCCGGACCCGGTGGGACCGATTAACAGGATATTACTTTTTTGCAGATCCACCCCGTCCATGTCGATCTTGGTGTCGATGCGTTGGTAGTGATTGTGAACAGCCACCGACAATATTTTCTTGGCTTTTTCCTGTTCGATGACGTATTGGTCCAGCGTAGCCTTGATGTCCGCCGGCTTGGGGACTTTATCACCGGTCTGGGCCTCCTCCTTCTCATACTCCTCGGCAATGATTTCATTGCAAAGACCGATGCATTCATCACAAATATAGACCGAAGGCCCGGCGATCAACTTCTTGACCTCTTCCTGGTTCTTCCCGCAAAAAGAGCAGACCAGGTCGTTCCCTTTGCCCTTATCGTTACCTCTCTTGTTCATACTGCCTTCCTTTTTTCCGCCTTGACTTAAACTTAACTGACAACGGCCGGGGCCGCTTCTCGCTGAGAAATCACCTTGTCCACAATACCGTATTCCTTGGCCTGTTCCCCGGTCATGAAAAAGTCCCGATCCGTGTCTTTTTCAATTTTTTCATAGAGCTGCCCAGTATGCCGGACCAAGATATTGTTTAACTCCTCCCGCATCCGCAAAATCTCGCGAGCCTGGATATCCACATCGGTGGCCTGTCCCTGAAACCCCCCTAAGGGTTGATGGATCAGTATCCGAGAGTGGGGCAAGGCATAACGCATCCCCGGAGCACCGGCCGCCAGCAACAAGGCGCCCATACTAGAGGCCTGTCCGAGGCACAAGGTGGAAATATTCGGTTTGATATACTGCATGGTGTCGTAAATCGCCAGACCGGAAGTGACCACGCCACCCGGAGAATTGATATACATATGGATATCCTTATCCGGATCATCAGCCTCCAAAAAAAGGAGCTGGGCGATAATCAGATTGGCAATATGGTCCTCAATGGGGGAACCTACAAAGAGAATTCGGTCCTTGAGCAGACGGGAATATATATCATAAGCCCTTTCTCCCCGGCTGTCCTGCTCGACTACAATAGGTATTAACGCCATAGTTATTCCTCAATGTTACTATGAATGAGTGATTTGGGCTTGATCCTTTAAAAAGGTCAAGGTCTTTTCTTCGAGCAACTGGGCGCTCAACTGGGGAAGCATGTTGTTTTTCTGATACACTTCCCGCACAAAACCAACCGATTGGTTGACCCCTTGAGCGATCTTGGCGAATTCGGCTTCCAGTTCTTCTTTATTTACCTCCAGCGACTCCAAGGCCGCAATTTTTTCCAAAATCAATTGCCTCCGCACCCTTTTCTGGGCAACGGGTTTCATATTTTCCCTGATTCGATTGCGGTCGGCCTCGGTTTGGGGCCAGGTCATCCCTCGTCGGGTCATATCCTGTTCCAAGCGGGCCATCATTTCCTCCATTTCCTGACCGACCAACCCTTCGGGGATCTCAAACTCCGTTTTGGCCACGAGCTGATCCAGGAGTTCTTCGTTCTCTTTAGCTTCCGCCCGCTGTTTTTCCATATTTCCCAGATCTTCCCGGATCTTAGCCTTGAGGTCCTCCAGGGAATCGAATAACCCCTCCTGCAGGTTTTTAGCAAACTCATCGTTTAAATCCGGAAGGTTTCGTTCTTTGATCTCTTTCAGGGTGACCCGGTATTTTATCCTTTTACCGGCCAGCAAGGCATTCCCATGGGTTTCCGGGAATTGAATCTCAAATTCCTTGGTTTCACCTTTTGTCAGGCCCAGCAGCTCTTTTTCGAAATCGGCGTTAAAATACCCGCTGCCTACTTCCAAATCATAATTGGCGGCCGAACCGTCGGGCAAGGGCTGGTCATCCAACCAGGAATTATAATCGATGACCGCGAAATCTCCCTCTTGAAGCGGTCGTTCCGTTTCCAGGGTGGATAATACGCCATGGGACCGTTGGATGAGACCTAGCCTGTTCTCCACGTCCTCTTCCTTTACGGATACCTCCTGCCGGTTCAAAGACAATCCCTTATAATCCGAAATGACGATCTCCGGTTTCAATTCGATCGTGGCTTGAAACGTAAAGGGCCCCTCGGGATTAAGGGCCGGTTGGTCCAACTGGGGCATGGCTATGGGAATCAACTGGGATTCTTTCAAGGCCTCCGGGTAGTTTCTGGACACCAGGTTTCGGATCACTTCATCCTCGATTTGAGGACCATAATACCGTTCCACCAGACTGCGGGGAACCTTTCCAGGCCTGAACCCCTTCATTTTGACCTTCTTGTTGACGCCCCGGTAAACCGTCTCCCATTCTTCTTTTACTTTTTCCGGTTCGACCTCGATGATCAATTTTTTTCGGATCGGAGATAAATCTTCCACCTGTATTTTCATAGCCTTGTCCTTGTCACGCCGTTATTGGTGCGAGAGGGGGGATTTGAACCCCCACCCTGTCGCCAGGGCTGGATCCTAAGTCCAGTGCGTCTACCAACTCCGCCACTCTCGCCCTGTTCTATCGCCTTTTTTAAGGGTTATCTTTAACTTTTTAATATACTTATTTATCAGTCAAATGTCAAGGTTCCTAACCTGGCCCGGGCAGGGTCAACAGGTCCGGCAATTCGGCAATAACCCAATCGGGTTTGGCTTTCTTGATCTCGGCCATCGTATTCTGCCCTCCCTGGACGATCGCCACCAGGACCCCGGCATTCCGAGCGGCCTTAATGTCATCCAGGCTGTCTCCCACGTACCAGACCTCCTTGGCTTGACAACCTAAACGACGACAAACCAATTGGAGACCTGCCGGGTGGGGCTTGAGCCATCGGGCATCGTTACGGCTGACCGCGGCGTCCAGTAAAGGACGCAACCCCAGCACTTCTAAGGCTTTTATCAGACTGGCGGTCCCCACATTGCTGACCAGACCAGTGGTGCCCCCCCGGGCTCTGATTGCCTTTAAGGTCTCCAGAACCCCATTCCTGACTTGCCAGCGAGTCAAGGCATCGGCGTCGTATCGATCGTATATCCCGGAAAGAGCCGTCACCCCCTCGGAGCGCCCAAAGTTTTCCTGGTACCGGCAGGCGATATTCATCAGATCGGCGTAACTGCCCCCCCGTCCTTCCGGGATCATCCCCAGATTTGCCAGGGCCGCGGCGCCTTCGGCCTCCGCCTCCGGCAAACGCCATTGAAAATCAACCAGGGTCCCTTCAAAATCAAAAATCAGGGCCTTCGGATAAACGGCCGACATGAATGTCCTCTTCCCTATCCCGAAAAATCAAAGGGATTGCTTTCCGTAATGGTCTCTTCCCGATCCGGGCCCAGAGAAATGATGCCTATCGGCACTTGCATCAGCTCTTCCATTCGCCGAAGATAATTCCGGGCTTCAGCGGGGAGGTCCTGGCGTTTTCGAATCCCCTTGAGATCTTGCGACCAGCCGGGCAGGTCCTCATAGATAGGCCGGCAGCCCTCCAGGGCTTTCAACGGAGCGGGCAGAGATTGAAGCGTTTGTCCCTGATAAGAGTAAGCCGTGCATATTTTCAAGGTTTTAATGCCGGACAAAACATCCAGCTTGGTGATCGCTAAGTGGGTCAATCCGTTCAGCCGGGCGGAATCGCGAAGGATCACGGCATCCAGCCAGCCACAACGTCTGGGTCGCCCGGTGGTGGCCCCGTATTCCCCGCCTTTTTCTCTCAGGAAGAGCCCGGTAGCGTCCGACAATTCCGTCGGGAAGGGCCCCCCGCCCACCCGGGTGGTATAGGCCTTAACGATTCCTACGACCGCCTTGATCTTGTTCGGACCCAAACCGGCCCCGGCGCAGACGCTTCCGGCCACCGGGTTGGAAGAGGTGACATAGGGATAGGTCCCGTGGTCGATATCCAGATGGGTGCCTTGGGCTCCCTCGAATAAAATCCTTTTATTGTTTTTAATGGCCTCATCGATCAAAAGGGAAACGTTGGCCACGTAAGGTCGGATGAAATCGGCCAGGGGCAGGAAGCTTTTGCAGATCTCTCGGGGGTCCAAGGTCGGAACCTTGAGGTAATGTTCAAAAAGAAAATTTTTCTCCTTTAAATTCTCCCTGACCTTTTCGCTGAAAACCTGCTCATCCAGGAGGTCGGAAACCCGGATCCCGACCCGGGCGACCTTGTCTTCATAGCAGGGACCGATACCCCGCCCGGTAGTCCCGATGGACCCCGACCCCTTGGCCGCTTCCCGGGCCATATCCAGGTGTTTGTGGTAGGGAAGAATCAAATGAGCCTTTTCGCTGATGGCCAGATTTTCCGGTCCCAGGGGCAACCCGCGATCCCGAAGCCCGATAATCTCCTTATGCAGCACTTCAAGGTCTACCACCACCCCGTTGCCGATCAAACAGCTCTTTCCGAGATGGAGGATCCCGGAGGGGATCAGGTGCAGGATGAATTGGTTTCCGTTCACTACCAACGTATGGCCGGCATTGTTGCCCCCCTGGAAACGGACCACCACATCCGCCCCTTGGGTCAAGAGGTCAACGACCTTGCCTTTTCCCTCGTCCCCCCACTGGCTGCCTACTACGATGACACAGGACATAATGAACTCCTTTTATTCGGATCGAATCCTTACTTGACGGACTCGCGAAAAGTCAAAAGACGAGTTTTTGCGAATCCGTCCTATTTCCAATGTAGCCTAATTCAAAATTATCGCCTCAGGATTCTTATGCCAAGGGGGTGGAAATGTCAACTTCCTTATGCCAAACAAAAAACGGAGGTCGGATTAGGGAGGAAGAATTATGCTAGCGGGTATCAAAAAAATGAACGTCCAACATCGAACGTCCAACATCGAATGTTGAATTGGAAAAGATAAAAAAATCCCGATGAAGCGGGACTTGAGTGTTCGGCCTTTGTTTGTTGCCTTTTCATTGGATGTTGGACGTTCGATGTTCGATGTTCATCCCTTAAAACAACGTAGCGTTTTTACTTCTTTTAGCTATCTCATGCCTCGCAACCGGGCGATTCGATCTTCGATCGGGGGGTGGGTACTGAAAAGATTCATCAGGCTCCGGCCCGATAAGGGGTTGACAATAAACATGTGGGCCGTGGCCGGTTTGGCATCCTCCATCGGGATCTGCTGAGAGGCCCGCTGCAATTTTTCGAGAGCCGAGGCCAGACTCAGAGGGTTATGGGAGAACTGGGCACCGGAGGCGTCGGCCAGATATTCCCGGGAACGGGATATGGCCATCTGGATCAGCATGGCCGCGATCGGGGCCACGATGGTCAAAACCAGCATCCCGACAATCCCCCCTCCTCCGCCTTCCTCGTCACTGCTGCGCCCTCCTCCGAAAATAGCCGCGAAGCGGGCCATATTGGCAATCATCATAATAGCCCCGGCCATGGTGGCGGCAATGGACCCGATCAGGATATCCCGGTTTTTTACGTGGCCCAACTCATGGGCCAAAACCCCACGCAATTCCTCCCGGGAGAGGATACGCATGATCCCGGTGGTCACCGCCACCACGGCATGCTGCGGATTTCTTCCGGTGGCAAAGGCATTGGGTGAATCATCCTCGATGAGATAGACCCGGGGCTTGGGGATCCCGGCGATTTGCGCCAGTTCGCCCACTATTTGATGAATCCCCGGGTGTTCCTGGGGTGAAATCTCTTGGGCCCGGTACATGGCCAAGACGATCTTATCGGAAAACCAGTAACTGCCCAGATTCATGACCCCGGCCAGCACAAAGGCCAGGACCATCCCCTGCTGACCCCCGATGGCCCGCCCGATCAAAATGATCAGCACCGTCATCAGGGCCAGTAAAAAGGTGGTCTTCATGGTATTTGAAAACATAGGGGTTACTCCTTCAATAGGTAGATCAAATCGACACTAACGTTCGTTAATAATTAACATGAGTTGAAGCCCAAAGTTCTTGTGTAGGGGAGGGGTTAATCCCCTCCCGCACCCACCCGGGCATATATCCTGATCTAATTTTAGGAAAAAGGTGTATCCCCGATTCCTAAGGCTCGGGAGGGGGTTAACCCCTCCCCTACGAAAAAACCATTGTGAACTGCGTAAGTTATTATTTTCCCCCACCCCCAACTCCCTGTCAAGGAAAACCGGAGCCGGAACCGGCCCTACCCTTTTCTGAACAGCACCTCGCCTTTCGGCGTGGCGTCCACGATGATCTTGTCCTTCTCCCCGAATTCTCCTTCCAGCAGCTTCAGGGCCAGGGCATCCTGGATCCGGTGTTGAATAACCCGCTTCAGAGGCCGGGCCCCATAGACGGGATCAAAACCTTCCTTGGAAATCAGTTCCCGGGTGGCGTCCGACAGTTCGATCTCCAACTGCCGTTCGGCCAGCCTTTTCTGAAGGATCTGCACCTGGATATCGATAATGGCCTTGATCTGATCGCGGTCCAGGCTGTGAAAAATGACGATGTCATCGATCCGGTTAAGGAATTCAGGCTTGAAATGGGCCCGCAGGGCCTCCATGACCCGCCGGACCATTTCCTCGCGTTCCCGTTCGGTCAACTCCACGATATACTGGCTGCCGATATTGGAGGTCATGATCACCAGGGTGTTCTTGAAATCCACGGTTCGGCCCTGTCCGTCGGTCATGCGGCCGTCGTCCAGGATCTGCAGCAGGGCATTAAAGACTTCGGGATGGGCCTTTTCAATCTCATCAAACAGGATCACCGAGTAGGGACGCCGACGAACCGCCTCGGTCAGGAATCCCCCTTCCTCGTAGCCCACATAGCCCGGGGGCGCCCCGATCAACCGGGAAACCGAATGCTTTTCCATGTATTCGGACATATCCACGCGCACCATGGCCTGCTCGTCGTCGAACAGGAACTCGGCCAGGGCCTTGGCCAATTCGGTTTTCCCGACCCCGGTGGGGCCCATGAAGATAAAGGATCCGATAGGCCGGTCGGGATCCTGCAGGCCGGAACGGGCGCGTCGCACGGCGTTGGCCACCACCCGGAGAGCCTCGTCCTGACCGATCACCCGCTCCCGGATCCGTTCTTCCATACGGATGAGTTTTTGCTTTTCCCCTTCCATCATTCGGGCAACCGGGATGCCGGTCCATTTGGCCACCACTTCCGCCACGTCCTCATCGTCCACTTCCTCTTTCAGCATTTTCTGGGTGCTCTGAAGCTCGGTTAACTTTTTATTCTCCTCCTCCAGTTCCCGGTTCAACTCCAGCAGCTTCCCGTAGCGCAGTTCGGCCGCCCGGGTCAGATCCCCATGCCGTTCGGCATTCTGGGACTCGACTTTCAACTGCTCGATGTGCTCCTTGGTTTCCCTGATTTTCTGAATGGCCGTCTTTTCGAGCTCCCAGTGGATCTTCATGGTCCGGCTCTTTTCCTTCAAGTCGTCCAGTTCCTTTTCAATTTTAGAGCGCCGCTCCTGAGAAGCGGGATCCACTTCTTTCTTGAGGGCCTCTTTTTCGATCTCCAACTGGACGATCTTCCGTTCCAATTCGTCGATTTCCTGGGGCAGGCTGTCGATCTCGATCCGCAGTTTGGAGGCCGACTCGTCAATCAGATCGATGGCCTTGTCCGGCAGAAACCGGTCGGTGATGTAGCGATTGGACAGGGTGGCCGCGGCCACGATGGCCGAGTCTTTGATCCGCACCCCATGGTGAACTTCGTACTTTTCCTTAAGCCCCCGCAATATGCCGATCGTGTCTTCCACCGAAGGTTCGGTCACCAACACGGGCTGGAAACGCCTTTCCAGGGCGGCGTCCTTTTCCACGTACTTCCGGTACTCGTTGATGGTGGTGGCCCCCACGCAGCGCAACTCGCCCCGGGCCAAAGCCGGCTTCAGCATGTTGGAGGCATCCATGGCCCCCTCGGCCTTGCCCGCACCCACCAGGGTGTGAAGTTCATCGATGAACAGGATAATCTCCCCCTGGGCCTCGGTCACTTCCTTGAGCACGGCCTTAAGGCGGTCCTCAAACTCACCCCGGTACTTGGCCCCGGCGATCAGGGCCCCCATGTCCAAGGCCACCACCCGCTTGTTTTTCAATCCTTCGGGGACGTCCCCGCTCACGATCCGCTGGGCCAAACCCTCGACAATGGCCGTTTTCCCGACCCCGGGTTCCCCAATCAGAACCGGGTTGTTTTTGGTGCGCCGGGAAAGGACCTGAATGATCCGCCGCACTTCGTCGTCCCGCCCGATCACCGGGTCCAACTTGCCGCTCCGAGCCAGTTCGGTCAGGTCCCGGGCGTATTTTTCCAGAGGCTGGTATTTTTCCTCAGGGTTGGGGTCGGTGACCCGCTGGCTTCCGCGGATGTCCACCAGAGCCTTAAGCAAGGCCTCCCGGGTTATCCCCAGGGATCCCAGGGCCTGGGCCAGGGGGTCCCCCTTCTGGTCAACCATGACGATCAGCAGGTGCTCCATGCTGACAAAGTCATCCCGCATCTGGGAGGCCTCTTTAAAGGAGGCATCCAGGACGGCCTTGAGACGAGAGGAGAGATAGCTTTGGCCCGTACCCGCTCCGGAAACCGAAGGGATTTTATCCAGCAGGCCTTTCACCGCGCCTTTAACCTGATTGGGGTTAACCCCCAGTTTCTGCAAAAGGGGCGTAATGATATTATCGGGCTGATTCAGGAAAGTGGTCAGCAGGTGTTCGGGTTCGATCTGTTGATGCCCCATTCCTTCGGCCAGCGACTGGGCCGACTGGATCGCTTCCTGAACCTTTATGGTAAATTTGTCGAAACGCATAGTTTCCTCCACCAATAAAATTTCCCTAAAAGCCGGGAAATTTTATATAATTTTATTGGAGCTAAAAATAACCACCCGGCCCGGCCTTGTCAAGAAGTTGAAAAATGAATAAGCGTCAATTATTATTGGATTTTTCTGTTTTATGGTGGATCGCAGACTGTTTTTGAAACAACTGGCGGGGTATCCCACGGGTTTCCTGTTGACCTTCATATATTGGATTTCCCAACCTGAAATATCCTGGGGGGCCGCCAGGCGCCTCTTGCCGAAAGGCACCGACTTGAAAACCCTGGTCAACGAAAACCCGGCGCTGCTGGATGTCCGGGACCTGGAAGTCCAGCCCCTTAATGAATTCGGCACCATGGGCCTTTCCGATCAGGTTACGGATTTAGGCGCCTGGAAGCTCACCGTCTCCGGCGAGGTCAAAAAAGGTCTCACCCTGACCTACGATCAAATCCGGGACTTGCCCGAGATTGAAAAACAGGTCTTGTTGATCTGCCCCGGTTTTTTCGCTAATCACGGTCGTTGGAAGGGATTCTCCCTGATAGAATTGTCCAAGCGGGCGGGACTGAAAAAGGGTGTTAACTTTGTCACCATTTCCGGTCCTGCAGGTCCCTATGAAAAAACGGGCCGTTTCCCCTTAAAGGACATCCAATCCGCCAAAGTATTTCTGGCTTACCAGGTGAACGGCGAACCCCTTACCCGGAAGCACGGCTTTCCACTGCGATTGGTGGCTGAAGGGTATTACGGATACGAGTGGGTCAAGTATGTCGACAAAATCCAGTTTGACCGCCTGTGATCCGTCCGAACAATTCCCTTCACTCTTCTTTTCACCTCCCATCTTGACAGATCCGTTCGATTCTTATAGGCTTTCAAAAATGAATACCTATATCCGCGCCTTAAGGCTTCCTTTCTTGACAGGATCTTTGCTTCCGGTCCTGCAGGCCGCGGCCCTGGCTTATCGGGATGGATCTTCAAATGTCCTGCACCTGCTTCTGATCCTGATCGGAGTAGGCGCACTGCACAGCGCCGGCAACCTGATCAACGACTATATCGACACCCCCCGCAGCGACAGCCTGAACCCCAACCCCACCCCCTTCAGCGGCGGCAGCCGGGTGATCCTGGAAAACCTGCTCAGCGCCCGTTGGGTTTTCTGGACCGCGATCGCCTGTTTCGCCCTGGCTGTGCTCATCGGACTCTACCTGATTGCGAACGGGCGCCCCTATGTGGCCCTGATCGGTCTGCTGGGCTTGATCGCCGGACTTTTTTACTCCCTTAACCCGATTCAATTCATGTCCCATGGAATGGGAGAGATCACCATTTTTCTGGCCTTCGGACCTCTGATCACCTGGGGGACCTATTACGTGATCTCCGGTCAGCTTACCGGGGAGGCCTTCCTGCTCGGGTTTCCCCTGGGCTTCCTGATCACGGCCATTATCTGGATCAACGAGTTTCCGGACTATCAGGCCGATAAGGCGGCCGGCAAACACAACCTGGTGGTGCGGCTGGGACTAGCCCCTTCGCGCTGGATCTATGCCGTCTTAATGCTGAGCCCTTTTCTCTTTCTTCTGGTTCTGGTGAGCGCCCAGGGGCTGTCCCCTATGGTACTGGCCGCCTGGCTGGCCCTCCCGCTGGCCCTCAAGGGGATCAAAATCTGTTGGCGGCATTATTCGGAACCGGGAAAGATCGTCCCCGCCCAAGCCCTGACCATCCAAACCCACATGGCCCTGGGACTGTTGATGGTCCTTGGATTGCTCCTCAGCCACTGGGTCGGATAAGGAGCGCCCCATGCGGATCATGAGCCTGGACCTGGGCAGCAAGACCATCGGCGTAGCCCTCAGCGACCCGCTGACCATCACCGCCCAGACGCTGACCACCATCCACCGAACCACCCTGGCCAAGGATCTGGAGGCCATCTCGCGGTTGGTCGAAGAGCATCAGGTGGAAGAACTGGTTGTCGGGCTGCCGATCAACATGGACGGTTCGCGGGGAGGGGCCGTGGATAAGGTAGAAACCTTTATCGAGCAGCTTAGCCTCCGGCTGACCATCAAGATTATCCCCTGGGACGAACGTCTCTCCACCGTGGCGGCCGAAAGGATCCTCCTGGAAGGCGATTTGAGCCGGGCCAAGCGGAGAAAAGTTATCGACCGCCTTTCGGCGGCGATTATCCTTCAGGGTTATCTCGACAGCCGTCCCAGAAGCCGGGGTTAATAGCCCTTGAAACGTTTTCTGACCATCATTGTCTTTGCCCTCTTCGTCTCCGTCACCCTGGCCTTCCACTCCTTCTATCTTTTTTTATATCCTCCGCCCGTGGCTGAACCGGAGGCGAGGATCGTCCGCATCCAGGCGGGGATGGGGCTCCGTCCGATCGCCCGGGTGCTGGAAGCGGAGGGAATCATCCAGGACCCCCATAAATTCATGCTGCTGGCCTGGTGGAAAGGAGTGGGCAAGAAAATCCAGTGGGGTGAATTTGAGATGCACACCGGGGAGCCTCCCCTGACGGTGCTGGACTATTTAACCTCCGGCAAAACCCTGTTGAAACGGGTGACCTTTCCCGAAGGGTTCACCCTCAAACAGATCGCCGAGCGTTTGGCCCATGAGAACCTGGCCGTAGCGGAGGACTTCCTGGCCTCGGCCCGGGATCGGACCTGGCTGAAGGAACTGGATCTGCCGGGGAACTCCCTGGAGGGATTCTTGTTTCCGGATACCTATATCTTGCATAGAGGGATGTCGGTCCGGGCCATGCAAAAACGGATGGTCAACCGATTCAAGGAGGTCTTTCAACGGTGCCGATCGAACGGAGCGGCGGATGCCCCCTTGGCCCTCAATTTGAATCAATTAGTCACCCTGGCCTCCATCGTCGAGAAGGAAACCGGGCAGTCTCCTGAACGACCCCTGATAGCCTCCGTCTTCTATAATCGGCTCAGATTGGGCATGCCTTTGCAAAGTGACCCAACGGTAATATACGGAATAAAGGACTTCAACGGAGATCTAACCAAAAATGACCTTCTGCGGCCGACTCCCTACAACACCTACGTCCTCCCGGGATTGCCTCCCGGCCCCATCGCCAATCCCGGGGAAGACGCCCTGCGGGCCGTTCTCTACCCGGACAAAACCGATTACCTCTATTTTGTCTCCAAAAATAATGGCAGCCATTATTTCTCCAGAAATGTCGGGGAACACAACCGGGCCGTAGTTCGATACCAGTTGCGGGGTCATCAAAACTAACCAAACCTAATTGTAATTTTATGAATCCCGGGATGGCAATGGCTCAAACAAGTTGGAGTAATGGAGGATGGGCAATGTTTGTATAGAACATATAGGGGGAACCCATGAATCAGAAAATTCACAGCCACGCGTTTGTGGAACAGTATGAGGGGATGGTAGGATTCGGTTTTGACCGGGAGACCGATGAAAAATCTCTGATAGTCTACCTGCAAAAATTTTCCGACGATGCGCTTCTGGCCGCGCTGGTCCCTCGGCTGAGCGATACCGAAATCCAGGAACTCTTTGAACGGGTTTCCCACTTGTTAAAAGAACACCTGCAGGAAGCCGAGTATCACCAATTATTCCTGAAAGACGAAACCCCTTGAAGAATACGGAGGTCTCTAGACTTGACCTTTCAGGTAGGCTTGCCGCCTTTCTTGCGGAAAGACAGGATTTCGGCGTGTTTCTTATCCGCCAGAAAGCGCATCTTACCCCGGAGGGAGATCAAGGGTATTGACGAACTTAAAACCATTTCTTTTTTACCCTTTCGCCATATTCCACGAGCGGTTGCTCCAGAAAACGGGTACTGATGAATCCCCAGAGAAGGACCACGATCAACAGAAAAAAAAGCACCACCCCATTGACTAGAGGTCCAGGAATAAATAAAAGTGCCCAACACCTGCCCAGGGCCGACAGCACCAGCACGTGGGAAAGATAGATGGAATAAGAGGCGTCTCCGATTTGTTGAAGCCTCCGGGGAAGGATGACCCCCCCCTGGACTTCAAGGGCCGTTGCCCCATACACTATCAGGATGGAGGGAATCCCGAAAAGAAGGACCCGCAGCCAACCCGCCGGAATCTCCGGACCGACAGCCCCGGGGTAACTCAGGGAAAGAACGATCCAAAACCCGACTCCGGTTCCCAAGGCCCATCTGCCGCCGGGTCCGTGTCCATTCAAAACCAGCAATCCGATGAAACATCCGGTGATAAACTCAAGGGCCAGGGGATGATAGGTAACCAGGGGCCAGGAGAAGGAAGGCCCCGAAACCCCGGAAAAAGCCAAACCGACTACCAGAGCGGTCCAGAGCAGCAGCAGGGCCTTAACATATTTCTCGGGGGCCAGCAGCAACAGGGCGAACACCAGGTAATAATAGAGCTGATGGATCAATACCCACCCCACAGCCAACAAGGGCAGCCTGGTTTGGGGCAGCAGAAGAAAGGAGGCGAAGAGATCCGCTTGATGCCCCTGCATGGCGTTTACCCACTGGGGTTTAAAAAGAAATACCAAAAGAACGAGGGAACTGTAGAACCAGTACAGGGGAAATACCCGGGTCAGTCGGTTGAAAATAAAACGGGGGAAATAGCCTGCTTGTTGAAATCTTCCCCGGGCCGTCATCACCAGCGCCACCCCGCTGATCACCAGGAATAAATCGACCCCCGAAGCTCCCAGGACTAAAAAGTCGGGAAGGGCCCTCACCCCCTGCCCGTACTTTCTCTCAATGGCCAGCAGGTGAAAAAGGACTACCAGGAGCGCCGCGATTCCCCGCAGAGCCTGAATGTTTTTGATTCTTTTTGATGAGGCCGTCTGTCCAACCCTCCGGGGCAAACCACCCACCGCCAGGTTTTATTCCTTCGCGGGCTTCATCCGGTTCAAGGTGTTGGCCAGGTTGACGAATCGGGGGATGGACAGGGTCTCGCCACGGCTTTGGGGATCGATCTGATTTTCCGTCAAAGCCCCCTGGATCCACTCCACCGGGAAGCGTCCGTCGGCGGTCAGCGCGTTTTTCAATTGTTTCCGGCGCTGCCCGAAGGCCGAGCGGACCGTCCATTGGAAAACCTCCTTGTTTTCCAGCGGCGGGTTCAGGCGGTCGCGGAGGCGTATTTGAACAAACGTGGAGGCCACCTTGGGCTTGGGAAAGAAGGAACCGGGCCCTAAAGTCAACAACGGTTTTACTTCGGCATAGTAACCGATCAAGACCGTCAGCAGCCCGTAGGTCTTCTGGCCCGGTTTTCCGCTCAAGCGATCGGCTACTTCTTTCTGGAGCATCACATAAGCCCCCTCCACTATTTCCCGATGCTCGATAATCTTGAACAAAACCGGTGTAGATATATGATAAGGCAGGTTGCCGACCAGAAAAAAAGGCGCGCCCAGCAGGGTAAACCAATTCCGCCAGTCGATTTTCAAAAAGTCTTCGTGGACCACCCGAATATTATCCCGTCCTGATCGACGGACTTTTTCTTGAAGCTGGGCGGCCAGGCCGGCATCGATTTCCAGCGCCAGAACGGTGGCTGCTTTTTCAGCCAATAAAAAAGTTATGGCCCCCTGCCCGGCCCCTAGTTCCACAACGGCCCTATCCGCTGTCAAGGGAACTTGTTCCACAATTCTCCGGGCGGTGGCCGGGTTGCGGAGGAAATTCTGGCCCAAGGATTTCAGGGGCGGTAAGATTTTGAGTTCCACGGATTCAGGCCCTGGCCAGGACCTTCAGACGGCCGTCCGGTTCGAGGCTGATTCGATATCCGAAAGAAGCGACCACTTCCGTCAGGGGACGGCCCAATAGAAACACCAGATGTTCCGGCCTTAGCCCATAGGTTTCGCCAAGGAATTCACGGGTGTGTCGATCAAAACCCAATCCCTCCATCACCCAATCCTGACCGTCCTTTTGCTGTTCCGCGGCCTGCTTCAATCCCTTCTCCAGATTCAAAAGATCACACTTTTCCTCGTGCGACTCGATTACCGGAAGAATAGGATCGAGAGGAGAAAAGAGATCCTGACGTTTTAAGGGTCTACCTCTTTCCAACCTCCTAAAATCCTGAGGATTCCAGCACTCCAGGATCCGGCACTGAAGCGGACGGTTGTCATAAATCCCACAGACGCCGGATTGGGTCTGGAAGAAAAGGCATTCCCGGGTTCCGGGTTTCTCTTGAATCTTGACCTGTTCATGGGATAATTGAATCAGCTCGTTTCGTTCATTAGAAAACCCTATTTCGCCCTTTCTGAGGGTCATTACGTCTGTCCGCTTGATAGCCCCCCTGAGCACCAGGGATAAATCCTCCTGATACAGGGAAGGGCTGCCCTTCCGGCAGCAGGTCCCGCACTTTATACAGTAGGGCCGGGTGGCATAGGCCGCCTTTTCCACCACCCGGGCCACGCTTTCCCAACCATTCACCCGCTGCGTCCGGTTCCAGCTTTCCCAGTACTTAAGCAACTTCTCATAAGTCCCGGAGTCGGACACTTTGATCCAGACGGATTCAAAGGCGGCGGGGGATTGGATCTCCAAAAGGATTTCCCGAAGGGCCTGGCGCACGTGGATTTCCAGGTCGGTCGATGGACCTTCCAGGAAGGCGGCGAAAGCGGAATGGGTCTCTATTTCCTTAGTCGGCATATGATGACTCAAATCAGAAATCCGAAAAGAACCGGAGGGCTATTTAGTGGAGGACCCTTAGTGCAACGGGTGATGCTTTTCAATAATCCGGCGAAAGCGCGGGCGGTAGATAATTTCAAAGGCCTCTTCTTTGCCCGGAAAAAGTGTCAGGGCCCAGTGCTTGACCCCCTCGACCAGTTTCCAGGAATCTTCCCGGTTTAAATCTCCCCGGGCCAGGAGAGCGCAAGTCAAGTCGGTCATCAGGCGCAGGCGCCTGATTTTTTTGTTTTCTTCCAAAATTTCAGAATCACAAGAAATAGCCAAGGATCACTTAGCGCGGTGCACCGATAAATGGCGCAACCCTTCGGCTACTCGAGCAATTTCTTCAGGGGGTTGATTACGCTGATCGGGACCGGGGGGGAAACCAGGTATAAATTCAGCAGGCGCACGTCAAATTTGATTTTTTCCGCCGCCTCCTCCCAGGAAATTCCTTTCCCTTCCAGTTGCTCTTTCAGTTGATGCAGTTCACCTTTTTCCATTTTTCTCCTCCTGAAACCTTTCTAACGATCCATATCAAAAAAATGTGTAGCACATCCCGGGCAACATTTCAACCGCGTTTTTTCTTCCCCGAGACCCGAGGCGTATGATGGATTTATCCCATCTTTTCTACGCCTTGCGCCAAGCGCTCGCGCTCGGCGTTTTTAAGGACTTCCCACCTTCCAGCGTGACAAGGCGTCCAAATCCAAAGAATCCTGCACTCCCTGTTCCAGATAATGATTTCCCAGCCAGGCAATCATCGCCGCGTTATCGGTACAGAATCGGGGAGAAGGGATATACAATTCCCAGCCTTCTTCCAGGGCCAGGGACTGAAACCGCTGACGGAGATACCCGTTGGCCACCACCCCCCCGGAAAGGACCAGCCGCTGAACGGCACTTTGTTGCCGGGCCTGGGTGACTTTATGGATCAGCATATCCACCACCGCTTCCTGAAACGAGGCGGCGATGTCGGCCAGAGGCAAATCCCGGGGGTCGGCGTCGTTCCCGGAATAACGTTTGACGAAATTGACCACCGCGGTCTTGAGCCCGCTGAAGCTGAAATCCAGGGAATCGCGACCGGGAATGGCCCGGGGAAAGCGGATATTGGCCCGACCCTGGAGGGCCAGGTCCTCGATGACCTTCCCCCCGGGGTAGCCCAGGTTCAGCAGCTTAGCTACCTTGTCAAAAGCCTCCCCGGCGGCATCATCTCGGGTTTGTCCCAACATCTGGTAGGCACCGATTCCGGAAACCCGATAGAGGCTGGTATGCCCCCCCGAAACGGTCAATGACAGAAAAGGAAACGGCACCGCTTTCTCTAAATAGATGGAACAGATGTGCCCTTCCAGGTGATTGACCCCGACCAGGGGAACCTTTAGGGCGGCGCTCACGGACTTGGCAAAACTCAAACCGATCAGCAGAGCCCCGACCAGTCCGGGACCCCGGGTTACGGCCACGCCGTCAATATCCTTAAGCGAGACCCCGGCCCGGGAAAGGGCCTCTTCGGCTACCGGTACGATTTTATCCAGGTGTCTTCGGGAAGCCAGTTCCGGGACCACGCCACCATAGGGATGATGGAGGGCCACCTGGGAATAGACCACATCGGACAGGATTTCCCGCCCATCGCGCAATACGGCCGCCGCCGTTTCATCACACGAAGTTTCGATTCCCAGAACTAACATATGAGCAGGAGTATAACTTTCCGACCTCGAAAGCGCTCAGACCGATTCGGCCTCAACCTTCTTGGTCATTCTAAAGGAGTCAAGCCCGGGCGTTACGACTTAAGAATCCCCGGCAGACCTAAGCTAAATGACAAGATTCTTGTCGGAGTCTATCCTGAGCTGATCCTTCGACGTTGCTCAGGACGAGATCCTTTACAGGGTTTTACCCTGAGCCAGAACCGAGATCCTTCGCTTCCCTCAGGATGACAGAAGGGCGAAGGGTTCAAGTTTTTGTAGGGGAGGGGTTAACCCCCTCCCGCACCCAGCCGGGCATAAAGTATGCTTCTGAAAAAATTTGAAGGTAATTCCCGATCTCGGGAGGGGATTAACCCCTCCCCTACGCTCGACCTTTCACCTTTCACCTTTTTCCTCTTCCCCGTCAGACATGCCTTCGTTTCGGTTCCTTGGTTTCGACCAGGGTGTAGTGATATTTTTGCGGCGGCCGGCCGAAGCAGGTACCCAGGCTCTCAAAGAGGGCCACTTCCTCCAGGTCCACTTCCTTGCGCTTGATGGCATCGGCGGTAGGCATATAATAGACCTTGTCTCCCACCACATTGACCACGGTATGCCCGGTCTTGCCTGCCAGCAATAGAAACACCGCCACGGCGCCGGCCCGGTGGCCGAAGACCACGTCGAAGGCCGAGGATTGACCGGACCGGACCAGATGGCCCGGGGTGACCTCCCGGACTTCCGGGATCATATAAATCCCCGGGGCGTACATCCCCACCCGCTTCATGAAGTCCAACACCGAGGGATCACTCTTCAGGCGTTTTTCCAACTGCTGGCGTACATACCGGCCGGCCCCGGCCAATTTTTTATGGCCGAAGGCGTCCACCCCGGCCGTTTCATCGTAGAGCATCTCCCCGCTGGCGTCCCTCATCCCCTCGGCCACGACGATGATATAGGTACCGGCCTTGACGTCGCTCCGATCGATCCGGGCAAAATACGTGGTCTTCATATGCTCATAGACCACATCGAAGTCCACCGGTATCTCCGGGATGAGGATGCAGTCCACCTCGGCTCCTATGCCTCCGCGGAAGGCCGTGTGGCCCACATAACGGCCGAAGACCTCGATGACCATGATCCGGTTGTGGCTCAAGCCGGTGGTTTTCAGGTCCCGGGCAAAGACGGCGATCCGGTTGATGGAGGAATCCCCGCCCACGCTGTAGGGTTGGAGATCCAGGTCCATGGTCTTGGGGACGTGGACGCAGGGGATGCCCTGTTCGCTCAAGTCCACCACCACGCTGCCGGTGTCGTCCCCGCCGCTGATGATCAGCGCGTCGATGCCGAATTTCTTCAAACCCTCCTTGATCCGCTCGTATTTCCGGGGATCGTCGATCTTGCTGATCTTGACCCGGGAATGACCGGCCTCGGATCCGGACAGAGAGGCCTCGATGCGGCTGACCCGTTCGGCATTGAGCAGCACCACCTCGGGCAAATCCACTAAATTATAAAGCCCGGCATACCCGTTGGGAATGACTACGGATTCGATCCCCAGGGCATAGGCCTCCCGGGCGATCCCTTTGATGACGGCGTTCAAACCGCCGCAGTCGCCTCCGCTGGTAATGACCCCGATACGTTTGATGTCCGACATAGATCATCTCCTCCATACAGTAGTGATTGGATTCGCTGTTTGGGTGGATCATTTTGGTTTTTGATTTTTAAAATATAACTAAAAGACGATTAAAGCGCAACCAGAGAGATTCATACCCGATTAATGAAATTTCGATCGTGATTTATATTGATTTTCCGTCACTTTCGAGGGAAAATCAAACCCGTTTTTTAATCAAAGTTCCCAAATAGAACGGCTTGGCGCTAAAAACGGGCTGCTCCCAAATCACTTCAAAAAAAGGCGGGTCATCATGGGTAAAAAAATGACGGGTTGGCTCCTGATGGGTCTTTGTTCCCTGATTCTTTTTTGTCCTGAAACCGGTACCGCTTCCATCGGCAATATCAAGGCATTTCTCGATACCTGCCCCAAAAACGACCCGGCTTACAACCAGATCAAAAACGATTTTACCATACGCCACAACGGGGTTATCGTCCCCGCGGACAGCATCACCTGCAGCGAACCCGTCTCTTCCATGCCGATTGCGCCAGTACACCGATGAGTTGATCATCCTGCAGAGCCTGCGGGCGATTTATTATATGGATTATGGCCAGGGCGGGCATCTCCCCTGGACAGCGGGGAGCCTGTATCAATGGATGAAATCCAAAATCAGAGGGATCAACATCAAGGACGGCGCCGGGGCCAACAGTTGCTGCGATGACACCTGGGGTAATCCCCCCTATTTCACCTTCCAGCCCAACGATGCCCAGCAGCGGGAATACGACCGTCACTGGAAAAACCTTTCGGGAGTCATCAGCCTCTTCGCGCACGAAATCCGTCATGTGGACGGGTTTCCCCACCCCTCATGCTGCACCTATCGCCCGATGCGATCAGACCTTTGACCCAAGCAACCTTTCCCCCATCGGCCTTCAGTGGTGGCTGAACAAGCTCTGGCTCACAGGTGAGATCAACGTGGGCGCCGCCTGCCTGGATCCCGCTGAAAAACAGGAAACGATCAATTGGCACCAGGATGGTACCAACAGCGAAATCATAAGTTTCTGCAATAACAAGCCGCCGTATCAGACCGTCCCTGCCACGGCCCTCGGTTCCTGCCTCGCGCCGTCCCCACTCCCCTGGAAGGCGCAGACAATCGATTCGAGCCTGGACTTCGGCCGCTATGCCTCCCTGGCCGTCGATCCCGCCAATAACATCACGTATATCAGTTATTATGATGCCACCAGCGGCCACCTCCGTTTGGCCAACCCGGTGACTGCCGGTGGCAACTGCGGCCCGGCCAATTCCTGGTTATGCCGGACCATAGACGATAGCAGCAATCCGGTCGGCAAATCCAGCTCCCTGGATATCTATCGTTCTTCCCTGTCCATGAAACGGGGGGTGGCCTATATCGACGAAGCTCATCATGCCCTGAAATATTATTCTTACTCCTGTTTTATGGGAATTTGCAGCACCACCATAGAACCAGTCGACGACACGCTAAACCCGGTTCGTTTCGCTTCTCTGAAATTCGACACCAATGGCGTGCCCCACCTCGCTTACCAGGGCCAGCCATCCTCCGGCTGCGGGCCTCCTTGTTCCTACGTGAAATATGCCCGGCGGGTTGGCAGCGGCGGTAACTGCGGCGGAGGGAAATGGCAGTGCGATTTAGTTCAAGTCTTTGCCTTTGACAATTACGGCCTTTATCCCTCCCTGGATCTGAACGGCACCGGTCAGCCCCGGATCGCCTATTATGACGGAGCTTTTGGTCAGGTTCTGCGTTATGCGGCTGCCTGCGGCAGCGGCAACTGCGGCAACTGCGGGATTCCCAATCAGGACTGGCAGTGCGATCAGGTGGACCTCGCCGGCCCGACGGGCCTGTTTCCCTCCCTGACCATCGACAAGGGCCTTTCGGAAAACCCCCGCATCGCCTACTACGACAAAGCCAACGGTAAACTCAAAATCGCTGTTAAAACCACCTCGGGCAACTGCGGCTCCATCGTCAGCCCCTGGCAGTGCGATGCCATCGCCGACATGGGCGCCGGACTTTTGGGATTCGCGGGGGTATCACTGGCTGTGGATCCGGCTGGCAAACCCTGGATTGCCTACATGGATGCCTCCCAGGACCAGGCCCCGGCCCGGCTCCGGGTGGCCCAGCCAGTCTTCATTCCCGGCCTGGGAAATTGCGGGCCCCTGTATACTTGGCAATGCGCTACGGTGGACGGCGGCGGTTCCTGGACCAACGAAGGGAGCTTCGTTTCCCTGGCCTTCAACTCCCAGGGCAAGCCTATTCTGGCGTATTACGAGGAAGACAACTATACCGATGGAAATCTGAAAGTAGCCACCCCCTGGGATCAATTGTACCTGCCCATGATCCTTAAAAACCCGTAGCGGAAGATGGATTCATACAACGACTGGGTATAATTTAAGGTCTCCGTTGGTCTGTCAAAATAGTTGATCCGCGGTTTTCCATGAGGTGGTTTCGCCGGTGTCTGGATCGCCCTTTTTTCGTCTCCCCCGTTAGGGCGCCGTCAAATAGGGCCGGATTTTTCCCAGGGTTTTTTCCTTGATTCCCTTTACTTCCATCAAGCTTTCCAGGTCCGGGAACGGTCCTTGTTGTTCCCGGTAAGCCACAATCCGCTGGGCCAGGCCCGGGCCGATGCCCGGGATACGGTCGAAATCTTCGGCCGTGGCCTGATTGACCGGAATGGGTCGGCCGAGAATCCACAGGGACTTGATCGAGAGAGGACCGGACTCAAGGTCAGGCGCTGGGCATTATCCACCGAAATAGACAATTCGCGTGTCTTTGCTCAGAACCTCCTGCCCCCGCTGAGCCGGGATCTCCGATTTTCCGGTCAATCCCCCGCCGTCCTTGATTACCCGGAACATGGTGGGGGGTTGCTGATAGGTAAAAAGCCCCGGTTTTTGAACGGCGCCTTCCAATTCGATATATATTGGCTGACTTTTGGCGACCCCGGCGGGGGTTAATGAGGGGGTTTGAGGAAGGCCGACCCAATGAGAAAGGAATACGTAAGACAAAACCAAAGCGGTTAAAGCCAGCAACCCTTTTTGTTGCGCCCTATCCAGGTTGGGGAGCAACTATTCCTCCCAGTGGATGCAGTGGACCGGGCAGAGGTCCATGGCCTCCTGAATTCGAATCTCGGGGCAGCCCTGAGGATTCAGGACCAGGACCTTGCCGATCGCCTCGTTCAATGAAAACACCTCGGGGCAGACATCCACGCAGGCGCCGCAGCCGATGCAGTCGTCGAAATTGATTTCCGGGGTTCGGGGCATTAGCTATCGCGTCATTAGGCCGCTACGCGGCGTCATTAGTCATTGGCGGCTGGCGCCGCGTCATTGGAAGGACTGCGTCATTGATTGACGCCACTTTAGCAAGCAATGACCCATTGACGCTGCGACAGCAGCCATTGACGCAGGCTCCGCCTGCCATTGACGCCCCACCAGTGGCCATCTCAGGAGATTTCATATTCCAGGCTTTCCTCTCGAACGGTGGCGGCTCCCGTCCCAATAGACCGGAGGTAGTTGTTCAGTCGAACAGCAAGCGATTCGAGGGATCGGCGCAATGAATCGTAGGCGGCATCGTCTACAAGCTGCCGGCTCTGCGCTTTCTTCAACCACGTTTTGGTCTCGTAAAGCGAACCCCGGCGGTAATACCCGAACTGTTTATTTTCCTTGTAATAAAACCTGCCGAACCCTTCACTCAGGTTGGCGGCCATGGAATCCGCCGCTTTCACCAACTGTTTCCCAACCGTATCTTTGGCAAAATAGTCCCAGCTCGACACGATCGACCAAACCCGTTCCCCGATTTCCATCGACGCGGTGTCAACCGCTAATGACGTCACGCCGGTGACTAATGACGCCCCGGAGGGGCCAATGTCGCGGGGCACCGCCATTGACTACCGTTATTCTAATCGGTATTTCTCCCGCAGCCGCCTCGATATTTCCCGGATCCAGCCGAACGCCGCTTCGACGGTCTTTTCAAAATCGGGGTTGACCAGGCAGCAGGTGGCCGGGGAGAGCAGGCTCTGGGAGAGGAGCTGTTGCCGGTCAAATCCCATCCGGAAGAGACCCTCCCAGAATCCCTCCAGACGCTCGATCAGGGCCGGGACGGATTCCTGGGAAAACAGCTCGGTCTGGGTGGGCACCAGCCCCCAGGATAAAATCCCCCCCCGGTCCAAAAATTTCTGAATACTTTTTTGATATTGGGTGAATATGGGACCGTTACGGTAGGCGTCGAAAGAGAGAATTTCCATATCCTGCTTGAGCAAAAAATCCCAGTCCGGATTTCCGCACAAATGGATCCCCCGGGGCCGTTCGATCTGGCCGAAAAAGTTTTTGAAGTCTTCCCGGGCCATTATATCGGTGTACCCGGAGACGCTGCTGAAAATAAACTGCAGACCCGGGCTCATCGATGAACATGAAGGCCCGAGGATTTCTTTCTTTGAGCCGCTTCAACTGGGCATTGACCCGCCGGGCCATAAAGTCGATCAGGACCGGACGGACATCCTCGTTGAAAATCAGCGGACGCCCGTTTTCATCCAGGACCTTCAGCCCGAAGCTGACCGGCCCCTCCAGTTGCCCCCGGACGGCCGCATAGCGTGACAAGTCCATTTCCAGGAACTTATGGTAGACCACGGAAAAACGGGGAGAGATGTCGAAATATTCGATTTCCTCGAAATGGCCCAAGAGGGCTTCGAGGCCTTCGTAGAATTGCGGCGTGTTGAAATGGAGGGTATTCCCTTCCGGGTCCAGCACCATCCCGGGAAAGTGTTCCGAGGCCTGCACATACATATCCTCGTAATACCCCGCGTGGGGAAGCTGGGGCCAGAAGGGAATGTCCAGCGACAGGGCCAGGTCCAGGGCCCGGTCCACCTCCCGGTGGGGGAGGATGGCCATGGCCGTGGTGCGCAGGCCGCCGGGGATTACGGGACTCGTGAATGTATCCGGTTCGTTCCTTCGGTCCATCTCGTCCTTGTCATTGGCGGCTTCGCCGCGTCATTGGCTGCCTTGCGGCGGTCATTGGCCACTTCCGTGGCGTCATTGGGCCATTGGCTCCTGGCGCAACGTCAACAGGTCATTGGCCGCTAAAGCGGCGTCATTAAATGAAGGAAACGCAGCTTGGCATGGACCCAATGACCAATAATGACGGTCCGCGAAGCGGCTCAATGACAAGGCGCAACCTTCAATGACGGCGCGCAGCGCCCAATGACGCGGCGAAAGCCGCCAATGACGCAGCGGGGCTATTTTTTATCCCGCTGCCTTTTCTGTTCCTCCTTGTAAAGCTTGTAGCTGATCCCGTCCACCAGGGCCTGCCAGGAGGCTTCCAGAATGTCGGTGGACACCCCGACGGTCCCCCACTTGCTGTCCCCGTCGGCGGATTCGATTAAGACCCGGACCTTGGCCCCGGTCCCCTCCAGGCTGGACAGGACCCGCACCTTGTAGTCTTCCAGGCGCATTTCCTTCAACTCGGGATAAAATCGTTCCAGGGCCTTGCGCAGGGCGTTATCCAGGGCGTTGACCGGCCCGTTGCCCACCGAGGCCGTGTGCGCCACCTGGCCGCCGACCTTGACCATGATGGTCGCCTCCACCGCCGGCGGTTGGTCTTCCACTGTTTTATGGGACAGGACCCGGAAGCCCAGGAGCTGGAAATAACGCTTCTGCCTCCCCATGGCCCGGTTCATGAGCAGCTCGAAGGAGCCCTCGGCTCCTTCAAACTGAAATCCCTGCCTTTCCAGGTCCTTTAACTGGGCCAGGATCTCCAGGACCACCGGGTCCTTGCTGGAAAGATCCAGCCCGTAGCGCCGGGCCTTGGAGAGAATGTTGCTGCGACCGGCCAGGTCGGAGACCAGGATGCGCTGGATATTGCCCACCAGTTCGGGATGGATGTGTTCATAGGTCTCCGGGTTCTTGGCCACTGCGCTGACGTGGATCCCCCCTTTGTGAGAGAAGGCGCTGGCCCCGACGTAGGGCTGGTATTTGTTGTGCCGGATGTTAGCCAGCTCGTTGACGAAGCGGGAGACTTCGCTGATCCTGCGGAGCTGTTCTTCCTCCAGCACCGGGATCCCCAGTTTGAGCTGCAGGTTGGGAATAATGGAGCAGAGATTGGCATTCCCGCAGCGGTCCCCGAAGCCGTTGATGGTCCCCTGGACGTGTTGGACGCCGTTCTCCACCGCCGCCATCACGTTGGCCACCGAGCACTCGCAGTCGTTGTGGGCGTGAATGCCCAGGGGTACCCCCGGAAATTCTTCCTTGACCCGGTCAATAATCCGGACCAACCGACCCGGGAGCGTGCCGCCGTTGGTGTCGCACAACACCAGACAATCGACTTCGGCCTTCAGGGCGGCCCGCAGCGTGGCCAGGGCATAATCCGGATTGGCCTGAAAGCCGTCAAAAAAATGCTCGGCGTCATAAAAAAGAGTCTGCACCTGAGGCCGCAGCCAGGCCAGGGAGTCGTGGATAATCTCCAGATTCCGGTCCAGGGTAACCCGCAGGGCGTCTCGGACGTGAACATCCCAACTCTTGCCGAAAAGGGTGATCACCGGCGTCCGGGCCTGCAGGAGGGCTTTCAGGTTGGGGTCTTTTTCCGAGGACCCTTTCGGGTTATGGGTGCTGCCGAAAGCGGCCAGACGGGCCTTTTTCAAGCTCTGCTGCTGCATCTCCCTGAAAAATTCTCCGTCCTTGGGGTTCGACCCGGGCCAACCGCCCTCGATATAGTCCACTCCGAGTTCATCCAATTTTTTTGAGATCCGGATTTTGTCCACCACCGAGAGATTGAAATCCTCGGCCTGGGTCCCATCCCGGAGGGTGGTATCATAAACTTCGACGGTTCGCACGGAATCCTCACTTATAGGCATTCATTGACGATTAATAATTAACAATTGATTATTAATTATTAATATCAAACTGTTAACTTGCTGTCTCGCCCCTTTTGGGTTCAGGCTTCGGGGCGGCCACTCCCCCAAAAGGGCGAGCAACCATTGAATTCAAATATACCGGTTTTGCCTATAGATATCAATCTTCAATGGGCCAGGAAGCAAACAGGGCCGTCCCCTTCCCCGGGGCGGATTCAAGACAGTATTCCCCTCCCGAAAGTTCGGTCCGTTCCTTCATCGTCGACAAGCCCAATCCCCTGGCCACCCCATCCGGGTCAAACCCCCGGCCGTTATCTCTGATGGTTAGGACGATCCGGTTCCGGGCTTTACCAAGCTGGAAAACAACCACGTTGGCCCCACTGTGTTTGGCGATGTTGTTCAGGGCCTCCTGGGTCAATCGAAAGATGGGCGTCTTCAAAGCCTCGGGCAGGTCGCTTTCAGAAAGTTCGGTCTGTTTTTCCACCCGGATGTGGCCGTAGGACTTTTCAAACTCCCGACATAACCAGTTCAGCGCCGGAAGGAGACCCAGGTCATCCAGCACCGCCGGGCGCAGGTCGACCATGATCCGGCGAACTTCCTTGTTCAAGCCGCCCAGCATCGCGATAACATCCTGGAGGGCACTCTGGGGACGATTCCCGGTTACCATCTGCTCCACGGCTTTTTCCAGGCGGTATTTGGCGGCCACCAGCGTGGAGGCCAGGCTGTCGTGAAGTTCCCCGGCGATCCGTTTTCTTTCCTGCTCCTGGGCCGACAGGCATTGCGCGGCAAAAAATCGCACCTGCTGTTCCGAAGTGCGAAGCGTCTTTTCCAATTTCTCACGTTCGGAAATCTCTAATTCCAGCGCTCCTACGGCCCTTGTCAGGGCCGCGGTTCGTTCCCGAACCCGGATCTCCAATTCATCGTGAGCGCGCTTGAGGTACTCCTCAGCCTCGACGGCGTCTTCCATGAGGTTGAGCGCCGCCAGGCGAGAGGTCTGCAGCACCTCCTCGGCCTCCTGGCGCTCGGTAATGTCATGGATAATGGAGAAAAGTATAGTGCCCTGGGGCATCTCAAACGGTGAGGCATAGACCTCCACCCAACGCACCCGGCCGTCAGCCAGTTTGTGCGGGAAAATGAAGTAGTTTCGCTCTTCCGCCGCGGCCCGACACCGTTCGGCGGCCACTTCCTCCGGCGACAACTGGTTGATATCGGTGATCTGCATCCGCCGCAGTTCTTCGCGGGAATATCCGTAGAAATGAGCCGCGGCCGGATTGGCGTCCACAATCGCCCCGGTTTTCGGTTCGATCAACAGCATCCCGGCCCGGTGCCTCTCGAACATGCCCCGAAACCGCTCCTCGCTGGATCGCAGATCCTCTTCGTTCCGTTTACGCCCGGTAATATCGGTGAAAATAACGGCGAACCGGCCCGACAACGGGCGGTAGGCAAGAACTTCAAACCAGCGACCCAATGCGGCGGAATAGTTCTCCAGGTGCGCCGGTTCACCCGTAAGCGCTACCCGGCCGTAGGTTTCAATCCAGTAGGGCTCGATGCTCGGCAGGACTTCCAGGACACACCGGCCGATCAAATCGGCGCGTTTCAGGCCGGTCAGCCGCTCAAAGGCCGGGTTCACTGCGAGAAACCGGTAATCACGAGGCCGCCCCCGTTCGTCGGTGAGGATCTCGTGCAGGGCAAAACCTTCAGTCATGGTTTCGAACAACAGCCGATACCGCTCCTCGCTCTCCCGCAGGGCCTGTTCCAACCGCTCCCGATCCAGAATCTCTTTTTCCATTTCTTACTCGAAATCCAGCCGGTAACGTGGCGGACGGCCGGCCTGGGCGTAAAGCTCATTGATTTGCTTTTTCAATTCGATCATGCGCAACTCCCGCCCAATCGCCACCCGGTTGAATCGCGACAATTCCTCGTTTTTGGATTGCAGTTCCTCCAGTTGCCGCTGAATTTCATTTTCGGCCCGCTTCCGAAGCGTAATTTCCCGGCCATAGAAGGTAACGTAATCCTCTTTCGCCGGATGCACGACGGTCATCAAGAAGGTGCGTCCCATGTGACAGGTAATTTCCTCTTCAAGACCCTGCCCTGCTGGGGCCTTCATGAGCAGTGAAGTGAAGGGGTCCGGCAGAGGGGTATCGGTCAGCCAGCCCCACCCTTCCGCCAGCCAGGTTCGTGCCGGTGCATTGGCATACATCAATCCGCCATCCATAGCGATTCGCAGCACGGGATTCGGGTTTTCTTCCGGGAACCGGGCCAACTGGGTCAGCGCCTCCTCCGCCCGCCGCTTCTCGGTGACGTCGTGGAACACCAGCACCGCCCCGATTACCTGTCCCGCGGCGTCCAGGATCGGCGCCGCGCTGTCCTCGATAGGCACGATGCGCCCATCCCGGGCCACCAGCGCAGCATGGTTAGCCAGGGCCACGGGACGGCCCTCGCGCAGCACTCGCGTGACGGGTTCCTCCAGCGACCGACCGGTCTGCTCATTGACAATGCAAAACACGGACGGAAGGGGCCGGCCCAACGCCTCTTCGGCCTTCCAGCCGGTCAGCAACTCGGCCACGGGATTGACGAAGGTGATGCGGCCCAAGTCATCGGTGGCAATCACCGCGTCGCCGATGCTCATCAGGGTGACCCGCAGCCACTCGCGCTGCTCGTGGAGTTCCCGGTCAGCCTGATGCTTGAACAGCGCCAGCTCGATCTGCGTCGCCAGGTCCCGTTCATCGAAGGGCTTGAGGATGTATCCGAACGGCCCGGTGAGCTTGGCCCGGGCCAGGGTAGCGGCGTCGGAATGGGCTGTCAGGTAGATCACCGGCACGTCTTGCCGGCTACGGATCGCCTGCGCCGCTTCAATGCCGTCGATCGATCCCTCCAACCGGATGTCCATCAGCACCAGACTCGGGCGGAGACGGCAGGCCAGATCGACGGCTTCTTTGCCTTCCGCCGTGATGTCGGCAACTTCGTAGCCGAGCCGTCGCAGCTTGCCCTCCAGGTCCGCGGCGACGATGGCCTCGTCCTCGACGATCAGAATGGAGATTTTGTTTGCAGTCATTGGCGCCTCCGGTGCGTCAGGGCGGCTAAGCCGCGTCATTAGGCCGCAGGGCGGCCGTCATTGATGAAGTCATTGGCGGCTTCGCCGCGTCAGGGGGCCGCAGGGCGGCCGTCACTAAGTCATTCATAGGTCATTCAATGGGTGGCCATTATCAGTTTAATCGGATAATGGTCATTGGGGTCAACGATAAGTTGGATTAAGGTCAGAGCTATCCTTCTTCGGTCCTTCTCCTCAAATGACGCGGCGCAGCCGCCAATGACCAGTGACGGTCGCCAGCGACCCAATGACTCTCCTCCAGCCATTGACGCCACACCGGTGGCCGATGACGCTGGCTTACCCAGCCACTGACCCACTGACTTTTTCTGGTTCCTGCACCTCAAACGCTATTTTGAATTCGGTCCCTCCGTCCCCGGAGACCTCCACGGCGGCGTGGAGTTGACCGGCGAGCATCTGCACCAGACGCAAACCCAGGGAACGGGTTTGTCGCCAATCGAATCCCGCCGGCAGGCCCGTGCCGTTGTCGCGCACCCCCAGGCATACCCGGCCGGGCGCCCCGCCGCGAAGCGACACCACCACTTCGCCTCCGCTGCGGCCATGGAAGGCATGCTTCAGGGCGTTGATGACCAACTCGTTCAGGATCAATCCGAAGGGCACCGCCGTGTTCACCGAAAGCGACACCGGCTCCAAATCCAGGTTCAGCCGGATACCGGAGGCCTCGCTCCCATAGGCCCGCCAGAGGTAGTTCAGCAGGCTTCGCGTATATTCGGCAAACTCCACCCGGGCCAGGTCAGTGGATTGGTACAGTTTCTCGTGGACGAGGGCCATCGAACGCACCCGATGGGTCAACTCCTGAAAGATGGTCCGCGAGACGGCATCCTGCAATTCCTCAGCCTGCAGGGATACCAGGCTGGAAATGACCTGCAGGTTGTTCTTCACGCGGTGATGGATCTCCTTCAGGAGCACCACCTTTTCGTCGAGCGAGGCCCTGAGAAGCTCCTCCCTTTCGCGCAGTTCCTGCTCGATGCGCTTATGTTCGGTGATGTCCTGGGTGATCCCGAAGCCACCCAGCAGCTCGCCCGCTTCGTCGAATTCCAGGTAAGCCTTCTCCCGCACCCACTTCTCCTGCCCGTTGGCCACGATCCGGTGCTCGATGTCGTAAGGCGCGCCACGCAGGGCCGCGTTCCATTGCCTGTCCACATACAGCCTGTCATCGGGATGAACGATCCCCAGGAACGTCTCGTAGGTCAGCGGGGTTCCTTGGGGCACGCCAAAGATCCGGTGGTTCTCGTCGGACCAGGTCAGGACATCGCGGCCAACGTCCAGCCGCCAACTGCCGATCTGCCCGACCTGTTGGGCACGATCCAGGTCCTCCCGGATCTGCCGCAGCGCCTCCTCGGCCTGCCTACGATCGGTGATGTCGCGGCTGAAACTCACCACGGCCCTCACCTGCCCCGGTTCATCAAGGACCGGGTAGAAATTATGCTGGAACAGAATGCCGGCCCGCCGGTCTTCGAACTCCAGCACCCGGGCGGATTCAACCACCTTCCCTAATTGCGCCAAACGGGACTGGGCCAGTTCCGCCGGCATGATCTCGGTAACCGACCGACCGATGACCTCGGCGGGAGGCAGGGGAAAACGGGAAAAGGCGGTGGAATTCCCTGTAAGCACAACGCCCTCGCGGCTGAACAGCCAGATGGATTCCTTTACGGCGTCCAGGACACCCCGCAGGGTAGCTTCGTTTTCACGCAACCGCTCCTCGCTGGTCCGCAGATCTTCCTCGGCCCGTCGCCGATCGTCAATTTCCCGCTGGAGATCTTTCGTGTTTTGGAGAATGGTCCGACCGATGAACGCGGCCAGCACCACCATGGCCAATCCGCCGATCAGGATCACCGTGATCATCAATCGATTAGCCCGCTGCACGTTCCCGTTTATTCTGTCCCCGCTCGATTTCATCAACTGAAAACCGTCGGATACGATCTCTTTCAGTTTGATCAGAAGCTGGCTGGTAACCTGTCCCTTATATTCCTGATAGAACCGATCTCCCAGGTCGGCCGCTTGTTTTCCTTCCCCTCCGATTGTCAAAGGAAACAGGAAACCGATCTCCTCCTGATTCCCGATCATTTTCCGGATGGATAGGACTTCCGGAGCGGTCTCGGCCGGAAACCGGGCCAGTGTATTTTTTAAGGACTCATGGAGGGATCGGAATTGGACCCTGGGGCGTTCTTCCGGATAGAGCAGATTCTGGCTGACCACCTGGTCCAGTTCAAACACCTTACGGACAATTTCATCGGCGAGCCTACCTACCTGATCCGCCCGTCTGATCTCCTTTTGCATCCAGATCAGACCGGTGACCGTGACCAGCGATAATACCACCGGTATCAGGATCAACAGCGCCACCTTCGTCTTGGTTTTCATAACCGGGCCTTCCATTTCAATAAACGATGGTCACCGCCTCCGGATCCACCGCTTTCAGGCCTTCAAAATAAAAATGGGTGAGAAAATTCGGGACAGCCCTTTTGGGGACAGACTCCTTTCGGATGGCCCAGCGGGCCTGGTTCTCCAGGTTCATCAGGAGCAAAGGATGAAGGGTTACCTGAAAGGCATATTCGTTCCAGGACCGGGCGACCTGGGCTTCGGTCAATCCGAGGAAGCCGGCCACGATCTTCTGCGCTTCGGCCGGTTTTTCCTTGACGAAGGCTGCCCCGCGAATAAGTGCCCGCAGGATTTTTTTTACCGCCTCCGGGTTCCCCTTAACGAATTCTTCCGGACCGGCGAGGTTCCAGACCATATGGTACAGGTTTCGGCCGTAATCAATATACCCGTTGGCCCCCAATTTATCCTGCAACCTCAAAATATGGGGGTTCCAGGTGACCGCGGCGTCAATTTCTCCTCTTAGCAGAGCGCCTGGGATCTGGTCGGACAACAGGGGGATCACCTTGATCTGGTCCCGGGGAATCCGGTTAAAGATCAGAAAAACATCCAGAAAATATTCGGAGGCGGTCCCAGGCGTAACCCCGATCCTTTTCCCTTTAAGATCCTTGGACGAGAGGATTCCCCGGTCTTTTCTGGCGACCAGGGCACTTTCCCGGAACGCTTCAGAGATGGTGGCCACCACCGAAATCCGGGCCCCCTCCAGCACGGCAAACATGATGGGGATATCGGCTACCGTGGCCAGGTCCGCCTTTCCTTCCCGGACCGCATCCAGAGCGGCTTTTCCGCTCGGGAAAAGCCGGCAAGTCACCTCGAGGCCTTCCTGCCGGAAATAACCGTTTTTCAGGGCGACATAAAGGAGCGCGGAATTGATGGACGACCCGTCGGCTATGGTAATTTTCCCGGCGGGACCGATTTTCTTAACCGACTGGGTTTGCCCGGTTTCAAAACCAAGACATACGGCCAAAAAGGTTAGAAAAAAGACCGTCAGCAGCGGGGAGCGTTTTCTTTTCCGGGAATATACCTTTGATCGGCAGTGCATGGGCGCCCTTTTTCAAGACATCTTAATTTCAAATTGTAGGTCGCAGAATGGGCCTGATCCACAATCAATGGCTTAACCCGCAATTCCCGCCGGTGTTTCTCCGCATGCCAAAGATCATACTGTAATTGCTGGTTCAACCAACTCTCGGCCGTTGTTCCAAAAGCTATGGAAAATCGAATGGCCATTTCAGGAATTATCCCTCTCCGTCCATTCAAAATACCGCGCTATCGTGCGAACAATCTGCGCTCCTGCGCTTAGCGCGCGGCCTCGCAGCTCCGCGCCTACCGTCCGTGCGGCTCTTCATCCAGGTGAAAGGCGTCATGCAGGGCCCGCACGGCCAGTTCGGTGTATTTCTCGTCGATGACGCAGGAGATCTTGATCTCGGAGGTGGTGATCATCATGATGTTGATGCCTTCCTGGGCCAGCGTGGAAAACATGGTGGTGGCCACCCCGGCATGATTGCGCATGCCCAGCCCGATGATCGAAACCTTGGCGATATTTTCATCCCCCAGGACCCGCTCGGCCTTGATCTCCTTGGCGATTTTTTTAACGATGCCCATGGTTTTCTTGAAATCCACCTTGGGGACGGTGAAGGTCAGATCCGTCAACCCGTCGGCGCTGGTATTCTGGACGATCATGTCCACCACCACTCCGGCCTCGGAAATAGGGGTGAAAATCTTATGGGCGGTTCCCGGCCGGTCCGGCACTTTCGTTATGGTAATCCGAGCCTCGTTTTTATTGTAGGTGACGCTGGAAACCAGAATTTTTTCCATGCTCTTGTCTTCTTGGAGCACCATCGTTCCCTCCTTGTCGGTAAATGTCGAACGCACGTGTATGGGGACTTTGTATTTCTTCGCAAATTCCACCGAACGGATTTCCAGGACCTTGGCCCCCAGGCTGGCCATCTCCAGCATCTCCTCATAGGATATTTTTTTCAGTTTTCGGGCCTTGGAGCAGACCCGGGGGTCGGTGGTATAGACTCCTTCCACATCGGTGAATATTTCGCAGACATCGGCCTTCAGGGCGGCGGCGATGGCTACGGCGGTGGTGTCCGATCCCCCCCGTCCCAGGGTGGTGATATTCCCCCGTTCGTCCAATCCCTGGAAACCGGCTACGGCCACAATCTTATCCCGGCGGATCTCTTCCATGATCCGCCGGGTATCGACCTCATTGATCCGGGCCCGACCGTAGGATTGATCGGTGTAAATCGTGGCCTGGAAACCCAGAAGCGAGGTGGCTTTGAAGCCCAGGCTCTGAACGGCCATACTGAACAGGGCGATGGAGACCTGTTCCCCGGTGGAGATCAGCACATCCAGCTCCCGGGGATTGGGGGTTTCGGTCACCTCCTGGGCCAGCCGGATCAGGCGGTCCGTTTCGCCGGACATGGCCGAAAGGACCACCACCATATCACTTCCCTCTTTTTTCCTTTCAATGACCCGTCGCGCCACATTCCGAATTTTTTCAATGGAACCTACCGAAGTGCCGCCGTATTTGTGCACCACTAACGACATAAATCCTCCCTTTATATTTTTTTCAGGTAAAACCCCGTCCGTAACGGGGTTTTACCTGAAAAAAATATAGTTCGACAGGCAAATAGTCCATCAGAAATAGTTTGTCATTCTGAGCGAATGCGAAGAATCTCGTTTTTTACAGGTCGCCGGACCCTTCGCTGCGTTTACCCTGAGCCGAAAAGAGAGATCCTTCACTTCGTTCAGGATGACAGGAAAGCGAAGGGCTCAGGATGACAGATCGACAGGCGAAGGACGCAGAATGACGGACGAAGGGTTTAGACCCGATGCTTGCAACCGCTCTGCTAATGACCCTCGCGCGCTGATCCGAAAATTTCTCCGCTGCTCATCCACCCAGCGAATCACTATATCGATTCGATCTTCCGGGAGGTCCGGAACCTTCTCCGCCCATTCAATGACCAGGATCCCTTCCCCTTCGAAATAATCCGTTAACCCTAATTCCTCAAAGGCTTCGGCTGAATCGAGCCGGTAGCCGTCCACATGAACCAGCGGAACCCGTCCCGGATATTCATTGATCAAGGTAAAGGACGGGCTGGCCACATTGCTCGCGTCAATCCCCAGCCCGCGGGCAATTCCCCTGACCAGACAGGTCTTGCCGGCCCCCAGTTCTCCGTACAGGGCCAGGAGATCGCCCGGCGCCAATCCGGAAGCCAGTCGCTCCCCCAAGGCTTCGGTTTCTTCTTCTCCCGTTGTCTCGACTTCCCAGGAAGAAGGTAGCATGATAAGCGGGCTAAACTCGAAATCCGAAATCCGAAATCCGAAACAAACAAAAATATCCAAAATTCAAATGATCAAAACAACAACGTTTCGAATTTTGATATTTGATCATTTGAATTTTTTTCGGATTTCGTGCTTCGAGTTTCGGATTTAAAAGCCTTATATCTACCGGGCCAGGGCGCGAACCAGATCTTTTTTGCCGATGATCCCCTTCAGGGTCTTTCCCTCCACAACCGGTATGGAGTGCACGTGCTGTTCGGCCATCAGGGTGGCGATTTCTTCCATGGGGGTCTCGGGGGTGACCGTCTGCACCGGGGAGGACATGATGTCCCGGCAGACCAGGCCGGCCATCTTTTTCAATTCTTTTTCCAATTTCCGGCCGCTTTCCAGAAAGACAATATTCCCCATCAGGTTGAGCACGGTCGGCAAATGCAGTTGTTTGCTCTGATCGATGATATCGCTCTCGCAGACGATCCCCACCAGCTCCTGCCGGGGGTTCAACACCGGAAGCCCGCTGATATGTTTTTCGGTCATCAACCGGCCCGCCTCGCTTACCGGCGTATCCTCGGTGACGGTAATCACTTCTGGGGTCATGAGTTCTTTGGCTAAAACCATCCGGCAATACTCCTCTTAGTTAAAGATAAATTTCTTGAATCAGGGGCAGAAAAGGGGCGACGGCGACAGGCCAGGTTTCGCTGTGAGTGATCAGCTCGGGGAGCATGTCGGCCAGTTCCGAGGCCAGGATCCCCAGCCCCCCTTTTTGGGCGGCCACCCGGGCCCCGGCCCCGGAGTGAAAATAAACGCCTAAACAGGCGGCCGGGAGCAGGGCAACTCCCTGGGCCAGCCAACCGGTGATCATCCCGGTCAGTACATCCCCCATGCCCCCGCTGGCCATAACGGACTGGGCCACCGGATTCAAAAAAACAGCCCCGCCGGGGTCGGCCACCACCGTGCGGGCACCTTTCAGCACCACCACCACACCGTATCGTCCAGCGAATTCCCGGGCTGCACCGATTCGATCGGCCTGAATTTCCTGGACCGTCTTCCCGGTCAACCGGGCCATCTCCCCGGGGTGCGGGGTCAGAATCGCCCTCCCTGAAAGATGGGCCAAACACTCCGGATGAACGGCCAGGGCCGTCAACCCGTCGGCATCGATCACCAGGGGAAGGGAAATATCTTCTTTTAACAGGGCCTGGATCAGGGCCTGCGTCCCAGGAGAAGTGGACAAGCCCGGACCCAAGGCCCAGGCCCTCTTCCCGGCCCATAAGGCTCGAATCCTTGCCAGGGCAGGTCTTCCCAGACAGCCGGTCTCCCCTTCCGGCAGCGGCTCGGTCATGACCTCGGTCAGCTTCATCTCCAGGATCGGGTTCAGGCTGGCCGGAACCCCAAGGGTTACCAGTCCGGCGCCGACCCGTAGGGCACCTGTTCCGGCCAAAGCGGCGGCGCCGGTTTTGCCCGTCGAACCGGCCAGGATCAGGGCGTGTCCATAGGTTCCTTTATGGCCGTCGGGTCGCCGTTCCGGCAGCCAGGGAAGCAGCGCCTCTCCGGAAAGCAATTCCACCCGCTCCGCCTCTTTCGGGCGAAGCGCGGGGGGAATCCCGATATCCACCACCAGCAGTCGCCCCACGGTATTGGGAACCCGGGAACAGCAACTGACCGCGCTTGGGCCACCCGAATGTGACCGTGGCGGAAGCCTGAACGCTCAGGCCGAGGGGTTGGCCGGAATCGGAGGAGAGCCCGGAAGGGATATCCACCGCCAATTTGGGCCGGGGGGTTCCGTTCATCAGGACAATCAATTCCTTATAAAATCCTTGCACTTCTTTTTCCAGACCGGTCCCCAGAAGGGCATCCAGGATTAGATCCGCACCCGCCAAGGCGTGTTTAAAATAAACCGGATCAAATCCTTCCGAGATTTCCCGTACTGGAACGCCGCAGGCTTCCGTCAGACGGGCATTGGTGGCGGCATCCCCCTTCAACGCGCTTTTCAAACCGGCCAGAAAAACCGCGACGTTCACTCCCTGGTGGTGAAGGTACCGGGCTATAACGAAGCCGTCTCCCCCGTTGTTTCCCTTTCCGGCCAGAACGGCCGCCGATTTTATTTTCGGATAAAGCCGACCAATGACCTGAACCACGCCGCGCCCGGCGTTCTCCATCAACACCATCCCCGGGACCCCGAGGTCTTCAATGGTCGCTCGGTCCAATTCTTTCATCTGTTGCGCAGTGGTCAGGATCATATCAATAAAGGAACACCTTCATAGAGCGTCATTCCCGCATCGCTTCTGGGCGGGAATCCAGGCATCTCTTGGAGAACACTGGATCCCCGATAAAAGCATTCGGGGATGACGAGAAATTACTTGTAAATACAATTAAGAGACTCTTAATAAATTGAACGGCTTTTGTCATTACCTGTTTAACATTCCAACACCACCACCGCCACCGCGTAATCGCCTTCATCCGTCAAGGTTAAAAAGCTGGCTTTGATGCCCGCCTGCTCGGCAATCTCCCGAGCTCGGCCGTACAGTCGGATTTCAGGCCGCCCCAGGGCATTGGCCGTTACTTCGATATCCCGCCACCGCAACCCCTGGCGCATCCCCAGGCCGATAGCCTTGGAAAAGGCCTCTTTGGCGGCAAAGCGCATGGCCCAATAGCGAGTGGGATTGGCCTTGGTGAGACAAAAATCTCTTTCCAACCCGGTATAAACCCGCTCCTGAAATCGTTCCCCAAAGTTTTCCAGGGCCTGCCGGATACGGGACATTTTAACCAAATCCACACCAATTCCGTAGATCATGAGCCTCGAATAAACCTCATTCCTTAATTTTTATATATATCAAATGATTAGACTGGTCAAGGAGAATATGGTCCCGCATTCAATAGGCGATCGACCAAGAGAGTGAAAGTAGAAGGGCGGCTAAGGGTTGATGTTAAATTTTCCGTACTCTTGGAAATGGGCATCAAAAGTAAAGGCTGTTTTTATTTTCAAACGCTCCATCAGAATGAAGCTGGTACAATCTGTAAAACTAAACTCATGATCTGAAAAAGTTTTAAAAAGGTCCCAGGCTTTTTCAATTAAATCCGGGGTAATATACTCAATCCGAAGAAATTTACTTCCCCGAACCGCCTCTCCAAACTGAACGGCGATATGGTGTCCGGCCCGAAAGCGAATGACCGTATAACTTTCATCCAAAATATAATCGGAGGTAACCAGTATTTTCCCGGACTTAAGGAGGGTATCCCTCAACGTCACCGCTTTCCGATAATAGTTATCACGACGGTTCTCAATAGCCAGGAAGGCGGACGTGTCTACGAAAATCATGGGCCGCCCTATCGATAAAGATAGCGATCGTGACCTTCCGCCAGATCTTCGGGACCATCAAAAGATCCGCGTCTCTTATATAAAGGATCTTCCTGATAATCTTTAAAGGGCTGGCCTTTCGGCCGGGAGCGAAGTTCCTCGATCAACCTACGTATGACATCCGGAAATCGTTGTCCCAGCGGTCTTGGCTTCTCTTTGAAGAATTTCATATTGTTGCGTGGACAACTCGATGGTAAGCCGTTTCGTTCCCATAAGACCCCCTTAATCTTACGTACGTACATATTTTACAAAAAAACAATTAAATCGTCAACCCTTAACTTGGCAGAATTCGGGGAATCTTACATAGGCGGAAGGAGAATAGAAGGGAAAGGAGAAAAGTCTTAGGCATTTCACTTCTTAAACTCCCGGCCCTTCCAGATAAGGTAAATGGTGGGATAGATAACCAATTCCATAATCAGGGAGGTGATCACCCCGCCCACCATGGGTGCGGCGATGCGTTTCATGATATCGGCGCCGGTCCCGTGACTGAACATAATAGGTACCAGACCGGCCAGGATGACGCTGACGGTCATGACCTTGGGACGGATCCGTTTTACGGCTCCGAACATGATGGCCTCTTTAAGGTCGCCAATTCCCTTCAAATGCCCTTCTTTTTTCCATCGTTCATAGGCCAGGTCAAGATAAAGCAGCATGACCACCCCGGTTTCAGCATCCAAACCGGCCAGGGCGATAATCCCCACCCAGACGGCGATACTCAGGTTGTAATTAAGAAAATAGAGCAACCAGAATGAACCGACCAACGAGAAAGGCACGGCCAGCAAAACAATCAGGGTCTTGGTCACTGATTTGGTGTTAAAAAAAATCAAGACAAAAATAATCAGCAAGGTCAGGGGAATGACCAGTTTCAACCTTTCCTCAGTCTTGATCAGATACTCATACTCACCGCTCCACTCCAGACGATATCCGGCCGGGATCTTCAGGGAAGCCACTCTTTTTTTGGCCTCCCGCACATACCCCCCCACATCCCGGCCGCTAAAATCCACAAAGACATACAGGCTGAGTAAGCCTTCTTCGCTCTTGATGGCCGTCGGGCCTTTGACGATCTGGAAATCGGCCACTTCGCCCAGAGGGACCCGCGATGATTGCCCGGCCGCCGCCCCACCGGAACTCATGCCTGAAGCAGCCTGGGTATTTTTAGGATTAGTCATCATGACCGGCACGAGGATTCTCTTGAGCTGTTCGATGCTCCCCCTCAGCTCCCGGGCATAGCGGATATTCACCGTATACCGTTCCCGGCCCTCTACCGTGGTGGTGATGTTCATGCCGCCGATGGCGGTCTCGACGACCTCCTGAATATCTTCCACGGCCAGACCGTACCGGGCCGCTTCCTGACGATTGACCGTCACATCCAGAAAATATCCGGTGGTCATCCTCTCGGCATAGACGCTGCGGGTCCCGGGAATGTCTTTGATATGATGCTCGAGTTCCAGACCGATCCGTTCCAATTCCTCAATCTTCGGACCCAGGACCTTTATCCCCACCGGCGTTCGAATCCCCGTGGCCAGCATATCGATCCGGGCCTTGATGGGCATGGTGAAGGAATTGGCCACTCCGGGAATGGTCAGGGCGTCATTCATTTCATCTTTGAGCTTATCAACCGTCATCCCCTTTCGCCACTGAGATTCCGGTTTGAGGTTGACCACCGTTTCAAACATCTCCATGGGCGCCGGATCGGTGGCTGTCTCGGCCCGGCCGGCCTTACCGAAAACCTGGGACACTTCCGGGATTTTCATTAAGATCTTGTCCTGCATTTTTAACAGGTCCGTGGCCACGGAGACCGAGGCTGCCGGTACGGTCACCGGCATGTAGAACAGGGTCCCTTCATAAAGGGGGGGCATAAATTCCGAGCCGAGTTTCATAAAGGGATAGATGGTGGCGGCTAAAATAATGATCGTCAGGATGATGACTATTTTTTTAAACCTCAGGGCGAGGTGGGCCACCGGCTCATAGAGTTTATGAAGGACGATGCTGACGGGATTTCTTTCTTCCGGTCTTATTTTCCCCCGGATAAATAAGGTCATCAAAACCGGGGTAATGGTAATGGCCAAAAAGGAAGAAAAAAGCATGGCAAAGGTCTTGGTATAGGCCAGGGGTTTGAAGAGTCTTCCGGCCTGGGCTTCCAAGGTGAATACCGGCAGGAAGCCGACGGTGATGACTAATAGGGAAAAGAAAAGGGACGGCCCTACTTCCTGTGCCGCATGAATAATGACATCGGTCCTGCTCATATTCGCGAGTGCGGATTGATGCGCATCCAGAACTTCCCCATCCTCCCCGCTCCCATCTCCCCTCAGTCGTTTCGCTTCCTCCCATTCTTCCAGCTTCTTATGGGCGTTTTCCACCATGATGATCGAGGCATCGACCATGGCCCCGATGGCGATGGCGATCCCGCTGAGGCTCATGATATTGGAGGTGACCCCTAAATGGACCATGAGGATAAAAGAGATGATGATGGCCAGGGGCAGGGTCAGGATGATCACCAGGGCGCTGGGAAGATGGAATAAAAAAATGATGCAGACCGCACTGACGGCGACGGAAAGTTTGATAATCTCTTCTTTCAGGGTATCAATGGAACGATAGATCAGATCGGACCGGTCATAGGTGGTGACGATCTTAACCCCTTTGGGCAGGCTGGGTTCAATATCATTTTTTATTTTTTCCTTGACCCGCTCGATGACCTTGAGGACATTCTCGCCGAAGCGGACCACCACGATCCCGGCGGCCACTTCCCCTTTTCCGTCCAGTTCGGCGATCCCCCGGCGGATTTCCGGTCCGAGCTGGACCCCGGCCACGTCTTTCAGGTAGATAGGGGTTCCGGTGCCTGTGGTCCCCAGGGAAATATTTTTGAGATCATCCAAGCTTTTGATATACCCCCGGCCCCGGACCATGTACTCCACCCCGGAGAACTCGATGACCCGGCCTTCCACGTCCAGGTTGCTGCGGCGCACCGCTTCCATCACTTTGGTTATGGGGATGTCATAGGCCGAAAGGCGATTGGGATCCAAGGTGATCTGATACTGTTTGACGAACCCGCCCACGCTGGCCACTTGGGAAACCCCGGGCACGCTTTCGATGGCCAGTTTCAGATTCCAATCCTGGAGGGACCGCAGTTGGGCCAGGTCCAGTTGGCCGGTCTCATCCACAACGGCATAAGAGAACCCCCAGCCCAGACTGGTGGCGTCCGGGCCCAACACCGGGTTGATATTAGCCGGGAGCTTATTTTTTACGGCTTGGAGGTACTCCAGAATCCGGCTGCGGGCCCAATAGATGTCGGTGCCTTCGTTGAAAATGACGTAGATGAAGGAACTGCCCAGGTAGGAAAACCCGCGGACGGCCTGGACCTTGGGGGCGGCTAATAAGGTGGAGGTGATGGGATAGGTAATCTGGTCTTCCACCAGGTCCGGGCTACGGCCGGGCCATTCGGTATAAATGATCACCTGGGTATCGCTTAAGTCGGGTATGGCATCCAGGGGGGTATTGATGAGGGAATAGTAGCCCCAGATCCCTAAAAATAACATCATTAAAATAATGATGAATTTGTTCCGGGCGCTGTATTCAATAATTTTAGCGATCATACATTAATCCGTCAGGAGTGAGGAGTAAAAGAACCGGCACCCGATTCCAGGGGACGGGTTCTCTCCCGCGGCACAGCCGCCCCGGCTGTGCCAGATCGTTAGATCCCGTCAAAAAAAAGCTGTACAATACCGTTAATATCTCCGTTCATGCTGAGCCTGTCGAAGCATGGCCGTATCGTTCACCCTTCGACAAGCTCAGGGCGAACGGTTGTAGGGCCGCTCTGTCAAGGTAATTTGTTTACAGATTCTCAAGGTTTGCTGGGAGCGATCCCCTTCAGTTTCGCTTCGGAATCGATCAGGAAATTGGCTGAGGAAGCCACCTTTTCGCCGGCCCGTAATCCTTTGGTCACCTCGACCATCTGATCGGTTTTGAGGCCGACGGAGACCTCTCGGGGCTCAAAGTTTCCATCCCCTTTATCCACATAGACAATCTGTCTCATACCGGTATCGATAACCGCGTCCTCAGGAACAACAAGCCTCTTACCGAGATTGATCTTCAAGGTCACATTGGTGAACATCTGCGGTTTGAGCTGCCCCCCCGGATTGGGCAGGGTAAACCTGACCTTTGCAGTCCTGGTTTCTCCGGCCAGGGTCGGATAGATATAATCTATTTTCGAGAGAAATTCCTTACCCGGGAAGTAGCTCAGACTGATGGCTGCCTGCGCCCCCAATTTGATGACCTGGAGTTCATTTTCATAGACATCGGCCACCACCCAAATCGACGAAAGATCGACAATGTCAAAGAGCTTCTCTCCAGGCATGACCTTCATACCCTGGATGGCCGTTTTTTGGACGATTGTACCGTTTGTGGGGCTGTAAAGCGTCAAGGTCCTGATCGGTCGGCCTGTTTCCTCGATCATTTTAATCTGTCCTTGGGTAATATCCCAAAGACTCAGCCGTTGTCTGGCCCCCTCCAAAATCGTTTCCGCATCTTTAGCCAGCAGAGCCCCCATTTCGCTATCCTTCTTAGGCGAATTTTTCCATTTAAGGGCATCCAGAAATTCCCGCTGGGTGGCCAAAAGCTCCGGGCTGTAAATTTCGGCCAAGGGGTCTCCTTTTTTTACTTCCATTCCGGTATAATCGACAAACAGCTTCTCGATCCAGCCTTCAAATTTGGTATTGACTGTGGACGTCCTTCTCTCATCAATTTCGATGCGGCCTACGGTCCGAATAATCTTTTGTAAGGGCCTTATGGCCACGGTCGTGGATCTCAGGCCGATGAGCTGTTGTTTATCCTTGGGGATTTCTACGGTAGGGGCATCCTGGACGGCTTCTTGCTTTGGCGCGGCCTGTTCCTGTTTGGGGGCCTGTTTTGAGGTCCCATGCTGATGGGCCTGGGCAAGACTTAACGATGGGGTAACCAGCATCCCGACCAGAATAACGAAGCCGATAATTTTATTCTCTCTTCTCACTGTTTCTTCCCCTCTACCGGTAAATCCGTAATCCCGGCAATCGCTTCAACCCGGGCTATGGCCTTTTCCCGTTCGGCAAATTGGCCCCAGTATAACAGCTCGAAATCCAGAAGGGCCTTCAACCTGGAGATGACGGTAATGGCCTCCACCTTGCCAACCCTATATCCCGAGAGGGCCAATTGAAAATCTTGTACGGTCTTGGGGATCAGGCCCTCTTTATAGAGACCCATCAAACGGTCGGCTGATTTAATCATGGAGTAACTATCCCTCAGATTCGATGCCAGCATATTCTCGACAGCCAGGCGTTCCCGTTTACTCTGGGAGAGGGCGGCCTTGGCTTCCAGTACCCCCTGTCTTTGCTTTCTTTCATAATAGAGAGGGATGTTGATCTGGGCCGTCACGCTCCACATGTCTGTAAAAGCCGCGCCAGTTCTATAGAGATTGGCCCCCAGGGTGAAGTCAGGGTAGTATTCTTTTTCCGCCATCTGGACCTTGGCCTCTGCCCCTTTGATCATCTTTTCCTTAGACTGGATTTCCGGGGAATTTTCCTTGGCCATCTTCAGAAGCTCTTGGAGCTGGAAAGGATAAGCCATATAGGCCGGGACCTGAGGACGTCCTAGAGGAGACTCTATCTCTCTTCCCAAGGTGGAATTCAGCATGCCCTCGGCAGCCTGGATTTTCTGATTAATCATCTCGTTTTTTTCCAGGAGCATGTATTTCTCGGTCTGGGCCATGAGCACTTCCTGCTGGGGACCCATACCCGAGGAATACCTGGCCAGGGCGGCTTCCTCAACCCGGGCAAACAAATCGGTCTTGTCCTCGATCTGTTCTTTGGTTTTATAAGCCAATAAAAGATCAAAATAGAGTTCTTTGACCCTGGCAATGTTTTTTAGGAGGATATTTTTGGAAGACGCTCTCAGACTTTCCGCTTCCTGGGTGGCCATCTCTCCCTTTAAGTCCCGCTTTCCCCAAAAGGGAAACATCTGGCTGGCCGAGAACATATAATAAGCGAAATTGGAGTCTCCGAAGGTATAGCCATTGTATCCATCATTCTGGTAGCCGACCATCAACATGGGGTCGGGCAGGGCTCCGGCCTGAGGAATTTTATATTGAGCGACGTCCACCCCGGCCTGGGCCGCCTGGATCTCCGGGCTGTTTTTTATAACCTCCTGGATCAGGTCCTGGAGTTTCAGTTCCTCGGCCCGGACGGATGGGCACCACCAAACCAGCAGTGTGAAAATTCCGACCCAGCGTATCCACCGGTTTATTTTTCCAGTGATTTGTGGGTTCCGGTCCTTGCGCTCTGCGCTTGGCGCTTCGCGCTTCGCCCCTGGCCCTCCGCGCCTCGTGGTTTGCGCGCCGCGCTTGTTAGTGGGCATCCACATTAAACTTGGCTCTCCTGACTTTATCACCCTGGGTGATCTGAATGGTAATATTCCAGCCTCCGGCCATGGACAGGTTCATCTTGGCCTTGTACAGCGGTGCCCTTTAACTCCGCGTCGGTCTTGTAGGACATGGCCGGCATCCCCGGCATGGCCGGCATGCCGTAGTCCAGTTTAACCTTGGCGTCGGTCACGTTCTTCCCGGCCGCGTCCTTGATCTCGATGGTCACATTGTTCTCCCCCGCTATGGGGGGGTTCTTGTCGATTTTAACCAGGACGGTGTAGTCATCCGCCTTCTTGGTAACCTCAAAATCTTTGGCAAACGCCAAACCAGTGGTCAACAGCAAAGTGATGAGCAGACAAGCTACTTTTTTCATATAGCCCCCTTTTATTATGATATTCCTTTGGATTATAAGAACTCTCTCAGCCACAATCAAGGAATTAGTTTAAAAAACTCCTTTTGACTGAACTATGTTCGCGGCTGGATATTCTGGCTGTTTGTCTGTTCAGAATTAGAAAACCGACGACACCCGCCATAAGCGAACTGAGCAAGATGCTGATCTTTGAACTTTGGACCATTTCAGCATTGTCGAAAGCCAAAAACGTGATAAAGATTGACATAGTAAACCCGATACCACCCAAAAAACCAGCGCCAATGACATGTTTCCAAAACACATCGTTTGGCAATTCAGATAAGCCGATTTTGACTGCCAAAAAACTAAACAGGGCTATGCCTAACGGCTTGCCAACGAACAGGCCTGCAAATAATCCCTAAACTGTTCGAAGTTGCCAAGCCTTCAATCCAGTTTCCCGTTAGCGGAATGCTAGTATTGGCCAGCGCAAAAAGCGGCATGATGATAAAGGCTACGGGTCTATGCAGGAAATGCTGCAACTTGTAAGATGGTGATTCTTCATCGCCACGTGCAAAGGGAATGGCAAAGGCAAGAAGAACGCCTGCAATGGCGGCGTGGATACCAGATTTGAGCATAAAGTACCACATGACAAATCCGGGAATGAGGTAAAAGGGTAACCGATGTACCCCGAGGCGATTTAATATCAACAACCCTGCAAATATCCCTAAAGCCAAGATAAAGTATAGAACCGAGAAATCGCCCAAATAAAACAAAGCGATAACGACGATTGCGCCCAAGTCGTCCATGATGGCTACGGCGGTGAGAAAAATCTTTAGCGTTGTCGGAACTCTACTACCCAATAGCGCAAGCACTCCAAGCGCAAACGCAATGTCTGTCGCCATTGGAATACCTACTCCTGCTTGTGCTCCAGTTCCGCGATTGAGAAGAAAGTGAAACAGGGCGGGGGTTGCCATGCCGCCAATGGCGGCCAAAACGGGTAGCGTGGCGTTTTTTAGGTCAGACAGCTCCCCAATATAGAGTTCCCTTTCAATTTCAAGTCCAATCAGCAGGAAGAAGATCGCCATCAAGCCGTCGTTGATCCAGTGCTCAACGCTATATTTTAGAGCAATACCGTATTATTTCAAATCCGATTTTGATGTGCCAAAAATCCGAGTAACCTTTTCCGAAATAGGAATTGGCAATACCAATCGAAGCAACCGTGCAGAGAATCAGGATGACTCCCGAAGCCCGTTCGCTTTGAAAAAATTCAATAAAGAGCTTGGTCAGTTTTGTTTGCATAGCATTGAAAGCTATCGATGTCGGTGAATATCCACGTGGGCCTCAAACGAGGGTGTAAATCATGAAAGGCGACTGTCGACCAGATTGTCCCCATGGCTAGCTATCCGATTTCATCGGTTCCTTGCCCGGATCTCAGCGGCCCGCTTGCGAAGTTCTACCGCCGCTATCCCCCAGCCGGTCTTCCGATAAAGCGCCGCTATATTCTCAAGGCTCGTGGCCACATCGGGATGATTCGGGCCGAGGGCCTTCTCTCGAATAGCCAATGAGCGTTTGTGGAGCGGCTCGGCCTGCTCGTACCGGCCCTGATCGCGATACAGCTCAGCGAGGTTGTTCAGATCCGTTGCGACGTCGGGATGATCGGGGCCGTAGGCTTGCTCATCTATCGCCAGCGCGCGCTTGTAGAGCAGTTCGGCCTGCTCGTGCCGGCCTTGGAAATCATACAGCAACGCCAGATTGTTCAGGGTCGTGGCCACAGAAGGGTGATTGGGTCCGAGGACCTTCTCCCAGATTGCCAGTGCACGCTTATAGAGCGGCTCGGCCTGCCCGTGAAGGCCTTGATCTCGATATAGCACTGCAAGGTTGTTCAGATCTGTAGCGACGTCCGGATGATCGGGGCCGTAGGCTCTCTCATCTATCGCCAGCGCGCGCTTGTAGACCAGTTCGGCCTGCTCGTACCGGCCTTGGGAATCGTACAACCCCGCCAGGTTGTTTAGGGTTGTGGCCACAGAAGGGTGATTGGGCCCGAGGACCTTCTCCTTAATCGCCAGCGAACGCTTGTAGAGCGGCTCAGCCTGTTCAGTCTGGCCTTGGGTTTTGTAAAGCCCCGCAAGGTTGTTGAGACTCGCGGCCACGAATGGATGATTGGGTCCCGCCGTTTGATCGGCTAACTGCAACGCCTTCTTCGCCGCCACGACGCCCTGATCGTAGCGCCCCTGTCGGAACAATGACATGACCTCGTTATTTAGAGTCTCCCATTCTTTGCCTTGACCATGGGCGACAGCGGTTGTCCCGAACGCCAACAAATATACCAACAATGAGGTTAAAGTTATCTTCATGGTATCTCTCCTTCGTCTAGCCCGTTATTCTATTATTTCTAGATAACTTCAGAATTCAAGGGCACCGCCTGTCGAGTTCTTTATGAGCTTGAAGGCGACCTGCTCCGAGTATTCGGCATCGCCATTCACAATGCAACCTACGGCAAAGCAAAATCCGGCAACAGACCTTTTGAAAGATTATTCTTAATCCTTTTCGACCATTGTTGCCGATCAGGCGTTGTCCTTTTCCACCACTTCCAACAGAAGATCGAATAAATCCGGCAACGCAGAAATGATCCGGCTCCAGTTGGGGATCAAGGGAATCCCCAGGGGGTCCTCCAAGGTCTGGTCTCCCGCCAGCTTAATGCTTCGGGCGAAGGCTTCCATGGCGGTGGCTTCTTCGTGACGGTCAAAGATTAAATCTCGGTTCATGCTGAAACTGTCGAAGCATTGCAGGTATCGTTCACCCTTCGACAATCTACAGGGCGGAACGGTTGATAGTGCCGCTTTGTCAAGGTTACTTTGTTTTCAGGAAGCTGATGACGCAGGCCACGGATGCATAAGGGGCAATTAGAGGACCAAAGAGTTCCACGGCCATGATGCTGGCGGCAATAGGAGTATTAGCCGCCCCGGCCAACAGAGCCACCATCCCTATGGCTGAAAAGGTGGCCGCATCCAGGTTCCAGATTTGCGCAAAAAGACTTCCGGAGGTTGCCCCAATGAAAAAGATGGGGGTAACGATTCCTCCGCTGCCCCCAAAATTAAGCGTGATACTGGTGAAAATGATTTTCAAGAAAAAGGTAGACCAGGCCATCTTTATGCCCTGAAGGGAGGACTGGATGGTGGGCAATCCTAGCCCCAAGTACGTATCTGAAAATGCCAGGGTCAGACCGACCATAAGAAGCCCCCCCACAATCCCTTTAAAGGGAGACCAGATTTCTAAGCGATTGGCCATCTTTTTCCCCAACCTTAACAACTCAATAAGGCTAAAGGAAACAATTCCGAAAAAAATGCCGGCCAAGGCAACCTTAATGAAAAATAATTCTTTAAAAACTGGAATTAACTGCATGGGATGATAGTAGTAAGTAATCCCGATGGCCGATGAAACCTGATAAGAGGTGACCCCGGCAATAAAACATGGAAAGAGGACTTCATAAAGGACACTGCCTACCATAAGGACTTCCACCCCGAATATGGCGCCGGCTATGGGGGTCCCGAACACACTGGCAAACCCGGCACTGATTCCGCAGATGACCAGCTTTTTCCGGTCTAAATCCTCAAAACGAAATAAAGAGGCAAAGATAGAGGCCAGGCCGGCACCTATTTGCGCACAGGGGCCTTCTTTTCCCGCCGATCCGCCGAAGGCCAAGGTAGTGACCGTAGCGACCAATTTAACAGGAACAACCAGGGGCTTGATCTTCCCCGATTGTTTGTGAACGGCTTCGATGACTTTTTCAGTCCCGTGCCCTTCCGCCCCTGGGGCCAGATATTTAATCATCAGGGCGCTTAAAAATAAGGCAAGGGGAAGGAAAAGAAAATAATAAGGGACGGCATGGGTCCAACTAGTCGTCCATTCGAGGACTTTCAGAAAGAAGGCGGTGGCAATTCCGACAATCACCCCGATGATCGTAGACAAGATAAACCATTTCAAAATGCTAATAAAGATAACCGATTCCTCGGTTATCTTTACCTTAACCCGGTGAGGATATGTTTTGGTATCCAGCGTCATCTTGGAAACAGTGCTTTTCCTAAATACCTGAGCGATAGCACGAAATATTTAAAACATACTATCAGTCCATTTATCCGAGAGAACAAGTTGAAAGGAGGGAAATCCGACATTGGGCCCCCCCTATGTGGAAAATCTCCCTGAAAGAGCATTTCGAGTGAAGGAATTAAACCACAAAAACCTGAACAAGGCTAATTCTTATGTTATAAAATTATTCTTTGTCGCCGGATCTCAAACAGCGTTACGGCGCAGGCCACCGAGGCATTCAACGAAGTCAGAGGGCCTTCCATGGGGATGAAGGCCACCCAATCCGACTTCTTCAAAATCAACGGACTGACCCCTTTCCCCTCGCTGCCGATGACCACCACCAGAGGCACCTTCAAATCCAATTGATAAATACTCTGCGGGCCTTGGGCCTCCAGGCTCAGAAACCAGAAACCTTCTTTTTTGAGGGCCTCGATCGTTTGGGCCAGGTTGGTGACCTGGACCAGGGGCAGGTATTCCAGGGCGCCGGCGGCGGTTTTGTGAACCGTCCCGGAAATAGGGCAGGTCCGGTCTTTAGGCAGGATGATTCCCCGGACCCCGGCCCCGGAGGCGGTCCGGATGATCGCCCCCAGGTTATGAGGATCCTGCAGGTGATCGATCATCAGCAATACCGGTACGGGGTCTTCGGCAGCCTTAATCCGCTCCAGCAAATCAGGTAACGCGGTAAACCGGAAGGCGAACTTAAGTTGGGCGGCCACGGATTGATGGGCCGGAACCCGGAAGATTTCGTCCCAGGCCTTTCGATCTTTATAAACCACGGGGATTTTACCCTTTTGGCAGAGTTCCCGGATTTCCCGGTTGACGGGGTCCTGGGAAGAAAGGGACAGCCAGACTTGTTTCACCTGCTGGGGGTTAGTGCGGAGAAGTTCCCGAACGGCCTGTTTTCCCCAGACCCATTCGGTATTGGCGGCCTCGATGAGGATAGGCATACTCAACGAATTCGAAAATGTTGGGCCTGGAGGATGGCGAGTAAGGCCTTCAGCGCGTTTGGAAGGTCCGCATTGATCACCGCGTAATCGAAGCGGGGCCAGTCGGCCAGCTCTTTTTCGGCGTTGCGCAGGCGCAGGCGGAGGGCCTGCGGCGATTCGGTCCGGCGATGGGAAAGTCTCCTCTTCAGTTCCTCCCGGGAAGGGGGAAGGATAAAGATGCTCACCGCCTCCGGCATTTGGCGCTTCACTTGACCGGCCCCCTGGACATCGATATCCAGCAGGACGTCCCGCCCTTGGCGCAGCCAGGTCTGCACCGGTTTGGAGGGCGTCCCGTAATAGTCGTTATGGACCCGGGCCCATTCCAAAAAACCTCCCCGCTGGATCTGCTTTTCAAATGCTTCGCGCGAGACAAAGTGATAATCCTGGTCCGGTTTTTCCCCGGGGCGCGGCGGACGGGTCGTCCAGGAGATAGAAAAGGACAGGGGATCGACCTTTTTCTGCACCCTGCGGCGCAGCGTAGTCTTACCCACGCCCGAGGGACCGGAAAGGATGATCACATTTCCTCTCCGCCTATTTGGTATTCGCGGGACCATTATCCTCTTTGGAATTCGGATCGGATTTCGAGCCGCCCTCGGCATTATATCGCTGGGCATTGGTCTCGGCCTGAATAGCGGAAAGGATGACGTGGTTACTGTCTGTCACGATAATGGATCGCGTCTTCCGCCCCTGGGTGGCATCGATCAATCGCTTGCCCTCTCGGGCTTCTTCGCGCAACCGCTTCATGGGAGACGAATTGGGGGACACAATGGCAATGATCCGGTCGGTGACTACCAGACTACCGCCCCCGATATTCAACAATTTCGATTCCATAGGCCTCTCCACTCACTCGATGTTTTGAATCTGTTCCCGCATTTTTTCCAATTCGGCCTTGACGGCCACCACCTGCTGCGATATGGACCCGTCCATACTTTTGGACCCGATGGTATTGATCTCGCGGTTGATCTCCTGCAGCAGGAATTCCAGCTTTCGCCCAACCGGCTGGGTTTCCCGGAACAGGGTTTTTAATTGTTTCAGATGACTTTCCAGGCGAACCAGTTCCTCGGAAATATCGGATCGATCGGCCAGGATGGCCACTTCCTGGACCAGGCGTTGGGGATCGATCTTGGTTTCCCCGGCCAGATCGTTGATTCGTTTTTGCAATCGCACCTGATAGGCCCGAACCACCTGGGGCACCTTTTTGGAAATGACTCCGGCCGCCTTTTCGATGATTTTGATCCGAGACAGCAAGTCACGGCTCAAATGCCTCCCCTCGGCGGACCGCATTTTTTCCACCCCGTCCATGACCTGCTTTAGCGGCCCGTGAATACTCTGCCAGAGCGATTCCTCGGAGGAAGGCGGTTCCTGGTAGACGAGAACATCCTTTAAACCAAGCAGGATATTGAAGTCCACCGGACCGGGAACCCCCAGGGCGGTTTTCAACTGGTTTAGCTTATCCCAATAGGTGCGGGCCAACGGGAGATTAATAGCCATGGTGCCGTTTCGATTTTTACCCGATCCGGAATATTGGATGGATACTTCCACCCGACCCCGGGAAAGGCGGGAGGCGATATAGCTTTTAACCCGGTCCTCCAAAGGGCTGAGAGGACCGGCCAGACGCAGGTTAATATCCAGGTAGCGGCTGTTATAGGTCCGCACCATCAGGGTCAGGGACTGGTCTTTGGTGTTGGTTACGTCCTGGGCGAAAGCGGTCATGCTTTTTATCATAATGGGTTACCTTACTAAGGGTTTCAGGGATATTCATTTTGAAATTTGCATCATTTGAATTTGTTTCGATTTCGAATTTCGGATTTCGAATTTGCATCTGGTACCTTTGCCGGAGGATATTGAACATAGCGATGGTCTCCGGAACCTGATAGTCCGGATACGTCCAGGGCAAGGGCCGGTAAGAGCCTTTGGAATAGATCAAGGTCAAATCTCCATAAACCCCGGAACCCAGGTAAATGCGATGAATGAAATTTTTTCCGGTGGCCAGGACCAGCCTCTCTGCCGAAAGGATTCCCGGGTCCACATTCACCTGCCGTTGTCCCTTAACCTCCCAGCGGGCTTCCAGTTCGTTGGTCTTTAACTTGATGGCCGCCAGTTGATCTTGTGGAACCAAACGTCGGCTGCATCCCCACCGTCGAAACAATGAAGTTCCCATTTCCTTTTCATAATAACCGGTAAAATGGAAAGCCGTGACTGCCGAGATATAATCCCAAGGACCCCAAAGTCGCTCCAGTTCCTCCCAACAGTTCCGGACCGGGATCGATTCCCGGTAGATCAGGCCGAAAATCAATTTACCCGGAGGCGGCGGTTGCGGTTTACTCAATGGTCGGTCTGCCTACAGAGTAATAGGTGATCCCCTGTTTATGCATCTTGACCGGATCGTATATATTCCGCAAATCGATGACCAGCGGACGTTTTAGCAAACCCTTCATCCGGCTCCAGTCGATGTTTCGGAACTGGTTCCACTCGGTAACCAGAATCAGAGCGTCGGCGCCCTGTCCCGCCCCATAGAGGTCCTCCTTGAATTCTACTTTTTTCAATACCTTTCGGGCTTCGGGCATCCCGGCCGGATCATAGGTTTGGATGCGGGCGCCCAGGGCCACCAATTTCTTTATGATGGCCAGCGCCGGGGCTTCCCGGATGTCATCGGTGTTGGGTTTAAACGTCAGGCCTAAGACCCCCAGGGTTTTTTCTTTCAGCGGGCCGGCCACTTTAACGATCTTATCCACCATAATTTGCTTCTGTCGTTGATTCACCTTGAGGACCGCTTTGACGATCTCGAATTCATAGTCCAGGGACTGGGCCAGTTGCACAATGGCCTGGGTATCCTTCGGAAAGCAGGAGCCCCCAAATCCTGGTCCCGGATGCAGAAATTTCGGCCCGATCCGTTGATCCAACCCCATCCCTCTGGCCACCTGGTGCACGTCCGCCCCCACCCTTTCACAGATATTGGCCATCTCGTTGATAAACGAGATCTTGGTGGCTAAAAAGGCGTTGGAGGCATATTTGATCATCTCGGCGGTTTCCACCCCGGTAATGACAAAAGGGGTTTCGATGAGGTACAACGGCGAATAGAGGTCTTTCATGATGGCCACGGCCTGGTCGCTCTGGGCCCCGATGACCACCCGATTGGGATGCATGAAATCTTCAATGGCCGACCCTTCGCGCAGGAATTCAGGATTGGAGGCGATATCAAAGGGATGTTTCTTTTTTTGATGTTGCCGGACAATCCGGGAAATCAATTTTCCGGTGCCCACCGGGACGGTACTTTTGGTGACGATGATTTTATAGCCGTCCATGGTTCGTCCGATGGCTTCCGCTACTTCCTTTACATAGCGCAGGTCGGCCCGGCCCTCATTATCGGAAGGCGTGCCTACGGCAATAAAGATCACCAGCGAATGTTTAACGCCTTCCTCCAGGTTGTCGGTAAACTGCAGACGTTTTTCCCGAACATTTTTTAAGACCAGTTCCTCCAGACCAGGCTCATAGATGGGTATTTTCCCCTGCTGCAGGCCAGCGATCTTTTCCCGGTCGTTGTCCACACACGTTACTTTAATACCGAATTCGGCGAAGCAGGCCCCCGTGACCAATCCTACGTAACCCACTCCGATGACACATATATTCATCCGGTTTCCCCTTCATCCCGCTCAAGTTGCATTATAAATTCGGATTTCGGATTTGCACCAAATATCGCCAGATTTGACGGCCAAAATAACAAAAACCATCTCCAAAGGCAACGGTAATTGTTTGCGCTTTGCCCTTGGGGTGGGTGGACGTATCTATGGTAGGTTAATACGAAAATAAAATGACACACAGCCCTTTAGGCCTTTGCTACATTTAGCCGTCATGCCGGACTTGATCCGAACAATCCACGTGCCTTCGAAGCTTCTGCCGGGATCTGGATTCCGGATCGCGACTTCGATCGTCCGAAATGACGAATCCTGGCCAATCCGTTAGTTATTATGCTTCGTGGGCGGACCGCGGCAAGGGAGTGGTTCAATCTGAGGTCGGGCCTCTGCCGGTGCCGGATTTCGGCGAAAGGGTTCTCCTCTTTGAATTGTTGAACTCCCCAGGGCCGTCCCGATCAGAACCCAGAACATCAGGGCGTTATCGTCCACAAAAAAATCATCAAAAAAATTACGGATCAGGAAACCGACCAGCATCACTCCGGTGGCCAGGGAAAAATTTCGAACCCAGGGATCGATCCCCCGTCCTCCCCGCCGGAAGCAATGGAACCCGGCCACACCCAAGACCCAGAGGAGCGCCGCTAGGCCCTGAATTCCCGTTTGGAAGGTAAAATCCAACAGGGTGTTGTGGGCATGCCAAAGCATCGGCTGGTGTTGCGCCCGAAATTCCGTAAAGGCCTCGGAAAAACTACTCCGGCCGAAGCCGATGCCCTGAAAAGGGCGTTCTTGAATATATTGAAAAGCCAGTTTCCAGATATCCAGGAGATCTCCGGCCGTCCCCCCTACGGCGGTATTCGTCCCCGGAGCGGAAACCGAAAGCCGCTCGCCGTGGAGGCATACGCTTTTGGGAATGAAGACCATAAAAAGCAGAAGACCCGCCACAACTCCCAGTAAAATCATTTTCCTCTTTCCGATCCAGCCGATCAAAAAAAATTCCACGGCCGCCGCGATCCACATGGCCCGTCCGAAGGTAATGTAAATGGCCAACAAATTTAAAGCCAGCAGGAAGAAGAGTCCCCCCCTATTTTTTTTTGACAGCCATGGGCGTTCCAGGGTGAGTATCAGCAGGTAAGGAAAGACGGTGATCAGATAGGTCCCGAATTCTCCATAGCCGGCATGCAAGGACCCCGCCCGGATTTGATAACCGGCTAAATTTCCTCCCGCCTGCCAGAAATCCCAGAAAGAATAGAGGACCATCAACAGATTTCCGCAGACCAGGATAAGCCAGGTGGGTCGCAGACGTTCCGACCGCCCTGCGGAATAGGCGGCCAAATAAAAAACCAGGCAGCCTTTGAGCAGTTCCCCTTTGATCTCCTTGAAACTGTAAGTCGGATTGACGGCCCAGATCAGGGAGAGGAATGAAACCGCCACCAGGCAGAGCAGGGGCAGGTCCAGCGGAGTCCGGGGAATCAAGAGGCGCCTTCGGATCACCATGGCCGCCAGCCAGAAAAAAGCGGCCGATCCCAAAAGGATTTCCCGAACGGCCGTGATATACGCCAAGGGAAGGGCGAAGAGAAAGAGCGTTAAGGAGATGGCCAGACCCTGGTCGGCGAACGTCTGCCAACGCTCCCGCGGAAGGGGAACTGTCGCGGATCCGGTCGCGGGGAAGGCGGAAAGGACGAAATCCTCTTTCACGGGCTATTTTTCCGTTCCGGCTTCCCGCAGCGCTTTTTTAAGAGCCGCCGCCTGGATGGCCGCGGTGCCCACTTCCCCTACTACCAGACCGGCCGCCGCATTGGCGGTTCGGCAGGATTGAAGTACATTGAGCCCGGAAGCCAGAGCCAGCGTCAGCGTCGCGATCACCGTATCCCCGGCCCCGGTGACGTCGAAGACCTTTCGGGCCACAGTGGGTATCAGGGCGACCTTGTTGTTTTTGGAGAACAAAGCCATCCCCTCCCGTCCGCGGGTAATCAACACGGCATCGCAGAGCAGCCTTTTTAAAAGCCGCTGCCCGGCCCAGCGCAGGTCGCTCTCGGACACAATCTTCCGGCCTGCGGCCAGACCGGCCTCCAGATGGTTGGGGGTGATCAACGTGACGCCCCGATACCAGTCCACGTGCAGGGGCTTGGGATCGACGGCCAGCGGGATGCCCTTCTTTTTGGCGATCTTTTTCAAGGCCGTCATCAACCGTTGGGAAATGACGCCTTTGTCGTAATCGGAAACGATGATCCCGTCCAATCCCCCGGCATTCCGCTCAATCCCCCGGATCAACAGCTCCTGGACCCCGGGGGATAAGGGATGGTTATTTTCTTTATCCACTCGCACCACCTGCTGCTGATGGGCGATGACCCGGGTCTTTACCGCCGTAGGGCGGGAATCATCGATAATCAGCGCGTCGATGTTTACCCCCTGGACCTTGAGTTGTCTGAGGAGTCGCTTTCCCATCCCGTCCGGGCCAATGACCCCGGCCAGGACTACTGGGCCCCCAGGCCCAGGAGGTTGTTCACTACGTTGGCCGCCCCGCCCAGCAAATAGCTTTCTTCCTTCACCTTCACCACCGGCACGGGGGCCTCCGGAGATATCCGGGACACCTCCCCCCAAATGAATTGGTCCATCATCACATCCCCTACCACCAGGATGCGGCGTTCGGGAAAGACCTCGAGGGCCTTCAGCAGCGGATCGGTTTCCTGGTTCACCATCATCTTCAAGAATCGACTCCTCAACACCGGCCGCACAGGCCGGACTTATTTTTTCGCCTCGAATAGTATCCGCTGGGAATCCCGGAGTCAAGCAGATACCCAATGATTATAAACGGTCTCAACATAGTAACAACCTTATAAAACGTCATTCCCGTAGCGTTTCTGAGCGGGAATCCAGGCTTTTCTTAAGTAAAACTGGATCCCCGACAAAGTCATTCGGGGATGACGAGAAACTACCTGGAGATTCAATAAAGAGATCGTTACTATCTCTTCCCGATCGCTAAGCGCTTGGGAATAACGGACCTTATAACTTACCTTTCCCGG
>CAVVCH010000017.1:0-16206 GCA_963746605.1 uncultured delta proteobacterium
CACAAACACAAACTCGAAATCCGAAATTCGAAGCACAAAATCCGAAACAAATTCAAATGATCAAATTTCAAAATTCGAAACGTCTTTGTTTTGATCATTTGGATTTTGGACCTTCGTGCTTGTTTGGATTTCGTGTTTCGAATTTCGGATTTAAAGAATGCTCCGGTTCCAATGTCAGAAACCCCTTCTACGACCGGGAAACGAAGCAACTGCTCCTCATTCCGGATTCGTTTCCTTCAAGGCATACCGCAGAATATCCCCTTCGACTGTTCCAAATGGGCGACAAGGCCTGTCCCACCCCCGGCCGATCGGCCTTCTGATCGCCCGGAGGATGCCTTTATGTCCGTCGATGGCCCGCCGGACGTTATCCGGCGTATAGATACTCTCTATCCGGTAGCGCAGCATATGGCGCCGAAGAGTCTGGGCCAGCTCCAGGAGACGCGGGCTGCCGCTCAGTCGGGCGATAATCTCATGGAATTGGGCGTCCAGCTCCACAAAAGCCCTTAACCGTCCCTTGGGCTATGATTTTCTCCGACTGGACAATATTTTTTTTTAGTTCCGACACCAGCTTTCCAGGGGCCTTACTCATGGCCCAGTCGGCGGCCATCCCTTCGATAGTGGCCCGGATAGCGCAAATCTCCTCCACCTCTGCGGAATTCAAAAATTTGACTCGATACCCGACCCGCGGGATGGACTCGATCAGCCCTTCGACTTCCAAGTTATGCAGGGCCTCCCGGACCGGGGTGCGGGAGGTCCCGATCTCCTGGGCGATCTTGGTCTCGATCAGGCGCTGCTGAGGGGCTATCTCTCCGCCAGAATCCGGTCGCGCACATAGGTGTAGACCTTCTTTCGGATAGTGCCGCTGTCGTGGATTACCAATTTTTTCATCGGTCGATCAGCCCTCTGGGGAACAACCCCGGACGCGGACCAGAAGCCGCTCCCATTCTTCGTCCACTTCTTGCTGGATCCCAGCGATCGCTTCCTCGCTCAGGTGACGAAACCGACCCTGCAGTTTGAGGTACTCCCTGACCGGGAGGCCTCGTGATTCGTGGGTGATCCGGTATTGGATCCCGTCGACAATCTCATAGAGAGGGAAGATCCGGCTTTCCACGGCCAGCATGGCCGACCGAGCGCTCTGATCCTCGGGCATCCGCCAGCCCGTCGGGCAGGGGACCAGGGTGTGAATGAACCGGGTCCCCCGGACCGCTTGGGCCTTTTTGACCTTTTCCATGAGATCCAGCGGCTGGCCGATGGAGGCGGTGGCGGCATAGGGGAGGCGATGGGCCGCGATGATTTCCATGAAGTGTTTCTTTTTCCCGCCCCGACCCCCCGGCGTGGTCGTAGTCCAGGCCCCCTGGGGGGTGGCCGAACTCGATTGAATGCCCGTGTTCATGTAGCCTTCGTTGTCCAGACAGACATACAGAAAATTTTCATTCCGATCGGCGGCGCCCGACAGGGACTGAAGGCCGATATCGAAAGTCCCGCCGTCGCCGGCCAGGGCCAGCACGGTGGTTTCCTCATCCCCTTGAATTTTGAGGGCCTGGGCGATGCCGGCCGCCGTCGGGGCCGCGATCTCAAAGGCCGAATGAAAACAGGGCACGGTCAGGGTGCTGTTCGGAAAAGCGGCGCTGATGACGCCGACGCAGGAAGGAATGATGACCACGACCGTTTTTTCACCCAGGGCCTTCAAGACCAGCCGGATGGTGGAGGCCATGCCGCACCCCGGGCAGGCCATGTGGCCCGACCGGAAATATTCGTTTTCTATCTTTGCGTCCTTTGCGCCTTTGCGGTGAAAGTTTTTCATTCGTTCCGCACCCAGATCGGTCCGGGAGGTGGCTGCTCGCTCCGGAGTGTATCTCGGGCCAATTCCTCGAGCGTCTCCGGGGAGACATCGTCCCCGCATAGTCCCGCGATGTACCCGGTGATTTGCGGGCGCCGTTCCAGCGGATACAGGGCGGCCTTCAATTCCTGGCAGAAGATCCCTTCCTTGCCGATGGAGATATTCCGGTCCACCACCGCCGCCTTCGGCACCCCTTTCAGCGCAGCCTGGACCTCCTCCCTGGGGAAAGGCCGGAAGGCCTTGATCTTGAGCAGCCCGGCCCGGACCCCATGTTCCCGGAGCGCCCGGACGGCCACCCGGGCCGTGCCGGTCATGGCCCCGCTGGTGACCAGGACGATCTCGGCGTCCCCGGTATCCACGGCCTCCACCAGCCCGTAGCCTCGGCCGAATCGTTGCCGGTATTCTTCGTCGACGGCTTGGATGACCGGTCGGGCCTGGTCCATATCCTCGAAACTCCGCTGCCGGAAGCGCATGAACTCCGCGGGACTGACCACATTGGAAATGTACGCGGGGTTTCGGGTGTCAAACCTGTTGGGGATGCTGGGCGGGGGCAGGAAGGCGTCAACCGCCTCCTGATCGGGGATCTCCAGGGGTTCGATGAAATGGGAGGTGAAAAACCCGTCGATGCAGACCATGACGGGCAGCATGACCTGCTCGGCGATCCGGTAGGCCTGGATGACCGTATCGAGGGCCTCCTGTCCGTCCTCGCAGTACAGTTGCAGCCAGCCCGTATCCCGTTGGGAAAGACTGTCGGTCTGGTCGCTGCCGAAGGCCCAGGGCACGGCCAACACCCGGTTCACGTTGGCCATCACCACCGGGACCCGGTTCCCCGAGGCAAAGTGGAGCATCTCGTGCATCAGAGCCAGCCCCTGGGAGGCGGTGGCGGTGAAGGTCCGCACCCCGGTCAGAGAGGCGGCGACGCAGGCGGCCATGGCCGAATGCTCGGATTCAGTGCGCATCATAGCCCCGGTGATTCGTCCTTGGTTCTCCATTTCAGACAACTTTTCGTAAATCGGGGTCTGCGGGGTAATGGGATAGGCGGCCACGAAGGGCACCCGGGCCAGGCGCACCGCCTCGGCGATGGCCTCGTTTCCGGAAAGCAGGGTCCTCATGCCGGCCCCCCCATCTCGATCACTTGCCGGGGACAGGTGGCGGCGCACTGGCCGCAGCCCTTGCAGTAATCACTGTTCACCCGGTAGCCCTCCCAACCGATCTTCCGGATGGAAACATCCGGACAGAGGAGAAAGCAGAGATCGCAATGGATACAGGTGCCGCATTTGAAGCAGCGGGCGATCTCGGCCTTTATCTGGCCCGGGGCCAGTCCCTCGGTCAGTTCCTCGAAGTGCTTCAGTCCCTCCAGCGGGTCCATGCCTTCCGATTGTTCTTGCCGGCGGCTGTGCTGAAAACAGATGCTGTTGAGCTGATCGAAGGAAACGATTTTTTTCAAATCGGCCTGGGTCTTCGCCGGTGTCCGGAAAGGCGCCAGGGCCAGGAATTCCCCGGAACCGATCCGCAGGCTTTCCCGTTCCGTTTTTAACTCCCGTCCTTCCAGAAAACAGGCAATCGCCAGGGCTCCGGTTTTCCCTTCGGCAATGGCATCGGCCACGAAGGCCCGGCCTCCGGCGCCGTCTCCGCCGGCGAAGACCCCTGGCACGGGCCGTGGCGGCGGTCCCGGAAACCATTTCGATCTGGCCCAGGCGGTTCAAGGGCAGCCCCAGGTCCCCCGCGAATTCGGCCTCCGGCACCTGGCCAACGGCGACTATGACCGTTTCTACTGGAAGGATGAACTCCGAACCCGGTATGGGGACGGGCCGTGGCCGGCCGTCTTCATCAGGAGGGCCGGGTTCCATCCGCAAGCATTCCAGCGCCGCCAGCCGCCCTTTTTCTGCAATCAATCGTTTCGGACGGACCGGGCATTCCAGCCGGATCCCTTCCCGCTCCGCCCACTCCAGATCGTCCGACAAGGCCGGCATCTCAAGCCGGGAGCGACGGTAGAGGATGGTAACTTCTTCACCGCCCAGACGCCGGGCCGTGCGGGCGCAGTCCACGGCGGTATTTCCTCCCCCGATCACGACCACCCGGCGTCCGATGTCCACCCGCTCGCCGTGACGGACCTGCCGCAAGAACCGGATCCCTTCCAGGACCCCGGACAGGTCCTCACCTTCGATCCCCAGGCGCCGGCTTCCTTGGGCCCCGGCGGCCAGGAACAGGGCCTGGTACTCTCTTTTGATTTCCGTCAGAGGGATGTCGTCTCCCACCCGCACGCCGGTCCGAATCTCCACGCCGAGTCGCCGAATATACCCGATCTCCCTTTGGAGGACCTCGACGGGAAGCCGATACTCAGGGATACCGTAACGCAGCATCCCCCCGGGTTCGGGCCGGGCCTCGAAGATTGTGACCGGATATCCTAGCCGGACCAATTGCCAGGCGGCGCTCAGGCCGGCCGGGCCGGAGCCGATGACCGCCACTTTCTCGTTTTTTAATTCGACCGGGACCTCTCTTTCCAGGTCCACCCGACCGTGGTCGGACAGGTAGCGCTCAAAGCCGCGGATATTGACCGCTTCGTCAAACTCCTTCCGGTTGCAGGCCTGTTCGCAGGGGTGGTAGCAGACCCGTCCGCAGACCCCCGGCAATGGATTGTCCTCCCGGACGATCCGCAGGGCCTCGTCGAGCCGCCCCAGGGCCGCCGCGGCCAAGGCCCGGGCCATATCGATCCCCGCCGGACAGGCCTGTCGGCAGGGGGAGGTCTTCTCCACATAAACCGGTTTGCCCGAACCCCACCGACCGGTCTTGAAAATCTCCGTGGACCCCCGGGAAACCGGGGCTATCTGTTCGATGTCTTTAATGTCCATAGGTACAAAGTAGAGCTAAGAAATTCAAATATCGTTGGCCAGTTTTTAAAACATATGGGTCAACTCATAGGCCTTTCGGGCCGCGGCCACATTGGCCTCCACCTTGGCCGGCACCGTACCCCGAATCGCCTCTTCCAGGCAGGCGAGCGGGACGGACCCGGCGGCCCGGCAGTAGGCGCCCAGGATGGCCGTATTGATAATGCTTCCCAGCCCCTGCTCGGCGGCAATGCGCAGGGCATCCACCTGGGCCAGACAAAAATGTTTGGAAGGTGATGGCCGGTTGGTTCGGTTGGGCCTGGTTGATCAGGATCAGGCCATTCGGTTTCAGGCAGGCTTCGATTTCCTTTTCCTCCAGCAAATCGGAAGCCAGGAAAATCATCCGATCGGGCCTTTTGATCTCGCACTTGAGGAGGATCTTTTTTTCATCCACCCGCAGGAAGCTGAATACCGGGGCCCCCCGACGTTCCCCGCCGAACAGGGAAAAACACTGGGGATACCAGCCCATCAGAAAATAGGCCTTGGCCAGTATCTGGGAAGCGATCACCGCCCCCTGCCCTCCCCGACCGAAGAATTTTATTTCGACCATGGATTGCTTAAAGACAAAAAGCCCTTTGGATTTATGGAAGCGTAAGAGGGATCTTTCTGGTCCCCCGTCTGGTACTCTGTACCCCAGTTTTCAACCCCCTGTCAACAAATTTTTCTTCTTACTCAAGGCAGCAATATATAAACCACCTGATTCCATAATCTTCTATTGATTGACAGGCCAAAACTTTTCTGATATCTTTATAGGAAAATTAAAGTATCTTCCTTTCCTTTTTCCCTAACCCTAAACAAGAGGTGGATCGGATGAACCAAAGGGCGCTATCCTTATTGGGTTATACGACAGCGCCCTTTTTGTTTTTTGACGCTGATTGATTTGGTTGAAAGAAAAAGGAAATAGTCATGGAAACCCCCAAGCCCTCTTCAGGGCCGGAATCGGTTCCGTTTTCTTCCGGCTTTTTAAAAAGTATCCGGGCCAGAATTCTGATCCTCCTGCTGATCGTCATCATTCCCATCCTGGCCGTCCAGGCCAATACCTTCAGGCAAAGGATCAAAGACCAGGTTTGGCTGGAAACTCAGGTAAATCTGGAAATAGCCCGAGCCACGGGCGAACGATTCCACATCTTTGTCAAAGATATCCTCAGCCATGAATTGTCCTTCGGTCGGCTGCTCTTCTCGCCTCATCTGAGTCCCTCCGCCAGGATTGATTTGATCAAAGAAACGGCGGATCTAAATCCGACCATTTGCCATATACATTGGATCGATCCCCAGGGCCGGATCCTGTTTTCCAGCCGGCCCGAAGCCGTCGGTCGCGATCGCCGGAATCGACCCTATTATCAGGATATCTTATCGGGAAATGAATGGGTCTTGAGTGATCTCTTTCGTTCAGAGCTTACCCAGGACCCAGTATTTTCCGTCAGCCGTGCCATTCGTAATGAAAGTGGCGTCCTGGCCGGCATCATCGTCACCGTTATTCTGGGGGATAGACTGGATGAAGTGCTAAAGATAGCACGGACCCGGAACGGATCGATTAATTTATTCGACCGGCAAGGCCGAAGAGTCTTTCAATATCCTCAGGGCGGACTGGCCTCGGAGAAACGCCAGGTCTGGAATAACCTTCCCCTGATCAAAAAAGCCCTGGCCGGAGAGGAAGTTACCGATGAGGTTGAGGTCGCCAATGAACATGTCAGAAAAATCATAGCCCTTTTCCCCATTCAACCTCTGGGCTGGGTGGCCGGGGCCGGCCGCCGGAGAGGGAAGTCATGGCTTCCATATATTCAGACCTGTTTAACCATTCGGCCTTATTCCTGGTTGTTGTGTTGGGATCCACTCTGGCGGCCCTGACTTTTTCGCGCGGTATTTCCGTCCCGATGAAAAGGCTGCGGGAGCAGGCCTTGGCCTTGGGCGGTGGAGATCTCGGGCAGCGAGTCCGGACCAGCGGTCCAGTCGAACTGGTGGACCTGGGCCGGACCATGAATCGGATGGCCGAAGAATTATCCAAAAGCAAGGAACAGATGCTAACGAAAATACCAACGATATTAGAGAACAAAAAGAGGCGCTGCGAGAAGCCAATGAACAGTTGGAAATGAGGGTTCAAGAGCGGACCGCCGAACTGTACAAGGTCAATGAACAATTGAAGGACGAAATCAGAGAACGCCGCATCAAAGAAAAAGCTTATAAGCAATTGAGTCACAAAAACGAGCTGATCTTGAATGCAGCGGAGGAAGGCATTTTGGGGGTGGATCCGCGGGGAATTATTACCTTCGTCAATCCCAGGGCGGCCAGCTTGATGGGTATGGAGATCGAAGATCTATTGAACCAGCAGATCCACGAACTGACTCAACACTCCAACTCTGATGGAACCCCCATCCTCTGGGAAGAGTGCGGGATCTGCCGGTCTTATCATGACGGGGTTACTTATAGTGCGACCGATGAACAATTCTCGAGAAGAGATGGGACCTCCTTCCCCGTCGAATATTCGAGTTCGCCGATTTGGGAAGAAGGAAGTTTGGAGGGCGCCGTGGTGGTCTTTCGGGATATCACCGAACGCCGGGCCGCGGAGGAATCCCTGCGAAGTTCAGCGGAAAGTCTGAAGTATCTTTCCTCGGAGCTGCTGTCCGCCCAGGAGAAGGAAAGGCGGGAGATCGCCCGGGAACTGCATGACGGCATCGGATCCTCGCTCTCGGCCCTCAAGTTCAAGGTGGAGGCCCTTCGGCCAACGAAAAGCAGATCAAAGGCTTAGACGCCATGCTGGAGCCCCCTGGTCACCTGGATCCTAAACGCGATTAAAGAGGTCAGGAGGATCTGCATGAACCTGAGACCGGCCATCCTGGATGAGGTGGGACTCGTAGCCACCCTGTCCTGGTTCAGCCGGGAGTTTGAGCGCGTCTATCCGATTACGGTCCTGAACCAAACCGAGGTGACGGAAGATGACGTCCCGGAACCGCTAAAGATCGTCATTTTTAGAATCGTGCAGGAAGCCTTGAACAACAGCGCCAAACACAGCAGGGCCGATCGGATCAACCTGAAGCTGATCAAAGAAAACGGGACTATTCAATTGGCTATTGAGGATAACGGACAGGGATTTGATCCGGATGAAGTGGGCGCCCGGATGGGAGCTGAGAAGGGATTAGGTCTTATCAGCATGAAAGAACGAGTGGAGAACTCGGCGGAACCTTCCGCCTTCGATCAACCGTCGAAGGCGGGACGGGATCAACGCCATTTGGCCTGTTTTTTAGTTGACGGACTGCCGGATCTTTTAGAACGCCGCTTTCATCATTCCCTCCTTCTTATTTTCTCTATCCGGTTTCCGGTGGGGCCGGTTCCCGCCAAACCGGCTGGAAAGGGCCTTAAAGATCAGGACGGTTTGCGATCCCCCAGGCGCCGTTGATCAGAAAGGCGGTCACCAAGAGTGCGAAGTGCCCGCCGCCACCCATGGACCGGCCTTTAAGGGGCAAGACCACAAACAGGGCAACCACGGAAGGTAGAATAGCTCCGAACAAAAAAACGGTAAGCCAATAGCCTTTCCCGGGAAAGCCGCCCTGGATAGGACCAATATCACGCCCCAGATGCCCCCCCCAAAAGGCCAGGGAAAAAACCGCCGGGACCCCGAATGGTTTGGTGGCCGCCATTGAAAAAGGTCCGAACGGCACGAAGCCGATGCTCCATAACAAAACCAGCGTCAGTTGATGAAAGATCAGGGTTGCTAGAAATCCGGCCAGAAAACCGAACAACAGCTTGGCTGCAAGAGATGTGTTTTTAAAATACATAAGAGAACCTCCTTGTTCCAGACCGCCGAAAGGAGAGATTCCGGGACCTTGGCGGCTTTATCTTGGTAAACCGGGTTGAGTAAATAGACTGGGAGCTTCCTTTCGAAATCACTTTTTGTATATTATCCCAGATCTTGGGGAATGGGAAATACCGGATAACCGGTATAATGCTGTTCCTCGGACAGTATTTGCACTGTACAGGAGTAATTTAAAGAGGCATCCGCTGGTTTAATCCCAAGTGGTAAAAAAAGAACCGGCGAAAATGGAGGGTACTTTAAAGCAGATCCAACGCTATCCGCAAAGCCCGGTGAAGTTGTTCGATTTTAGGCGGCGGCAGGGTCCCGATGAAATTAGTTAAAACCGATTTGGGAGGCTCACCAATTCGTCGCAATGGATGCTGCTTTCGTGTCTAAGCCCCTCATCCGGCCCAATCGGAACCTGACTGGCCAGGCCGTCGTAGGCCGAATAAACCGAGGCGCAAATGACGGTTGAAAAATCGGGAGTCGATCAAGATCTGACGGCTGACTACCACGAAGACCCGGAACTTTTTGGGGTCCCTGGAGGACGGGGCGGATACCCGATACAGCTCACCGCGTTTCACAATGGGACTTGAAAGGTGAGGACTTCGGCCGCTTCCCGGTTTAAGTCCCAATCGGCTCGTCGGTTTATAATCTCCAGGTCTTTGGCGTTCTGCTCTTCCTTAGGCCTGACAAGCGATTAAAAGCGGATTGGCAAATCCGATGGGTTCCTTGCCCCAGACCGAACTGCGGCTGGTTAATGTCGCCCGGGCCAGCCGGGATGAGCTATTGCTCGACTACGAGGATTTCCTGCGCCAGCGAGGCTTGCGGCAATGGGAAAAAGAAGACCCCCAGGCCCAAGCGGTGCGAGGGGTGGGAAAGAAAGTTCAGACTAATCAGTCCGATCCGACCGATCAATCCGATGCCCGGGCTGATGCCCCTTGGCTGAACAATTCTGATTCCACCGTGGTCGCCAACACCATCATCTGTCTGATCCACCAGACCAATTACCTGCTGGACCGCCAGATCGCCGGCCTGGAGCGGCAATTTATTCAGGATGGGGGCTATAGCGAACGCCTGGCGGCGGCGCGGATCGAGGAACGAAAGAAACAGGATCAGGCTGTTCGGTCCGAGGAAACCGATCCATTGAAGAAAACCCTTCCCCCTTGTCCACTCTGCGGCAAACCAATGGTGGTGCGGACCGCCCGCAAGGGCGAAAGGGCCGGCACTCAATTTTTGGGATGTTCCGGCTATCCGGAATGCAGGAGTTCCCTTCCATTGGACCATCGGGCCGGCCGGGCACTGGGCGCATTCTGAAGAGCTACGATCGAAACCAGCTATATATTTGCAAAACAATCGGCTGATGCTTATTTTAGACGAAACTCAAGGAATACATAGAAAGGGAGATTTTACTCATGGAAAAACGCGCAGAGACAACGGAGACAATGGATAAGACCATTTCGATTCTCGGTATCGCCGGCAGTTTAAGAAAAGACTCTTTTAACAAGGCCCTCTTGCGGGTAGCAGCAGAGTCGGTGCCGGAAGGGGCCAGACTTGAAGTCTTTGACCTCGATGGCATACCGCCTTATAACCAGGACCTCGACAGCCACCCCCCTGACAGGGTCAAGGAGTTCAAAGAAAAGATCAAGGCAGCCGATGCCATCTTGATTGTTACACCGGAATATAACTACTCCATCCCGGGTGTACTCAAGAATGCCATCGATTTTGCTTCACGGCCTTACGGAGATAACGCCTGGAACGGTAAACCGGTGGCGGTCATGGGCGCATCAACAGGCATGCTCGGCACGGCGCGGGCACAATATCACCTCCGTCAGAGCTTTGTCTTCCTGAACATGTACCCCATAAATCAACCAGAGGTCATGGTCCCGTTCGTAGAGCAGAAGGTTGACCAGAATGGCCGCCTGACGGATGACAAAACCAGAAGAAAAGTAAGGGAATTGCTTGTTGCCCTGATCGCCTGGACGAAGAGGATAAGGTCCGCGTAATCCGAACTTCAGCGACTTCAGAAGTCAGCCCATAGTGCCACCAGTGGACCCGTTTCCAACAAAAAGGAGTACTTGGGTTTATTTACTTCCCCGGCGGCACTTTTCCAAACCACGACTTCTTATTCGGTCGCCGATCAGCAATATTGCCCACTATTGACTATAGTTACAAATGGGAATATCATGACCCACAAAAAAGAGCTCTTAATGGTGGTGCTTCTATGGCCGACATCAATATCTTAAAAACGGACTCCAGAGGCCGGGTGACCTTGCCGGGGAATTTCCGGAAGGAACCCCTATTTGAATACATCATCGAAGGGGACCAGATCACCCTCTATCCCGTAAGTACTGTTCGGAAATTTCCGGAAATGGCGGACCTTCCGGAAGAGGAGCTTGGTCCCGACTGGCTGGAAAAGGAAGAGCGGGTCAACCGGGATAAACGCCCTGGGATCAAGGCCGCCTCTCCGGCGGAGGCCCTCAAAAAGATCAGGAAGTAGTCCTTTATGGGTGCCAAGCCCCCACCTTTCAACATCTTTTTCGAAGTCCTTTTTCTGGAAACCTATAATGGCCTGGGTTTGAAGGAAAAGAAGGCCATCGAGCGGGCCGTTCAGCTTCTGGTTGAAAATCCCCGACACCCCTCCCTCAAGGTCCACAAGGCAAAAAATGTTCAGGGGAAATACCCGATGGGGGGGACCAGTGTGTTTATTGCCTATGCCACGAAAGACCTGCGAATGACCTTTGAATACGGGCCGGAACCGGGGACCATCGCAATGCGGAACTGCGGTTTTCACGACATCTGTGAGGGTAAAATCTAAAAGGCAATAATGAAAGCAACCAGGACTGTTTGAGTAGTTTTTTCATAGGCGCCCGTGATCAATTAGACCGATAAAGAGGTGTTTATGGTTTATCTCGATTCATTTTCTTCCCGGTGGTCGCCGCGCATCCTGAGCGTCCTGCGGATCGTTGCGGCATTCCTTTTCATGCCGCACGGAGCCCAGAAGCTCTTCGGCTTCCTGGCCCCTGAGCACGCTGTATTGCCTCCGCTGCTGTCTCTGCTCGGTCTGGCCGGGGTGCTGGAGTTCTTCGGGGGGCTGCTTCTTTTGCTCGGGTTATTCACCCGTCCCGTGGCCTTCATCCTTTCAGGAGAAATGGCCGTGGCCTACTTCCTGGTGCACGCGCCGAAAGGATTCTGGCCCCTTGGGAATGGAGGAGACCTCGCCGCTATCCTAAGCTTTGTGTTCCTTTATTTGTCTCTCGTTGGAGGAGGGGCTTGGAGTTTGGATCGCCTCTGGGGGCGGGACAAGTCTTCCCACAATCCCAGCGGATTTTAAGAATTGCCGGGTCTTGGTCACATCCTGACTTACTATGACTGAAACCAGCTATACGATCAATCCCATTGGTGTCGTACGCTCCGTCCTGGTCCGTCGTGAGACGGCCCCCCACCAGGGATTTGAAGGCGCGCCCGACGCCTGGCTCGAAATGAATTCGACGGTTGTTGAGGGACTTGAAGGGATTGCCGTGGGTGATGAAATCGTCTTGATCACCTGGCTTCACCAGGCTGACCGCGGCCTCTTAAAGGTGCATCCGCGCCGGGATCGGAACAGGCCGCTGACCGGTGTCTTTGCCACCCGGTCTCCTCATAGACCCAATCCACTTGGCCTGCACCGGGTGACGGTTCTGGAAATCGACGGGGATCGACTAAAAGTGGGGCCGCTGGAAGCGATGGAGGGAACGCCGATAGTCGACATCAAGCCGGTGCTTTCGCGAACCGCAGACTCCTAGGGATGCCTTCTGATCCAAGCGACTACCTTGACGGGATTAACAGGATGGGCAGATAATTTTGCCCCCGTCAGACGCCGGGTCGAAATCAGGCCCACCATTTTTCCCACGCCGAAATCGATTAATAAAAAATCTTAAAAACAACTCTTTGCCCTTCGCCGAGAGCTATGAAATATCCATCCTCCATTCCTGACGGGTTCCGGCGATTAAGGGACGGACTCGAGAGAAAAACCGTATCCCGTAAAGGAGATAGCCGAAGGCGGCCGTCAGTTGCCCCATGGCGATTAAGACATGGCCGTCTCGCCGGATCAGGACCGCCGGCCATACGGTGACGGCCACGGCGGCCAGGATGTTGAAGATGACGGTGGCCGGCATAAAAAGCTTAATGCCCAGAAGCTGTTCCCGCTCCACCAGGGCATAGAGGTTGCGACCGATAGGACCGGAAGGGGCTTTGATGCGGCCCCGGATCATCCGGAGATCCAACATAAAGAGCACCCAGACCGTGACCGCGAAGAAGGCATTCCAGGCATACCAATAGAGCGGTTCTGTCAACTGGGTAAAGGCCACCGCTTCGATCAAGGTGCAGGTGATGTACATAATGTTGTGGACGAGATCCAGCGGCCAGCGGATAACGGTCAGGGTATGGATCAACGATCGAGACCAAAAAATGAGAATGGTCAATAATCCGGTAAGAACATAAGGCCAAAAAAGGATCCGAAACCCAACGAGGAGATCATAGGAACGTTCCACCAAAAAGGTGAGCGCCACCCCCTGGATGATGGCGATAAGGGTCAGTTCCATGTGGACCACAGTGGTGTCTAACTCGGCTTGAGCGGATGGAGCCTCCTTGATTTTGTGGGAATCGGTATCAGACATTTTGCTCCCTCAATGTCCACGGCCAACGCAACGCCCTTGACCAGGCAAACTGATTTGAGCTATGAATCTTGTCACCTGGTGAATACGGTAACAGAAGAAGGTGTCCAAGGCAAGACCTGCCTCGGACTCGAATCGTTGATTGCCATTATCCGTTCTTGAATTCATGACTCCTGGGCCTTGAAGGACCTAAGCCTCAAGGTTTGCAAGGGACTCGAACAAAAAGAGTGAGCGGAAGCCGATTCGACAAAGGATCCTGGGGGGACCTGGATCCACAGAACTCCAACCACGCAGCGGCCCTCTGCCTGCTCTTCGGATCCCTGGGAATAGGCAGTATCCTCTACTGGCGAAGACTGGAGGACCATGACTTGGAGTCACGTTTCGGGGAAGACTACCGATATTATCGCGCTAAATCCTGGTTTTAGAATAAAAACCAAAGGAGGGTTGTAATTCTGTCGATTTTGTTCGGCGTGATTCCCCTTTCAACTTTTTGCGCTGGGGAGAAGACCGGCGTGATTGTGGTTGACCTGCAGGGTGATTTCACCACCTGGAAGAACGGGACCTTGGCGGTCACTGGGACCGATGAAGCTTACGTCAAGAAGGTCGCGAAGGCCACGGCCCTTTTTAAAAAGGAAGGGGTTGCCATCTATGGGACCCAAGACTGGCATCCGGCCAATCATATTTCCTTCGCCGTTAACCATGTGGGTAAGAAACCATTCGAGGTTATCCAGGTAATGGGCAGGACCCAGGTACTGTGGCCGTCGCATTGCGTCCAGGGGACCGATGGCGCCAAGGTGCTCCTCGACAACAACAGTTTTCAGGCCATCGTCAAAAAGGGGCAGAACCCGAAATTCGACAGTTACTCGGGTTTCCAGGATGACGGCGGCGCCAAGACCGAGATGGACACCCTCCTCAAAGGGGCAGGCATCAAGAAGCTGGTGGTGTACGGACTGGCCATCGATTACTGCGTCATGGCTACGGCCGTCGATGCGGTTGCCAACGGATACAAGGTCGTGGTGATCGAAGGCTTGAGCAGGGGCGTGGCACCTGACACTACAGCGAAGGCCCTCGATTTCATGAAGACGAAAGGCATTCAGACCATGAAGGAAGATCGACCTGCAGCGGATCAGGGTCAGGATAACGGTATGCGGCATGCAGGCGATCTGATAGAGCAGTAATTTCCTTGAGCGGGGTCTGAAGGGTCGGCCGATACCTCTTAGCTTAGCCGAACAGCCGGTGAGGATTGGAGGATCGGCGTTCACTTGGGCGCATCCAAAGTCTTCCACGGATAAAGGAGGGGGTTAAAAGGGCCACTTTCGAGGCCTTTAATTTCCCACCGGAAGCCGGGTCAACGCGATGGGATGATAATCTATCAGGCCGGTGATTCAACTCCCGGATGGGTTCTCCCATATCGGCAAAAGAGAACGCCAGGAAAATGTGGTGACCGTCATAGTCCAATACCCTTAAGTCGTCTGTTTCTCGCAGATCACCCATTACCACCGAGTAATGCATCCCGTATTCTTTTTTTACTTTTTCCAATGGCACTTCATAAGCGATAAATTTTTTAATGCCCCTGGCTCTCAACTTCTCCACGAATGTTTTTTCCGATAAGGAATCATGGGAAGTCAGAATAAGGATCGGGCCTGTTCCTGTAAAGAAAATACCAGCTTTCATGATGTTTCCTCCTTTTGATATTCAATTTCCGTAGATTACCAAATCGGTAAAAGGCCGTAAATAAGGTGAAGTGGGTATTTTTTCGTTTAAGCGGCTGTATTTCCCGCGTAAAGACAAATTAAAATAGTTACATCTAACCTTTCAAGTATTTATTGAACCATTCCAGACAGCGGCGCCAAGCGTCGGCGGCGGCTTCCGGCCGATAGCTGGGGCGGTAATCCGCGAAAAAGGCGTGGGGGGCTCCGGGATAAAGCACGAACTCAGCCGTTTGGCCCGAAGCCTTGAGGGCCGCCTCCATCTCCTTGACGTCGGCCGCGGGAATCCCCAGGTCCGCCTCTCCAAAAAGGCCGAGGACGGGTATCTTGATTTGCGCGGCCAGATCGAGGGGTCCGGCTAAACGCACACCCGGCGTTTTGGCCGGCCGGATCTGCCCGTACCAGGCGACGGCAGCCTTCAGCTCGCGGCTGTGGGCCGCGAAAAGCAGGGTATACATCCCTCCCCGGCAGAATCCCGTCACGCCGATCCGATCCCCCTGCCCTGCCGGATGCCGCCGGGCATAGGCCACCAGGGCGTCCAGATCCTCCATGACCCGCGCGTCCGGAACTGAATCCGCCACCTTCCGCACGGAAGCCACGTCGGGAAGTTGCACGACGCCCCCTTCACGCGCATAAGGTTCAAAAGTAATACTCAAAAACCCTTCCCGGGCAAACCGGCGCGTGACATCCTTGATGTGGGCGTGCATCCCGAAGATCTCGGGAAGGACCAGGACAATCGGAACCTTTCCGGGAGCCGCGGGACGGGCCTCGTAGATCGGAATCTGGAAATCTCCACGGGCAATCGTCCCTTCCCTTTCTACCAGTCCTTGGGCGGGAGTGGTAATGACCTCGCCTTCCACCGGATTGGCGGCGACCGCAAATCCAACCAGGCCGAAACCCGCCATCCGGGCGAGAAACTGGCGCCGGGACATCCCTTCATACGCATTGGCCAACCAATCTTCCATCATGACCTTCTCCTAAAAATTATTGTCTCTTTTATAGACCAGCGCCCTGATATTTGGTTTATTATAATTCACCTCAATGAATTTGTGGCCATTAAAAATGACCCTGAGCGGGCTCATTAAAAGAATACCCTGTTTTTTTTAAGAAAATACCCTGTTTACACCATTTATCTATTTGATGTAATGATAGAGAATTGGATATAAGGCTCGAAAGCTCCGTCGGACTGCGCTCGCTCGTTTCCAGGGCCACACGGCCCGACGGTGTTTTGTGGGCAACTACATCAACCGGGAGGTATGTGATGGCAAAAGAGAAAAAGCAAGGAAGCAAGATGAACATGCAGGCGATCATGAAAATCTATCAG
>CAVVCH010000018.1:0-23385 GCA_963746605.1 uncultured delta proteobacterium
GCCTTCAGGGTGGGTGACCCCAACATATAGTAGTCGGTTATAAGGAATAAGGCTTGGGACAAGGATAAAGATCCAAGCCGCCACAATGGAAATAAATGGCCGTCTTAAAATGTTCTCGATTTCGAAATCCACAAGCCATCTGTTTGACCATTTGAATTTTGCTATTGAGCCCCTCGGCCACGGCATTGGTGATCCGATGCTTGAAGTAGGTCAAAATGTTCGGCAGATGGCTTTTCAACGTTTTAGCCGCCTTGACCATGGGACGCAGACGAGAATGGGTAGCCCAGTAATACCAGCGGTCAAAAAAGCCTTCCGCCCATTTGGCATATTTGTAATCCCAAAAGGGGCGCAACGATTCCTTCAAGCGCCCAGGCGCGACCGGTCTTCAGTTCGATCTTCCGCAATTCGGAAAATTCCTCACGCCGCCATTCCGGGATGTTTTCTTCGTTGGCCAACCAAAGATGGCGAGTTCGTTTCAGCGTTTCATCGCCTTGTTCCTTCAGCAGCTTATGCTCCTGGCGACGCACTTTGTCCACGGCCTGCGTGACCAGTCGCACCACATGGAACCGGTCAAAGACAATATCGGCCTTCGGCAGCCAGTCCCGGGTGGCGGCGATGTAGGGGTCCCACATATCCATCGCCACCCCCTTCACCAAACGGCGTTCCTCTTCCTCAAATTGACGATAATACGTTTCCAGACTGTCTTGCGAACGTTCATCGACTACAAATTCCACCGTACCGCCCTTCAAATCACAGACCAGGGTCTCGTACTTGTGCCTTTTGGCAAAAGACTTCTCGTCAATACTGAGATACTCTGGTATCCGACGCACTTTTCGTTTAAGTCCTCGTCTCACCGAGCGTTCCAGGGCTCCCCACATTTCCTTCCAGCCGGAATGCAACAAACGACAGACGCCGGTGATGTCGCATTCTTTCAGGGTGTCGATCACCTGGTGCTCAAAGGCCAGGGTAAACCGAGACCCCGGTTCCGCCCAGGGGGCCGGCACCAGTTGGATCCCGTGGACCGAACAGTGGACCCGCGGCATCCGGGCATGGAGAAAGGTTTGGCACTGACAGGTATCCAGGTGTCGCCAGATCCGCTCCTCGTCGTGGTCATGCAAGGGACCGGTTTGTCCACAGGCCGGGCATTTCCACTTAAGCCCTTTGAACTCCTCTACCCAAACGTCCACTCGGTTTTTAGACAAATCCAATTCCACTTTAACCACCCGCCAGGGATGCCGAATGCCCAACAGGGCGGCATACAATTCCTTGGTGTCTTCCATGATGACCTCCTGAATAGTATCCTTCAGGAGATCAAAACTATCCAATTTTATCGGTTTTGTCTATGGCTCTGGCTAACGTTTGTCGTTTATACCGCCACCCGGTCAGGCAAAGTTGTTAAACCACTATATGTTGGGGTCACCCACCCTGAAAGATGACGGACCAAAAAGATTTGAGCAAGGATAACATGAGATCGATCGCGAGGCAAATTATTTAGCGGGCGCTGGGTGTTGAGGGGTCTAAGGTGCTACCAAAATGGCATAAATCCCTGTTTCCTTGGCGATCAGTTTGTATTTTTCGCATCAGTATTATTGATGACGTCACTCTCCGACGCTGGAGTCACCGGGCGATTGATGTTTGTAAAAACCCAGGGATCCTGCCTGCCGGAACCGATATCCCACTTGGGGAAATCCTGTCCGGCTTCCTTTTCCGCTTCGAAACCCGGATCGGCCCCGTCCCTTTCACAACCGCCACCTTTTTCAATCCAGTCGATCCCAATGACCCAGTGATTTATAACGGGACCGGTGAACCAGCCGGGTATTGGGTTTATCTGCCGATGGTTTTGAAATGAAGATGGAAGAGGGGGATGGAAGATGGAAGAAAAAATGAATGGGGGGATACCTCGAGAGGCCGTGGATTCCTCTTTTGAAAGAAGAGGAGTCAGGTAGCTCCCGCAGGTCGCAACCTGACCTACATTGGCTCATCTCACCCTTCCTTTTCCGCTCCGACAGCCGGATTGGATGGGTTCCTTAGGAGGATGATTAAATATGCTGAGCCTTAAGGGGATTATCGAAACCTGGCAGAATATGTAACAAAAAAGGGCGGCCCGGATATCCGGGCCGCCCTTTGTTGTTTTTATTTTAAGGTTAGAACTACTTCACTTCTTCAAAGTCCGCGTCCACGACGTCGTCGTCGGGTTTGCGGGTGCCGCCGCCGTGGCCGGCTTCCGGACCGGCCCCCGGGCCGCCGGGACCGGGGCCCTGCTGGGAGGCCTGGGAGTACATCTTCTCGGCCAGTTTATGGGAGGTGGTGGTCAGCTCCTCGGAGAGCCGTTTGATCTCGGCGGCGTCCGTGGTCTCCATGGCCTTTTTCAGCCGTTCGATGGCCCCCTCGATGTCGGACTTCAAATCGCTTTCCACCTTATCCCCCAGTTCCTTCACCGTCTTTTCCGTGGAGTAGATCAGGGTGTCGGCGTGGTTGCGGGACTCGGCCAGTTCCTTCTTCTTCTTGTCCTCCTCGGCATGCATCTCGGCATCCTTGACCAACTGCTGGATTTCCTTTTCGCTCAAGCCGCTGGAGGCGGTAATCTTGATGGACTGTTCCTTGCCGGTCCCCAAATCCTTGGCGGAAACGTGGACGATCCCGTTGGCGTCGATGTCGAAGGTCACCTCGACCTGGGGCAGGCCCCGGGGAGCCGGCGGGATGCCGATCAGCTCGAAACGGCCCAGGGTTTTATTGTCCTGAGCCATTTCCCGCTCGCCCTGAAGCACGTGGATGGACACCGCGGGCTGGTTGTCGGCCGCCGTGGAAAAAATCTGGCTCTTGCGGGTCGGGATGGTGGTGTTCTTTTCAATCAGCCTGGTGGCCACCCCGCCCAGGGTCTCGATGCCCAGGGAAAGAGGCGTCACGTCCAGCAGCAGCACGTCTTTGACCTCGCCCTTGAGCACGCCGCCCTGGATGCCGGCTCCGATGGCCACCACCTCATCGGGGTTGACGCCTTTATGGGGTTCGCGGCCGAAGATCTCCTTCACTTTGGCCTGAACCTTGGGCATCCGGGTCATGCCGCCGACCAGGATCACTTCATGAATTTCCGAGGCCGACAAGCCGGCGTCCTTCAGCGCGGTCCGGCAGGGTCCCTCCACTTTATCGATCAGGTCCTCGACCAGCATCTCCAGCTTGGCCCGGGAAAGTTTCAGGTTCAGGTGCTTGGGGCCGCTGGCATCGGCGGTAATGAAGGGCAGGTTGATGTCGGTCTCCATGGAGGTGGAGAGTTCCATCTTGGCCTTTTCGGCCGCCTCTTTGAGGCGCTGCAGGGCCATCTTGTCGCTGCGCAGATCGATGCCCTGATCTTTCCGGAACTCGGCGGCCAGGTAATCAATCACCCGCAGGTCAAAATCCTCGCCGCCCAGGTGGGTGTCCCCGTTGGTGGACTTGACCTCGAAGACGCCTTCTCCGATTTCCAGGATGGAGATATCAAAGGTCCCGCCGCCGAGGTCGAAGACGGCGATCTTTTCATCCTTCTTTTTGTCCAAGCCATAGGCCAGGGCGGCCGCCGTCGGTTCGTTGATGATCCGGAGAACGTTCAAGCCGGAAATCCGGCCGGCGTCCTTGGTGGCCTGTCGCTGGCTGTCGTTAAAGTAGGCCGGGACGGTGACCACGGCGTCGGTCACTTTCTCGCCCAGGTATTCCTCCGCGGTCTGCTTCATCTTGACCAGGATCATGGACGAGATCTCCGCCGGAGAGTATTCCTTCCCGCGGATTTCAATGTGCGCGTCTCCGTTACCGGCCTTGATAATTTTATAGGGCAGGATCGGGATATCATCCTGAACTTCCCGGGAATCAAATTTCCTTCCGATCAGCCGTTTGACGGCATAGACCGTATTGGTCGGGTTGGTGATCGCCTGGCGTTTGGCCACCTGGCCCACTAAACGCTCGTTATTTTCCGTTACCGATACCACCGAGGGCGTTGTCCGGCTCCCTTCCACATTGGCGATCACTTTGGGCTCGCCGCCCTCCATGATGGCCACGCAGGAATTGGTAGTACCTAAATCAATTCCGATTACTTTACTCATTTTCTCCTCCTTAAGATTGGTAACTCTCTATATATTTTTTATATGTATTAATGGGGTCACTATCCTGGTTCTATCCCCTGCGTTACGGCCGCTGGTCCGGGGAATCCTCATCGGGACCCAGTTCCGGCCTTTTGGAAACCACCACCATGGCCGGGCGCAGGAGCCGGCCATGCAGGGCGTATCCCTTCTGCAACTGGGTCAGCACGGTACCCGCCGGATGATGCGCGTCCTCCTGGACCATGACCGCCTCGTGCAGGTTGGGATCGAATTCTTTGCCGGAGGCGTCCACCGGCGACACGCCGATTTTTTCCAGAGCCGTGAGAAACCCTTTCAGGGTCATGTCCACTCCTTCCAGCAGTCCCTGGGCGTCCTTGGCCTCCCCGTGATCGATGGCCCGCTCCAGGTTGTCCAGAACAGGCAGCATCTCTTTAATCAGGTTTTCCGTTCCAAATTTATAGGCATCGTTTTTTTCTTTTTCCATCCGCTTCTTAAAGTTTTCAAATTCGGCGGACAGTCGTAAAAAACGATCATAATTATCCTGGGCCTCTTTTTTCTTGGCCTCCAGTTGGGCCTCCAGGGATTCCTCCTGGGGGACGGTTCCTCCCGGGGTTGCCTCCGGGCTGGTCGGTTTTTCTTCCGCCTTTTTGGTTTCTTTCGCTTGAATGGGTCCGGTATTAATTTTCACCTGTGTCAATGGTTGCTCCTCAATCACCGCTCAGGCCGCCAGCAGCGTGCTGAACAGGCCTATATTTTATCTTCCAAAATCTTACTGACCATCTTGGCCGTATAATCCACGATCGGGATGACCCGGTCATAATTCATGCGGGTGGGCCCGATGACCCCCAGGGTGCCGACGGGGTATTTCCCCATGGTGTAGGGGGCCGTAATCACGCTGCAGGCCTCCATCTCGTCGACCGCGTTTTCCGAACCGATGAAAATCTGGATTCCGCTGGCGGTGATGCTCTTTTCCAGCAACCGCACCAGCAGGGTTTTTTGCTCGAAGGCCCGGAACAGGGTTCGCAGGGTTTCGATCTGACTGAACTCCGGGTACTGCATCAAATTGGTCTGGCCTTCCACATAGAATTCGCCCTGGGTCTCCCCCTCCAGGGCCTGGCTGGATATCTTCAGGGCCTTGGAAAGGAGTTCATCAAACCGAATCTTGTCTTTATTCATCTCTTCCAGAATCTTCAGCTTAACCTGGTCGAGGCTCAGGTTCTGTAACAGTTCATTCAGGTAGGGGGTCAGCTTATCCAGTTCCTTCTGGGAGAGATCCTCCTCCAGTTCGATGATTTTGTTTTGGACCAGACCGGCTTTGGTGACCAGCACCACCAAAATAAAATGGCCCCGGATCTTGATAAATTCAATATGCTTGAACCGGGTGGCCGAGGATTTGGGCGGAGAAACCACGGCCGCCTGCTCGGTGATCACGGCCAGCATTTTGGAGGTGTTTTTCAGTAAGTCTTCCACCTCGTGGCTGCTATCGGATAAATAACCCTGAATCCGGTCCTTTTCGGAATCCGCCAAAGGCCTCAATTCCAGGATGGAGTGGACGTAAAAACGCAACCCGTTTTCCGTGGGGATCCGGCCCGCCGAGACATGGGGTTGGGCGATCAATCCTAAATCTTCCAAATCGGACATGATATTTCGGATGGTCGCCGGGCTGAGCAGCAGTCCCTTTTTTTTAGAAAGAGTGCGCGAACCCACCGGTTCAGCGGTTTCAATGTAGTCCCGAATAATGGCGTTTAAAATGGACCGTCCGCGCTGGTTTAAAACAATGGACATCGTTTATTTTGGATTCCTTATTAGGTTGAAAAGGCCTCAAAAATTGTTTTAAACTTAACTATGGCACCCTGGTTTGTCAAGGCTTTGACACCCGTGTTTTTGAACTAAATCAAAGATGGCCGATGAGAAAAGGGTATGGTATAATTAAAAAAATCGATTGAGGATCACCTTATGGAGAATCCAACCGGTCCGTGCCCGGTAGCTGAACCGAAAGAGGACCCCGGCAATGACCCCTGCCGTCACGTCCCCCTGTATCGGGAGGAGTTGCCGGAAATCGTCAATGCCTTAGTGGAAAGTTGCCGAGACCCGGAGACCTTTCATCACCTGAATCTGGCGGGGCTCCCCTCCCAGGAATGCGTTGTTCAATTATTGGAGGGTTTTAAGCGGATCCTTTTTCCCGGGTATTTTGGAGGCCAGGACATTGACGCCTATACCCTGCCTTACCAGTTGGGGATCGAGGTCAACCGGTTGTTCGAAGGGTTATCCCAGCAAATCACCCTGAGCATCCGCCATGAATGCCGTCGGTATCAGCATATCTGCACCCAGTGCCAGGAGCGGGGGCAGCAGGAATCGATTGTCCTGTTGAAAAAGATGCCGGAAATACGCCGAATCCTGGCCGAAGATGTCCGGGCCGCCTATCAGGGGGACCCGGCGGCCAAAAGCTTTGATGAGATCATTTTCAGTTATCCCGGACTGTTGGCGATCACCGTCTATCGCCTGGCCCACGAATTGTTTGTTCAGGGGGTCCCCTTAGTGCCCCGGATGATGAGCGAATACGCCCATAGCGTCACCGGGATTGATATCCATCCGGGAGCCGACATAGGGGAACATTTTTTTATAGACCACGGTACCGGGGTGGTCATCGGGGAAACCTCGGTGGTGGGAAAACAGGTCAGGATTTACCAGGGGGTGACGTTGGGGGCCTTAAGCCTGCCCATGGAAGAAATGGGGGATCTCCTGAGGAGGAGCAAGAGGCATCCGACCATAGAAGACCGGGTAACAATTTATGCCGGGGCCACCATTTTAGGAGGGGGAACGGTCATCGGGTCCGGATCGGTAATTGGCGGGAATGTCTGGTTGACCCATTCCGTTCCTCCAGGGACGACGGTAATGATCGAGGCGCCGAGATTGAAATATAAGGAAGACCGCCAAATAATAAAGGATAAAAGGTTTTGGTTAATAAGGAGTAAAAAATGTCAATCGATTCTAAATACTTCAAGTCAATAGCTCAGGATTTGGTTTATGATTTGGAAAAGGCTTTCCCCTACGCCTCGATCCTGGCTCTGGAGACTTCAGGAGAGCGGATCACCGTCCAGACCCGGCAACAAAGCGCGGAGCTATTGGACCCGGCCAGGGGGGCGGTCCTGACTGCCTTCAACGGTCGCTCTTTTCTGGAATCGGCCACCCACGATCTCTCCCCGGAGGGGTTGAACGAAGCCGCCGCCCGGCTCAAGGAACTGGGAAAAGATCAGGGTATTTTTTACGACGGGCCGGTCATCGACCCGGGACCCAAGCTGGATGAGGATTACCTGGTCAAATGCCGGAACCATCCGGAATCTGTCTCCTTAAGTGACAAAATCCAGGCCTGTGCCGATCTGAAGGACCGTCTCCACCGAGAGGAAGCGCGGGTGGTTCAGGCCACCAGCCAGTATGCTTACGTCCGCAACCGGGAATTATTCGTCAACCGGCATAAGACCCTCTATCAGGATTTGCGCCGGACCCAGATGGTCGCCCAGGTGATCATGCGGGAAGGCGATCAATCGGTTCAACTGCACACCGGTCAGGCCCTTCAGGGGGGGTATGAACAAGCCTTCATCCCCGAGGAAAAATTGAACCGTCTGATCGAGGATTGCCGGCGCCTGCTCGGCGCCCGGAGGCTTGACCCCGGCTATTACACCTGTATCTTCTCCCCTGAATTTTCCGGGATATTCGCCCACGAGGCCTTTGGTCACGGTACCGAAACGGACATGTTCCTCAAAAAAAGGGCCAAGGGCGAGGAATATGTGGGAAAGCCGGTGGCCTCACCGCTGGTCGATATGTTCGATTCCCCGGCCCTGCCCGGTCAGGCCGCCTCCTTTTTTTTCGACCATGAAGGGGAATTGGCCACGGAAACCCAGATCATTGAGAAAGGCATTCTGAAGCGGGGGTTGACGGATCTGAATTCGGCCACCCGTTTAAAGATCCCCCGGTCGGCCAACGGGCGGCGGGAATCCTTTGAGCGCAAGGTCTATGCCCGGATGACCAACACCTATTTCGGCGCCGGCGCCGATACCCGGGAAGCCATGCTGGCCTCCATTGACGATGGATTTTTTTTGGATCACCCTTCCAACGGCATGGAAGACCCGAAAGGCTGGGGGATCCAATTGGAAGGGTATTATGCGGAGAGGATTCGAAAGGGCCGGCTGACCGGAGAGATATTTTCTCCCGTAATTATCACCGGGTATGTGCCCGATCTGCTTCAGTCCATTTCCATGGTGGGGGACCAAATGGAAATCAGCGGCCTGGGGATGTGCGGCAAGGGCCACAAGGAATGGGTCAAGGTGACTGACGGGGGTCCCTGCCTGAAATTGCGAGCCCGGCTGGCTTAAGTCAGCTGAGTGCTGAACGCAGAGCGCCTGGCCATACCATCTGTCAAATCCCGGATTAAGAAAAGGGATTCATCATGAACGTAAAGTGCAATCAAAAGAAATCATTGAAGAGTCGGGCATTCAATCTCACTCCTGGGAAATCCGCCGGCTGAGGAAGAAAAGTTTTCAGCGGTACCTGATCTTTAAAGAGCAGGAATCCCAGCGGGTGGTGGAAAACGAAAAGTTTCTGGTCACCCTTTATAAAAACTACGAGCAGGGGGGCCGGATGGTTTTAGGGGAATCCACCCTGGCCTTGAGCGAAGGGGACGATTTGCGGGAGAAGCTCGCGGCCGCCTGGGAAATGGCCGGTCTCGTAGCCAATCCGGTTTTTTCCCTTCCGGAAAGGGGCCTGGCTTATCGACCGGTTGAAACCGTCGATCCGAAAGTCAAGGAACATCCACTTTTTTATCTGGACCAAATCCGGGATGACCTGGTGAAGACCCCCCTGGACCGGGTCAGGTTGAGTTCCGCGGAGATCTTTCTGGAACTCAAGGAGTTTGAGATTATTAATTCACTGGGTCTGGAGCAAGCCCAGGCGGAGACCGAGATCCTGGTGGAGTTTGTCTTGCTGGCCGAAAAGGGAGCGGGTTTCGGCGGTGAAAGCTGGGGCTGGAAACAGGGCCGCAACTACGCTGATATGCGGCTTGGGGACGAGCTTCAAAAATATGCCCGATTTGCCTTGGAGTCCCAGGAGGCGGTTCTGCCGTCCAGCGGCGTCTATCCGGTCGTCTTCTCCGAGGAATCACTGGATACCCTCTTTAATTTCTTTATACTCCAGGCCTCGGGCCCGGGCCGATTCCAGGGATGGTCCCGCCTGGAACTGGATCAGCCGGTGCTGTCCGAAATCAAGGGAGAAGCGCTCACCCTGGTCAGCAATCCATCCATTCCCGGGCTAATGAAGACCCGGTCCTTTGACGACCAGGGGTTGCCCCTGATCCCGGTGGATGTCATTCGGGAGAATATTTTTCGGAGACGACTGAACTCCAAGCGTTACGCGGATTATTTACAGGAACCGGCAACGGGAGGTATGGCCAACCTGCAAGTCGCACCGGGACCAAGAGGTTTTCAGGAATTGTTGGAGGGCGGGCCGGTTTTTCATTTGCTGCGTTTCTCAACCTTTGAACCCAATCCTATTACCGGGGCTTTTTCCGGCGAAATCCGAACCGGCTATTTGCTTAAGGACGGGAGCGTCACCCCGATCAAGGGCGGGTCGGTGTCCGGGGTCATGGATCAGGCTTTCCAGGAGGCCTATTTTTCCAGAGAAATTACCCGCCGGGCCGCCTACCTGGGGCCGAAAGCCGTTCGTCTGGAGGGGCTGGATATTGCGGGGGAATAACAACTAGAATTATTAATAATCAATAATTCAATTGTTAATTATTAACCGTTTCTTTTCTGTTTTCAAACTATTAAGGGTCTCAATAGTAGAAACAACCTGAGAGGTCTGGATTCCGGCATTCGCCGGACCAAACCCGGGCCAAGGAGGGAAATATGGAATTGCTCGTTCAACCGTTAGTCATTCCGGAGGGGGCCAATATTATTTTCGGCCAGTCCCATTTCATCAAAACCGTGGAAGACCTTTATGAAATTTTGATCGAATCGGTCCCGGGGATCAAGTTCGGTCTGGCTTTTTCCGAGGCCTCGGGGGATTGTCTGATCCGCAGCGTGGGCAACGATTCGGAGCTGGAAGCAGCGGCCGTCCAAAACGCCCGGAGCGTCGCCTCCGGACACACCTTTAATATCCTGCTGCGGCAAGGGTTCCCCATCAATGTGCTGAATGCCATAAAGAACTGCTCGGAAGTCTGCTCCATCTTTTGCGCCTCAGCCAATCCGGTGGAAGTGATCCTGGCCCAGTCGGAGCAGGGGAGGGGCGTGCTGGGGGTGATCGACGGCTTTTCGCCGAAGGGGGTGGAGGAGGAAAAAGACCGGGTCTGGCGGAAGGACCTGTTGCGAAAGTTCGGTTATAAGTTGTAGTCTGTTTATCCCTCGGGTTAAACCCCGGTCCTTTGGCGGGCACCCCGAGGCATGAAAAAAAGGCGAGACGTCAGCTTAACCACATGATATTAATAATTAATAATCAATAATTCATTGTTAATTATTAACCGTTCATTCTAAGGAGCTTTTTTCATGGTAAGAGCCAGGCTCTGGCTGCAGTGCGCGGCCATGAAGGACCCGGTGTCACCGGTGCTGGTCCGTCCGGCGGGCATCGGCTGGCAGGGAAAATACCGGCAGATCGATCTGACCATTGATCGTCCGTTTACCGGAGAGGAGATCCTGCTGCGGATGAAAGGCTGGGTGACCACGGACCCTCGGGAGGTTATCGGGCAGATCAAGCCGGAGGGCTTTGTGAAGCTCTTTGACCGCGGGGAAGTGGTGGTGGAGGCGGATACCGAAGCGCAACTGGCCGCCATTCAGGAGCGACTACGGGAACGGTTCGGCGACCGGGTCTCGCTGGAACCCCTGGAAGATTGAGGACAGGGTAGGGGCGGCACCATTTAAATTCATTTCAAATGGCGGGGAAGGGGAGCCCTCCCCTGCTGAGCAGAAAGTCGGTTTTTGACTTATTGCGAGGTTATCATTTATGACTTCGACCAAATCCTCGCGTTTGATCATTCCCCCTTTCCTGGAACCGGGGGATACCATCGGTATTGCCACACCGGCGAGTACCTATGACCGGGAACCCTTTGAAGCGGGGTTGGCGATTTTGCGGCAGTGGGGGTATTCCCTCCAGTTGGGGCGCCGAGGCATCCGGAAGAAAAGGTATCTGGCGGGGTCGGATGCGGAGCGGGCTGAAGAGTTGATGGATTTATTTCAGGACCCGGCCATCAAGGCCATCCTCTGCGCCCGGGGAGGGTATGGGGCCATGCGTCTCCTGGATCGGTTGGATTTTCCGGCCTTGGCCAAACAGCCCAAGATGTTCATTGGCTTCAGCGACATTACGGTCCTCCTGTTGGCCTGCTTTCACCGGGCCAAGCTGCTGACCTTTCACGGGCCCATGGTGACCACCCTGGCCCGTTTGACGACGGCGTCCCGGGATCAATTTCGATTCACCCTGCGGGGGGTCTTTTTGGAATCCCTGGCGCTCCCCCGGCAGGGGAAGATCAAAGGCGGTCGGGCACAGGGGCTGCTGCTGGGAGGGAATTTGACCCTGCTGGCGCACTTGATCGGAACTCCCTTTGAGCCGGACTGGGACCGCGCGATCCTGTTCGTGGAAGATGAAGGGGAGCCGGGATACCGCATAGACCGTCTTTTTGTTCACCTGCGGCTGTCGGGGGTTCTGGGACGGATACGCGGTCTGCTATTGGGGCGATTGGGCGGCGCCGAGCTTACGAAAAAAGATTTCGAAGTGATCCGGGAAACCTTCTCCGGTCTCGAGATCCCGATCTGGCAGGGACTGCCCTTCGGCCACGGCCGACAAAACGTGACCCTTCCTGTGGGAGCACCGGTCGAGCTGGACGGGGAGCGGGGCCTCCTGACGTTCCCCTGGTGATTATTCTATTCATTTCCCTTGGAGTATGAAACTCCTGCACCCGAGGCATGCACCCGCAAACGATGAAAATAAAGGGGAGGTATAAGCCTAACTGGTTGACATTAATAATTAATAATCAATTGTTAATTATTAACTATTAATAAAAGTCTACTGGCGCCGAGTTCCATTTTCGTGTTAACCCTCATGCCTAATTTTTCCGAAATTGATCACACCATGGAAGAGGCCGTCGAGGAGGGCGTCTTCCCCGGTGCGGTGCTGCTGGCGGCGAAAGGAGAGGAGGTCCTGATACATCAGGCTTACGGCTCGGCCTCCCTGGTCCCGGTGAAAAGGCCCATGACCCAGGAAACGGTCTTCGACCTGGCCTCCCTGACCAAGCCCCTGGCCACGGCCTTGGCGGCCATGGACCTCATTGCCCAAGGCCGGCTCCACTTGGATGATCCAGTCGGAAAACTGGGAGATCCCTTTCTTTATCCGGGAAAAGAAACGATAACCCTTCGCCAGCTCCTGGCCCATACCGCCGGTTTCCCGGCCTGGCAGCCTTATTATCTGGAATTGGAACGGACGGCCGGCGACCGGAAGGCCGCCCTGCGTCGGATGGTCCGACAGGAACCTTTGGTTCACCCGCCCGGCAGTCGCACCCTCTACAGCGACCTGGGATTTATTTTTCTGGACTGGATTCTGGAGGAGGCCTCCGGTCAGGACCTGCACACCTGGACCCGGGAACATATGTATCAGCCGCTGGGTTTAAAGGAGATGGGTTTCAGGCCCTTGACGGCCGCCGGCCCGGAGAACCCCGAACAATACGCCGCCACGGAAGATTGCCCCTGGCGAAAAAAAATAGTATGCGGCGAAGTACACGACGAAAACGCCTACGCCGCGGGCGGGGTTTCCGGACAGGCGGGTCTCTTCGGAACGGCCCTGGAGGTCTTCCGGCTTCTGCGAGAACTCAAACGGGCCTATGACCGCCCCGCGGCCTCGCGGCTTTTTGACGGGAATCTGGTGCGGACCTTCTGGACGCGGCAGGAGGCCCCCGAAGACCATCCCCGCGCCTTGGGATACGATGTTCCCTCCGGAACGGATTCGAGCGCCGGAAGATTCATTTCCCCCAATAGCGTCGGGCACCTGGGCTTTACCGGGACCTCCTTCTGGTTTGATTTAGAGAGGGATTTCCTGGTTATTCTTTTGACCAATCGGGTACACCCGATCCGGACCAATGAAAAAATAAGACGATTCCGACCTCTGATTCACGATCTGGTTTTTTCGGCGACGGGCCTATCACGGAAAGGGTCGACTTGAGTCCATGCGAATAACCCTCCTCCGAGGCGCCCTTTTTACTTTTCTTCTTCTTTCCTCGGCGGCCATTCTTTACACGACTTCCCAGAATATCCGGATAGCCGCAAGTCTGGCCGATCAGGCCCTGGAAAGCACCGCCCTATCCCTTTCCACCTCGGCGGAAATGGAGCTTCGAGCCGGACACGGTCAGGCCGGCGATCATATGCAACAGCTTTTTTCGGATCGGGTGGTGGCTTACGCCTTGATCGCCCATGAAGATGGAAAAATACTGTTTCACACCAACCCCTCCCTGGTAGGAACACTTCTGGCTGAAAAAGGGCTGGATGATTGGCTTAAGTCCGGAAAGGCCTCCGGAGAACGAATCAACCTTAAAACCGGACTGCCCGCCTTTCAATTCAATTACCCCCTGCACCGCCCGGACGGCCAAACCGAACTGTTGCGTCTGGTGCTCCATACCACCCCGGCTGACCGGATCATCATCCGGACCCAACGAATGTGGTGGCCGGTGGGTTTAATCCTGGTGGTCCTTTGGACCGTGGGTATCCTGTTTGAACGGATGTTCCTTCGGCAGCTTCGGCTGCGGAATGAGTTGGATAAAAAAGAAAAGATGGCCCTAATCGGCCAAATGACCGCGGTCCTGGCCCATGAGATTCGCAATGCCTTGGGGAGCATCAAGGGATATGCCCAATGGATCGCCGAAAAAATGGACCCTGCGGACCCTAAGAAAACAGGAGTGGGCTTTGTGCTCAAGGGAACCGACCGGATTGAATCCCTGGTCAATGACCTCCTGCTCTTTTCCCGAGATGAAACCTATGAGGTCATTCCTCTTGAACCCGATCCCCTGATCCGTGAGGTCCTGGCCCAGGAAGCCTCTTTCTGGGAGGGGCAGGTCGATCTCTCAATGGAACCGGGCACCCTCTTGGCGGCCGACCGGGAGAAACTGATCCGGGTCCTCTCCAACGGCATCCAAAATGCCCTGCAATCCATGGGCAGGGACGGGACCCTGCGCCTATCGGTCAGCCCGGAAGGCCGGTGGGTGGAGATACGAATCGAGGATTCCGGGCCGGGGATCCCGAGAGAGGAATTCCCATTATTGTTTGTCCCCTTTCATACCACCAAGACCAGCGGGACGGGATTGGGGCTGGCATATTCCAAAAAGATAATCGAGGGGATGGGGGGCACGATCGCCCTCTTCAATCGGCCGGTAGGACCGGGCGCCTGTTTATCGATTCGACTCCGACAGGCGGAAAGGAGCTGAAGATGGCTAAGTCTATTTTGGTGGTTGAAGACGACGCACCGATGCGTTCGTTCCTGACCACTATTCTGAGGGAAGAGGGCTATCGGGTTACCGAGGCCGGAAACGGTCAGGAAGGCCTGGAAAAGTTTTTGGGCGGAGCCTATGATCTGGTGATCACCGATCTGCGGATGCCCGGTCTGTCCGGTCTGGATTTGCTGCTGGCGGGGAAAAAGGAAAAACCGGAGACCCCCTGGATCATCATGACCGCTTACGGTTCCATCGGCAATGCCGTGGAGGCCATGAAGGCCGGGGCTTCGGATTACCTGACCAAGCCTTTTCGTGACCCTGAGGAACTGCGGCATGTGATTCGGAGAGTTCTTAGGGAAGCCGAGGCGGAGCAGACCATTTCGTTGCTTTCCGAGGAATTGGGAAAACAGTTTCCTCCGGCCGGGATGATTTTCTTAGGCGAGAAGATGCAGGAAATCCAGCGCCTGGTCCAGGAGGTGGCCCCTACTACGGCCAGTGTGTTGATCAGCGGCCCCAGCGGAACAGGCAAAGAATTGGTCGCCCGCCTGATTCACCAATGGAGTCCGCGTAAAGCCCGGCCTTTTATCGCAGTCCACTGTGCCGCCTTGGCGGAAACGCTTCTGGAAAGTGAACTCTTCGGCCACGAGCGGGGGGCATTCACCGGTGCGACCTCTGCCCGCAAGGGAAGATTTGAATTGGCCGATGGAGGCACGATATTTTTGGATGAGATCGGAGAGATCTCCCCTTCCGTTCAGGTGAAACTGCTCCGGGTCCTCCAAGAACAAGAGTTTGAACGGGTGGGGGGAAGCCACCGGATAGCCGTGGACCTTCGAATTATTTCGGCCACCAATAAAGATCTGAAGGCGGAAACCGTCGCCGGACGGTTCAGGGACGATCTTTATTACCGTCTGAGTGTATTCCCCATCAGTCTCCCGCCGTTGATTGAACGACCAGAGGCCATTCTTTCCCTGGCGGAGTATTTCGTGAAAAAATTCGCCCTCTCCTTTGGCAAGAACATCACCGGGTTCAGTTCGGCGGCCGAATCGGCCTTGCGGGAATACAAATGGCCGGGAAATATTCGGGAGCTGCGCAATGTGATTGAAAGGGCTGTAATCCTGGCCAATAAAGAGGTTGAACCCCATCATTTAAATATAGACTTCCAGACGGAAAAGGTTCTTCCCGAGAGGGGTTGTTGCAGGCCGGGGAGCGGGAGTTGATCGTCAAAGTATTAAATGAGGCCGGGGGAAATCGGAAGCAGGCCGCTCAAAAGCTGGGGATATCCCTGCGGACGTTACAATACCGGATCAAAGAGTACGGGCTTTAGTGCCCGTGCAACTCTTGCGAGGTCAGGTGCAAGGTCTGCATTTTTCCGGAGGGAATTTCGCGTCCCGACAATCGGTTTATTCATTAATTACGAATAAATATTAAGTAGTTATAACTAATTTTTTAATTGGCATTTCTTTTGCTCTTTATTCGGGTAAAAATTAACCCAAATGAAGGAGGAAGAAAATGAAAAGCAAACTCATGGTTACCCTGGCAGCCGGAGCGCTGATGATCACCACCGCCCTTCCGCTGGCCGCACAGGCCGGAAGAGGGAACGGGTCGATGGGAGGCGCTCAATTGCAGAACCGTACCCAGACTACGAGCCAGCAACGCCTGCGCGACGGCTCCTGCACCAATCCGGCCGGCACCCAGGCCGGTTCCGGGCTGAAGAAAGGGAAGGCTTATGGACCTGGTGACGGGACCGGCAACCTGGGTGTGCGGCCCCAAGACGGCACCGGATACGGAGCGCCTACCAACCGGTAACCTTAATAATACCCAAGGCTCTGGGGCAGGGCGGTAACATCGCCCTGCTCCTTTGGTTTTCTCTGGGCTGGTGTTTGGCGTTGTGATGACCTTCCACTTAACAAAAGGAGATCCTTTTGCCGGTCCGATTCCAAATTAAAAGGGCGTGGAACAGGACGGCCGGTCTGGCCCTGCTCGCCTTAATGGGGGGGGTCTGTTTTTTTTTAGTTCTAGTGGGCACCCTCCTGGCCGAGGAAAAGGATTCGGTTTTCGGTGAGAGCGGCATTCATTATCCGGGCGGTTTCGATCCGAACACGGTAGGCGCGGTACAGGGAAAAGTCTCTCATTTCACACGTCCTGAAAAAGGACCTGTCCATTTTCAACTGGCTTCGGACCGGGAAACCTTTACGGTATTGGCCTCTCCCGCCTGGTACTGGAACGACTCACACCTTAAGATCAGTGAAGGGACGGAAGTGATCATTCGAGGGTCTAAATCATACGGTAAAGATGGGCGACTCTATATCGTAGCTGAGGAAATCCGCCTCCCGTCCACCGGGCAGGCGGTGAGTTTTCGGGAATCGAACGGAAGCCCGCTGTGGAAGGGCTCCGGACGTTCCTTCGGAGGAGGATCGGGAGGATTCGGTTCTCCTTCGGGCGGAAGAGGAGGGTTTGGTGGCGGTCTCGGCGGCGGCGGCCGCGGACGCCGATAGATTAGGATTGGAGAAAAGAGATTTCCTGCGTGACAAAAAATATACCAATCGTTTACCTTTTAGGAATGGGAATTCTATTGTTTTTTCAACCGTTGGCCTTGGCCGGATGGGACTGGGAAACCGGAGGGAAAGCGGGATACGATTCCAACATTGACCGGGCGATCCAGAGTCCCCAGGGAAGCGGTTACCTGGGCGCCTATCTCTCGGTTAACCGGGACCCGGAAGGGGAGTCACGGCTGGACTGGACCTTGGCGGCCCTGGTGGATGGAGCGATTTATCCTAATTTTAGCGATTTTAATTACGCGACTCTTACCATGGCCCCGGGCTTGACCTATTTTCCACACAAGGATTGGAGTGTCGCACTTTCACCTTTCCTGCAGGCTAAAAGCGTTGCGGATGCAGACCAGTCGGCCTTGGCTTTCGGCGGAAAACTCTTGCTTAAGCAAAAGTGGGGTGCAGGCTTTTACACCGGTCAGTATTATCTTTATAAAGACAGCCGGGCTGAGGTGGATACCTATTCTTTCACTGAAAATGCCCTGGGTTTTTTTCTGGGGAGGAAATTTACTGCCAGGGCTTTTGGGGAAATCGGGTATGAATTTTCCAGGGGCGATTCGTTTCGAACCGTTGACCAAACGAAGTCTGACCCCACGGCCAAGGGTAAAGGGAAAGGAAAAGACCGCCGGTCTTCCCCGGCCGTCGGTTCCGATGTAATCCGAGAAAATGTGGACCGTCATGCCCTGGGGTTGAATGTGGGGTATGACTGGACCCCTTCCTTTTATTCTTCAGCCGGCTATACCTACACTATCCTCCAGGGCGACTCGGGCACCTCCAATGATCATTCCGTCGCAGTCAGCCTCGGCTATCGGTTTTAGTATGAAAATAACATTGAGTACCTCTCTCAGAGCTTTTTTTCGTCATGCCGGGCTCGATCCGGCATCCAGGATCCTGGAAGTTTGGCCGAGACTGGATTCCGGATCGCGCTTCGCTTGTCCGGAATGACAAACCCTGGCCGGTAGTTATTTGCCTCCTTCGCGGATGCTCGCCCCGGGCCTGCGGGTTTAATAAGAAACCACCCTTTCCTTCCGCCGCCTTGTTTTTTAATTGAAAAGGCCGATCGACCGGTTTATCCTTGGGGACTCTGCGGCCGGGTTGATTTTTTTCCAAATCGGCTCGTGGGGCGGCACTCAATGGATATCAAACAAAAAGCATCCTTATTCGCCATAACTTCCGCCTTTATTCTGGCCGCCAGTAAATTTTTCGCCGGCCAACTGTCCGGTTCCATGGCCGTGGCTTCCTCCGGGTTGGACAGTCTTTTGGACGTCTTTATGTCGGCCATGAATTTTTTGGCTATCCGAACGGCCGCCCAGCCCCCGGACCAATCCCACCCCTATGGCCACGGCAAAGCGGAAAACCTGGCCGCGGTGTTCCAGGCGGCGGTGATTATTTTTACCGGGTCCTGGATCATTTACCAGGCCGGACAAAAATATTTTCTTGGTGCGGCGATCCGCTATTCCCGGCTTGATCTGGGGGTCATGATCCTTTCGCTGGTCTTCAGTTTTTTTATCTCCCGGGTGCTGGGCCGCGTGGGTCGGAAAACCGATTCCAGCGCCCTTCAGGCCGATGCCCTCCATTATACCAGCGATCTCTACTCCAATTCCGCGGCGATCCTGGCTATTATCGTCACCTATTACACCGGCCGGATGGTATTCGATCTGCTGTTCGCCGCGGTGGTCGGCCTGATCATCCTATTATCCGCTCTGCGGATTTTGAAAAGCGGTCTGCTTGGACTCATGGATACCCGGATTCCCGACCCTCTGGAACGGCAAATCCTGGATATCCTCGGCCAGCTTTCCTTTCCCTACGCCGGCTATCATAAATTGCGGACCCGGCTTTCCGGCAACAAAAAATATCTGGATTTTCATTTGTTTCTTTGCCGGAAATTGAATATCCATGAGGCCCACGAACAGACGGAAAAAATGGAAGATACCCTTATCCAACAGATACCCAACACCGACGTGCTGATTCATACCGAGCCCTGCCCCTATCCCTGCGATCTGACCGATCCTACCTGTAGTGTTAAAAAAATTGAAAGCCAGTAAAAAGAATTTCTAAAGGAAGAGTTTGACAAGTATTCATCTTTTTATAACTTTTTGATAGAGTTATTGGGAAGTTATCTCAACCAGTTAAAATGTTGAAATTTTTGGTATTGCTGGAGGTGTTTCCATGGAAGAATTAGGTCGTTTAGATCGCCTGCCCCCTTATGTTTTTGCCACGGTGACCGCCCTCAAGGCGGACCTGCGGCGCCAGGGGGAAGATATCATCGATTTGGGGATGGGAAACCCGGACCTGGCCACTCCCAGACATATCGTGGATAAATTGCGGGAGGCCGCCCTGAAGGCCCCCAACCACCGCTATTCGGCTTCCAAGGGGATCACCAAACTGCGGATGGCCATCTGCGACTGGTATAAACGGCGGTACCAGGTGGACCTGGATCCGGAATCGGAGGCCATCGTCACCATCGGGGCCAAGGAGGGGATCTCCCACCTGGTCCTGGCCATCACCAAACCGGGAGACGTGGTCCTGGCCCCTAATCCGACCTATCCCATCCACCCCTTTTCGGCCATTATCGCCGGCGGGGATTTACGCAGCATTCCCCTGGGTCCGGACCGGGACTTTTTCGAAGACCTGCAGATCGCCATCCGGCAGACCTGGCCCAAGCCCAAGCTGCTGATTCTCTCGTTCCCCCACAATCCGACCACCACGGTGGTGGACCTGGATTTTTTCAAAAAGGTGGTGGCCATCGCCCGGGAACATCAGATTTGGGTCATCCATGACTTCGCCTACGCCGATCTGGTCTTCGACGGCTACAAGGCCCCCAGCTTGTTGCAGGTCCCGGGCGCCAAGGAGATCGGGGTGGAGCTGTTTTCCCTGTCCAAGAGCTACAGCATGGCCGGCTGGCGGGTGGGCTTCGCGGTGGGCAACCCCCGCCTCATTTACGCCCTGACCCGGATCAAGAGCTACCTGGATTACGGCGTCTTCCAGCCTATTCAAATCGCCGCCATCATCGCCCTGAACGGACCCCAGGAATGCGTCCAGGAGATCGTTTCCATTTATAAGGAAAGGCGGGATGTCCTGATCCGGGGGTTGAACCGGATCGGCTGGAAGATCGAAAAACCGAAGGGGACCATGTTTGTCTGGGCCAAAATCCCGGAGCCCTTTCGCGGCATGGGTTCGGTGGAATTTTCCAAATACCTGATCCGGGAAGGGAAGGTGGCCGTTTCCCCCGGCCGCGGCTTTGGGGATTTCGGCGATGATCACGTCCGTTTCGCCCTGGTGGAGAACCCCCATCGGATCAAACAGGCCCTGCGGGGGATTAAGACGGCGCTGAATAAAGGCTAACCGGACGCGAATGCAAAGCGGAAACCGAAAGGCGAAATGCCGAAGCAAAGGGCAAATGATCAAATATCGAAATTAACCGCAAAGCGTCATTCGCCGAGCTCAAGGGGACTAGGTTTTTTAAGGATCATTGCGGATAAGCGGCATTGATGACGAGAAATTAGCTGTAAATCTAATGCACTTGTTGCTCGGATTTCGTGCTTCGAATTTCGGATTTATAGATCCTCTTTTTCCAACTGCGCTTTGCGCTTCGCCATTATAAAGGATTAGTCATGAAAAAAACAAGGATATTCAGATTGGTTTGATCGGCCTGGGGACCGTGGGCACCGGGGTGGTGACTATTCTCCGGGAGAAGGAGAGTTCCCTTCAATCCCTGACGGGCTCCCGGCTGGTTTTGAAAAAAATCGCCGACCTGGATCTGGAGCGCGGCCGCGGCTTGTCCCTGCCGGCGGGGGTGTTGACCCGGAAGGCCGAAGAAATCCTGGAAGACCCGGAAATCGAGATCGTGGTGGAGCTGATCGGCGGGTACGAACCGGCCAAGACCTTTATCCTGAAGGCCCTGGCCGCCGGGAAGCACGTGGTTACCGCCAACAAGGCCCTCCTGGCCGAGGCGGGCAATGAATTATTTCGGGCGGCCCAGGATCACCGAAGACATATCGGCTTCGAGGCCAGCGTCTGCGGGGGCATCCCGATCATCCTGACCCTGCGGCAGGGTCTGGTGGCCAACGAGATCGAATCCCTTTTCGGGATCATGAACGGGACTTCCAATTTTATCCTCTCCCGGATGTCGGATGAAGGACAGCCTTACCCCCAGGCCCTGAAGGAGGCCCAAAAGCTGGGCTATGCGGAAGCGGACCCGACCCTCGACGTGGAAGGGCACGACACGGCCCATAAACTGGCCATCCTGATGCATCTGGCCTACGGCCTGCCCATGGACGTGAAGGCCATCCACACGGAAGGGATCACCCGGATCACTCCGCAGGATATCGCCTTTGCCCGGGAATTCGGATACCGGGTGAAACTGCTGGCCATCTGCCGGAAAGAAAACGGGTTGGTAGAGGCCCGGGTGCATCCGACCATGATTCCGACGAGCCACATGTTGTCCAACGTGTCCGGGGCCTATAACGCCCTGTTCATCCACGGCGATGCCGTGGGGGACATCCTGCTGTACGGCGCGGGGGCCGGGATGATGCCCACCGGGAGCGCGGTGGTCAGCGATCTGGTGGACATCGGCCGGAATATCAACCAGGGCATAGCCCGGAGGATACCGCAGTCAAGCGTGCCCCCCGAAGAACGCGGGACACCGGCGGCCGTCAAACCCTTCGAAGAGATCGAGACGCATCATTATTTTCGTATTTCCGCCCTGGACCGCCCGGGGGTCCTGTCCAAGGTCTCGGGGATTCTGGGAGAGCATCAGATCAGCATCGCCTCGGTGATCCAGAAAGGCCGGGACCAGGAGGGATCGGTGCCGATCGTCATGATGACCCACAGCGCCCGGGAAAAAGCGGTACAGGAGGCCATCGGCCGGATCGATGCGCTCCCGTTCATTACCGACCGGACCATGATCATCCGGGTGGAAGATTCCAGTCTGATTGATTAAACGAAAATAAATACGAACATCGTTTTAACATTGATACGGATCGAGGACATCGTAACGTGGATGCGTGAAAGTAGTATCCACGCCTACGGTGGACGGAGGTTGCTCCCTGCATTCCGGGAAGGTAGCAAAACTCAGGTGCGACCGCTGATCCTGACAAAGCTCATTGAGCCGCATCCGAGTTGTCAGGGAGGCCTCCTGCGTCGGCCACCCTGACCTACGGATACTCGGCAGGGTCCAGGGCATCCGTTAGAAATTAATAATCAATGATCAATTCTTAACTCTCAATCGAAACATAATGAAAGAGCCTCAAAAGAAATACGTGATCCTGGTCGGAGACGGCATGGGGGACTATCCGCTGGAGGAGCTGGACGGAAAAACCCCGCTGGAGGCGGCCCGGACTCCTTTTATGGATCGGCTGGCCGCTCAGGGGATCATGGGCTGGGCCCAGACCATTCCGCCGGCTTGCGAACCCGGGAGCGATATCGCCAACCTGAGCCTCATGGGCTATGACCCCCTGAAGTATCACACCGGACGGGCCCCTCTGGAGGCCGCCAGCCTGGGGATCCGACTGAAGGATCAGGAAGTCGCCTTTCGCTGCAACCTGGTCCACCTGGAACACCGTTCTGCGGACTCCGTTTTTATGGGCTCTTACAGCGCCGGTCACATCTCCAGCGAGGAGGGCCGGATCCTGATTCAGGCCTTGAACGAGGCGCTGGGAGAATCGGGGCGGACCTTTTACCCCGGCGTCAGCTACCGGCATTTGCTGGTCTGGGACGGCGGAGATCCCGCCCTGAAGACCCGGCCCCCCCACGATTTGACCGGCCAGGAAGTGACCGCCTATCTTTTTGAGGATAAGCTGCTGGCCCCGGTGACCGATTTGATCCGCCGGTCCTGGCCGGTGCTGGAAGACCACCCGATCAACCGGGAGCGGACAGGGCAGGGGAAAGCTGCCGGCCAACTCCATCTGGCTCTGGGGCCAGGGGAAGCAACCAACCATGCCCCCCTTCCTGGAACAATACGGCCGGAAGGGCGGGATCATTTCCGCGGTCGATCTGCTCCGGGGGATCGGCACCTGCCTGGGCTGGGAAGTGCTGCCGGTGCCCGGGATCACCGGGTACCTGGATACCAATTACCGCGGCAAGGCGGAAAAGGCCCTGGAGGCCTTGAAGGACCTGGACCTGGTTTATGTCCACGTGGAATCGCCCGATGAATCCTCCCACGAGGGCAGCCTGGAAAATAAGATCAAGGCCATCGAGGATTTCGACCGGGAGATCGTGGGCCGGGTCTGGGAAGGAATGAAGGCCTTCGAGGATTACTCCCTGATGGTGGTCACCGATCATTTCACCCCCGTCTCCCTGATGACCCACACCC
>CAVVCH010000019.1:0-122643 GCA_963746605.1 uncultured delta proteobacterium
CACGGGCATGGAACCGCCGGCGATCGGCGACCGGGACGCTCCGATAGATCGCGTCGCGCAGGAGCTGATGGCGGAAGTCGATCGTCCCACGAAGGCCGGGCGGATCGAGGACGAAGTTGTCGATCAGCTCCTGGAGGGGCGCCTCGATCGCTTCTGGCGCGACGTCCAGGACGCCGGCAAGGACTTCGGGGACGAAGCAGCGCCCGATGATGGCCCCGGCCCGGGCCACGGCTTGCGCCTCGGGCGAGCGATAGGACAGCCGGGCGAGGACGGCGTCCTCGATCGTGTCGGGGACGGTGGCCTCGCCGATAGCGAAGCCGTTCGCCATCGCGTCGGCGTCGAGGGCACCGAGCAGCTCCTCGATGTGCAGGGGGATGCCATCCGTCCGTTCGTAGACCGCGTCGACCACCCCGCGCGGAGCCGGCAGCCCGGTGTCGAGAACCAGGGTCGTCACGAGCGCGGCGTCGGCCTTGGTCAGCGGCGCCAGCTTGATCTCCTCGCCGATCCGTTGGGTCAGCAGCCGTGAGCGCCAGTCGCGAAGGCTTCATCCCGGACGGCGCCTCGTCCGTGCGGTGAAGCCGCCGCACAGGAGGAGCTGGCGGTCACGCGACCGGCGCGCCACCTCGCTGATCAGTTCGAGACTCAGGTCGTCCGCCCACTGGAGGTCGTCGAAGCCGAGGAGCGTCGGACCGCGAAGCGCGATTGTTGGTCCATCCACCTGTTCCCAGATAAAGGTAATCCCTCCATTGGAAGGCGCATTGGTATTCCGGTCCTCCGGCCAATCCCGTTTCCTCCTCGAAGGAAATCCCGTCTTTACTTTTATAGGCTTTAGCCCCCTGCTTGTCATAAGCCGATCCGCCATGTCCCAGAAGGTAGAGTTCATTTTTATAAACAACCGGCCGCCAAACCCAGTCATGGGAGGAGAAAACCTTGTAGAAGTAATGTCCGTCATCAGTCCTCAACAGATCGATCTTTGACCTGGATCCGCCCGTCAGATATAGCCTCTCATTGAAAAGGGTAGTAAACATATAGTATTCCAATTCCGGAGCATTACAGATAACCCAAGAACCCGTTTGGGAATCCAATCTCCGGACTTCGCTTGGTCTCATCTCATTAATTGAGTATAGTGAATCTTTGTGAACGATCAAATCCAGTACTGCTTCCCACCCTTGTCTATCCGATACACCATTCATTTCCTCAGAAAATTGTCCGGAATTTATGTCGTAGGAATATAGCCCTCCCCTATTGTGGGTCCCACCGAAGATCTTGTTTCTATAAACTTTCCCGGTCACAAAACGGGCCTGGGGACGGTTATCATAATCGACCAAGGATATCCAATCCCCGCCGATATTTTGTGGAAGTCCTTTCGATGATTCGGATCGTGGATCGCCTGCGGCAATGGATAAATTGCTATTTTGGGAAATCGAACCCTTAAAAAATAAATCGCCGGAAACAGAAGCAGCCACCGATTTTGCCTCCGAGAACCGGCCAAACGTTATAACTGACGTTTTTCTTTGAATCCGAAATGCCACCTATAAAATTTGTAATATAGGCGTGATCAAAAGTTTGAGAATTACTGTCCCGTTTGGAGGTGGAAGACCAATAGGTCGGCTTTGCCGGAACATTAAGGAAAGGGTGATTCTCCGGCAAATGTATGGCGTTGTAACTGCCCAAGGAATGGCCGATCAAGGTGGAAAGGTCGTTAATATTGGGCAATCTCCAGTCATGGTATCCAAGGTAATTTCGATTATTCAGACATCCTACAAAATCAAGCGCCTCCTGCCAGGTCTTGGCGGATCCCAGGGTTGCATTCCGAGGGGCCGGGAGTATTAGCATCTTTGGTCCATATCAAGCCGGTCAGGTTATCCCTAACTGAGCATCACCTCCATAATCAGTAAACCTGGGGGTTGGCCAGGCTAAACCCGCCTGGATGTCTCCATCTTCTCCCGTCCCTGCACATGGTATTTCGCCAAGTCCGCTATAACATTTGGTAAGTCCTGTTCTGGGGAGGGAGATTTTGCTGCCAGAATTACCTCGGACCGGCCAAATTGAGTAATCAACTGAATACTTTCTATGCCCCCCACAGGAGTCAATGGAGTTGGTAAAGTGCACGTACCATGCGCAATAACCATCAGCAGAAGTAGAAGTTAGGTAAGAATGGTAAGTTGAAGCGATATTCTAAAAACCCTGGCCGACCAGCCACGTAATTGAATTATCCTGGGAAAAATTAAGAAGACTTTTCAATTCAATAATATTCGGCAAACGCCAATCGGAATATCCGCACAAATTAAGATTATTGGCATAAGCTAACGCTTCAGACCAACCCGAATAGTCTCTTAGATTGGCATTCCTGGTCCACATCAATCCCGTGAGATGGTCTTGAACGCAATCCCCCATGACTGCAAAACGTGGATTCGGCCAACCAACCCCGGACTGAGTTCCTCCATCTTCCAAGGAGCCGATGCAGGATCGCTCATTCCCTAGGCTGTCATAGCATTTTGTTTGCCCGGTTGTCGGCAATTCGATCTTTGCGGAATCTTGGTTGATATTAAACGTCGCCCGACAGCCGTCCTTCACCCAAATATAACTGGAGGTAAATCCCCAGGTGACATCCTTGATGCAATCGGCGGTTGAATCTTGAACGGCGACGCTGGCGTTATGGATTTCTACCGGGGAATTGCACTGATTGGGTTGGTATTCCGCACTCCAGCAGGTCAGTTGATAGTACTCAGGATATCCCTTCAGAATGATCGGTAGATAGTTTTTGCTATTGGAAGCAAGGAGTTGGGGTTGATTGGCGGAAAGAGAAAGCCCGGGAATAGACATGACCAGTAAAGAGACAACAGTTGTCAACCAGACAACACGTTTCATCCATTACCTCCCGGGATTTCCTTTTTATTTGGTATTATGCGTTCGATACGTTCCAGCCGCAGACTTTGGTGATGCCTCCTGGCGAAACCTATAAACGGAAGTAACTGTCACAATATCCGAAAATATAGGGGAAACAATCCCTCAAAAGTAGGGTTTTTGGATTTAAAGGGCTTTTCTTGTTTCGTTCAGATTTTTCCTCTTAGAGCTTTTCCTTAACAGGATGCGTTGCTCTTCAAAAAAGGGAGGTCATTAAGAAAACCATCCCCGTACTCGTTTTCAACCGATTGAATTTACTTCTTATAAAACAAGAAAGAATGATAATTTTGGCTTTTTGAGCTTTAGGCGATAAAGGTAGGACTATAGTAATTATAGTATAGGAAAATTTAGGATACTTTCTTCTTGGGAGGTTATGAATCATAGGTCATAATAAATTTCCAAAATTATTACAAGGGTTTTTTGAGGTCCGTATCAATGTCGTTAACTTAACGGATTAGGTCCCGAAATTCCGATTGACATCTAATTGGTACGATTATATTATTTTTGTCATACATAAAAATTATATCATGTTTATGAGGAGATAGTAATATGAAAACCAAGGTCACAACCCGGGGTCAGGTTTCCATCCCCTCCCCCATCAGAAAAAAATTTAATATTGAACCCGATTCCCAAGTCTCCTGGCAGATCGAGGGCAATACCATCCGCATCATCCCCCTGCCCAAGGATCCGGTCTCGGCCTTCAGGGGTCAGGGGCAGGGCCGATATTCTACAAATAAATTGATCAGGGACCGGGCGGATGAAAGAAGAAAAGAGAATTAAAGAGAAAATGCATGCCGAATCGGTTTGCCTGGACAGCTCTGCCTTACTGACCCTTTGGAATGACGAATCAGGGGCCGATCGGGTTGCAGAGTTGCTGGGAGGCGGGAAGAAAATCTATATTTCTTTTATGACGCTAATGGAGTGCCGTTACCGGATCTGGAAAAACGTCGATCGCCAGGAATCTGCAAGATTTTCAGAATATTTGGATTTGCTTCCACTTGAGGTGATCGGGGTAACGGAGACGATTTTTGATTTGGCCGTGGAGATCAAGGCCACTTATATTTTATCGGTCTGTGACAGTTGGATCATCGCCACCGCCATCTCTACCCGGTCTCTTCTGGTCCATAAGGATCCCGAATTTGAACAGGTCGCCGACCGCCTTCAATTGGAACCCCTGCCCTATAAGCCCAAAATCCACCCAGGAATTTAAAAAGTTGAAGGTGGGACACGTATATCGTCGAACTATTATTTTTTTACTTGCAAAAAATTAATAGTTTATGTTATTTTATCTTGTAAAAAATACAAATAGCTTGAAATTTTTACATAGATTAGACATTTGATGGCCGATCTCCAGGCCTGGAAAAATCAGAAAGACCGCAAGCCAATAATTTTGCGGGGAGCGCGGCAGGTGGGAAAGACCTGGCTTCTAAAACATTTCGGGGAGCAGGCGTTCCCGAATTTCCATTATATCAACTTTGAAGAAGACGAGCGTCTTAGCCGCCTTTTCCAGGATGATCTGCGCCCAGGCCGTCTGCTCGATGAACTCCGTTTCTACTTGGATCGCCCCATAAACCCGGTCACTGATTTGGTGATTTTCGACGAAATCCAACGTTCCCCAAGGGCCTTGAGCAGCCTGAAATATTTCTGTGAACAAATGCCGGGCCTGGCCTTGTGCGCTGCCGGTTCCCTGATCGGGGTCCTTATGACTCCCGAATCCTTTCCGGTGGGGAAAGTGATCTTTTTGGACCTCCGACCCATGAATTTTGAGGAATTTCTCCAAGGAATTGGCGAAGACCAGCTTTATGATCTAATTAACGGCCATGACCTCCAAAGACCGATCCCCGAGGCCGCCCATTCCCGGCTCTGGGAATTGTGGAAACAATACCTGGTAGTGGGGGGTCTGCCGGAGGCCGTCCATCTGTTCAGCGGCCAAAAATCCAGCCTGTATGACGCGGTAACCTCTATCCGAGTCGTCCAGAAGAACCTACTGGAAACCGCCCTGGCCGATATCGCCAAACACAGCGGAAGGATGAATGCCTTGAATATTGAACGCCTCTGGCGGAATGTGCCGGTCCAATTGGCTCAAACTCAGGACGGGTCGGCCCCGAAATTCCGGTTCCGCGAAGCCATTCCGGGCATTCGGGGTTACGAGCAACTGAATGCGCCGTTGACCTGGCTGGAAAAAGCGGATTTGATCATCCGCAGCTTCATCGTTGAAAGGGCCGCCCTGCCCTTGTCGGGTTACGCCAGGGAAAACCGATTTAAACTTTATTTCTTTGACACCGGTTTGCTGGGGGCCTTGGCCGGACTGGCGCCGGCCGTTTTCCTAAAGTACGGTTTCGGAAATTATCAGGGCTATGTCGCTGAAAATTTCGTCGCTCAGGAGCTGCGGGCCGCCGGGTTGGAAAGGCTCTATTGCTGGCAGGGCCGGACATCCGAGATTGAATTTCTGGTGGAATCTGAAAGCGAGATCATCCCTTGGGAGGTTAAATCCGGGAGGGTCACCCATTCTAAAAGCTTGACCGTTTATGAAGAGAGGCTACCAACCCAAACCTCCTTTGTTCTCAGCGCGGCCAATTTCCAGCAAAAAGGAACCCGCTCCCTGGCGCCCATCTATGTGGCCGGAACGCTTGGCGAGGCGGCTAAGGACCGGTCCCCTTAAATAATTGAAACTAACCAATAGTTGACATTCTGCCCCAGACCTGAATTATATTATACCTAATTGAATCTGGTGGCTTGGATCCAAACGGATTGGACTGAGACTTCCTGAAAAAGCGCTGATCAGCCTCTGGGAGAAGTCCGGGGGCTTTTTTTGTTTTTTATGGAAATAATTCAAGACCTTAAAGCCATGCAACAATGGGCGGAGGCCCAGCGTCGGATCGGTCTGACGATCGCCCTGGTGCCCACCATGGGTTTTTTTCACGCCGGGCATTTGAATTTGATGAACCAGGGCCGGGAAATGGCCGATAAGGTAGTAGTCAGTCTGTTCGTCAATCCCTTGCAGTTCGGGATCGGGGAAGATTTTGAAAAATACCCCCGCGACTTCGAGCGGGACCGTCAACTGGCCGAGGAGGCGGGGGTGGATATCCTCTTTACCCCCCGTCACGAAGACCTCTACCCGGAGGACTATCAGACCTACGTCTCCGTGGAGCAGGTCACCCAGGGCTTGTGCGGGGCCAGCCGGCCTGGGCATTTCCGGGGGGTTACCACTATTGTCTGCAAGTTGTTTCAATTGGTTAAACCGCACAAGGCCATTTTTGGGCTGAAGGACTATCAACAGGTGGCGACCATAAAGCAAATGGTTCGGGACCTGAATATGGACGTCGAGGTCATCGGCCTGCCGACCGTTCGAGAAGCTGACGGCCTAGCCATGAGTTCCAGAAACGTGTACCTTTCTCCTAAGGACCGAATAGCCGCCCTATCCCTCTCCCAATCACTTTCGGCTGCCCGAAAAAGCTGTCGGCAGGGAGAACGGGAGTCCGGTCCAATCTTGGCCGAGGTAATCCGAATCCTGACCCGCCATCCGGAGAATCAGATCGACTATGCCACCATCGTTGATCCCCATACCTTGAAGGAACTGGGAACCATTCAATCCAGGGGCATCTTGGCCCTGGCGGTCCGGGTCGGCAAGACCCGGCTGATCGATAACTCTCTATTGGAGGTAAACTAACCATGCTGCGACACCTTTTAAAATCCAAAATTCATCGGGCCACGATTACGGATAGCAATATCCACTACCAGGGCAGTATGACCATAGACCTGGACCTGATGGAGGCCGCCGATATCCTGCCCTTCGAACAAATAAACGTGTACAACATTTCCAACGGAGAGCGATTTGAAACCTATGCCGTGGAAGGGACCCGGGGAAGCGGAGAAATTTGTCTGAACGGAGCGGCTGCCCGCAAGGGCGTGGTGGGGGACCTGATCATCATTGCCACTTACGCCGGATTGAACGAGCAGGAGCTGAAGAATTTCCAACCGAAGATCGTCCAGGTTGACGCCAGGAATCACCGTCTGCTAAGAGCCGCTTAATAGAGGATCGGGGTGACCCGTCTTAAGAACTGGATAAAGAACTACCTCCTTACCGGGCTGATCGTTGTCGTCCCGGTGGCCATCACCCTCTATATCATTCAGGCCCTGATTGGGGTCATGGATCAGTTCCTCTCCGTCCTTCCCCCGCCCTACCACCCCGACACCCTGCTGGGTTTTCACCTCCCGGGGTTGGGGCTGGTCCTTTTGACCTTACTCCTTTTTGTCGTGGGTATCGCGACCCACAACTATGCCGGCAAAAAAATGGTGGGTTACTGGGAGGCCCTGGTCCGCCGAATTCCAGTGGTCCGGAATATTTATCAGGCCCTTAAACAATTCACCGAGGCCATCTTCCTCAATTCCAACGGTCACTTTAAGCAAGTGGTGATGCTGGAATTTCCCCGTAAGGGGGTATTTTCTTTAGGATTCTCCGCGGGCCCGGCCCGGGGTGAACTGGAACGCCGGGCCGGCGAACGGATCTGGCATATCTTTATCCCCTGCACCCCCAATCCCACCACCGGATATTACGTGCTGGCCCCGGAGAAAGACCTGCTCTTTCTGCAAATGTCCGTTGAAGAGGCCTTCAAGCTGATCATATCCGGGGGACTGATCGCCCCGGAAGCCGACAGCCGCCCAGCCTTCATCTCCGCATCCGGCCCGCCGCCGGCCATTTAAGTCTTGACAATTGTAACTGATTGACTAATATGGTTTATTTTTTTAAGGAGGGGTGTCTATGAGTTCAGCAAACTATTTTTTTACCTCGGAATCAGTCACCGAGGGCCATCCGGACAAAGTCGCCGATCAGATATCGGATTCCATTCTGGATGCCATTTTAAAGGAAGACCCCAAGTCCCGGGTCGCCTGCGAGACCTTGGTCACCACCGGGCTGGTTTTAATTGCCGGGGAGATTACCACCAACACGTATGTGGAAATGCCGGGCATCGTCCGGCAGACCATCAAGGAAATAGGGTATAACGATTCCTCCATGGGTTTCGACTGGGAGACCTGCGCTGTGTTGACCAGCATTGACAAGCAGTCTCCCGATATCGCCATGGGGGTCAACGGAGATGTTAAGAGAGAACAGGGGGCCGGGGACCAGGGTATGATGTTCGGTTACGCCTGCAACGAAACCAAGGATTTTATGCCCATGCCTATCTGGTACGCCCACCGCCTGGCGCGACGACTGGCGGAAGTTCGCAAAAAGGGGATCCTTAAATTCCTCCGTCCCGACGGGAAGACCCAGGTCACCGTGGAGTATTTAAATGGAAAACCGGTTTCTATCCCTACCGTGGTGATCGCCGCCCAACACGCCCCGGACGTCACCTACAAAAAACTTCGGGAAGGCATTATTGAAACCGTGATCAAAAAAGTCATTCCGGCCTCCTTGCTGACCAAGAAAACCCAGTTCTTGATCAACACTACCGGGCGTTTCGTGGTCGGAGGCCCCCTGGGAGACTGCGGTATGACCGGTCGAAAAATCATCGCCGACACTTACGGGGGCCGGGGCAGTCACGGAGGCGGGGCTTTTTCCGGTAAAGATCCTTCCAAAGTAGACCGCAGTTCTTCCTATATGGCCCGCTATGTGGCCAAGAACGTAGTGGCCGCCGGTCTGGCCGACGTCTGTCGGCTCCAGGTGGCTTATACCATCGGACAGGCCGACCCGCTTTCCATTTTCGTGGATACCCGCGGCACCGGGAAGCTTCCCGATGATCAGTTGAACCGCATCATCCGGGAGACTTTCAGTTTCAAGCCGGCCGAGATCATCCGGCACCTGAACCTGCTGCGCCCGGTTTTTAGAGACACGGCGGCCTACGGCCACTTCGGCCGGACCGAACCCGGCTTCACCTGGGAAAAAATCGATAAGCTTGACATCCTGCGGGAAAAAGCCGGGATTCAAGGCAAACCCCGCGCCTCCAAAAAATAACCCCGAAAAAAGTCTGAAAACGACTTTTTCCTTGGCAGGGGATCCCGCCATTAGGAGAGAAAGGAACATTTGTGGAATACGACGTCAAAGATCTTCAGTTAGCCGCTCAGGGGAATTTACGGATCGAATGGGCGCATCAAAGCATGCCGGTACTGGACAACATCCAAAAGCGCTTCGCCAAAGAAAAACCCTTGAAGGGGTACCGTTTGGCGGCTTGTCTGCATGTGACCACCGAAACGGCCAGTCTGGTCCGGACCCTGAAAGCCGGAGGGGCGGAAGTCGCCCTCTGCGCCTCCAACCCGCTGAGCACCCAGGACGATGTGGCCGCCGCCCTGGTTCATTACGATCAGATCCCGGTCTTCGCTATTAAGGGGGAAGACAGCCAGACCTACTACCGGCATATTTATCAGACCCTGGACTTCAAACCCCATCTGACCATGGACGACGGAGCCGACTTGGTTTCAACCATCCACTCGGAGAAAAGGGGGCTATTGAAAGGGATCGTGGGCGGCACCGAGGAGACTACCACCGGGGTCATCCGCCTGCGGAGTATGGCCGAAAACAAGGTCCTGTCGTATCCCATCGTAGCGGTCAACGACGCCAAGACCAAGCATCTTTTTGACAACCGTTACGGCACCGGTCAAAGCACTATTGACGGGATCATCCGGGCCACCAACCGCCTGCTCGCCGGATCGGTCTTTGTCATCTGCGGCTATGGCTGGTGCGGCCGGGGAGTGGCCGTGCGGGCCAAAGGCCTGGGGGCCGATGTGGTCATCGCGGAAGTGGAACCCCTAAAGGCCCTGGAGGCGGTGATGGACGGCTTCCGGGTCCTGCCGATGGCCGAAGCGGCCAAGATCGGGGATTTCTTTTGTACCTTGACCGGGGATATCAAGGTCATCCGAAAAGAGCATTTTTCCGTTATGAAAACCGGGGCCATCGTCGCGAATTCCGGACATTTCAACGTCGAACTGGATTTGAAGGGCTTGGCCCAGATCAGCAAAAAACGCCGGCAGATCCGTGACTACGTGGAGGAATATACTCTGACCACCGGCCGAAAAATCAATGTCCTGGGAGAAGGTCGGTTGATCAACCTGGCGGCGGCGGAAGGCCACCCTTCCAGCGTGATGGACATGAGTTTCGCCAATCAGGCCCTTTGTTCGGAATACATGGTCCGCCAGGCCAAGAAATTGAAGAAAACTGTTTATCCGGTCCCCGAGGACATCGATCAGGAAATTGCCCGCCTCAAATTAGCCTCCATGGGGATTAAGATCGATACCCTGACACCGGAGCAGAAAAAATACCTGTCCTCCTGGGAGATGGGTACGTAATCAAAGTAGCGAAGAAAAAAAGGGGCTGGAGTAATCTCCAGCCCCTTTTTTTCTTTAAGGGCTTGTCATTCTAAGCGAATGCGAAGAATCTTGTTTTTTTTAACAGGTTTCAATATCCTTCGCAGAGTTTACCAGGGCCAAACGACGAGATCCTTCGCTCCCTTCGGTTACTCAGGATGACAGGCTGGAATTTGCACTCAGACCTACGAAAGCTTATGACGGCATACGCCTCGCTTCTCGCTTCTCACTTTTTACTATTTACCACCGTATCAACGCACTCGCCCAGGTCAATCCCCCTCCAAAGGCCGTCAGCACTACCAACTGGTCCTTCCGGATGGCTCCCGTCCGAACCGCCTCGTCCAGAGCGATGGGAATGGAAGCCGAGGAAATATTACCGAATTTCTGCACCGTCAGATAAAACTTCTCGATAGGCACGTTCAGACGCTTGGCCAGGGATTGGAGCATTCGCAAGTTGGCTTGATGAGGGATCACCCAGTCCACCTCTGCCAGGGTGTAGCCGTTGGTTTCGGCCGCTTCGACGCAGGCCTCGGCGAAATGTCTCACCGCCACCCGCACCGAAGCGCTGGCCTCGATCAGTTTCAAGGTATGCAGATCCCGGTCCACGCTCTCATGGGAGATCGGGGTGGTTTTGGAGCCTCCGCCCGGCATGAGCAAATTGGCCCCGTTGGCCCCGTCGGTGTGAATATGGGTGGAGAGGACCTGATGCCCCTGTGTTCCTTGATTCGCGGTCAGCACTACGGCGCCGGACCCATCGCCCCAGAGGATGGCCGAGGCCCGGTCCTTCCAGTTCAAGGTTCGGGTCATGATCTCCGAGGCCACGACCAGGATCGTCTGGAAAGTCCCGGCCTTCAGATATTGTTCGGCCACGTTCAGGGCAAACACGAAACCGGAACAGGCGGCGGTGACATCGAACGTCACCGCCCGATCGGCCCCCAGCTTGGCCTGCAGCCAGTTGGCGGCGGCCGGACAATGGGTGTCCGGAGTGATGGTGGCCACGATGATGAGTTGCAAATCCGCCACGGTTAGCCCGGCCATCTCCAGAGCCTTCCGGGAGGCCTCCAACGCCAGATCGGAGGCGGTCACATCGGGACCGGCCACGCGCCGTTCCCGGATCCCGGTCCGTTGGGTGATCCATTCGTCGTTGGTATCCAAAATTGTTTCCAGGTCCCGGTTGTGAAGTACGCGGGGAGGAAGATACGATCCGGTTCCTTGAATGAAAATCGGCATAAATTGAATACTCCTCGTTTATTTTCGTACTAGACCCCCATGCTCGGGGCGGGCACCCTCGATGAACGTCGAACATTGAACATCGAACGCCCAACCTCGAATGAAAGACAGGTGTTTCGTAGGGAAGAGGTTAACCCCCTCCCGGGCTTGGGAATCAAGGATTCAGGGTTCGTTTTGTCGGCCTGACTGAGGGCGGGAGGGGATTAACCCCTCCCCTACACTTGGACCCTGGAGCCATTGAACCCTGTTTTTAGATATTAACATACTAAACGCAACCTCAGCCGGTCACCCTGCTACCCCCACCGGAAAACAAAGGGTAATGACACTCAATTCCTTGGGTCCGTGGGCGCCCAGGACCAGATTCAATTCAATGTCCGCCGTGCGGCTGGCCCCGGTAATAAAGGTCACGGCGCTGCCCTGGGACAAAAAGCTTTCCCCCTCGGGATAAAGATCCAGAAACTGGTCCAAGGAGAACAGCAACCGTTCCAGGGGCAACAGGGCGATATGGTGGGGAGGGGCCAGGGAAAGTCCTCGTCCCCCCGATTGCCCCGAAGCCAGGATCAGGGTGCCGGTTTCCGCCAGGGCGTAATCCACCCCGGTGATCCCCACGGAGATATCCCGAAGGGGCTTCCATGGCCCGTTACCCGGATGAAGTTCATTCGCCGGCTTATAAACGGGAAGATCCAGATCCAGTTTTCCCAGCCAAGGGCGGTCCTCCCGGGCAATGGCTTCGGGAAGGCAGTCCCGACATAGGGATTGGAGTATATCCTTTAAAGCGGCCGGGTCTCCGGCCCGAAAGGTTCGAGCTTGCAGGGCCTTGAGCTCCGACTCCAGCCGGTCAAGCCAATCAGTCCTGTCCATCGTCCCAGATCCGGTGAAAGTTTCTTTTGGGCAGGTGGACCCCGGTAGGCAGGAGGGCCGGCGTGATTTCCTGGCCGATCTGGGCCAGACCCAAGGCCGCCTGGTAGCGCTCCGGGCTGGACTGGCAGGCCCCCCAGATTTCCATCATTTTTCTTTCCAGCCAGGGAAGTCCGTGTTGCTCCACAATCCGTCGACGCAGGGTCAACAGCAAGTCGGGCAGGGGAATCCGGACCGGGCAGACCTCGGCGCAGGCACGACACAGGGTGGAAGCCATGGGCAGGTATTTGGCCCGCTGAATCCCCAAAAATTGGGGCGTCACCACGGAGCCGATGGGTCCGCTGTAAACCCAGCCATAGGCATGGCCGCCGATCCGCTGGTAAACCGGGCAGACATTCAAACAGGCCCCGCAACGCAGGCAATAGAGTGACGCTCGCATTTCTTCGTCCTGACGGATGCGGCTTCGCCCGTTATCCAGCAGCACGATATGCATCTCCTCCGGGCCGTCGAGCTCCCCGGGGCGACGAGGCCCTTGGATCAGGGAGACGTAGGTCGAGGATTTCTGGCCGGTGGCGCTGCGGGCCAGCAGTTTCAGAAAGACCCCCAGTTCCTGGAGACCGGGGATCACCTTTTCAATCCCCACCACCGCCACGTGGACCCGGGGGAAGGTGGTGCTGAATCGTGCGTTGCCCTCATTTTCCAGGATAGCGATGGTCCCGGTTCGGGCCAGGGCGAAGTTGGCTCCGCTGATCCCCAGGCCGGCCTGAAAATATTTGTCCCGCAGGAATTCCCGGGCTACCAGGGTCAGTTTCACCGGGTCATCATAGAGGGGCACCCCTAATTTCTTAGTGAAAAGGAGGGCGATCTCCTGCTGGGTCTTGTGCAGGGCCGGGGCGATGATATGGGACGGCCCTTCGCCGGCCAATTGGATGATAAATTCGCCCAGGTCGGTCTCCCAGACCTGGATTCCGATGGCCTCGAGGTGGCGGTTCAGGTCGATCTCTTCGGTGGTCATGGACTTGCCCTTGACCACCATCCCGATCCCCTTGGATTGAGCCAGATCTCCGATATAACGGCAGGCCTCGGCCCCGTCCGGTGAACGGTGCACGGTTATGCCCAGCTTTTGGGCGGAGGAGGTAAATTCCTCCAGGTAGGCGTCCAGATTCGCTACGGCCTCGGCCTTGATCTCGTGAGCCCGGGTCCGCAGGGCCTCGGCTTCGGGCAACTCCCCGAAGGCCTTGGTCCGATTCTGGCTGAAACGACGGGAGGCCCGGGAAATGGCCTCCTGCATGGTCTTGTCTTCCAGCGCCAGGGCAGGCCTGTTTTCTTAAACTGTTCGGTTCGTATGTTCATAAATCAGGACACGGCTGTTCAATATTTCCACGAGGTGTTTAACCTGGATCGACGACCCGACCCGGTTCAATCCGGCCTGGATATTCATCAGGCAGCCCGGGTCATTGCCGACCACCCACTGCGCCCCGGTAGCCAGGATTTGCTTTACCTTTTCCCCGGTGATGGCTTGCGAGACTTCGGGGAACCGCAAAGAGAAAAGGCCGCCGAAACCGCAACAGGCCTTGGAATCGGACATTTCAACCAGTTCCAACCCCTTGACCTGAGCGAGCAAACGGCGGGGCTCGTCGAATATGCCCAGGCCCCGGGCGGAGTGGCAGGAGTCGTGATAGGTAACTTTTCCCTGGAAACGGGCACGAATCTTTTCGGGTTGAACGAACGCAGTCAGGAATTGTGAGACCTCAAAAATTTTCTCTGATAGGGTCCGCGCCCTGGCCAGGGTTTCGGGTTCACGGTCGAACAGTTCCGGATAATGCTTCTTGACCATGGCCGTGCAGGAACCGGAGGGGCAGACAATGCACTCCGCCGGCTCAAAAATATCGAGAAACCGGCGAGCCAGCTTCCTGGCCACCTCAAAATAGCCCTGGTTAAAAGCCGGCTGCCCGCAGCAGGTCTGTTCTTTCGGATACTCCACCCGGAAGCCGCACTTCCTCAGCAGGACCACCAGGTCCTGAGCCGCCTGAGGATAGAGCGAATCCATCAGGCAGGGGATAAATAACGTTGCGGATGAAGGGGCATTTAAATCCATGGGTTATTTTGTAACATAAAAGACTGTATATGATAATACAAATTTTCTTTACCTGGAAGTCGACGATCCATTTGTGATAAAGTCATTCCAATGGAGGCAGCGGCTTCGATTCTCGTGGTGATACTGGCCGTCTATGTTTACCAAGCCACCGAACCGGAGATGCCGCTTTTGAGGGCGCCGCGGAATCGGTTGCGCCCATCCCCATGGAAATTATTATCGCCACCGTAGCCTCTCCAACAATCCCCCAGTTCCTCGACCAACTGAACACACTGGGGGAGGTCCAGGGAAAAATAATCTCTCCCTCACCCCACATGGGCCGGTTTCGATTCGAATAGAAATCCTCCTCATCATTCCCTAAAGATCGGAATTCAGTGTGTTCGCTGCCTCCTGGTCCTGATAGGTTGATTGGGCCATAGAACCCTGGTAACGATGCAGGTTGGGTTGGGAGACTATCCTGCCGTTTCCGGAGAGGAGGAAGCGCAATAGTCAGACTGGTGGTTGAAGTAGATAGTTCCAAGGACAGCTTTGCGGCAACTGGGGGGAGACGACGGCCAAGAAATCTTCACCGGGTCGGCAAGATGGATCGCGATGGGATTCCAGTCCTTCCTGGAGAGAATTACCTCCTATTGCCCGTAGGTGAAACATTCATATTCCACCAGCCTGATTAGAACCATTCTTCTTTTTCCTCCGGCTGAAAGGGAGAGTCGGGAGGACTTTGCCAGGCAGCAGTTTTGCCCGGCGTTTGGGGAAGGTCGGCCCCTTTTGCCCGTCCAGCCTCAGGACCATCCAAACCGGCTTGTGGTCACTGGCCTGACGGTTGTCCTGGACTACACCGACCTCACCCCTTGGGCTGCCCTCAAAATTCCGTACGAAGATATGATCCCAGGCAAAGAGGCTGATTGTCCTTCTAACCGATTTGGTAGCCCAAAAATATCCTTGTCTCTCCAGGAACCGGCCAATGCCTCTGGCATTCATGTCTCCGACCATGATGATCGGGCCGGAAAATTTTTCGGCATCGGCCAGCACGGCCTCCACTTGGTGTTTTCGCTGCCGGGGGAGAATCTCCAAGGCCGTGCCGAGGTGAAGACTGTAGGCCCTGAGCTTCCACTTCCCTATCTTGAACGTAGCCGCTACGGCAATGCGCTGCATCTTTTCTATCTGACCGGAGTGGGGCAAGAAGATCTTTTGATCTTCCAGTATCCGCCAGGGCGAAAGCAGGGCATTGCCAAAATTCTTGCCATGGGCCGAGTGAACCACTGCCGGGTAATAGACATAATTCAAACCCAACCGACTGGCTATCTTTTCGACACCGGCTTCATCCATTTCTTGCAGGGCCAGAATATCCAGGTCCTGCAGGGCCTGGCTTTTTTCTAGAAGCCGGAGAGCCCGATCGATGTACCGGGAAAACTTGACATTAAACGTGACAATCCTCAGGGCCCTGGCCACCGGACGTCCAGGACGGCTATGGCCTCCGGTGAACCGCGGCCCGTATTGGTCCGGCAGTATCTGACCGGTCCGGCCCCGATACTGGCGGCCGATCGATTTAGGAATTATCGGCATCCTTTCTCATCTCCTGGGTTGACTAGTCCGGGCCAGAAGGTCTTTTGACTTTGTCCAACCCTGATCATGGCTTTAGTTAACCCGGCAGCGGCAATTCTTTAGAGAGAAGCGAAAGGGAAACGGCAGCGGCCTGTTAACCAGATACCTTTCAGCATAAATTTTTTGGTATAAAAATTCAATCATTAATGTTTTTTCGAGGATAGGCCGATAGCAATATAGATTAAATCAAACATCCGAATCCTATCGCATCGGTTAAAGGGGTTTCACGCATGGTCACTAAAAATCGTAAATGCTTTTTAAAAATTGCTCTACCGGTCTTATGTTTGTTTTTGTCCGGCCTCGGTTGGCTGCCTGAATCTCTGGGAATAAACGCAGTCCAGGCCCAACCCCCTTTGGGAATATCCACGAAAATCTATTTTCCGCTGGTATTTAGACCCTGGGCTCTCTCCTGGCCGATCGCCGCCGAGGTTTTCACCACAGCCGAACAGCAGATTCTCCCTATGGGACTATCTACCAACACGCCGCAGATTAACCCGGCGGACGTGCCGCTATACGCGCAATACGGTTACAGCGCCTGGTACGCAGGGGCCGGCTTAACCCATGTCAAGCGGGCCGAACTGGCGCCCGCCTACACGAACGGCCCCAATACGGCTCGACTTTTGTCCTTCTTTACCCTATCCGACATCCATATAGCCGACAAGGAATCTCCGGCTCAGCCGATATACTTTGGTTGGGATTCGGGGTTTGGTTCAGGAGAGTCGTCAGCTTGGTCGCCGGTCGTTAACTCGACGACCCAGGTCCTTGATGCCGCCGTCCAGACGATCAATGCCTTGCATAAAAAAACACCTTTCGATTTCGGCATTGCCCTTGGTGATGCAATCAACAACAACCAATATAACGAGTTGAGATGGTATATCGATGTCTTTGATGGCCAGCTCATTACCCCCAGCTCCGGCGCCCATGCCGGAGCCGATACCATCGATTATCAGAAACCTTTCCAGGCCATGGGGCTGGATAAGGCGATCTCCTGGTATCAGGTCATTGGCAACCATGATCAGTTCTGGATGGGTTCGGTCTATGAGAACCCCAAGCTCATACAGGCCCATGTCGGGAATACCGTACTCAACCAGGGAAATGACTCCAATCATATGAACGCCGTCAATGAGACCGGTTTCTATATGGGCGTGGTCGACGGCTCAACATTCTACGGGGATGTCATCAAGGTAGGGCCGGAGGCTAACTTTCCCAACCCTCCAACGGTCATTGCCGACGCCAATCGCCGTTCACTGGCGACCAGTGCTTCCTCAAGCCAAAATTGGATGCGCGAATTTTTTACGACGACGTCGAACCCGGTTGGTCACGGCTTCACCCAGACCAACGTGGACAACGACTTTACCTCGTATAGCTTCCAGCCGAAGTCGGATATACCGATCAAGGTTATTGCCCTTGATGATACTTGCAAGGGACAGGCCCAGCCGAATTATGCCGCCGGTTGTCTCGACCAGACCCGGATCGACTGGCTCAAAGGGGAACTCCAGCAGGGGCAGGACGAAAACAAGCTCATGATTATCGCGGCGCATATCCCGGTCAACCCGCAAACGTACCTCATTGACGACGGAACGCGCATGCCTGTATTTAACACCCCTACCGATGCCTCGTTGATCGCCATCCTGCACAATTATCCGAATCTCATCCTCTGGATCTCGGGACATCGTCACTTGAATACCGTTAGCGCCCAACCGTATGATTCGACTGTTACCGGTCAAGGTCCTGAAAATAGCTTCTGGGAAGTCGAGACGGCCTCGCTCCGGGATTTTCCCCAGGAGTTCCGTACCTTCGACATCCGCCGCAACAGTGACCATACCATTTCCATCATTATAACCAATGTGGATCCCGCAGTTATCGCCGGCTCGCCCGCGGCTAAGTCGCGGGGGTATGCCGTCGGCGCCGCGCGGGCATTTGGCAGCTACCCCCTCTCGGATACCGCTTCCCAGGCTTATAACGCCGAACTGGTGAAACAGTTGACACCCGCCATGCAGGCGATCATTGCCAATTACGGAGAAAACTTGTAGAGGAGAATACGACGCGAATTCGCCAAGGGCCGACTATGCGCCACCTTATCGTCATGGCGAGTATGCATTGGGATGTTGGGCGGTTGCGCCACCATCCCCGAAGACCAGTGCGGCAAGGTCGACTGGTACGAATTGGGGATCATGGACGGCCGTGCCGGTTATGCGGCGGATCGACTCGAGCGGCATCGCGAAGCCTGCGCCGGGGTGAAGATCGTCCCGGATGAGCAGCGCTATGGGCAGGGACGTCGAGTGGGGCTGGCCGACTATTGCCGGCCCGAAAACGCCGTCCGTGAAGGGCTGGCAGGCCATGCCTATCGGGATGTCTGTAACGACCCGTTCAAGCGCATCTACCAGGCCGCCTACGACGTCCATTCACTAAAGAGCCGTATCGACAGCAATCTGGACGAGGTCTCGCGTAAGGAATATGAGTTGCGTGAAAAAAAATCTTCAGATTCGCGGGCCAAAGAATTGCGCAGCGAGATACGCGAACTCGACCGCCGGCGCGAATCGTTGCGCGATGACCTGTTCAATGCCGAGCGGGAACTGGACCGTGCCCGCCGGATCGTTTCAGAAAAATGGTAGTGGCGGCGGACCTTACGGCCCGTCTGGTCGGGGGTTCCACTCGATCAAAGTTCGGATGTCTTATTAACTAAAAACCCCGATTATTATTGACACCCCTCCCTAATGGGTGAGCTTTTTCGCTCGTTGCTCAAAAGCCTGCCGGCTACCAGGGATGTAACCGCTCACGTTCAATGGGCAATCTTTTCCCCTCAATCTCAAGAAGGTGCCCTGCACAAATTAGATATTGACATTTATCCTTGATCCTTGAATAATGCTAGGAAGTTAACTTACTACAAATAATAACTCGATAGACATCCCAAATTAACCCCATCCTTTTGGGATCGGATAATAAAATGGGACTTCCAGAAATATCTGATACGAAGCCTCCATAGGGGATCAACCCCTTGTGGAGGCTTTTTCTTTTTCAGGTCGCAGCATGTTCCTAACCACCATTTTTCAAGGAGGTGTAAGATGACAAGTGGGATAATTCGTATGGAAAACATGAGGGTATTTGCAAAGTTGGTTGGGGGTATCATTGTTTTGTGCTTTGTTTTGGGTCTTTCTTTACCAACACACGCTGATAGCAGGAATCCAAACTATTTAGTCCTGAAGGGTGGCATTTATTCACCGCAAAATGACAACTTTGATAAATTTGATACCGGCTTCAACGGGGAGCTTGCTATTGGGCACTATTTCAACAGGAATCTGGCCATAGAACTTGCATCAGGCTATTTTGAAACCAGGGCAACGAAAAACGCGAATTCTGGAATTTCCTCCGCCCAGGCCACATTAGATCTTAACGTGGTTCCGCTCACCGTTGCCCTCAAGGCAGGAATCCCTATAGATAATTTTGAGTTATACGGAATAGGCGGCGGGGGAGCTTATTTTTTGTGGACTGACTCAAAAGTATCAACAAACTCTCAATCCACCAGTTCTTCCGACAAATATAACCAGACTCTGGGTGGCGGTTTTCTTGGTGTAGGCGCCAGCCTTAAAGTTTCACCCACGGTCTTTCTCGGGTTAGAGGGCAAATACCTCTGGACCTCGGCGTTCACTGTCAAGAACACTGATACCGATGTCAATCTTAATGGTTTCATAGCGACTTTCAATGTAGGATTCCTTTTTTGACCGATCCTTGCTAGACCGTGTGCAGAGAGGAACGGCAGGCTCGTAACTTTCAAGTTGAAATCATCACTTTTATTGCACACCCCTGACCAGAATTTACAGATGGCTGACCACACGCTTAAAGTCCTCGTACTGGCCGAGGACTTTAAGCGTGTGGGTTTCGGTCTGTAAGGAAATCCTTCATTCGCTTCTTGTTTTTTCTTACTTTTTCTCCTTGACTCCGCAATTAGCTGATTTTATACTCATTTTAATTTAAACCCTCACCAGACTCTTTTGTCTTTGAGAGACGGTTCAAAAAGGAAGTTCCCAAGCAAGCATGAAACAAAAAACTGATAACCCAGTTTCCATTAATCCGTCTGAACCCGAAGATATCCGTTCCGGACTGAGCCCGTCGACGATCGCCCAGGCTTTTTCAGACAATTTGGCCTATCTCTGCGCTCGATTTCCTGAGGTTGCCACCCTCAACGACAGATATGTGGCCTTGGCCTACTCAGTCCGCGACCGTCTTCTGCATCGCTGGATCAATACCGCCCATACTTATTATCAACTGCGCAGCCGATCGGTGTGTTACCTCTCAGCCGAGTTTTTAATGGGGCCGCAATTGGGCAACAACCTGGTGAACTTGGGTATCTATGATCAAGTCAGGGAAGCCATGCAGCAATTGGGTCTGGATTTGGACGAATTGCTGGAACAGGAGGAGGAACCTGGGTTGGGCAACGGCGGTCTCGGACGCCTGGCTGCCTGTTTTTTGGACTCCCTGGCCACCTTGCAGATCCCAGCCATCGGGTACGGCATCCGTTATGAGTTTGGAATTTTCGACCAGGCTATCCGGGACGGCTGGCAGGTCGAGTTCACGGATAAATGGCTGCGCCTGGGTAACCCTTGGGAAATCGCCCGGCCGGAAATAATTTTTGACGTCAAACTGGGCGGACGTACCGAGACCTACAATGAAGGCGGCAGAAACCGGGTTCGCTGGATTCCCGATCGCGTGGTCAAAGGGATGGCCTACGACACGCCTGTCCTCGGGTATGGCGGAAACACCGTGAACCTGCTACGCTTGTGGAAAGCCGAAGCGGCAGAGTCCTTCGATTTCCAGGCCTTCAACACCGGGGATTACTTCAGGGCCGTCATGGAAAAGGTGGTCTCCGAGAACATCACCAAGGTGTTATATCCGAACGACGAATCCCTTCAAGGCAAGGAACTCCGCCTTCAGCAGCAGTACTTTTTCGCCTCCTGCGCTCTGCAGGATATGATCCGTATGTATCTGCAGCGGACCAGTTCCATGGACCAACTGCCCGAGCGGTGGGTCGTGCAACTTAACGACACGCATCCGGCCATCGCCGTGGCTGAACTCATGCGCCTGCTGATCGACGAGCACAACCTGCCCTGGGAACAGGCCTGGCAGATTACGCAGCAAACGATGGGTTACACCAATCACACCTTATTGCCTGAGGCGCTGGAACGTTGGCCCCTCCCGCTCTTCGGCAGCCTGCTGCCCCGTCACCTTGAGATTATCTATGAAATCAACCAAAGGTTTTTGGACAAGGTCCGGCTTCGTTTTCCCGGAGATGAGGCCCGGGTAGCCCGCATGTCGCTGATCGACGAGCAGGGCCCGCGTTTTGTGCGTATGGCTAATCTGGCGGTCGTTGGCAGTCATTCCGTCAACGGTGTGGCCAAACTGCATACGGATCTGCTCAAATCCGGTGTCCTGCGCGACTTCGTGGAGTTTTCACCGGAGAAGTTTACCAATGTGACCAACGGTGTCACACCGCGACGTTTTCTACTGCTCAGCAACCCCGGTCTGGCCAAGCTGATCACCCGCCGAATCGGAAACCAGTGGGTCAAAAATCTTGAGGAACTCCGGAAACTTGAGGAGGCCGTTGAGGATCCTTCCTTCCGCCGGGAATGGAGGGAGATTAAACTCCAAAACAAACATGACCTGGCCGCCTTGATACTGCGCCTCACGGGGCTGATCATCAATCCTGACACCCTTTTCGATATCCAGGCCAAGCGGATCCACGAATACAAGCGGCAACACCTGAACCTCCTCCACATTGTCACCCTCTATAACCGGTTGAGGCAAGCACCGGATATTGACCTGTCGCCGCGTACCTTTATTTTCTGTGGCAAGGCCGCGCCCGGCTACGCCATGGCCAAACTGATGATCAAATTGATCACCTCCGTAGCTGAAACGATAAATCAAGATCCGCTGATCAATGGTCGATTAAGGGTGATCTTCCTGCCCAACTTCAATGTTAAAAACGCCCAGAGGGTCTATCCGGCGGCCGACCTTTCGGAGCAGATTTCCACCGCAGGGATGGAGGCCTCCGGTACCGGCAACATGAAATTCGCGCTGAATGGGGCCCTGACTATTGGCACACTGGACGGGGCGAACATCGAAATCCGCAACGAGGTGGGTCGTGAAAATTTCTTTCTCTTCGGTTTAACCGCCGCCGAGGTGGACGAGGTAAAATCCCGTGGTTATCGGGCGCGCGACTATTATGAGGCGGATCCTCAACTCAAAGAGACCCTTGATCTGATCAACTCCGGTTATTTCTCCCCTCAGAATCCCGGGTTGTTCCATCCGCTGGTGAACGCGCTCTTGGACCACGATGAATTCATGCTTCTGGCCGATTACCGGTCTTACATCGACTGTCAGGAGAGAGTCAGCCTGGCCTATAAAGACAGGGAGAACTGGACCCGCATGTCCATTCTCAATGTCGCTCGTATCGGCTATTTTTCCTCCGACCGATCCATCCGGGAATACTGCGAGCGCATTTGGAAGACTTCACCGGTTTCCACCAAACTCGGTGACTCGAAGGCCGAATAACAAATCTATCTCCTCTTTTCCATTATCGGCATCACCTGATCCCCCTCCCCGACCGCTCGATCCACTCCCGGTAGCGATCGGCCATTTCCCGGGCCTCGGGGTGACGGACCAGGTCTTCCAGGGAATAGTGCATTTTTCTTTTCCAGTTGGGATACTGATCGGTGGTGCCGGGCAGGTTCTGCTGGTGCATTTCCAGGAAAAGATCCTCCTGGTTGAGGACCACCAGCTTGGCCGGGGTCGAAACCAGAAAACCGATGATCGCCCGGTGCAACGCCGGAGTGATCTGCGGTTGACCTTGGGCATGGAGCCCGCGGGCCTCGGTTTCGGACAGAAATCCGCAGCGGTGGAGGATATCGATCATGCGCCGCTTGTCATGGATACGATTGAGCAGACTGGCCTGGAAAGTTCCCTCATCGGGGAGCAATCCCAAATCCCGGCGCAGCCGGATATCCCCGGAGGACCAGTAACCGGCCAGCGTGGGCAGGTCATGGGTACTGATAGCGGCCAAGGCCATTTCCGGATATTCGCTCGGGTCCTTGAACTGATCGGCCTCCTTCTTTTCAAAATAGAATAACCGATAGGAAAAAATGCCGTGCCGCCGTAGAATCTCCCACACTTCTCCCGGAACGGTCCCCAGGTCCTCGCCGATGATCAGTGTTTTATTCCGCTGGCTTTCCAGACAAAGGATCTTGATCAGGTCTTCGGAATAATCCTTTACATACCCCCCCTGGGACGCGGGCTGCCCCTCCGCGATCCAGAAGAGACGGAAGAATTTCATCACGTGATCGATCCGCAGGGCCCCGCCCGGCCGGCAATTTCTGCGGATTTCGTCGGCCAGCAGGCGATACCCCTGGTCCCGGTGTTTTTCCCGGTTGCCCGGTTGAAAGCCCCAGTCCTGTCCCCGGGGAGCAAAATCATCGGGCGGCGCCCCGGCCTTTACCCCGGGTATGAGCAATTCGCGGTGAGCCCAAGCATCGGCCCCCCCGGGGTCGATCCCCAGGGCCAGGTCCAGGTAGAGGCCGATCTCCGTCCCCTTATCCCGGGCAGGCCGCTGAACCTCTTGGAGTTGTTCTTCCACCTGCCATTGCAGATACTGGTGGAACAAAATCCTTTCTCCGTGCTCCCGGCAAAAAGCCTCCACCTCCCCGGATTTGGGGTCCTGAAAGGGCGGCGGCCAGTCCCGCCAGACCTGCCGGAAGGGAGGGTGTTTTCGAAAAAACTCATCCAGGGCACAGAAGGCGGCGAAAAGCTCCAGGGGCTCTCCTTCCCGTTTCAAATAGCCCTTAAAGGACTTCAGGCGGGGGTCGTCCGCCCGATCGGGCTTCCAGTGCCTTTCCAGAAAGGTCTTAAAGACCTCTTCCAGGACCATCCCCTTTAAATGGGACACCGCCTCATATTCCACCCAGGGCGAATCCCTGAGCTCAATGATGGTTTTCACAAATTCCGGCGAACAGGCCAGGGTTCGGGCCGGCCAGGACTGGTGGTATTCCTCGATGGCGGTCACATCCAGGTAAATCGTATTCCGATAAAACCGGCTGGTGGGGTAGTAGGGGCTGATATTATACGGCTCCCGGTTAACCAGGGCATGAAGGGGCAGGACCCCGATCACATCTACCCGCAGCCGGTCCACGGCCCACCCGACCAGTTTTCTCAAATCGCTGAAATCTCCGATCCCCCAGTTGCGGGCGGACCGCAGGCCGTGCACGGCCACTACCAACCCGGCCCGCTTTCCGCCCTCCGCCAGGACCGGCGGAAGGTAAGACCGATCCGGGCAAAGAATGACGGTGATCTCCTGTTCCCAGCGCTTATCCTGAAAAGCCACCGTAAGCGAAAAGCGGTGAACCCCCAAAGGCAATCCCCTGGGAAAGGGAATGGCGGCCCTCTGGAAAAGCCCTTCCACGAGGCGTTGCGACTCCCCGATCCGGATCGCTTCGGGATCGAAGCTTTGGATCCGTTGGTAACCCTCCTCTTCTTCGATCGATAATTCGATTTTTAGATGCTGAATCAGATGATCCGGAGGGAAACCCTCCGGCAGGGGAAATTGAAAAAGGATTTCTTCGGGCAAATGGGATTGATATTCCACCCGAACCGGTTGGGTCAGTTGTCTCCAGGACCTCTCCCGCTCTTGGCGCAGGGCCTGCTCGATGTCCTCCGGGGTCTGAAGGTCCAACCCCAGGGCCTTTAAAAAAACCCGCAGGGTCTCCTCGGGAAGCACATGGACCTGACCCCGGAGATCGGTGTATTCTCGTTCAATCCCCTTCCAGTCGGCCAGTTCTCGAAGTGCGGCAGCCTCCTTTTCGTCAACGCCTTCCAAGGGCCTGATTCCTTTCCGCGGCACAGGTCCGGATTCCATCGGCCATCCAGAGGCTCCCGTTTTCGCATAAGGTCAGACGAGGAGAGGGAAGATCCTCCTCGGATAACTGCCGAACGATCCGGACCCCCTCCCCTTCCGGGTCGATTTCCGGCAGGCCGCCGTTGACCAGCTTCACCGGGACTAACTGCCCGTCGAGAAAACGCCCGGTCTCCGGATCCAGTCGAACTTTCAAAATCACGCTGATCCCGTTGGGGCCTTTCAGGTTAAACAGCCCGTAGGTTAGAAAATTGCCCAGGCTGTAGGCGATCAGTTTATCTTTATACACTTCCATGGCTCGCAGGACATGCGGGCCGTGTCCCAGAACCAGATCCGCCCCGGCCTCCACCATTGAACGGGCAAATCGAACCACGTTTCCCCGGTTCTCCCCCAGGAAAACCTCGTTCCGGTTCGCCACATGCTGGGCCAAGCGGCCCTCCGCTCCTCCGTGAAAGGAGACGATCACCAGATCATAGTGGACCTTCAGTTGCCTGACCAATTCCACGGCCTGAGGTATTTCCAGGATCGAATAGGAATATTTTGAAGGTTTATAGGAGAAGCCCGCTACCACGATGCGTTTACCTTTGATCTCGAAGCAAGCCAAGGCGGTCCCGCCCGTGGCCTTGATCCCCAAGCCCTGGAGGGTCTCCAAGGTGTTTCGGATTCCTTCCGGGCCGAAATCCCAGGCATGGTTGTTGGCGAGGTTGACCACGTTGAAGCCGTTCTGCTTCAAGTACCGGGCATAGCGGGTGGGGGTCCTGAATTCGAAACACCAGGGGCCTTTTTCCTCACGGCATTTCCCCCCGTCTTCGCCATCCGACAGGGTACCTTCCAGGTTTCCGAAGACCAGATCGTCGCCCCGGAGATGCTCGCTAACCTCCTGAAACAGAGCCTTCCCCGTCGTTGGGGGGCAGCGCGATCCGCTGCCCGGTGGAACCCATCATGATGTCCCCCACGGCCGTCAGGGTCAAGGGCTCGCTGCCTGCAGGGAGCAGGACAGGCTGTCCGAGGAGCAAGAGGCGAGAAGAAGGATTTGGGTTCAACCTAAATCTCCAAGCCATTTGAAATTTTATTAATCGCGAGAAATGGGCAATGGCTCAACTAAATCGGAGTAATGGAGTGATGGAGTATTGGAGTAAAGGTTTTTCTAGACCAAAACTCCAACACTCCACTCTCCAACGTTCCGGTGAAAATTTAGACTCCTGTAGGGTGGGTGTAGCGAAGCGTAACCCACCAACACATTCCACCATGATTTATTTCGAATCAGGTTTCCTTCAGCCACGCTCCCATCACAGGATCTGTCAGCCTATATTTATTTTCCTGATCCTTTTCGATGAGATCTCTGGAGAGAAGGATACTCATTGCCTTCTGAGTCCCCCCTACTGAAAGACGATGTCTTTCCAGAAATTCTCTGGCATACGGGGAGGGGGTAGGCTCTTGAGCGATGGCTTTGAGCAGGGACCTCTGTATTAAGGTCAGCCCACTCCAAATACCCTCGAAGTCGGCCGCTTCCATACGAAGCAGTGTTCGAGATGCCGATCCTACCAGGTCCGGGGCACATTGTTTTGTCGTCAAATCCCAGGCAATCGAGGCCAGTTTCTGGACATAATAAGGGTACCCTCTTACTTTATTGTATATCTCTAAAGCCGTCTCCGGGGTGCACTTCTTACCGGTGTCCTTAAATTTTTTCACGATATATGAACTGAAATCACCATCAGGGATCTCTTTCAGGACATAGGAAAAAGCACTTTTATAGAAGGCCCGACTTTTATTCGAAAACATGTCATTCAGTATCACGTCTGCGGCTTCCCACAAAAAAGGAGGCGATATCCCTGTGAATCTGAATATGCGAGCGCAAAATCCCTTCTATCTTTTTTGATTCGGGAAGTTCAGTGATCTCCTGAAATTCGTCGAGGGCAATGCAGATCTTTAGTTTCTTTGTGGTGGCATACGTATAAAGTCCCTCCAGGAGGTCATCCAGGAGTAATCCCGGATCCATCGTGCGATCGAATTTAATAGAAAAGTTATATCCGTCAGGGGTTACGTCAATGCTGGGGATCATCTTTTTGAACAGACCGACCACCTTATCCCCAACCGTCCGCGGATCCGCCCCTCTTCCAATCCCCTTGAAAATGCCGGTTGAAAACCTGGAGATAAAATCCTGTTCCGAGGTAATGGGAAACAAATCGACATAGACCGTGGTGAATCCCTCCCTCCCCAGCCTATCGAGAACCATGGCGATCAGAGATGATTTTCCATAACGGCGGGGGGAATAAAGAACCGTGTTGTCGCCGTTTCTGGCATGGCGCAGGAGGTCTTCCATTTCTTGATCCCGGTCGCAGAAATCGTCCTTCCCGGCCATTCCTAAAGTGAATGGATTCCTCAATAGCACTCCCCTTTATTATACTCTTTTTAAATTATTCCAATTAAATTATTTTAAAAGAATACAAAAAGTCGTTTCTGTTGTCAACCGTTATTCCGTTCAATCCATCCCCGTTTTTTTCCTTGGGATAGAGATAAATTCTCAGAATTTGCAACGGATGAATCCAAAGCATTCCAACAGGGATGGATTATAGCACAGGGAATTATTTCATTCGGTAAAAATTTTTTCTACCTCTTTCCTTTATTCTTTGGTATTTTTGTCAAAATTCATGGAAGGAGAAACAGCGGATGCGTCTGATCTTCCTGGGGACCAACGGCTGGTACGATACCCCTACCGGCAATACCCTCTGTATTCTGCTGGAGACCCAAAAAGAAACCATCATCCTGGATGCCGGCAACGGGCTTCACAAAATTGACCGGTATCTCAACCCCGCTAAACCGATCTACCTCTTTCTAAGCCATTTCCACCTGGACCATGTGGTGGGTCTGCATATTCTGAACAAGTTCAATCTATCCCGAGGAATGGACGTCTACGGGCCGCCGGGCGCCAAAAAACTTACTGACCCAATTGATCCGCCAACCCTTCACCGCCGACCTTAAAAACCTGAACACCCCTTTGCGGATCCACGATCGGCTTTCCCTGTCGGCCCTCCCTTTTTCAGTGGAATCGAGGAAATTGGCGCATGTGGCACCCTGCTACGGCTACCGCTTTACCCTGGAGCAATAAAACCATCGTCTATTGCACCGATACCGGTCCTTGCCGCAATCTGGGGCTCCTGGCCCGCGAGGCCGACCTGCTGATTACCGAATGCGCCTACAAGGGGGGGGAAACCACCAAATGGCCCCACCTCAATCCGGTCCTGGCCGCCCAGGCAGCGAAGGAAGCCGGCGCCAAAAAATTGGTCTTGGTTCATTTTGACGCCAGTTTATATACCACGCTAAAGGACCGCCGCGAGGCCCAGGCCAAGGCTCGAAAGATCTTCCCCAACACCCTGGCCGCCCGGGATGATCAGGAGATCTTCCTATAAGGGTCGAGAAAGAAACTTCATACTAAACCCCCATGCCCGAGGACGGACACCCCAAAGCGTGAAAATATTCAAGTTCTTCGGTTTTTGTAGGGGAGGGGTTAATCCCCTCCCGAGCTTGGAAATCAAGGATGCAGACTTCGTGTTGTTGGGTTGGTGGCGTGCGGGAGGGGATTAACCCCTCCCCTACCCTCGGACCCTGAACTCTTGGCCCTGTTCTTGGTTATTCTCGTATTAAACCGCCATGCCCCAAGGGGTACACGCGGAGCATGAAAATCCTGGGTAGGGGAGGCGAAAGCCTCGCCCGTTTGGGCGACTAAAGTCGCCCCTACCCTATTTGGGAGAAGCTCGGATTCCGATTCGTTCAACGTAGGGGTAGACATGAAGAAAATCTTGGCCATCTATGGCAGCCCGCGGCGAAAAGGCAACACCGCGCTCCTGCTGGACCAGGCAGTTCAAGGGGCCGAGGCAGCCGGCGCGGCCGTGGAAAAAATCGTCCTCGGGGATTTGGAGATCTCCCCCTGTCTGGAAATTTACGGCTGCAAGGAAACGGGCCGCTGCAGCCTTCAGGATGACTTTCAAAAAGTCTACGACCAGCTTCAGCAATGCCAAGGATTGATGCTGGCCTCCCCCATCTTTTTCTACACCGTCAGCGCCCAGATCAAAATCCTCATGGACCGCTGCCAGTCTTTCTGGGTCAAAAAGTACTGGATCGACCAAGTCCCTTTCGGTCGGAAAAACTATTCCCGTAAGGGTCTTTTTATTTCCGTGGGGGCGACTTCCGGGAAAAAGCTCTTTGACGGGGCGCTTCAAACCGTGAAGTATTTCTTTGACGTCCTGGACATGGAATTGTGGCAGGCCCTGCTGTACCGCGGTCTGGACTTTGAGGGAGACGTCCTGAAGCATCCGGAGTATCTGGAGGAAGCCTTCACCCAGGGTAAAGCCTTCGCCCAAGGGCTGTAACCGAACAGGGTCCAATCAAAATCTCTCGCCCGCTTCGCTCGAGATTCGCCGAGGGCGCAGAGAAAGACGAGCTTAGTCTTTTGAAAAATCGCTGAGACGCCGATTTTTCAAAAGAACTCATGCGCGAAGTCTCATAGCGTGAGTCATGCTCCTGAGCCTCGCATGAGCGGGAGATCTTTCTTGATTGCCGGCCTCTCAGCGGCAATCAAGATCATTGTGTCTCTGCGATCTCTGCGTGCTCTGTGAGAGATCGTCTTTGTCTTGGTTATAATCGGGCGGTGTTAAGGAATCACTGTCCATCATTACTTTGAAACCGTTAATAACTTAGTCGGAGTATCATCATGAAATCCTATCGAAAAGAATTGTGGTTCAACATCCCGGGGCGCCGGGCCTTCATCAATATCACCGACGAGGTTGAGCGTTGTTTGAATGGAAAGCGGCATCGGGGAAGGCTTCGTCCTAATCAACGCCATGCACATCACCGCCTCGGTCTTTATCAACGACGACGAGTCCGGGCTGCACCGGGACTATGACCGCTGGCTGGAAAAACTGGCCCCCCACGAACCCGTCAGTCAGTATCTCCACAATCGGACCGGGGAGGACAACGGCGACGCCCACCTGAAGCGCCAGGTCATGGGCCGGGAGGTGGTGGTGGCCGTCACCGGAGGGAAACTCGATTTCGGCCCCTGGGAGCAGATTTTTTACGGAGAATTTGACGGGGGAAGAAAGAAAAGGGTATTAGTGAAAATTATTGGAGAATAATATTACAGTCTCATAGTAGAACCGACTATCCCTGGCCTTCATATCGTCATTCCCGCAGCGATTTTGGGCGGGAATCCATTCCCTGCCTGGTGCGATGCTGGATCCCCGATTAAAACACTCGGGGATGACGGTCAGTGTATGTACAGACTATTGTGCGACCGTTAATAACTGGCGGAAGTGCATGGGAATCGTGCCCCGGGATAACACTGAATAAAAACCCCATCTCTCTAATGAGAAATGGGGTCTATTATTCTTTCACTGGACCTCCTTGGTCAGAGGGTTACCAAAGGAATTTTTGTTAATTTATCCTAATTTTCCTACCTCTTACCAGGAAAAAAGTCAACAAATATTGATCACCCAATTAAAGGGTCCCCTATAATAAGAAAAGCATGAATTAAACCTTTGCCCTGCAGCGGAATGATCGAATAATCGGTTTGAAGAAAAATCCAGGAAAAAAACGGGATTTATTTTACTGATCTAAGTTCAACCATCTCCTTCACCCCCTCATTCCACTCCGCCAACATCCGACCGCCAATCTCCCGGAATTCCGGATGTTCATTCAGGTAGGCTGAAAGAATTGTCCGCGTTTCCGTTACCGCCTCGGCCATGCGCTCGATGGTGTCGGCGACGATCCTAACCGGCAACGAAAGATGAGACACGGCAAAGCGCTCCAGTATTTTACGGGGCCACCATTTCTTGGTTCCCGCTACGGAAAGAGCGGGTACGTCCTTTTTGAGATAGGCCGTGGTTGTCACCAGGTCGTAGACCGGCGCCAGCGTCACCACACCGGAAGGGGTGGGGTACAGGACTCCGAAATTCTTTAGATGGCCGTCTCCGTTGCGCACCATCACCGACAGCACCAGGGTCGCGAAAAACTGCTCCTGGGCTGCCGGCAGGTAGTCACCGGAGACAAAGTCCCGGATGCTCCGGGCCACCCGTTCATAGCTCCCGGTGTATTTTTGCGCGGTCCCCAGGGCCTGGAGGCTGCACATATCCTCGAACCCGATAGAGGTGCCCTCCGGGGTCAGGTCAAATCGGCGCAGGATGAATAAGCCGCCGTTCCGGGAGAGATGGAATTCCGGCACCGGCAATCCGGCCCGCTTGGCCGCCGTCATGCAGAAATACTCATTGGCGGCTATTTGCGGGTAATCCGTGCCCCCGGACTTGACGATAAAACCCGCCGCTGAAAGGGCGCCGCGCTCGGTGGCCTCCAGCATAACCTTGGGTTGGATTCCGGAAATCCCCGAACGGAGGGCGTAGCGGGCCACCAGTTCCTGGAAGAGCTCCCGACTATCCGGGTAGGTGAGCAGCTCATCAAGAGACTCGGGGGTTTCGGATAGACGGGGCGAATCGTCCCCGGGGAGGGAGAACCGGTTTCTCCCCACCTGATTCCCCCCGGTTACACGGAGGATCGACAGATCATCTTCGCCCACCAGCTTGGCAATGGCCCGCCGAATCGTCTCCAACAGGGCGCCTTCCGGCAGGTTCATCTGAAATATGGGATGCAGTTCGCGGCTCAGCCAACTCTCCAACCGAACCGGCATGGTCAGGGAAACCTGGGCGTCGGCAGCGGCTTCCGGGGAATAGGCGAAGACATAATCCCGACCTCCCTCCCGGGCCAGAATACCTGATGGCTTGTCCCCAGCCCATACGGCCAGCGACGTGACTCCTCCCATCAGCCAATCTCCTCGTTACGCAACTCCTCCAAGGTAGGCGGCCTGCCCTTGGACCGGACCTTCAACTCCAGTCCTAGAAGATCGAGGAGGCGGATCAATTTCCGCACTCCAACCTCTTGAACCGTGCCATTTTCGATCTGCCCGATCGTGGTCCGGCTCATCCCCAGTTTTTCGGCTAATTCCTCCTGGGTCATTTTGCAGTTCTTCCGTGCCTCGCGAATTGTCTTGCCGATATCGAATAGCATAATTGCATTATATATACTCCATTTATCAAATTCAAGCTGGAATTGAATTATATATAATGAATTTTTATAGTGGGTTTTTAGAAAGATGAGCAATGAAAAAGTGGAAAAAAAATGGAGGCTCCGGATGTTTAAATACCGCCCCACAGATAATTGCTGCTTTCTGCGGTCGAGACGGGGGAAGGGAGATAAGGGTCCTGGTAAAAATTATTGGAGAGTAAGGTCGGGCCTACCCCAAAGCCCTGATCACGTCTTCCGCCGTGACGATCCGATAGGAGCGGCCGTGTCTTTTTAAACCAGGCCGGCACTCCGGCACAAAAAGGACGTATACCGTTTCTTTGAAAGCACCGCCTCCGGCCAATCGCGGCCGGCCTTTGGCCAGCAATCCGGCATGGATTTTATCCAGATCTTTTTCTGAGACCGGCCCTTCGTGCCATTTGACTTCGCCTAATAAAAGGACCGACTGATCCTGCGAACTGGCCACCACGTCCCATTCCGGTCCGGAACCGCCCCAAAAGCGGCCCGCCGGAGACCATCCCCCGTACCCGGACAAGATCTCTCCCGTTTCACCCAAGGCCGGAAGGGCCAATCGGCAGGTCTCCTCCCAGACCTCGGCCAGCAATCTATTTTTATATTGTTCCCAAAGCTTCTTTCGGCCCGCAGAACGGGCCGCAGCCAAAAAGGCCCGATGGGGTGCTACCACCCGAAACCACATCCTGAAAAAGGGATCGGCAATTTTATACAGTGATTTTTTTCCGCTTCGTTCGGAATCTCCGAAGGGTTGTTCCTTCCTGACCAACCCTAAATCCGTGAGGCGGGCAAGTCCCCGGGCTAAGGAGGTGGCAGGTACCCCTACCCGACCGGCAATTTCTGAAACTCGATGGGCGCCGGCGCCGATAGCATCTAAAATGGGCCTCAGTGCGATGGCCGGTGGACGCTCCTCAACCAAAAGACGGTCCGGTTCCAAATGTAGAGGACCCAGCGGATCGAGAACCAGGTACTCCACGGCGGCGTCCAGTTCAGCCCCAAAAGACTCGGCCAGTTCCCAATAGCGAGGCACCCCGCCCCAGAGGGCATAGGCCCGGAAACCGGTGACTCCATTCTTTAGCGCTAGCGCCTCCATCAAGGCACCGGGAGACATCGGGGAAAGAGCCAAGGAAGCCGTTATTCTTCCGTAAAGAGGCGCACCGGGATTGAGAGTAAACCCCTGCATCATGTGCTGACTGGACCCTGAAATAACCAACAACAGATTGGCTTCCCGGCCCTCGTGATCCAGGAATCCCTGGAGGACGCTGGGGAGCGCCGGAGCGGCTTCCACCAGATAAGGAAATTCATCGAACACCAAAGGCCCCCTCCAGGAAATCCTTCCGGCCTCACGGGCCAGCGCCCTAAAAAAGGACTTCCAGTCCGGATAAGCCACCTCACCGAAACCGGGGAACTGCGGCTCCAAAGACCGGGCCAGATACCCACGCTGGATCTTTTCCGTGGATAGGTCGGCTACCGTATAAATCCCTCGATGTTTCGGACACCACTCCAGAAGGAGCCTGGTTTTTCCGATGCGCCTGCGTCCCCAAACGGCCACCAGTCCCGGTCGACCGGATAGGGCCAGCTTGTCCAGCCGTTCCATTTCCGCAGTACGGTTGACGAATTTCATGAAGGTATTATACCTAAAAACATTATGTCTTTCAACATAATCTTTAATATAAAAATAGAATCGAACACCGCTTTTTAGGTTTTTTTCCGTCATACCGGACCCCGGATCGTAGTCCGGGGCAGGCTTTGATCCGGTATCCAGGACCTCCAGAGCTTATCCGCGGCTGGATTCCGGATCGCGTCACGCCTTAGGCGTGACTTGTCCGGAATGACGAATCTTGGTCAATCCTTATTTTCATGCTTGGGGGTGCCCGCCCCGGGCCTGGAGCTTAGAAAGTCCAAAAGTGACTTTTTTTTCGACGTTGGAGCAAAAAAATCCTTGACAAGGTTTTTACATTTAGGTACAAACATTTAGTCAATACATTGACTATCAATCTTTTAATTATTTGCCCATTAAATAAAAAAGGGAGGTCAACAGTGGACGTTAAATCAAAACTGTCCGAATTCGTTGGGGCTGAAAACTTCTCGGATGACCCGGTTCAGTTGCAAAATTATGCCACCGATTTCAGCTACACGCCGGCCGGGGCACCCAATTATGTTGTTAAACCGGGAAGTTCCGAGGAAGTGGGTCAGGTCGTCCGGTTCTGTCAGGAAAAGAGCCTGCCGGTCGTGCCCTGCAGTTCCAAGGTCCATTTCTTTGGCGCCACAATCCCCAGGGAGGGGGGAGTGGTTCTCGACCTGTCCCGGATGAACCGGATCCTGGAGATCGACGCCGACAACCGCCGGGTGCGGTTCGAGGCCGGGGTCACCTGGGGTCAAATGACCGCTGAACTGAAAAAAGCGGGCTTCCGGGTCATCATGCCCTTGACGCCCCCGGCCGAGCGTTCCGTGCTCACCGACTTCCTGGAGCGGGAAGAACCCACCAACCAGGTCTATGATTACGGCGAACCCCTGGAGGCCATGGAAGTGGTCTGGCCCACCGGCGAGATTTTCCGCATGGGTTCCGCCAGTGTCAACGGGTATCCCGAATCCAGCTCCAAGGGGGCGAACCCTTCGGGGCCGGGCCTCGATTTTTACCGGTTTTTCCAGTGCGCCCAGGGCACCATGGGCGTGGTCACCTGGACCAATTTAAAAATTGAATCCATCCCCAGGATGGACAAGGTCCTTTTCGCCCCGGTGGAGGACCTGGAGCTAGGCCATCCAGTTTCTGCACCGCATCCTGCCGCGCCGGATCGGCCAGGAAGTCCTGCTGCTGAATCAAGTGGAGCTGGCAGCGCTGCTGGCCGAGGAATGGCCGGAGGATTTCGACCGACTGGAAGCGGCCCTGCCCCCCTGGACCCTGATCCTGGTGATCAGCGGACTCAAGCGACGTCCGGAGGAAAAGATCGCCTACGAAGAGCATTTTCTGGCGGAAGTCCTCCGCAACGAATTTCCGGGCCTGAAACTGGGGGAGGCCCTCCCGGGATTTCCCGGCCTGCACCATAAAATGCTGAACCTGCTGCGCAACCCCTGGCCGGCCGATCGGCCCCACTGGAAGAATAGGCTCAAGGGGGCCTGCCAGAGCCTCTTTTTTCACACCCGGCCTCTCATGGCCCCGGATTTCATCGACCGGGTCGTGGAAATCGCCGAGGGCTACGACTATCCCATCCGGGAACTGGGGATTTACCTCCAGCCCATCGAGCACAACCGGGCCTGCCGCCTGGAGTTCAATTTTTTCTACGATCCTCAGGATCCAGCCGAGATAGAGGCGATCCGGGCCCTTTTTAAGGACGCGGCCAAGGAACTGCTTAACGAAGGGGCGGTCTTCACCCGGCCTTACGGGGACCTGGCGCCCATCGTCTATGAGCGGGCCGCGGCCTACGCCCATCAGCTCAAGCGGCTGAAAAAGGTCTTCGATCCCAACAACATTATGAATCCTTCACAACTTGTGTTTCTAAGGAGGGTGACAATGGCCAACGAACAACCCATCCGTTATTACAGACCGAAAGCGGATTTCAAATTCGATATTGCCGATATCCAAAACTTTGTCTACGACATGAGCCGTTGCATCAAATGCAAAGGCTGTACCTGGGTGGACCACACCTATATGCCGGGCGCCCGGTTTATGACCCGCTGCCCCAGCGCCGCCAAGTATGAATTCGACGCCTACGGGGCCTACGGCAAAATGCGCATCGGCCACGCCATGGCCGAAGGTTTGCTGCCCTGGAACGAACGAGCCCTGGAAGTGATCTACGCCTGCACCCTCTGCGGGGCCTGCGACGTAGGCTGCAAAAGGAATCTGGACCTGGAAATCGAGCTGTCGCTGGAATCGCTCCGGGTCAAAGCCGTTCAGGACGGCGTGGGCCCCATGCCGGCGCACAAGAAGATCGCCGAGAACATTGCCGGGACGCATAACCTGTATGGCGCCCCCCACGAACAAAGAAGGAACTGGATCTCTGCGGGGATCACTCCGGCGGAAAAGGCCGAGGTGCTTTACTTCGTCGGCTGTACGGCCTCCTATGTCAATCAGGAGATCGCCCAGTCCACGGCGAAAATTCTCCAGGCGGCGGGAACAAAATACATGCTCCTGCCGGACGAATGGTGCTGCGGCAACACCCTTTTTTCCGTGGGGCTGCTGGATCAAGCCCGGGAGCTGGCCCGGCGCAACGTGGAGGAGGTCCGCCGGACCGGGGCCAAGACCTTGTTACTGAGCTGCGCCGAGGGCGTGCGCATGTGGAAGGTGGACGTGCCCAAACTTTTGAATATTTCCACGGAGGAGCTCGGCTTCCAGGTCGTTCACCTGGTGGAATTCGTGGACGAAAAGATAAAAAACGGCGACCTTACAATGAAAAAGCCCCTGGAGACCCGGTTGACCTATCATGACGCCTGCAGCCTCAGCCGGTTGAGCGAGCCCTGGACACCCTATGAAGGGAAGCGGGGCTGGATGGGCTGTGTGGAACCCCGGCTGAAGCGGCGACGCGGGACCAACGGGATTTACGCCCAACCCCGGGATATCCTCAAGGCCATCCCCGGCGTAGAGCTGGTGGAAATGCCGCGGACCCGGGAGAATGCCTTCTGTTGCGGCGCCGGCCGGGGCACCAAGGAAGCCTTTCCGGAATTTGCCGATTGGGCGGCCGCCCAGCGGCTGGAAGAGGTCAGGGAGATCGGGGCTGAAACCCTGGTCACGGCCTGCCCCTGGTGTAAAAATAATTTCAACCAGGCCGTCAAGGCCGGCGGCGAGGCGGTGCAGGTCCGGGACATCTCGGAAGTGATCTGCGCCTCCCTGGAAGCCTAAGGGAAGGAGGAACACCATGGCAATTTCCAAAGAAATATATAAGGTTTTTGAATCCATTGCCGGCTCGGCTTACGTCTCCGACGACCCGGTGATCTGTGAGGGCTATCGCAGCGGTCCGGGGGGGTACGAGAACGGCTTGGGGTACGAACGGGTCATGACCTGCATCCCGGGTTGCGTGATCATGCCCAGGACCACGGAAGAAGTCTCGCGGATTGTCAAGGTCTGCTACCGCCATGATATCCCCTACGTCCCGTACAGCACGGGCTTTTACGGACCCCGTTCCCATCCCCACGTGGAGGACGCTCTACTGATCGACCTGAAGCGCATGAACGATTTCATCCTGGATGAAAAGCACTTTTATGTGGAGGTGGGTCCGGGAATGATCTATTCCCCCATCCAGGAAGAATCCATGAAGCACGGGGCCTACGTGGTGATCGGAGGCGGCGGGGCCCAGGCCTCGGCCATCGCCAACCTGATCGGCGACGGCTGGTCGCCCCTGAGCCACCGCATCGGCCTGCCCCACCGGCGCATCCTGGGCACGGAAGTGGTCCTGCCGGACGGAGAAATCCTCCGCCTCGGTTCCCTGGCCACCGGCGACGACCCCTTCTGGGGGGAAAGCCCGGGACCGGACCTGCGGGGACTCCTGCGGGGTTATACGGGCCTGCGCGGCTGCCTGGGGATCGTCACCCGCATGGCCATCAAGACCCTGCCCTTCCAGCCCGAACGACTGGAGCCCACGGGCATCTCGCCCAACACGGCCCTGGCCCTGCCGGAAAAACGGATCAAGTGGATCAATTTCACCGTGCCCTCCAAGGAGGCCCAGGTCACAGCCATGCGGGAAATCGGCCATGCCGAGATTGCCGGGGCCGTCACCAAGGTCCCCCTCTTCTGGCGGGCCATTGCCAAGGCGGAGTCCAAGGAGGATTTCTGGGACCTGTGGAGTAAGGAAAACGAGGAAACGGTGGCCAACTTTTTCATCGTCCGGGTCCTGCTCATCGGTTTCACCTCCGAGGAGCAGATGGCCTACGACGAACGGGTCCTGATGGATATCATGACGCCCTTAGGCGGCATTGCCCGCCGGACCAAGCCCTCCGACGAGTCCTGGATCAAGAACGCCGATTCGGCCGGTATGTGGCTCATGTGCGGCGGCTACGTTTCCGTGGATTACGTCATCGAGACCCTTTCCCAGTCGCCGGACCACGGTCCCTCTTACGCGGAGCTGAAAAAGAAATACACCCCGCCGCTGATGCCCGATTACGGCGATCCCGGCTGGTTCCAGAGCTTCGAACTGGGACACCAGGGCTATTCGGAATTTCTGGTCTATTGGGATCAGGACGACGACACCAACGCGGTGGATCAGTTCTATGTGGACACCTCCAAGATGAACATCAAGAACCGTTTCTACACCTCGCTGCTCGGCCCCCATCAGCCTCTCTACCTGACCGGACCGAAATACGGACCCAACTACCATGAGTTTCTGCTCAAGGTGAAGAACGAGTTCGATCCTAAATGGAAGTCCCATCCGCCGGTGCCCCTGGCCCACGACGTCTTCGTGGAGCGGGCCCCCTGGATGCAGGCCATGAAGGATTGGGAGTCCCCGGACGATCTGCCGAAATAGGGGCTCCTTTTGGTGGATAGGTTATGGGCGACCGCTCGTATGGGCATGAAAATAACCGTCACCGGTCGCCGTTTAAAGTCTAATCGCTTGTTAGTCTATAATTAATTATTAACAATTGATTATTAATTGTTAATCCCGACGTATCCATGACACACGCTTTTTACTATGGCCCTCTTGTCTCTTCGAGGGCCCCTCAGGAGGGGATTGATCTCCCCTCCTTTCCCCCGGCCGCATCTCCCCGCCCTGGTAGGACGGTGGAGGTGCGGCCCCTCCCGACCCACGAAAACAACCCCGTCTTCGGTATCGCCTCGGATTTTCGACGATTTATTTTCTTGGATCCGAAGGGAGGTGAACCACCCGAACCGACCACGATTAGGCGCTAGCGACGGCCAAGAAACGGCACCGGAATTAACCCACAACGATCGAAGGAGGATTTCATGAAACGGATAGCCTTGATTCATTTTTTCTTGTTGTTGCTTTTCGCTTTCACCTGTCTGGTGACGCCGGGAAGCCAGGCTGAGGACAAAGTGATCAGCATAAAAGTCAGCAACTGGTTCCCCGTGGGACACAAGCAGGATGTTCTGCTCCAGGAGTGGGGCAAAGAGTTGGAAAAACGGACCGGCGGAAAGGTCAAGGTCCATTATTACGCCGGCGGCACCCTGGTCCCGGCCGCCCAGTCGTACGATGCGGCGGTGAAAGGGATTGCCGACGTGAGCAACCACGTCATGGGCTATACCATGGGGCGCTTCCCCTTTTCCCAGGCCCTGGACCTGCCCATCGGCTTTCCCGCCGGCCCCGGCCCCACCCGGATTGCCAACGAGTTCTATAAGAAATTTAAGCCCAAGGAATTCGACGACGTAAAAGTCCTCTGGTTCCATGCCATGCCCTACGGACTGGTCCACACCAAGACCAAACCCGTCTATAAACTGGAAGATATGAAGGGGTTGAAGCTGCGCTGCTACGGCTCGAACGCCAAATTCGTGGGTCTGCTCGGGGCGGCGCCGGTGGCTATGCCCATGCCGGAAGTGTATGACGCCCTGGCCAAAGGAGTCGTGGACGGGGTATTGTCCAGTTATGAGGCGCTACAGGGTTTTCGGACCGGAGAACACATCAAATACTCTACGGAAAACCTGGATACCGCTTATTCGGCGGCCTTTATCGTCATGATGAACAAGCAGAAGTTTGCCTCCCTGCCGCATGAGGTTCAGACGGTCGTCGATCAGATGAGCCAGGAATACATCGAGAAATATGCCAAGATGTGGACCGAAATCGACGCGGCCGGCAAAGACTGGTTGATCAAACGGGGAGTCAAAATCATCCCCTTGGACGATGCCGAGGAGGCCCGCTGGTATGAAAAGGGTTCCAAACCCCTGGTCGATGCCTATGTCCAGGAGATGAAAGCCAAGGGCCTGCCCGGTGAGGAGGCGGTCAAATTCCTCAAGGAGTCCTTCAAAAAGTATAAAAAGTAACCCGCCGAACCCCCGGGTCTCCCCCGGGGGTTCATTCCCTAACAGCCGCGGAGGAGGGTAAAGGTATGGAAGGATTGGCGCGAGCCACCCAAAAAATCAGTAAAACCTTGAACACCATCGGGGGGGTCCTGCTCACGGTGATGATGTTGTTGACGGTTACGGATGTCATCCTCCGCTATCTGGGAAAGCCCTTGACCGGCACCTTTGAGCTGATGTCTTTTGCCGGCGCCCTGGTTATCGGGTTAGCCATTGCCCAGACCACGTTGGACGGGGCCCATGTGAACGTGGATATACTGACCCTGTCGCTGTCGTCCAGAAGTATGACCAGAAAAATCCTTTTCGCGTTCACGCGGGTGATCGGTATCGGGATATTTGCCGTTTTGGCCTGGGCCCTTTTTCTGAAAGGGAACGACCTTTATAAGAACGGAGAGGTCTCCCTGACCCTACAGGTGCCGATGTATCCGGTTGCCTATGGGTTGTCTTTTTGCAGCCTGGTCCAGTGTCTGGTGCTCTTCTCGAACTGGATCGCGGGTTCGGACCAAGGAGGAGACGTATGAATGAAATCACTTTCGGCCTCCTGGCCTTGCTGATCCTCCTGGCTTTGTTCCTGACCGGGATCGAACTGGCTTTTGCCATGGCGGCGGTCGGATTTTTGGGATTCGCCTTTCTGAACGGTTTCAATGTCGCCGTCAGCCTCCTGGCCAACGATTGCCTGGATGCCCTGGCCTCCTACGGATTGACCGCCATCCCTCTTTTCGTCCTCATGGGCCAGATCGCCTTTAATGCCGGCATTGCCAAACGCTTGTATGACTCCACCCATAAATTTTTAGGGCACATCCCGGGCGGCCTGGCCATGGCCACCGTGGTGGGCGCCACCGTCTTCAAGGCCATCTGCGGTTCGGTGGTGGCGACTTCGGCCACCTTCGCCAGCGTGGCCATTCCCGAAATGTCCCGCTACGGATACAGCAAAAAACTTTCCACCGGGATCGTGGCCACCGTGGGAACTCTGGGGGTGCTTCTCCCGCCCAGTGTGACCCTCATCGTCTTCGGCATTATCACCCAGCAGTCGATCGGCCGCCTGTTCATGGCCGGAATTTTTCCGGGCCTGATCATGTCCTTCTTTTTTATTGTGGTCATTTTTGGCTGGTGCCGGATCGACCCCCAACTGGGCCCCCGGAGTGAAAGATATCCCTGGACGGAGCGCTGGAAGACCCTGCCGCATGTTATCTGGCCCATCGTCATCTTCCTGCTGTTGATCGCCGGGCTGATGTACGGTTTTTTTACCCCCACCGAAGCCGGGAGCATCGGGACCTTTGCTGTTTTGATCTTATGTCTGGTAAAAAGAGACATCACCTTCTCGGGATATATCCGCTCCGTAAGGGAGGCCTTGCGCACCTCGTGTATGGTACTGCTGCTCATCGCCTTTTCCGCCGTGCTGGGTCATTTTATTGCCGTCACCGATATCCCTCAGGCCACGGCCGATTGGATCGTAGGCCTTCCGCTGCATCGATCGCTGATTATGGTGGTTATCTTTTTGGTCTATCTATTGGGCGGCTCTTTTATTGACGACCTGGCCTTCATGATCCTGGCTACCCCGATTTTTTTCCCCATCATCGTCAAGCTGGGTTATGACCCTTTATGGGCCGGCATTATGGTGGCCTGTACGGTCTGTATCGGCTCCGTGATTCCCCCCGTGGCCATCTGTGTTTTTGTGGTTAGAAACATCACCCAGGAGCCCATGAATCTTATTTATAAAGGGGTTTACCCCTTCCTGGTCTCCATGATCATCAGCATGATTCTGCTGTTTATCTTTCCGGAGCTGGCCACCTATCTGCCCAGTGTCCTGATGAAATGAAATGGGCTGTGGAGAGCTGGTGCGTTGGAGTATGGGAGTGTTGGAGTATTGTTTTTAAGACCATACTCCATTACTCCCATACTCCATCACTCCATATTTATGATTTGAGAATCCGCGCTGTTTCGAAATTTGAAAGGAAAGGTGCCTTGAGATGGACGACTCGATTTTTTCCACGGAAGAACATCAGATTTTTCGGGAGACGTTCCGAAAATTCGTGGCCAAGGAAATTACTCCCCATGTGCCGGAGTGGGAAGAGCAGCAGGCCGTGCCGCGAAGCATCTGGCGCCGCATGGGTGAAGAAGGCTTTTTATGTCCCTGGCTGCCCGAGGAATACGGCGGCTTGGGGTTGGGTTTTGAGTATTCGGTCATTATTAACGAGGAGCTGCTGCGGGGAAACGCCTTTGGGGTAGAGGTTCCCCTCCACAGTGATGTGGCCACCCCCTACATCTTTTCCTTCGCCTCCCCGGAAATCAAGGAGCGCTGGCTGCCCGGATGCACCACGGGCGAAGTCGTCACCGCCATCGGCCTGACCGAGCCCAACGCCGGGTCGGACCTGGCCGCCATCCGCACCCGGGCGGTAAAAGACGGCGATACCTATGTCATCAACGGCCAGAAGACGTTTATTACCAACGGCTATTTTGCCGACCTGATCATAGTGGCGGTCAAGACCAATCCGGAGGCCGGGCACCGGGGCATCAGCCTGATCCTGGTGGACAAGGACGCCCCGGGATTTCAGCGCGGCCGGAAATTATCGAAGATGGGCTATCATATGCAGGATACCGCCGAGCTTTTCTTTGAAGACTGCCGGGTGCCGGCCGCCAACCTGCTGGGTGAGGAAGGGATGGGCTTCAAATACATGATGGCCAAGCTCCAGCAGGAACGGCTGGAGGTCTCCATCAAGTGCCAGGTCCTGGCCGAGGAGGCCTTGAAGGAGGCGCTCCAATACGCGAAAGTGCGTGAGGCCTTCGGTAAACCTATCGGGAACTTTCAATACAACGCCTTTCGGCTGGCGGATATGGCCACCGAGGTCCAACTGGGTCGCACCTTCCTGGACAGCCTGATCCGCGATCATATCCGCGGCCAGAATATCGTGCAGAAGGTGTCCATGGCCAAATACTGGCTGGGAGAAATGGTCAATCGGATCGCGTATCAGGCGGTACAGATTCATGGCGGCTACGGCTACATGGAGGAATACCGGGTCTGCAAGCTGTATCGCGATGTCCGCTGCTTATCCATTTTTGCCGGTACGAGTGAAATCATGAAGCTGATCATCAGCCGCGGTCTAGGGCTTTCGGCCTAGTACCGAAAAAGGAGCAGTCGCTATGGGTGTCGGGAATATTCTCAGACGAAGCGCCGCCAACTTTCCGGAAAAAACCGCCCTGGTTTTTGAAGACCGGCGGATAACCTACGGCGAACTGGACCGCCGGGTTAATCGGGTCGCCAACGGTCTGTTGCAGGCCGGGTTGCGGAAAGGAGATCGGATCGCCGTGCTGTTGCATAACGGACCGGAGTTCATCGAGCTCTATTTTGCCTGCGCCCGATCCGGGGCGATTTTCGTTCCCCTGAACAATCTCTTGAAACCCCGCGAATTGGTGCAGATTTTCAGTTATCTTCGGCCTCGTTTTCTGGTTTTCGGCGATGATTTCAAGGAAATGATCCCAACCATTCTCCCCGAATTGCCTTTCCTGGAATTCCCGATCAGCCTCGGGGGCGAGCATTCCTCCTTTCAAAGCTATGATGCGCTGATGGAAGCCGGTGAGGAGCGGGAACCCGAAGTTCCATTGGCCGACAGCGACCTGATCAGCATCTTTCTGACCTCAGGGACCACCGGCCGCCCCAAGGGGGTCATGCGCACCCACGGCCACGATTCGATCAACATGATGAGCTGCGCCCTGGAAATGGGTATTCGCTATGACGACCGGGCCTTGCTGCTCTTCCCCTTTTACCATGTAACCTTTGTAGATAACCTGCGCCACCTGCTGATGTCCAATACCATTGTTATCCGCAAGGAAGGCGGTTTTGACCCTCGGGCCGTTCTGGAACTTCTCTCCCGGGAAAAGATAACGATCTGCCAGTTCGTTCCCACCATGATTACGGCCTTACTGCAGGTGGACAACCTGGAGGCCTTCGATCTGAGTCGCTTTCGATTGCTGCCCTACGCCGCTTCGCCCATGCCGGTGGAACTGCTCAAGCGGGCCATGAAGAAGTTCCCCTGCCAATTCATGCAGATGTACGGCCAGACCGAAACCGGACCGGCCACCACCGCTCTTAGACCGGAAGATCATCGGCTCGAGGGTTCCGAGGCTCAATTGGCCAGGTTGGCCTCTGCCGGGAAACCCATCGTGGATTACGAGGTGCGGATCGTCACCGAAGACGGCCGGGATGTAGCCATCGGGGAGGTGGGGGAAATTATCGTTCGCAGTGAGGCTATGACCATCGGCTATTGGGAACTGCCGGAAGAAACCGCCCGGGCCATCCGGGACGGGTGGCTCTACACGGGAGATTTCGGTAGATTCGACGAGGACAGATACGTCTTCATTGTGGATCGAAAAAATGATATGATTATCAGTGGGGGCAAAAATATCTATCCCCGGGAGATCGAAGAGCTCATCTATACCCATGAGGCCGTGTTGGAAGCGGCGGTCGTCGGGATACCGGATGACTACTGGGGGGAAGCCGTCAAGGCCCTGGTCGTTCTGAAACCGGGCCGGCAGGCCACGGCAGAGGAGATCATTGCCCTGTGCAAAGCGAACCTCGCCAGCTACAAAAAGCCCAAATCGGTCGAGTTCCGGACCCAGCTTCCGAAAAGCCCTACGGGGAAACTACTCAAGCGGGTGATCCGGGAGGATTACTGGAAAGAAAAAGAAAGAAGGATATGAATTATTTCAAAACGAATTGAGAGACCACATCAATCATGATAAATCAACGGGATTTTTAAACTCGAATGACAGAAACAAAGGCCTCTTCTGGATTTGAAATGGCGAGAAAAGCGTAACTCCAATGGCAGACCTCGCTGGCTTAGGGTCCGGAAGTTTTGAAATTTGAATTTTGGTCATTTGAATTTTATCGGATTTCGAGTTTCGAATTTTTACCATAGGGAGGAACTATGAAACAGCAAATCAGGTTAAACGTAAACGGGGACGAGCACCTGCTCTTCGTGGATCCCTGGCGGACCCTGAATGAGGTGCTGCGCGAGGACCTCAATCTGACGGGCACCAAACTGGGCTGCGGCACCGGGGACTGCGGGGCCTGCACGGTCCTGGTGGATGGGCGGTCCGTCAATTCCTGCCTGACCCTGGCCGTGACGGTGGACGGCAAATCCGTCAAGACCGTGGAGGGGCTGGCCCCTTCGGGCGAGGAACTGCATCCCATTCAAGAAGCCTTTGTCCAGGTCGGAGCCATTCAGTGCGGCTTCTGCACTGCCGGGATGGAGATGTCGGCCCTGCACCTGCTAAACCATAACCCCGCTCCCAGCGAAACGGAAATCCGGGAAGGCCTGTCGGGCCATCTATGCCGCTGCACGGGCTACAACCAGATCGTCGAGGCCATTTCCGTGGCTGCCGGAAAGATGCGCGGGAACCCGGTGGAAGAGGTGAAAAAATGAGACTGCCCCATTTCGATTATGCCGCGCCGACCACGTTGGAAGAAGCCCTGCGGCTGCTGGCCGAAAAGGGACCCGACGCCCGTGTTCTGGCCGGCGGGACCGATCTGATCATCCGCATGCGTTATGGAATCATAAAGCCGTCGGCGATCATCCATCTGGGCGGCATTGCCGAGCTGAAAACCATTGCCTATAAGCCCAAGACCGGACTAGCCATCGGGGCCGCGGCCACGCTGGCCGAGGTGGCGGCCCATCCCGACATCCGGCGGCGCTATCCGGCCGTAGCCTATGCGGCCGGGGAAACGGCCAACGTGCAGGTCCGCAACCTGGGGACGGTGGGCGGCAATCTCTGCAACGCCGCGCCGTCCGCCGATAACGCCCCCACCCTCATGGCCCTGGGAGCCGAGATGATCTTGGCCGGCCTGCAGGGGGAAAGGCGGGTGCCCCTCGATCAATTTTTCAAGGGGCCGGGCCAGACGGTGCTTAGGCCCGGAGAAATCCTGACCGCCATTCAAGTGCCGCCCCTGCCGCCCCATTCGGGCGCCTCCTATCAGCATGTCTCGGCCCGGGGGCGGGTGGATATCTCCGCGGTCTGCGTGGGCGCAGCCGCCGTATTTGCAGGGGAGACCTGTCAGGAAGTCCGCATCGTCCTGGGGGCCGTGGGCCCTACCCCGCTGCGGGCCCTGCAGACGGAAAGCCTGGTTCGGGGGAAACCTTTTACGGCAGAACTGATTAGGCAGGCGGGGGAGAAGGCTGCCGAAGAATCCCGGCCCATCACCGACGTGCGGGCCAGCGCGGATTATCGCAAGCAGATGGTGGGGGTATTGACCCGCCGGGCTTTGCTGGAAGCCCAGAAACGGGCCGGCAGGCGTTAGGGCCGGCGGAAAGGAACAACCATGGAACAGTTTATGATTATCGGAAAAGAGGTTCCCCGCAATGACGCCGAGGCCAAGGCCCGGGGAACGGCCCTCTATACAGACGACCTGAAGCTGCCGGGGATGCTCTACGGGCGGATCTTACGGAGCCCGCTGACCCATGCCCGGATCAAACATATCGACGTCAGCAAAGCCGCGGCCCTACCCGGGGTCAAGTGCGTCCTCACCGCAGAGGACACCCCCAAGATCAAGTACGGGAACTGGAGATTGTTTCCGGAGACCCAGGACGAATATCCCCTGGCGGTGGACAAGGTCCGCTTCATCGGGGACGAGGTGGCCGCCGTGGCCGCCGTGGACCTGGATACGGCCGAAGAAGCCCTGGGACTTATCGAGGTGGAATATGAGGAACTGCCGGCGGTCTTCGACGTGGACACGGCCAGCCGGCCGGGGGCCCCGGTGTTGCACGACTACTGCCCCAACAACGTGAGCGTCAACCGCAAGATCCAGTACGGCGACCTGGAAAAAGGTTTCGCCGAAGCGGACTATATCCGGGAAGACACTTTCACCGTCCACGCCCAGAGCCACGCCTACCTGGAGCCCTGCTCGGCCCTGGCCCAGACCGACCAGGACGGTCGAATCACGCTCTGGACCTCCACCCAGGTCCCCTACATCGTCCAATGCCTGCTGGCCTCCACCCTGGGCATGCGGGAAAACGATATCCGCGTGGTCAAGCCCTTCGTGGGCGGGGGATTCGGCGGCAAGATGGAACTGCGCACCTGGGAGTTCTGCGCGGCCCTCATGGCCAAGAAAACCGGCCGCCCGGTGAAGTTCACCCTCAGCCGGGAGGAAGAGTTTCTGGCCGGCCGGCGCCGCCATCCCATGAAGCTCCAGTCCCGGGTGGGCTTCAAGAAGGACGGCACCCTCGTGGCCAAGGACCTGAAAATCACCCTGGACGGCGGGGCCTACAACGCCATGGGGCCCACGGCCACCTTTCTCTGCGGCAACTTCGGGGCCATGCTCTACCGCTTCCCGAACTACCGTTTCCACGGGCAGCACGTCTACACCAACAAGCCGCCGGCCAGCGCCATGCGCGGTTTCGGCGCCCCCCAGTCGCTCTATGTGACCGAGACCCAGATGAACCTGGCGGCCGAGGAACTGGGGATCGACCCGGTGGACCTGCGCCTCAAGAACGCCCAGGTGAGCGGCGATCAGATTCCGGACGTGGCCACCATTTCCAGTTGCGGGTTTGTCGATTCCATCAAGGCGGTGGCCAAGATGAGCGGCTGGAAGGAGAAGCGCAAGAACCTCAAGCCGGGCCAGGGCATCGGCATCGGCTGCTACAGCTTCATCTCCGGCGGGGTCTTCAACTGGTTCAATACCCCCTATCCCTTTTCGGCCGCGGAGATCCGGGCCTTTGCCGACGGCACGGTCCATCTGCTGACCATGACGGCCGATATCGGCCAGGGCTCGGACACGGTGCTCAAGCAGATCCTGGCCGAGGAGCTGGGGCTGCGCATGGAGGACATCCGCATCACCTCCGGGGACACGGCCATGACCCCCCAGGCCGACCTGGGTTCCTGGGGCAGCCGGGTGACCCTCATGGGCGGCAACGCCGTGATCGACGCGGCCAAGAAGATCAAGGCCGAGCTTTTCGGCGCCGTATCGGCCCGCTTCAACATGAACGTCATCTATGAGCTGGAGTGCCGGGACGGCCGGGTCCAGGCCAAGGGGCGACCCGACAAAGGCGTCTCCTTCGGCGAGGCCGTGGCCATGGTCCAGAAGGCCAACCGGGGCGAGCCTCTGGTGGCCCGAGGCTCCTATACGCCGCGGGACAAGGGCCTGGTAACGCCGGCCTTTGGTTTCGGGGCCCAGGTGGCCCAGGTCGAGGTGGACCGGGAAACCGGGTTGGTGAATGTCAAACAGATGTGGACGGCCCACGACTGCGGCACGGTCATCAATCCCCGGGGCGTGGAAGGCCAGTTGGCCGGGTCCATTCAGATGGGGCTGGGCTATGCCCTTTGCGAGCAGTTCGTCATGGACGGGGGGAAGACCCTGAACACCAATTTTCTGGACTACAAGATGCCCAACGCCCTGGACATGCCGACTAGCAGCGAGGTGGTGCACATAGAGACGTACGAACCGGAAGGACCCCGAGGGGCCAAGGAATGCGGCGAAGGTCTGGCCTCGCCCACGGCCCCGGCTATTGCCGAGGCCGTGTATCACGCCACGGGCTACCGGTGCAAGGACCTGCCTATCACCCCGGAGAAGATCCTCAAGGGGATGAAGAAATAAAGCCAAACCTATTCCGAGAATCTATCGTTACCTGTTTCGAAAAAGGAGTAATGGAGTGTTGGAGTGAAGGAGTATTGATCTGAAAAAAACATTAGCTCCAATACTCCACTACTCCATTACTCCAATCCGCAAGAGGAAAATTATGGCAAAACCTACCATAGCCGTCGTGGGTATCGGGGCCACCGGCGCCGTTCTGGCCGCGGCCCTGCTGAAAAATGATCCGGAAGTCCTGCTGGTGGATCCCCAGCCCGGTCTGAAGGAAAGGCTTCTCCAGGACGGTATCCGGATAACGGGGGTCATCGACTATCAGGTCCCGGTACAAAATATTTTCACCCGAATCGGAGATTTAAAGGAATTTCGGCCTTCGGTTGTTTTCCTCGCCACCAAAACCTTTCACCTCCAGCGGGTCCTGGAAGAACTGGAGGAGGTCTTCCAGCCGGGGATGAAGCTGGTCAGCACCCACAACGGCCTGGGGCCGGAAGACCTGATCGCCGACCGCTTCGGGGCCGATGCGGCTTTCCGAATGTCCTTGAATTACGGCGTTTCCCTCCAAGGACCCGGGCGGGTGGCAGCGGCCTTCTTCAACCGGCCGAACCACCTGGGGGGCCTGGTCCCCGAAAACCAGGAAGCGGGCCGGACCCTGGCCGCGCAACTCACCGCCGGCGGGCTGGACACCGAGTACGTGGAAGACATCAAGCTCTTCGTCTGGAAAAAGATGATTATGAAATGCACCATGGCCTCGATCTGCGCCGTAACCGACAAGACCATCCAGGGGGCACTGCAATTCCCGCCTACGCGGGAGATCGCGGAGGTCTGCTTTCAGGAAGTGCTCGCCGTGGCCAGGGCCAAGGGCTACGACCTGGGAGCCGATTACCTTCAGCAGGCTTTGGCTTATCTGGAGAAGGTGGGGGTCCACAAGGATTCCATGTGCCAGGATCTCGCCAATCGGACCCGTACCGAAATTGATTTTTTGGGTGGGAAAGTCGTGGAGTACGGGAGGGAAACGGGCGTCCCTACCCCGTATTACTCGGTCCTGACCAATCTGGTCAAAGCCCTCGAGGATAATTACCTGAAGCGATATTAAAAGCCCTTTTTGGTTGAACGTCGAACATCGAACTTCCAACATCGAATGTATTAGATGGGCTTGAAAGAGTCAATGAAAACCCCGGGCACATCGGCCATTAACGTGGGGTTCATCCCTAAATGTAGCCCAGCCGCCCTCGGCTGTGAGTATTATTTGAAATATTTTCATCCTTCGTGGGGGCTCGCCCGCAGGCATGTGGGTTAGTATAAAAATAGAAAAAACGAAATACTATGACAAAAGTAATTACCGAAGCGACTTGAGTGGGGACGAAAAGGTCCTCATGGCCATCGTCCGGGCCGCGGAACGATTTAAACGGGCTATTTCGGCCCTTTTCCGAAAATACCATCTCTCTTTCCCGCAATACAACATCCTGCGCGTGCTGGATGCCTCCACCGACGGCAAAAGCCGGATCACGGAAGTGAGCCGGATCATGCTCGTCCCGGGGGCCAATATCACCGGCCTGGCCAAGCGCTTGGAAAAAAGCGGCTTTATCCAACGAAAATCAGACCCCAAGGATGAACGAGTCACCCTCCTGGAAATCACCCCGAAAGGGAAGAGCACGCTGGCCGATATAGAAATGAAGCGCGACCAGTTACTGGAAAAAATGCTGAAAGGTTTTTTGTCTAAAGAGAAAAAAGAGCTACTGGCAATGGTTAGAAGGCTTCTTAGAAACACCCGGCAGTTGACCTGAGCGAGGAACCACTATGGGATCAATTCAGGAAAACAACAAAGAAATTGTGACGAAGTTTTATGATCTTATTATCAATAAGAAAGATTTTGAAGCAGCCCGACCGTATATCGGCCCCCGATACAAGCAGCATAATCCCCTGGTCAAAGATTATCCTGAAGGCCTCAAGGAGTTTATCGAATTTCTCAAGACAAATTACCCGGAAGCCCGGAGCGAAATCAAGCGGATTATCGCCGAGGATGACTATGTAGTCCTCCATGTTCATTCGATACGGTCCCCGAAACTTCAGCGGGCCATTATCGAGATATTCAGGCTGGAAAACGGCAAGATCGACGAGCACTGGGACGTAATCCAGGAAATTCCCGAATCCTCGGCAAATCCGAACGGGATGTTCTAAAAATCTTCAGATGACTTGAATGGAGGGGCAGGAATCGATTTCTTCCTGCCCCTTTTATATCCCGGAAGGATAGGAATGGGCCGTATCGATCAGGCCTCCTGTATATTACCTGTGTTCCCCAATATCTTCACGATCAGCTCCGAAAGCTCGTCCTTACTGATGCTCCCGTCGTTGTTCTTGTCCATTTGGGCGAACAAATCATCCAACCGACTCTGTTGGCTGGCGTCGGTCACCGATCCTGGACCGCCCTGACCACCCGGCGGGGGTGGGGCATTCTCGCGCATGAAACTGTCCAGTTCCGTCTTGCTTAACTTTCCGTCTCCGTCCGCATCGTAGGTGGAAAAAATATCGTCCACGCTCAGCGTGCTGCCGGTATCTTTCGACAACTTCTTGGCCAGGTCCGATATTTCCACTTTGTCGATGCCGCCGTCCCCGTCACTATCTACCTTGTTGAATAAATCATTTCGATGCATCTGCATGGATGGCATGGCCATCTGGCTGTACAGACCGTTCATAGAGCCGACATTGTTGACCATAGGGTCCTCCTTCAAAAGTTTTTTTTTACTGCCAACGCATCCCGGGATATCCTCTTCCTAAAGCAAGACAAATGCCAGAAATCCGGCCGGCGGGAGATAGACCCCCGGACAATCAGTCGGATAAGTTACGCTTGATGACCTGCCCGCCAACCCTTTTTTTTCGTTTATCTGCGAACAATTCCGGGGCCTGGTGGAGAAAGACCGATTTCCAGTTCTTGATCTGGTTGGGATGAACCTGATAGTGGGCAGCCAATTCCAACAGGCTCTTTTTCCCCCGCAGGAGTTCCAATACGATCTGCGCCTTAAACGTTCCGCTGTAGGTTCGTCTTTTGGTCATAAACGTAACGTATCCGCTTTGTCATTTTTTTTTGATGAGCTGCCGGTCGATCGCCGGAGGCCATCTCTCGGTCAGGACCGCAGAACATTTTTTCCGAGTTCCCGGGGAAATTATTTCCGAGAGGGGGACGGCCCATCTTCAGACGGGCCAGGCTTCTTTCCCCGGACGGACCTCGGGTCTTTTTGATCCTTCAACCGAAGGTCTCCTTACTGTGGACACCGGGCAAACTGCTTTAAAGCCTTTTTCTGGGCCGGGGTCAGTAACGATTTGATTTCCTCGCCGGCCCGGATCTGGGCCAGTTGACTCGAGGTCCTCAAGGCCTCCATTTTTTTCAATTTGATTTCCACCACCTTTAGATCCACGGGCCCTTGGTCCAGGATTTCTTGTAGCTCAATCCGGATTACTTCCAGCTCGGCTCCCTTAGGGATTTCCTCCTTAGCCAGCCTGCGTTCTATGGCCTGCATCTTATCTATCTGCTCTTCATTCAGATCTGAGACCGGGAGATGGTGCCACCAGAGAGGCGCGGGACTCGGCCCTGGTCGTCCCTCCCAGCTTTCCCCCTCGGTTGGCCCCCAGGGAGGTCTTTCCGGCATCCGGCCGGGGGGGGGACCCGGACGAAAAGCGGGAGGGGGGAAACCGGTCCGGTCACCGGGGTCACTGGAAACGAGGGACGCGGGAAAAATCAACGCTAGGAAAATAATCAACAAAACAAGATCATTTTTTTTCATTGGAACTCCTTTCGTTTAAGTGGTTAAAGTCGAAATTCCAAACACCAAGCTTGAAATCGGGATGGAAATTACTCATAGCGCAGCGCCTCGATCGGGTCCATACGGGCTGCTTTGAGGGCCGGAAAATAACCGAAAATGACCCCCACCGCAGCCGAGAACAGGAAAGCGACGAGGACAATGGATCCGTTGAATACAAAGGGCACCCGGAGCAGGCCGGCCAGCCATACGGAGGCGGAGAGGGCCAACCCGATGCCGATCAGACCGCCGAAGGAAGAGAGCACCACCGCTTCCACCAGGAATTGCAGGAGCACCTCACGCTCGAAAGCGCCGATGGACAGGCGGATACCGATCTCGCGGGTGCGCTCGGTGACCGACACCAGCATGATATTCATGATACCGATGCCGCCGACCAGAAGGCTGACGGCGGCCACGGCGCTCAGCAGGGCCGTCAGCAGTTGGGTGGTCCCGGTAAGCATGTTGGCGATCTCCTTCAGGTCCATGACATCGAAGTTGTCGTCATCACGGGGTGAAAGATGACGCCTCTCCCGCATCAATAAGCGAATATCCTCCTGCGCCTTATCGGTCGAGGCGCCCTGCTGGACCGAAATCTGAAAGAGAGAGACGTCCTGGTTACCGGAAATGCGCCGCTGAAACGTACGTAACGGGATCACGACGATATCGTCCTGGTCCATGCCCATAGTGTTCTGCCCTTTGGCCCTCAGGATGCCGATCACTTGACAGGAGAGTTTTTCCAGACGAATATTTCCCCCCAAAGGATCCTGCCCGCCGAACAACTTCTGGCGCACGGTCTCGCCCAAGATACAGACCGCCGCACCGGCGCGCAGCTCGCTCTCGCTGAAAGTTTGGCCCGCCCGGACGGATCTGTTCGTCACCCGGAAATACTCATTATCGCTTCCAGTTATGCTGGTCGACCAGTTTTCATGGCCTAAGACGGCTTGGAGGCTTTTGGAGGAGACCGGGGCTACGGCGGCAATAGAGCTGACGTTTCTGAGGATAGCCTCTCCATCGCTCACCTTGAACAAAGCGGTGTTAGAAGACTGACCGGGGCCAAGCCGCTTCCCGGGAGTCACCATCAACAGGTTGCTGCCCATGCCGGCAATCTGCTCCTTGACCTGGGCGGTGGCTCCGCCGCCGATGGTCACCATGACGATGACCGCTGCCACACCGATGACGATTCCCAAGATGGTTAGAAACGACCGCATGATGTTGCGTTTGATTTCACGCAAAGCCAGTAAGATGGTGGTCCAGAGCATCAGGTGGCCCTCCCGTTTTGCTTGTCGGACGCAACCAGACCGTCCAGGAAATGGATAATGCGCTTGGCATAGGCCGCCATATCCGGTTCGTGAGTGACCATGGCTATGGTGATCCCCCGGTCGCGGTTCAGGCCGCTGAGCAGGTCCATGATTTCACGGCTGCGGGCCGTATCCAGGTTGCCCGTAGGTTCGTCCGCCAACAGCACGGCGGGTTCGGTCACGATGGCCCGGGCGATAGCCACCCGCTGTTGCTGACCTCCCGAAAGTTCGCCGGAGGTATGGGATTCCCAGCCCTTGAGACCGACGGTCTCCAAAGTCTTGAGGGCCTGCGCTCGCCGCACGACGTGGGGGACCCCGCGATAGATCAAAGGCAGCTCGACGTTCTCCAGCGCGGAGGTGCGGTGCAATAAATTATAGCCCTGAAAGACAAAACCAAGGTAGAACCGGCGCAACCGCGTGCGCTGGTTGCGGGTCATTTGGCCGACCTCCAGGCCTTTGAACTTATAACCCCCCGCGGTTGGCGTATCCAGACAGCCGAGGAGGTTCATGCAGGTAGACTTGCCCGAACCGCTGGGACCCATTACCGCCACAAACTCGCCCTCCTCGATGCGCAGATCGATGCCGCGCAGGGCCTGCATGGCTGCTTGGCCGGTACCGTACACTTTCGTCACGCCCTGCAGCTCAATCAGGGGTTGGTTGTCTGGTTGATTCTTGTTCATCGGGCTCATTTCCCCGCACCGACGGTGTCGACCACCACCGCCATGCCCGGCTGGATTTCGCCGGCCATCACTTCCGTCTTGACTCCATCGGTCGACCCGATCGTGACCGGGATGGCTGTCGGTTGCCCATCCTTCAAGGTCCAGACGCGCTGCTCCTTTTGGTTGCCGGAAACGTCCCTTCCTGGTTTCGGCCCGGAACCGGGCGGACGCGGAAGCAGTGAACCGATTAGACTTGTTGAACCCTTTTGCTCCGGTTTCTTTTCCTCCTGCACGGACGGCGTAAAACGCAACGCCGCACTGGGTATGAGGAGGCCGTTTTCGACTTTTTTGACCGTGATGTCCGCGGTAGCCGTCATGCCTGGCCGCAGGGCGAGGTCGGCGTTATTGACCTTGAGCACGGTTTCGTAGGTCACTACCCCGGAGGTCGTCGACGACCCGAAACGGGTCTGGGTGATCCGGGCTTCGAAGGTTCGATGGGGGTAGCCGGCGACACGGAAGATGGCTTCCTGACCTTCCCGCACTTTGCCGATGTCGGCCTCGTCCACATTCACATGCAGTTCCATTTGGACCAAGTCCTGGGCCAGGGTGAACAGCACCGGGGCGGTAAAGGAGGCGGCCACGGTCTGCCCGGGCTCGATGCTGCGGGTGAGAACCACACCGTTAATGGGAGATCGGATCACCGATTTGGACAGATCGGTCTCGTTCGCCTTTACCGAGGCCTCGGCCTGGGAGACTGCCGCCCTGGCGCTGGCTTCATCGGCCTTGGCCCGCTCGAAGGCGGCTTCGGCCGCATCGATTTCCGACTGGGCAGGGACTTTGCCCTGGCTTAGTTCCCTGACCCGCCGAAACTGGGCCAGCTTGGCCCGGGTTTCCGCCACGGTCGCCTGGGTTTGAAGGACTTTAGCCTGGGCTGCCTCCAGAGCGGCCCGGGATTGGGTCAGCGTCGCCTCTAGTTTGGTGGTGTCCAGTTTGGCCAGAACCTGCCCGACTTTCACTGTACCGTTATAGTCCACTTCAACGCTCTTCACGGTTCCGGACAACTCGCAGCCCACGTCTACCGAATTCGTTGGTTTCAGGGTACCGGTGGCCGTGACGATGACCGTCAAATTGCCGTTCTTGACTTCCTCGGTTTTATACGACGAGGTAGTGGACGTACCCGATATCCTCCAGGTCAGGATTCCGGCCAGGGCCACGATCACCACCAGGACCCGCAAGGCCCCATCGTTTCCAGACGCTGGCCGTATCCCTGCGGTCGATCTAATTCCAGAGTCCGCGCCAAATCGGAGTCTGGATTGGTTTTTGATTTCATGAATTTCTCCATTTCAACTTTGACGGATTCGCAAAAAGTCCCCCAGTTTGTCATTGCGAGGAGTGAAGCGACGAAGCAATCCCCTATTAGAGACAAATTCTCAGAACAATGGGTGTAAGGATCTATTGATATGTTGTACCGCCCAGGGAGGCCCATCCGCCTCCGAGGGCCTTATACAAACGAACCAGGTTGGAAGAAATGTTTCCCTCGCATTGGGCCAATTGTTCTTGAAAGGAAAGCAGGGAACGCTGCGCATCCAGGACATTGTTGAAATCGGTAAGTCCGGCCTCGTATTTTTGCCGGGCCAACCCGACTGCTTTCCGGGCGGCGTTTGCAGCCTCGCCCAATGATTGTCTTCGCCGTTGGACCTCGGCATAGGCCACCAGGGCGTTTTCAACTTCTTCCAGGGCCGTGAGCACGGCCGCTTCATAGGCCAGCAGGTACTGTTCCTGAAGTGCCGACTGCACCTCGATGTTTTGGCGGATAGCCCCGCCTTTGAAGATCGCCCAGGTGATTTTTGGCCCGCCGGCCAGGCTCCAAACGGCGGAAGACAGGTTGGTCAAAGAAAGGGCTTCCAGGCCGATGGAACCGTTCAGCGTGAACTTGGGATAGAGGTCCGCCGTGGCCGCACCGATCTTCGCCGTCTGGGCCGCCAGTTGGCGCTCGGCCTGGCGCACATCGGGCCGCCGCCTCAGTAGGTCAGCCGGCACACCCACGGCAATGCTTAAGGGTGGGACCGGGATAGGTTCCTGTTTCTTCAGTTCCGCGTGGACCCGACCCGGTTGTTCTCCCAGGAGCACGGCGATGCGGTTCAGGGCTTCCTCCAGTTTGGTGCGCAGCGCCGGTATCAATGAACGTGTAATCTCGAGACTATAGCGGGCCTGCTGGACGGCGAGTTCGTCACTCAGCCCCGCCTCGTACCGCCATTGGGTCAACTGGTACGTCTCGCTTTGGGCCCCCAGGTTCTCTTCGGCCACGGCAATCTGGATCTGAGCGGTGCGCACATCGATGTAATTCAGGGCCACTTCCGCCAACAGGGAGACGAGAACGTTGCGCAGGTTCTCCCGGGTAGCCTGCAAATCCGCTTCGGCCGCCTCGAGGGAACGACGGAGGCCGCCAAAAATATCCAGCTCCCAGCCGGCATCCAGGCCCGCAGCGTAAAGGTCAACGGTCTCGCCCGATCCTTTATCTTCGCTGAAACGGCTCCAGTTAGCGGCCGCCGTGCCGTCGAGGGTTGGGAAGAAGTCGGCCTGGACGATGCCCCGCCGGGCCCGCGCCTCGCGAACCCGGGCCCGGGCCTTTTTGAGGTCCAGGTTCCCGGCCTCGGCTCGATCCATCAAGCTGGAAAGCCGGGGATCGTTCAAGGTTCGCCACCAGGCCGAAAGATTTCCAGGGGCTTTTACCCCGACGGTCAGTCCTTCCGGCAGCGGCGTGTGCCATTCGGCAGGCGTGGCCGTGTCCGGCCGGACATAGTTCGGTCCGACGGCGGCGCATCCGGAAAGGAGCAAGACCAGCGACAGGAGCAACCAAGAGGTTGGTAACTGAATTAATCTTCCTAGGATTGCTCTTTTCATTATGGTTAGGCAATTTACAGAGCAATTGTGAAACAATTATGGAAGGAATAAGGATATTTTGAGGGGATAGACCTTTTGTCTTGACGATTGGCAGAAAGAGATACCAAAATAATCCCCATGAAGTTTGGCATCACCCAACGCCTGTTTCTTTCCATCCTGGGGGCGGCCGCTCTGTCCATCCTGACCCTGTTCCTGGTCATGCAGTGGAACCTCGACCGGGGGTTTCATCAGTACCTTAAAGAAACGGACCAGAGCAGGATGGGGGAGTTGATCGACGATTTAGGTCGTCGTTATGAGGAACAGGGAAACTGGGATTTTCTTCGAAACGATCCTTCACCGGGAAAACCGCCGCCGCCGGCGTTTGACCCTCATAAACCTAGGGGGGGTCCACTCGTCGTCTTGAACGAGGACCGAAAAACGGTGTTTGGCTTTCAACCTCCGGACGAGAAAATCGATTTTCGTCCCATTACGGTCCGCGATCGGACCGTGGGTTACGCGGGCATGTTGTCCCCGAAACATTTTCTGCACCCCATGCAGTCGCAGTTTCTCAGGGAGCAACGTCTGGCCCTGGCGGCGGCCGCGGCCGGTCTGGTCCTGATCGTGGCCATCCTCTCCATCCCTTTGGCCCGGCGTCTGGTACGTCCCATCAAGGCCTTGGCGGCCGCCACCCGGGACATTGCCTCCGGCCATTATGCTACGCGTATTGCGGTCAGGTCTTCGGATGAACTGGGCCGTTTGGCCGGCGACTTCAACGAAATGTCCCGGATCCTGGAAAAAAATGAAAAGGCCCGCCGGGAATGGATTGCAGACATCTCCCATGAACTGCGGACGCCCGTGGCCATACTGCGCGGTGAGATCGAAGCCCTCCTTGATGGAATCCGGAAGATTACGCCGGAGCGGATCAGCTCCCTGCACGGGGAAACAATACGTTTACATCGCCTGGTGGAAGACCTCTATCAGCTTTCCCTTTCCGACCTGGGCGCCTTGACCTATCGGAAAGAACAGCTCGATCCGGCCGACCTGCTCCGAAAGGTTGCCGAAACCTACCGTCCGGCCTTTCAGGAAAAGGGACTCGACTTCTGCACCCATCTGACCGGAAGCCGAGAACAGCCTGGTCTTCGGCGACCGGGAGCGGCTGGATCAGCTTTTCGCCAACCTGGCTGAAAATTCCCTGCGCTTTACCGATCCCGGGGGAGAGTTGCGGATTAACCTTTCGAACCGGAGACAATCGGATTATGATTGAATTTCAGGATTCCCCGCCCGGGGTTCCCGAAGAAGAACTGGAACGGTTGTTCGACCGTCTTTATCGGCTGGAGGGATCGCGCAATCGGGCTTCAGGCGGCGCCGGCCTCGGGCTGGCCATCTGCAAAACCATCGTCGAGGCCCATGCCGGGACGATCAGCGCCCACGCCTCCCCGATGGGCGGCCTACTGATCCGGATCAGCCTGCCGGCGGAAGGGAGCCCATCGTGACTGGGAAAATTCTGGTGGTGGAGGACGAACCGAAGCTGGCGGCCCTGCTGGCGGATTATCTGAAGGCCTCGGCGTTTGAAACGTTTGTCCTGGGCGAGGGGTCGGGAGCGGCCGGCTGGCTGAGGGAGCATCCGGTCGACCTGGTCCTATTGGACATCATGCTGCCCGGGCGGGACGGCCTGGAGGTCTGCCGGGAGATCCGGACCTTCTCCCAGGTGCCGATCATCATGGTCACCGCCCGGGTGGAGGAAATCGACCGGATATTAGGCCTGGAACTGGGGGCCGACGATTACATCTGCAAGCCTTTCAGCCCCCGGGAGGTGGTGGCCCGGGTCAAGGCCGTCCTGCGACGCGCGCACGGCGAGGCACCGATGCCGGCCCAGGAACTGGTCCTCGACGAAGACCGCTACCAGGCCAGGTTTCGAGGTCGCGACCTGGAACTCACCGTGGTGGAATTCAAGCTGCTTCAACTGCTCGTAGAAACACCCGGACGGATCTACGGCCGGGACCAGATCATGGCCCGGATCTATCCGGATGACCGCTTCGTCAACGACCGCACGGTGGACAGTCACATCAAAAAGCTGCGCAAGAAAATCCAGGCCGTCAATCCCCGGGCCGAGATCATTCATGCGGTGTATGGCGTGGGGTACAAGTTTGAATCCGCCATCGACAATTGTTGACCTCGGGGGAAAATAGCGACTCATTGGGAATGTTTTCACCAAACGCCTCGTCCGGTCATCCCGAACAAGTCGATCACCCCGCCAAAGCCCGGACTTTACCCTTAAAGGACAAACCGGCATCAATTCTCAAAAATATTCTCAAAATTCCTGGGAGTGACTATTCTCGTCCGGCCGTATTGATCGATTATCAGCAGATCCTGATCGCCGGTCACCAAATAATCGGCATCTGTCTGTTTCGCGCAGGCCAGTATTTTATCGTCTTCCGGATCTCTGCAGACTGGCGCAATCGGGCTGACTTTTTGAAAGATCTTCCCCGAGGCTTCCAGTAATACGCTTCGAGCATCTTTTATCTCAGAGGGAGAAAATACAAATTTCCTGCGAAGGTTTCTCTCGAATTCCAGAATAATATCGTCGCTCAGAAACAGTTCGAATTCTCGCCGCCGTGCCCGGACCAGCAGCTTGGAACATACCCCTTCGGTCAAAAAGGCGGCGATCAAGACATTGGTGTCAAAGACGACTTTCACGATACCCGGCTGAATACGTCTTCTTCGGTGATGACCCCGGGGAACTGGCCGACACGGCCGGATAGATCAAAAGCCTTCCATTAAATGTCGCGGGCCGATTGTTTTGCCGCCGCTCTGGTCGGAAAATATTGTTAGTTAATATTGTAAAACAATAAATATATAAGTAAGTTAATGGTATTTTATTAAAACGATTGTTTAGTGTTTAATGAGGAGCGAAACGGCTTGCTGCTGGGTAGGCTTAATGTGGAAGGTAGATTGGGGTCAACCTCATCTGGCGAGCTTGGAAAGGCTCGTTATGAAATTTAAACCCGTCAGGATGAAAAGCATTAACCGATGGGTTCAACCCTGTCCCTGACCTAAAATCTCCCTTTTTATCAGGGTCTTTGCTATTACAACCTTATACGCGTTCCGACTTAGGGGCCGGGCACCCGCTAAGGCCAGTTCGGAAGCCCGAACGGCCGCGTCTTCATCGAGGGTCCGCCCCCGCAAAAACTCCTCGGCGGTTTTTGCCCGGACCGGGGCGGGGGCCAGGGCGCCGAGGGCCAGGCGGGCGTCTTGACAAACGCCGTGGGCCTCGGTGATCACCACCGCCAGGCGGACAATGGCGAAATCAACCGGTCGCCTAAGGGTAAACTTAAACAAATGTTGTCTGGTCGAATGGTTAGGAACTGGAATCTCGATTTCGGTTAAGATCTCGTTCCACTGAAGCCCCAGGCCGAGGGGGTTATAAAAATCGGTTATCGCCGTTTTTCGTTGTCCCTCAGGCCCGGTCATGACGAGTTGCGCATCGAGGGCCGCAAGGGCAACCGCGGTATCCGATGGACAGACGGCAAAGCACTTCTTCCCACCCCAGGACGGCGTGGTAGCGGTTTTCGCCCTTGACGGCCAGACAGGGGCCTTTTCCCTTGTGGGCACAGGTAATGGCGCCCCCTAAATGGTGCGGGTAGCGGTAATACCAGCAGCGCACTTCCTGGCAGAGGTTCCCGCCCAAAGTGGCGGCGTTCCCGATCTGGGATGTGTTTCAACGCCCAAGAAGATTTATATGGTGAAAACTTATTTTCTGCATTTTTTCCTTGACAAGTCAATTTCATAATTTTATTGTTTTAACTAAACTGGGCGCTCAGTCTAGATGGGGATTTGTTTTACAGGATTTATCCATGAACAAAGACGAGAATATAAAAGAAAAAATACTCGTGGAAAGTATTAAAGCTTTCTTAACCAGGGGTTTCCGAGGAACGACCACCAGGGAGTTAACCGATGCCGCTGGAGTGGCTAAAGGCACCTTGTACTGGCATTTCAAAAGCAAGGAGGAAATTCTCGACGGTATTTTAGAAAAATTTCTCAAAGAGTTTATCGGAGGTATTCAGGAGGCCGTCGCTGGTTGTTCGGGAAATTTTCTTGCCAAATTTAAAGCGTTTTTTAAGTTCGGAAGTGAATTTAGCCGGGACAATCGGGAATTGATCTTGGTTTTTCAAACACTTCTGGGGGAAATCGCCGGGACGGATACAGAAGTGGCCATGAAAATGAAGGCCATCCAAAAGAACTATGATGATTTCGTGCAAATGCTGCTCGATCAGGGTAAAAGGGAAGGCTTGTTTGGAAGGGATATGGATACCTATATTCAGGCCCGCATTATGACCGCGACCCTGATGGGAAGTTATCTCCAGTGGTATCTGTATGCGGACCAGCATGATGCCGAATATGACAGGCGTTACGCGCTGGCCCTCAGAAAGACATTGCTGAAAGGGATAGGAATAGAAATTGATAGGGATCTCCCCAAAAAATTCTCTAAAAAAACGAAACGGATATAAAGAAGCTTCTTAAAAAAATACCAAATATCCACGAAAATTTTTTTTAGTATTATTAGACCGGGCGGTCGGTCAGTAACATTGTTTATAAAGATTAATATGGGCCTCTTGTCCCTTAGGGCGGTTAGCCTGAAGGCCGTTGAAAGGAGGGGTGAAATGATTTTGGGGTGACCTTTTGGAAAAAATGAAAGGTTCTAAAGAGGGGTGAATTTCATCGAATTTCCCAATCCCTAAATAGTGGAGGGCTGTGATCATGGATTATTTGGACATTACCTTGGACCTGTCGGAAGAAGATTTAGTCATCAAAGAAGCGGCCCACAAGTTTGCCGAAGAAGTCATGCGGCCGGCAGCTAAGAAATTGGAGCAACTGACACCGGAAAAGGCGATAGCGGACGATTCTCCTCTTTGGCCTTTTCTTAAAACAGCCTATGAGTTGGGGTACCATAAGATCCTCTTTCCGGAAGAAGTGGGGGGCATGGGCCTGACTCCACTGCAGCAGGCCATTGTCATGGAGGAGATGGGTTGGGGCAGCAACGGGTTGTGTATCCAATTGGGGGCCGCGGGCGCCCATGCCCTGGGTGGTTTGATGAGTATGAATCCGGCATTGTTGGAGGAATTCACCATACCTTTCTGTAACTGCACGGATGGGAGCATTCGCGGGTGCTGGGCAGTCACCGAACCTGACCATGGTTCCGATACCCTGGGTTTTGGCGAACCCTTTTTCGAATCCCCTCAAATACGCCCAAACTGCCGAGCCAGGCGGGATGGGAACGAATGGGTCATCAACGGGCAGAAATCCGCCTGGGTCTCCGGCGCCCCGGTAGCCACCCATTGCCTGCTTCATACCCAGATTGATCCCACCCGAGGTTTTGCGGGGATTGGCGCAGCCATTGTACCGCTGAATCTCCCCGGATGTTCCAAAGGCAAACCCCACGAGATGTTAGGAATGCGGGAACTCAATCAATGTGAGCTCTATTTTGATGATGTCCGGATCCCGGCTAATTACATGTTCCTGAATGATGCCGACTATTATTATCCTTTTGGTAAACAGATTCTGACCGGCTTCAATATGACCGTAGCCTGTTATGCCACGGGTCTGGCCAGGGCCGCCTTTGAGGAGGCCTTTTCCTACTGTCAGCAGCGGATCCAGGGGGGAAAGCTTCTCAAAGAGCACTATTCCATCAAACAGAAAATATTTGAAATGTTCAGCCGGGTGGAAGCCTGCCGGGCCTTGTCCCGGAAAGCTGTCCTGTTGAATGGGAATATCTATCCCGGTTTTCCCGAATATTCGATTGCGGCCAAGACGATGGCCACCGAAATGGCCTTTCAGAACGCCCACGATGCCATATCGATCTTCGGGGCGAGCGGGTTGACCAAGGAATACCTTCCGGAAAAACTCTTTCGTGATGCCCGGGCCAATCTCATTGCCGATGGTACCACGGAGACGCTCCGCAAGGTGGGCGGGTCTTTTCTGTTTGAGACTTATCCGAGATCTCGGGGGAGCATGCAGCGCATGCGTTAAGGTCCAGCAAAACTAGTTTTTCAATAGTTATGACTCCCAAAAGAATAGGGGAGTTCGTTTCATGGATCATCATATAACCAATTAAAAAAGGAGAGAAAAGATGGCCTACACCAACGTAAAAGAGACTTTTGAAAAGATGCCGACCGTTTTTGACGCTACCAAGGCGCAGGGAATCAATGCCGTTGTCCAGTACATCATCGAGGGGCCGGAAGGCGGAAACTGGTCTATTGAAATAAAGGACGGAAATTGCCGGATAGAAGAAGGCACGCATGATTCCCCCAAGGTTACGATCACCATGAACGCCGAGACCTGGTTGGCCCTGGTCAACCAGGAAATAAGCGGCATGCAGGCCTTTATGGGCGGCAAACTGAAGGCGACCGGCGACATTATGCTGGCCCAAAAAATCCCTATGATTTTCCCGCTTTAGATTATGGGTTCTAGTATCCGCACCTAGGTTCTTCCGAGATACGAGGGCCAATGGTTTTTGCTGTGAAACCCGAGGCGCCCTAGAGCCAGGGAAGAAGTTTTTCATGAAGGATAACCCATAACGCCGGAGGGGGGCAGATGAACATGAAAATCCTGGAACCCATAAAGATCAAAGAGATGAAGCTGAAGAATAGGATCGGTTTTGCACCGTGGTTGGGGATGCCGATCGCAGCGGACGGCTCTGTGAATAACGAGACGGTAAGATGGTACGAGGAGCGGGCGCAAGGCGGAGTAGGGTTTATTATGACCGGAACCATGGAGTCGGAATCTCCCGACGCCACCACGAGACCCCCCATCAAAATGGAAGCGGGGGCCTGTATTTATGATGACCAGTTCATTCCGGGCTGGGCCCAGTTGGTTGACGTGATCCACTCCTATGATGTGAAGATTGGGGCTCAACTGGCATCCCCAGGCCCTATGATGGCCGAAGGGCCTTCGCCTTCGCCCTACCCCGATCAACAATCGGCACGGTTTGGTATATTCGACCTTATGGCGGGGACCATACTGCCCGTGAATGAAGTTTCCATTGAACGCCTGGAGGCGGTCAAGGGAGCTCTGGCAGCGAGTGCCGGTAGATTGAAGCGCGCCGGTTTTGATTGCGTGGAGCTTCACTGCGGCCACGGCGGCGCAAACCTTCATGCGGCCTTTCTTTCGCCGTACTATAACCGGAGGACTGACCACTACGGCGGTAACTGGGAGAACCGCACCCGTCTTATCGTGGAGACGGTTGCGGAGATGAGAAAGGTCGTCGGCCCCGATTTTCCGATTCTGGTCAGGTTATCGGTTGATGAGTTGCTCGGAGAAAAGGGCATCACGCTGGACGCTTCGGCGAAATATATCGTCCCTATTCTTGAGCAGGCCGGTGTGGACGCTATTGACGTGACCCAGGGTTCCGTAATGCATGCCTTGGATGGTGTTTCCATCCCTCCGTATTATCGCCGGGGCTGTTTTATCCACAATGCCGAGGCGATAAAGAAGGTCACCAGTCTGCCGGTGATCGGTGTGGGCCGTATTGTGGACCTCGACATGGCGGAGCGGTTCTTAGAACAGGGGAAGGCAGACCTGATCTATATGGGCAGCCAGTTGAATGCTGACGTGGAGACACCGAAAAAATATTTTGAGGGGAGGTCGGATGAGATCCGGAAGTGCATCGGCTGTAAACCCATATTATGCAGTACCCCTTGCACCATCAATTATGACTCCGAGGTTGGTCGAATCCCCTTGACCCCTGCGGAAACACCAAAAAAGGTCCTCATCATCGGTGGTGGAGTGGGCGGAATGGAAGCGGCCAGGATCGCCGCCCTGAGAGGCCACCAGGTCACCCTGATGGAGAAAGAGCCGGAACTGGGCGGTCTGGTGGCCACCTTGGCTCGGACGAAATTGACCAGTGAGTTCAAAAACATCATTACCTATTTAGGTACTCAGATGAAGAAGCTGAAGGTAGATGTGCGGGTATGCAAAGAAGCAACCACAGCCGACATCGATGACATGAAACCGGATGTCGTGATTGTTGCCTGCGGTTCTTCCATGGTGATTCCCGAAGTGGCCAAAGGCAAGCCCGGGGTGATGGATCACATCCAGGCCTGCCGTGAGCCGGAAGCCGTGGGTCAGAAGGTCGTCATCTGGGGACTCGTCGCTGTGGAACTGGCCCTCTCCCTGGCCGAGGAAGGCAAGGATGTTACCCTGATCGGCAGTGGTGACAAGACGACATTGGGTGGGACCTGGGTAGAAGGTACCCGTCAACTATACATCTGGAGAAAACTGACGGATATGCCCCTGGCCAGGGAAACACCGGAAGCAAAACAGGTACAGAATCCTCAGGTTCTTTTTGGAGTGAATCTTGAGGAGGTCACTCCGGAAGGGGTGAGAATCCGGGATAAGGATGGATCGGAAAGGATCCTTCCTTATGATACCCTCATCGTATCCCGTTTGCGGGTGCCTAATAAATCGCTCTTTGAGGCGCTTCAGGGGAAAGTAAAAGAAGTGTACAAGATTGGTGACTGCGACAAATTACGCAATATCAAAAATGCGATCTGGACGGCCAACGAAGTGGCCCGGAAGATCTGACGGAACCCAGACGATGGAGGAGGTATAGCATGGCAGGAACAATGACGGGAAAAACCGCGCTGGTCACCGGCGCGGCATCAGGTATCGGTCGGGCGATTGCCCTGGCCTTCGCCAACGAAGGCGCCAACGTGGTTGTGGCAGATATCGATCCCGATGGAGGCCGGGAAACCGTTCAACAGATTCAACAGGCGGGCGGGAAATCCATCTTCTCTCAATGCGATGTGAGCCGGGAAGATATGGTCAAGGCCACGATGGAAGCAGTGGTCAAGGAGTGGGGGCGGATTGATTGTGCCTGCAATAACGCCGGCATTCATAACGCCTTGCCGGGAACGTTGGCCGACACGGAGCGGGACCTGTGGGATCGAATCATGGCCGTGAATTTAACCGGCGTTTTTTTGTGTATGAAATATGAGATCCGGCAGATGGTGAAGCAGGGCGCCGGGGTAATCGTTAATATCGCCTCTTTGGCCGGCCTGGTTGCCGAACCCGGATCGCCGGCGTATACCGCCTCCAAACATGGCGTGATGGGACTCACCAAAGCGGCCGCTCTGGACTGTGCCAGGGACAAGATTCGGATCAATGCCGTCTGCCCGGCCTGCATCGATACCCCGATGCTGGCGTCGGCTCCAGAAGAGGTGAGGCAATACCTGAAAACGCTTCATCCCGTTGGCAGGTTTGGGAAGCCGGAGGAAGTGGCGGCGGCGGTAATGTACCTTTGTTCAGATTTGGCCGGGTTCACAACCGGGACCGGCATCGTTCTGGATGGCGGCGCGAGTGCCGTCTAGACGATCCGGGTTTAACGTATCGGAGGCACATATGAATCAGGAACGCCCCTACTGGAACATGGAGATGGAGCCGCTCTACGGAACGCCCGAGATGGCGAAGATCCAGTTTCAGAGGCTTAAGGATCAACTCATCAGGCTAAAGACCAAGGGTGGATACTACGCCCGCATGATGGAACGGAACAAGTTGGATCCCGAGAAACTGAGCGGGTTCGATGAATTCAAAGATAAGGCGGAGATATTCAACAAGGCAACCTGGAAGAAGATTGTGGACGATTGCGAGGGCGATATGCTGAAGGCCCTCGATGAACGAATTGCCTGCAGTCTCGATGATCTGATTATGATTGCCACTACGACGGGAACAACCGGTGTCCCGAGTCCTTATGCATTTACGAACCGGGACCTGTGGGACCTCTGGGGCGAGTATACGGCCCGAGGCTGCTGGCGCGCCGGTATACGAGCCCATGATCGCGTGCTGCACTGCTTTGCCCTTTCCATGGTGATTGCCGGCCTCCCGGCAGCCATGGCCTATACCAAAGTCGGAGCCACTGTATTACCAGTCGGTGCGGAGGGCAAAGACCGAAAGGATTCTCATGACCCAGCGCATGTGGAAGGGAACGGTATACCTCGGAACCCCCTCCTTGCTGGAATACCTCATCGAACAGACACCGAAAGAGATCGGCAAGGAAGTGAGGGACCTTGGTTTCAAGTTCCTGGTCTGCGGGGCGGAGCCGGGAGCCGGTATTCCCGAAGTGAAGAGGAAACTGGAAACGTCCTACGGCGCCAAGATTTTCGATATCGGTGCCGGGCTCGGTTTTTCTTGTGACCATCACGAATATCAGGGCATGCATTGGCTGGGCGACGACCTGTCCTACTATGAGCTGGTGGACCCTGATACCAAACAACCCATCCCCCTCACCAACGGGGCCAGAGGAGAGATGCTTATGACGACGCTCTGCGCCGACGGGTTGGTGTCGGTTAGAGAAAGCGCCGGAGATGTCCACGAGGTGTTTACCGAGCCCTGTCCCTGCGGCCTCACCGGTTTCCGGTATAAAGTGGTCGGACGGGCCGACGATATGCTCAAGGTGAAGGGGGTCATGGTTTACCCCAGCCATATTAAAGGGGTGATCAATGAGTTTGTGCCACGGGTCACCGGAGAGATCCGCATCATCCTGGACGAAAAACCCCCACGGGTAGTGCCTCCCCTGAAGATAAGGGTGGAGCATGCCGCCGGGGTTTCCGGCACGGAATTGGAGGCCCTGGGCAAGGAGATCTCCGAGGCCATGAGCAAACGTCTCAAGATCAATCCTCGGATTATCTGGGCCGAACCGGGCAGTCTCGAACGGAGCACCTACAAAGGACAGGTGTTTGAAAAGAATTATATAAAACAAGGAGTTAGCTGATATGCGGGATGTCTATATCGTGGGCGTCGGAATGACGCGTTTTTTTAAATGGCTGGAGCGGGGAATCAAGGACCTGACCAGGGAGTCAGTGACGGAAGCCCTTAACGACGCCGGTCTTCAGAAAGACCAGATCGAGGCGGCGTGGTTCGCCAATTCGACCTGGGGTTATTTCGAAGGCCAGGACCAGGTCCGCGGTCAGGTGGCTTTGGCCTCCCTGGGCATACACGAAATCCCCGTAAGCAATGCGGAAGGGGCCTGCGGCGGTGGATCGCAGGCGCTTCACGGAGCCTGGCTCGCGGTGGCCTCAGGCGCTTATGAGTGTGCCATGGCGGTGGGCTCAGAGAAACTCTACAACGAGAACAAGGCCAAGTCGTTTCGGAGCAATAGCCTTCGGGACAGACGTAAAAAACACCAAGTCGATGACCGATTCCTGGATAAAAAGGCTGCACGATTTAGGCATTGCGACGTCCGCTGAGGATGTGGTCGATCCGGATAATATGACCCGCAGCCCCATGATGGACATCTATGCCTACATGATCCGCTGGCACATGAAAGAATACGGCACCACGCAACACCAGTTGGCGCTGATTACCTCCAAGAATCATTGGCACGGCTCGATGAACCCCAAGGCCCAGTATCAAAAAGAGATGACCGTGGAGGAAGTGCTGGCCGGAAAGCCGATTCTCTACCCCTTGACGGCGCCCATGTGTGCGCCTTTGGGTGATGGGAGTGCCGCGGCGATCCTGTGTTCCGCCGATTTTCTGAAAAGGATGAAGTCCCCGAGGCCGGTCAAGATGCTGGCATCGGTCTATGGGTCGAGTACCCCGAGATATTTCGATGAGCCGGACAAAGGCATAGAGGTGAGGCTGTCAGCAAAAGCATACAACATGGCCGGAGTGGGGCCTGAAGATGTCAGTCTGCTCGAGATCCATGATGCCGCGTCATTCGGGGAACTGAAGATGACGGAACAGCTCGGTTTCTGCAAACGCGGAGAAGGAGGACCGTTCGCCGAGTCGGGCGCCACGACACTGGGCGGGAAGATCCCGGTAAACGTCTCCGGAGGACTGATTTCCCGCGGTCACCCCCTGGCCGCAACCGGCATCGCTCAAATCTATGAGCTTGACGACGCAGCTTCGGGGTGAGGCAGGCAAGAGACAGGTCGAAGGGGCCAGAATCGGCATGTCCGAGAACGGCGGAGGCCAGATCTACTTTGAGGAGGCCTCGATGGGCATACATATCCTGGAAAAGGTAGCCAAGTGATTTGATCGGACTATAACCGGACGAAGTTATCTGCCTTTGGTGCTTTAACGGAGCCGAGGCGATCGGGGCTCCAATAAGGAGATGTTATGTCCGAATCTATTCTGAATCATAAAAAAGTACTGGTCGTTGATGATGAACCGGACATTCTGGCGATCGTTACGGAAGAGATAGCGGAGTCCTGTCCAGACACCGAGGTCAATACGGCAGGCGATTATGCCAGCGCTGCCGTGCTGTTGAAATCCAAGGAGTATGACCTGGTCATCCTCGACATTATGGGTGTTCGTGGCTTTGATCTCCTGCCCATTGCTGTCGACCGGAAATTTAAAGTCGTAATGCTCACGGCCCACGTCCTTAATCCTGAAGCCCTCCTCAAAACGCACGACCTAGGCGGTATGGCCTACTTGCCTAAGGACGAGCTTGAAAACCTGGTGCCCTTCCTGGAAGACGTCCTGCAACATAACTATGAATCTATGTGGCAACTGCTTGTACAAAAAATGGATGCTTACTTTTCCAAAAAGTTTCAATCCTCGGACTGGAAAGACAAGATTCGTTGATCTGATTCCCATGTATGGGGTTGTGAAGCCGGTTCTTATCTAAATTCATTATGGAACAGTAAGGCACCACGAAAAAGTCACCAAAATGTCCATGAGTCGTGAACGGAGGATACCATGTCGGGTCTGAAAGCCAAATTGGAGAATCGCAAGGCCTTGATTACCGGCGGGAGTCGAGGTATCGGCAAAGCGATCGCCCGCCGTTTTGTCGAGGAGGGGGCCAGCGTCTTTCTCTGTGCGAGGGGCCAAAGCTCTCTGGATGAAACTGCAGAAGAACTACGGCAGATGGGAGGAAAGGTAGCCATTCAGGCGGCCGATGTCTCCGATCCGGGATCCGTAGAACGCATGGTAGGCCGGGCCCTGGCCGAATTCGGGGTCTTCGACATCCTGGTCAATAATGCAGGAATAATGATGGCCAAGCGGTTTATGGATTATACCTTCGAGGAGTTCGACCGGATCATGAAGGTGAACTTCTATGGGGTCTGGCAGGTTACCCGGGCGGTCCTTCCTTCCATGATGGAGCGGAAGAAAGGCAAGATCGTAAATATAGCGTCCACTGCCGGCAAGTGGGGGTCCCTGCATCAAAGTGCCTATAACACCTCGAAGCATGCCGTAGTCGGCCTCACCCGATGTCTGGCCCTGGAAATGGCACCGTTCCAGATCAACGTCAATGCAATCTGTCCCGCCGGGGTGGAGGGCGACGAAATTGATTCCATGTTGGAGCACTGGGCTAAGGAATTGAACATATCCAAGGATCAGGCACGGAAGAATATAACCGCTCGATCCCCTATCGGTCGTTTTATCAATCCCGAAGAGGTTGCCGCCCTGGCGGTATACCTGGCCTCCGATGAGTCGGACGCCATGACAGCCCAGTCGCTCTCTCTTTGTGGGGGCTATCTTATGGTCTAGCCGCAACAGTCTTGGCCTTGTTTCCGACGGCAAAATAAGCGTGAGCATATGGTGTCAAGATCAATGGGAAGATCCCCGACGCCGCCATGAAAATGTCGTAGGATCTGTAAACAAATAACCTTGACAAAGCGGCCCGACAACCGTTCGCCCTGAGCTTGTCGAAGGGTGAAGGATACGGCCATGCTTCGACAGGCTCAGCATGAACGGAGATATCAGCGGTATTGTACAGCTTGTTTCTTGACGGGTTCTTAAAGAGCCCTGAGATGGTCGGGAAACAGCGGTTGTCTTATCATCAAGTAAGGGAGGTGAGCTTTTGAGGGACGACGTCTAAGACAAATGGATTCGCTTAAGGAAGGGAGTTTTGGATGTCAGGCTGTAGAACCGTTTTCGGGGCACACTAACATTTAGATCATCTGAAGGGAGAGCATTATGAGAAGTATTCGCGAAATAAGTCGGAATGTATTGCTGCTGATATCGGCATTAGCCTTCCTGACATTGACTGCCGTAACCTGTTTCGCCGAAGGCCCTGCTATGAAGATCGCCCCAAAGGGGAAGAAGAAGATCACCATTGGGGTGATCGACCCGAACGCCGGGATTGAAGTTGCCGCCCAATTCAACAAGAAACACAGCGCCGAGGCGGCCAGGAGAGGCTGGGATGTTCGATTTGTCGACCTGAAGGACAACATACCTCAAGGTGGTGCGGCCATGGAGAACATGATCTCGGCGGGGTACGACGGCATCATTCTTCACTGGATGCCTCTCCGTGCCGTCGACAAGCAGATCAAGATGGCTTTCGATAAAGGGATTCCGGTGATTTCCCTGATCTGCCAGGGTGCCAGGACTCCCGGCGTTCTGGCGGAGATAGGGTTTATGGAAGCGGCTCATGGCGCCATGCTTGCCGAATACCTGGGAAACAAGCTGCAGGCAGGAGACAAAGTGGTCACCGTTACCATACCGATGTTGGAAAAGCATGCCATTCAGCTTGGCGGTTTTAAGGGCGTAGCCGACACCTACAAACTGAACATTGTCCAGAATCTCCAATTTCAGTTTTCGGGGGATCCCGTCCAGTGGGCTTATGAACAGATAGCGAACGTCCTGGTAGCGGATGGGAAGAAAGAAATCAAGGGCATCTATGTGAGCACGGAGGTTCTCGCTATTTCCGCCGCGCGGGCGGTCCACGACCGAGGTCGGGATGATATCATTTTAGTGATGAGCGACGACTCCGCCCATGTCTACAAAGAGATGCCGAAGCTTCCCGCCATCCAGGCGGTAGTCGCCATGTCTATCCACGAAAAATCCATGAATGACTTAGCTTTCAGTCTTTTTGACAAAGTGTTCAAGGGTGAAAGCGTGCCAAGCCAAAGATGGTACCCGACCCTTGGAAGCCTTATGACAAGGGACAAGCTTCCTCCTCCGGGATATGCTTATGACGCTTGTGGGGGGTACAAGGCGCGCAAACCTGATTTCGCGGTCAAATAGCAATAATTTTAGGTGTCTCCCCCTTCCCCACCTTTTGGAGGAGAAGGGGGGATCCACTCAGCAGATCTATTCGGAACGATGCCGAGGTGCGACATCTGGAGGAATCGCCGATGGAAACCGGTAAGAATCAGGGCGTCATTCTGGAAGCCAAAGGAATGGTGAAAGACTTCTCGGGCCAGCGTGCCCTTGACGGGGTGGATTTCGATGTCCGGGCCGGAGAGGTGCATGCCCTCATCGGCGAAAACGGCGCGGGCAAATCCACGCTTATTAAGATCATCGCCGGACTCTTCCCGGCCGATGACGGGGAAATACTGCTGGATGGGAAGCGGGTGAACATCGCGAGCCCCAGGGACAGCCAGGACCTGGGCCTGGCCTTCATTCACCAGGACCTTAATGTGGTACCCCATCTCTCTGTTGCCGAAAACATATACCTGGGAAGGTATCCAAAAAATGCCTTCGGATTGGTGCGAGTCGCCAGGATGGCCGACATGGCCCGCGCTATCCCCGAGGCCGTGCCCATCAAGGGCGGATCTCCGCAGACCTGTGGGGGCGCTGCCCCTCATCGAACAGTGGAAAACGGTCATTAACCGGGCTCTCGCCATGAAGTCCCGGATCATTTTCATGGATGAGCCAACCACCTCTCTGACCCACAGCGAGGTCGAGGAACTCTTCAACTGCTATCTCTCATTTAAAAGAACGAGGGAAAGGCCATTGTCTATGTCTCCCACCGGATGGAGGAGATCTTCAAACTCGCCGACCGGGTGACGGTCATCAAGGACGCCAAGAACGTCGGGACGGCAGCGGTGAGCGTGCTGAACTCGGGGCAACTTTACAGCATGATGCTGGGAAGAGAACTCGAGGATGTCTTCCCGGCCAAGGACCCACCGCGAGAGCAAGGTTTGCCTCGAGGCAAAGAATCTTTCCCGCGGGAAGGCCGTCAGGGACGTCAGTTTTCAACTTCGCGAGGGCGAGATCCTCGGCCTGGCCGGACTGGTCGGCTCCGGAAGAACGGAACTGGCGCGTCTGCTCTTCGGCGCGGACCGCAAGGATGGAGGCGATATCTTCTTAAATGGAGAAAAAGGCGGACATCGGGTGTCCTGCGGACGCTATCAGGCAGGGTATCGGCCTGGTGCCGGAGCAGCGACACACCCAGGGCCTGGTCCTGCCCCTGGACGTGAAGCAGAATATTACCCTCGCGAGCCTCAAACAGCTCTGGAAATCCGCGAGACTTCCCCTTTTGAGCCGCCGAAAAGAGAACACACTGGCCGCCAAGTTCGTCATCACGACCGGCGTCAAAACCTATGGGCTCGGTCAGCCCGTATCTTCGCTCAGCGGAGGAAATCAACAGAAGGTGGTCCTCTCCAAATGGCTCTGCGCGAAGTCGTCGGTCCTGATACTCGATGAGCCGACCAAGGGGATCGACGTGGGTGCGAAGTTTGCCCTCTATCGGCTCATCACGGATCTGGCGAGAGAGGGTAAAGCAATTATCGTGATATCCTCCGATCTCATCGAGGTCGTGGGACTTTGTCATCGTATTCTCGTTCTGGACCAGGGCAGGATCAAAGCCGACCTGAAGAGGGAGGAGACTGATCTGGCGTCCCTCCTCGGCATGTGCCTGGAGAAAAGACCGACAGGCGCGGAACCATCTATTAACGGTACATTGAGAGGATAGTTCGATGAAAGGAAGAGAATTAACCCAGGTCAATGCTCTCGTATTTGCGGGGAAGTATGGAACGCTCCTCTGTCTCTTGGCCATGATCGTTGTTTTCAGCATCCTCCTTCCTCGCATTCCGGTCGTCCAATAACCTCCTGAATCTTCTGGGACAGACGGCTATCCTTTCGATAATGGCCGCCGGGATGACCTGTACGCTCAAGATGGGAGACTTCGATCTCTCCATCGGTGCCATTGCGGCCCTTACCGGGATCGTCACCGCGAATATCCTGTTGGCCGGTGGCGGCATTCCGCTGGCCATTGTCTTCGGCCTGGCCACGGGTCTTATGGTTGGCCTTATTAATGGCCTCTTGGTGGCCTACATCGGGCTTAACGCCTTTGTGTGCACCCTGGCCACGATGAGCATCATCTCCGGTTTATGCCTCACGGTCACGAAAGGCATCATGTTATTCGGCCTGCCCCAGAGCTTCGAGTTTTTCGGAAGAGGGGATCTGCTCGGGGTTCCTTTCCGTTTTATCTTCATGTTCTTTCTGCTGCTTATTCTGTGGTTTTTCCATAAATACACACCGACCGGAAGAAGGATGGAGGCCATCGGAGGCAATCCCGTAGCTGCGCAACTTTCCGGGATAAAGGTGGAAGCAAACAGGGTTATCGGTTATCTTCTATCGGGATTTTGTGCGGCAGCCGCCGGGATTATTCTCGCCTCCTCCACGATGAGTGCCACCTCTACCCAGGGGGGCGCCTACCTGTTGGATGCTTTTGGTGCCTCTTTTATCGGCGCCTCGACAGTCCGCGTGGGCCAGTTTCATATCCCGGGGACCTTTGTCGGCGTTCTCATCGTCGTCATAGCCATCAACGGCCTGGTCATTCTCATGGTGCCCGGCTACCTGACGGACATGATCAAGGGAGCTATTCTTCTTCTGGCGATACTGCTGTCTGGTGCGGTGGGAAAGTTCCTGCAAACTGGCAGGTAGAAAAGAAAAAGAACGGGCTACCTGACGGCCTGGTGGGTTTGACGAGGGGACTGAGCGGAGGGCAGTCCGGAAGGTGTCCGAGGAATAGTAGCTGAAAACAGGAGATGGCCCTTAAAAAATTCGGCGATACACCAGGCCATGCCAGGGTTGTGAAAATCTGGCTTATATGAAGGCTATTTGTCCTGCCTCGGTGGCTCCGGCTCCCGATACAAAATCGCCCTTCTGATCAGTGTCTTGGCAATAACAAGCTTATATACATTCCGGCTCAAGGGTCGGGCTCCCTCCAGGGCCAGGTCGGCCGCCTGGGCGGCCGTGTCTTCATCGAGGACCCGGCCTGACAGGAATTCCTCGGCGCTCCCGGCCCGGACCGGGGCGGGGGCCAGGGCACCGAGGGCCAGTCGGGCGTTTCGGCAAACCCCGTCGCCCTCCTGGATTACCGCGGCCAGGCTAACCACGGAGAAATCGATGGGCCGACGCAGGGTGAACTTGAACCAGTGCTGCCGGGCCTTCCGGGGTGGTTCGGGGATATCGACCTCGGTCAGAATCTCGTTCCATTGAAGCTCCAGGCCGAGAGGAGTTATAGAAATCTGTTGCGGCTATTTTCCGCTGGCCTCCCGGACCGGTGAGAACCAGTTGAGCATCGAGGGCGGCCAGCGCCACTGCCGTATCCGAAGGGCAGACGGCGAAGCATTTTTTTCCCCCCAATACGGCATGATAGCGGTTGTCGCCCTTGACGGCCAGGCAGGGGCCCTTTCCTTTGCGGGCGCAGGAGATGGCGCCTCCGAGATGGTCGGGGTAGCGAAAATACCAGCAGCGCACCTCCTGGCAGAGGTTGCCGCCCAGGGTGGCGGCGTTGCGGATCTGGGGGGAGGCTACGGACCGGGCCGCTTCGGCCAGGACCCCGTACCGTTCCCGGATCAGCGGAGACCCGGCAATATCCTTGAGCCGGGTCAGTGCCCCGATCTTAAGCCGGCCCTCCTCTTCCCGAATATAATCTAATCCGGTGATGGGTTTAATATCGATCACCGCTTGGGGATAGCCGGGAAGGATCTCGTCTTTCAGCATCCCCAGCAGGTCCGTCCCTCCGGCATTGAGCCGGGCTTTCCCCCGGAATTTCGTCAGCAGGTCAATCGCTTCCTCGATGGTCCCGGCCTGGAAGTGTTTAAAGAATCTCATGACCGGCTCCCTGCTTGTCTGCCGGTCGGAAGTTTCCCCAGGGCGGCCAGGACCCTTTCCGGCGTCACCGGATAATTGTGCAGCCAGACCCCGATGGCATTGGAGACCGCCATGAGGACCGCCGACGGCCCGGGGGAGGTGGCCACCTCCCCGACGCCGACCGCCTTAAAGCGGTGGCTGGGGATAGGCGTCTCCAGGACCACGTTGTCAATGATGGGCAGATCCGGGAAGGTCCGCCACTTGTAATCGATCAGGTTGGCGTTGAGGATGTGCCCCGTGGTTCGATCCAGGATCGTTTCCTCGAACAGGGCGCTGTCGATACCGCCCGAGCCAAGGCAGCCATTGAGCTGACCTTCCAGGCCCGGCGGGTCGATGATTTGGCCCACGTCCGTGGCGTTGACCACGCGCCTAAGCGTTACCAGGCCGGTTTCGGTATCCACCTCCACTTCCACGAAGGTCATCATGCAGTTGGCCAGGGTGAAATCCGGTTCGAAGCGGCCGGAACCCAGGCAGGTCCGGTCGATTCCCATGGCCTTCCAGGGGATCTTCTTATCAGGGCATCCTTTGACGAAGACCCAGCCGTCCGTGGTCTCCAGGTCTTCAGGATGGGCCTCCAGGCGCGGGGCCAGCAGTTCCAGGAGTTTTTGCCGGGCGTCCTGGGCCGCGGCAATCACCGCGCTGCCGATGGCGTAGGTCCCCCGGGAGCCCACCGGGCCGAATTCATAGGGGTTGATAAAGGAATCGGAGGGCACGATGGAGACCCGTTCCCAGGGGATCTGCAGCACCTCGGCGGCCATCTTCATCAGGTTGCTCTTCTGGCCGGTCCCGTGCTCGGTCAGGCAGGAAAAGATCAGGGCCGTCCCGTCCGGATGGAGGCGCACGTAGGCCTCCGAGGCGTCTTCGCCGATGTCGGCGTTCCCGTGGACGCCCACGCCCACCCCGGTCCGTTTCGGGCCGTTCACGGCCGTGGGGGTGAGCCACCCTTTCCATTTCTCTTTCCAGCCGAAGCGGTCGGCGCCCTGCTCCATGGCCGGGGAGTAGTCGACGCCCCGGTAGGTGTACCAGAGGCCGTCTCGCCAGAAATAGCCGTCACCGGGCTTGACGTAATTCTTTTTCAACACCTCGAAGGGATCCAGACCGGCTTTTTCCATAGCCAGGGAGAGCAACGGGATAAAGGAGCATTTCAACTCCTGGCCGCCAAACCCCCGGACGATGCCCGAGGCGTTCCGATTGGTATAGACGATCTTCGGCTTGAGGTCCCAGTTGGGACAGCGAACCATGATCTGCAGTTCCCCGCAGCCCACGGCTACCTGGGCCTGGGTGGTCATGGAGTACGAGCCGGTATCCACCAGCCATTCGCCGGACACGGCGGTAACGGTCCCGTCCTTTTTCAGACCCACCCGGGCCCGCATGCGTGAACCGGGCCGGAGCGTAAAGGTAGCCAGATGTTCTTCTTTGGTCAAAATCAACTTTACCGGGCAGCCGGTGGCCCGGCTCAGGAGCGCGGCCTGGGCTTGGACCACCCAGGACATGAGTTTGGATCCGAAAGCTGCCGCCGCAGGCGTTGCCGACAGTCCTGACCTTGACCTCTTTGCCAAAAAAGTGGAACAGGGTGATCTGGTCCATGTAAGGCGTCTGGGACGATACCCAGACCGTGAGGTTGTCGGGCTTTTCCCAGAGGGCCACGGCCCCCGGCGCCTCGGGGGGAATGGGATTGGGCAGATTTTCATAGCTGAAGGTCCCTTCGGTTATGACGTCGGCCTCGGCGAACCCACGCTCCATATCCCCCATGACGACTTCCTTCAGACACTTGGGTCCGAAAAAAGGGGTCCCCGGTGGAGCCACATTGCCCGGAAACTCCTCATACAGTTGGGGCGCACCGGACTGCAGGGCCTCTTCCGCATCGAAGACGGGGGGCAGGACTTCGTACTCCACCGCGATCAGCCCCAGGGCTTCCCGGGCGACCTCCTCCGTAGCGGCGGCCACCAGGGCCACCGGGTCGCCTACCTGCCGGGCTTTACGGTCGAGGACCCGCTTGCTGCGGGGCGTGCCGCCCCGCCAGTCGGGTACATCTTCCCAGGTGAGCACGGCTCGGACTCCCGGGAGGGCCAAGGCCCGGCGCTTGTCCACTTTACCGATCAGGGCATGGGGGTGGGGGCTGCGCAACACTTTGCCGTGCAGCAAGTTGGTAAATTGAAGATCATTGACATACCGGGTGCCCCCAGTGACGATCTCCCGGGCATCCCGGCGTGGAAGGGCTTTGCCGATATAACGGTAGACCTCGGCCATGGCTCCTACCTTCCTTTATGAGCCGCATCTCTGACCGCACGGACCACCTGGTAGTGGCTGATGCAGCGGCAGAAATGGCCGGACAAGGCTTCTTTGACCTGGTCTTCGGTGGGAGCGGGATTTTCGTTGAGCAGGGCCCGGGCGCTCAGGATCATCCCCGGGGTGCAGAACCCACACTGAAAGGCATTGTGATCGATAAAGGCCTGCTGCAGGGGATCCAGGGCTCCGTCTTGTGGATTCGGCAACCCTTCGATGGTGGTAATCGCGCGCCCGTCACATTCCACCGTCAGGGTCATACAGGACATCCGAGGCTCGCCGTCGATTAAGACCGTGCAGGACCCGCAGGCGCCGTGGTCACAGGAGACCTTGGTACCGGTGAGGCCCAGGGTCTCCCGGAGGGTGTGAGCCAGGGTCGCGGAGGGGTCGATCTGCCCGAGGCCGCTGCCCACTTCCAACTCAACGTCTCGGTGGTTGACCTTCAGGCGGATGCACTGAGTGGTGGAGACTTTTTTCTTTCCAGATTGGGTTGATTTGGCGGGCATAGGTGGCCTCTTTGTATGGAAACAATCCTATCCGGGAACCGATAGGTTTTAATTTTGATGTAGGGGTGGGGTTCATCCCCACCCGCAGCTTGGTTGACCCGGGCCGGCTCAAGCGGGCGGGTATAAAACCCGCCCCTACGAAAAATCGACCGATATTAACCTTTGAATTATTACTCCGCCGTCAGCTCTCTGGCAAGGCCAAAGAGATTTCAGTAGGAATAAAAAGTCTTCCCGGATTCCGCCATCTCCCGGATCAGGCCGGCCGGTTTATAGCGGGGACCGTAACGCTTTTCCAACTCCACCAACTTTTCATAGACCGCCTTCAATCCCCAAGTGTCGGCGTAGCGCAGGATCCCGCCTCGATAGGCAGGAAAGCCGGTGCCGTTGATCATAGCCAGGTCCATATCTGCGGGGCGGTCGCAGATCCCCTCCTCGATCATCAGGGCCGCCTCGTTGATGCCGAGAGCCAGCAGAGTATCCACAATCTCCTGGGATTCCATGGTTCGGGATGAGACCCCCTTTTCCCGCAGAAATTGTTGGATCACCTCCGCCACCTTGGGATTCGGGACTGGTTTTTCGCCCGAATAGTCAAAATATCCGGCGCCCTGTCTTTGCGTCCGTAGCAGCCGGTCTGATAAATCCTTTCGATCAAGGGATGGATTTTGTAGCGATCCCCCAGCTTCCGGGCAAAGGTTTGATTGACATGATAGCCGATATCGATCCCGGTCAGGTCTTCCAGGGCCGCCGGTCCCAGGGGCATTCCGAAGTCCGTTACGGCTTGCTCGATGGCCGTCAGATCCACCCCGTCCGCCAACAGGTAGGGCATACCGGCAAAAAGGGCAATGAGCTGCCGGGTTACATAAAAACCAGGGCCGTCATTGACCACCAGCATGAATTTTTTGATGCTTCGGGCGAAGGATACGGCGGTGGCCAGGGTCTGGTCCGAGGTCTCCTGCCCGCAGATGATCTCCAGCAGCGGCATCCGTTCCGCCGGGTTGAAGAAGTGCAGGCCGATCATCCGGCCCGGGTCCTTCAGGACCGAGGCCATTTCGGTGATGGGCAGGGCCGAAGTGTTCGTCCCGAAGATCGTGCTCCGGTCGACAGATCCCTTCCAGTTTTTTCCAGATCTCCTGTTTGACCTGCATGTCCTCCAGCACGGCCTCGATCACCAGGTCCGCCTCCTTCAAATCATCCAAAGAGGTCGTGGTGACCAGATGGTCCCGCAGCAGTTCCTCGAGAGCCTTTTCGGTCATTTTTTTCTGCTTGATCGGATAAGCGAAGGTCTTGCGAAGGTTGGCCAAAGCTTTCTCGATGGCCTGATCGTCGATGTCCCAGAGGATCGTCTCGAAACCGTTCTTAAGCAACAGGTGGACAATCCCCGAACCCATGACGCCCCCGCCCAGCATGGCCGCTCTCAGGAGTTTGGCTGGTTCAAGGCCCTTGATCCGCCGGTGCCGGCCGGCCGCCCGGGTGTTCAAAAAAACGCCGATCAGATTTTTGGCGATGGGCGAAATGGCGCATTCGCTGAAGAGTTCTACGTCCCGGCGGATGTCGGTTTCGATGTCACCCGTAAGCCCTTTCTCCAGGGCCTCCAAGGCCTTGAAGGGGGCCAGGAGCCCCCGGAACTTCTTGGCGTTGCGGGTTTTGAAATCCTCGATAAGAGGCTTTTTCTCGTCGGTTTTGGGCAGGCGATCCATCCGGTTGCGGGTCATCCGCTGCTCCCGTTCGAGTTCACCGGAAATAAACCGTTTGCGCCGCCTGCAGGGCAGCAGCGAGCAGTTCATCCGACCCGACGACTTCATCCACCAGCCCCAGGGAGAGGGCCTCGGCGGCCTTGACCGGCTGGCCGAAAGTGATCATCTCCAGTGCCCGGGGCAGACCGATGAGGCGGGGCAGCCGCTGGATCCCGCCTGCCCCGGGGATCACGCCGAGCTGTACTTCCGGCAAACCCAGAACAGCCTCGGGTGCTGCTATTCGGTAATGACCGGCGAGGGCTGCCTCCAGCCCGCCGCCGAGGCAGTTGCCGTTGATGGCCATGATCACCGGCTTGGGCGCCTTCTCGACGGCCGAGAACAGTTCGGCCGCCGTCCAGGCCAACTGAAAACCCTCTTCCCGGGTCTTCAGGGCCTGAAGTTCGGTGATGTCGGCGCCGGCAATGAAGTTTTTCCCGGTTCCAGTGAGGATCAAGGCCTTGACCTGGGGATCGGCCAGGGCTTCCGCAAAGGCGTCCCGCAGGTCCCGGCTCAGTTGGGGGGACATGGGATTGACCGGCGGATTGTCGATGGTCAGGAGGGCTATTTCATTCTGGAGGGTTATTTTGATTGTTTTATATTCGGTGCGCATTGGTGATCCCTTAGTTCTCTGTGTTTTATTTTTCGTATTAATACCCCTCACTCGCCCGCGGGGCAACCCGAAAGCATGGAAATTCAACCGTCGGATTACCCAGCTCGCCATCCTGAGCCCTTCGCCCACCTGTCACCCTGAGTGAAACGAAGGGTCTCGGCTTTGGGCTCAGGATAAACTCCGCGACGCACGAAGGATATGCTAAGCGGGCTTGGGATTCTTCAGTCGCTTCGCTCGTTCGAATGACAAACGGCAGTTTTGTTTCCCCTATTTGCTTGCTAATCCTTTTCGATCAGGATCGCCTGCCCGTGGCCGCTGCCGCCGCAGAGGGAGGCCAGACCCCGCTTCAGGCCCCGCTTTTCCATTTCATGAATCAGGCTGACCACCAGCCGGCAGCCGGTGTTGCCGATGGGATGGCCCAGGGCGATACCGCCGCCGTTGACGTTGACGATCTCCCGGTTCAATCCCAGTTCCCGCTCAACGGCCACCGAGGGGGCGGCAAAGGCCTCGTTGATCTCGAAGAGTTCGATGTCTTTCAATGCCACCCCGGTCTGTTGCAAAAGCTTACGGATGGCCGGGATGGGACCGATCCCCATGATCCGCGGATCCACGCCCACGGCCACGGAACCCACGATGCGCCAGCGGCGTTTCATGTCCAGCTCGTCGGCCAGTTCCCGGGAGACCACCAGGACCGCCGAGGCCCCGTCGTTGAGCCCGGAAGCATTGCCGGCGGTCACCGTCCCGTCCTTTTTGAAGGCCGGGGACAACTGGGCCAGCGCTTCCAGGGTCGTTTCCGGGCGCGGATGCTCATCCGTGTCGATGACGATGTCTTTTTTCCCCCGCTTGCCGGGGATCACCACCGGAACGATTTCATCCTTGAATCGCCCTTCCTCCAAGGCCTTCTTGGCCCGCTGCTGGCTGACATAGGCGAATTCGTCCTGATCTCTGCCGGGAAACGTTGAACTGCTCGGCCACGTTCTCCGCCGTCATGCCCATGATCAGCTTGGAATACTGGTCGAACAGCCCGTCCCAAACACCGTCGGACAGTTCCTGATGCTTGAGCCGCAGGCCCCAGCGGGCGTTCTTAATGGAAAAGGGCACATTGCTCATGCTCTCCCCTCCCCCGGCGATGATCGCTTCGCCTTCTCCCAGCCGGACCCGCATCGAAGCGATCCGGATGGCCTCCATGGACGAACAGCAGGCCCGGTTGACGTGGACGGCCGAGACATGTTCCGGAATACCGGCCCGCAAGGCAGCGCAGCGGGCCAGGCCGTTTTCGTCGCTCCGGACCATGACCACGCCCCAATAAATGTCTTCCAGCCTCTCTCGGGGAAAGTCTACCCGTTTGCAGACTTCGTCCATGACCGTCGTGGCCAGCTTCTCGTGTAAAACGTCCCGCAGGGCCCCGCCGAAATCGGTGATCGGGGTTCGGACCGCGGAAACAATGATCGGATCTTTTTTATCCATAGGTTTTGGTTCTCCTTAGTACGAAGATTGAACTATGTAAGTGATAGTCGGTTCGGTGGAGATTTCCGGGATTCCCACCCCCCAACTCCCTCCCGTCAAGGGAGGGGGGAGTTTTCGGTGATTCGAATTTTGGCCATGAATGGTTTCGAATCTGGTTTCGGGTTTCGAATTTAGCTAAACATTCCTATATATCTGCATTCGGATCATAAGTTTCGGCGGAAAGGCCGGCAGGTCGGCATAATCGGGATGGCTCTTCCCGTCGTCGATCCCGGCGGCCCGTTTGGCGGCAGCCTTGTAACGGGAAAAGTCCGCCATCTGCAGAATGGACATCTTCTGAGCTTCCAGGGAACCTTCGGCATGGATGGTCAAAACATCTTCATAGGAAGAGGTCAGGTCTCGGGCCAGCTTCATCATCCGGAACCGGTCTTCGGTCGGGATCCCGTCCCTGCCGGCCAGGTATTTTTCCAACATCGCCCGGGTCTCGGGATTCAGCAGGTCTTTGGCCGAGGGTGCCGTGACCATGATCCCGCCGGCGATGTCCTGCAGGTATTTGGTAGCCGTATGCCAGTTGTCGGCAAACTGGTATTTGCAGATATTGGCGATCATCGGGTTGGGATAGACCAGGTCCGAACCCTCTTCCTGGATGCAATGTTCAACCGCCGCCCGGCCCAGGATCTCGATGGATTCGGTGTACATGACCAGCCAGGTCAGTTTTTCGCGCACATGGGCGACTTTTTCGATGCCGTTATACTCGGCCAGCAGGGCGGCCGCCCCGGTCACCAGCTCCAGCTCCATGGCCTTGTAGGTCTCGGCGCTCAACCGGTGGAAATTGGCAAACATGTAGGCCACCTGGCCGGCGAATTCCCATTCCCCCTTGAGGAAGATGCGCTCGTTGGGAATAAAGACGTCCTCGAAAATGATCAGGGCGTCGTTGATATAGACGGCCCCGGAAATGGGATGATCGATCAGGCTGTAGCCTTCGTGCACCTCCGGCTGGGCGGAGATAAGGGTCAACCCCGGCGCGTTCACCGGGACCCCGAAGGAGACGGCATAGGCCCGGTCGTCCTCCCGCATGGCCCGGCAGGGGGCCACCAGGATCTCGTTGCAGGCCGGGGCCTGGCTGATGTGGGCCTTGGCCCCCCGGACGACGATGCCGTCTTTTCGTTCCTCCACGATATGGACATAAAAATCAGGGTGCTGCTTCTGCTGGGAGGGACGCAGGCTGCGGTCGCCTTTGACGTCGGTCAGACCCATGGCGAAGGCCAAGTCGTTCTTCTGCAGGTGCCGGCGGTAGGCGGCCACGTTGGCGGCATAGTGGGTCCCAAATTTCTTATCGATCCGTTCGCTGACCACGGTCACCGCGTTCAGGCCGTCCTTGGCCACGAACTTGGCGCCGGAAGGCTTGCCGAAGGTGGCCCGGGCCCAAAGCTTAACCATTTCCCGGAGCCGGAACAGGTCCTCCCGGGTCCGCTGGGGTTGCAGGGCGAAGCTGACCCGCTCACCGTCGGCATCCAGGTCCGTCAGCAGATCCCGGTATTTGGGATCGTTGTTCATGACATAATCCATGGCCACCCATTCGTTGCAGATTTTTAGAATGGGATGTTGGGTAACATCGGGTACCCGTTTCCCGTCGCAGTAAACCACCCGTCCGTCCTTGAGGCTGGCCAGGTATTCCTGAGGTGTTTTTATAGCCATTGTTGTTCTCCTTTATTTTTGATCTTTTCTCTAATAACTGAATTACTGTGTTTATTGGCGTCTTACCCTACGAATTTTTAGTGGCTCAATCATTTCGAGCACCCGCGAAGCATGAAAATATAGGATCTGTCCAATGGGTCGTCATTCCGGCGGAAGCCGGAATCCAGGGCCTTCTAAGCTCCGAGTGCCCTGGATGCCGGATCAAGTCCGGCATGACGGCTAAAAAATAAAGGCCCAAAAACGGTATTCGATTTTATTTTCATACTAAAACGTCCGGGAACAGGCGATCGTTTCGTGTTCCTTCCCCCGGACGGAGAGGACGGGCACCGGACAGCGGCGAAACACTTTTTCCGCCGTGGACCCGAAAAGGGTGTTGGCAATATTGGTCCGGCCCTTGGTCCCCATAACGACCAAATCCACACCCTCCTCTTTGACGATCTCCAGCAATTCCACCCAGGGGACGCCGACCCGAAAAACCTGGACCACTTTTACCGCACCGCACGCGGTCTCTTTCAGCAGTTGATCGGTTTTGGTGGCCCGATCCTGTTTCTGATCGCCGATAAATTTTTCCCGGCTGATCCCGATGCTTTCCACTTTGCTGATGGCGTCCACATCCCGCTGGTTGATGACGTTGGCCACCACCAGGGCGGCATTCACGGAATTGGCCAGAACGGCCGCGTACTGCAGCGTAGTCCTGGAGTAATCCGAGTAATCAATCGCCACCATTATTTTATTAATCGGTCCCATCCATACCTCCTTACCCACATCCACGTGGATGACTTCGAAATTCGATGTTTAACGTTCGATGTTCGATTTGTCTTGGTATTAACCTAGCCCATGCCACAGGCTTAACTCCTCGTCCGTGCTCACGGTCCCGGTCACTCCGGAGGCATCCTGGGCGGCTAAGAATAAAGCGCACTTGACCATCTTGTCCGCAGATACCCAGCCCTGTCGTTCCTCCGGCTTGGTCCAGAAGCGCATGCCTTCCGTGTCCACCGGCTCCTTGGGCTTCAGCCCGTTAACGGCGACATTGAATCTCCCCACCTCCACCGCCAGGCCCCAGGTGAAGCGGTCCAGCCCGGCCTTGGCCACGCCGTAGGCAACCCCGGTCGGAACCGTACCCGCGTCCCGCTCGTCGGCCGCCAGGGAGGAGATGTTGATGATGCTGCCTTTTCGCCGGGAGATCATGGAGGGCAGCACGGCCCGGGCGCATAAAAAGGCGCCGGTCAGGTTTACCCGCAGGACCGTCTCCCACCGCTTGAGCGGCGTTTCGGTGATCGGGTAAAAGAAGGCCACGCCGGCGTTGTTGACCAGGATGTCGATAGCGCCAAAGGCCTCCAACCCCGCCTGCACCATGGCCTGGACGCTTTCCTCCTGAGTAACGTCGCATGGAACCGGCAGTGCTTGGCCTCCCAGGGCTTCGATGGACGCAGCGGTTTCCTGGATGCTCCCCTCAAGCCCGCTTTCCCGGGGGACGGCCGAGCGGGCCGCCAGGACGACTTGGGCCCCCTCTCGAGCCAACCCCAGGGCGATGGCCTTGCCGATGCCCCGGCTGGCGCCGGTGACGATGGCGGTTTTATCTCTTAGGTTCATGGATTTCCCCGTTATCGTGGGTAACGACTGAACAGTCAGTCTATAAATTAGAAAAATGTTTCCAGTGTTTTTTTTCGTAGGGGTGGGTTTCATACCCAACCGCCCGTGCGGCGGGAGGGGTTTAACCCTCCCCCACATTGAAACCGTAGTCTTTCATGGAGTATCTATGACCAGCAACAAGCAACCTGAAACCATAACGGCTTTACCTCTATCCTGCGGCCAGCAGCTTCCGCGGCAGCCAGGTCGCAAGCTCCGGAAATAGGATGCAGATGATCAGTAAGAGGGCCTGAATACCCACAAAGGGGACTACCGACCGGATAATGTCCCCCATGGAGATGTTCGACGGCACAATGGCCTTCATGTAGAAAAGATTGAAGCCGAAGGGCGGGGTCAGGTAAGCCATTTCCATGTTCACGATGAAGAGCAGCCCGAACCAGATGGGATCGAAGCCCAGAGCTTTGATCACCGGCACGAATACCGGCGTGCAGATCATGATGATCCCTCCCGGGTCCAGCAGCATCCCCAGGATGAAGAGCACCGCCTGCATCCCGATCAGGATAATGTATTTTGAAACCGGCAGGGTGGCGATCACCCCCTGAATGAATTCTACGGCCCCGATGGCCGTGTAGAGGGAGGTGAAGGCCGTGCCCCCGATGATAATCCAGACCACCATGCTGCTGAGCCGCAAGGTGGAATAGCTCGATTCCTTGATTACCTTCCAGGAGAGGTTGCGGGATACGGCGGCGCAGAGCATGGCCCCCAAGGCGCCCAGGGCCGCGGCCTCAGTGGGAGTAGCGACCCCTTTGAAGATGGACCCGAGCACCAGGGCGATGAGGACCAGAGGCAGGATCACGGCTCGCAGGGATTCGAATTTCTCCTTCCAGGTGGCCCTTTTATCCTTGGGAAGGGCCGGCCCCAGGTCCTTCTGAAAAAAACAGCGGATCAGGATATAGAAAATGAACATCAGCCCCAGCAGGATCCCCGGGACAATGCCGCTGGCAAAGAGGGCGCCGATGGATTCCCCGGAGAAGAGGCCGTAGAGGATGAAGGGGATGCTGGGCGGGATCAGGACCCCCAGTGCCCCGCCGGCGCTGATGCAGCCGATGGAGATGTCTTTGTTGTAGCCCCGCTGCAGCATGGAGGGCAGGGCGATGAGCCCCATGCTCACCGTGGCCGCCCCGCTGACCCCGACCATGGCTGCGAAGATCATGCAGATGACCACCGTCCCCACGGCCAACCCGCCCCTGACCCCGCCGAACCAGCGGTACATCATTTCATAGAGATCCCTGGCCAGCCCCGACTGTTCGAGAACGACGCCCATGAAGATGAACAGCGGGATGGCGATGAGGATGAAATTCTGCATGACCCCGAAGGAATTGGACGAGATCTGCATCAGTCCCTGCGGTCCCCAGAGCAAGTAGGAAAAAATGACCGCCGCGCCGCCCATGACCGTCACCAGGGACGCGCCGGTGGCCAAAAACAGGAGCAGCCCGACAAACAAGAGGGCGGTGATCAATCCGAGGTCCATGGGACTACCCCTTTCTACCCGTTGAACGAAGGGTTCGGCAATCGCGGATGAATTTGGCAATGGCCTGCAAGAGGAACAAGAAGGCCCCCAAGGGGAGCATGATCCGGAAGGGATAGAGCGGGGGTCCCCACTGCGTGGAATCGTGCTCCAGGTTGGCCAGCGATCGCCAGGCTCCTTCTCCCCCTTTCCAGAGCAGGATGCCCAGAAAGGGGATGGTGAGTATAAAAAAAGTGATGATATCCAGTACGGCCCTTCCCCGCGGGGAAAACCGGCTGTAAAAGATATCCATGTTGACGTGTTTGTTTTCCTTGGCCGTGTAAGCCCCGCCCAGGATGATGAAGGTGCCGAAGAGCATGGCCGACATCTCCTGGGCCCAGACGGTTGGCTGGCCGAAAAAATAACGCTTGACCACGTCGTAGCTCACTATCAAGGCCAGTGCCACGATCAGTAGACCGGCCATCTTCCCCACCGACTCGCTGAGCCAATCGATGCCGGCCAACAGGCCGCCCCCGCCCCGCAGCGGACGAGGAACGGTCTGGGCCTCAGGCGCGGCACTGGGCAGGGGATTTTTCTTTTCTTCCCTGTTCATGCCTCGCCTCCCGATCAGCGGCCTTTTTCTTTCCGCAATTCCTTCAGCAGGTTAACGGCCTTGCCGGACAGGGCGTCCTTCTTGGCCATCTCCGCCTCCATTTCCTCGCTCACCTTATCCATTTTTTTCTGCTCGGCCTCGGGCAAGTTGACGAATTGGACCTTCCATTTTTTGGCCATATCCTCCTTGGCGGTTTTGGTCAGGGCCCGGGAACTGGTGAAGCCGGCCATACCGCCCTTCTGCAGGGCCGATTCCAGGGCAGCCCGTTGTTCCGGTTTCAGTTTTTTCCACAGGTCCAGGTTGATCATGATGTTGTTCCAGGAGCCGATGATCGGTTCCGGTTCCATGTAGTTTTTCAGCACTTCCTGGAATTTCATTTCGTACATGGGACCAGCGTCGCCCCAATGGGCGCCGTCCACCACGCCGGTAGCCAGGGCGGTATACAATTCCCCGGCGGCCACAACCGTCGTAGAAGCGCCCAACTTGCCCAAGAAATCGGCCATGATGCCCATGGCCCGCAGCTTCATCCCTTTCAGGTCCTCCACCTTGTTGATCGGTTTTTTGGTCATCAGGCCGACCGAAAAGGGTTCGTAAGGGATGATATAGACGTTGTGCTTGGCGTAGCCTTCACGCAGGAGGTTTATGTACCCCTTCTTGAACATGAATTCCCGGACTTCATCAAAGTTTATAAAGGAATAAGGCAACCCCTGGCCGATTTCGCTTACCGGGATGGCCTTGTACCAGAAGCCTTCCGGATACATGGCCATATCGAGCGTGCCCTTGCCGACGGCATCCATCATTTCCTTCACCGGGACGATGGCTCCCGCCGGGAAAATGGTGAGTTCCAGGGTCCCCTTGGAGGCCGCAGCCAGATCCTGGACCAGTGTGGCCGTGACCCGCTTGGTCTGGGTCGGGATCAGGTGGGTCTGCATGCGCAATTTCAGTTTGGGTTCGTCCGCCGCACCGGCCATAGTGCCGATGGCAAACACCATGGCCGTAACCAATACCACTGCTCTTAACACGTTTCTCAGCTTCATACTCCTGCCTCCTTTGGGTTAATAATTGCTAATTAAAAATTGACAATTGATTATTGGCCATGGCCTTTTCAACCGCGGCGTATAGTCCGCAGCCCTACCCTTTCTTCTCGGCCGACTGGTTTTCCTCATCGACCAGGATTCGTTTCAGCAGCTTCCCGGCCGCGCTCTTCGGCAATTCCTCCCGGAACTCCACCAGCCGGGGGCGCTTGTAGGCCGCCATATTCTCTTTGCACCAGTCCAGGATCTCCTCCGCGGAAATCTTCCCCACAAACTCCGGTTTCAAAATGATGAAGGCCTTGGGGGTCTCACCGCGATAGGGATCGCTGACCCCGATGACGGCCGTCTCTTTCACAGCCGGATGCCGGAAGAGCAGCGCCTCCACCTCGGCCGGGAAGACGCTGTAGCCCGAGCATTTGATCAGCTCCCGTTTCCGACCTAGAAACTTGACATAGCCTTCCTCGTCCATAAGCCCCAAGTCCCCGGTATGGAGCCAGCCGTCTCTCAAGACATCCTCTGTCTCTTGTGGATTATTCCAGTAGCCGAGCATCACCGCCGGCCCTTTAATCGTGATTTCCCCTTCTTCGTTCGGCCCCAGTTCCCGTCTGCCTGTTTCCAGGTCCCGAATCTCGATTTCGTTAAGCTGGGGGATGCCCAGGAAACCCGGCTTGTAGCGATATAGGGGTGTAACGGCCCCCCCATGGGAGATGGTTTCCGAGAGCCCATAGCCTTCGCCGATGGCCGCCCGGGGCGCCAATTCTTTCAACTGCTTCTGAAGTTCTACCGAAATGGGGGTGCCGCCGGTCAGGAGGACCCGGAAAGAGGAAAAATCGTATTGCCGGACATTGGGCAGGCTGAGCAGGGCGATCATCATGGTGGTCGCCCCTACCCAGTAGGTGCAGCGGTAATGGGTGATGGCCTGAGCCACCACCTCCGGGACAAACCGGGAGAGGATCACGATCCGGCCGCCGGACACCAGGGGGGTGCACAGGAGCTGCTGCTGCCCCATGACGTGGAAGAAGGGGGTGACGCCGAGGTGCACGTCGTCCTCCCGGTGTCGAAACCAGTACATGGCGCCCAGGTTGGCGCAGGTCAGGGTGTAGTGGCTGATCATGGCCCCCTTGGGCAGGCCCGTGGTCCCGCCCGTATACTGTAGGATGGCCAGTTCTTTCTCTATGTCCTTCACTCGGCAGATGGGTTGATCGGAGGATCGTTCGAGGAGCTCCTGGAAGTCGATTGTGTCCGGGAAAGAGCGTTTTTGCTCCGTTGCTTCCTTGGGCAGGGGGAGGATAGGTTTGGGGGGGAGGTAGTCCCGAAGGGAAGTCAGAATGACCTGTTTAAGCGGGGTCCGGTCACGAACTTTTTCCACCTCGGAATAGAGCGTGTCGAGCCCGATCAGGGTTTCCGCCTGGGCGTCGTTCAATTCGTAATCCAGTTCGGCCTGCTTGAACATGGGATTGACCGGCACCACGGCCGCCCCGGCCCGTTGGGCGCCGAAATAGGCGATCACAAACTGGGGGCAGTTTTCCATGTGGATGGCCACCCGGTCCCCCGGCTTGATTCCCAGGTCCACGAGACCCCAGGCCATCCGGTCGATCAGACCGTTCAGTTCAGCGTAGGTTAAGTCCCGTCCGTGGTAACTGAGGGCGATATGGTCAGGGGTGAGGGAAGCCCATTCCCGAATATACTCGGAGGTCGGCTTTTCGACGGGAAAGGTTTTGGGGACCCACAGGGGCCAGACTTTATGCCAGCGACGTTCCATAGGCAGCCTCCAATTAACCGATGTTTCAGTTTTTTCTTTAAACAGTTTTCTCTAGATCGAATGTTCAGTCCAGAAACACTCCAACAAAATTACTTCTTGGGCCGGGCGGCCACTCCTTCCAAAATGAAGGTGCGCACTGTTCGTACAAAATCGGGCATATTCAAAGAATCGCCATGGACCAGCCACTGGACCAGCATCCCGGTGTGACAGGCAATGACGGCATGGGCGTAGAGGGTTGCATCCACTTCCTTCTTCACCGAACCGTCTTTTTTACCCTCATTAAGCATATCCTCGATAATGCGGCTGAACTTCCCGTAAACGGTTTTGGCCGTTTCTTCCGCTTCGGTGTGGGTGCCCACGATTTCGTTTAACAGGGTGTTGAAGGCCAAGGACAGGTCCCGGTTGTCCCGGGCGAACTCTGTGGAATACTTATGAAAAATTCTATATTTGGCGGTAAAGTCGCCCTTACAGGATCGGACGGCGGCGGATAGTTGGTCCAGTAGTCCCTGGTCAAACTTCTGAAAGATAGTGATCAGAATTTCGTCTTTGCTTTTGAAGTACCAGTACAGGGTACCCCGACCGATGCCGGCCTCTTCCGTTATCTCCTTGACCGAGGTCCCCCGGTACCCCTTGGCCAGAAAAAGTCGGGTGCTGGTCTCGATGATCCTTTCCCTGACATCACTTTTCTCGGCCATCGTTCGGAGCCCCCCTTTCTCTGTATCGACCGTTCAGTCTAGACCTGACTAAATTCATAATATAACTATAATGCGGTTGTCAAGAAAAAAATCTGAGCTCTTTTGATTAAGCCGCTACTGCTCTGATACTATGGAGATTTATTGTAAAAGCGATCTTTACACCACAACCTTTTCTGTTTTGAAAGACGCGACCTCCTCGGGACGGTATCCCAATCCGGCCAAAATCTCCTCCGTGTGTTGTCCCAATCCGGGAGCCGGTGAACGCCAGGAGGCCGGGGTTTCGCTGAAATCCCAGGGGAAACCCGGCATTTTAAGGGCTCCCCATTCCGGATGGGGCACCTCGATAAAATAGTTATTAGCCCAGGCCTGGGGGTCTTGGATCACTTCCTGCGGCGTCTGGACCGGGGTAAAAATGCAGCCCTCCTGTTTTAGGATTTCCATCCACTCCCCTCTATCCCGGGAGGCAAACTGCCGATCCAAAATGGTCACCAGCTCCCCGGCGTTTTTCCCGCGCTCGGCGATCCCGCAGAAGCGCGGGTCCTCCTGGAATTCCTCCAACCCCAGGGCTTTACAGATCTTGGGCCAGTAGCGGTCGGGGTCCAGATGGGCAATAGCCAGCCAGCGGTCGTCTTGGCAGCGGTAATGGTTATACAGCGGGTTACCGGCCCGGGCCCGGACCTGGCGGGGGAATTCCTGACCCATGATGGCCGGAGCGGCCAGGACAAAAGCCAGGGCCCCGATCAGTCCGCTCATCAGGGAAGTGTCCACCACCTGGCCCTTCCCGGTTTTTTCCCGGGCAAAGAGCGCCGCGGTCACCCCCCAGGCGCACATCAGGCCCCCGATCTCATCCCCGATACCCGGCAGGATCTGTCCCGGAGGGTCCCCCGGTTCCCCGGCCGCCATCATCGAGCCCGCAGCGGGCGATCCCGGTGTAGTCAAAGGAAAAATCTTCCGCCTCTTCACCTTTCCGCCCCCAGCCCGAGGCGTGGGCATAGATCAGCCGGGGGTTCCTTTTCAACAGGGCCTCGGGCCCGATTCCCATTTTTTCCGGGGCCCGGATGCTCATGTTGTTGAGAAAGACATCGGCCGTGTCGATCAGCCGGAGAAACAGGTCCAGGCCCTCCGGTTTTTTCAGGTCGATGACGATGCTTTTTTTGTTGCGGTTGCCGTGCTCGAAATAATAGTTGTTTCCCCTGAGGCCCGCCATGGCCCCGATGACCTTCATGAATCCCCGGCCCGGATCCCCGGCCGGAGGCTCCACCTTGATCACCTCGGCCCCCAAGTCCCCCAACCGCATCCCGGCCACCGGTCCCTGTTGAAATAAGGTGATTTCCACCACCCGGATCCCATCCAATGGTCCCTTTTTCATTTTCAATCCTCCTTTTATGTGGCACAGCCGCCCTCGGCTGTGATTATTCCAACTCCTGAATAAAAAAGGCCACGGGGATGCCCCATGGCCCTGTTTGCTTTAAAGGAATATCCATGGGCGGCCCGTTTCGGGTCCGCCCTTGTTCTTTTCCGGTTCTATTTAAATCCGGCAGAAAGGGCAGACCCGTTCCTAAAGCAGAAAAAGAAAAAGCTTTGAAAGCGGACTTGCCCAAACATGCTCACGGCGGTTTATTCCTTTCTTCAAAATTCTTTATAAAACCATACCGGCCTATCACCGGGATGTCAAGTCGATCCTAATCTTCAGGGGCGAAATATCTTCAGCCGCAAATCCTTAATGGCCCTGAAATGTTTGGCATTGGAGGTCAACAGCGTCAGGTTGTTTTCTGTGGCCGTGGCCGCGATAATCGCATCTCCGGCTCGGAGCCCGTTAGGGAGTGCATATTCCTCAATGTACACGCAGGCCCGGTGACCGATATTCTCCGTGAACGGCAAAACGATGAAATCAAAAGTTTTTAGAAAATCTTTCGTTTGTCGATGTTGGTCCTTGTTCTGGGCATTTTGCAGAAGCTCCAGATAGGTTTGGACGGATAGATGCCGTTCTTCGATATCTTCCATCAAGCTCACGGCCTTCTTATTGCCTCTTTGAACCCAGATGAAGATATCCGTATCAAAGAGCATCATATCTCCCTCTGCGGAGAACCGCCATTATCTCAGGGACGCTGGCCGGATCTTCCTTGCTCATACCGAAAAAGGGATGATCGGTCATCTTTATTTTTCGGATACCCGATACCGGGATGATGGTTCCCTTGACCTGGCCATGATACAAAATCCGAATCACTTCCCGCCTCTCCAAAGCGGCCAGCACATCCTTCATTTTATACCGCAAATCAACCACCGAGGCTTCCATACCCTGCCCTCCATTAAAATGTATATTACAATAGTACATTTTAAAGAATGATAAATCAAGGTCATTTTAAATAACCGGTGGTCCTTCCTTGGACATGAAGTCCATTTTCTCTTATTGAGCCTCCGGCCAACAGAAGCTTTCCGATATCCAGCACTTGAACAAATATCCTATAAATTATAATTGACTTACTTTTCATATAATGTAAGCTGTAATAGAAAAAAAGGGAGGTAATTCTAAGCTATGGAAGAAGCCACTATGACCAGCAAGGGGCAGATTGTGGTCCCGGCCAAATTGAGGCGGCGGTACGGTCTAAAGGCCGGGGTAAAAGTGTATTTTATTGAACGAAATGATGAGATCCTTTTCCAGCCGCTGACCAAAGAGGCCATCCGGAGCGTTCACGGTATGCTGGCCAGCGAAACTTCGGTAACGAAGGAACTCCTTCAGGAACGGGCCAAAGACCGGGAGCACGAAGAGGCCAAACTTGGAAAACATCGTACTCGATAGCTACGCCGTCCTGTCCTTTCTTTTCAAGGAAAAAGGACATGAAATCGTGCTCGGCCTCTTCGAAGAGGTTTTGGAGGCTGATAAAAAACTGCTGGTGGCCGCCCCGAATTGGGCGGAGGTTCGGTATATGGTCGAACGAAAAGTTGGCGCTGATCGATGGGCCGAGGTGAGAGCCAAGCTCCTCGCCTTGCCCATCGAAATCATTGACGCGGATCAAGAGCTGGCGGAGACGGCCGGGGAGATCAAGGCTTTTCACAAAATGTCACTGGCCGATTGTTTTGCCGCGGCGCTTGCCAGAATGAAGGAAGCGGCAATCTATACCGGTGACCCTGAATTCAAGGCGGTTGAGACCGAGCAGAAAATAGTCTGGCTTTAGACATGCCGGAAAAGAAAGAGATGAGATATTCTTCCAGGAATAACTTTTAAACTGGAATTACATAACCGGTTGGCTTCGTTGATAATAAATAGGGTAGACGTTTAAACTCATTTAGGCTATAATGGCCAAAATGACCTATTGGAGGAAACGTGTGATGAATCAAGAAACCATCGGAGTGGCCCAGGCCAAGAAAAACTTTTCAGACCTTCTGGGCCAGGTCGCTTACGGTAAAAAACGGATCGTGATTACCAAAAGAGGAAAGCCGGTGGCCCTTTTATCTCCCCCGGAGTCGGCCGAGCCGATTCCCTTTAAAGTTGGGGGATGGTTGGATGCGAGCGATCCCTTCTTTGAAGACATCGAAAGGATCGTACGGGAGAGGGTTCAACATAAGCCCAGAGTTTCCCAACGGAAAAAATAATCGCCGTGTACCTCTTGGATACCAATATACTAAGTGAACTGGTCAAGAAACGCCCCAATCCTTATCTGCTTTCCCGGGTGTCGTCTCAACCCACTCAAAACCTTTATACCTCTACTGTCTGCATCATGGAATTGAGATATGGAAGTGCGCTACGGGATGACTTCAAGATTTTCTGGGAAAAGTTGGTAGATCGGATCGTGTCTCAGATTCAAGTTATTCCAGTCGGCTTAAAAGAAGGCCTGTTGGCCGGAGATCTTTTGGCCTCTCTTCGAAAGAAGGGACAAGTCATCGGAATGGAGGATGTCCTCATTGCGGCTTCCGCCCTTAGTCGAAATTTTATCTTGGTGTCAGCCAACGTACGCCATTTTTCAAAAGTGGAAGAGCTGATGTGTGAGAATTGGTTAACACTTTCATGAATCACGGATTCCATTAATCTACACTGGCCCCAACCCCAACCTGCGGGCGATGATCAGCTTCATGATCTCGGTGGTGCCGGCGAAGATGGAGAGGCTGCGGGCGTCGCGGAAGAGGCGTCTGTTTTGGACCTCCTCCATGTAGCCGTAGCCGCCGTGGAGCTGCACGGCCTGGTAAGCCACTCGGTTGGCCATCTCGCCCAGCCAGACCTTGGCCATGGAAACCTTGGTGGTGGTTGGAAAGACTTTTTGATTCGGTCATCCTGATCGACCATTTCAATGGATGAGGGAATAGACTCTGCCGGAACGTTTTGGAATTCCAGCAACTTTTCAGCAAAGGATGGGGGGAAATCGGTATTAGGGGTTTCTTTAACAATCAGAAATCAACCGTTTCGATTTTTTCCTCTTCCTCTTCGGCGATCAGAAAATCGATAATCTTTCTTTTCTCCGTCCCGGGTTCGAACAACTCCCGCAGGGCATACAGGGCATTATATCCGTCAAGATCGGTAGCATAATAGAAATCTTGGGCCAACTCGGTGAACACCTTGAGATTGGTCTGATGGACACAGGCATCGGTATAATAATGGATAAGGAGTCTCAGGACATTTTCAAATTCATGATAATAGGTTAAATCGGATAAGAGCTGGAGGCTGGCGGGATAATGATCCAGGCCCCAGATAATCAGGGCCTTGAGCCTCTGATTGGCCGATTTGAAATATTTTCTAATTAGGGGTAAGTTGGGACGTTTCTTGTACCGTTCGGTGATCAGGGTAGTAAGGAGATTATCGGAGATTTCTTTTTGGCCTTCAAAATAAGCTACCAGATCCCGTTGGGCCTTGTTTTGGGGCCTGGCCTTCCTTTCTTCAATTTCTTCCTCATCCTCCTCTTCATAATATTTGAAACCGTCTTCCTCCAGGGCTTCCCCCCAGTTCTCCGGCTGAGTCCGGAAAATATCTTCCACCTTTTCCCGGATCATTTCATTCTTGAGCTTTAGATATTCCCCAAGGGGATCTTTTTCCTTTTTAGCCATGGATTGAAAACTCCTATCTTATGTCCAAATACTGATCCATCCCTTTGCGAGCTTTATCAATTGCAACGATGATCTCGTCTTTCCGCATAAGATATCATCGTAACTAACATGGCTCTCAGCGGTTCACAGAATTGCGCCAGCCTTGTGAGCAATACAACTGCCCTTGACCACCCAAAGAAAATTATAGAAAATTTGATCAATTAAGTTATTATAGCTCATTGGGAGGCGCTGGAATGAATCCTTCTTCACTTAGGCCGTTGGCCCGTAAAATTTATTTTGATCCGGACAACCTTTGGGTCGAATTGGCCGATGGACGTAAGCTGAGCGTGCCCTTGGCTTTTTTCCCCAGGCTGTTAAATGCCACTCCCCAGCAACGTGAGGCCTATGAGATCAGCGGTGGCGGTACAGGACTCCATTGGGAATGAAATTGACGAAGATATTAGTGTTAAACATCTCTTCTGGGGATAGGGGATCGAATCCATTCGGTCGCTCCTCCGCCCCGGGAAAAACCCTCGAGGCCCCACCTGAAACAGACAAAGGGCTGGGTCTAACGGTATAGAATAAGACCCCTGAAGAAAATAAGAATACCCCGCTTTACTTACACCGGCCCCAGCCCCAGCCTCCGGGCGATGATCAGTTTCATGATCTCGGTGGTGCCGGCGAAGATGGAGAGGCTGCGGGCGTCGCGAAAGAGGCGGCTGATGCGGTACTCTTCCATGTAACCGTAGCCGCCGTGGAGCTGGACGGCCTGGTAGGCCACCCGGTTGACCATCTCCCCCAGCCAGGCCTTGGCCATAGAGACCCGGGTGGTGATGTCGTCGCCGCGGATGTATTCCGCCGCCAGGGTGTTGAGGTAGGTGCGGCCGATATCCACCTCGGTGGCCATCTCGGCCAGCTTGAAGGAGTTGTGCTGGAAGCTGCCGATGGTCCGCCCGAAGGCCTCCCTCACTTTGGCGTAGTTCAAAGCCTCTTTCAGGCATTCTTCGGCCATGGCCTGACACTTGACGCAGACCTCAAGCCGCTCCCGGGCCAGCTTCTCCATCATGTATTTAAACCCCCTACCCTCTTCCCCCAACAGGTTCCCAACCGGAACTTGGCAGTCCTCGAAAAAAAGCTCGCCCGTGTCCTGCATGTGGTAGCCCATCTTTTCCAGCTTCCTGCCCCGGGAGAACCCCGGCGTGCCGGCTTCTACCACGATCAAGCTGATTCCTCCCGGCCCGTCAGGCGATTCCACCCGCACGGCCAGCACTACCACATCGGCAAAAATGCCGTTGGTGATAAAGGTCTTCTGGCCGTTGATGACGTAATAATCGCCTCGCCGGACGGCCTTGGTCCGGATGGCCGCCAGATCCGATCCGGCGTTGGGTTCGGTCAGGCCGATACAGGTAATGATCTCTCCGGTGGTGCAGCCCGGCAGGATCCTTTTTTTCAGTTTTTCCGAAGCGTAGGAATAAATATACGGCACGGCCACATCGGCGTGCAAAGGTACGCCCACTCCGAAGCCGTCGGCCCGGATCAGTTCCTCCCCGATGATAATCGAGTAACTGAAATCCAGGCCGAAGCCGCCGTATTCCTCCGGAAGCCAGGGGCAGAGAAAGCCCTGCTCCCCCATTTTTCTCCAGAGTTCCCGGGGAACAGCCCGGTCCCGCTCCCAGGCTTCCACGTTAGGGGTGATCTCGCGGATGCAAAATTTTCGGAATTCCTGCCGGAATAGGCGCTGTTCATCGTTGTTCTCAAAGAGAGGCATGTTTTTTTCCTTTGTTCTTTGCTGTCATACCGGGCTTGATCCGGTATCCAGGGCGTTTGGAGCTTAGCCTGAGGCTGGATTCCGGATCGCGCTTCGCTTGTCCGGAATGACGATTCTTAACTCTTTATCTTCCGGTTGTAATTCGTATAACGCCGGGCCAGACGGTCCCGGCCCAGCATCAGATCCACCGCCAGGATGAATGGCTTCATGCGGGCGGCGTCGACGATGGCGCAGTTCAAACCGGCCCGGATGGCCAGGGCCAGAAAGACGGCATTGACGGCCAACCGGTTCGGCAGGCCGAAGGAGACGTTGCTGGCCCCCAGGACGAGATTGACCCCGGTTTCCCGCTTGACGGTCTCCAGGGTTTCCAGGGTCGTCAGTACGGCCTTATCGTTCACGGCGCTCGATTCCGCCAGACAGTCCAGCAGCAGGTCTTCCCGGGGTATCCCCAGGGAATCGGTCCGTTCGAGGATGTGGCCGGCGATCTCCAATCTTTTCTGCGGGTCCTTGGGGACGCCAACGCCACCGGAGGCCATGGCCACCAGAGCGGTTCCGTATCGTTTCACCAGGGGCAGGATTTTATCCAGCACCGGGTCCTCCCCGGTGACCGAACTGATGACGGGTTTGCCGAGACCTAAGCCTAAAGCATTATCCAGGGCCTGTGGATTCCGGCTTTCCAAACACAGAGGGATATCCACCGTTTCCTTGACCGCCTGAACTACTTGAGGCAGTACCACCGCCTCATCGATCCCAAAAGTGGCTACGCTGACAATCAGGATATCGGCGCCCGTCTCCGCCTGTTTCAAGGCCTCCCGGCGGATGGGCTCCATATCTCCTGATTTCATAGCTTCCTTCAGCGGACCTTTCCCGAAAGGATTGATCCGCTCCCCGATCAGGACAGTCGGCCGACCGTCGCCGATGATCACTTCCTTGCCCAGAGGACTCTTTACGATTGTTTCCATTTCCGTATTCCCCCAAAATTTTTCATCCGAAATTCGAAACTCGAAATCCGAAACAAATTCAAATGATCAAATGTCCAAAGAATTCAAAAGAAAACTTCGTTTCGGTAATTGCGAATTTTGAACATTGGTGCTTGTTTCGGATTTGCGTCCTTTGCGAATTTGCGAGTTTGTCGTTCTAATACACTCCGTATTCCCTGGTAAAATCAAACAAGGCCTTCACATTTTCAATCTTGGCGTCCTCCAGGCCGGTGGAGGTGTCCATGATGTACCCGCCGCCCTTGGCCACCGTGTCGATCAGGTTTTTACAATAGGCCCGGACCTGGTCCGGCGTGCCGGTGGCCATGATGGACAAGGGCACGTTGCCCCGGATGCAGACCGTGCCGCCCAGGATTTCTTTGGCCTTGACCATGTCGGTGGCCTCGAAGGCATAGCAGGCCTTGCCGGCCGGGATGTCCTTGATGGTCTCCAGACGGGTGGTGCAGTTGCCTTCCCATAAGGGGCAGGGATTGAGCCCCTCATTGATCAGGGCCACCATCAGGTCCCGGAGAGTAGGCCAGAAAAACCGGTCGAACTGCTCCTTGGACATGAAGTTGTCCAGACCCCAGTGGATCGGGATGAACACCCGGGGATTCCCCGTGGCCCGGGTGCCGTTCACGGCCATTTCGATCATGAAGGGCAGCAGTTTCTCGCAGGCCGCGACGACCTTCTCCGGCCGGCGGTACATGTCGAGCATGGTCCCTTTCATGCCCCGGAAGAAATCGCTCAAGGTGTCGAAGGGGGCCTGGGAGACGGCGCCGAACTGCATGGGAAAACCGGCTTCCTTGGCCTCCTTGGTGAAACGCATGGCATAGGTGGCGATCTCCTGCGATTTTTCACCGGCTTTCACCAACGTTTCCAGGGCCGCCTTGACTTCCGGCTGGGCAAAAGCCCGGAAGCCCATGGAAACCCCCAGGTAATAACTGATGATGTTGTGGAGCGGCGGGAGCTGCTGAAATCCGCTCAAAGCCCCCATAATGCGGGGCCAGAACCGACGGATCATGAAGTCGGTGGGGTCCAGGAGAAAGTGGTCGTACTCCTCGGCCTTCAGGTATTCTCCCTCGATATACTGGTAAGTCCGGTTGGCGGTCACCCCATGGCCGGGCCACTTCAGGGGCTTGAAATCCAGGGTCTCCAGGATGGGTCCCAACAGACGCAGTCCGAAGGGATTGTTGTCCATGTCCGGCGCGAAATCGACCATGGTTTTCCATTGGGCCGCAAAAAGCTTTTCCGGATCGTACATCAGCTCCTGAATAGTCACTCCACAGTACTTGGCCGGGAAAAAGGCGAAAAAAACCAGAATGGGCACCCGGTCCGGGACGCGCAGGGCGATGGCCTCCAGGACCCGCTTTTCCCGTTGTTGATACAGCTCAGCCGCGTTTTCTTTCATCCTCATTCTCCTATCCACTGTTTGCAGAAGTTGACGGCGGCGATGGCGTCGCGACCGTAGGCGTCGGCCTTGACATATTGCCGGATCTCCTCGTCGATCTGCCCACCTCCGATCATGATCTTGATATTTTTCCGTAGACCGGCCGTCTCCAGGGCCTCGATGGTCTGCTTCAGAGAATCGAAGGCCAGGGTGAGAAAGGCGCTCAGGCCCACCACCTGCGGTTGAAATTCCCGGGTCTTCTCCACCACGGTTTCAATCGGCACATCGATGCCCGAGATCGAGCACTTCATAACCGCTCACCTCCAGCATGAAGACGACGATGTCCTTGCCGATATCGTGGATATCCCCTTCCACGGTGGCGATCAGGACCCGGCCTTTCTTGGGACCCTCCGCGCCCTTGGTCAGAAGGGGCTTGACGATTCCCGTGATGGCCGTCAGGATCTCACCGGCCATGACCAGGTCCGGGATGAAGTATTCGAAGGTTTCAAAGCGTTTGCCCACGATTTCCATGGCCGCCCGGGCCGCGGCCAGGATCTCCAGGGGATCCGTTTTTGCGTCTACCAGCTCCTTGACCCGGGCCGCCGTTTCCTCTTCCTTCAGGTCCGCCATTAGTTCTATCAATTTTTGGTCCATCTAATTCCTCCCAAAATACAAAATAGAGTTAGTAAAATCATGAGTTAAAATTCGAAATCCGAAACACGAAATCCGAAACAAATTCAAATGACCGAAATTCAAAAATTCGAAACAGGGTTCTCCCCGTAGGCATACGCACCGGTCGGAGGTTAAGCCGGTGAGGTAACGTAACTCCTGGATTCTCCGCATCCCTTTCCCAACCCCTTCCCGGTCACAGAAGGGGGTTCGATCATGGCATTCGGCCATTCTAACATTTGAACATTCGATGTTGGATGTTGGATGTTCGATGTTCGACGTTCGGTTTATTTCCCTTTGTACAGCTTCCAGGCTCCCTTCTCGACCACCACCGGCACGTAGCACTTGGGGCCCAGACCGTTATGGTTTTCCGGGGAATAATTGAAGACGCCGTTCTGGCCCACAAAGCCCTTGACCTTTTCCAGGTTGTCCCGCAGTTGCTCCCGAATCTTGATCAGGTCATTGGCATTGGCCGGATCCAACTTGGGGTCCACCTTCTTCAAAGCCTCCACCGCCAGATAGACCTGGTCCCAGGGGTGGCCGGCATAGAGGCTGAAGGCCCCGTAGAGCTTGGTGTATTTGGTATATAGATCCATGGCCACCTTTTTCTGGATGTCGCCTGCCGGCAGGTCCGGAGCAATCAAGGTTTTTAGGGAAGTGCTGACGATCCCTTCCGCATATTTCCCGCCCAGGTCGATGAACTCAGGGCCCACAATGGCATAATCGCTGACGATGGGATGGTTGAAACCCTGATCCCGGGCGTTCTTGATAACGACGACCGTGTCCGGCACGTTGCCGGTAATCAGCAGTCCGTCCACGCCGGCGGCCTTGAGGTGGGTGATCTGGGGACTCATATCGGTGGCCCCGGGGGCATATTTCTCTACTACGGCCGGAGTGATCTTCAGCTCTTTAACCGCCCAATCGAAAACTTCTTTTCCGGCCTGGCCGTAGGCCGTGTCGATGTACAGGTAGGCGATTTTCTTCGCGCCCTGGTGTTGCAGGTTTTCCAAAAGGTTGGGGATCGAGGCCTCCCGCTGCCGGGGCACGACGTTAAAGACCCATTTCTTGGTGGGGATCCAGAGTTTGTCGATGGGGGTAGCGGCGATCATCGGGGTTTTTCCGGATTCGACGGTCTGCAGGACGGCCATGGCGGCGCCGGAGGAGCTGTACCCGCCGAGCAGGACCACCTTGTCCACTTCGATCAATCTCTTGGTGTGAATAACCGCTTTGGCCGGCTCACTCTCCGTGTCATAATATACCACTTTGAGTTGCCGTCCGTTTACACCGCCGGCGGCATTGATGGTGTCCACGGCGATCTCCATGCCTCTTTTTCCCCCGATCCCCAGATTGGACTGGCGGCCGGTCATATCCATGGTGCCGCCAATTACATAAGGAGCTTTCTGGGCCAGGCTGTTGCCGGAGAAAAAGCAGACCCCTACCAGGACCATGGCCAAGGTAATTCCCAACATGCGTTTCATAATGTTCCTCCTTTTGATTTGTTTAAATTTTGGTTTTATATTTTTCAGTCCTGGAAAGACCTATTCACGCAGAGACGCCGAGAACGCTGAGGAAGTGATTGTTCCTTTGGCGGGACGATTACTGCCAAACGCAAACTCTCCAGTCACTCCGCGAACCCATAACCTGCCAAGGCTGCGAGAGCTTTAAACATATTTATCCTCCCAGATAAGCGGCTTGGATGACCGGGCTCTCCATGACCTCCCGGGCCGTGCCGGTCAGGACCACTTCCCCCCTTTCCAGCACGTAAACATAGTCGGCGATCTTCAGGGCCGCCCGGGCGTTCTGCTCCACCAGCAGCAGGGAAATGTCCCCCCCTTGGGCGATTTCCTTCAGGACGCGCATCATCTCCGCCACCAGCAGGGGCGAAAGCCCCAACGAAGGTTCATCCAGGGCCAGCAGTTTCGGCATGGCCATCAGGGCCCTGCCGATGGCCAGCATCTGCTGCTGCCCGCCGGACATGGTCTCGGCCTTCTGCTTGATCCGTTCCTGCAGGATAGGGAAAAGGGTGAAGACCATTTTAAGACGATCGGCCAGGGCCTCCTTTCTTTTCTCGCCGGACAGGGAGTAGGTCCCAATCAGCAGATTATCCATCACGCTCAGGGAGCCGAATAGTTCCCTCCCTTCGGGAACACTGGCAATCCCCTGGGCAATGACCCGGTGTGCCGGAAGACCTTCGATGGTCCGGCCCTCAAAAAGGATCCTCCCGGACCGGGGAATCAGCAATCCCGTGAGGGTCTTCAGCAGGGTGCTTTTGCCGGCGCCGTTGCTGCCCAGAAGGGTCACGATCTGTCCGGCCCGGACGGTCAGGGAAATCTCCTTCAAGACCTGGGCTTCCCCGTAAAAAGTGGAAATCCCTTGCAACGCGAGTCGCGGCGCCGCAGCGCTTCCCGGATCATGGGGCCAGCGTTTCACCGCGCAGCGGATCAGGCAACGGCCACCTCCTCGCCCAGGTAAGCCTTGATCACGGTTTGGTTGCGCCGGATTTCATCCGGCGGTCCTTCGGCGATCAGCGATCCCATGTCGAGGACCAATATCTTTTCCGAAAGGGACATAACGAAAGGCATATTGTGTTCTACAATGAATAGGGTTAACCCTTCCGACCGGAGCTTGTAAATCAGCTCCACCAGTTTATTGATCTCATGGGCCGCCAGACCACCGACCGGTTCATCCAGCAGGAGCAGCCGGGGATTCATGCTCAAGGCCCGGGCCACCCCCACCAGCTTTCGCTCGCCCAGGGGCAGCCTGGCTATCGGATCCCCGGCCTTTCGTTCCAGGCCGACCAACTGCAGGTTGGCCAGGGCGGCCTCCCGTTCCTGCTGTTCTTCTCTCCGGGCCGAAGGCAGAGCCAGACCGCAGGACACCATGCCGGAGCGGCTGCGCACATGGCAGCCCACCATGACGTTTTCCAACACCGAGAGGCTGCCGAAAAGTTCCTCCAATTGAAAAGTCCGGCCAATACCCCGGGCGGCAATGGTATGGGCCGCCAGGGCGGCGATATCTTCCCCCTGAAAACGAATGCGCCCTTCGTCCGCCGGAACCAGGCCGGTGATGACGTTGATCAAGGTCGTCTTCCCTGCCCCGTTGGGGCCGATGAGCGAAGTAATGCTGCCTGGCTCCAATTGGAAAGAGACCCGGGCCAAGGCCTGTATGCCGCCGAAGTGCCGGCTGACTTCCTTTACCTCCAGCCAGGCTTCAGAACGGGTTGGTCCGCGCACGGGACCTCCTTCCGGCCGGATTCAACCGTTCCAGCCACCCGGCCAGCCCGCCGGGCATAAAAATAAGGATGATCACAATAATGATCCCGAAAAAGAGCGCGTCCACTTCGGCCGTCATGACCGCCAGCACCTTTCCCAGGTAGGCATGGATCAGTTCCTGCAGCCACATGACGACCAGACTCCCGAGCAAGGGTCCATAAAGGGTTTTTCCGCCGCCGATGATGATCATGGTGATTAATTGCACCAAGAGGGGAAAGCCGAAAAGGGCGGGCATGATGTAGCGGATCCAGAAACAGAAGAGACTGCCCACCAGACTGGCCATGATGGCGGTGATGACGAACAAGCGGAGTTTATAGGCCGCCACGTTGATCCCCAGGCAACGGCTGGCCGTTTCACTGTCGTTAAAGGCGACGATGGCCCGGCCCATGCGGGAATGCATCAGATTGTTCAGAAACCAGTAGGTCCCCAGACAGAGTCCCCAGGACAGATAATAAAAAGGACGGTCCCCCTCCAGCCCCAGCCCCCCGATAGACAACGGCGGGATGCCCATAAGACCGTCATGGCCGCCGGTCAGCGATCCCAGGTTGGCGATGACAATCTCGATGATCAACAGAAGCGAGAAGGTGGCGCAGGCCAGGTAATACCCTTTGAGCCGAAGCAACGGAGCCCCTAAACCAAAAGCCACCAGGGCTACAAAGGCAGCGGCCAGCAGGATGGCCGCCAGGGGGGGAAGGCCTTTGACCGCGGCGATGCCCGTGACGTAGGCGCCAAGCCCGAACCAGGTGGGATGGGCCAGGGAGAAGATGCCGGCCTGTTCCAGCAGCACGCCTTTGCCCAGGGCCAGGGCGCCGTAAATGGCGGCAAAACACATGACCCCGACAACGTAGGAGCCGGATACCATCAGAGGCAGCAGAAATATCGCCAGGGCAAAGACCAGGAAGGGCAGCGGGAGCCGCGTCGCCGACTTCATAGAGGCTTTCTCCGGAAACCCAGCCGGTAGGTGCTGAGAACCAGAAAAACGACCATTACCAGCAGGGAAAATACATCCTTTAGACTGGCGGAGATGAACCCGGCGCAAAACCCTTCCAGCAGCCCCAGGGACAGAGCGGCCAGGACCGTCCCGATAATCGTCCACCCGCCCACAATGGCGGCCACCAACCCTTTCAACCCATTTAACAGCCCGATTTCGTAACCCGTGAAGGTAATCGGGGCGGTAATGATACCCGTAAGGGCCCCCAATCCGCCGGCCAAGCCAAAGCAGAAAAGCCGGAAGCGGCTGATATCGATGCCCATCAGTTTGGCCCCGATAGGATTGACGGCCGAAGCGCGCAGCGCTTTACCGAACAGGGTAACGTTAAGAAACCAGGAGAGTCCGGCGGTGACGATGATCAGGAAGACGAAGACCACGATGACCTGAGGGGTCAGAGTGGCCCCCAGCAACTGTATGGGAGTATTGCCGAACAGGGGCTCAATTTTCCGGGTTTCCGAGCCCCATTTCAGCAGGATAACGCCTTTGAGAATCGAGGCCAGGGCGATGGTCAGCATCATGTAGACCATCTCCGAAGGCTGTCGGACCGGCCGGATGGCCGTCCGTTCCATGACGACGGCAATGGCGATCGTGGCGGCCACTGCCAGCAAAGACGAGGGCAACAGTCCCAGGCCCGCGCCATGAAAGCCCCAAGTGAGCATGCCGCCCAGCATCACGAACTCGCCGGTGGTGAAGTTGAGGACCTTGGTGATCAGATACACCACGCTCCAGCAGATCCCCAGCACGGCGTAAATGCTGCCGCCGGTGAGCCCGGAAATGGCATATTGAAGGATTTGGGAGAAAAGGGTCATGTCCGTCTACCTGAGAGGTGCCCAGCCCGGTTTCGATCAACCCCTGCTGGAGGTCAATTTTTTTTAGAAAAGTTTCCTCGAAGTTCCCTTTTTAGGAGCTTGCCCGCCGGACTCTTGGGCAGCTCTTCAACCGATATATACTCCTTAGGTACTTTAAAAGGCGACAATCGAAATTTCAAGAAAGACTTTAACGCCTCCGCATCGATGGTCTCACCGGGTTTGGGAACGATGACGGCCGTCACCTGCTCCCCCCATTCCGGGCTCGGCAGGCCAATCACGGCGCATTCCTCCACCGCCGGATGTTGATAGAGCACCTCTTCCACCTCCCGAGGGTAGACGTTTTCCCCGCCGGTAATGACCATATCCTTCAGACGGTCGACCAGGTGGAGATAGCCGTCGTCGTCGAACACGCCGATATCCCCGGAACGAAACCACTCCCCTTCCCAGAAAGCCGTCCGGGTCCCTTCGGGATTGTTGAGGTACCCCTTCATGACGTTGCGCCCTCGGACGCAGATCTCCCCTTCCTGTCCGGTTCCCAAAAGATTTCCGGCGGTGTCCCGGATTTGCACTTCCACACCCGGAACCAGGGTTCCCACCGAGCCCACCCGGTGCCGTTCCGGATAATAGTGGTTATAGGTAACCGGCATGCCCTCGGTCATGCCGTATGACTCCGCAATGGTGATGCCGGTCCGTTCCTTCCATTGCTTGACGATCTCCCGGGCCATGGAGGCGGCGGCAGAAAAACAATAGCGAAGCTTTCCCAATTTCCTTTCCAAATCCGGCAGGCTCAGCAGCCGGATATACACCGTGGGTACGGCAAAAAACTTGGTCACCCGACCGGCGGCGATGGCCGAAACAATCCGATCCAGGTCGAAACCGGACAGAATTTCCAGGCAGCCGCAGCTCAGGATAGTGCCGTTCATGATATGAATCTGGCCGAAGACATGGTTGAAGGGCATGAAACAGAGGGCCTGGTCCGTCTCGGTGGACCGCTCGAAATAAACCGTCGCCTGGCTGGAAAAATTTATCCCTTCATGGGTCAGCATGACCCCTTTCGGCGTGCCGGTCGTTCCCCCGGTATACAGGACGGCCGCCGTGTCGGCCCGGTCCCGTTCCCGGGCCCGGAAGGTTCCCGATCCCCGGGCTATCAATCCCGCCAGGTCCAGGTCCCCGCCGGGACAGATCAGTTTTTCAAGGCCGCAATCGGCCCGGATCCCTTCCAGGACGGTCCGCTTGTTTTCCGTGGTGTAGACGAAGCGGGGTCGGGCATGATTGACCAGAAGAGCCAGCTCGTCGCCGGCCAGCAGCGAGGATAAAGTGACGGCTATCGCACCGGTCTTAAGGACACCGAAGTAAAAAGTGATCCAGTCCGCTGAATTGGGAGCACACAGTCCGACGAGCTCCCCCGACTGCAGGCCCAGTTCGATCAGGGCCGTAGCGACCCGGTTGGCCCGTTCGTTCAATTGGGCGTAATGGATTTCCAAGCCTCCCTCGCGCAGGACCGGGCGATCCGGGAAATAAAAGGCGGCGGCTTCCAGGTTTTTAGCCAGATTCATCATTTTCCTCATTTAAAGGATGTTATTGTTTTAACCCCCATGCCCGGAGCAGATACCCCGAAGCATGAAAATTGCGATTGATCTATTTCTTCTCCCCTGCCCTACCCTCCAGCCCTTGGAGTAGATTTTCATTTTCTCCCGGAATTACCATTTCGAATATTGAATCTACGGTCGTATAATCATAATAACCGAGACGGCCTAAAGGGCGGATTTTCAGGATATCGAGGCGGCCGTCCGGTTTGAGGACCTCGTCGCGGATATGAACCAGCACCACCCGGCCGATGACCACGTCCACTGTACCCATCAACCCCTGGCCCGGCAGGCGCAGGGTCTGGTGGTAGCGGCACTCGAACTGGACCGGGGATTCGGCCACACGGGGGGGCCTTACCCGAAGGGCCGGAACCTTGGTCACGCCGGCCAGTTCGAATTCGTCCACTTCCGGAGGCACCTCCGCGGCGGAGCGGTTGACCGCTTCCCGCAGATCGTAGGTGGCCATGTTGTAGACGAATTCCCCGGTCTGTTCACTGTTGACCACCGTATCCTTCCGTTTCCCCAACGTATTCTGATTGGCGGCGAACATCACGTAGGGCGGGTCGAAGGTCAGATTCTGAAACTGGCTGAAAGGGGCCAGGTTGGGCACCCCGTCCGGGCTGATGGTCGAGATCCAGCCGATGGGGCGGGGGACGACGCAGGACTTAAAAGGGTTGAAGGCCAGGCCGTGGTCGTTTTTTTCAGGATCGTAATGCATGAAAAAACTCCTTATGGAAATCGGAATAATGGAGTGTTGGAGTGCTGGAGTAATGCTTAAAAAACCAATACTCCAGCATTCCAACACTCCAACTAATTTACATCCCCAGATATCTTTTCCTAACCTCGTCATTCTCCAGCAGTTCCCGGGCCGTGCCCTGGTTGACGATGCGGCCGGTCTCCAGCACGTAGCCGCGGTCGGCGACCTTCAGAGCGGCCCGCATGTTCTGCTCCACCAATAAAATGGGGATGCCTTCGGCCCGCAGCCCCTTGAGGATCTCGAAGATATTCTGGACCACCAGCGGCGCCAGACCCAGGGAGGGTTCATCGAGCAGGAGGACCTTGGGCTGCGCCATCAAGCCCCGGGCAATGGCCAGCATCTGCTGCTCCCCGCCGCTCAGGGATCCGGCCTTGCCCTGCAAACGCTCCTTGAGGATCGGAAACAGCCCGAAGACCTGGGGATACATCTTTTCCAGGTGCTCCCGCTTGCTGCCGTGGGCGTAGGCGCCCAGGATCAGGTTCTGCTGCACCGTCAGATCGGCGAAGATCTGGCGCCCTTCCGGCACCTGAACGATGCCGGCCTGCACGATGGCGTTCGGACGCCGGCGGGTCAGGTCCTGGTCCAGGAACAGAATACGGCCCTGGGACGGGTTCAGCAGCCCGGAGATGACTTTGAGCAGGGTCGACTTTCCGGCCCCGTTGGCGCCGAGGAGGGTCACCAGTTCGCCGGCGCCGATGGCCAGATCGATGCCGTGCAGGACCTGAACGCGCCCGTAACCGGCATGGATATCCCGGAGGGTCAGCATCAGGTCACCTGCCATCCGTCGCGGTCCTCCGATCCCAGATAGGCCCGAATCACTTCCGGGTCGGAGCTGATCAGAGCCGGGGGCCCCTCGGCCAGCCGCCGGCCGAAATTCAGGACTAGAACGTCATCGGAAATGTTCATGACCAGCTTCATGTTGTGTTCTACCAGCAGGATCGTCTTGCCCTGGGTCCGGAGGGCGGTCAGCAGTTCCATGAAACGCTCGACCTCCGCACCGTTCAACCCGGAGGCCGGCTCGTCCAGCAACAGCAGGTCCGGGTCGGACATGAGGCACCGGGCGAGTTCCAGCAGGCGCTGGCTGCCGAAGGAAAGGGCCCCGGGCAGTGCCGCCCCGACGTCTTCCAGACCGACGAAGCGCAACAGGTCCGCGGCTTTTTCCCGGGCTTCCTTTTCCTGCCGGGCCGTGCGGGCCCGGAAGAGGAGGGCGCCCGTGATCGAAGGCTGCAGGTGCCGGTGGGCCCCCAGGAGGACGTTGTCCAGGACCGTGGCCTTGTTGACGGTAAAGAGCCGGATCAGTTGGAAGGTCCGGGAAATTCCTAGCGCGGCGATGCGGTGGGTGGGCAGGCCGGTCAAGCGGTGCCCCTGAAAAAATACCTCGCCGCTGTTGGGCGCCAGCAGACCGTTGATGATGTTCAGCAGGGTCGTTTTCCCGGCGCCGTTGGGCCCGATGATGGATTTAATGGTGCCGGACCGCACCTCGAAACCGACCCTGTCCAGGGCCTGTAGCCCTTCGAAGGCCTTGGAAACCTCGCGGACCTGCAGCAGTGTCCGTTGCGGGTCTTCGCCGGCGGCTTTTTCCATGTTCAGGGGTTTCATCCGGCCCTCCCGGGGAAAACCCTGTCCCGCAGAGAGGTCCAGAGCCCATACAGGCCCCGGGGCATGAATACGAGGACCACAATCAGGATGAGCCCGTTCAGCAGCAGTTCGTAGTCCTGGAAGCTGTAGGTCAACTCGGGCAGCAATTTTAAAAAGGAAGCCCCCAGGATCGGTCCGAAAATGGTCCCCGTGCCGCCGAGGAAGAGCATGACCAGGATGTTGATGGAGGTGAGGACCCCGAAATCGTCCGGGGCCACAAAGCCCATGTAATGGGCGAACAGGGAGCCGGCCAGGGAGGCGAACACGGCTGAGAGGACGTAGATGCGGACCTTGTAGCGGGCGCAGTCGATGCCGAAGGTGGCGGCGGCGGTTTCGTCGCTGTGGATGGCGATCAGGGTCCGCCCGAAGGGCGAGCGGACCACGGCCAGGCTGGCCACGACCACCAGGAGGACTGCAAACCAGACCAGGTAATAGTAATGAATGGGGTTGTCGAAGCCGAACCCGAAGAGGCTGAAGGAGGGAATGTCCCGCAGGCCGGAGGCCCCCCCCGTCAAACCCTGGAGACCGATGATGAGGGTCACCACGATTTCGTTCAGGGCCAGGGTGGCCATGGCCAGGTAGTATTCCTTCAGGGCCAGGACCGGCCGGCCGCTGGCCCAGGCCACGCCGGCGCTCAGCAGCAGGCCGGCCAGCAGGGCGGGCAGGGGGGGGATGCCGGCCTTGACGGTGAGGATTCCGGAGACGTAGGCGCCGATGGCGAAATAGGCGGCATGGCCCACGGAGATCTGGCCGGCAAAGCCCATGAGCAGGTCCAGACTGACTGCCAGAATGACGTAGATGCCGACGAAGATCAGGATGCCGCTCTTGTAGGGCGACATCCCTCCCAGGGTGACCGGGTAAAGGGCGATGAACAGCACCGCCGCCAGCCAGCCGAAACGGCGCAACGCGTTCATACCTCACGCCTCGCCCGGGCGCCGAAGAGGCCGCTCGGCTTAAAAACCAGGATGAGGATCAACAGCGTGAAGACAATCGTATCGGAGAATTGGGAGGAAAGCAGGCCGATGGTAAAGGCTTCCACGATGCCCAGGAGCATTCCGGCGGCCACCGCCCCGGCGATGCTGGCCAGCCCGCCGATGGACATGGCGATAAAGCCCTTGACCATGGGCATGGTGCCGCTGCCGTATTGCATGAAGAGCAGGGGGGCCACGGCAACCCCGGTCAGGGCCCCGATCCCCGCACCCCAGGCCCAGGAGAAGACCGCCGCCTTGGCCGGGCTGATGCCCATGAGGCTGGCGGCCTGCCGGTTTTCGGCGCAGGCCCTCAGGGCGATGCCTAAAGTGGTCTTCTCAAAAAAGAGCCAGACCCCCAGCAGTGCGGCGCCCGTGAGCCCGATGATCCAGAGCACCTGGCGCTGTAGTGTGGCGCCCAGAATTTCGAGGGGCTGGCCGGCGGAAAAAGGGGGGAGGATGTGGGACTCTTTGCCCCAGATCAGCAGGGCCAGCCCTTTGAGGGCCAGGGAGATGGCGACCGTCATGACGATCAGGTTGCCCACGGAAGACTGCTGCAAGGGGCGGATCAGCAGACGTTCCAGCACCGCCCCCAGCAGGGCGGCGATGAGGACAGAAAGGACGAAGGCCAGGGGCAGCGGGAGACCGCGGGTGGTCAGGGTGACCATGGTCAGGGCGCCCAGGACGAAGAATTCGCCCTGGGCGAAGCAGATGACCAGGGAAACCTTGTAAACGATCACCAGGCTGACGGCCATCAGGGCGTAAATGCTGCCCGAGGTCAGCCCGCTGAACAGGAACTGGACCAGGTGGGAATAGTCGCCCATCAAGTTGGTTTCAATTCAATGTGGTATAAGAATCTAATCCAGGACCTGCCATTTGCCGTCCTTGACGGTGAGCAGGATCATGTTTTCCATGGTGGTGCCGTGGTGGTCCTTGGGCGACATGTTGTACACGCCGTTGCAGCCGGGAAAGTTCTTGATCCCCTCGATGGCGTCCCGCAGCTTCACCGGGTCATCGGATTTGGAGAGCCGCAGCGCTTCGGCGGTGAGGGCCACAGCGTCGGCCTGTTGGCCCGAGAAGTAATTGGCCGGCTCCCCGTATTTTTTCTGGTATTCCCGGGCGAACTCGACGACCACCTTCTTGACCGGGTCGGCGTCCGGAATGGAATCCGGGGCCATGATCTTGCCGGAGGGCACGATCACCAGTTCCGGCACCTGGGCCACCAGTTTCAGAAACCCGGCCGTGGCGTTGCCGTGGCTGACCACCACCGGGATTTTCATCCCCATTTGGCCCATGCTGCGGGCTACCAGGGCCGCCGGTTCGCCGGTACAGAAAGACATGATGGCCTGGGGGTTCAGGCCGCGCAGCTTGGCCAGTTGGGCGGTCACGTCGGGGGCCTTGACGTCGAACTTTTCCTCCCCGATGATGTTGATCTTATAGGTGGCGGCATTTTTGCGGGCCATGCTCGAACCGAGTTCGCCCAGAGGGCCGATGGGCATCAGCAGGGCCACCTGGGTGATCCCCTTCTTTTGAAAATACATCATGGGCCGGGCCATGGCGAAGTCGGTCCGGTGGGCGTTGTTGAAAACGAAGACTTCCTTATCGGTGACGGTGTAGCCGGATTGGAGGATGACGGGGACCTTGAACTTGTTGGCCACGGAGGCGACGGCCCCGGAGATGGGGACGGAGCCGGTGCCCTGGAGGGCAATGACCTCGTCCTTGGAAATCAGGCGCTGGGCCAGCCGCGTAGCGTTTTCCGGCGTGGACTGGTCATCATAAATGATCAGCTCCAGGGGACGGCCGTTGACCCCTCCGGCCTTGTTGATCAATTCCACTTTGAGTTCGGCCCCTTTTTTCATGTATTCGCCCAGCCAGGAAAGATAGCCGGTCAAAGGGATAATGGCGCCGATCTTGTATGGGTTTTTGGCTTGGGCCGGGAGCGTAGCGGGCAGAAAGGCCAGGGTAACGAGGGCGACGGTCAGGGCTAGGACGATCATCTTTTTTTTCATAGACCTTCTCCTTTCAGATGGGGCGAAAATAATTCAGAATTCAGCTTTTATTTTTATCGACTTTCTAGATGCCCAACGTATCCACCAATTGCCGGACGAAGGCCTCGCCATCGGTCCGGCAGGCCGGAAGCTCCCAGGGCATCTCCTGCAAATTCTGCAGCAGGGACGGCAGCAGGTCAAAGGGGATCGAGACCAACTGCCGGCCTTCCGGAAACAGCTTCCGGCGCTTCATCCCGTGGCCGAGACCCGTCAGAGTATAATTCAACTCCCCGGTCAAGTAAGGATAGATGAAAACCCAGGCGCAGCCGATGGCCGCTGAAAACTTGCTCGACCACATGGCTCCCGTTCGATAACTCATGGCCCGCAGTAGAATTTCCGTTTGACTGGCCCGGGATAAGACAACCAGCACGTCCGGATCGAACGGGAGGTCGGGGAGCGGGGCAAAGGCGGTAACCTGAACCACTCCTCTGGCGATTCTGGGAATATAATGATAGAGTCGGCCGGCCGCCCGGGGTTCCTCGAAGATTTTCAGCCCGGCTCCGAATTCTCCGCTGATATAAGGGCCCGGGGCCTCCGCCTGCCCTAAGACATACAATCCGGCATCACAGGTATGGCATTGGGCATCCGCAAAAAAGGCCTTTCCCTCCTGGGCCCGCTTGAGCATTTCGCAGAAAGCCAGGTTTTCGTCGAGCCGCTCGATCCCCTGGGGCGGTCGGGTGGAGAATTTCACTCCCACGGGCGGAGCCTCGAACTCGAATTGATCCAGAACAGCCAAATCCTTTTTGGTGAGACTCATCTCAACCCCCTTCAGGTCCGGAAGACGGGACGATGACAGTTATTAAAGCGATTTATTTAACTCTTCCCCGGTTGGCCCTGGACCCCGGCTTTCGCCGGGGTGACGACTTGCCCGCTTAGGGTGAGCGTTTTGGTAGTCATTCCGGCGAAAGCCGGAATCCAGACCACGCCTGTCGTTTCTAAAATGAGACCCAATATGTTTGGAACGCTAAAAAAGTTTCCGTGGGCCCTGGAGCCAGGGCCCACGGAATGACCGGAAAGAATTGAACGTTAAAAAATATTGCGAAGAGGCCAGACCCCCTGTTTGACCACCTTGCCTTTTTGCAGTTGGTCGACCCGGACCTTCTCGACTCCTTCGATCTTACCCGGGCCGTAACTAATCGGGGTGCTGCTGATGCCGCCGGTTTCCAGGTTTTTGATCTGATAAAACCCGTGGTTCAACACATCCCCGGGTTTTAGTTTTTCCAAGGGAACCTTTTGCATGGCCAGGCGCAAAGCCTCCACCTGGATCATAGCTTCCAGGAACCCGCCCATATACTGGCTGTGGCTGACCCACTTGTTCGGGTGATACTTCTTCTGCAGTTCGGTTTCGAATTTTACCCCCGGGCTGATTTCATCCCAGGGCGGGAAACCGCCGGCCACCACGAATCCGTCTCCCAGCGTCCCCATGGCCCCCGCGAACACCGGCAGGTGGCTCGGCAAGGCGCAACCCAGCGTCAGCTTGGTGGCCTGATAGGGACCCATGCCCAGCCGGACCATTTCCTTGACGGTCGGTTGGGAACCGGGATTGACCATGACGCCCAGCGCCAGGTCGACATTATTCTGTTTGAGCCACATCAGTTGGGTCGTGGGGGGAGAAGTCGGGACGAGCGGCACGTACTGGATGCCGACGAATTCATAGCCGATCTTTTCCAGATAGGCCTTCATCTCCGGGATCTCGATGGACTTGCCCATGGCGTTGTCCGCGGTCAGATAGGCCACCCGGGGTTTCCGGTGTTCCTTCCAGTTTTCCTTATACCAGTCGGCAATGGCCGCCAGTTCATCCGTATAAATGGGATAATAGGTAAAGATGGTTCCCGGCGGTTTCATGAGATACGGACCGGTGGCCATGCTGGTGGCGCCGAAGCCGTCCTGTTTCAGTCGATCTTTTAGGGCCAGGGCGATGGGCGACCCCGATATCCGATAGACCAGGATCCCCTTGGCCTTCAATTCTTCATAGATCGAGAGCGCTTTAGCCGGCTTGAGCTCGTCATCCCGCCAGAGCAACTCGATGGTTACATCGGCGGGCCATTTCTCCTTGCGCCAGGGGGCCAGTTGCTTGGTCTCGTTAACATACTTGACATAGTCCTCAAAGGCGGCCAGGACGGCTGCCGAATCTTCGGCATAGGGTCCGGTGAGCGACATCGTGCCGCCCACATAGACGGTTTTGCCGGCCGCGTGGGCCTGAAGAGAAACCAGCATCCCTCCGGCCAGCATCATCAAGAAAGCGACTAACACCCATTTGATCTTACCCATTTTTTTCTCCTCTCAGGTTTATGATTTAAATTCCCTTGCCCTTGGGGTACTTCGTGGAATTCCGTCACCCCCTTTCACTCACCCTCTTCATGGGAGAAAGGCCACAGTTTGAAATAGGCCTTGACCATTCCCCAGCGGTGGTCGAGCCCCCGGGGTTCAAAAATCAGAAAGAGCATGATGACCAATCCCCGGCTGATGAGGGCCAGCGAGGCGGCGGCCTGGGCGGCCACGGCGGCCGACAGGATCGGCCCGAGCACGGTCACCCCTTCATCCAGCAACCGGAGCGAAACGGCCCCCAGGATGGCCCCGGGTATGCTGCCCATGCCCCCCACGATCAGCATGCCCAGGTACCAGACCGAATCCATGAAGGGAAACTGGTCGACGCTGGCGAAGCCGTAGTAGTGAACCAGCAAGGCGCCGGCCACTCCGGCATAGACGCAGCCGATAAAAAAAGCCTGTAGCTTGTAGCTCCAGAGATTAATGCCCATAACCTCCGCCGCCAGGTCGTTGTCCCGGATGGCCACGAAGGCCCGTCCGGCCCTGGTCCGGATGATATTCAACGACAGGAGGGTGGCCAGGCAGGCGAAAACCATCACCAGATAGAAATAGCTGGCCTTGGAATTCAGGACCAGGCTGCCTATCTGCGGCTTGGGCACCGCCAGGCCATCGGCCCCCCCGGTAAGGCTGCGAAGCTGCAGGATCAGCCAGATAATGATAAAATGGGAGGCGATCGTGGCCATAATCAGGTAGAAGCCCTTGATCTTCAGCGAGGGCAGGCCGAAGACCAGACCGGTTAATCCGGCCCCCAGGGCCGCACAGGGAAGGGCCGTCCAGAACGACCATCCCAGTTTAGCGGTCAGGATGGCGGACACGTAGGCCCCGACCGCCATAAAACCGACGTGCCCCATGGAGATCTGCCCGCAATAGCCGGTTAAAATATTCAGGCCGTGAACACTGATGATGGCGATGCCGATCATGGTCATGACCGTCAGTTCCCGATCGCTCAAAAACAGGGGGCAGGCCAGAAGTATGATAAAAAAGGCGGCGAGCATTCCCCACTGCCGGCGGGTGCGGAGGATGGCCATGTCCTGGCCGTAATTCTCTTGAAAGGCTCCCGAGCCGAAACCCATGGCTTAAATCCTTTCTATCCTGACCAGACCGAACAACCCGTGGGGTTTGAAGATGAGCACCATCAGCATCACCACGAAGGGGAATATCTGGGCCAGACCGCCGCCCGGCAACAGGGGATCCAGGTAGCCGGCCGCGATATTTTCCGATACGCCCAGTATGATACCGCCGACGATGGCTCCGCCGATCGAGTTGACCCCGCCCAGCAGCACCACGGCGAAGGCTTTAAGACCGATTTCGGCCAGCGGGATCATCACGCCGGACACGCCGCCCAGGAGAATGCCGCCGATCACCCCGACGACACTGGAAATGACCCAGGAAACGGCGTAGACCGTGGTCGCCTTGATGCCGAAGCTTTGCACCACCTGCAGATCCTCGGCCGTGGCCCGCATGGCCAGTCCGATCTTGGTGTAGCGGAAGAGCAGGAGGAGCAGCGTTACGGCCACCAACGAAACCAGGAGCCCGATGAGCGACTCCGGGGGCACGGATATCTTGCCCAGTTTGAGGGTCAGCGTGGGCAGCAAGCCATGGTAGGTCTTGTATTCACCGCCCCAGATCAAGGTGGCCAATCCTTCCAGGACCGTGGCCAGGGCGATGGTCATCATGATGACGGCCAGCTCGGGCTGACCCACCAGGGGACGGAGCGCCAGCCGTTCAATCAGCAGACCCATGATGGTGGCCGTAACTACCGCCATGATCAAGGTGGCCCAGATCGGCAGCCCAAAGGTCACCAGGAAGGTATAGCCCAGGTAGCCGCCGATCATGACAAAGTGGCCCTGGGCGATATTGAAGGCATTGGAACATTTAAGAATGATTACAAAACCGATGGCGATCAGGGCATAGACCATGCCCAGGGCCAAACCGGTTACCGTCAATTGCAAAAAAAAGGTCATAGCGCCGCCCCTTCAACAGACTGAAGTTTCAAAGTCGTTCGGCTGGTTCCTGTCCGCCCGTCACGGTACTGCAGCGGCGCTTCGATCACTACCTCGGTCCGGTCGCTGTAGAGGGCCTCGATCAGCTCCCCGATACCGCGTTTCCAATCGGGACCGGCGTAGCGTTCTGGTTCGCGTGATTTCGCCTTCGTTGGGATCGAATTCCCGGTGGAGATTGACATAGCGCCTGATCCGGACCGCGGCTGGAAGGTCCGCGTTGATCCGCTCGATCTCCTGCCCGATCAATTCAAGCACTTCCGGCCTTTGGGAAAGGTCGGACATGGCCGTAAAGGACACCCTCTTCTTCCCCGCCCATTGACTGACCCGGTCGTATTGGATGACGATAACGGCCGAAACGTAGCGTCTCTCCGGACCCGCCAAGACCCAGACGTCCTGGATGTAGGGACAGAATCGCAGCCGGGCCTCAATCATTTGCGGGGCCAGTTTTCCGCCGTCGGCCATTTCGATCAGATCTCGTAGACGGTCGACAAAGACCAGGTGCCCATCCCCGGCCAGAATAACACTGTCTCCGCTGAGGAACCAGCCGTCTTTCAGAACCTCGGCTGTCTGAACCGGATTGTTATGATAGCCGATAAAAATGCCCGGGTGGCGATAACAAAGCTCTCCCCGGTCGGTTACCGTGACCTCGGCTTCCGGGTGCGCCGGCCCCACCGTGTCCAGGCGGAGGTCATCATTTCGGGCCCCGCTCAGTATCCCGCCCTCGGTGGAGCCGTACAGACTTTTGAGGGGAATATCAAGCGCCCGGTAGAACCGGCAGACCTCGGGACTGAGGAAAGCCCCGGTACTGTAACAGATGCGGGCCCGGGTCAAACCCAGGCTTTTTTTGATGGGCTTGAAAAAAATCCTGTCCGCCAGGGCATAACCCAGTTTCAACAGCAGCGTGGGCGCCTGCTTCCGAGACTTCACCTCGGCCAGCCTCTGGCCCAGCGGCAGGAATAGGCGCTGGGCCAACTTCTGGAGGGGATCGGCACTGAACATCCGGGCTTGAACCTGGGCCGCCTGACTTTCCCAAAGCCGGGCGCCGTAGATGACAATACTGGGACTGGTTTCACGGATATCCCGCTGCTGGGTTTCCGGGGCTTCCGCAAAATTCAGGGTGCAACCCGACAGCAGGTGGCAGCCGATGCCGAACCATTGTTCCGTGATCCAGGCCGGGGGCAGGTAGGGGACCACATTATCCTGAGGAAACCAGGGGTCGAGCCGCAGGGCGCAGTCGACGCTGGCCCGCATCGTTCGATAGGTGTGCACGGCCCCCTTGGGGGCCGGCCCCGTAGTCCCGGCGGTGTACACCAGGGCACAGACGTCGTCCGCCCGGCCGGATTCCACCTGCCGCTCAAAAAGACCGGGGTGTTCTTTTTCGAAGTCTTCCCCCTGTTGGATCACCTGTCGGTAACCCAGTAATAACCGGATCGTCGTAATGGGCCAAGCCCTTATAGTTCCAATAGATCACCCGCTGGAGCCGGGGCAGTTGGTCTTTGATCTGGAGCAATTTGTCGATCTGCTCCTGCCCTTCAACGACGGCAAACCGCGCTTCGGAATGTTCGGCGATGGTTTTTATTTCGCCCGGGGTCAGATCGGAATACAGGCCTACCGAAACGCCTCTATTGGCCTGGGCCGCCAGTTCGGCATTATACCATTGAGGCGCATTATCCCCGATAATCAATACCTTCTCTTCCGGCTCCAAGCCGAGGGAAAGTAACCCCAGGGCCAGGAACTTGACATTCAGGTAATAGTCCTTCCAGGTATAGGGCTGCCAGATCCCGTAATGCTTGGTGCGCATGGCCTGATGACGATCGCCATACGTTTCAAAATTATATCGGAGGACCTTGGGCCAGGTGTCCCCCTGGTCCCTAGGACCCGTCCCGATCCCGGTAGTCATTTGCTCCACCCTTCCCTCAAGCCAGCCATCGCTTCCGACGCCGGTAGTGCTTCACTTCCCGGTAGCTCTTCCGGGAGCCGACGGCCGACAGCCCCAGATAAAATTCCCGCACGTCCTCGTTATCCTTCAGCGCCTCGGCCGGGCCGCTGAGAACGATCCGGCCGTTTTCCATGACGTAGCCGACATCCGCGATGCCCAGGGCGGCATTGACGTTTTGCTCCACCAGGAGGATAGCCATCCGCTGCTCCAGGCTGATGCGCTTGATGATTTCATAGATATCCTGCACCAACAGCGGGGCCAGCCCCAGGGAGGGCTCATCCAGGAGCATCAGCTTCGGACGGGCCATGAGGGCCCGCCCGATGACCACCATCTGCTGTTCTCCGCCGGACAGATAGCCGCTGGTCCGGCGGCGGAGCTGCTTGATCTTGGGAAAACGCTCAAAAACCATTTCCAGGTCCGCTTTGATACCCGCCCGGTCTTTGCGGCAGTAGGCCCCCACCATGAGGTTTTCCTCGACGCTCAGGTGTTCCAGGACCCGCCGCCCTTCCATGGCCTGGCTGATGCCCAAACCGGCAATAACCCCGGGACCGGAGTGATCGATTCGCTGGCCGGCGAAATCAATACGGCCGTCGGTTACTTCGCCTTCCTCCGTTTTCAACATCCCGGAAATGGCCCGCAGGGTGGTCGTTTTCCCCGCTCCATTGGCCCCCAGCAGGGCGACGACCTGTCCCTCGCCTACCTCCAGCGATACCCCCCGGAGCACCTGGATGACCTTCATATAGACGACTTCGATATTGTGTACCTGAAGCAGAAGATCGCCGCTCATTTCTCTTTTCCCAGGTAGGCGCTGATGACCGCGGGGTTGGCGCTGATTTCGGCCGGGGTGCCTTCGGCGATCTTGCGCCCGAAGTCCAGAACGGCAATCCGGTCGGCAATATCCATGACCACCCCCATATCGTGCTCGATCAGGATAATGCACCGGACGCCGTCACGCAATACCGGCGTATCCGGATAGGTGGCGCCCTGACCCTCAAAGACATCCAGGATGAATCGGGCCATGTCCTCTTTTTCTTCCAGGTTCATTCCGGCCATCGGTTCGTCCAGCAAGCAGGATTTTCGGTTCCAGGGCCAAGGCCCGGGCCAGTTCCACCCGTTTGCGCATCCCGTAAGACAAAAGGCCGACGACCTTTTTTCGGACCGGGGCGATTTCCAGAAAATCGATGATTTCCTCCACCACCCGACGGTGGGCGATTTCCTCTTTCTTGGCCCAGCCCAGGTAGAGCCCGCCGGTAACGAAGTTTTGTTTCATCAGCACGTGCCGGGCGGCCATGATGTTGTCCTGGGTGTTCAGCCCGGTGTACAACTCGATATTTTGAAAGGTGCGGGCAATGCCGAGCTTGGCCAACTTGTCCGGACGCAGGCGGGTAATCCGCCGCCCTTGGTAGGTGATCTCCCCTTTTTGGGGTTTGTAGAAGCCGTTGATGCAGTTGAGCAGGGCCGTCTTGCCGGCCCCATTGGGTCCGATGATCGCCAGGATCTCCCGATCCCTGATGTCCAGGTCTACATCCACCAGGGCGCTGACCCCGCCGAAGCTGAGGGAGAGGTTGTCAATGCGCAAGGTGGGCTGTTTTTCTGCGGCCACGGGTCTTCGACTCCTAAGCCCTTCCGGGCGCGGCGCGCCGGATCGCGAGGGTTTTCATGTTCACCTATCGATTCTATGGGTCAGCAGATCTTGTTTTAATTTTCGTTTCAATATTTTTCCGGCCGGACTCTTGGGAAGATCATTGACGACCCGGAAATCCTTGGGGACTTTAAAGGAGAGAGACGGTTTTTTAAATAGGACTTCACCGCCTCCGGAACCAGGGACTGCCCCGGTTTCGGTACGATGAAGGCCAGCACCCGCTCTCCCCATTCCCTGTCGGGAATGCCGATCACGGCGCATTCCTGGATGGTACTGTACGTGTAGAGCGCCTCTTCCACTTCCCGGGGATAGCGTTTTCCCCTCCGGTGATGATCATATCTTTAAGCCGGTCTACCAGGTAAAGGTATCCCGATTCGTCCAGGACCCCGATATCCCCGGACCGGAACCATTCTTCCGGCCAGAAAGCAGCGGCCGTTTCTTCCGGGTTATGGAGATAACCGGTCATGATATTTCGACCCCGAATGCAGATTTCGCCTTCCCGGCCCGCTTCCAGCGGTCTCCCCTCGGGGTCGCGGATCTGTACTTCCACCCCCGGGACGGTCTCCCCGATCGACCCGATCCGGTGCTGTCGAAAGTGGTTATACGTGACGGCCGAAGCCGACTCGGTCAGCCCGTAGCCTTCATAGATGGTCAGTCCGGTCCGCTGGTTCCATTCCCGCACGGTTTCGGCGGCCAGGGAGGCGGCGGCGGAGAAACAGTAGCGGACCTTTCCCCAATCTTTCCGACAGGCGGTCCAGGGCCAGCAACCGAATGTAGACGGTCGGCACCGCAAAAAACTTGGTGATCCGTCCCGAGCCCAGGGTTTGCAGAATTCGTTCCAGGTCAAAAGCCGGGAGCAGTTCCAGACAGCCTCCGCTGAACACCGTGGCATTCATGATATGCATTTGTCCGAAAACATGGTTAAAGGGCAGAAAGCACAAGGCCCGATCCCCCTCCGTAGAGCGTTCGCAATAGGAGACGTTGTGGCTGGAAACGGTGATGTTCTCGTGGCTTAAACAGACCCCTTTGGGGACCCCCGTGGTACCTCCGGTAAATAAAACGGCGGCGGTGTCCGAACGGTTTCTCTCCAGGGCCTTGAACGATTCCCGTCCCCGCGCCAACAGGTCGGGATACTCCAGATCTCCCTCAGGACCGATGACGGCCTCGACCACCCCGGCGGCTTTTAGATCGAGCCAAAGGCCCGAATTTATCGGGTGTGGTGAAGAGGAAACGGGGGCGGGCGAAGCGAACCAGGGGAATGAATTCTTCCGGGGGGAGCAGGGCAGATAAGGTGACGGCCACGGCCCCGGCTTTCAGCCCTCCGAAGTAGAAGGCCAGCCATTCCGGCGAGTTGGGCGCGCAGAGGCCGATAAAATC
>CAVVCH010000020.1:0-10556 GCA_963746605.1 uncultured delta proteobacterium
ATTCTATGGGTCAGCAGATCTTGTTTTAATTTTCGTTTCAATATTTTTCCTGCCGAACTCTTGGGAAGATCATTGACGACCAGGAAATCCTTGGGGACTTTAAAGGGAGGGTTTGTCCTTATGACGGGAGCTCATAACACCCTGAACCTTATTGACCAATTCTGCCGGACGGGTAACAAATCGAAAACCGTCTTTTTTCGTCCCCCCATGGACAAGAATAATCTTACCGAAATTCAGCATGGCACCTAAAGTAGGCTGATAATATCGTATCAGGGTTATTTCATCCAGAGGCAGGGTACACACCTTTTTCAACGGAAAGCCCACTTGAATGAATAATCGATCGGCGGTCAAGGTGATCTGAGATTGCCGTAAACTTACATAAGAGCATAGTCCCCAAACAAAACCAAAAAAAATCAGTACGATCGTCTGAGTTCCTTTTGAATCCCGGATTAACCCGCCTAAAAAAATAAGCAAGGCCGGCCCAAGAAGAATAGCCCAGTGAAGGCCGGCCCGGAAAAGGATCCTTTGATTTTCAGCAGATTTATCTTCTATCGAATCCATGTAACGTTTAATTACTTGCCCATCAAACGATTCGGCAGCCAGGTGGCAATGTCCGGGAAAATAAACATGATTGCCAAGGCCAGAACCAGAGCGGATAAAAAGGGAACCACCCCTTTATAAATCGTTTTAAAGGGGAGTCCGGTGATATTTCCCAATATAAATACATAAATGGCGATAGGCGGGATGATGCCGCCGATCATCAAGGTAATGCAGATCAGGATTCCAAACCAGATAGGATCATAGCCCAGTTGAACAACCGCCGGAAAAAATATCGGTGTGGCCAGGACCATAAAGGCCAGATCATCCATGATGGAACCACCGATCAGGTAGATTAGAATGATGACCACCATGACCAGCGTTTTCGATATGGGAAGAGCTGCCGCCCAGTTGGCCGAAATAGTCGGGATCTCGGTGATAGCCAGGAAATGGCCGAAAATATTGGAACCGGCAATCAACATCAGCGTCATGATAGACGTTCTGAGTGATCCCCGGAATGACCCTATCAACATCTTAGAATTGATCTCTCTCCGTGTCAAGGCCAGAAGAAAGACCGCCACCGTCCCGATGGTTCCGGCTTCCGTGGGGCTGAAAAAACCGACCATCATTCCGCCGATCACGATGCCGAAAACCACTAAGAGGATCAAAGCCTCCGGAATAGCCTCCAGCCGTTCTTTCCAGGTTCCCTTTTCGGCCCTGGGCGCTATTTCAGGCTTCCACAAGACCCATCCGGCGATAACAGCCATAAAAAAAGCCGAGATCATCAAAGCCGGAATGATGCCAGCCAGAAAAAGCCGGCCGATCGATTGTTCAACTTCAAGCCCATAAATAATCAGCACTGTGCTGGGGGGCAGAATCATGCCGATGGTACTGACCGAGGCCACGGTACCGGCGGAGAGTTCCTTTTTGTATCCGTAACGGTCCATTTCCGGTATGGCCAGTCCGGAGAAGGTCCCGACGGTGGCCAGGGTTGAACCGCACATGGCTTTGAAGGCCGTGGCGCCCACGACGGTGGTCATAGCCAGACCTCCCGGAATATGCCCGATCCATTTATGGGCCCCGTTATAAAGCCTTTTGGCGATATTGGAATTCTGGGCAAACTCCCCCATGACGATAAATAAGGGTATGACCGTATAACTATAGGTCGTAAAGGTATCGAAAAAGTCTTTAACCACCAGATTGGAGGCGGCCGTAAAAGACATCAGAAAAGTGAATCCGACGAAACCGACCAAGACCATACAATAGGCCATTTCCAGTCCGGTCAAAAAAAGAACGAGCAGGATAATGATACTGTATATGCCAACCGCTACATCACTCATGGTTGCCTCCCTGGATGGTTTTTATCAAATCACAACCGATGGTCAAACTCTGGAACAAAAAACTGAGGGAAATGGCCATGCAGAAAGGGTAGTAGGGGATCTTGAAACCGGCCGTCAGTTCGCCGGTTCTTTTCACATCCAAACCATATTTAAAAAAATTGTAGGCGATAAACAGAAAGAGCAGAATCCCAATAATTCGGGTAATGGTATTGATCATTTTTTGATTTTTAGGATTCAGTTTCTGGGTGATCAAATCGACCGCCACCTGGGCTCCGATCCAAGTGGCATAGGGAATCGAGAAACTGAAGACAATGGAACCGGCATATTGAATGATCTCCATCGATCCTGTTATCGGGTGACCGAAATTCCTCAAGATCACATCGCAGAGGGTCAGTATGATCATCAGGGCCAAGACCGTCCCGGCGATAGCGAATAAGAGTTTGTCAATTTTAAGGACCGCGGCCGTCAGGTTTTTCATGTTTATCGCCCCCTCATTTAACTGCAGGTAGCCTTGTTCCAAAAAGATGAGGGTTGTAACCATTTACAACCCTCATCCGGATCAAGGATTAATGTCTTAGGGATGGGTTTTGAGGTAGTCTTGACAGAATTTCAAGGCTTCCTCGCCAGGAAGGCCTTTGGATTTGGTCATTTTAACATAGTTTTCTAAAATCGGCTTCATCTTCTCAGCCGTCTCGGCTTGTTCTTTCTGCGGTATGGTCAAAAAGGTAACCCCTTTGCCCGTGGCAAATTCCTTGGCTTTATTATCCAGGGCAACCCACAGTTTGGCCATTTTTTCATTATATTCATCGTTGATTTTCTCGATAGCCGCCTGGTCGGCCGGGGTGAGCTGATTCCATTTGGCTTTGTTCATAATCACATACATGGACGTCATATAAGACATGCCGAAATTTTCCAGCACGGTTTTGACCACTTCACCGATTTTAAATCCCTGGAGGGCCTCAATGGGAAAAAGGCAGCCATCGATTACGCCTCGAGAAAGGGCATCGTAGGTTTCGCTGACCGGCATGGTTACCGGAGCACCGCCCAGGTTCTTGACAATGTCGGTATTTTCAGCATTGGCCTTGATCCGAAGCCCCTTGATGTCATCCGTCGATTTAATCTGTTTTTTGGTCATGATAAAGCCTGGGGCCGCCCCGTGAAGAAACATGACTTTTACATCATCAAATTCTTTCGGCTTAAATTTTTTATAATAGGCATTAGCCAGCTTACTGGACTGATAGCCGTTTTTGTACCCCAGGGGCAGTTGCAAGACCTCCGAAAGAGGAAGTCTCCCCGGCGCATAGGCCAGCAAACATCCGGCAATATCGACTACCCCTTTGGCCGTGTTGTCATAAGCCTGCATCGGCGGCGTTAAGGTATTACCCGGGAACATGGAAATTTTTATCCTGCCCTGGGTGGCCTTTTCAACGTCCCTGGCCCACTCTTCCGCCAGTTTCGCAATCGGATGTACCGGAGGCCAGATGAGTGAATACCTCAATTTTATCTCTTCCCCATACGCTTTAAAAGGAAACCCCGTTAACAGGAATGCGACCAGAGTCATACAGACCAGACTGAAAACCAAACCATTCTTTTTCATCGCCCAACCTCCTTTTATTTTCTTTGTTTTCTATTTTTTATTTAAGACAGGTTTGCGCCGCCAAGCTAGACGTTAAATCAAGCCGCCTTCTTTGAGCTCTTTCAGCTTAAAAGGTCCATAACCGAAATATTTTAGAAAGACGTGCCCATTGTCATAGCCGGCCGGCCGGCACACCCATTTGATCCTTATCGGCGTCTCCGTCATCTTGTGCTGCGCCTGCGCGACCATGACTTCCCCAAAGATCGGATCTTTCACCGGAACCAAAACGCCCCTTTCCACCCAGTTCTCATCTTTCATGGCTTCCATTGGGGAGCACACCGGCGCCACCACGGGTGTGATGGGAGCCAGACGCCCCTTCTTGCCGTATTCAATAGACATTTTCACCAATTGCTCATTGGTGTATTTGCGAGTCTCGGCGAACACCAAAGGCGCCCACTTCAATTGTTGCTCTTTTTTTGTAAAATAGGTCAAATCATCCCAACTGCCCGCATCCCATTCATCCCATTTCCCCACCATGTCGGCGAAGGCCTGCCACATTTCCAGCCGCAGTCCGCCAAGGAAGACGGCGCCATCCGCGGTTGGCGCGAAACAGTAAAGCCATCCGCCGGGAATGAGACTTCCAAAACGTTCAAGAACAACACCTGCACCCTCGTACCAAAGCTGGCCGTCATTATCGAAACGGGAGTAGGCTTCGTTTGTGGCGACGTCCAGCGCCTGTCCTTCTCCGGTTACAAACCTCCAATGTAGCGCGGCCAGAATGCCAACCGCCATGAATGTCGCAGGTTGGCTCCACCCTATCCAGGGGCCTGCCTTGGTCGGCACGGCCCAGGGGCAATCATCGTAGCTCTTTCCCTCGGGCATGACTTCCCCGGTGGCCGCCTGTATGCCTGACCTCGCCTGGGCTATGTTATCGTAATCGGGCATGCGGCTTTGGCTCAAAGGCCCAAATTGTCCGTTGGCCGTAATCGAAGCAAATATCAGTCTGGGGTTGATCTCTTTCAATTGTTGATAGCCGATACCCCACTCATCCATGACCCCGGTGTTGAAGGTTTCTATGAGCACATCAGCCTGACTCACCAGACCCCTCAGCATTTCCCTCCCTTCCGGCTCATTCAGGTTCAGCGTGACATGAAACTTATTTCGGCCCTCGGTCAGATAGTTCAGACCTTCGCCCTTATACAACATTCCATAAGGAGTGCATGTTCTGATGAAATCGCCCTCCGGAGGCTCTATCCGTATGACCTCGGCGCCAAACTCTGCTAAAAGAGACGAGCAATAGCAACCGGCAAAACTCTTGTAACTCAAATCCAGCACGGTTAGGTCATCCAACGCCTCCGGCTTGGCGCGCCCGGTCAGAGGATCGCTTTTCTCTCTCACCCAGTCAGTCCAGTTTTGTCCCTTTTCCATTTTAGTCCATTCCTCCCTCTTTCCTCGCCAGGATAAGCCCGCTCTTGCCATCCCAATCAGAGGGAGGTTTGCGCCCCCGGGTATCAGCCCATTTGCCCACGGCGCCACAATCGTACAACTGTTTGACCTCGTCTTCGGTTTTGCCGAGGTGATGCGTCAGCACATATTCGTTATCGAAGCCCACGGGTCTTACTCCCCACTTGACTCTGGGAGGGGTTTTGGACATCATTACCGGAAAACCGCTGTCACGATATCGACCGAGAAGAGGATCATCGATCTCGGATATATAACCTCGCTCCAGGCTGTGCTTGTCCTCCATCACATCCATGGCGGTCTTTACGCGAGCGGCGGCGAAGCCGTGCTTTTCGGCTAATGCTTCGATCTCCCCGGCGGACTTGGTTCTCGCCCAATCGGCGATAATTTTAAGGATCGCGGTGGCGTTTTCTTCCTTCAAGCGGGTCAGGTGATCGTTGAATCGGGGGTCTTCCGCCAGTTCCGTTTTCCCCATTGCCGCGCATAGCCCTTTGAACTCTTCGGGGGCCGGAGCGGCCAGCGCCAAAAAAGCGCCATCGCCGCAATAGAATGTATCAGCCGGACATATGGATACGTCCCTGTTTCCCGAAGGCATGGCGGTCTTTCCCGTAATCTGCTGGTAGGGCCAGACCCAGGACATCAGTCTCATGATGTTCTCCGTTTGCGCCAGATCGATAAACTGACCCTCGCCTGTTCTGTCCCGACGATGCAGGGCGGCCAAAACCGCCACCTCACCCATCAATCCGCCATAATCATCACAGGGGTAGATGCCGCTCTTCAGGGGCGGTTGGCCAGGAAAACTCGACATCCAGGCATACCCGCATAGTCCCTGAGCCGCGCCGTCATTGGAAGGCCTGTTTTCTTCGGCATAGGGACCCCACTGGCCAAAGCCGGTTTTCGAAAGATAAATGATGCGAGGATTGATCTCCTTCACCTGCTGGTAACCGACATTCCATTTCTCCATCACACCCGGTCGGAGATTGGTCTGAATAACATCAGACCTGGCCGCAAGCTCAAGGAAGATCTTCTGTCCCTCAGGCTTATGCAAATCGAGGCCGATCCAGTATTTGTTGACATTGATATGCGAAAAAGTCGGAGGGAAAGCCTCTTTAAAGAGATACCCGAAAGGGGTCATGTTGCGTGCGGTATCTCCAAAGGGCGGGATTTCGCATTTTATTACCTCGGCGCCCATCATGGCAGCAAAACCCGGCCCGACCGGACCCAAGATTAGGGTACCCACCTCGAGCACCCTGATTCCCTTTAATGGCAATGGCTTTAAGCGCCTCTTTTCCTTATAGCCCTTCCATGTTTTCTCCGCCATCGGCCCAGTCACCCTTTCTTCGTTGAAGTTTCATGCTCAAAGGAAGTCGCAGGACAGCACATTGTGCAAGATTTTTCGAATTAGCCCTACCGATTTTTATTGGCCAATAGATCCTGTTTTAATTTTCTTTTTAATAGTTTTCCAGCGGGACTCTTGGGAAGCTCTTCGACTATCAGGAAATCTTTGGGTACCTTAAAAACAGAAAGGCGTTTTTTCAAAAAGGCCTTCACCTCCTCCGGAACCACGGTCAGGCCCGGCTTTGGCACCACAAAGGCCGTAACCCGTTCTCCCCATTCTTTATCGGGAATTCCGATCACGGCGCATTCCTGGATGGTACTGTACGTATAGAGGGCCTCTTCCACTTCCCGGGGGTAGACGTTTTCCCCGCCGGTGATGATCATATCTTTAAGCCGGTCTACCAGGTAAAGGTATCCCGACTCATCCAGGACCCCGAGATCGCCGGACCGGAACCAGTCGTCCGGCCAGAAAGCCGCGGCCGTTTCCTCCGGGTTATGGAGATAACCGGTCATGATGTTTCGGCCCCGGATGCAGATTTCGCCTTCCCGGCCCGGTTCCAGCGGCCTCCCTTCCGGGTCGCGGATCTGTACTTCCACCCCCGGGACGGTCTCCCCAATCGACCCGATCCGGTGCTGTCGAAAGTGGTTATACGTGACAGCCGAAGCCGACTCGGTCAGCCCGTAGCCTTCATAGATGGTCAGGCCGGTCCGCTGGTTCCATTCCCGCACGGTTTCGGCGGCCAGGGAGGCGGCGGCGGAGAAACAGTAGCGGACCTTTCCCAGTCTTTCCGGCAGGCGGTCCAGGGCCAGCAACCGAATGTAGACGGTCGGCACCGCAAAAAACTTGGTGATCCGTCCCGAGCCCAGGGTTTGCAGAATTCGTTCCAGGTCAAAAGCCGGCAGCAGTTCCAGACAGCCTCCGCTGAACACCGTGGCATTCATGATATGCATTTGTCCGAAGACATGGTTAAAGGGCAGAAAGCACAAGGCCCGATCCCCCTCCGTAGAGCGTTCGCAATAGGAGACGTTGTGGCTGGAAACGGTGATGTTCTCGTGGCTTAAACAGACCCCTTTGGGGACCCCGGTAGTCCCTCCGGTAAATAAAACGGCGGCGGTGTCCGAACGGTTTCTCTCCAGGGCCTTGAACGATTCCCGGCCCCGCGCCAACAGGTCGGGATACTCCAGATCTCCCTCAGGACCGATGACGGCCTCGACGACCCCGGCGGCTTTTAAATCAGCCAAAGGCCCCAACTTGTCCGCTGTGGTGAAGAAAAAACGGGGGCGGGTGAAGCGAACCAAGGGAATGAATTCTTCCGGGGGGAGCAGGGCGGATAGGGTGACGGCCACGGCCCCGGCTTTCAGCCCTCCGAAATAGAAGGCCAGCCATTCCGGCGAGTTGGGCGCGCAGAGGCCGATGGGTTCGCCGGGTCGAAGGCCTAAGCGACATAAGGTCTCGGCAATCCGGCTGGCTTGGTCGTTCAGTTCCCGGTAGGATAGTTCCCTTCCTTCGGCCCGGACGGCCGGCCGGTCGGGGAAGAAAGCAGCGGAGCGTTCAAGGTGTCTGGCGATATTCATGGTCTTATTGAAAGGATAAGAAAACCCCGGGGGTTGAGGATCCGAAACCAAAAACCGCAGACCATCCGCGCGGTCCGGGTCTGAAAGGAACCGGCGCGACGTTTTCGATAGCCGACTTTCCGGAATCGTCCTCAAATCGCCATCGAATGGATCAATGGTCTAATATTTATATTTATAAAATAATTATGTCAATAAAATATTTTCATTGAAAATTTTTCCTAATTTTCTTAGGTTGATTAGAAAAGGAGCGCCCATGTCCCGATTTAAACCGATTCGCCCGGTCCGGGTTTCCGACGAGGTTTTCGAACAGCTCAAGCAGTCCATTCTGCTGGGCCATTTTAAGGCCGGCGAGCGGCTGCCGACCGAGCGCGATCTGGCCGAGGCATTTCAGGTCAGCCGAGTGGCCATTCGGGAAGCCCTCCGCAATCTTGAAAATACCGGATTTGTCAGCACCCGCCAGGGGGCCACCGGCGGGGCCTTCGTGACCGACTTGACTTTTGACCATTTGGCCCGGTCCTTCCTCGATCTGTTTTTGGCCGAGAAGATCTCCCTTCCCGAATTCTATCGGGTGCGTCTGCTCGTCGAACCGGAAATGGCCCGGCTGGCGGCCGCCCGAATTACACCGGAATACGCGCAACGGCTCCGAGAAGCCCTGGAGGCCGAAGAACGGCCGATTCATTCTCTCGAGGAAGACTTTGAGCGGAAGACGGCCGTCCATTTCATTCTGGCCGAGATGTGCGGGAACCGTTTTTTTGAAGCCCTGGTCCGCTCTTTGATGGAACTCACCCAGCGGGTGGTAGAGGCCGGCGACCCGGATTTTCATTTTATACACCCGGCCGGCATGCACCGGCCGATTGTCGAGGCCGTCTTGACCGGCACCCCCCAAAAGGCCGCCCAGGCCATGAAAAAACACGCCGCCGAATTCGGCAAGATCCTGATCGACCGGGAGCAAACCTTTCGCCGGAAGCAATCTTTCCCCGCGAAGTAATCGATTTCACCATAATAAAATAACGGGCAGGTGGAATTTTGTCCCGGTATACGGACGGATGACGGTGACGGATGACAGATGACGGATGACGGATGACGAGATGACAGATGACGGATGACAGATGACGGATGACAGATGACAGATGACAGATGACGGATGACAGATGACGGATGACAGATGACCAGATGACAGATGACGGATGACAGATGACGGATGAAGGAAAGGCATTGCCCAAGGGCAACGTCCGACTTGGCCTGGTACGGGTATTTTAAGTTCGCGTAAGCGTTAGGTTGTTTTCTAGGCACAGTGTCGTGCCGAGAAAAAATATCATCCGTCTTCCGTCTGCCTCAACGCAGGTTTTCTTCCACCTTTTCCGCTTGGAATAGTCAATGTACTGGCATAGTCCCCCAGCTAACCAACCCGGCCGCCTCGAATTCCCATTGTTTATTGACAATCCTTGATCAGCAGCATGAGCTGCAGGGGATGAATGGGAGAAGGTTCGAAGCCAAAGCGCTCATAAAACCCGCACGCCCGATCGTCCTTGGCGTGGACAAAATCGCGCGGATACCGGCGATCTCGGCGGCCTGAAGAGTCCGCAGAACGGCGTCTTTTAGCAAACCCCGACCGATCTTTTTCCCTTGATGATGGATATCTACGGCCAGTCGGGCCAGGACCATCACCGGAATAGGGTGTCGAGCCAGCCCCTTCCGGACGCGTGCGGGCGCGGCGGCGTGATCCACCGCTCCCACCGCCAGGCTGTAATAGCCGATAACCCGGCGTTGTTGATCACGGCAAACGACAAAGGTCCTAACGGCATTGGCCCTTTGATTCTGAAACCATGAAAAACCGTTGATCCGAAAGAGTTTGTTCTGCCTTTTCGCAAACGCTGCTCAGGACAAATTCGGTGACGGTCTTCCGCGTCGCCTCGGCGGCGCGCTGGATCAGGGCGGCCTGAGCCGGCGTCGTGCGCAGCCCCAAACCAGCCTTGGTGTCAAGCGCTAGTTTTGGGGGCAGGCCAATGGGTTTCCTCTGGCCAAGATCGCCTGGGAGGTCGCGATGGCTCCTCCGGGGTGGCTCTGGCGTTGACCAGGCTGCCGGTGGAAGGTTACTGAATGGAGAGTATAGGATGTCCCGCAAACTTCTTTAGGTGTGACTTAGGGGTCAGGTTATATCGATGATAACATTTTTTCAGAAATCGGGCAAAGAGGTCACATTGACAGGCACCAGACTATTATGTTATTATTATTATTAATAAAAAAGAGGCGGGTCTATGTCAAGAAATATGGGAGTGGCCGAAATAAAAAAAACCTTTTTCAGCGGTCATCAGCGAAGTATCGTTGAAAAGGGGAGCATTTTGTTATTGAGAAGAAGGGCAAACCGATGGCCGCCCTGGTCAGTGTTCAGGAGCTTAAACAGATTGAGGGGGCAAAGGAAAAAGAGAAAAAAAAAGGGTCTTTTGGCTGCCATCGGGGCCTGGGAAGATTTTGAAGACCTGGAAAGTACGGTTTCGGCCATTTATGCGAGAAGAAAAAAATCAAAAGACCGCAGCGCCAGGGGTGAGGGAATGTTTCTTCTTGATACTGACGCGCTGAGTCAGATCATCAAGAAGAATCCTTCTCTGGCGTTCATTAGAAGGTTAGCCTCCATCGAACCTGAACAGCAATTCACCAGCTCGATAACCGTCGGAGAACTAGTTTACGGGGCGCACAAGAGCGGCCGTCCCGAGTATTTTATTGAGAAA
>CAVVCH010000021.1:0-20489 GCA_963746605.1 uncultured delta proteobacterium
TTCAGGGCCTGTTCGATTTTCCGGTCCACGAAATTTTATCCAATGGCCCGTTTAACGTTGTTGACATCGAATAGGGAACAATATATTAACAGGGGCTTCCCGGTGGATTACCAAACACGTTTTTGAACAGCATGAAGCATCCAGGTCTCACAGTTTCTTTCATCATAACGATCCTCTTAGTGAGTTTCATCCACTCCCCGGCGAGTGAATCACCCGAGGGAATAAGCCCTCACCCCCAGAAAAGTCTTCTTTTTAATCTCCAATACGGTTGGCCGACCAAGTATTTTTCCAAAAGGTTGTATTCCAATTTCAACACCTTCAGCTTGAATGCGGCTTACGAAAAGGAATGCGGGGTCATTCCTTTCTTCAAGGGAGTTCCCCTGTCGGAGTCCCTACTGCTGGAATTCCGGCTAATGAAGATCTGGGGGAGCGGTATCCCCCTTAACGACGACCAGGTTTCCAAAGAAAAATTGGCCGAGGCCAGACGACGGGGGAATGAGCCTACCACTAGTTGGGACACCTATCAGATAGGACTGACCCCTTACTATCGCATCTATTACCCGGTAACCAAGGACTTCAGGCCCTATTTCGAACTGGGCGCCGGGCTGACCTGGTTGCTGGAGGAGTTGATCGAAAACGGCACGCGCTGGAATTTCTCGCTCTATTCCGGCATCGGGACGGATTTCAAGATTTGCGATCTCCCGCTTTATGCCTTCCTCCGTTTTGAGCATTTCAGCAACGGGATGAAACTCTGGAGTCAACTGGGGATTGAAGATAAAAAGCTGATTGGACCGGAGACCATAGTCTTCGGACTGGGGTTCCGGTTTCCGTTGTAAGTCCTTCAAGGCGGCATTTAATCGCAACAGACTCCGTGTCTCTGTCCTTCCAAACCCGCTTTTTTCCCCTTGTTTTTGCCCTTTTCGAGCGGTATTTTTATTATTTAATTGACTACTCGTTCTCAACGCCCTATTCAGGTAAAAAATGAGGACGGAAAGGAGAAAAGATATGAGTGGACGACTAATTGGGAAGACCGCGATTATTACCGGAGGGACGAGCGGCATCGGACGGCGAAGCGTTGAAATTTTTGCCCAGGAGGGGGCCTCCGTTCTCATCGCTGCCCGGCGGGAAAAGGAAGGACGAGAACTGGCGGAGACTTTAGGCCCCCGGGTGGATTTCCTGAAGACCGACGTATCCAAGGAGGCCGAGGTAAAGGCCATGATTGATTTCGCCGTGAGGCGCTTCGGGCGTTTGGACTGCCTTTTCAATAACGCCGGTTGTCCGGCTCCGGTAGGGGGGATAGCAACCATCCCTCTGGACAAATATGAGGCTGCCCTGTCGGTCCTTCTGGGCGGGGTCATGCTGGGCATGAAACATGCCGCGCCGGTCATGCGGGCCCAGGGTTCAGGCAGCATCATTAATAACGGCAGCGTCGCCGGTGTCCTGGCCGGATATTCCTCGTCGCTTATCTACGCAGCGGCCAAGGCGGCGGTTATCCACTTGACGAAATGTGTGGCCATGGAGTTGGGAGAGAATAACATCCGAGTCAACTGCATCTCACCCGGAGGCATTGCCACCGGTATCTTCGGCAAGGCGTTGGGCTTGCCGACCGAAGAGGCCGAAAAAAACATCGAAGCCATCAAACAGAGCCTAACAGCCATGCAGCCCATCCCTCGTGCCGGTCTCCCGGAGGACATCGCTATGGCGGCCGTTTTTCTCGCTTCGGACGAATCAACCTTTGTCAACGGCCACAACCTGATCGTGGACGGCGGCCTGACCGGAGGACGGCACTGGTCGGTGCAACAACAAGGATTGAATCGAATGCGGGCCGGTTTCGGTATCGAGGTCGAAAGCTGATCGGTCTTCCCCCCCTCAACCGAAGATCAGTTGATACCGGTGTCCTTATATTTTCAAACCAGAAAGGGAAAGGAAACCTTCAGGCCCAAAGCGTTCTTTGCGGAGGATAACTAACTGGAATTATGGGGTGGGGTCGGCTTTTTTTTTGGTCCCCAATCGATCGACCACTTTTTCAAAATACACCTGGTCTTCTTCAAATTGGGGGGAAACCTTGCGCATCATGTTCAACTTCATAATCATGAAGTTAAGTCGCTTCATTTGCTTGTATTTCTCTTCCACATCTTCGATTCCTTGGAGCATTTCTTCGAGCCGAACAATATCCTTCTTCAGTTCCAGTTCCGGGGGGAGGCAGTCGGCATTCTTCAGGATTTTATAGGCCAGCCGCAATTCTTCCGGGATCTGGCTGTCGTCTTCCAGTTGCAGGGGCCGGCCCTTACCCGGAAGATTGTCAAACTCCCCCTTGCGCAGGGCCTCCTGAATCTTTCGTTCGGCGATGAAATGAGGCAGAATCATGATGAGGAATTTAACCGCCGATTTTGGACATCTCTCGTCGGCAGCGGCCGGGAACCGGGGACAATTGATGGGGATGTTCTTTCGGCTTGCGGGCAATGGCCTGTTGGATGATATCTTCCAACTGCGCGTCAGTCGCCCCTCGCCGCAGGGCTTCCCGCAGGTCGGTCTCATCATCGGAAAAAATACAGGTTCTAAGCTTTCCATCGGCGGTTAGGCGCAACCGGTTGCAGGACGGACAGAAATGATGGCTGATGGGGCTGATCAGCCCGATTTCGCCCTTCGCACCGGAATACTTCCAGCGTCGGGCGGGACCGTCCAACCCATGCCCGTTCAGGGGCTCCAGGGCTCCCAGGGTTTGGAGGCGGTCCAGGATTTGATCTCCCGGCAGGTATCGCTCGGCCTGGCAGCCGGTCTCCGGCCCCACGGGCATGAATTCAATAAAACGGATATGAAACGGTTTTTCCAGGGAGAGGCGGCCAAAGGCCGAAATCTCATCCTCGTTGATTCCTTTTAAAGCCACCACGTTGATCTTGATCGGCCGAAAGCCGACGGCTTCGGCAGCCAGAATTCCCTGCCAGACCTGCTGGAAAAGGTCCTGCCGGGTAATTCGGGCATACCGGAGGGGGTCGAGGGAATCGAGGCTGATGTTGATCCGGCGGATCCCGGCCTCCCAGATGGCCTGGGCCTGTTCGGCCAGCAGGACCCCATTGGTGGTCAGGCTGATGTCCTTGATCCCCGGAATCCGAGACAAATCCGAGATAAAAGGGATCACGCCCTTGCGCGCTAAAGGCTCGCCGCCGGTCAGACGGATCTTTTCGATGCCCAGGCGGACGCTTAACCGGGCCAGACGGAGGAACTCTTCGTAGCTCAGGATATCCCCGTGGGCCAGCTTGGGAACGCCCCCCTCCGGCATGCAATAGAGGCAACGCAAATTGCACCGGTCGGTGAGGGAGAGGCGCAGATAATTGAGACGTCGATTATAAGGATCTACAAGCATGGTCGCTTAATGGTTGCATTCATATGTCTTTTTTTACATAATAATAACTTTTTATAGGGACGCTGTCAACTGCTGGCAGTGGTCTCACCATTCATGAGGGAACCGAATAGACCGTGAAACCTTTTTTTAAAGTAAAAACCCCGGAAGAAGTCTTTAAACTACTTGAACATTTCCCGCCCCTGGGCCGGGAATCCCTGGCATTGGAAAAAGCGCTGAACCGGGTTCTGGCTGAAGAAGTATCCTCCCCCGAAGACCTGCCCCATTTCGCCCGGGCGACTATGGACGGATACGCGGTTCGGGCCCGGGATACCTTTGGGGCCTCCGAGGCTATACCGGCCCTGTTGACCGTCACCGGGGAAATCGCCATGGGCCGGGAGGCCGCGGACCCGGTTCAACCCGGCCAAGCCGTGCGCATTGCCACCGGAGGTATGCTCCCTCCCGGGGCGGACGCGGTGGTCATGGTCGAGCAGACCCAGACCTTGGATGGGCGAACCATCGAGGTCTTCAAGTCGGTCTCTCCCCTGGATCACGTCATTCAAATCGGGGACGACCTCCGCCGGGGACGGCCGGTCCTCCAGGAGGGCCGGCGCTTACGCCCTCAGGATCTGGGCCTCTTGGCCGGCCTGGGGGTGCGCCAGGTCCCGGTCTACCGGCAACCCCGGGTAGCCGTCATTTCCACCGGCGACGAGATCGTCCCCATCGATCAGCAACCCCCCCCGGGACAGGTCCGGGACATCAACGCCTTTACTTTGCCGGCCCTGATCCGCGAGGCCGGTGGGATCCCGGAATTTTTGGGTTTATCCCGGGACAACTTTGAAGATCTCCGGGAAAAGTGCCGCCAAGGCCTGGAGCATTTCGATGCGGTCCTGATTTCCGGCGGAAGTTCCGTGGGAAGCCGGGACTTTTCCCTGGAGGTCATCGGCTCATTTCCAGGAGCGGAAATCCTGGCTCACGGCATCTCCATCAGCCCCGGCAAACCCACGATCCTGGCCCGCATCGGCCCCAAAGCCCTTTGGGGCCTGCCGGGACACACCGCCTCGGCCATGGTGGTCTTTTCCATTTTTGTCAAGCCCTGCCTGAACCGCCTGGAAGGGGAACCCTCCATTCCGATCAAACCCAACCCCAAGGCCCGCCTGACCCGCAACCTGGCCTCGGCCCAGGGCCGCGATGATTATATCCGGGTCGCCCTGCACCTCGGACCCGAAGGCTGGGAGGCCGAACCGATCCTGGGAAAATCCGGGCTTATCTCCACCCTGGTCCGGTCCGACGGGTTGATCCGCATCGACCGCTTCACCGAAGGAAAAGAAAAAGGAGAATGGGTGGAAGTGCTGTTGTTTTAAGATAACAGCCCAGGGCCCATGGGGAATTCTACTTCCCGGTTGCTGGGTCGAAAATCCGTGGGCGCCCCCGCAGCATGAAGATAAGGACTGATACCAAGGTTCGTCATTCCGGACAAGCGCAGCGCGATCCGGAATCCAGCCCCGGATAAGCTCCGGAGGTCCTGGATACCGGATCAAAGCCTGCCCCGGACTACGATCCGGGGTCCGGTATGACTACCCAGGAAAAAGGCTTAAAAAGCCGGGTTCGATTTTATTTCGTATTAACTTTTTGCGAGGTAACTAGAGGTAACTAAATGAAACGGAAAATCTACTTCGAAATGAAATCGCTGGCGGAGGCCAGGGACATTTTTTTTAACTGTCTCGATTACCCTTCCCTGTTGGGGGATGAAGAAATTTCCACGACGGAAGCCCTGGGGCGGGTCCTGGCCGGACCGGTCTTTGCCCGCTTCTCCTCTCCCAATTTCCATGCCGCCGCCATGGACGGGATCGCCGTCTGGGCGGAACAAACCTTCGGGGCCAGCATCGAGCGGCCGAAGGAGTTGACGGTAGGGAAAGAGGCTTTCTGGATCAATACCGGCCATCCCCTGCCCCTCCAGACCAACGCTGTGATCATGGTGGAAAACCTCAATCCGTTGGGTGATGACCGTATCGAGATCCAGGCCTCCGCCTATCCCTGGCAAAACGTCCGCAAGCTGGGCGAAGACATGGTGGCCACCGAACTGCTGTTGCCCCAGGGGCACCGGATCAACGCCTACGATCTGGGGGCTCTGGTCGCCGGGGGCATTTTTAAGGTTTCCGTAAAAAAACGCCCCAAAGTGATCCTGATCCCCACCGGTTCCGAACTCCTGGATTGGTCTGACCTGCAGGAAAAGCCTCTTCCCGCCGGGAAAGTGCCCGAATTCAATACGCTGATACTGAGCGGCCTGATTAAGGAATGCGGGGGAACCCCTGAACGCCGGGGGATCGTCACCGACCAGCCGGAAAAAATTGAAGCAGCCCTGGCGGAAGCCGCGGCCTCGGACTGTCAGATGGTGATCCTGAACGCGGGGTCGTCGTCGGGCAGCGAGGATTACACCTTTTCGGCCGTTCAGGCCCAGGGACAGGTCCTGGTCCACGGGGTGACTATCATGCCCGGCAAACCGACCATTCTGGGAATCGTTCAAGGAAAACCGGTAATCGGCAATCCCGGGTATCCGGTTTCAGCCACGATTTCTTTTGAACAGTTCGCCCGCCCGGTATTATTTCAGATGCAGGGCCTGCTCCCCCCGGAGCGCAAAAAAATGACGGTTTACCCGGCCCGCTCCTTTCCCTCCAAGCTGGGGCAGGAGGAATTCCTGCGGGTCAATCTCGGGCAGGTGGGGGATAAAGTGATTGCCAACCCCCTGCCTCGCGGGGCCGGCACTATCACCTCCTTAACCCGAGCCGATGGGATCATCCGCATCCCGGAAAACACCGAGGGACTTAACCTGAGCGAGCCGATCTCGGCTGAACTGTTGCGGGATGAACAGGTCATCGCCCAGACGGTGGTCATCGTCGGCAGCCACGACAATACCCTGGACCTGCTGGGGAATTTCTTTACCCTCTCCTTCCCGCGTTTTCGTCTGACCTCCAGCAACGTCGGCAGCACCGGAGGATTGATGGCCCTCAAACGAGGGATCGCCCATCTGGCGGGGTCCCACCTGCTGGACCCGGAAACCGGAGAGTACAATATCCCCGATATCCGGCGTTTGATCCCGGACGTTCCCGTCAAAGGGGTCAACCTGGTTTATCGGCAGCAAGGTCTGATCGTGCCCCAGGGGAATCCCAAGGGGATTAAAGGCCTGGAGGATTTGACCCGGCCGGACGTCGTTCTGATCAACCGTCAGGCCGGCTCCGGAACGCGCATCCTGCTTGATTTTCGTTTGAAGGCCTTGGGGATCGATCCGGCGGCCATCCGGGGTTACGAAGACGAAGAGTTCACCCACATGGCCGTGGCCGTCAATGTCCTGAGCGGACGGGCCGACGTCGGCATGGGCATTTACGCGGCCGCCAAAGCCCTGGACCTGGATTTCATCCCCGTGGTCCAGGAACGCTATGACCTGATCATTTCGGAGAAGTTTTGGGAGGAAGAAAAGATTCAGGCCCTGCTCTCGGTCATCCGGTCAAAAGAGTATCAGGACGCCGTCGGGAATATGGGAGGATATGATCTGTCACAGACCGGGCAGGTACTATTTTAAAGGCCTAAGACCTGACACCTTTAGGTCTGGTAAAAAATAGAAACATCATTTTCCTTCTTCCGGACAGTCAAACCAATCAGGATCTGGGCGACCAGGCCTTTCCATACCGTTTGCCGTGGTCCTTGTCCAACCTGATCACTTTACCACGCTTTAACCTTTTTACCCATCGGATCTTTGGGTTCCATCACCGCTTCGCAGGGCCGCCGCGCCCAGTTCGATCCCCAGCCGGGGAGACGGTACAGTTACGTCCCCAGGCTTTTGACCTTGGGGGGACTTATCGTCGCTTCACCATCCAGGACAAGCGTATTCTCCTGATTGGTGCAGGTGGTCCTGAGGGTGATCCTGTTTTTTTCGGATTGCATCTGGGTCACCTCGACGCGAGCGGTGATGGTATCACCAATGCGTGCCGGCGCCAGAAACTTTAATTCCTGACGAACATAGATGGCACCGGGTCCCGGAAGCTTCATTCCGATGACGCCGGAAATAAATCCCGCCAGGAGCATGCCATGGGCAATGCGTGTCTTGAAAAAGGTATTTTGGGCATAGGATTCGTCGATGTGGGCGGGATTGAGATCGCCGGTTACCCCGGCAAACAAATAGATATCGGATTCTGAAATGGTTTTGGTAAATTCAGCGGTATCACCGATGCGAAGTTCGTCAATGGTTTTTCCAATCATGATCAGTTCCTTTTTTTTTATAAAGGGTCCGACTCCGGAGGGGCCTGTATTGGATAACACCTGGAAGAGGATAAAATGCCTTGTCCCCTGATGAGGCAAGGCTGAGTTGCCCCCCTTCCCCCAATTACTATTTTGGTTTTTCGGACTCAGCCTTGGTATAACAAATGAGTCGTTCAGATGGCAAAGCCACTGAATTCTACCCTTGTCCTAAGGGCAAGGGTTTCTATGTTGGACTAAAAAAAATCCGCAGTGGCCAAGTCGGGGGTGTGAAGCCGGCCCCAAGTTCCTCATCGAAAGACAAAATGTTTTCAGTTCAGAACATTGAGAGCATCAATCCATCGAGGTCTTCAGCGGCAAAAAATTCATCTCTGATGATACGCCGGATGCCCCGGCTTCACCGCAAAAAAAGTGCCCCGGCAGGTGGCGGTCACCTCGCCCCGGTAGGACAGGGTGGCCTCCACCACGGCCTTGCTTTTCGTTGATTCGGCCACCACGGCCGACAATTCCACTTCGTCATCGATCGGGGTGGGCTTCAACAGCTTCACCGCGAACTCCCCGGTGACCGTGCAGGGCGGCTGGTCCAGGCCGTTCTGGACCATCAGATGCCAGGCCGACGTCCAGTTGGAATGGCAGTCCAAAAGCGTCCCGATGATCCCGCCGCAGAGCACTCCTTCAAAGGCCTGGTGATGGGGTTCCGCCTTCCAGCGGGCCACCACTCTTTCGCCGTCCACGTAGCTTTTGATGCGCAGGCCCTTTTCATTGGTCGGCCCGCAGCCGAAACAGATGCCCCGGGTGTAATATTTATCCTGAATATTCCATGCTTCCATACCGTCCCTCCTGCAAGAAATTCTGAGCCGCTCCCTCCGGAGCCGGCAGCGGCGGCGGCAGGGGTCTCCGGTTTTTTTTCGAGACTGGACGAAGAATCCCCTGCCCTTCCAAACGGCGGACCCGCTCTTCCAGGGGCAGGTTCTCCGAGACCGAGGGAACGATCTTGGCCATACGGATGACCCGGACCGTTTATGACCATAATCTTCCACCCCCTAGATATACTCAGTTGTTGCTCTATTTTAGATGTAGTCTAAAAAACCATAAATTTCAAGAGGTCATTCTCACCGCAATTCTATAGCCGACGGTCAATCCTGGATCGCTCCGATGTCAAGCTGAAAAGGGAAACGGTACTATCGATTCCAATACGATACCCGCCGGGCCTTTCAGGACTTCGTCCATCCCTCCACAGCACGCCGACCTTGACAAACATCCTCTCGTCTCGTTATGGTTCAATTAATGACCGACTCTTTATTGAATTCTCGTCATCCCGAATGCTTTTATCGGGAATCCATTGCTCCTTAACAAAAGCCTGGATTCCGCCCAGAAGCACTGCGGGAATGACGCTCCACCGGAAAGGAAAATCCATGGCTGAGTTTATCGATCTGCGAAGCGATACCGTCACCAAACCGACGCCCGCCATGCGCCGGGCCATGGCCGAGGCCGAGGTGGGCGACGATGTCTTTGGCGAAGACCCCACGGTCAACGCCCTCCAGGAAAAGGTGGCGGCGCTTCTGGGCAAGGAGAAGGCCCTCTTCGTCCCCTCCGGGACCATGGCCAACCAGTTGTCCATCAAGGCGCACACCCAGCCCGGCGACGAGGTCATCCTGGAAGCGTCCGCCCATCCCTATAACTTTGAAGGCGGCGCCGGGGCGATGCTGTCCGGCGTTCAGTTTTACTGCCTCCCGGGTGTCCGGGGGATTCTGGAAGCCTCCCAGGTCGAGGAGGCCGTCCGGCCCCTGGATCACCACTTCGCGGTGTCGCGACTGGTCTGTCTGGAAAACACCCATAATCGGGGTGGCGGGAGTATCTATCCGCTGAAGCATATCGCCGCTATCTCGAAACTGGCCCATTCAAAGGGCCTGCTGGTCCATCTCGACGGGGCCAGGCTTTGGAATGCCTCGGTCGCCACGGGTCTCGAACCAGCCCAATACGCCCAATGGGCGGATTCGGTTTCGGTCTGCCTGTCCAAAGGGCTGGGGGCGCCCGTGGGCTCCCTGGTGGCCGGCTCGACCGCCTTTATCGACCGCGTCCATCGCTTCCGGAAGATGTTCGGCGGCGGGATGCGCCAGGCCGGAATCCTGGCGGCCGCCGGGATCTACGCGCTTGGAGCACCATCTGGAACGGCTGGCGGATGATCATCGAGAACGCCAAACAACTGGCTCTGGGCATATCCGAACTGAAGGGAGTCTCCGTCGATCCGGACCTCATCGAGACGAATATCGTTATCTTCGACATCACTCCCAGCGGAATGACGGCCCCCCAGGTGGCCGAGTCCCTGAAACAGCGGGGAGTCCTGATCCATGCCTTCGGGAAGACCCAGATTCGTCTGGTTACTCACCTGGGAATCTCATCGGAAGATGTGGAGAAGGCCCTGGAAGCATTCCGGTTGGTGTTTCGCTAGCCCCCTGATTTTAAGGTCTTGACGCTATAAAATCCACGGCGTACCATCCTTATCCAAGATAATTAATACGGATAATCGGCGCATTGTTTTATTGTTCCTCCTGTCCCGGTGAATTCCAAGGTCCCAATCGGGACCATCCGGCGAGTTAGCCAAAAAATTAAAAGATATGCAAATCCGCCTCTCGATCTCCGTTAAGTTGTTGCTGTTCATCGCTCCACTGGTTTCATTGCCCATAGCCTTGGTGGGATACTTTTCCTACCAAACGGCCTTGGGAATCGTTACTCGGATGTCACGGGAAGAACAGATGCTATCGGTCAAGGGGGCGGCGGACAAAATCGATACTATCTTTCATTCCTGCAAATTGGATCTGGAAATGATTTCCCGTATCCCTTTTTTGGGAGATTATTACTTAGCCCGAGTCAAAGGGCAGACGGAAGAGGCCGAGGTCAATCGAAGGCATCTGAACCAATTATTTGCCTACCTTCTCGACCGGTCCCCGTTTTACTTTCAGGTTCGCTTTTTTGACAAAGAAGGAACGGAGATGATCCGAGTCGTGAAGGACCGTCAGCCACCCTCTCGCCATATAAGAAGAGAGGATGGATTTTATCAGGGCTATAAAAAATCTACTAAAAAGCCCCTCTACATATCGGACATAACCTTTTCTTCAGCCCGGCAAGGATATCTCGTTTATTTCGCCAAGCCCCTGGTCCACTTCAATCACCAAATCGGAGGTACGGTCGTTATTGATCTGGATTATGACCAATTGGTTAAAATGGTGAAAGAGATCCAAGTGGGAGACAAAGGGTATGCCTTTATGGTCGACCACTTAGGACGGACCATCGCCCATCCGGAATTCGCTCCGTATGAGATGGACTTAAAAAATTACCCCAATCCCCGCCTGCGAGAATTCATCATCGATATGATGGCCGGTGAAACAGGATGGAAAACCTATTATTATCTGGGAGAAAAAATTGCCGCCTATACTCCCATCCCGACGATGAAATGGTCTCTGGCTGTAAGCATCCCTATCGAAGAATTTAAAAAAGAGGTGCAGGCCCTCCAAAAAAGGATATTTGAAGTAGTCCTGATTGCCCTTATTGTGGTGGTAGGGGCGGTTATCATTTTATCCTATAACTTAATCCGGCCGGTCCGGAGGCTGGTCATGGCCACGGAACGGATTGCCGGAGGCGATTTGGATCAGGGTATTCCCGTTAAATCACGGGACGAGTTGGGGACGCTGACTCAATCCTTTAACCGGATGATTCAGAACCTGAAGGAAACCCAAAACGAACTGGTGCGCTCCGAGAAATTTGTCTCTTTGGGAAGACTGTCGGCCGGGGTGGCTCACGAAATCAGAAATCCCTTGAACGCCATGAAGGGAGCGATCGTCCATTTGAAACGGCGTCGGCCGGATGACCCTTTGCTAGAGGAATATACCAAACTTATCCTAGAAGAGATCGAGCGCCTCAACTCCTTTGTTACCGATTTCCTCTACCTGGCCAAAGAATCGGTCCCAAAACTGATTCCCACCAACCTCAATGAATTGATCCAGAACACGGTTACGCTGTTTGAAGAACCGCTGGAGGCGAAAGGAATTCAACTCACCATGCATTTGGAGGCCCCGCTTCCCCTGATTAAAATAGATCCTCATCAGATGGAACAGGTCTTAATAAATCTATTGATCAACGCCCGGGATGCCATGCCTGAGGGAGGGGCTTTGGAAATCACTACGCTTTACGAAAGAAATGAAGGGGGGCGCGCGAGTAAAATTATACTTTCGATTAAGGATACCGGGATCGGGATTCCCCCCCAACACCTATCGCATATTTTCGATCCCTTTTTTAGCCTCAAAAAAGGGGGGACCGGATTGGGATTACCGATTACCTTGGGAATCGTTGAAAGTCATGGCGGAAAACTGACCGTTCAAAGCATGGTGGGGGAAGGAACGGTGGTAACCTTGGAATTCCCGCTGAATGCCACTGCCATGGGTAAGGAGTCTGAAAGTGGATAAAAAAAGGATTTTGGTGGTCGATGACCAATTGAATACCTTGAAGGTTCTGGAAGCCATTCTCCAGGACGAAGGCTTTGAGGTAATTAAAGCCCAAAGCGGGGAACAAGCCCTATCCCTTTTTCGAGACACGGGCAATGTCGACTTGATTTTAGCCGATCTAAAGATGGGGGGTATGAACGGGCTGGAACTTTATCAAAAGATCAAGGCCTTGGAAAAGGGCCTTCCCTTTCTGATCATGACCGCTCACGGCACGATCCAATCCGCCGTGGAGGCCATGAAGGAAGGGGTCACCAATTATCTGATCAAACCCCTTAACTATGAGGAAATGAACTTGATTATCCAAAGGGCCCTGCGTGAAAGGGCCATGTCTCAGGAATTAGCCAGCTTGCGTCGTGAAATACAGGAGAAATATTCCTTTCAAAATATTATCGGGATCAGCCCCAGGATGAAAGAAATCTTCGAACTGGTCCAAACCGTAGCGCCCACCAACGCGCCAATCTTGATCAACGGAGAAACCGGAACCGGGAAAGAACTTCTATCTCGGGCGATTCATGCTCTTAGCCCCCGTAGGGACCGAAATATGATCTGCATCAATTCCGCCGCCCTGACCGAAAGTCTGCTCGAGGCCGAGCTCTTCGGTTACCGGAAAGGGGCCTTCACCGGGGCCTTGATGGATAAAAAGGGGCGTCTTGAATTGGCGGATGGGGGGACTTTATTCCTCGACGAGATTGGACAGATGAGCCTTAACCTTCAGTCCAAACTTCTTCGTTTTCTGCAGGAAAAGACTTTTGAACCCCTGGGAGGGCTGGAAGTCCGAAGCGTAGATGTCCGGCTCATAACGGCTACAAACCGAAACCTTTCGGAGGAAATTCGGGCCGGCCGTTTTCTAAACGATTTATTCTATCGGATCGAAGTGATTTCCATTACCCTGCCCCCGTTGCGGGAAAGGCGAGAGGATATTCCCCTTCTGGTCAACCATTTCATTCGGCGCTACACGGAACAGTATAAAAATAAGGTGGAGGGGATTGACCCCAAGGCCATGGATATCTTAATCCAGCATCCCTGGCCCGGGAATGTCAGGGAATTAGAAAACTGTCTGGCCCGGGCGGTAATTCTTTCCAAGGGACCTCTGATCCGATCGGTGGATCTCTCGGATAAGTTTGAAAAGGAGACCCGGAAAGCTCCCCTGGATTCGGAGGATAACCAGGGAGCAGTCTCTTTCCGTCCGGGAACGAAAATAAGAGATATGGAACAGGAACTAATTCGACGGACCATAGTAAAATGCCAAGGAAATAAAACCGAGGCCTCCAGACTTCTCGGAATTTCACGAAAGGCCCTTTATGAGAAGATAGAAAAGTACCGGATAAATGAGTAAGGACAGTTGCCATTGTTTCTTTTCCATACATTTTTAATTTTTGCTTCCTTTCGATACACAGTCCGGCTATCCCTTCGTTTCCGCCCTCTATGATATAATCCACTGATATTTCGGGAATTATAACCATTTTCTCCCCGGAGAATCTTGGGACCGGTTCTTGCAAAGTTTATTTGCATTGTTCTCTTCGTCACCGATCCGAAGAACCATATGCCCACTCCCAATGATAAAAGAGAAGTCCTTCGCCTGGAGAATATTCGTAAGCGTTTCGGGGGACTTTTGGTCCTATCCGATGTCAATCTGACCCTGGCCGAGCGGGAAATTGTTGGATTAATCGGCCCGAACGGCGCCGGGAAATCCACATTATTTAATGTGATTACCTCAATCTATCAACTTGACGAAGGACATATTTTTCTCAATGGAAAGCAGATAACCGGATCTCCCTCTTATCAAATCTGCCGTTCCGGGCTGGCTCGTACCTTCCAACTCGTTAAGGTATTTTTAAGCATGACCGCCCTGGAGAACACCTTGGTCGGTGCTTACTACGGACAAAGGCTAAAAGGGAAAGCGGCCAGACAGACCGCCCTGGAATCCTTGGAATTGGTCGAACTGGCCGACAAAAAAGATGAGATCACCGGGAAGATGACCCTTTCGGAAAGGCGACTTTTGGAAGTGGCCAGGGCGCTGGCTTCGAGGCCTTCGGTGGCCTTACTGGATGAACCCATGGCCGGCCTCAACCTCTCCGAAACCATGAAGATGTTGCAAATAATTAACCGGGCCCGGGAGGAAAGAAATTTGGCGATTTTATGGGTGGAACATAAAATGGAGGCCATTTTTCATCTTTGCGACCGCGTGGTGGTATTGGATTTCGGACAAAAGATTGCCGATGGGCCACCCGAAGAAATAATCAAAAATAACAGCGTAATCGAGGCTTATTTTGGCAGACCCCTTGCTTGAGGTCACCGGTCTGGACGTCTTTTATGGTGACGCCCAGGCCATTTGGGATTTTGGATTCCGGGTGGAAAAAGGCGGGATCGTAGCCTTAGTAGGATCGAATGGAGCCGGGAAGACGACTATTTTAAGAACCATTTCCGGCTTGATCCATTCTCGCCAGGGGAAGATCGACTTTAAAGGCCGTTCCCTGCTGCGCTGCAAACCGGAAGAAGTGGTTTCGCTGGGAATTTCCCATGTGCCGGAAGGGAGAAAACTTTTTACCCAATTAACGGTGCTGGAAAATTTGGAATTGGGGGCCTTTCTCAAAAAAAATCAATCGCAGGCTGAAGAATCCCTGGAACAAGTATTTGCCCTCTTCCCGATTCTAAAAAAACGGACCCGGCAGTCGGCAGGCTCCTTAAGCGGAGGAGAGCAACAGATGCTGGCCATTGGTCGGGCCATTATGGCCCGCCCCACGCTGCTTTTATTGGACGAGCCTTCTTTAGGTCTCGCCCCTTTGGTGGTGAACCTGATGTTTGAAACGGTCCAAACCCTCAATCAAAAAGGAATGACCATTATCCTGGTGGAACAGAATGTTTACCAAACCATGCAATTGGCTGATTACGTGTATGTTTTGCAGACGGGGCGGTTGGTCTTAAAGGGCCCGGGAGCTGAATTGTTGTCCAATCCGGAATTTCAGAGGGCTTACTTGGGGATGAATCTTTAGAAAATGAGCGGATTCTTCACGTACCAAATCTTTTGGCAGGTCTTAATCAACGGCATTTTGTTTGGCAGCATGTACGGTATTGCGGCCATTGGATTAAGCCTGATTTTCGGGTCCATGCAAATCATTTTTATCGCCCAGGGCGCGGTCATGATCTTGGCCGCCTACTGCTGTTATTGGCTCTTCACCTTGGCTTCGATGGACCCCTTTCTGAGCCTCATTCCCCTCATCCCCCTTTTCCTGGGGTTCGGTTGGCTCCTTTATGTCGGACTTTTTCATAAAGTGGCCCGGGCCGGCAAAAACCCCTCGCTCCTTTTGGCCTTTGGCCTGATGATCCTCCTGGAAAATATGATGTCCGTTATCTGGACCCCGAATCCCCGAGCCATTCGGACCAGTTATACCGCTTGGGGCCTCTCTTTGGGTCCGTTGCAGGTTTCCTTTACCCGGCTGATGGTTTTCTTGACCAGCCTGACGGCCGCCGGACTGGTCTATCTTTTCACAAAAAAGACCCTTTGGGGAAAAGCGGTCCGAGGGGCTTCCGAAGATATGGAGGCCGCTACTCTGGTTGGAATCAGCCCCCGGCGGGTCAGCGGCATTACCTTCGCCATAGGGATCGCCTTGGCGGGGATAGCCGGTATTGCCACGGCGACCACGTATCCCTTTGACCCCTATTTCGGCTTTATCTTCAGTCTAAAGGCCCTGATTGCCGTGGCTTTAGGAGGAATCGGAAATGTCGGCGGAGCCCTTCTGGGGGGTATCCTTTTGGGCGTCATTGAAAGTATCGGCTCTTACACTATCAGTGGAGGCTGGGCCGATGCCATTTCCTATGCCGTTTTTCTGCTGGTAATTATGTTTCGACCGGAAGGACTTTTTGGACAGGCCTATCGGTCGGCTTGATTGGGAGAACATGGGGATCATCAAGAAAAAGCTCTGGTCTTTCTCCGGGATGGGGATCTCGTCCGGGGTGATTTTTCTCCTGGTCTTCCCTTTGGTGGTTAATCCGGAAGAATCCTATCTCATGTCTTTCCTGTTTTTGACCTTTCTTTATGTGGCCTTGGCCCAGGGGTGGAACTTAGTGGCCGGATACACCGGGCAGGCTTCCCTGGGACAGCATGCCTTTTTCGGTCTGGGTGCTTATCTCACGGCGATGACCTGGAATGCCGGCTGGACCGGTTATTTGGATCCGGCAGCTATGGGCATCAGCGGAGTTGGGGCCGCTTTGTTAGCCATTCTCGTTGGGTTTCCTTTATTGGCCAAATTGCGGGGAGACTATTTTGCCTTGGGGACCCTCGGACTGGGCGAAATCCTCCGGACCGTTTTCACCCAGGGAGGCTCTTTAACGGGAGGTCCGGTGGGATTGATGCTCCCTTCCTCGATGTATCAATCGCTACGACCTTATTATTATCTGGCCTTTTCCGTCGCCCTGTTGTCGTTGGTTACCATAGGGCTTTTGGTCCGCTCCCGGTTCGGCCTGGCCCTGGTGGCCATCCGGGAAGATGAGCAGGCCGCGGCGGCCAATGGCATACCGGTCCTTTTTTTCAAGATCGTCGCCTTTTCCTTAGGTTCCTTTTTTGCCGGGTTGTGCGGGAGTCTGTATGCCTACCATCTCTTTCACGTCCATCCCACCGGGGTTTTTAGCCTCAACTTTGCCCTTTTGCCGATTTTAATGACGATCCTGGGTGGTATCGGCACCCTCGCAGGTCCTGTCCTGGGCGCCTTTGTCCTGTCCGCCCTTTTCGAACTGGCCAATATCTGGTTGCCTGAAATCCATCCGATCATAGCGGGGTTATTTATCATTTTAGTGATGCTGTTTTTGCCCCAGGGGCTGATCAAATTTGGAAAACCGTCCTCCTTTTCCCAGGGTCTTCCCGGAGGACACTCCATAGCCCGGTTGTTTTCTTTTAGAAAAGGTCAGGAAAGGAGGTGACATTTTTTTGATATCCAAATCTCTTTAACCCGTTTATTTAACCAAAGGAGGATCAAAATGAAAGGAAGTACCAAGTGGGGTCTTATAGTCGGTGCTTGTGGCTTTAGTTTTCGGGTCACTGGTCGGGCCTCCGGCCGTTTTGGCGAAGGAGGCCAAGAAAGAAATCGTCATCGGAACGAATCTTCCCTTAACCGGGATTCTGGCCATGGCCGGCGTCGAACAGCAGTGGGCCTATCAGACGGCGGTCAACGATGTCAATAAGGCGGGGGGAATTCTAGTTAAAGAATACGGAAAGAAGCTGCCGGTACGGCTAATCGTTGCCGATGACGAGAGCGATCCCGGGAAGGCGGCGGCCGCGGTGGAACGATTGATTAAGCTGGACAAGGTAGACCTGCTGCTCGGCGGATTCGCGGCGCCCTTTGGGGTAATACCCGGCTGCATCACCGCCGAGAAGTATAAGAAATATTATCACACCACGATTTGTCTCATCCCCCCCTGGTTGGAACACAAGTTCAAGTGGTCCACCCTCTTTTTCTTTGATCTGGTCCAGGCCTGCAGCGTTCCTTTTGAAATTTGGAATACCTTGCCTAAGGATCAAAGACCGCAGAAACCGGCTTTGATCATGGAAGATACTTTTGACGGACGGGCTTTTGCCGGTATCTTTCGCGATCAGGCCAAGAAGTTCGGTTATAATTTCGTCCTGGACGAACCCTGGTCCGTAGGGGCCAAAGACTATTCGGCCCAGATCATCAAAGCCAAGTCCCTGGGGGTGGATGCGATTTTGATCTTCGGGGCCGACACCGATTGCATTACGTTTGTTCGGCAAATGAAAGAAAACAAACTAAACGTCAAATATTTTCATGGTTGGAAAGGGACTTGGGCCGGGGAATTCTGGGGAGCCTTGGGTAAGGATGCCCAGTATGTTCTATCCGACGGTTTTTGGTCCATGGATTTCCCCTATCCCGGCGCCCGTCAATTGGGGGAACGGTATTACGAGAAATTCAAAAAATACTCAGTCAGCGTCGGGGCCACCTACGGCCTCTGCCAAATTCTCTGGCAGGCCATCGAGAAGGCCGGGACCCTGGATTCGGCCAAGGTTCGACAAGGCGGTTTTGGACAATGAATTTCAGACCGTGATGGGCAAAGTGAAATACGACGCCAACGGCGTGGCGACCTTTGTCAGCACCGCACATCAATGGTGGGACGGTAAACAGATGACCGTCTATCCCTTTAAGTCGACGAATTATAAAATCAAGCTGGCCCCACCCTGGGATAACCGCTAGGGTTTGAAGAGCCTATAATCAACCACTAAGGAGGTACATCATGAAAATTAAATCAGCGGTCTTAAGAGAACCCAACAAGCCTTTGACGATTGAAGAACTGGAACTCGCCCCCCCCAAAGAGAAGGAGGTTTTGGTTAAATCCGCCTTTACGGGATTCTGCCATTCCGACCTCCATCTCATGTTAGGGGAAATACCCATTGCGCTTCCGCTGGCCATAGGCCATGAAATGGCCGGTGTCGTCGAAGAGGTCGGACCGGGGGTGACCAAGGTCAAAAAGGGAGACCATGTGGTCGGGCACCTGGATGATCCCCTGCGGAAAATGTCCCCAGTGTCTCCGAGGCATGGGAAATATCTGCAGCGGCAACTTTGGCGCCTTCCTGGGGGGTGTGCTGCTGGACGGCACTTCCCGGTTGACCGACAAAAAGGGGGAGATGGTTCGACACGGTAATTTCGTTTCCGGCTTTTCCAATTACACGGTCCTGCCCGAAGACGGGGCCATCCCGGTCCCCAAGGAGTTCCCCCTGGATCAGGCCTGCTTCATGGGCTGCTGCGTGCCCACCGGCTGGGGGTCGGTCTTTAATACGGCCCAGATCAAACCCGGCGATTCGGTGGTCGTTTACGGTCTGGGAGGTGTCGGTTTGAACTGCCTGCGGGCGGCGGTCATGCAGCATGCCAATCCGGTCTTCGCCGTCGACCTGGAGGGGAGCAAAAAAGACCTGGCCCTGGAATTCGGCGCCACCCATTTTATCGACAGTTCCAAAGAAGATCCCGTTCCCATTATTCTAACGATGACCGGCGGGGTGCAGGTGGAAGGCGGCATGTGGATGGGCGGCGGCGTCGACGTGGCCTTCGAGGCCATCGGCGACCCGGGGGCCATTATCCAGGCCTACTGGTCCACCGGCATCGGCGGCAAGGTGGTTATCCCCGGGATTACCCCCCATGATCAGCCGACCAATCTGCCCCTCATGCTCCTTACCGCTCCATCAAAAATCGATTTTGGGAAACCTCTACGGGAGCATTTCCACCCACGTGGATATCCCTCGACTGATCAATATGGCCATGAAGGAGGACCTGAAACTCGACAAACTGACCAGCAAAAAATTTAAACTGGACCAGATCAACGACGTGGCCGATGCCATGGTCAAAAGGCAGATCAAAGGTCGTTGGGTTTGCGCCTGGGACTAGAAAAAGCGACGGGTTGGAACCTGACATCGGATTAGAAAAATAGCGCGCGGGGGAGGCGGAAAACATAGTATTCCTCCCTCCCCGCCCACGGTTGTGTTAAAATTACCACCATAAGGCCAGCCCGAAACCGGGAGGAGTCATGGGGTATAGTCAGGAACTCGAATCTGAACCGAGGAGTGAAACATGAAATTTTTAAAAGTGAATATGTCGAACAAGACCATTGGAGTGGAAGAAGTTCCTCAACCGTATCTGGGTCTGGGGGGGCGAGGCTTGACCTCCATCCTGATCAATGCCGAGGTACCGGCCCAATGTGACCCCTTAGGTCCCGAAAACAAACTTATTTTCGCCCCGGGGCTTTTAAGCGGAACCAATCTGGTCAATACCAGCCGGATTTCGGTGGGGGCCAAAAGTCCGTTAACCGGCACCATTAAAGAAAGCAATGCCGGAGGCACCATCGCGGCCGCCTTGGGACATCTGGGGATTACGGCCATCGTCGTCGAGGGTCAGGCGGAAGCGGGGGAACTGTTTCTCCTGAGAATCGATGAAAAGGGAGAAGCCGGCCTCTTGCCGGCCCAGGAGTTCCGGGGTATGCGGACCTATGCCCTGACGGAGAAGTTATTGCAGATCTACGGGGATAAGACTTCGGTTATGTGCATCGGGCCGGCTGGAGAGCAGCGACTGAAAGCGGCCTCCATTCAGGCCTCGGATATCGACGGCCGACCCTGCCGGGCCGCCGGCAGAGGCGGTCTGGGTGCGGTTATGGGGGCTAAAGGCTTGAAGGCCCTGTTGGTTGATCAACGGGGCAGCAGCCCGGATGCGATTGCCGACCCGGAAACCTTCAAGGAATCGGCCAAGGCCTTTGCCAAGGCCGTAAAAGAACATCCCTTCAGCGGCCAGCTCCTGCCAAACTTGGGGACCGCCGGGTTGGTGGCTCCGGTGAATTCCATGGGGGCGTTCCCCAGTTATAACGCCACCAAGGGTGTTATGGAAGGCTGGGAGAAGATTTCC
>CAVVCH010000022.1:0-44363 GCA_963746605.1 uncultured delta proteobacterium
CACGTAAAACAATATGATAAGAGGGGCTTAGCCGACATCGGTTAAGCCTTTTTTATTGCCAAAAACTCCAGCTGTAGCTAAACTGCACTTGTTTTCAAGGAGACGCCATACATGAAGCCCCATACGCAGCAGTCGTTTCCCAAATCCGCCACCTCGACTGAAAAGGGGAGGCGCCTTTTGGAGATGGTGGGTCCCGACGATATCCTGGCCATTATGATCAACGCCGATCCCGATGCCATGTCCAGCGCCCTCGCCTTGAAGCGGATATTCTGGCGGAAGGCCAAAAAAGTATTGATTTATCATATCAACCCAATCCAACGGGCGGATAATCTGGCCATGATCAAATTATTGAGAATTGAGCAGGAGCCTATCCGTCACCTGAAGCCGGCCCTGATAACCAAGTGGGCCGTGGTCGACTCACAGCCGCTGCATTACTCGGAATTCAAAGATATTTCTTTTGATATCGTCATCGACCACCATCCCTGCGAAGGGAAGGTGCAGGCGGGCTTTATGGATATCCGAGAAAATTACGGCGCCACGGCCACCATCATGACCGAATACCTCAAAGGAGTCAAAATCACACCCTCCCAGAAATTGGCTACCGCCCTTTTTTACGGCATTAAAACCGACACGGATGATTTCGTGCGGGATGCCATCCCGGAAGACGTAAGCGCCTTCCAGTATCTGTATAAATTTTCCAATATGCACATTGTCAAGAAAATCGAGTCATCGGAGATGACCCGGAAAACCCTGGCCGGTTACAAACTGGCCCTGGAAAAATTGACTTTCGTGAAGGACAAGGCCTTCGTTCATCTGGGCGAAGTGGAAAACCCGGATATGCTGGTGATCATCGCCGATTTTTTCACCCGTCTGGCCGAGGCCACCTGGAGCATTGTGTCCGGCACGCATAAGGACAAACTGATCGTCATTTTCCGGAACGCGAATTTGCGAGGACATGCGGGGAAGACAGCTCAAAGACTGTTTGAAAGATGGGGGGCCTCGGCCGGAGGGCACGAACATGCCGCGCGGGCTGAAATGCCGCTGGAGAATCTTCCGAAAGACCCCCAGGGCTCCGTGGATCCGGGACAGTTTGTACTGCGAAATATCAAGGATCTTAAAGAAAGATGAAACCGATTTTGCTGATATTCATTTGGGGTGGGATAGTCCTGTGCCGGCTGTTTCCGGCCTGGGCCGGAGCGGAGACCCTTTCCCTGCCCATCACCCTGGATCCCCCTCTGTTGCGCGCCTTTCTCCTGCAGCAGGCTTACACCGAGCCCGGGAACCGGGCGGTCCTGGGGGATAAAAAGGATGACTGCAATCGCGTTGAGCTGTGGGACCCGCAGATCAAGATCGGAGAGGAGGGGACGGTCCTTTACAGCCGGCTCCGCATTCGGGCGGGTCTGGCCGTGGGTGGCCTCTGCCTTCAGCCGGTGGACTGGGAAGGGGCTTTTGAGGCGGACTTAAAGCCCGTCCTCGACATCGAAGGGTGGCGACTGAAGTTCCAGGTGAAGGATTCCCGGTTATACCGGCAGTCAGCGGAGGAACTTTCCGCGGTCGGGGCCGCCTGGGATTTGGTCAAACGGTACGTCCATCCCCACCTGGAGAATATTTCCATCAACCTGGCTCCCCCCCTGGCCCGGATCCGGGAACTGGTCCCGGCCCTGGTCGTTCCCGAAAGGCGGGAAGAAACGGCCGCCTGGCTTGAGACCCTTCGCCTGGGCTCGCTGCGGAGTTCGGCGGAGGCGATCCGGATTGAATTGCTTCTGGAAATAGACCGGCCGGAGATTTCAGCGGCGGGAATCCCGCCCGAAGTCCCAACGGATAGCGCCGATTTTAAGCGTCTGGAAGCCCTTTGGGAACTGTGGGACCCTTTTCTGGTCTTTCAGATATTGACCCTTGCCGGCCAGCCGCTGACCGAGGAAGAAAGAGACCGGCTGCTGGGAACCCTTTTGGAGATGCGGCATCGGTTTGAAGCCGTGGAGGAGCAGAGCGGACCGCCGTCCAACGACCTGGTCCGTGAACAGTTCATAGCTGCCTGGACCAGCTTGGGACCTCTCTTCCGAAAATACCTGGTGCGGGAGCCGTCGCCTTCTCTGGTGGGCTATCTCGGCTTTTTCACTGTCATGGACGCCCTGACGGTTCTGGACCGGACCGGGCCGATCTTTGGTTTTGAAATCAGCCGGTCCGGTCTGGTGCGTTTGGCACGGCTGCTGGATCCTGGCCGGCGGGACTGGCAACCGGAATATTCCCTGGAGGTGGATCCTGGGTTACGGAGCGTCCTGTCGCTGGGACCTCCGCTTGAGGTTTCGGGGGAGGAATATGAGGAAGAGGAACTGGATTTTCCCGACGGGATGGAGGATCCGGACGAGGACTTGGAATCCTTTCGAGAGACTCGGCTGCGTCTGGCATCCTCCTCGACCGATAAGAAAACACCGGCCGGCCGGGAATTACTGCCCTGGATCCCCTTCCCCGGAAATATCGACCGATATATCCTCCGCATTCAAAAATTGCTGGCCCGAACCGTTGAGCGCGTCCTGGCCCGCAAAAATCTGGACCCGAAACGGCAGCTCCTTTTCCGATCGCTGGTCCCGGCCACGGCCTGGCAGGAGAGCTGCTGGCGCCAGTTGATCGTTTCCGGAGGGAGAATCCGTTACCTCCGTTCCTATAACCGCACCTCGGTCGGCCTGATGCAGGTCCACGTCCGGGTCTGGCGGGGAATCTATAAACCCAAAAGCCTGCGCTGGAACATCCATTACAATGCCCTGGCCGGAGCGGAAATTTTGGAATTGTACTTGCGGCGCTACGGCTTGAAACGGATGGGTCCCGATAATTCTCTTGATGACCAGCAGCTCTCCCAGGCGGTGTATGCCATGTATAACGGTGGGCCCGGTCAGTTCGCCCTTTTCTTAAAACGGGTCCAAAAAGACCGCCTCCAGATCAGCGATCGGCTGTTTAAAGAAAAATACGAGTGGGTCGAGAAAGGTCAATGGGATAAACTCGGCATTTGCCTGACCGGCCGGGAAACCTGATCCGGTCGATTTTCAAGTATTTGGTTTCGCAGTCATCCCGGGCTCGATCCGGGATCCAGGAAGTTTGAGCATTAACGGATTTCTGCCTCGGCTTGGGAAATTTTGGGGCAGGTTTCGCCGGAATGACGACCTTTCGGCTATTCAAATATTCTCATCATTCCCGGGTGTCCGCCTCAGGCATAGGACTTAGAAAAAAAATAAAGATTTCGTCTGATTTTGCCGAAACAAACAATAATATAGGTCAGACCTTCGAAATTGAAAAAAACAAGCTGCGCTGTCTGCGTCTTAGGGAACCTAGAGTAGAGTAATAAAAATTTCTTTAGTCTCCATTTTGTGATATATAAAGCAACCTCAAAAGGGGGATTATTTATTTCCTGGAATTACCCTTCCTTGGGAGGGACCAATTTTCAGGAAAAATGATTAGAGACAACGCGCAACACAACCAAATCGTTTTAACCCGGTCGAATTAATAAGGAGAAAAAATGAAGGTATTCAAGGAGAAAAACCGAAAAAAACCCTGGATGGCCTGGCTCGGGGCCCTGCTGGTTATTACCCTTTTTGGCGGTCCGGCCTGGAGTGCGCGCTTGTTCCTGCCGACAACCATTCAGTCCTTAGGCCCGCAGTTTCAGTCCGCCCCGACTCTCAACCCTTTTGACCTGGAATCGAATGTAGCCACAACGGTTTATTTTACCATTGCCATAGGCCCCACCGGGCTGAATAAAGACAGCGTTACCCTGTATGAAACCGATGAGGCCGGCAATAAGGGCGCCCTTATCGGGGTCATGAAGGACGACGGGGTCACCAGCGTCAGCGGAGATGATGTCCTGGGTGACGGCGTGTACACCTTCAAGACGGACCTGACCAAAGCGGGGGGTATCTATAATTACCGTGTTTTCGTCCTGGATACCAGCGGCAAGGAGTGGGGGTCCTTGAAGGGGCAACTCTTTGTGGTGGATAAACCAACCCCCGCCATGGTGACCGCTGCCAACGCCCACGCCACAGCGATCAATACCCAATGGAACACCTTATTCGCGGCCAATCCCTTCGATACCGCGCAGCAATTGTTGGTAAACTTTATTTTAGCGCAGTCCAATGCCCTGTTTGCCTACAAAGGGAAAAACGGCGTTTTTTATGCTTTCAAGGATGCCCCCTTTGTCATGGTCCAGAAAACGATTCCTGTAACAGTGCCCCCCTATCCCGAGTTGGATGGTGGATCGCGTGGCGTCGCACCGCCCCTCAACCCGGCCAAGCACCCGGAGTTCCTGTCCGCTTCTCCGGCCTTTTCCCAAGGGAAAAGCCTCCTGGCTATGCCGCTGGGGGCCACTCCCGAGGACCCCAACAAGATCAAGGACAAGACGGCCCTGTTTCTCGATCCCTATTATTGGCAGCATCTGGGCAGCACCAAGATGGATGACGCTAACGGGGGCTGGGCCAAGATTTCAGCCTCCACCTGTCCTAACCTGACGGAAACCGAAATCAAAAATGGAACCGTGGCCAACGTGGACCCCCATTCCACCGGCACGGCCATCGTCGACGCCTTCACCACCCTGTCCAATTACGGGACAGTGCTTATCCACACCCATGGGGCGTATTGGGATTATGTTCAGCCTGACTGGTTGACCAGCCTCGAAGCCAAGATCAACGCCCTTCCGGCTGGGGCCGTTAAGACCTCTTTGAGCATCTGGCTGTTTTATGAAAAGCTCATCACTTCCTGGTCCGGGAAAAAGCTGATGTTTTGTACGGACAATTTTGTGGCCGCCGGCTTCGCAAACCTGTCGACCCATACCTATTGGAAAGATATTGCCATGGGGCGCCTTTATTTGGCCAATGACGGGGAAATATTCATTACCCCGGCTTTTATCTCGGCCAAAAACGGGACCTTCCCCAATTCCATGATCTGGGCCGGGGCCTGCCACAGTCTACAGGATGATTCCATGGCCAATGTCTTTTTGGGAAAGGGCGCCGGGGCCTACTTTGGATTTAGTGAATCGGTTATCCGAAGCTGGAACGTGGCGCGGGCCGGGGATGTATTTGCCAAAATGCTCAACGAAAGCAAAACCGCCAAAGAGGCCTTTGATTTCGCGGTGGCCGGGGGAAACAATGACGGCCATGGGACCGCGCTCGTCCTCAGAGGGAACCAGAACCTCAAATATGAACCCGGTCTGCAGAATCCGAGTTTCGAAGACCCCAAGGGGGCCGGAAGCCTTCAGGGATGGACCGTAGTCGGCGACGGCCGGGCCTGGCACGGGTTCCAGGATGATTTTCCCACAGAGGGGAATACCATGGCCGTGATCTCCACCGGTCTGGGGCAGACCACTGACTATGGGTCTATCGAACAGACTTTCTGCATGCCCGCCAAGGCCCAGAACTTGAAACTTCAACTGGAATTTCTATTCCGCCGAGTTTTTGGAATGGTGTAACCAAGGATTTGATGATACCTTCCGGGTGTTGATCAACGGGGCGGAGGTTTTCAGTACCTCCGTGGATACCCTATGCGCTACTGGAGGGTTGATCCCAACCGGGCCGATCGACGATACCTCTATAGTCGGTGACGTCGGCAACCTTTAAAACCGGCTGGCAGACCGGAAGCATCAGCCTGGTTCCTTATACCGCCGGCACGGACGTCACCCTCCGTTTCGAAGTCCAGGACAAGGGGGACACCATTTACGATACGGCGATCTTGATCGATAACCTGACTATCGAATTCCAGCCGTAAGGCTCAATCTTACAATAGACCGGGGGCAGGGAAAGATCCCTGCCCCCGGCAGTATCGACCGTTGAGACCCCTTTTCCTAGTTCTGATAATCCCTATACTGCTTCTTTCCGGAGAGCTGGTTTCAGGACAACCCGTGGCCGGTGACGTCAAGAAAATAGAAGCTTCGTTAACCGGAGGGGCTTTGCCTCTTCAGCTCTCGCCTTCTTGCCACAGCAAGATCGCGAGCCGGATGATTAACCTGCTGACGACCTCGGACGATACCTTTGACCTGGTGTTGAACTCTTCCGTGCTGCAAGAATTCAAGAAGAAGTTTGCCTGGACGGAGCTCTCCTTAAAAAATCCCGTCTCCCTGACCATCGGCTTTAACAAACAAAATCGGCCCATTAGTAGAATTCTAATCTTTTTTAAAGAAAAAAGGCCGCGTTATATAATTTACGGTTCTCCGGACTACGAAAAGTTTAATGTCGCAGCCAATACCCAGGCCGGTCCGGACCTTTTCCAGCAGATTGAATCCTGCCTTTTAAAATAAAGTTTTCAGCCACTCTTTCACCTCCGGGGGCAGGGCATGGACCCCTTTAGTGTAATCACAGCAACTCCAATACTCCCGGGGAAGTTCCAGTTCGTGTAGGGTCTCCGGCCCGTCCTTGGTCATCTTTTGCAGGCGGACCAGGTACGGTTCCTGCCAGGTGTCGATGGAAAAATAGAATGATTCGGGTTCGGGGTTCCCGTAGCGGCCGGAATAGCCGGTATTTCCCCATTCCAGATGAACGGCCACGGCATCGGCCGGCCCCATGTCCCAATTGATGGTCAAGTCTTTGAATTTTGCTAAGGCGCCCATGAATATCCTCCAATGTTAAGGTGTTCCTATACTAATACCATTTGCTTTTTATCTGCAAGCAGGGATTAGGCAGGAAGGAATAGCTAAGGACCGGTGGGGGGGTTGGCTGACCTTCAGGCAGACGAAGAGGCGCTACTGGAGAACTCGATTAGGCTGGGAGGAGGTGCTTCAGGTGAATGAAAAGGATCCCGATATAGATGAGGTTAACAAGATATAGCCCGTAATTGGCGGCGCGAAAACGGTTTAAAGAGGCCAGGATTATAGCCGGAATGATGGTCAGAAGCATTTTGGCCGTAAAGAAAGTTTCCGGTCCGTAGCCCAGCGCCAGGCGCATGAAAGGATTTAGTTCGCTTCCTCCCCGTTGGATACAAATCAGAGTAAAAAAGGCATCCAGAACGGATAAGACGACCAGCAAAAGAGGTAACATACAGGTCGCAAAGGGCAGGAAAGGGATCGCCTTATGGTTCATATTCTGAAAACCTCTAAGCTGACAATGGTTCTCGGGTTAAGCCTATTGGTGGGGAATTAACCCCTTGAAAGAGGTTATTAGATTTATAATAAGCAAAAAATTTGCCAAAAAAATAACTAATTGAATATATTGATCTTATTATAAAACTACTAAGTGGCACCTAAGCCGGATTGTAAAGTATTTGGACGTGTCTTACCGGTGGAATAGAATTAGAGAACCCTTTTTTGGAGAAAAAGTACTGTGAATTCAAGTGGTAAAGGAATAGAGGGTAGATTTTGGAAATTTGTAAAAAAAACCGACAGTCAGGAAAAGCTACTATGGGGTGAATGAAAAAACAGACAGGTTGGGAAGGTCTGTTTTGCTGGAAGGCACCGTCCTATTTCCCCAGTGCCTGGCGGCATTGGGCCGCATAACGGTTGGCTTGATCTGAATCCGGGAAACGCTCCAGAAGGGCCAGAGCCTTCTCGAACTCCCCCAAGTTGAGGTAATTCAACCCCAGGCAAAGGGATAGTTCCTGGCTTTCCGGGAAATGAAGGAGCCCTTCATGAAGTAGCCGATTGGACTCTTTGAAATCCCGTGCTTTTTGCTTCAGGATTCCCAACCCTAAATAGGCGCGGTGATCGGGTCCGTAGGAAAGTGATTTCCAAAAGAGCTTCTCCGCCGTGGCCTCCTTTTCCCGAACCTGTTTCTTTTTGGCGAAATCTCCATGGCTGAAGGTCAGGCCCAGGCGCGAGAGGAAATCGGCATGATGGCGGTAGAGGTCTTCCCGGTCTATGAGTTCAATTTCGCCGGCGTAGGAATGAACGTTTTCGAAAAATGCCAACCGAAGCTTCCGGCCGAATTCCAGGATCATTTCTTCGGTAAGCCGGGAGTCCGTTTCGTAGTGCAGTATCCCCTCGATCCGATTTAACCAGACCTCATCGGTAATCCGGGCTTCTTTTTTTAATCGATCATACAGCGCAGTGCCCGGGAATAGGTCCAGGAGGTAGAAAATCGCTCCCAAGGGTTTGATTTCCCTGATCAAATCAATGGTCTCTCGGATGGTTTCCTCCGTCTCCCCCGGGGCGCCGTAGATGAAATAGGCCCGGGCCAGGATCCCATAGCGCTTGGTCAGAGTAAAAGCCCTCTGGACGTCCTCGATTCGAATCGTCTTGTTGAGGGCCTGCCGGATGTTTTCACTGCCGCTCTCTACCCCGTAACTGATCTGCAGGCAGCCCGCCTTTCGCATCCAGTATAGGATTTCCTCGTCCACCCGATCCACCCGGGAGATGGCATTCCAGGACAAAGTCAGTCGCCGCTCGATAATCCCCCGGCAGATGGCGATAAGGCGATCCTTGTCGACCGTGAAGGTGTCGTCCGATATATATAGAAAATGAATTCCTTTCCTGTTGAGACGTTCGAGTTGGGTAATAAAGTAATTCGGAGAATGGAATCGGATCCGTCGGTTCCAGAATTTTGGGGATCCACAGAAGGAGCAGTCCCAGGCGCAACCCCGGCTGGAAACCACATGCTGGAAGGCGAAATATTTCGCCGGGTCCGGCAGCAGGTCCAGGTCACGGATCGGCGCGGAGGTTCCGGTTTGGACCGGCCGACCGCCTTTCCGGAAGGCAATCCCCGCCACTTTCTCCGGTTGGCCCGAATTTTTTTGCTCGAGATGCCGGATCAGGTTCCCCAGAGGGATTTCCCCCTCCCCCAGGACAATAAAGTCGATCTCCTTAAAATGGGTCAGCAGGTGCTCCCAAAGAAATGTAGCCCCGATTCCGCCCAGGATGATTTTTACTTCGGGGTTTAATTCCTTGGCGATTCGGGCGATCTCTATGGCCCCCCAACGATTGGCATGAAGAATGGAGAAACCAATGACCTCCGGTCTTTCCGCCTCCAGTCGTTCCCGAATTTTTTCGGGAGCTTTCCCGATATCATGCCAGTTCCAGATCTCCACCTCCTGCCCCGCCTCTTTCAGGAAGGCTCCGATATAATACAGACCGATCGGAGGGACCGTCACTTCTTCCCATTGAACGCGATCGACCAGGAAATAAGGATAGATAAGGGCTATTTTCATAAAAAATCACCTTGATTTCTTTTAGAAATATTATAAGGTCTATGTAGCATTTTAGTCTTTTGAAAAAAACCTTTTTGTGTAATTTCGGTTGACGGCTATTTCTTGCGCCTCACGGAGCGATTGAAGTCGCACCTGCCAATAACTTCGAAAGGAAGATTAATATGGCTACCGCCCTGTCGGGCATGGTCCCACCTCAGACGATTCGACAGAAATGCCGACAAGGACGCTGGGCCAAGCCGACATCCGGCCTGGCTCGGGGATTTGCTCAGGCCAATATGGTCATTCTGGATCGTAGGCTGGCCTTTGATTTTCTCCTTTTTTGCCAGAGAAACCCCAAACCCTGCCCGGTCCTGGAGGTGTTGGATCCCGGGGAAAAAGAGCCGATCAGGACCGCATCCGGGGCCGATATCACCACCGACCTACCTCTTTACCGGATTTGGAAAAAGGGGAAACTGGTTCAGGAAGTGAAGGACATCCGCGCCTGGTTTAACCCGGACCTGGTCACCTTTCTATTGGGTTGCAGCTTCAGTTTCGAGGAGGCCCTGATCCAAGCCGGGGTGCCGGTCCGAAATATCGAGGAAAATAAAAATGTTTCCATGTATGTGACCAATCGTTCCTGCGATCCGTCCGGTCCATTCAAGGCCCCTTTGGTGGTTTCCATGCGTCCTATACCGGAGGCCCTGGTTTCTCGGGCGGTCCAGATCACCTCGCGCTATGCTTCGGTTCATGGGGCGCCGATCCACATCGGCAGACCCCGGGCCTTGGGGATCCGGGACTTGGGACGCCCGGATTTCGGGGACCCCGTGGCCATTAATAAAGGGGAAACTCCGGTATTTTGGGCCTGCGGCGTGACTTCTTCCTTGGCCGCCCTGTCGGTTAAAGCGGAACTTTGTATCACCCACGCTCCGGGGCATATGTTCATAACCGATGTTCCCAATGAAAGTTTGTCGGTGATTTGACAGTTTCCAGTATTCCATCATTCCATTCTTCCGTCTTAATTATTCGGGGGAAACCGGTGAGTATCGATATAAACTGCGATATGGGCGAAAGCTTCGGCGCCTATAGAATCGGCGAGGATGAAAAGATCATTTCCTATATCAGCTCCGCCAATATCGCTTGCGGCTACCATGCGGGCGACCCATTGGTCATGGATCGTACCATCCAATTGGCCAAGGAACATGGGGTGGCGGTGGGAGCCCATCCCGGTTTCCCGGACCTCTTGGGATATGGACGGCGGATTCTGGAGACCTCCCCGGGTGAGGTGAGACGTTACGTCCTCTACCAGGTGGGGGCATTGGCTGCTTTTTGCCGGGTGAATAAAGTCAGGCTGCAGCACGTCAAACCGCACGGCGCTTTGTACAATCTGGCTGCCCGGGATGAAAAAACAGCCCGGGAAATTATTGAGGCGGTGATGGACTATGATCCCGAATTGATCCTGGTGGCCCTGTCCGGTTCCCGTCTGGCGGAAATGGCCGAGTCGGAGGGGTTAAAAGTGGCCCGGGAAGTTTTCCCGGACCGGGCTTACCTGGCGGATGGACGACTGGCGCCGCGCCGTCTGCCGGGATCGGTAATCCATGAGGTGGAGCAGGTCAGAGAGCGAATTGTCCGGTTAATCACCCGGGGGACCATGATCAGTATCGAAGGGCGGGAAATCGAACTAAAAGCCGATACCCTCTGCCTTCACGGGGACACCCCCGGGGCCTGGATGCTGGCCAAAACGATTGGCGAGGCGTTGAGAGAAGCGGGCATCCCGATCGAACCCCTTGCCAAAACCTTTTCCCTTGACAGCTCAGGAGGCCTTCCCTAAAGTAACTTTTTTATAAATCAATTTTTTGAGGGTATAAAGTATGTTCAAAGTAACAGTCGATCCGGAAAAATGTGTGGGGGATGAGGAATGCATTGAGGTTTGCCCGGTGGACGTCTACGAATTGCAGGACGGGAAGTCAGTCCCGGTTCGGGCCGACGAATGCATAGGGTGCGAGAGCTGTCTGGAGGTTTGCGAGCCGGTCGCCATTACGATCACGGAGGTCTGATTCCTTTTACAAGGGGTTAGTTCCGTTGGTTATTATCTTGAGAGTTTCTACAAGGTTCTTGGTCACCTCAGCGAAAAGCCTGCTCACGGACTGAACAACTGGGCTTGATCCTGACAGCGGCGGACCGTTTTGGCCGGTTCGCGGTAAAGTACTACTGAAAGAGGTTTTGGGGAAAGTAAAAAGGCCTGTGAATGGCGAAATCCACAGGCCTTTTTAGTTGGTTTACATGAGCATTTACTTCTTTTCCACCGGGTGGCATTGAGCGCATGTGGTGGGGCCGGTCTTTTTGCCTTCGGCCTTCAGCTTCTTATGACAGTCCTGGCAGTTTTTGTGGTAGGCCAGTTGCAGATTTAACTTCTTACCTTCTTCGGCCACCTTGTGGCACTCGCTGCACTTCTGGACCTTGTCACCCTGTTTCCAGGTATTTTTCCCGTCCTTATAGACGTGGTGACACTCGGCGCAGGCGACCTTGTGCACTTCGGAGTGTTTCTTGTGGGTTAACTCCACAGCCGCCTTGGTGCGTTTGCCGTCTTTAAACATGCGCCTTATCGTTATCGATCTTTAAGGTGTCGGGCACCTTCTGATCGGCTGCATAGACCCACGCCATCAAGCCCAGGGAGAAAACAAAGGCCATGAGGATGGACATCACCGCTAAACTTTTTTTCATCGTCTATCTCACCTCCCTTCAAATAATTTATTTTTTAATTTCCAGCAGTTATGATTTGTTTCCATAATACGACTAAAAATAAGAACATATAACCAAACCCGTTGAATCTGTCAAGAAAAAGTTGACAAGACTAATAAATTCTGTTAAAAAATACTAACCATTAGTATTGAGGAGGCAACTATGTCGGGAACCTTGAGCACTCATAGTGTCTGGAGCATACTCCCCTGGGACGTCCCTTGGGATGCAGGGCATTTTGTCTTTTTAGGCTTGGCGTACCTGGTGTTGACGGTGATCGGGGTTACCCTGGTGGTAGTATCCCTGAAAACCAGGCGTGACCTTCAGCAATCCGAGCATTAACCTCTAAGGTGAAGGAGTACTTATGTTTGGTTTAGGAACGCAGGAATTAATTATCATACTGGGAATTGCCCTGTTTATTTTCGGTGCCAAAAAATTACCCGAGATCGGTAAGGGATTGGGAAAGAGCATCCGGGAATTTAAAACCAGCGTGAGCGGCGAGGACGAAAAGGAATCTCCAAGCCAACCCAAAGAGATCGACAAAGATAACAAAGCTTAAACGTTTCGATTTTATTATAACCTCTCGAAATCCTCTCGATTGATATCCGCAGTTGAAAGGGTGATCCCTGACCCTCTTTCTTCAAAAATAATTGGACAAATATCCCACCCGTGTTAAAATAAATTGATTTATTATTTCCTTTTGTTTATAAGGGACGATCAATTATTACGGAGAAGAACAACACCCCCCATTATTGGGATCACCGCCGGAGGCTTAAAGAGCGTCTGGCGGTGATGGGTTTGGTTTCTTTCCAGGACTACGAGGTGGTGGAAGTCATTTTGACGTATGCCCTGGCCCGGAAGGATGTTAAGCCTTTAGCCAAAAAGTTGCTGCAAACCTTTGGGTCTTTCCGCGGCCTTTTAGAGGCGCAGGCGGAAGAAATAAAGAAAATTAAAGGGGTTTCCGATCATACCGCTCTTTTGTTCAAACTGATCAAGGAAGCCTCGGATCGTTATTTGGGAGAAAGGGTCCAGGCCTCCCCTGATATTATCGCCTCACCCCGGGAGTTATTCGATTACTGCCACTCCAAGATGGGTTGGCTGAAGGACGAACAGTTCCGGCTGGTCTATTTGAATACCCGCAATCAGGTGATTCGGGACGAGGTGCTTCAGGAAGGAACAGTGGACCAAACCGTCGTGTATCCGCGCAAAGTACTGGAAAGGGCTATTCAACTCAAGGCCACGGCACTGATCATGGTTCACAACCATCCCAGCGGATCGGTTATCCCCTCGCTGGAAGATAAGGAATTGACCCGGACCCTGGTCAAGGCGGCCCAAAATTTACAAATTAAGATCCATGACCATTTGATCATCGGTCGGGACGACCATTTCAGTTTTTTGGAAAACAATCTACTCTAAGGCCGAGCCATGGAGAAAGAACCCATGAGTAATGTCGAGATCCTGCGTCTGGAACTGGAAGAGATTTTAAAACACAAATGGATAGAATCGGAAAAGGCCGGTTATGACCTGGGTGACCAGGCGGTCTGGGACTGGGTCAAAAATTACGCCTTTGAATTCCGGGAATATTGGGAGGGTAAGAAAAAATCCTAAGTTCTCCCGTGTTCCCCTGATCCGCACCCGCCGCCCTCCTTCGCAGTCCATTTTCATGGATTCTTTTTCCCCGATTTTTTTTGGATTCTGATCGAATATTTTTTTCTGATTTTGATTGGAGGTCTCTATGGCCCACCCAGGGAGTAAAGATTCCTACCGGGTTAAGGCTAAACAAGAGGGCTTTCCGGCCCGATCCGTGTATAAACTGAAAGAGATTCAGCAACGCTACGGATTGATCCGTCCGGGAACTTGCGTAGTCGATCTGGGGTGTCATCCTGGTTCCTGGCTTCAGTTCTGTTCCCAGATCGTCGGGCCTCAAGGAAGGATTTTAGGGATTGATCAAAAGCCTCCGACCATTCCCCTGGAACCTCCAATTACCTTTCTTGAGGCCGATGTCCTGACCCTGTCGCGAGAACAGTTGCCGGACTGGAGCCGGGAAGCGGATTTGGTGCTGAGCGATTTGGCCCCTCATACCTCGGGCATCAAATGGTTGGACCACCAAAGATCTTTGGATTTGGCCCTCAGGGCCTTGGAAATCGCTGCCTGGATCCTGAAAAGGAGGGGGGGATTTTTAGTCAAGCTTTTCCGTGGAGAAGATTCTCCCGCTTTTTATAATAAAATGAAAGGCTTTTTTAACCAAGTCGATACCGAAAAACCCCGCAGCTCCCGGAAGGAAAGCCGCGAGGTCTATCTCATCGGGCGGGGTTTTTCGGGTTAAACCCCCATGCCCGGGGGTAGGCTCCCGCTGTCAATTATTAATTAAGAATTAAGAGTTGATAATTGATTATTGGCCAAGATGAGCTCTCGATTTTATCTTCGTATTAACCCGGGTTCTACTATTTGGGCCCAAAGGCCGGCCCGGTTACGGGTAGCGGCGGTCCAGGGGCTGCCGGTGAGGGGGAAGCGGTTTTCTTGCCCTTGCGGACACCGGCCTTCGGTGAAGCCGTTGAAAAACCGGGCTGTTCTCTATTGACTGAAGCCAAGGCCAAAGGGACTTTGACCACTTCCTGGGCCTTTAATTTAAAGGGCTCTTTATCCAGGTTGTAGCTGGCCAGGACCTTCCAGTTATTGGCATTCCCCGAATACCACTTGGCGATGGTGGCCAGGGTTTCGCCGGCGTGGACCTTGTGAAAAATGTAGTCCCCACTCGGGACGAGGGGTTCAGTAGTCGCCGGGGCCGGAGGAGCGGAGGAAGGAGCGACCGGAGGAACGCGGGGCGCTTTCTCTTCCGCCCGTAGAATCGCCGGTTTCTCGGAAAGGGCCCTTAGAAATTCGTGGTCGGAAAAGAGGTCATCCACAATCATGACCAAGGAATCGCTGAAACTTTCATTATAATTGGTTTCCGACAGGCTGCGCCCGAAGTTTTTTCCGGCGCCGGAATAGTTCTTTTGGAAAAGAACCCGCCCGTTTTTATCGTGCACCTCCAATTTGAGGAGGGTCTCCGTGTTGTAGCGGTTGGTTTCAATTGTCCAGAATTTTATCAGGGATCCGCCAATGATTTTTTCGGCCTGTCCCGGGCTACCGACCACGAAAAATCCTTTTTTGTTAAATTCCTTACTCAGGGCGGACTTAACGAGGTTCCCGGCCGCCTGGGGATCGGAGGAAACCACCAATACCCGGTTCCCCTTGTCTTCCAGGTTTTCACCCAACAGACGGGGATGGGAACGCTGATCACGGAACTCTTCAAAAAATATTTTTTGCGATGGAACCGAGGACGGCGATCTTTTTACCTTGGCATTGGGTTTGTATTCCACTTGGATGGCTTGCTCGGACCCTCGGGCCTCGATAAATCCTGCCCCTAACAATAGGACGGATAAAATAATTCCTAGTTTTTTCACGATTCGACCTCTCGACTCATTCTGGTTAGGCATTTTACGTGAATCCTTCTATTTGGGCCCGAAAACCGGTATTTCCGGAGCGGGGGGGTGAACCGTGGGGGGACTGGGCGGCGGCCCTTTCGGCGCTTTTCTAACAGGTTTGGATACCGGGCCGGTGGCCGTGGAGTACTCCGGTTGTTCCGAATGCAGCGTGGCCAAGGAAAAAGGCACCCGCACCACTTCGCCTCCTTTAAGTTTAAAGGGACTCAATCCCAGGTTGTGTTGGGCAATTTCCGGCCAGAGGGTCGTATCGCCCGTGTACCATTTGGCAATGGTGGCCATGGTTTCACCGGAGATTACCCGATGCTCGATGAATTCCGATGGGAGCTTTCCCGGTTCCGGGGGGGTCACTTTCGCCGCGGTGGTCTTGGGTGAGGCTGGTTCGGTGGTGACGGTCATGGGTTTTTGAACCTTGGCCTGGTCCGGGACCACGGGTCGTTGCGGTTCCGTGCTTTTCGCGATGGGGGGCGGGCTATCCACCTTCTGCGGCGGCTGTGAGGGGCGTTCAACCATCGGTTCGGGTGGTTTGACGGGGGCCCTAGCCGCAGGGCGGGGAGGTTCCCTAACAACGGTCGGGGCAGGGACAATAGTGCGGGCCGGAACAGGCTTTTCACCAAGGGCCTTGATGAAATCATGGTCCAAAAAGAGCGTCTCGGTGATCATGACCAGGGAGTCGCTGAAACTTTCATTATAATTGGTTTCCGATAAGCTCCGCCCGAAATTTTTCCCCGTTCCGGTTACCAGACGGCTAAAGGTGATTTGCCCGGAGGGATCCCGGATTTCTATCTTGACCTGGGTTTCGGTATTGTACCGGCTGGTCTCCACCGTCCAGAATTTGATCAGTGATCCGCCGACGATCTTGTCGGCTTGGCCGGCTTGATCCACCAGATTGAACCCCTTTTTTCTGAATTCGTTGATCAGGGCCGTCTCGACTAAATACCCGGAGGCCTTAGGACTATCGGTAGCGATGAGGACACGTTTGGCCTTGTCTTCTAAATTTTCTCCGACTTGCCTTGGATCAGGTCGTTCATCCTTAAATTCTCCAAAGAAAATCCTAACCGGGGGGACGGACGCCGGCGAGACCTTCACTTTGGCATTCGGCTTATATTCAAGGGAAATGGTCTGCTGGGCGGCCTTGGCTCCGGTGGTCAGCATAACAAAAATAACCGCGGCGGCCAGGACAGCGAAAGGTCGAAGCGGAGTCATGGACGTCCTCCCACAAGGGTGGTGTGCATGGCGACTATTTGGGCCCGAATACCGTTCCGGATGGAGTCGGTTTGGACTCGGCGGGGGCTTCTGTTTCCTTAGATTCCTTAGGGGGTTTCTTGCCGGCCGGAGGCCCGGTAGCCGTTGAAAAATCGGGCTGCTCCTGGTGGGCAGTAGCCAGGGATTTCGGCACCTTTATCCGTTGGCCGGCCTTTAAATTGGAGGGCTGGACCCCGGGATTATGCGACGCTATCTCTTTCCAGGCCGTGGGCTTGCCGTTGTACCACTTGGCGATGGTGGCCAGCGTTTCACCGGCCACGACTTTATGGATAATAAATTCTTCAGAACCCGTGCGCCGGTGGCGGCGCCGTCGGCAAGTCCTTGGGAACCATCGGTTCAGGGGGTGGTGGTGGGAGCTCTTTGGGTTTCACCGGTTCCGGCGGTTTGGCGGGGACTTCGGCTGTCTTGGCCGACTGTTTGGGTTTGCTGTCCGCCGGAGAGATGGCCTTTTTGGTCTCGTCCACTCCCTGCACGAATCCTTCCTGAATGGCTTTGACCTCTTTTTCAACCTGGGCACATCCGAACCACAGGAGAAAAGAGAGGAGGGGAATTATTTTTAAAAGCCGGATCATAGTCATCCTCCCAGATTTTGAAGGTAGCTTCGGGCCAGGCTGTTGTTGGGGTTGATCTTAAGGGCCTCCCGGAAATAGAACTGCGCTTTTGTCGGAATGTTTTTTTTCAGGTAGCTGATACCCAGGTTGGTCAAGACCTCGTCCTGGAAGGAGGGGGAGAGGGACCGGCAGGACTCGAAGTATTTTATCGCCTGATCGAAATTGCCTTGGCTCATATAAATATACCCCAGATTGAAATGGATTTCCGGAATTTTGTTATTTAGATTGATGGCCTTTTGATACTGCAGCACCGCGCCGGGATAATCTTTTTTAAAGGTCAGGAGCCGGCCCATTTGATAAGGGGCTTCGTAGTTGGTCGGATCAAGTACGGCGGCCTGTTCCAATAATTGTTGGGCCTTGGCGGGGTTGGCGGTCAATTGGCCTTTGGCTTGACTGATCAGGGTATTGGCCTGCGTTTTCGCCTCGATGGGAGGACCGGCCCCCGGCGTGACCGGAGGCGGAGTGGTAGCGACGGCGGTCAGGTGGGTCTGTAGATAACTGCGGGCCAGGCTGTTATTGGGGTTTAGACCAATGGCCTGTTTGAAATAGGTTTGGGCCTGGGCCGGGTTATTCTTCTTTAAAAAGGCGATCCCCAGGTTGGTCAGCACCTCATCCTGATAGGGCGGGGAGAGGGCCCGACAGGATTCATAATACTTGATGGCTAAATCATAATCGCCTTGATTGAGATAAATAAAACCCAGGTTGAATTGAATTTCCGGGACCTGATTGTTGATTTGCAGGGCCGCCTGGTAATGTTCGATGGCTGCCGGAAAATTCTTGCGAAGGGTTAATAAACGGGCCATCTGATATTGGGCCTCAAAGTTCTTGGGATCCAGTTGGACCGCCTGCTCCAACAGTTTCTGGGCATTGGCCGGGTTGGATTGGGTTTCATTCTTGGCTTGTTGAATGAATTGTTCCATCTGGATTTTGGTCTGGGCGTTGGAAGAAGCGCCGGGTGTGGCCGGTCCGGTCTCGGCCGGCTTACGAAGCGCGGCGGGGACCTCGGGAGAGGTTTTCTTTACCAGACGGATTACCAAAACAATCCCTACCACCATGACCAGGAGCAAGACCACGGTAAGCGCGATGGTCTTTGAGGCCGGCACCGCCGGCCTTGGCGCCGGGAGAAGGAGGTGCAGCCGCCGGTTTGATTGCGGGTGCCGGCTTGGGGGCCGATTCTTTGGGCATTGGAGCTGACTTGGGTTTTTCTTCGACCGGCGTCTCTTTTTTTTCAGGGGCTTCCGCTTTTTCTTCGATAGAGACCGGCTTCTCACCGGTCCGAAATTCCACAGTCTTATCAAAGGACGGAGCGGCTTTGGTTTTAATGGTGGTATCACTGACCGCCGGGGTCGGGGGTGGACTGGGACGCATGGCGGATCGCAGGTCTTTCAACATTTCCGATGGGGTCTGGTAGCGTAGTCCCGGGTCTTTGGTCAAGGCTTTTTTGACGATGGTCTCAATGGCCGGAGGGATATGGACATTCAATACTTTCGGGGGGATCGGTTCCACCTGGACGATTTTATAGGCCAAGGTGACTGTGCTTTCCCCTTCAAAAGGGCGCTCCCCGGTCAAGACCTGGTAAAAGACGGCACCCACCGAGAAAAGATCCGAACGGATATCCACTTTTTGTCCGGAGATCTGCTCGGGCGACATGTAATAGGGGGTTCCCAGGACCGTCCCGGTGGTGGTTATGGAGAGGGAGGGGATTTTGGCAATCCCGAAATCCATGACCTTGACCCGTTTGTCGCCCATGATCATGATATTGGTCGGTTTGATATCGCGGTGAACGATCTGTTCCTGGCTGGACATTTCCAGGGCCTGCAGGATCTGATCAAAGATGGCTGCGGCCTCTTCCACCGCCAGGACCTTCGCTTCATTCAATACTTCGGCCAGAGTCCTTCCGGTGATGTATTCCATGCAGATGTACTGGAATTCATCGGTTTCTCCGTAGGAATGGATGGTCACGATGTTCGGATGGGAAAGGCGGCCGGCGGCCTGGGCCTCTTGGATCAGTCGTTTGCGGGCCTCGGCCATGGCCGGCGTGGTAAATTCCACCTTCTTGGAGATCAGTTTTAAAGCCACGATCCGGTTTAGAATGGTGTCTTTGGCCTTATAGACCATTCCCATAGCCCCTTGGCCGATAAACTCCTCCAGGCGAAATTGATCGATTTCTTTTCCAATGAGGTTGCCGGGGTTGAACATGGGTTAAAGGGCTCCTTAAACAGGATCGGGCGGCGATCCTTGTTCTATTTGAGTGCGAATACCCCTTCGGGTTTTAAGAGAATTGCACCTTGTGGGTCAATAAAACCCGGTTGTTGATGTCCAGGACTTCGAGAATCAGGGACACCGGTTGATTAATCGCCGCTACCTGAATATAGCCGCTGAAAAATCCCCGATTATCCAGCGGAGAAATGAATTGGGGTTTACCCGGTTCGCTTTCCAGAAAAGCCCTGATCAGCTTGCCGTCCGGGCTCCCCTGAGCCTGTCCGTAGATCACCAGCCGGTATTTCCCGGTGCCGGGATTCAATTGCGCCGATCGAAGCCAGTCAACGGAAACCGGAGTGGTCAGTCCTACGGTCGTGGCGATTTGGACATTGGGGATGGTCAACGAAAGTTGTCCTCCGGTGGCTGGGAGGCTCGGTTTTTGTGGCTGGCCGGCCGGAGGGACCAGGGTGGAGGCGGTTACCGTTTTGTCTGCAACGGCTGGTCCGGCAGCGGCCGGACCGGGTGGCCCCGGGGCAGCGCCGGTAGCGCCGGTAAAAATGAAAACATAGCCGGAAAAGAATAGGAGCAAGACCAGCAAATGGGGAAGGACGCGGGCAAAGATATTCTTTTCCGATATTCTTCGGGCGATCATAAAGAGAGCGATCAAGGAGCCCAGCATCCCCCCGCTGATCATCAGGAATTTCAAAAAAGTAATGATGGAATGGTGAATAAAGGGAGAGATGGTCGGCTCCTGGCTGCCGATCGGAATCCCGGCCATCAGGGAATTGTATAATTTGACCAAGTATTTCAAGAATTCGTAGACCCCATTGCTGAGAAACTCATGGGCCACGTGGGAGAGGTGCCCGGCTAAGGCCAGGGGAATAAAGGCCATCCCGTAATGGGCCATGTTTTCCGACACTTTCTCCTGGGAGGCCGCGGCCGAAAGGGTGGAGCTTAAGGCAAAGGGGATGAAGGCCACCAGGGCAAAAAAGGAATAGAGCACCGTATGGGTGACCCATTCGGCCCAGCCCAGCGAACCTTCGATGTTCAGCCAGAAAGTGAGTTTGGGGAATTGATGCCGGGCCATCAACCCCACCATAATGACCCCGAAGAGGGATAAACTGAGGACGGGCTGGGATTGACGCCAGAGCTCCTGCAAGGGCGGACGGAGGTTAATCTGAACCCCCCGGTTATCGCAGCTCTTGAGGCAGTTCAGGCACATCATGCACTCCGTGCTGGACGGAGATCGAGGCCGGGTAGGAAAACATGGGACAGCCCGGGGCCTGTTCGGTCCCCTTGTAGCAGAGGTGCTGACCGCATTGGGTCTGGCAGACCTTTTTATTCCCCCGGACCTCCAGGATACTCATGGTGGAGTAGGTCCCCAGCATCCCGGCCAGGGGGCAGAGGTAACGGCAGAAGGTTTTCCGTTCAAAGAGGACGCAAAAAAGCACGGAGAGGCCGATGATGATGACTAACAGTATCCCGGTGGCCAAGGGTTTATCCGCCACCCCGAATAATTCTTCGGCATAATCAAGGACCATGAAGGAAATCACGACCACCCAGAAATCCATTCGCTTAATAATTTTGGGTACCGGCAGGTTGAATTTTTTCACCCGGGAGACCAGTTCGCCGATACCGGCGATGGGACAGGCGGTGCACCATACCCTGCCGAGGAGAAAGGCCGAGATGGGCAGTATGGGAAACCAGACCAGCCAGGTGATCAACATCCCCGGGTTGTTACCGAAATCCTGCAAAGGATGGCCTTCCGGCCGAGAGCCGCCAAAGAGGGTAAACCCGGCCATGATCACCACCATAAAAATATTGAACCAGATAAAAACCTTGGGGATCAGGGGGTGTCGAAGGAAATTTCGGATCGAATCGTTGCGAACCAGATTGATCTTGTGGATTTCTTTTTCGGAGGGGACGACAAAGATCAAGTCCCCCGGGATGATCATATCCTCGGAGGAGACGATCGCCGCCCTTTGAATCACATTCTCCAATTCCTTGATGTTCCCGGGCCAGGTATAGGAAACCAGTTTCTCCGTGGCCTCCCGGGATAACCCGCTGGTTCGTTTCCCGTCCTTCTTGGAAAAGAGATTCAAATAATGATTGGCTAAAAGCGGAATATCTTTCAACCGCTGCAGCAGGGGTGGCAGGATGACGATTCGATCCTTAAGCAGTTCTTTTAATTCGGGAATGAATTTATCCGACATCTCGGCTTCAGTCCCGGTGGCCAGGAGGATGACCTTGGTCTGGGCCTTGACGCTGGCCTGGCCGTAGACCCGGTGAAACCAGCCGTACTTAAGGTAGGTGACCAGCTTGCTCTGCTGATGGGCGTCCAGTTCCTCGGCATGGGCGATGGCCAGGGTCCCGCTCTCGATCATCTCCAGGTAGCCGACTTGCCCTTTCATGTGGGTGGCCTCCGGGTCGGGTTCGATGCCGAAGATAGCTGCCCCTACGGTACTTTCCTCCAGGTCGGCCAAGGATATTTCCACATAGGGATAATCCGGATGGCCGCCCATTTTATGGAAATAGCGGGCCATGGTTTTTTTGCCGGTCCCGGATGGCCCAATGATCAGGGCCGCCTTGGCCTCTTTGGCCAGTTTTTCAATTTTATTTCTGGCTTCCTTGATCTTGCGGTCTTCCCCGATGATCTGGACGTCCGTGGGGGTGATGATATGCCGCAAGTTATCCTGGCGTTTTCCTTCCTGGTCCGATTCCGCTTGGGCGGTGCGCAGTTTTTTCAGGACCATTCGATAAAAGGCCTGGTTGAGCTCCGGCTTTTTCTGGAGCAGCTCATTCAACCGCTCTTTACGGAGTTCCAGCAGGTAGAGGTCAACGGTGGCGATCATGGAGAAATTACCCGTTTCTCCGGCCAGCAGCGCCTTTTCCCCGAAAAAATCCCCGGGACCCAGGCGATCAATATTCCGTTCCCCTCCCTCTTCATTCACTTCCACAATCCGGATTTCTCCGGAATAGAGGAAATACATACTTTCGACCAGGGTATTTTGAGCCAGGACGACGGCGTTTTTCGGAAAAAAGCGAACTACCAGGTTTTGGGCCAGTAAAATCTTGGTTTCCTGGTCCAGCCAATTCAACAGGTCGCTTTTATTGATAAAGGACACCTTATCCCCTAAGGAAATCTCAGGTTCCTTTTGGGTAAAAAGCAGAACGGAGTCCCCTAAGGTGATGCGATCGCCGGATTTGAGCAGCATCTTATGAATGAGCTGATCGTTGACCTGTACTCCGTTGGTTGAATTCAGGTCCTCTACGACATAATATCCATCTTCAAAGAGAATCTCCGCGTGGGAACGGGAGACCTTTTCATCGTCCAAGATCAGGGCGTTGTATTTGGATCGGCCGATGGTCAATTTTTCCTGGCCCAGATTAAAAATCTTTTCGTTGGCCGATCCGGTGACGACCTCTATCGTGGGCTGGATAACGGCCTCATTTTTTATGGCCGTGAAAGGTTTAAAGGCTACCGTGGCCATTCCGTCTTCCAACAGGGGTTTGGGGAGGCCGCCCGGAAAATTATCGGACCCGCCCCCCTGGCCGGCTCCCGGCGAGAAGAGTTGGGTCTGGTCTCCCAGTGGTTTGGGCAAGGGGGATGGGGCCTTGGCCTCTCCCTTCGCTTGAAGCTGAGAAGTCTGGTCAAACTGCTCCGGATTTTTCATGGATACGATTCCTGCCTGTTTCCTTCAATAATCCCTTCCCGCAAAAAGGGTCAGGGAGACCCGTATGTTTTTAAAACAGAAATTTACAAAAGCTCAAAAGATACAGGTAAAACAAAAGGGGAGAGATCACCGGCTGGTTCCGTAGGAGACCCCTCCCCGGGCGAACGCCGTTCTAGTGCATTTCGACGGCCATAACCTGGTTGTTCTGAAACTTAATTTCCACCTTTTGCGGCGTATAATATTTGTATTCGGTGATGGCGCCCTTTACCTTCATTTCCGTTGGGTTGCCCATGATTTGTTTGACTTGGTCCACGGTCATGCCGGTTTGGATTTGGGAAATATTCGGGGCCGGGGCTCCAGGTTGGGCCGCCGGGGCCGCTCCGGGTTGTGTGCCGGCCGGGGCCGCCGGAGCAGGAGTTGCGGGTGCCGGGGCCGCCGCTTGCGGCGGGGGAGGGGGGGCCTGTTCACGGCTGCAGCCGACTCCTAACATCAAGGAAGAAATAAAGACAACTAAACCCAACCAAACTGCCAACATCCGAATGTCTTTCCTTCTCATACCCATTCTCCTTTCTTTTGGTTCGCTTTTCAGGTAAGTACCCGTTTTGGGGATCATCAAGACTTAATTTCTAAGTATATAAGAAAAGTATATAATTTCAATAAAATTATTATGAAAGACCCCGTTCTTTACGCTTGACAAGCCGTTCCCATCGTGGAAGAAAAAAGAGTACTTTTAATATCGGCAGATAAATCCAAAAGTATTAAATCGATCCCTGTATGAGTTCCAAACAGATCCACTTCTTCCGACCGGCCTTCAGGACCTATGAGCCAGGGTCCTTCTTGGAGACGGGCTCTTGCGGCACCACGGCGCTGTCCATAACCGGGCCGGAATGCCGGCTCCTGTGCAAGCATTGCGGTGGAAGCATTCTGCAAAACATGAAGGCGACCCTTACCCCGGAGGCCCTTCTCCGGGAGGCCCGCCGGGTTTTCCAGAGAGGGGGCCGGAGTATTTTAGTCAGCGGCGGATCGGTAGAAGATGGGAGTGTGCCCCTGGCCCCCTTTCTTTCCACCCTCAAAGAAATACGATCCGAATGGGGGCTGAAAGTGCTGGTCCATACCGGACTGGTCTCCCCCGAAACGGCGGACGGCCTGGCTGGGGCCCGCATCGAGGCTGCCTTGTTGGATATGATCGGCCATGAGGATACCATCCGTCGGGTTTACCACCTGCGGGCTTCGGTCAGGGATTACGAGGAATCCCTGAGACGATTGACGGAAAGGGACATTCCCACGGTGCCCCACGTGATCATGGGGCTGCACTTCGGTCGGATCAAGGGCGAAATGGCGGCCCTGGAAATCATAAGCCGGTACCCGGTTAAGGCCGTCGTCCTGGTGGGACTCCGGCCGCTTCCCCAAACGGCTATGGCCGGGATCAGGCCTCCAGATCCCAAATCGCTGGGAGGGTTGTTCGCCCAGGCCCGAAAGATGTTTCCCCGAACCCCGGTGGTATTGGGGTGCGAAAGGCCCCTGGGCCGTCATCGGCAGCAGACCGACACGTTGGCCGTAACCTTGGGTCTGGACGGCATCGCTTTTCCCAGCGAGCAGGCGTTGGTTTTGGCCCGGGAGGAGGGTCTGGACATACGGATCTCCCCGGAATGTTGTGCCTTGATTCCACCTCTTTCATGACTTGGCGAGTAATCGACACCGGATTATTGAGCGGGGCGGAAAACATGGCCTGGGACGAAGCTCTGTTGACGGCCCGCTGCCAGGGTCTGATCCCGGATACCCTGCGCTATCTACGCTTTACCCCTCCAGTGGCCCTGGTCGGCTACCACCAGGCCGTTTCGGAAGAGATCCGGACCGACTATTGCCGGGCCAGCGGCATCCAGATCAACCGTCGGGTGACCGGAGGAGGGGCGATCTACTTCGATGAAGGCCAATTGGGCTGGGAATTGATCTGTTCCCGGGAGGCCCTGCCCGGCGGGCCGGATCTGGCCGGGATCACCCGGGCGGTCTGTCAGGCGGCCGCCCAAGGGCTGAAGACCCTGGGCCTGGAGGCCGAGTTCCGACCCCGCAACGATATCGAGGTGGGCGGTCGAAAAATTTCCGGGACCGGGGCCGTCCTGGAGGAAAACTGCCTGCTTTTTCAAGGGACCCTCCTGATCGACTTCAACCTGGAGCACCTGATCAAGGCCCTGCGGATCCCGACAGAAAAATTGAATGCCCGGGAATTATCCTCGGCCCGGGAGCGGGTGACCAGCCTGAAGGAACAATTGGGGGTTGTCCCTCCGCTGGAGGCGGTCAAACAGGCAATTGAAAAAGGGTTTCAGGTGCACCTGGGCATGCGAACGACTCCCGGGACTGTAGGGCGGAAGGAAAAGGCCCTGTTCCACCGGCTGCTCCCCCGTCGGCAATCAACCGAGTGGATCGATGGGCGGCGTCTTCCCCTTCGGCCTCAGGATATCTTGCGGTCCATTCACAAGGAGGAGGGGGGACTGATCCGGACGGCGGTCAAGGTGGACCGGAAGCGGGGGAGGATTGCCGATATCCTGATCACCGGTGATTTCTTTATCCATCCGAAGCGGGCTGTTTACGATCTGGAAACGCGGCTGAAGGACCGGCCGATCCGAGACCTGCCGGGGATCCTGGACGGTTTTTTCAAGGAGCGGCAGGTGGAGCTTTTCGGCCTCACCCCCAGAGATTTTATCAGGTCCATTACCCTGGCCCTGGATAAATGTTCCTATCCGGACTTCGGGTTCAGCCTGGAGGAGGCGGACCATTTGACCATCTTCCACGGCACACTGGAAGAGATCCTGGCCGGCAGCGACCTGCTGCTCCTGCCTTATTGCGCCAAGCAACCGGATTGCGAGTACCGCTTCCAAGAAGGGTGCGACCAATGCGGGGCCTGCACCATCGGCGAGGCCTATGCCCTGGCCGGGGAACAGGGTCTGAAGGTCAAGACCATCCAGAATTATGAACATCTGGTGGAAGAACTTACCCAGGAAAAAAAGGCCGGGAGTCGGGGGTATATCGGCTGTTGCTGTGACGCCTTCCAGTTAAAACGACAGGAAGCCTTCAAAAAAGCCGGGTTGCCTGGGCTGCTGCTGGACATTGAAAACACCACCTGTTACGAGTTGAGGCAGGAAGAGCAGGCCTATCGGGGATCCTTTGAAACCCAGACTCACCTGCGATTGGACCTGTTGAAAAAAGTACTCGCAGCCCGAAAAAGATTCAACCCGTTCGGGACCAGCGAAGGAAGGCCGGAAGTGAACGATCCGTGGACCTGTGACGTGCTGGTGGTCGGCGCCGGACCGGCCGGAAGCGCTGCCGCCCGGGCGGCAGCCCGGCAAGGGGTTTCGGTGCTGCTGGTGGAACGCCGCCGTCGGGTGGGGATCCCGGTCCGCTGTGCCGAATTCGTGCCGTTGCCGGTTGGAAAGTTCATCGATTTATCCAGTCCGGCCGTAACGGTCCAGCCGGTGAGGGCCATGCGCACCTTTCTGCCCGGCGCCGAACCGAAGGAGAACCTTTTCCCAGGGGCCATGATCCGGCGGGACCGGTTCGATCAGGAACTGGCTCGACAGGCGGTGGAAGCCGGGGCCCGGCTGCTGACCGGGTTTCACGTTTTTCGGAGAACCCCGGAGGGGATCCTGTCCTGGGATGGACACCGCGAGGTCTTTATCCGCCCCCGGGTGATTGTGGGGGCCGACGGCCCCTGTTCCCAGGTGGCCCGCTGGATGGGTCAGCGCTTGGAGCCTTTCTTGGCCGCCGCCCAGGTTTCCCTGAAATTGGCAAGACCCCTGGACCATACCCGGGTTTATTTCGATCCAAGAATTCCGAGCGGGTACGGCTGGATTTTTCCCAAAGGGGATCGGGCCAATCTGGGAGTAGGCCTGGAGGCCCGACACTCCAGAGATTTAATTAAAATCCTGGTCGGATTCAAACGGGAACGAATGGCTGAAGGTCTGGTTGAAGCGGCGGGAGAGCCGGCCGGCGGGGGCCTGATACCGGTGGGGGGGCTGAAGGACCTATGGCTGAAAGACATGATTTTGGCCGGGGATGCCGCCGGGACCTGCCATCCCCTCAGCGGCGCCGGCGTAGGGAACGCCCTGATCTCCGGCGAACTGGCCGGGGAAGCGGCCGCGGCGGCGGTCATTCGGGGCGTCTCCGGTCCCCTGGAAACATACCGGGATGAACTGCAGGCCCTGCTGGGGCCTTCCCTATCCCGAGCGGCCGCCAAAAGGCAGCAAATGCTCCGGGATTGGAACCGAACGGATTTTGCCGAATTGATCAAAAGAAATTGGATCGCCTTCAAAGAATATTACCGTTAAGGAGTTTTTCCCTGATGCCCGCTGAAAACGACCAACCGACGACCCAACGGTTCAGCAGTCCGGAATATCTGCAGATGAGCCTGGCCGCAGCCATGACCCTGCATTTAAAGGAGGGTTTGTTTTTCCGAAATGCCCGGCTCTACTGCTTAAACCTGCTGTTGACCTATCCCAGCGGCTGCCTGGGCAACTGTTCTTATTGTGGTCTTCAGAAATCCCGGAACGGGGCTTTTTCGGAAAAAAGCTTTATCCGGGTGAGTTGGCCTACCTACGACTTGGAAACCATCATTCGGAGAACCCTGGAAAACCGGGCCAGGCTGCACCGGGTCTGCCTCTCCATGATCACCCACCCCCGAGCCCTGGAAGACACGCTCACCCTGATCCGTCGTTTCCGGGAGGAAGTGGATCTGCCCATTTCGGTCTTAATGAATCCCACCAGCATGAAGACCGCGGATGTGGTTTCCTTGCGGCAGGCCGGGGCTCAGATGGCGGCCGTGGCCCTGGACTTGGCTGATGAAGCCCTCTTTGACCGCCACCGGGGGGCCGAAGCCGGAGGGCCGCACCGTTTCGACCATTACTGGTCGATGCTGGCGGCCACAGCCGGGGTCTTTGGTAAAAACAAGGCCGGTTGCCACCTGATTTGCGGGATGGGTGAGCGCGAGGAAGACCTGGTTGGACGCATCCAATCGGTACGCGATCTGGGGGCTCGAACCCATCTTTTTTCCTTTTATCCGGAGAAGGGATCTCGCCTGGCCGGCGCCTCTCCCTGCCCGGCGGGCCAATACAGGCGGGTCCAGTTGGCCCGGTTTCTGATCGATAACGACCTATCCCGCAGTGACGTCATGGCCTTTGATGCCGGGGGCCGGATCAAGGATTTCGGACAACCGCCGGAAGATTTGGAAGGTTGGATTGATTCCGGCCGGCCTTTCATGACCAGCGGCTGCCCGGGCGGGGGCCTGGAAGCGGCCTGCAACCGGCCCTTCGGGGACGGGCCGCCCAGTGATATCCGCAGTTATCCTTTTCCCCCGGAGGAGGAGGATGTGGCCCGGATCAAAGACCAGATGGATGGGGAGAAAGACTGAAATGGAGGGTGTCGTCGGCTTCGGTTCCCTAAATGTGGATTATATCTATGAGACGGAGGACCTCGCTTTTCTGGACCCCTTCTACCCGGAAGGGAAAAAGCGTCGGGAGTGGGTGCTGACCGAGTCCGCCGAAATACAGGCCGTTCAGGAGGCCCTCCGGGTGAATACCCGGCTGATCTCCCGGACCGGGGGCGGGAGCGCCGCCAACACGATTTTTTCTTTGGCGAAAATGGGCTTCCCCGGCGGCATGGTGGGCAAGGTCGGGCAGGATGAGGATGGTGATTTCATTCTGAAGGAAATGGCTCCTGTCGCCCGGCTGCATCTGAGACGGGATCACCGGACCGGCCAGGCGCTGATCATCCTGGGACCCGACCGGGACCGGATCATCCTGCTGCTGCCCAACGCCAACCGCGAACTCATCTGGGACGACCTGGACCCGGATTTCGTCCGCACCTTCCGGATTGTCCATATGACTTCCATCCTGGGCGAAGGTTTGGCGCTCCAGGAACGGCTGGCCCGGGAAGTGGGCGGACAGGTTCAGATCAGTTTTGATCCGGGCGAGGTCTATGTCCAACAGGGCTTGAAGGTCCTGGTTCCTTTACTGGCCCGGTGTGACCTCCTGTTTATCACCCAGGGAGAGCTGGAACTGCTTACCGGCAGGGATTGGCGAGGTGGAGTCAAGGAAATCCTGGATTTGGGGACCCGGATCATTGCCGTTAAAAAGAGAGGCTCCGGCGCCTTCATCCGGACCGCCTCCGAATTCTGGGAACTCCCCGCGCCGATCATCCAGGCCAAAGACACCACCGGCGCCGGTGATGTCTTTGCCGCCGGATTCCTCGGTGGGTATTTGCGGGGCTTGCCCCTGCCGACCTGCGGTTCATTGGGGCTGGCCATGGCCCACCAGAGTATGCGGGGGATCGGCCGGGAGGCCTATCCGACCCAGGAGGATTTTGAGGTAACGGCCGGTCTTTTGGCTCAGTAGACCATTACATTCTTCGCTCCTAAAAAGGCGTCCACCAGGGTGGCGCCGGCCACTATTTTGGCGCCCGGGATCAGGTCATCGGGGGCGATCTGTCGGGCCTTGATGCAGGGTTCGCAGACATAGATGACCCCGCCTCCTTCCAAGTACAGATCCATCATTTCCTGCAACGGCGGAAAACCGGCCGCGTGGACGTGGCGGGCATAATTCTTCATTCCTAAATAAACGCCCGTCATCTGAAGAATAATGATCGGTTCCGCATCCATAGCCAGAGCCGTGTTTCCCAGCACGAAGGGGATCGTGGCCTTTTCCGGACTTTCTTCGGCAGCCGTGACCACAAAAACCAATTTTTTATTCTGTTCACTCATAAAAAATATCCTCCTTGGAAGGTTGAAATCGTTTGAATTCAGTTTCGGTCATTTTTATTAAGGTGGCAATCCTAAAAATATCCCTATTTGACCCCACCTTTTGTTTCCTGTATTATTTTTTCCCGATCAATGCGTCCTTGAGGTTTATCAGCGGTCATTTGTCAGACGGGAGGGTAATCTTTGGGTATCGGCATCATCACCTGCCAGGTGCTGGAAAAAGAAATAAAAAGCCTGGTCAAGGGTATTCCGGAGGTCACCCATTTCGAGGTGATGGAATGGGGGCTCCATGTGCAGCCTGACCGGCTGCTGGCTGCGGTTTCCGGTCAAATTCGACAGATGGACAAGGAGGTCGAGGCCGTGGTGCTGGGATACGGAAGGTGTCAGGCCATGGATCGCCTGCCGGTCGACTTCCAGGTCCCGATCTTCCGACCGGAGGCTGAAGACTGCCTCGGAGTCCTCTTGGGCCAGGAGCGGTACGACCAGGAGATTCGGAAAGAAGCCGGCACCTGGTTTTTCAGCCGGGGCTGGACGGAAATGGGCATGGATTTCATCTTCCATGAACTCCAAGTCAACCGGCTGGCCGAGAAGGGTTTGGATCCGCTTAAAATAGCCCATCGGATGTTAAAGGACTTCACCCGAGGACTGTATATCGAGACCGGTTTGGAGGACGATCAGCGGTTATGGCCCAAGGCCCTGGAAATTTCCCGGGAGTTTAATTTACGTTTAGAAAGGACGAGCCGGTAGTCTCGGTCTTTTGAAACAAACCATTGAAAAGGCGCTAAGGATCTGTAAACAAATAACCTTGACAAAGCGACAATACAACCGTTCGCCCTGAGCTGCGTGGAGTCGAAGGGTGAACGATACGGCCATGCTTCGACAGGCTCAGCATGAACGGAGATACCGCGGCATTGTACAGCTTATTTCTTGACGGGTTCTAACAGGAGTTAACCGGTTATAGAAAAGGTAAAAAATGGGGTGAACCAGACACCCCAATACAAAGGAGAAGCCATGGATCTTTTTACGGCGATTAAGGAAAGACGCAGTTGTCGCAGTTTTACCACTGAACCCGTGGACCGGGAGACGATTGAAAAAATAATCGAAGTCGGGACCTGGGCGCCTTCGCCCGATGAACGCCCAACCCTGGGAATTCATCGTGGTCACCAGCCCGGAAGGGAAGGAGAAGATCTACGCCGAGGCGGAGCGCTGCCGCCTGTGGGCCTTGAGGACCAGCGGCTGGAGTTGGCTGGACAAATACCAAATCGAATTCCTGAAGGACGTCCCGGCGCTCATCGCGGTGATCGGCGATCCGAAGAAGTCCGGAGTGGATATGTTCCTGGAAGATGGTTCGGTCGGCTATCAGTACGCCTGCGCCGCCGCCGTCCAGAACATGATGCTGGCCTCTCAAGCGTTGGGATTGGGAAGCTTATGGTTTACCCTGTTTGACCGAAAAAAAATGGGCGAAGTCTTGGGCGTCAACCCCGAGAAAAAAGTCCTTTCGATTGTTTGCCTGGGCAAACCTTCCGGGGCCGTCGCGCCGGTGGGCCGAAAACCGGCCGCTGAAAAGACGACTTTTCTTAAATAGAGGGAAACGTTACGGACAGAAGGTCAAAGTGAGTTTGGTGTTATAGTGGCAATTGAAACCGGCCAAAGAGTCATCGTAAGCGAACCCGTAAGTGTTCGGGCACATCTGATGCACCGTGGTCACGTACTTGGTTTGAGGGACTGGGCCGGCATTGCATTCGGGGGAGAGTATCGGCGGGTCCGGGCAGCAATATAGGATAACGGCGTCGTTCTGTTCGGGCAGATTCAATCCCCCGAAAGGATTTTGAGGATAATTCATTTTTTTGCAGGGTGAAAAACAGGCCGTCTCCTGCCCTCCCAGAATAATGCGCAGGTCCACCGAACTGTATTCTGGATGCACCGTGGTTTTCCCCTGGCTCAGGTTGTCGTCCTTGGGACAGGCCGCGAGGTTCAGGCCGGAGCAGTTAATATCCTGGCAGGAAGCGGCCGGGTCGCCGGATCGGGTGACCTTGAAGGGCAAGCTGTACCCGTCCACGGCGGATCCGTTGTAAAATGTCTGGGATTTGTCGTGCTCGCATAGGGGATTGGTGGCCGGATCCGGGTAGGCGCAGCCCCAGGTTACTTCCAGCTTCGAATCGGCGGGCGCGTGGCAGCCGCCGGCCGGGCAGGGGGCGTAATCGTCCGGTCCCCCCGCCCCACTGACGCTCTGACCCCAGAGGCAGTTTTCTCCCTGGGCATTACAGCCCCATTTCGGCCAGAAGCGGGTGGATTTTATTCCCTTGGGATCCACGGCGTAATCAAAGGAACCGCTCGCTTCAATTTTTTGAATCAGCGGGGTATGGGTCAATTTATGGTCCATAGATTGCTGGACCCAGATGGGAAAGGAGCAGTTGTTTTGAACGGTCAGGGAGGGGGGATCGCCCCTGAAAACCAATGGCAGGTACATCCCGGGAGAGGCACCGGCGGTCTTTGGCGGCAGGAAAAAGATGGCCGAGGCCATCAGCAGGAATCCGAATACTTGGACACAGGTAAAGCACTTTTCGCATGGCGACAGATCTCCCGTATCGAAATTTGAAATGAAACGTTATAGGTCCACCCCATCCGGAAGCAAGAGGAAAAAAGAAAACGATGGAACCGGGTGGTCAAACCAATCATCGGCAGAAATGGCCACAGGGTTTAAACCATGAAGAAAAAAACGACAGCAGATACCGGCAGGCGAAAAAAATCTCCTTCAAATCCCGGGGGAGTGGACCCGATCGGCCGAAGGGAATGCCTTTGTCTCCAGTGCGGGATATCCAATTATCTCGTACTGGAAGACCTGCCGCTAGACGCCTTGGAACCTTCGGAAAACAAGATCTTAACGAACATATTTTGTTCCGAGTGCGGCGGCCCTTTGTTGGTCCGAGGGGCGGTCGGGGAAGAGCCTTTTTATCCGGTCCAATAATCCGGCGGATCAAAAGAAGTTGGTCCGGTAAAGATGCCAGATTTCTTCTTCTTCGTCCTCGTGCAGCAGGATAAGCGGCCTGGCGCCCAAATGGCACAGAAGGTTGGGAGCGGAGCCGAAAAGGCGGCAGATGAAGGGTCGGACCGGATAGATGGTGCAGCCCCGGTCGGAGACATAGGGGCAGGTGGTGCCCTCGGCCGACTTGAAGATTATTCCGGTTTTTTTTAGGTAGCTTTTGATTCGCCGGCTTTCAATCTTGGTCTGGGAAGGAACTCCAAAGGATCGGCAGCAGGCGGTACAACCCGCGAGGCAGGGGACCTCGGGGATCAGGGCATACAGATCCTGGATCTTCACGTGACGCGGATTCCCTAACGAAGCAGTTCCTGCAGGTCTTGCCAACGGGAGATGCGGGGAATGTCGGGATCGGCCTCTTCCTCCCGGGCCGCGGTGTACCCCGGAAAGGTCGGGACCTGGTTGTCTCGGACATAGGTCATCCACACCGGGTTCAGGCCGGCCTCTTTGGCCCCTCGGATGTCCGGATCCAGATCATCTCCGATAAAAAGAATTTGATCTCTTTCCACCCCCAACTCGCTGATCAGTTGTTCGAAGACCGAGAGATGGGGTTTCCGATATCCCAGATCTCCGGAGATCAAGATCACCTCAAAAAAAGGAGTCAGCCCAAAGAAGTCCAGCAGGCCGCGGGCGGCAGGCGGGTGGGTGAAATTGGAAAGCAGGCCCAGACGGTATTTGCCCTTCAGGCCGGCCAGCATCTCTTCCGTCCCGGGGATCAGGCGGCAGAAGGGATAAAAGGCCGAGAAATAAGCCTCTACGGCCGAGGCGATGCGGTCATCCTCCGGAGACAAGGGATGTCCCATTTCCGTTAAGGCCGCGCTGATCCAGTACCGGTTGTGGGTTTCTTTTCCTTCCCGGTGGGCCTCTTTGATGAAGCGAACCGCTGCTTCACGGTAAACGGACTGGAACCGCACCGGATCAAGCTCCAGGCCGCCGGCGCGGAGGTTGTCGATGAGCCGGGTTAACGCCTCCGCGACGGCTCCGGGTCCGGCCATGATCAGGGTGTTGAACAGGTCAAACCCGATCGCTTTGATAGTCGACATGTTACTCTAATTTTCTAAGATTGATCGTCAAATTTTCCTTGGCCCCCGGGTGCACATCGACAAACCGCATATAATCCCGGTAGCCCTGCTTTTTGACCTCCACTTTATGGCGGCCGGCCAGAACCCCTTCCTCATAGGTGTTGTCTTCCCTGGGCTCCGCCTTATGTCCGTCGATGAATACGGCCGCTTCCGGAGGTTCGACTTCGATAAAAATCCAGCCGGAACCGGTCGCCCCTCTGGTACCCTGGTAAGTGTCCGGGGTAGGGGGATAATAGCCGGGCGGATAACGGTAGGGGTAATATTGGACCGGAGACAGGGTAGGTGAATTGGCCGAAGAGGCATCGATAAGGGCGGCCGCCTGCAGCGTTCCGAAAGAACCTAAACATAGCAGGGTGAGAACCAGTAGAAAAGAGGAGACGATGGGTTGGATTTTTTTGACTCGAAAAAACATGGTGACCCCCTCAGAAATAGTCAATAGCTGGTGGGAAGTTGATCCGCAGATCAACCCCCCACGCTTTGGATAGCCTAACCCCAACTTAATCCAGGATTTCCATTAATTTGCCGCAGCAGGGAGGGATCCGCTCCCCCTTTAGCAGGTCCACGTACTTGTTGCAGGTCTGGCAGTAGCAGCGGCCATCTTTATCCATGTGCACCTCCGGGTACTCTCCGGCCCCTTTCACTTCCAGCCCTTCAATGGCAAAGCGGGCGAATTTGTTTTTCTGGGGAATGAATTCGCCGACCGGGACCATCTTCTTGCTGAAGCGGACGCAGTCTATCATGATTTTCCACAAGGATTCTATTTTTTTGGTTTCGTCAGGAGTTTCCGGGGTAAATTCAACCAAATTCTTTTCGATGTTGATCTGCATGGGTCCACCTCCTATAAAATTTAATGATTCCAAAATATAAGTGCTGCAAACCAAAAGGTCAAGGCACGGGGTATCGGCCCGGAGGACGTTTCTCCCCCGGCCCGGCTCAACCGGAAGCGGACCCTTTGATCGAATAGCACAGCCGGATAGCCCAGCGCTTTTGAAGTTGATGGCCTTATTAGTTGGATCTCCCTCCCTTGTCGTTTTAGCATCCTCTGGGACGAGGTTGAAATGGGTTTCAGGAGGCGAAAGTATATTGGGTTCCAGCCGTATTGATAATGAATTCGCCGGGCATTTCCTGTTGGAAGGCCACAATGGCTTCGAAACCGGTGCAATGGGTGGGCACGACATATTCCGGTTTGAGAGCCTTGATGTCGGCCACTGTCTTTTGAATGATTTCCGGTTTGGCGTTGATCAGGTGGAACCCTCCCAGAACGGCGTGAATTTTTTCGATGCCGGAGACCTTTTGTGCCTGTTTGACCGTATTGACGATGCCGGCGTGGGCGCAGCCGGAAAGGACCACCAGGCCTTTCCCTTTGATGTTGAAGAAGAAGGCTTGTTCGCCCCGGAAATCATCCGGTTCCGGCTTTTCCCCCCGCTTGATGAGCAGACTCGGCGGCACCTTTTCATAGGTCGTGACCCGCTCGATGTTGCCGGTGAAATAGGCCCCGGGAATGATCTGCGTCGAGGACTTGACCTCCACCACCTTGAGCCCCAGGGCTTCGATGTCCTCTTTTTTGAGCTGCCCAATGTCCATGGCCTCGCCGCCTCCGGGCCGCAGCGAATATCTCCGGTAAAAGGCCTCATCGCCCACGTAAAAGGGGGTCCCCTTGGCGATCCGGGCCTGGTTCCGCTTCAGGATCTCCACCGCCGCCATGAAGTGATCGAAGTGTCCGTGGCTCAGGGTGAAGGCCTGGGCCTTCCCGACGTCCAGCCCTAAAAGCGAAATATTGTTCATGACTCCAATCGGGTCCAGCCCGTAATCGAACATGCAGGCGTTGGCCTTTCCGTTGACCACGGTTTCAACAAAATAAGCCAGGCCGTGTTCCGCATGGATCGACTTCCCGGGCGTCACCCGGTACCGTTTGGTGATCGGGCTGTCCGGCCTGAGCGTATCGAAATAGTTGTCCGTCAATACCCAGATCGTCAGTTTGTCGACTTCGATAATCTTAGCGGTCTCCTGTGCCATCAGGTCTCCTTTCGTCGCCTCCCCGGTCGCGAGCAGCGCCCCGGCGGCCATGGAAAATTTCAGAAATTCCCTGCGTCCCATTCCCTGGTCCATAGTCGGCCTCCTTGTAATGGTATCAAGCCTAGAAAATGTTCTCGGATTTATTCATAATTTATTCCCATAATGATTCATCCATTGGCCTTCCACAATGGCCGCCATCCGGATACGGCTCACTTCGAAAATTCCCCAAACAACTCCAGTTGAGCAGCGGGTGTCCCCTCCACTTTTCTTGTATCCGGCGTCAGTTGATTTAGCCGTAGGAGCTCCCCGGCGGTATATAACCTGTCACGGATGGCGCTTCGTCCAGCCTCATCCAGAGGGCCGATTTTTGTTTCCCCTTTTTCACTCACCACTCCGAGAATCCAATCATCGTGGATGGATTTATCGTCCAACAAATCGGGACTATGACTGGTTACGGCGATTTGAACCGTTTGGGAGGCGGCCAGTAGGGCGTCCCGTAGAATGCCGGCCGCCCCGGGATGGACAGCCACCTCGGGCTCTTCGATGCCCACGAAGGGCACCCTTTTCCCGCCGCCGTTAACAGCTTGATATACTGCCGTTAAGATACCCAAGGCCCGAAGAGTTCCATCCGACATATTCTCCGCCGGGAATCGCCAGGGGGCTTCATTGGCCCCCACCACCTGCCGAAATTCCAGCGTTTCCTTTTTGCCGACATGCCTGACCTCAACTTTTTGAACTCCTGGGACCACCTTTGAGAGGAAATCCATGATTTGTTCATAGGTGGCGGAGCGTTCCTTGGCCATCAGGTTCAGGACGCTGGCCAGGTTCCCCCCGTCGCGGCGTAAAAGTTCTCCGGGGTCCGATGGTTGTAATTCTCTAATCTCATCGGGATTTAAATTATAAAATCCCATACGGGAGAGGCGATCGTACAAAGGTCGAAAGGCAGGCAGGCCGGCGGCAACCACCAAGTATAAACGGTCTGGCTCGGCTGGCGGCATCACTTTCTCACTGGCCTCTTTCAGAACGCCGCCGTCAACTGTATAATATTTATGAAAACTTTCTTTGCCCAGCTCGTCTCCATACACATGGCACACTTCCTGTTGAACTTCAAAGCCCCCTTTGGGCAGGGCACCCACCCTAAAAGCGAAATAGCCTGTTTTCCTTTCCGGAAGATCGAATTCCAGCCGTATCCCAAAATGTGTCGGATGGCCTGACGACCGCCTTCGCACTTCCCCGATCCCACCCCGATCCCGGAGGGCATGTTCCAGGCTGGTGTTGAGCGACTCGGCTAGAAGGCGTAAGGCATCCAGGAAATTGCTTTTCCCGGCCCCGTTAGGTCCAACCAGAAAAACCAGTGGCCCGAGTTCTACGGAACAGGCGGCAATACTTTTATAGTTTTTTAAAACGACTCGCCGCAGAAATACCGAATCAGTCATTAGGAGCCTCTCCTATATAGTAGGGTTTCCCTGTTACTAAAAAGACCCTATTCCATTAAAAAGTGAAACAGGGCCTTTTGTTTTTACGGTCTTCCTCCGATTAGGGGTTGGACGGAAAAAGAAAAAGATATTTAATCGGTTAGCCATTTAAATAGCATGGTAGCCGTGCGTTGTCAATCATCGGGAAGGCGAGTCTTCGCTTGGGTAATGTTTTTTCATAGGGAACCAACCGGGTTGATGGTATAGTTTTCTCCGGCAATATTAAAAAAAGCAAAGGTGATGAATATGCCCGAAGAAATATTTCCCGACCTGTACCGGTTGAAAATTCCCCTGCCGGAAAGTCCCCTCAAGTACCTCAACTCCTATGTTCTCAAAAGTCCGGACCGGAACTTGATCATCGACACCGGTCTCAACCGTCGGGAGTGCCTGGAGGCCATGCAGACCGGCCTGGCGGAGTTGTCCATCGATCTGGACCGAACCGATATTTTCATCACCCACCTGCACGCCGACCACTTCGGACTGGTCAACAAGTTGGCCAGGGATTCGAATCGCATTTTTTTCAGCCGCCCGGAAAAGGAACTGATCGAATCCTGGGAAGGCTTTGAGGCCATGATCGCTTACGGCGGGCGAAACGGTTTTCCGGAAGATCAATTGCGGGCCGCCCTGGATAAACACCCGGGTAAAAAATACGGCACCCAGTGGATACCGGAATTGAGCCTCCTGGACGACGGGGACGTCATGGAATGCGGCCGTTATCACTTCCGCTGTGTCACCACTCCCGGTCACACCCTGGGGCACATCTGCCTTTATGAGGCCGACCGAAAGATCCTCATTGCCGGCGACCATATCCTGGATGACATCACGCCCAACATCCAATGCTGGACCGACGGGCAGAATCCCCTGAAATGGTACTTGAACAGCCTCGATAAAACGGCGGCCCTGGAGGTGGATCGGGTCTTGCCGGGACACCGGCGGCTCATCCGAGATCACCGCTCCCGGATCGACGAACTGAAGAAACACCATGAAAACCGTCTGTCGGAAGTCCTGGAAATCCTCCAAAGCGGGCCCCGGAGCGCTTTCAACGTTGCCTCCCGGATGACCTGGGATATCAAATGCGACTCCTGGGAGGCATTCCCGGTGACCCAGAAATGGTTTGCCACCGGGGAGGCCATTTCTCACTTGAGATATTTGGAGGAAGAAGGGAAAATAAAAAGAGAAAGAGAAGGCCAGATCATTCGGTATAGATCTTCCTGAGTGTGGAGGAACCCACCTGTGCAAAAAAATTTCCAAAGCAATAATAAAAGATGGCAGGTCAAGGTTCGAACGGTTCGGCCCCGGATGGGATTGGCCGTCCTGATCTGTCTGGGGCTGTTGGTTGCGCTCCCTTGGGGGATGGATTGTTCGGCGGCGACGAATGACTTGTTTCTGGAGGCGACCTTGCCCGATCGGCTGGGGCAGGCGGACCTGCCGTTTGTCAAGCGCTCCAGAGTGGTCCAGGTCAACTGGCAGGCCTTGGGGACAGAAAAGGTCCCGGTAGGCGCCGGAAGTGAAATAAGATCGGTTCGGTTGAATCTATTTTCAGACACCGCTTATACAGCGGGGGTCCGGCAGACTGCGATCACCGGAAACGGGGAAATCATCTGGCAGGGGGGGCTGGAGGGGACCCCCGGCAGCGAAGTGACCCTGGTGATGAAGGAGAGCCTTTTGGTGGGAAATGTCAGTTTTCCCGGAGGAAGGTTTCAGATACGTTTCCTGGAAGACGGATCCCACCGGATTCGAGAAGTGGATCCGAGTGGCTTTCCGAAAGAGAAGGATCCCGTTCCCATCCTGACGGTGGAAGATCTGGCGCAGACAGTTCCCGAGAAGAAAGACCTCTCGGTTTTTTTTCAAAGACTCTTTCTTCCGTCGATTTTTAAGCCCCCGATAGCCGACGTGATGGTGGGATATACCCCGGCGGCTCGGGCCGCAGCGGGCGGCGTTTCGGCCATCAACGCCTTGATTGCGTTGGCTGTGAGTGAAACCAATACCGGCTATGCCAACAGCGGAGTCGACCAGCGGATCAATCTGGTCCACACCATGGAAGTGTCTTACTCCGAGGCCTTTTTCGATTGGGATGTCACCCTGGACCGGTTACAGCGAACGAACGATGGATTCATGGATGAAGTGCATCCCCTACGAGATGCCCACCAGGCGGATCTGGTGGTGCTCCTGGTGAATGATGGGCAATTCTGCGGACTGGGATACATCATGACCACGCCCGCGATATCCTTTGCCCCTTTTGGATTCAGCCTGGTCAACTGGGAATGCGCCACCGGGAATTTTTCCCTGGCCCATGAAATGGGACACAATATGGGCAGCGAGCACGATAGGGCCAACGCGGCCGGCTCGGGGAGTTATCCCTATTCCTTTGGCTATCAGGCCCCGGACCGATCTTTCCGGACCATCATGGCCTATGACTGCCCGGGGGGCTGTCCGCGGGTCAATCACTGGTCCAATCCTGAAGTTCTCTATGTCGGCCAACCCACTGGAGTGGTTTCCACCTCTCCGGTTTCTGCGGATAACCGGCGGTCACTTAACAATACGGCGCCTTTTGTGTGTAATTTCGATAGGTTCTAACCAAAAAGTCAAAATCGATTTTCTGCATGGCGGGGCACGGTTTTCTCTGAGGCCGCGGCGGACATGCCACGTGAACGGGAAAATATCAAGCTCCTACAGTAACAGCTTGATATTAATAATTAATAATCAATTGTTAATTATTAATTGTCAACGATATCACACGTAGCTGAGGTGTATATTCGGGTTAAACCTTCAGCCCCTCCCGGATATACCGGGCGCCCTCCTGGAGAGAGGCGGAGTTGATGGGGATCATCTTGTGATAGCGCTTGTCCAGGGCCTTGGGCAGGGAATGGAGCAGAGCGTCCAAGAGAGACCACCCGGCTTTCCTCCACAATGGCGCCCAGCATGGTCATGTTGGCCATGCGGCTGTCGCCGGCCTTGGCGGCCAGTTCCATGGTCGGGACCGGGAGGATTTTCGGGCCTTCGAAGGAGGCCTCCCGGGGATCGATCAAGGAAGAATTAACAAACACCGTTCCCCCCGGTTGGACCATGGGCCCGAAACGGACCAGGGAAGGTTTATTCATCACGGCCGCCGCGACCGGGTGATGGATAATCGGGGACCCGATCTCCCGGTCCGAGACCACGACCGTGCAATTGGCCGTGCCTCCCCGCATTTCCACGCCGTACACCGGCATGTAGGTGACCTGCCGGCCCTCTTCCATGGCGGCATAGGCCAGGAGGTTGCCGATGAACATGACCCCCTGCCCTCCAAAACCGGCGATTATGATATCGAAATACATCAGAGTCTCCTTTACAAAGTATCGGCCGTCGTCTTCTCTTTGAAGACGCCCAACGGAAAATAGGGGATCATTTCGTTCTCGATCCGCTGGTTGGCCTTTTCCGGGCTCATCTTCCAGTTGGTGGGGCAGCTCGACAGGAATTCGATAAAGGCAAAACCGAGCTTGTTGATTTGGACTTCAAAGGCCTTTTTCAGCATCTTCTTGGCCGTCATCAAATGCTTGGGCGTATGGACCGCCACCCGGGCGGAGAAAGCCGTCCCCTCGAGCACGGCCATGATCTCCGCCATCCGGATCGGATAGCCTTCCTTGTGGAAATCCCGGCCGTAAGGACTGGTGGTGGTGGACTGCCCCAGCATGGTGGTGGGGGCCATCTGCCCCCCGGTCATTCCGTAAACGGTGTTGTTGACGAAGATGATGGTGACCCCCTCTCCCCGGTTGGCGCAATGCAGGCTTTCGGCAATGCCGATGGAGGCCAGGTCGCCGTCCCCCTGATAGGTGAACACGAAATTATCCGGGCGGGCCCGTTTGATGCCGGTGGCCACCGCCGCGGCCCGGCCGTGGGGGGACTCGCAGACATCCACGTCAAAATAGTCATACATGAAGACCGAGCAACCCACCGAGGCGGCGCAGATGGTCTTTTCCCGGAGGTGGTAGGTGTCGATGCATTCCGCCACCAGACGGTGGATGACGCCGTGATGACAGCCGGGGCAGAAATGGAAAGGGACGTCGATTAAACTCTCGGGGCGTTTGAATACTTGTTTCATAGTTAGTACCTCTAAATAAACAATAATCTATCGGTAAAATAAGGTCGTCATTGCGAGGACTTCGCAAAAAGTCCGTCAGAGAGTGTTTGTCATTCTGAGCGAATGCGAAGAATCTCGCTTTTTAAACATGTTGCAAGATCCTTCGCGGAGTTTATCCTGAGCCAAAGGCCGAGACCCTTCGCTTCGCTCAGGGTGACAGACGAAGGACTCAGGATGACGGTAGGCGAAGGGCTCAGAATGACAGATTGAGACTTATTGCGAATCCTTCACTGTAAACCTTCTTAATTTCTTCGAACAATTCATCCGGCGTCGGAATCGACCCCGGCGGGCGACCGTAAAAATCCACTTCCGCGCCTTTGTCTACCGAAAGTTTGACGTCCTCCACCATCTGGCCGGTGTTCAGTTCCACCACAAAAAAACGGCGGATGCGGAGGGACAATTGGCGCAGAGGCTCTTCCGGATAGGGGTACAGGGTGATGGGGCGGAAAAGCCCGACTTTCATCCCTTGCTCCCGGGCCAGGTCGATGGAAGACTTGATGATCCGGGCCACGGAACCGAAGGAGACCACCACCAGGTCGGCGTCTTCGATCCGGTAGGTCTGGTATTCGATCTCGGCCTTCATGCGCTGGTATTTCTGGAAGAGGTTCCAGTTGTGGACGGTCAACTCCCCTTCAGTCAGGTAAAGGCTTTTCAGATATTGGGCTTTGCGGCCCACGGCCCCGGTCAGGGCCCAGGGCTTGGGAAATTCTTTGGGTTGGTAAGGGCGCAGGGTGACCGGTTCCTTGATCTGCCCCAGCAGGGCATCACCCAGGACCATCACCGGGTTTCGGTACTGATCGGCCAGGTCAAAGGCCCGCATGGTCAGGTCGTAATTTTCCTGGGCGGAAAAAGGGGCCAGGACCAGAGTCCGGTAATCCCCGTGGCCGCCGCCCCGGGTGGCCTGAAAATAGTCGCCCTGGGAAGGGGAAATGCCTCCCAAGCCCGGGCCGCTGCGGCTCATATTGACGATGACCCCCGGGATCTCCGAACCGGCCATATAGGAGATTCCTTCCTGCTTAAGGGAAATGCCGGGACTGGAGGAAGAAGTCATGGCCCGAGCCCCCGTAGCCCCGGCGCCCAGGAGCATATTGATGGAAGCGATCTCGCTCTCCGCCTGGATAAAAGTCCCTCCAACCAGAGGCAGGTGCCGGGACATGTATTCCGGGATGTCGTTCTGAGGGGTAATAGGATAGCCGAAGTAAAACCGGCATCCGGCGGCAATGGCCCCCATGGCAATGGCTTCGTTTCCCTTGACTAAATCAATAGTTGGTTTGGACATGCGGTTCCCTATCTATACCTAATTTACGAGTTTCTGATGAATTTCAATCATCGTTTCAGACGTGATCCTTAAATCCGAAATCCGAAGCACGAAATCCGAAACAAGCACGAAGGTCCAAAATCCAAATGACCAAAACTAAAACGTTTTGAATTTTGAAATTTGGTCATTTGAATTTGTTTCGGATTTCGGATTTCGAGTTTCGAATTTGATGCATCCCTTATTTCCAGACCTCAATCGCCACATCAGGGCACATCTCGGCGCAGAGGGCGCAGCCGGTGCAGGGCGTCTCCTCTTTCAGGCAGGCCACATTATATCCCTGGTCGTTGATCCGGTCGCTTAATTCAATGATTTTTTTCGGGCAGGCTAAGACGCAGAGCCGGCAGCCTTTACAGCGTTCTTCTTGAAATTCGACTTTGGCCATAAAACGAATCCTCTAAAATTTTATACTGGAGTAATGGAGTATTGGAGCAATGGAGTGATGGAAGAAAGGTCTTTAAGCAATACTCCACCACTCCACTACTCCAACACCCCTATGTTTGGCTATGTATTCGCCGCGGTGAAAGCCTGAAGACTCTTCACGTCTTCCACGTTGAAAGCGGTATAGGCAAACTCCTTGGGAAAGCATCTTTTCACTAATCCCAGGAGAACTTTCTTTGGGCCCACCTCCAAAAATCGGGTCAGGCCGTCCTCCCGCATCTGTTGAACGATATTCACCCAGCGGACGGAACTTCCCATCTGCCGGCCCATGATTTCCTTGATCTGCCCCGGATCGTGAACCGGTTTTCCCGTCACATTTAAGTAACTGGGGCATTGGGGCGGCTGAAAAGGTACGGCGGCCAATACTTCCTGAAAAGACTCCATGGCCTCCCGCATGAGCGGGCTGTGCCAGGCCCCGCTGACGGCCAAAGGAACCGCCTTCCCTCCCTGTTTCGCCACCCGGCGGCAGGCTTCCTCCACCAGGGGCCGGGAACCGGAAATGACCGTCTGTTCCGGGGTATTGAAATTGGCGGCGTCGATGGACCCCTGTGGCTGCAATCCGGCCAGGATGGAATCCAATTGCTCCGAAGACAGTCCCATAACGGCTGCCATGGCGCCTGGATACTTCTGAGCTGCCTGGTCCATGAATGCCCCCCGGACCTTAATCAGTTTCAGGGTATCATCCAGCGACAGGACCCGGGCGGCATAAAGTGCCGAGTATTCGCCCAAACTATGGCCGGCCACAGCAGTCGGCCGAAAGCCCAGGTCTTCCAACACAGCCAGCGCGGCCAGGTTGACCGTGGTAACCGCCGGTTGCAAGTTGCGGGTCAGGGTCAGTTCCTCGAACGGTCCCTCGAAGCACAACTTCCGCAGGGGCAGGTCGAGCAGCGTTTCGGCCCGCTCAAACACCTCGCGGGCCGCGGGGTATTGATCGTGGATTTCCCGGCCCATGCCTACATACTGGGAACCCTGCCCTGGAAATAAAAAAGCCGTAGCGACCATGTCCCGCCTCCTTCGGTAAAATCAATATTTATAAACTCAAGCGGGCTATAATTCAAGAAAAAA
>CAVVCH010000023.1:0-27284 GCA_963746605.1 uncultured delta proteobacterium
TCCGCTACGCCCTTCAGAACGGCTTGGCTTGAAACAAAACCTCTACCTAACAATAAAAAGCCCTACCCAGAAGCCGGCTTAGGTGTCGGGATACAGATAGATCACTACCATTGACAGATTAGGCCTTATTCCGTACAGTTGTAGTCCTTGATGAAGAACCGATTATTACTTCTTCACCCCAAAAGAGCGGAGCTTTCTGCAAAAGAGGAAATATGAATAAGGGCTTGAATTATCAACAATGGAAAACCCAACACGGTCAATTCCTTGAAACCTTTTCACAAAAAAAAGTGATGATGTTTTTTTCCGGAGGGAAGGATTCATCTGTCGTTTTACATTTCATTCAACAAGCCAGTCGGGAGTATGGATTCTCCTTCGAAACTCATGCCGGAGTCTATCCCCAACATGTGTTTACTTCCGCTGATCGAAATAGAATAGATGGTTATTGGAACGCTCGAGGAGTCGTCATCAACTGGCATGCGGTCCCGGAATCGGATGACCAACTTGCCGCTGCTCTGGCAGAAGGAGTGAGCCCCTGCCTTATCTGCAACACGGCCAAGAAAAAGAAATTGATGGAGTACTTCAAGGGCTTGGCGATAGATATGAACTCGCTGGTGATCATCATGAGCTATTCGCTCTGGGACTTAGTTAGCGCCACGATCGAGCATATCCTGGGGGCGTCCTATTCTGCCGCCGATACTTCGCCTGCCGTCCGCTCCAAATCAATCGAGGAAAGATTCCTGGAAACGTCCCAACGTTTTTACCCCATGCTGAAATTGAGTAACGGGTTCTCGGTCTTTAAACCCCTGATCCATTTCAACGACCAGGATATCTTAGGAATGATCTCACGTGAAAAAATACCGATCCTCTCCACTGCTTGCCGTTACAAAGAATACCGACCCAAACGTCTTTTTGCCCAGTACTATACCCGGATGAACCTGAATTTTGATTTCGATAGGGTCCTGGACTTCGCCAAAACATCCCTTCACCTCCCCGAGAAAAATTTTTTCACTCAAATGGAAAAGGATCGTTACCTTAAAAAAATTATTTAAAACACCTTCGATCCTATCACCCCCGAAACAGCATCTTGGCCCCCTTTTCATCGAAAAATAACTATACCCCCTTAAAAGGAAATCCGACGTGACACGGCAGCGGTATGTAATGGAAAGCGAAGAAGAATCGATCCGTCTGGACATCAAAACAGATCCCCGAACGGTTCAAAAATATGCCCGCTGGGCCGGGATTCAGGCTGGAATGAAGGTGGGGGATTTTGGCTGTGGTCCGGGGAAGACCAGCTATTATTTGAACCGAATGGTTCAGCCGGGAGGATCTACCTTGGGGATCGACATCTCACCACGACGAATTGACTACGCCAGAAATCATTTTCTATCCCCAGGGTTGGATTTTGTCACCGGTGATATCAGGGAATCGCTCGAAACTTACGGTCCTTTCGATTTCATCTGGGTTCGTTTTGTGTTGGAACACTATCGCTCTTCCGGGTTCGAAATCGTCAGAAATATTTGTTCCTCCCTCAAGCCGGGGGGGGTTCTTTGTCTGATCGACCTGGACTATAACTGTCTGTCCCATTTCGGGCTTTCATCTACCCTGGAGAAGGCGATGAAGGGAGTGATCCAACACCTGGAACAGCGGGCCGACTTTGACCCTTATGTCGGACGGAAGCTGTATTCTTTTTTGTACGACCTGAATTTCTCCGAAATCCGGGTTAAGATGGACGCCCATCATCTTATCTACGGTCCGGTCAAGGAAAAGGACCTTTTCAACTGGACTCAAAAAGTGGAAATCGCCGCCAAGCAATCGGGATATGGTTTTAAGGAATATGAAAACGGTTTTGAAGGGTTCCATTCCGAATTTCAAGCTTTTTTCCATGATCCCCGACGCTTTACCTATACGCCGATCATCTCTTGTTGTGGGAGAAAGTCCGTATCCTAAACGGTTCACGGTTTATTATCATTACACCGGTTCAGGATATCGACAATCCGATCAATGTGGTGCGGGTGGTCCGCGCCTTTGATCCCTGACTGGGCTGTGCCGTGCACGTGATGCACGTCGACACCAAGCAGGTCCGGGAATTCAAAATCGGATAAAGACCCTATTCGGTTTTAAAGGGGCCGGGGATTTCCCGGCCCCTTTTCTATTTTTTGAGGATGAACCCATGAGCGAAACGAGAAAGATTGTTATATTGGGGATCGGAAATTTGCTCTTAAAGGATGAAGGGGTGGGGATTCATTTAATTCAACTCCTGGAAAAGGGGTCCCTCCCCCCGGGGGTGGAACTGGTGGACGGCGGGACCTCTACCCTCGACATCCTGCCCCTGTTAAAGGAAGCCGACAAGATTATCGTGGTTGATGCCATGCAGGCCCGGGGAGAGCCGGGGAGCATTTATCGCTGCCGCCCCCAAGACCTGATCCCGTCCGAGGACGCGCCCATGTCTCTTCACCACATCGACTTTGTCCAGGCCTTGAAAATGGCCAAGCTCCTGGGAGACGACCTCGAATCACGGACCGTCATCTTTGGAGTGGAGCCCCTGGAAATCGGTTGGGAAATCGGCCTGACCCCACCGCTTCAGGGAAAAATGCCCCTCCTCCAAAAACTGGTTATCGAGGAGGCTTTGAAGGACGCCCAATAATCGGCCCTTTCCGACCCCTTCGATCGGAGTTCAACCTAACCCTTTAATTCCGATGTGCACTGGGGACAGCGGGTCGCCTTGATCGGGATGGGCGAATAGCAGAACGAGCATTCCTTGGTATTGGGAGGCGCCGGTTGCGGGGCCTTTTTGAAACGGTTGATCTGCTGGACCACCAGAAAGATCACAAAGGCGATGATCACAAAATCGATGATGGTGTTGATAAAAACCCCGTATTTGATGACGGGGGCCCCGGCCGCTTTCGCCTCGGCCAGGGTGTTGACCGCTTTGTCGGAGAGGTTGATAAACAGTTCGTTGAAGTCCACTTTCCCCAGCAACAGGCCGATGGGAGGCATGATCACATCGCTGACGAAAGAACTGACGATCTTTCCGAAGGCGGCCCCAATGATGATGCCCACCGCCATGTCCATTACGTTCCCCTTCAGGGCAAATTCCTTGAACTCTTTCAGCATGGTAATTCCTCCTTTCCGTAATGGGTTGATCGTGGGAAACCTTTAAAACGATAGCCCGTTGAACGCTTATTTGAACCTCCCCCCTTTGGTTTCAGGAAAGGCTTGCTTTTGTCGGAAAAAATTGACAAAATAAAGAAAATTTATTGATTATAACTCAAATTACCATGAAAAAAACACTTCTTTTCGCAAACCCAGAAAAAATAAAGCGGCGGATTGAGGAGGACAAGAAAAGGCACCCTCAGTACGAACCCTTTTTGGACTTTTGGGAACAGCTGCTGTCCATCCAGTCGGCTTTTATGGGCAATCACCCCGGGAAAACGTTGCCCATCACGGCGCCGCTTAAACGGCTTACATTGGAAGAAGGATTTCCATTCTTTTCTTTTAAAAATTTTCCGGTCGACCCCGCCCGGTTCCGGGATCTTTTTCAAGAAATCGTGAAAGGGATCCGCTCGGCCAATCCCAAAATGACCGAACAAATCCCCTTAATTGAAAATTGGTTAGCCGATGATGGCCGAAACCTGGAACCCTGGCTGACACTTTTGTTTCAGGAGGATGGTCAACCCTTTATGCAATCGGCGGCTTCCCGCGGGCTGGATCCGGAGATTCTATTGTTCCTTTTTTTGGCCGGCTGGAAGCCTTTCCTTAAACGCCAGGCTCAGGCTCTGGCCGAGGATCCCGATTTGGACTGGGCCACCTGGTCCAAGGGGTATTGCCCGGTCTGCGGCGGCATGCCCCTGTTGGCTTATCTGGAAGAAGGGGGCCGGCGATCGGGGACCTGCTCCGTCTGTGAATTTTCATGGTCTATCCCCCGGTTTGTCTGCCCTTACTGCGAAAGCACGGAACAAAAGAAATTTCGCTATTTTTTTTCAGAAAAAGAGAAGGGCCTTCGATTGGAGGTTTGCGAGGCCTGCAATCATTATTGGAAAATCATAGATCTTCGGGAATGGAACTTGGAACCTTTCCCGGTGCTGGACGACCTGGTGACGACCCATCTGGATCTCTGGGCTAAACAGAAGGGGTATCGGAAAATACCCCTTTCCGACCGTCTTTATTCATAGGGGCAGGCCAATGAAAATTTCCTTCAAGGTCTGGTTGGAAGAAGAGGATCACCGGGTCCGCTTCGGAGAAGGACGCCAGCAGCTCCTCCAGGCCATTGCCGATCACGGCTCTCTGGCCCAGGCGGCCAAAAAGATGAATATGTCTTATCGGGCGGCCTGGGGCCGCCTCAAGGCCTCGGAGGATCGTTTGGGATTTTCTTTGGCGGAAAAAGATACCACCTTGGGGAAACGAGGCGGATTGCGTTTGACGACGGAAGGCAAGAATTTACTGGAAAAATTCAACGCGATCCATCAAACCCTGGCCCTTCGGGTGACCGAACTGGAGAAAAAATATTTTTGAAAACCACAACGCCTCATCCTTGGACGGAATTGGAAAGAACCCTGATCGGGGAATTGACCGGGGACCTGGAGATCGTCCCGCAGCCCTTTTTGCCGTTGGCCGAACGCCTGGGTATTTCCCATCGTCGCCTGCTGAATATGATTCGCCGCTACCAGCGGGACGACGTTATCCGTCGTTTCGGGGCCACCCTTCGCCATCGCAATTCGGGGTTTGAAGCCAATGCCATGGCGGTCTGGCGGGTCCCCGACGACCGGATCGAGTCCGTCGGACGAACCATGGCCTCTTTCCGGGAGGTCACCCACTGCTATCATAGAAAACCCCATGCCGATTGGCCCTACAACCTGTATACCATGATCCATGCCGCCACCGAGGCCCGTTGCCGGGAGGTGGCCCAAACCATATCCCGGGCGATCGGCCTGGATGATTACCGGCTCCTGTTCAGTCACCGCGAATTGAAAAAAACTACCATGAGGTATTTTCACCATGAATAAGTCCGAAGCCCTTTTTGAACGCAGCCAACGGGTGATTCCGGGCGGGGTCAACAGCCCGGTCAGGGCCGCCCGGTCGGTGGGAACCTTTCCCTTATTCATCGCCCGGGCCGAGGGTTCCAAGATTGTCGATGTGGACGGTCGGGTTTATATCGATTACGTCGGCTCCTGGGGACCTATGATTTTAGGACACGCGCATCCCGGGGTCCTTGAGGCCATCAACCGGGCCGCCGGCCTGGGAACCAGTTACGGGGCCCCTACGGAAGCCGAAATGCTCCTGGCGGAAAAAATCGTGGCCTTTGTCCCTTCGGTGGAGCAGGTCCGGTTGGTGAGTTCCGGAACGGAGGCCACCATGAGCGCCGTTCGTTTGGCCAGAGGCTATACCCGGCGGCCGTTGATCGTCAAGTTTGACGGCTGCTACCACGGGCACGGAGACAGCTTCCTGATCAAGGCCGGTTCCGGGATAGCCACCCTGGGCATTCCGGGCAGCCCCGGCGTGCCTCAGGAAATTGCCGCTTTGACCGTATCCCTGCCTTACAATGACTTGAATTCCGTGGAGGAACTTTTCAAAGAAAAAGGCCGGCAAATCGCGGCCCTGATCGTCGAACCGGTGGCCGGCAACATGGGGGTCGTGACGCCCCGGCCGGGGTTTCTGGAAGGACTCCGCAAGATAACCTCCCAATCCGGTGCCTTATTGATTTTTGACGAGGTCATCACCGGTTTCCGGGTAGCCTTGGGCGGGGCCCAGGAACTTTTCAACATCCGGCCCGACCTGACCTGTCTGGGAAAGATCATTGGCGGCGGTCTGCCGGTGGGGGCTTATGGGGGGCGGGAAGAAATCATGTCCTGGATCGCCCCGGTCGGCCCGGTGTACCAGGCTGGAACCCTCTCCGGAAATCCCCTAGCTACCGCCGCCGGTCTGACGACCTTGAATCTGTTATCAGTAGAAGAGGTCTACCCGCAACTGGAAGAAAAGTCGGCCTTTTTCTTCGGAAGCCTGGAAGCCATCGCCCGAAGCCAGGGCCTCCCCTTCCAGGTTACCCGCGTCGGGTCCCTGGGCAGTTTCTTTTTCTCCCGGGAAACGGTCACGGACTTCACTACCGTGCAACAGGCCTCGGCCGAGGCCTACGGCCAATTCTTCCGGGCCATGCGGGAACGCGGCGTTTACCTGGCGCCCTTCCGCCTTTGAAGCCCTGTTTATTTCCCTGGCCCATTCCCGGGAAGATCTGGAAAAAACCTTAGCCGCCGCAGAAGAATCCTTTCGGGAAATAAAATTTTAGCCAATAATATTTTTACTTTTGGCTAAAATTTTATGTAGGGATTCTCCTTTTTCTCCCTCCCGATGGTTGAAGTCGGTTGATCGCCGTAATCATGGCCGGGACGGACCACGGTCTCATCCGGCAGCGTGATGATTTTATCCTTAAGGGATTGAAGCAAGGTTTCCAGCGACCCGCCCGGCAGATCCGTCCGGCCCACGGCCCCCACAAAGAGCGTATCCCCGGTGAAGAGGTTGTTTCGCCCGTACAGGCAGATCCCGCCGGGGGTATGTCCCGGGGTATGAATCACTTTCAACGTCTCCTGCCCAAAGGCAATTAAGTCCCCATCCCGCACCGCCCAATCCACCGGGGGCGACGGCCGAAAGCCCATCTGTTGGGCCATAATGCGGGCGGAAGGGCTGTCGGACCACCGGGCATCCGCCTCATGCATGACGATCCGGGCACCGGTTTTATCTTTCAGCAGCTGATTGCCACAGGTGTGGTCCGGGTGTCCGTGGGTATTGATGATATATACGGCCTCCAGTTTTTTTTGCTTCAATACCCGGAAAATATGTTCCTCACTGCCGGCCGGGTCGATGAGCACGCATTTCAGGCTCTGTTCACAACCCACGATGTAGCAGAAGACCGCCATCTGTCCCACCATCATTTGTTTGATTATCATGACCTGCGTCCTCCCGAAGGTCGCTTTTGCTTGATTTCATTCTTCCATATTTATTATAGTATTTCAATGAATCAGTTCGGAAGAAGGAGGACGGTATGCGTAGCGACGCCATGAAGAAAGGATTGGAGAAATCCCCCCATCGCTCCCTTTTTAAGGCCATGGGCTACACCGATGAAGAAATCGCCCGGCCGCTGGTCGGTATCGCCAATTCGGCGAATGAGATCATTCCCGGGCACATCCACCTGGACCGGATCTGCCAGGCCGTGAAAGACGGGGTGCGCATGGCCGGAGGGACTCCGATAGCCTTTTCCACCATCGGCGTCTGCGACGGGATCGCCATGAACCACGAAGGCATGAAATATTCCCTGGCCAGCCGGGAGCTGATTGCCGACTCGGTGGAGGTTATGGCCCGGGCTCACCCTTTTGACGCCCTGGTGCTGATCCCCAATTGCGACAAGATCATCCCCGGGATGCTGATGGCCATGCTGCGCTTGAACATCCCGGCCATTATGGTCAGCGGGGGTCCTATGCTTACCGGGCGCTGGCGCGGGAAAAACGTCCACCTGGTCAGCGTTTTCGAAGGGGTGGGGCAGGTCAGGGCCGGAAAACTGAAAGCCGGGGAACTTCGGGAACTGGAGGATGCGGCCTGCCCCGGCTGCGGTTCCTGTGCCGGTATGTTCACCGCCAACTCGATGAATTGCCTGACCGAGGCCATCGGATTGGGACTCCCCGGCAACGGCACCATCCCCGCCGTCTCAGGGGCCCGCCTTCGCCTGGCCAAGCAAGCCGGGATAAAAGTCATGGAATTATTGAAAAAGAATATTCTTCCCCGGGACATCGCCACCCTGCCGGCCTTTCGAAACGCCATGGCGGTCGATATGGCCCTGGGCTGCTCAACCAATACGGTACTCCATGTCCCGGCCATCGCCTCCGAAGCGGGGATCAACCTGTCTTTGGCTCTTTTTAACCAAATCAGCCAAAAGACCCCCCATCTCTGCAATTTGATACCCGCCGGCCCCCATAGCCTGCAGGAACTGCACGAGGCCGGCGGCGTTCCGGCGGTTATGGCGGAACTCACCAAGATTAAAGGTTTGGATACCCGGGTCCTGACGGCGACCGGATCGACTTTGGCGGAGAGTTTAAAGGGCCGGACCATCCTGGACCCGGAGGTTATTCGTCCCCATACCCGTCCGTATCATGCCGAAGGAGGCATCGCCGTTCTATTCGGCAACCTGGCCCCCGAGGGCGCGGTGGTCAAACAATCCGCGGTGGCCCCGGAAATGATGAAGCACCAGGGCCCGGCTCGGGTCTACGATTCCGAGCCGGCCGCGCAGAAGGCCATCTTGAGCCGGAAGATCCGCAAAGGGGATGTGGTGGTTATTCGTTACGAAGGCCCCAAAGGAGGACCGGGAATGCAGGAGATGCTTTCCCCCACGGCCGCCATTATCGGGATGGGGTTGGGCAAGGATGTGGCCTTGATTACCGACGGACGGTTCAGCGGCGGGACTCAGGGGGCGGCCATCGGCCATGTTTCCCCGGAAGCGGCCTCCGGGGGACCGCTAGCCTTGGTTCGGGAAGGAGATGGTATTGTCATCGATATCCCCAATAAAAAAATAAGCCTGGAAGTTTCGCCCGAGGAACTTGAACGGCGAAGGAAAAAATGGAAACCCCAGCCGCCGAAAATTAAAAGCGGCTACCTCTATCGTTATTCCCAGTTAGTGACTTCCGGCAGTACCGGCGCCGTGTTTAAGGAGGATCTTTCCTCCACCTGAAAAAAGAAGGATTCGCCTTGGGAAAAAGCCGTTGAAAAGGGGTTTCTCGGATGGTTGTTCCCAGTGATCGCCTGATCTCTTCAAGGGGGGTGCGTTATGATGGAAGCCCGATTTTATGAAAAAAAGAAGGAACAGCAAGTCCACTGCCTGTTGTGTAACCATCACTGTCTGATCAAGGAGGGGAAAAGGGGCCTCTGCGGGGTCCGGGAGAATCGGGAGGGGGCGCTCTACTCCTTGGTTTATGCCCGGCCCATCGCTACCCACGTGGATCCCATCGAAAAAAAACCGCTCTTTCATTTTTTGCCGGGGTCCCGATCCTTTTCCCTGGCCACGGCCGGGTGCAACTTTCGTTGTCTTTTCTGTCAGAACGCCGATATCTCCCAGTTGCCCCAGGATCAGGGGAAAATACCCGGAGAGGAAGTCTCCCCGGAGGATATCGTGGCCGCCGCCCGGCAAGCCGGTTGTCTCTCCATCTCCTACACCTACACCGAGCCGACCATATTTTTTGAATACGCCCAGGACATAGCCATATTGGCCGAGGCGCAGGGGTTAAAAAACGTCTTCGTCACCAACGGCTATATGACAACGGAAGCCCTGCAATCCATTCATCCCCTGCTCCACGGGGCCAACGTGGATTTGAAGGCCTTTCGGGAAGCCTTTTATCAAAAGCAATGCGGGGCCAAACTGGCTCCGGTTCTGAAGACCTTGAAGACCATGAAGCAAATGGGGGTTTGGCTGGAAATCACCACGTTAATCATTCCCACCCTGAATGATTCGAAGGAAGAATTGCGGGAATTGGCCACCTTCATATTCCAGGAACTGGGTCCGGAGACCCCCTGGCACATCAGCCGTTTTCACCCGACCTTTCGTTTAACCGACCTGCCGGTTACACCGGTCAAGACTCTGCAACAGGCCTGGGAAATCGGCCGGGAGGTCGGACTCCACTATGTCTACACCGGTAATGTGCCCGGCGATCATGGAGAGAAAACCTATTGCCACCACTGCGGCCGTCTGCTGCTGGACCGATTTGGATTCACCATTTTGAAAAACGAATTGGCTCAAGGCCGCTGCCCGCAGTGCCGCAAGCCGTTGGCGGGGGTCGGCCTGTCCTGAAACGGCGTGATCGAGGTCCCGGCTTTTCGCCGCGGCGAATGGTCGAGAAGCGACCGTAACTCCGAACTCCTTATCCAGCAAGGGGTTCAGCAGATTAACCCCCATTGACTTTCAGCGCTTTCTCCGGGCGGTGCGCTGGGGGCGTCTGGGGTTTGGTTTGAAATTTTTTTAAAAATAATTGATTTTTTGGTTCAAAATTGTATTTTTTTCTTGACATACCATATATGGTATTTTAAAATCGCAACAAATACCATATATACGAAAGGAGGAAACACCATGGCAGCAACCAAAAAAGCAAAGGCTCCGGCGAAGAAAGCAACCGCGAAGGCCGCTCCCAAGAAAGCAGCCACGACCGCCAAGAGCCCAAGCAAGAAAGCAACGGCCAAGAAGGCGCCGGCTAAAAAGGCCGCTCCGGCCAAGAAAGCCGCCGCTTCCAAGGCCCCGGCTAAAAAGGCCCCGGCCAAAAAGAAATAGCCGGCTGGTTGTTGTTTGTCAGGTACGTTTCAATAATTTTTCCTCACCTCTAAAAGGGAAGGAGGGCCGTTTCTTCAAAAGAGAAAATGCCCGTAGTGCCTTCCTTTTTTTTTGTCTTTTTCTCCCGCTTTCCCCACCCTAACGCCCCCCGACGATCAATGGTTTCAAAAAAAGTTCCTCCGGGATGTTACAGAGAATGAGGCTTCGCCCCGCGATGACGGGCTTTTGATCTTTTTGAGGGTTCACCACGATTGTCTTTTTGTAAAAGTATATGGTATAATTATTTTTTAGTAGACAGGCGTTGTGCCTTTATTCCCTGAGACCGGGTAGCGGCCCTCCTATTCCTCAGAAGGAAATCAGACCCATGGCGATGATCCATCAACTATTTGACCTGTTCATCCATTTAGACAAACACCTGAATGCTGTCATCCAGGCTTACGGGATCTGGACCTACCTGATCCTATTCCTCGTTATTTTTTTTGAAACCGGGCTGGTGGTCACTCCGATCCTGCCTGGTGATTCCCTCCTTTTTGCGGCCGGCGCGTTCGCGGCCCTGGGATCGCTGGATCCCTGGTGGCTGCTGGCCCTGTTAAGTATCGCGGCCGTGGCCGGGGATACGGTCAACTACTGGATCGGAAATTTTGTGGGGCCCAAAGTCTTTCAGCGGGAATCCTCCCGGTTCTTCAAAAAGGAATACCTGGAACGGACCCATGCTTTTTATGAACGCCACGGGGGCAAGACCATTATCATCGCCCGGTTTGTTCCCATCATTCGGACCTTCGCCCCTTTTGTGGCCGGCATCGGACGTATGTCCTATTCCTGGTTCATTGCCTATAATGTGGTCGGTGGGATTGCCTGGATTACCATTTTTGTTTTAGGGGGATACTATTTTGGGAATATGGCGGTGGTGAAGAAAAATTTTACCCTGGTCATTCTGGCTATTATTCTTATTTCCGTAATGCCGGGGGTCATTGAGTACCTCAGACAACGGCGGCTTTCCCCTCGTTTATCCAAAAACCGGTAAGGGCCTCTTCCCCATGCACTGTCGTTTTCATCCCGATCGGGAAGCCGCGGTTAAATGCAGTAAACTGGAAATCGGCTACTGCCTGGAGTGCCTGGAGGATTGTATGGCCTGCACCGACCCCTGCGGCTATTGTAAGTTCCGGACCGCCTGTATCATCTGGGAAAACTGCCGAAAAAGCCCCAGACGTTATCAACTGGAGGCGGAAGCCAAAGGCAATCTTTCCGCCGAGGATAAACAATCCGATTAGGAATTCATTCATGGCGAAGAACGGCGTAGAAAAGTTAAAGGTGGCCTCCGGGGTCGATCAACTGGATTTCTTTCTGGAAGGCCTGTTCATCGGAGATAACGTAGTTTGGTACGATGATGCGGGGAGTCTGGCCTCGGTCTTCTGCTTGAATTTCATTCAGATTTCCCAAGTGGAGAAAAAGCCGCTCATCTATGTGACGTTTGACCGTTCCCCCAAAAATCTATTGGAAAAACTGGGGCCCCTGGCTCAAAACTCCGCCCTGTTTATCCTGGATTGTTTTACCTTCGGCAAGGGGGCCGGTTCCCCGGTCTTTTTGAAATTCTATGACCAAATAGAATCCCAAGATCCTTTTACACTGGTTCAGGTGGAGAATCCCCGGGACATGAGTCAAGTAACCGAGGCCCTCTATAGGCTCCATGGAACGCAAAAGGGGGATGTCCGTTTTGTCTTTGAAAGCTTAACGGGCATGCAGGAACTCTGGGGGGGGGAGGACCAGGTGCTTAATTTTTATTCCCATTCCTGCCCCCGCCTCTACGAGTTGAATACCATCGCCTATTGGGTCATGGAAAAAAAAGCGCACTCACCCCGGTTTCGCGCCCAGATCAGCCAGATCGCCCAGGTGGCCATCGATCTGGCTGTCAAAAGGGGGACCACTTCCCTGACGGTCTTGAAAGCCGAGAAACGCAAGTTAGACAACCTCCATCAGCCGCATAAATACTGGGTCAAAGATTTAAATATTACCTTTGATGACGAACGCAGGCCATCCGGCCTCATGGACCTGGGGCAGCGCATAAAAGCGCTTCGCCTTAAGCGAGGTCTCTCTCAAACGGAACTCGCCCAGTCGGTCGGGGTCACCCCCAGCACCATTTCTCAGGTCGAGAGCAATCTGATTTATCCCTCTTTGCCGGCCTTGGTTAAAATGGCCGAGATCCTGGCGGTGGAAAGCAGTTCCTTCTTCCTCGATCAAGAGAAGGGGAAACGCAGGGTCATTTTCCCTTTGCGGGAGGCCACCGACCTGAGGATGAGCGGAATGCCGGAGTTCAGCATTCAGACGAAGCGCTTGACCCCGGTGGATCTGGAGGCCAAGGCCGAACCCTTTCTGATCGAGATCCCTCCGCAGCAAAGCCTGTCCTCCCATTTTTTCTTCCACAAGGGCGAAGAAATGGGATACCTCCTTTCCGGGAAATTATTGGTTAAGATGGGATCCGGAGAGTATGACCTATCCCCGGGAGATCTCATCCACCTGACCTCCGAGATCCCCAACGCCTGGTCCAACCCCGGATCGGACCCGGCCAGGCTGCTCTGGATAAAAATCAAATAAGAAAAGGCCCCGGGATCACCCGAGGCCTTTTTCTTGAGCCTGCCGACTCCCTTTTACTTAGGGGGAGTCAGCTCTTAACCTTTGATGGAATGGGGCCTATCTTAATAAGACCGCGATGGCTTCATCCCGGTAACAATCCATCAGATAAGGGATCCCGGTTACCGCGGCGCATTCCTCGGTCAGAGACATCAATTCATCCCGGGTGATGGCCGCCAGGTTAAAACACCGGGCTCCGGCCATCAACTGCTGCAATCCGACCTGCAGCTTATTGGCGTAGCTGTAAATGCCGACGGCCCCCAGGGGGATCTTCTTGATCTCCTTTTGGCCCACGATGTTGGCCACATCCTCATAATTGACGAAAATCTCCTCCGGCGTAGTCCCGAATTCGCTCACCGTCTTGGGCAGGTCGTTGGCGGCCATCCATTTTTCGATATTTTTCCCGACCATGCCGGGGATCATCAGGGCTCGGCCCATGCAGACCGCCTTGACGTAGGGGGCTCCCAAAGCCAGGGCCTTGAAAATCCCGTCCTCTGAGCTGAAACCGCCGGCGAAGGCCAGGTCGGGCACCCGCTCGCCGCGTTTGTTCAGGACCTCGGCGAACTCATAGGCGGCGGAATGGAGGTACAGGGAGGGCATGCCCCATTCTTCCATCATTCGCCAGGGACTCATCCCGGTTCCCCCGGGGGCGCCGTCGATGGTCAGCAAGTCGATCTTGGCCTTGGAACTCCACTTGAGGGCCATGGCCAACTCCCGAAGTCCATAGGCCCCGGTCTTCAAGGTGATGCGTTTAAAGCCCAGTTTACGCAGGCGGTCGCACTCGGCGTAGAAACCTTCTTCATCGATAAAGCCCAGACGGCTGTGCCGTTCGAATTCCTTGATGGACCCGCTTTTGAAGGCCGCCTGACTGGCCGGACTGGAAGGATCGGGGGTAACGATATAACCCCGCCGTTGCAATTCCAGAGCCCGCTCCAGCGAGTTGACTTTAATCTCCCCGCCGATGCATTTGGCGCCCTGGCCCCATTTCAACTCGATGGTTTCGATCCCATGTTTGTTGATCACGTACTCGGCCACCCCCAGACGGGTATCCTCCACGTTCATCTGGATCAGGATCTCTCCATATCCCCGGTAATAACGGCGATAGGTCTCGATGCGTCGATCCATATCGGGCGCCTTGGTGACCTTATTGTTTTTATCCAATTCCAGCCCGGGATCGATCCCGCAGACGTTCTCACCGCAGACAATGGTTACGCCGGTGATGGCCGCCCCCACGGCGAAGTGTTCCCAGTTTTTCCGGGCGATCTCGGTGGATCCCAGCGCACCGGTAAAAACCGGGGCGGTCATCTTCACCTTCAGGTCCCAGCCGTATTCGGTTTCGGTATTGACCGAGGGAAAACGAGCCGTGTCGGGATTACCTTCCACCCCCGCGGGGAGTCCCTTGGCCCCCAGGGCATAACCCTGGATATTCAGGTGGGAATAATCCAGCGGGTAATTTTTGTCCCCCCCGGCGGTAATGTCGCCGAACGGACCGGGATAGAGCAGCTCCCGGCCGCGGAAGGTGGCCTTGAAGACCTCGCAGTTGCCCCGGCAGCCGTCAAGGCACCGGGAGCAGATTCCGCTCATGGGGACCACGCTCTTGGACCGGTTAAAGGTCCGGGTGGCTTCATTGGAATTGGGTTGTGACAAGTTCATGCTTTTTCCCTCCCTTAGATTAATTTTTAAATAAAAAAAGGCGTCTCCCCATAAAGAGGATAGACGCCTTTGTCTTCTGTTCTTTTGGATCGGCCGGGGAACGCCTTTGTACCCTGACTTCATTTATACTAAAAATTTAAGCTCATAATTATCAAAACTGAAATTATTGTCAAGTGATTTATTCTAAAAAAAATTAATAAAGTTAGTATTACTGAATAAAGGTTATGGAAGATCTTCCAGGCCGGTAGATATCTTTGAGGGTCTTATTTTAGGCGTGCCGGAGGATCCGGTTTGGTAGGATGGGGTTACCGGGTGGCTTTGAATTCCCGAGCCTTTACGGCTTCCTGCAGGCTGACTAAGATCTCACCGCACTGGGCGCTTATTTTTCTTTTCCTCCCGAGGGATAGTTCGAAGGATTTGATATTGGTATTCTGGCGGGATAAATCGATCACCTGGGCGGTTACTTTCATCAACTCATTGAAGGCGGTCTTGGCTTCCTGGTAGGCTCCCAGCTTTTCCGGAGAAACCAGGGTTTTCAAGGTCTTCAAAGACTCGTTAATCTCCTGCTCGTGCTGTTTGATGGACGCTTCGATTTTATCCATCCGCTGATCATCGGCTGCGGCAATATGCGGGGCCTGGAGATAATGGATTTTTAACCCGGCGGTCAGGGCCCGGCAGGCCAGCTTAGGGATACGGGCGTCCTCCTGGTTGTCCGGTTGGGTCGAAATGAGACGGTTCAAGGCTTTTTCAAAATGGGTCACTGCCTCACCGGCCGGTCCGAAAGAAAGACGGGCGGCCTTGAGATTGGTGTTTTTGACGGCAAAATCGAGGAGCTCCCGATCCGTTTTTCGAAATTCCACCCAGCAGCCGTCGAACTCCTGCAGCAGTTTCAATTCCTGACTGGAATGATCCTTATCCGCCAGACGGCCGACTTCCCGCCGGTCGCGCTCCACCAAATCCGCGGCCTTCAAAGATTGGTCGGCAAAGGTTTGTGATTCCTCGTCGGTATCCGCCATAACGGCATTTTTTTCGGCCTCAACGGATCGGAGGAGGTTTATATGCATTCGTGATAGAAGGTCCAGCTTCTTGGCCATGATGCCTACCACATCTTTTAAATCCAGTTCGGAGCCGTGGCAATTTACCATCAGGGTCACCATTAGGATTACCCAGAGCCACCGAAAAACCCTCGAACTCTTAGCGTTACTAGTTGAGCTGGTAATGATCTTTTTCATAGGTGACCTCCAGGCCTTCCCTAATCAGATTGCTGGTTTTGAGCAGGGACCGGTTTCCGGCTATAGGTGATATCAAAATCAAATTGGGGGAAGAGCCTCGGCAGCCGCATCAGGTTAAAGACCATCACGCCGATCGAAAAGCGGTCCAACCAGGAGGAGAGCGGCCAGCCGAAGTGGACGAACACCCGCCGGTGAGGAAACTCGTACTCCACCACTTTTAGGATACTCACCATGCGGTGATAAAGGCTGATCCGGGTCAGCGGGATCAGAAAGTGATTTTCCGCCTCTTTCGGAGGGGCCCCGGCCCGGGGGGAATAAAAGGTCAGGTAGGCCGCGTTTTTCCGGACCGGTCCCCCTTCTTTTTCCGAACGCCGGAAAAACAAGTGGATCTCCGGGTCGTCCTCCTGGGAAAGGAAAAGGATCATGGCCATTTCATTGTCGGCCTTGGCGATTTCCTTCAGTTCCGGCGCCCGGCGCCGGGCCACCAGAAACCCGGCCAGGAGCACTCCCCCGGTCACCGAAGCCCAGAGGGTGGTGCCGTGGGGTTTGTCGATGGCCAGAAAGATGAAGCAACTGATCATGATCACCCAGATGATCAGGGTACCGAGACGGCTGGTATTATAAGAAATGACCTCCTTGGTCCCTTTCAGGTAGCGGTAAATGATCAAGGCCCCCATGTTGATACAGAAACTGGCTACCAGGCCGATGGCGTACATGTCGGCCAGGATCATCTGGCTGCCGGAGGTGATGAAGATGATGGTGGAAAACAAGGCGGCGTTGATCAAGTGGATCCGATAGAGGGAATTGCGGCGGTTGGTTTTAATCAGCCAGAGAAAGCCGTAGCGGTGGGCGATGCGTTCAATGAGTTCGCTCGAAGCCACAAAGGCGGTGTTGACGGCCATGATCAGGGTGAAACTGGCCAGAGAGGCTACGGCGACGCCAAAGGGCACCCCGTTGATCAGGGTGGCGTAATGGGTAATCAGGTCTCCCTCGTGGGCTTTAAAATCAATAGGGGCCGATAGGGCCAGGGCAGCTACCAGGGGGGTGACGATGCCCACGGTCAAGGCCAGAAAAATATAGGAACGGCGGATCTCCCGCCAATTCTTGACCAGCCCGGCGGTTTGCAGAACGGATTCCACCCCGGAATAGGCCAAGATACAGAAGGCCACACTGGAGATGAAATGGTCAAAGCTTTTGACGAAAGAGCCCCGGTACAGGTTGGAAACCCCATCACCCAGGGAGGTCCCCAACCGTATTCAGAGAGGGGGGGTCCAGGGAAATAATCCCCGAGGATATTAAATTCAGGAAGACGAAGGCGGCCAGCACGAAAATCATGAAGGTGAAACGGGCGTTCTCCTTGATCCCCAGGATGTTTAAGCCGGCCATGGCCCAGAGGATGGCCAGCACCAGGATAATCCGCAGGGGCTCGGACTGAGACAGGACCGGGAAAAAAGAAACACTGTTCAAAACCGCACTGACCGAGGAGATGCAGGCGGTCAGGATATAATCGACCATGATGGAGGCCACGGCCACAAAGGAGATCGAGGGGCCAAGAACCAGATAAGAAAAGGAATAGACGCCGCCGCCGATCAGGCCGTGATGCTCGAGGATTTCGGCGATTTCGACCAGGCGGGTGGAGAGAAACCGGATCAGCAGGGAGGTGACGGCAATGAAGAAGATGGCGCTCAAGCCGATAAAGCGATAGGCCTCGGCCGGCGCGTAAAAGACCGAGGTGAGTTCATCCATCAGGGTGATGACCCCGATCGCCAGATAAGTAAGCCAGACCCGGCCACCCTCGTTAAAGGAGAGGAGGTTCTTCTGCCGGAACAGTTTGATAAACAAGAGGAGCAGGCCGATATTTAAAAAAGTGAGAACAAGGGTCTTCAAGACAAACGTCCTTCGGATACCATAAGTTGGCGCTGGGTTAACAGCCGGATTTGTTCCGGCGAGAAGGGCTTGGGAATGTAATCGGCGACTCCCCGGCGCATAGCCTCCACGGCGGTTTCAATGGAAACGAAGGCCGTAATGACGACTACCTTGGTCCAGGGGGAGTCGGACCTGAAGACGGGAATGAGTTCCATCTCGTCCTTCTGCCCCAACCGGAGGTCAGACAAAGGCCCGGGCGTCGGCCGCGTTGCTGACCGCAACCACCCGATGGCCCTCACGCTCCAGGCAATAGGCCAGGGTCTTGCGGATATTGTCCTCGTCATCGACAATCAGAATATTCAGGGAAGAGACCCCGGTCGGTGTTTGACTCATTAGACTATCCCTTGGGGAGGCCTTTATCCGGTCGGGGCCAGATTTCCCCGGTTTAAAGGCACATGTCTACGAACTGGGCAAAGGAAATTTCCATTCTCCGTTCAGGATATTGGCCGCCCGTTTCATGATCAGAAACCCCATCTCATAATCCTGAACCAAGAGCTTGTCCAGGTCTGCTCCCCTCCAGGCGAAAACCCGGGTGGGTACCAGGGCCTTGGCATAGCCGATATACTTCCTGTTTTCCGTATCCACCAGGGAGGCCATCCCAAAGGCCATCCCCTTGGTGACCTCCAGGATGGCGATATGCCGGGAGGGGTTCTTGGCCAGCTCCAGGCTGACCCGGCCTTCAATTACGGCAAACAGATGCTCGGCGTATTCTCCCTCCTGGAAGATATACTCTTTTTCCCCGTACTTTTTTATCAGGGTTATTTCTTCCAGCTTCTTCAGCATCGGGTCCGTCAGGTAGCTCAGCATAATAATGGCTCTTAAATTACTGATGTCAATCATGGTTCCCTCCTCGTCACTGGAATTAAGGGGTAAACAGTGTCAACCTATTTTCCGCAAGCCAGTCAACTCATCGCCGGCGCCCCCGGCCCTTGGATTTTGCCGGGCTAAGGGAGACCGGTCTCAGAGGGCCGACTCGATCATGGCCATTACCTGGTCCGTCTCAAACCCTTTAAGATTTATAGCCCCCGATCGGCAAGAGGCGGCACAAAGGCCGCAGCCCTTGCAGAGGGTCGCTTGAATTTGGGCCTGGCCCGTTTTTTCATTGAACTGAGGGGCGGAATAGGGACAGATGGAAACACAGACCCCACAGGAACTGCAAGCCGCCGGGTTAACCGAGGCCACCGTGCCGGTTACGCTGATGGTCCCGGCCGAGAGCAGCGCTATGGCCCGGGCGGCGGCGCCCTGGGCCTCGGTGATCGATTCGTCAATCGCTTTGGGGGCCTGGGCCAGCCCACAAAGAAAAACCCCGTCGGTGGCGAAGTCCAGGGGCCGCAGTTTTACGTGAGCCTCGACGAAAAACCCGTCGGCGTTTTGCGGCACTTTATAAAACTGGGCCAGCGGGTTCTCTTTTTCGGGAACGATGGCCGAGGCCAGCACCAGCAAGTCGGGGCGGATCTCCATGTTCCGCTTAAGCGCCGTGTCGGTAAAAGCCAGACTCAAGGCACCGTTATCCTGGGCAGCCGTCAAGCCCTGGTCAACATTGTAGCGTATAAAGGAAATTCCTTTCTGACGGGCCTCCCGATAGAGGTCTTCTCGGAGCCCGTAGGTCCGCATATCCCGGTAGATGATGAATATCCGCGCCTCGGGGTTGACCTCCTTCAGGGTCAGGGCGCTCTTGACGCTGCGGGTGCAGCAGACCCGGGAACAGTAGGGCCGCTCCGGGTTTCGGGAGCCGACGCATTGAATAAAAACGGCCGTCCTGATCTGCTTCAGTTTCGGATCCCCTTCAATAAATCGTCGCTGCAGCTCCAGCCCGGTTAGAACCCGGGGATCCCTTCCGTAAAGATATTGATCGGGTTTCAGTTCGGAGGCGCCGGTAGCGATGATGGTTACGCCGTGGGACAGGACGCGGCTCTCCCGGTCCGATTCGATGGCGGTCTTGAAGTTCCCCACAAACCCGTCCACCCGGGTTACCTGGGAATTCAAGAAGACCTTGATCCGTTCATCCCGGCTGATGGAGTCGATCAGTCCGTCCAGATAAGGCTGCACCTCCTCGCCCTTCCAGGTCTGAAAAAGCTGCCGGGCCTGGCCCCCGAGGGCCTCGCTTTTTTCCAGCAGATAGGTCTTGATACCCTGATCGGCCAGGGTTCTGGCGGCGATCAGACCGGCCAGACCGCCGCCGATGACCAGTGCTTTCTGGTTGACATCGAGCGTCGGTTCGGTCAGAGGCTGCAATAAGACCGCTTTGGCGGCGGCCATCCGGACCAGGTCTTTGGCCTTCTCCGTCGCCAGTTCGGGATGGTCCTTGTGCACCCAGGAGCACTGGTTGCGGATGTTGGCCATCTCGAAGAGGTATTTATTGAGCCCGGCATTGGTCAAGGTCTCCTGGAAGAGCGGTTCATGGGTCCGGGGAGTGCAGGCCGCCACCACCACCTTGTTGAGTTTCTGGTCCCTGATGATTTGGGTCAGCTTCTCCTGGCTGTCCTGCGCGCAACTGAACAGGTTCTGCTCGGCATAAACCACGCCGGGCAGGGTCTTGGCGAAATCAACCACCGCCGGGACATCGACCACACCGGCGATGTTGGTCCCGCAGCAGCAGACAAAAACACCCACCCGGGGAGCTTCTCCGCGTACGTCGATTTCCGAGGGGATTTCCCGGGTCCGCGTTTGGGATCCGCGGACCTCCGAGAGCAGCCCGCCGGCGGCGGCGGCGGCGGCGCTGGAGTCCACGACGCAGGAGGGGATATCCTTCGGGGCCTGACAGGTACCGCAGACAAAAATGCCGGGCCTTCCGCTTTCCACCGGACTGAAGCTGCTCACTTGAGCGAACTGATGGCGGTTGAGTTCCACCCCCAGCTTCCCGGCCAGTTCCACCCCGGACGGGATCTGGCCGAGACCGACGGAGAGCACGACCAGATCGAATTCTTCCTCCATCCGCCGGCCGCCTTCATCGACGTAGCGGATCAGGAGTCGGCCGGTGTCGCTGACCGGCTCCAGGTGGCTGACCCGGGACTTGATGAACCGGACGCCCAGATCCTCCCGGGCGCGGTTATAGTAGCGTTCATAGTCCTTGCCATAGGTCCTTAAGTCAATATAGAAGATGGCCGTATCCAGATCGCCCCGGACGTGTTCCTTGGCCAGCATGGCCTCCTTGATGGCAAAGGTGCAGCAAACTCCGGAACAATAGGATCGGGCGCCGATGTGCTCGTCCCGGGAGCCGATGCACTGAATCCAGGCTATTTTTCGCGGTTCCTGCCGGTCTGAGGGGCGAACCAGGTGGCCGCCATAGGGGCCGGAGGAGGAGAGGATGCGCTCAAACTCCAGGGTAGTGACGATGTTGGGATGGCTTTGGTACCCGAAAGTGTCATAAACGGCCGGATCAAAGGTCCGGCTCCCCTGGGCCAGGACGACGGCGCCCACCTTCAGGGTCAGTTCGCTTTCCCGATCGTCGAACCGGATGGCGCCGGTGGGGCAAAATTTTTCACAGGCCCGGCATTTCCCCTTGGTCAGATAGATACATTCCCGGGGATCGATGACGTATTTCAGCGGGACCGCCTGGGCATACTGCACATAGATCGCCTTGCGTTGGCCCAGACCGCTGTCCTGTTCATTGGCTACCTTGCGGGGACATTTTTCGGCGCAAAGGCCGCAGGCGATACATTTGTCCAGATCCACATACCGGGGATGCCGGATAACCTGGACTTCGAAGTTCCCCGCTTCTCCCGAAATCCGGTTTACCTCGGACAGGGTCAGCAGCTCGATGTTGATATGCCGGCCGACCTCGACCAGCTTGGGAGAGATAATTCAGAGGGCACAGTCATTGGTCGGGAAGGTCTTATCCAACTGGCTCATCATCCCGCCGATGGAGCTGGACCTTTCCAGCAGGTAGACGTAATAGCCGGAATTGGCCAGATCCAGCGCGGCCTGCATCCCGGTAATGCCGCCTCCGATCACCAGGACGGCACCGATGGTCTCCTTAGGCATGGGGCGTCTCCTCACTCCTAAAGCTCCGAAGGCTTTCGATCTCCGCGCTACCCTCTTGGGACCCCAGGATCTCCCGGTCCAGACCCATGGAAAGCCCGAGCAGTTGCGTATAGAGAACAAGGGCGGCCGGTTCTCCCGATCTCTCGGAAACCGTCTGCTCCTTCCGGACCGCCTCAAACTGCAGATGACAGAAAGGGCAGGCCGTGCAGAGATAGTCGGCCCCGGCCTCGCGGCTCTTTATTATTTTATCGCGTCCCCGCTGCCGCGAAACCACGTCGTTCACCCCTCGCAGGGGGGCGCCGCAGCAATCCAGACGGCTGTCCCAGACCAGACTTTCGGCGCCCGTTACTCTCACCAGGGCGTCGAAGAGAACGGGGTGAATCGGATCATCAAACTGCGTGATCGGGCTCGGCCGCAGGGCATGGCAACCGACCTGGGGGGCGATCTTCAGGCCCTGGTAAGGTCGGATGATTTTATTCTGAATGGTTTTGAGGCCCAGATCATGATAGAGGACCGATAATAAATGTTTCACCTGAACCCGGCCCTGATAGCGCAGGCCTTCCCGCTGCAGGAAGCGATTTATCTCTTCCTTCAGCGAGGGATTTTCCTCTAAGACCCGGGTGGCCTTTTTCAGGCTTCCAAAACAGCACTTGCAGAGGGCCAGCATCTCCAAACCGGCCTTTTCGGCAATGGCCAGGTTCCGGGCCGAAGACAGGAGATAGCCCTTCTGGTCTACCGCCCGCAGCGGATATCCGCAGCAGCCGAAACTGCGGAAATCCACCAGCTCGATCCCTAAACGGTCGAGAACCGCCCGGGCCGAGGTCAGGTACTGGCCGAGCCGAGCCGGTATATTACAGCCGATGAAAAGTGCGAATTTCATAGTTATTATTTACCTTGTCCGGACCTAGACGTCCGATCCCGATTGGGTCCCGGCCGCCAGGTTCTTCAACTCATAGAGGAGGTCGGTGACCTTGACGCCCTGAGGGCAGTGCTCCTGGCATTGATAGCAGGTCAGGCAGTCCCAGATCATCCGGTTGCCTCGCGCCGGATCGATCAATCCCAGACCCAGGCTGGTCATAATCTGGTGAGGAAGGAGCCCCAGGACCTCCTCCGGGTTCTCATAAACGGCCACTACCGGGCAGATATTGGTGCAGTTTTGACAGACAAAACAGTTGGCGAAGTTTTGGGCGTCCGGCAGGAACACCGGGAGGGACCGGGGCCAGAGCGCTGAGGACCAAGGGGCGCCCCTCCTGGCTTTCCCTCCTCAAAAGGTAGGGTCCACCGACTGCCTGGCCATTTGAATGGGCGCGGCATATTCTTTCCGGGGCTGAACGGCCTGGTTCAGTCCGCGAACAAACGAATAAGGGGAAAGGATCAGACGCTCCGGGATACCCCTTTGCACCAGGTCTTCTTTCAAGTCAACCCAGAGTTCCTTGAGGTTGATCCCCGAGGGGCAGACCACCGTACACCGATCGCAACTGGTGCAACAATAGACCCCTTCCAGGAGGGACTTGAGTTGCCGGGGCTCCAGGGACTTTCCACGGACCAGGGCCTTGAGGGAGTGCAACTTCTCCGAAGGCAATATGTTCTCGTTGCCCCAGGCCTCATAGGCCGACCCCACCGAGCAGCGGACACTGCAGGTCCCGCAATGGGTGCAGGCGTCCAGTTCGATCATCTGCCGGGTGGCGATGTTGGCCGGGTGGGATCGCTCCCGGTCCATGACCGCGTTCATCAGCAGGGACAGGGGAGTAAAAAGGATATGACCCATCTTACTGAAGGGCAGGTAGGCCAGGCCGATGAGGCAGCTCAGCACGTGCACCACCCAAAGAATCGTGGGCAGTCCCTTTCGGTCCAGGAATAGGGCCATAGGGCTCAGCAGTTTGGCCGTGGGGTAACCTAAAAGGGCCCAGGAGGTCGCGGAATGACATTCCAGGCAACTCATTTCGTGGATTTCCTTTCCCTTGGCCAGTACCGGGGGGTCTCCGGGAGCCTTGACGTTCGGGGAAACCAGACCGTATTGCTGCACCCAGAAGGTTTCCAGGGCCTGCAGCTCCTGGTTACCTTCCCATTTGGAATCGATGGCTCCATAGTCCTGAGCCATCTGCAGAAATTCGGAATAAGAGGTGATCTTGACCCCTTCCAGCAGAATCCCCGAACCCAGGATCAGAAGCAGGATGGCCAGGGCATAATAGTCCATGGAATGGGTTTTCAGACGGGGGATTTTTTGGATAAAGCGCCGGAAGACCGCCAGGCCCATTCCGGCCAGAACCAGCAAGCCGGAGAGGTCGCGCAGAAAAAAGAAAGGGTTGACCGTCGAGTGATAAGAAGGGAAAAGGGGGGCCGTGACCAGACTTCCCAGGGCATGCATCAGGAGCAGGACCATAAACCCCCAGTAAATGAAAATATGCATGACCCAGCGCAGGCGATCTTCCTGAAAAGTCCTCCTTTGAAGAAGCACATCCAGGATCAGGGTCTTGATCAGGGTACCCGCTTGAAGGCTGAAAATTGTTTTCAAGACCCCTTGAAAAGCGGCTTTGACCCTTTGCGGGGTGGTAAAATTCCTTGAGGTCTGAACCAGGCCCCTGGAAAACCAGAAGTAGATTTTGTAAATCAGTCCCAGCCCAAAGATTATCAGCGCTAAAGGCAGGAAAAACTTATAGACCATAGATAGTGCAAACCCTTCTTTAACTTGGGAGGAAAGCGATCAAACGAGTCTGGTTCACTCAAGGCCGGGCTGGACCACACTCCTTCCCCTGAGTTGGTAATAGCCCGATCAGGGTGGATGTTTGGATATCGGGATATATATACAGTAGAACATATGTTAATAAAACATTATAAAAAGTCAACCGGATAACGATCGGATAATATCTTTGACCTTGAAATGACTTTAAGGCCATAATAGCAGGCTGGGAGCCTGAGGGACGAACTTGTTAGCAGCCCGAGCGCCATTCAGCGCCGGTCCCGCCCAGGGCGGAATGAGGGTGGGACGTTCGAATTCCCAGCATTCTAATTGAATCTCTGCCGGTTGAAAAAGGAGGAACTGATGAACTTAATCACCATTGATCGCAACAAATGCAACCAGGATAGCGTCTGTGTCAGTGAGTGCCCAGCCCGCGTCATTCAAATGGACGAAAAGGAGGGGTATCCCGTTCCCAGTTCGGATTTTGAGGAGTATTGCATCAGATGCGGGCACTGTGTGACCGTTTGCCCGGTGGGGGCGCTGCGCCTTGACTGGCTGGATCCGGAAAATTGCCGACCCTTAAGGAAGGAACTGTCCTTGACTCCCGAACAGGCCGAGCAGTTTCTGCGCGGCCGGCGCTCGATCCGAACATTCAAGGAAAAGACGGTCCCACGGGAGACCCTGGGAAAACTATTGGAGGTAGCCTGTTCCGCTCCGTCAGCCAAGAACCAGCAGCCCTGGCACTGGATAGTTGTCCAGGAGCCCCAAGAAGTCCGGCGGCTGGCCGGCATGGTCGTGGAGGCGATGCGGGCGGTCCTGGAATCGAATCCGGAAGCCGGAAAAACCATGGGCTACCACCGGGTGGTCGCCGCCTGGGACACGGGATTGGATCGGGTTTGCCGGGAGGCGCCCCATCTCATCGTCGCTCATGCCGACCGAAACTGGATTTTCGGTGCCGAGGACACAGCCCTGGCGTTGAGCCTGCTCGACCTGTACGCAACGAGCCTTGGGTTAGGGGTCTGCTGGGGCGGCTACTTATACAAAACGGTGAACGCCTATCCCCCCCTGTTTGAGGCCCTGGGCCTGCCCAAAAATCATCTCGCCTTTGGAGCCGTGATGATCGGGTATCCGCAATTCAAATACCAGCGCATCCCGGTCCGCAATCAGCCTCGGGTGACCTGGAAATAGTTCAGGGGTTAAGAAGGGGAAAGGAATCCCCAAGGAACGATGATCCACATCGACGGCTCTCAGGGGGAAGGCGGCGGGCAGATCCTCCGAACGGCCTTAAGCCTGTCCACCCTTTTAACAGTTCCGGTCACCATCGAGCATATCCGGGCCAATCGGCCGAAAGCCCGGTCTCCGGCCTCAGCACCTGACCGCCGTAAAGGCGTTAAAAGAGATCTGCGGCGCCGAGGTGGAGGGAATGGTCGTCGATTCCCGCCGGATTGTCTTTAGCCCCGGGCGGGTAAAGCCGGGAAATTACTTCTTCGATGTGGGCACGGCCGGTTCGGTGACCCTGATCCTGCAAGCCCTGCTTCTGCCGCTGGCCCGAGCCACAGGTCCTTCCCGGATCAAATTGAAGGGCGGCACCCATGTCCCCTGGAGCCCGCCCTATCATTATCTGGCTGAAGTATTTCTGCCGACGATAGCACTAATGGGGATCAAAACCGCCGTCCGGCTGGGGAAATGGGGCTGGTACCCGAAAGGCGGGGGCGAAGTGGAAATGGATATTCATCCCACCGAAAGGCTCAGCCCCCCTGGTGCTCGATCAACCCTGGGAACCCGAAGAAGTGAGAGTCCTGTGCGCCTCCTCCCGTCTCCCCGGACACATCCTGGAAAGAGAAAGGAAGCGGATCGAGGTCCTCTGGCGGAACGGCAGGTTCAAGACCCGTTACGAACTTTTAGGAAGGGGCTTCCATCGGGCCGGGAAATATGGTCTTTATCTCGGCCCGGAAGGGGTCGGCCGCGGCCGGGTTTTCATCCCTGGGGGCCAGGGGGAAACCGGCGGAGCAGGTGGCGGAGGAGGCGGTCAACTCCTTTTTATCTTTTCTGGATTCAGGCGCCGCGGTGGATGAACATTTAGGAGATCAGCTCCTGCCCTACCTGGCCCTGTCTCCCGGGCGTTCCGAGATTTTGGTTCAAGGCGTTTCCTCGCATCTGCGGACCAATCTTTGGGTGGTCAATCAATTTATTCCTGCGCGGCTTATTTTGGAAGAGGAGCAGGGGTTGGGAAAACTAACGACGGTCACTATCTAATATATTGGCGTACACTTCCCTCGGCTAATCCAAGTCGAGTCCAATACAGGCGTGGGCTCGGAGGAGGCTGAACCTCTTTGGGCGGACAGGTCCACTATTTCTTATTCATGTTGTCCATGTCCATTCCTATTTGACCCCGAGGATCCAACCTTCAATTTTGGCAATCGGTAATTTATTTGGTTCCAGGCTGGGTTTGAAGAGAATGTTGCAAGACGCCGTTGAGATCAGCACAGCGCAACCATGCAGCGGCTGAAAAGGCATCATGCTGGTCAGCGGTGCGGTCTTCGCGGTCGAAACTTTGAGCTAACAAAGTACAGGATAGACCTCCGCCACTACCGATCGTCCGGCCGAAATGTCCCAGCCATCGAAGGGCCAGAAATGCACTCGAGGGCCTAAATTTAGGCGCAGGTATCGCAACCACGGCAAACCGGCGTGGGTGGACTTGGCCACTGAACCCGGGGCATCGAAATGAAAAACCGACTTGGCCGTGCCGGCCCGAATTTCGGTTAATCGCCGCCAGCGCGAATTCCCGGAACGGGCCTCCCCGTTACCGCAGGAGCCGTTGCGGACGAAATCGACGTAGGTGAAGTCTTGGTCGGTCGGCCAATGGCGCTGGAAGTCATCGAGG
>CAVVCH010000024.1:0-14630 GCA_963746605.1 uncultured delta proteobacterium
GCGTTCGGAAGAAGTCCGTCAGCGAGTGCTTGTCATTCTGAGCGAATGCGAAGAATCTTGTTTTTTCAACAAGTGTAATACTTCGCGAAGTTTATCCTGAGCCGGAAGACGAGATCCTTCGCTTCGCTCAGGATGACAAGCCGGCGAAGGGGCTCAGGATGGCAGCAGGCGAAGGGCTCAGGATGACAGTTTGGGACTTTTTGCGAGGTTATCATATGATATTCCTCAACAGAGTTGAACCTCTTCATCCGGTCTGGAAAGATCGTCAACGTTGAGGGTTGAGCAGGTGGACGTGAATTCGGCATTTCAGAGAGAAGAAGGGCTGAGGTCGGCTGTCAAGACCTTTCGCTGGGCAGCCCGGCGGGCCTTCCAACTGGGTCTCCTGGCCGGCGCCGGAGGCAATATCAGCCTGCGCCTGGGGCTGGACCGCTTCTTAACCAAACCCACCGGGTTCGGACTCACGGAATGCCGGGGGGCGAACCTGGTTTGGGTTAACGGCGCGGGGCAGCCGCTGGAAGGGCAAGCCAAACCCACCAAGGAGGTGATGACCCACCTCGTGATTTATGAGGTCCGACCGGAAGTGGGCGGCATTGTCCACTATCACCCCCCCTATGCGACGGCCTTTGCGGTCAGGAACCTTCCTCTGCCCCTGCCCACCTTGCATGCCCGACGAATGCTGAAGCAGGTCCCGCTCCTTCCCGAATACCCGGAAGGATCCCACGAACTGGCGCTGGCTGTCCGGGAGGCGGCCAGGGACCCGGAGGTCTCCGGGCTGCTTCTCGCCGGTCACGGTTTGCTGGCCCTGGGCCCTACCCTTAGACAGGCCCAATATACGGCCGAGCTGATGGAAGAATCGGCCCGCATTGCCTGGCTGGCCCGCTTCGTTTAGGGTCGGGGCTATCGACTGGTATATTTGAAATGCCTTTCCCAGTCGCTCTCATTCGCCATAGTCCCGATAATCAGGATTCAACTGATTTTAATCAATAACTTCGCTGGGATATGGGAGATTAGGAGGCCGTGGGTTTCATAGAGGACACGAAATAGTTATTGCTGTTCAAATACCGCTAGAATATATGAAATTGACATATAAACGCATAACACTTCTTATATTTTGTGTATTTTTGATTTTTTCAATGCCGGACAGGTGCCAGAATAAGGAAACGTTCAGAAATGAATCTGCTCCAATTCATGATCGTGTACAAAATCTACTGTCAAAATTAACTATTGAAGAAAAGATCAACCTCTTAAGAGCTACTTCCCCTGGAATTCCCCGACTTGGAATAGAAAAGTACTACCATGGAAATGAAGCATTACATGGTGTTGTTCGTCCGGGCAATTTTACAGTCTTCCCTCAGGCTATCGGATTAGCTAGCATGTGGAATCCAGATCTACATTATAAAGTTGCAACAGCAATTTCAGATGAAGCCCGTGCTCGTTGGAATGAATTAGATCAAGGGAAGAAGCAGCTTAGCCAATATGCTGATTTACTTACATTTTGGTCTCCCACACTTAACATGGCACGTGATCCCCGGTGGGGAAGAACGCCTGAAACTTATGGGGAAGATCCATTTCTATCCGGTACGCTAGGAGTACAATTTATAGCAGGGTTGCAAGGGACCGATCGCAAATATTTGAAAGTAGTTGCAACACCTAAGCATTTTGCAGCTAATAATGAGGAACATAACCGATTTGAATGCAATCCCCAGATATCCGAGAGGATATTGAGAGAATACTATTTCCCCGCATTCGAAACATGTGTAAAAGATGGGAAAGCGGCTGCTATTATGCCTGCATATAATGCTATAAATAACGTCCCGTGCACGGCAAACCCTTGGTTGTTACAAAAAGTTCTGCGTAAAGATTGGGGATTTAATGGGTACGTTGTTTCTGATTGTGGTGGACCCGGATATTTGATGACCCATCACAAGGTTGTAAATTCAAAAGAAGAAGCTGCCACTTTAGCGATAAAAGCTGGAATTGATTTGGAGTGTGGTGATGATGTTTATATTGAGCCACTACTGAAGGCATACAAAGAAGGAAAGGTTTCTAAAAGTGATATTGATTCTGCGGCTTACAGAGTCTTGCGAGCCCGTATGCGTCTTGGGCTTTTTGATGATCCAGAACACAATTTATATAGTAGGATATCTTCAGCCATCATTGGTTCAGGGAAACATAAAGCATTGGCATTGGAATCAGCCTGTCAAAGTATTGTTCTGTTAAAGAATAATAATAAGTTACTGCCAATTAAGTTAAATAAAGTTAAATCAATTGCGGTCGTTGGAATTAATGCCGCGACTTGTGAATTTGGAGAATATAGTGGAACTCCTGTTGGTGAGCCTGTTTCTATTCTTCAAGGAATAAAAAATAGGGTGGGAGACAAGGTACAAATCCTTTATGCTCCCTGGGTGTCCCCTCTTGGGGTGTATGAAATAATTCCAAAAAAGCAGTTCCCGAATGGACTAAAAGCAGATTATTTTTCAAATATAGAACTAAAGGGGCAACCGAAGACTCGGGTTGATGAATGGATCAACTTTGATCCAGCAAATCAAGCTCCAGACCCATTCTTGCCAATATCCCCACTTTCGATTCGTTGGAAGGGAAAGCTTCGGCCTAAATTTTCTGGTGAATACACGATTGGATTTACAACGGATGATGGTTGTCGCCTAATAATTAATGGGAGAAAAGTAATAGACTCATGGCATATGAGAGCTAAAGAAACGGATAGCATTCAATTGACCCTTAAAGCAGGGAAAGATTATGACCTACAAGCGGAATATTTTGATAACGGTGGGGAAGCTGTTGCACAATTGTATTGGAAACCTCCCAATATAAAGAACAAAAACCGCCTTGAGTTATATGGTGAGGCAGGAAAAGTTGTAAAAAACTGCGATATGGCAATTGCAGTGATAGGACTCAATACAAGCATTGAACGAGAAGGACAGGACCGCAATGATATTGAATTGCCAAAAGATCAACAAGAGTTCATCCGTGAAATATATAAAGTTAATCCGAATACAGTTGTTGTTTTGGTTGCAGGTAGTTCTCTGGGAATTAACTGGATAGATCAAAATATTCCTGCAATTATCGATGCCTGGTATCCAGGAGAGCAAGGTGGAACAGCCGTTGCTAAAGTCCTGTTTGGTGATTATAACCCGGCAGGACGATTACCATTGACTTTTTATAATAGTATAAATGAACTTCCTGCATTCGATGATTATGACATAACTAAAGGTCGTACTTATCAGTACTTCAGAGGGAAACCTTTATATCCATTTGGATATGGTTTGAGCTATACCATATTTTCTTATAGCAAATTAAACATCAAAAGTGCCGGAGAGAAAATAAAAATCAGTTTCAGTGTTAAAAATAATGGAAGAATGGACGGTGACGAGGTTTCGCAATTATATGTTAAAATGCCGGATCTGAATATACCGATACCAATAAAACAGCTAAAAGGATTTAGACGAACCTCAATAAAGAAAGGACAGACAGAAATAGTAGAAATAGATCTTAAAAGGGAAAGTCTCCGCTACTGGGACGAAAAGAAGTCCATGTTTATCACGCCAAAAGGAGACTATATGTTTTTGATTGGATCTTCTTCTGAAGATATCCGATTAAAAGGTGTACTAACTTTAGATCAATAAGAGAAAGGGAGACCTTTTTTGACGAAATGCCGCCCATTGTGACTCAGCAACTCCTGCCGGTTTTATGGAAAGAGAAGTGGAAACCAATGGCACCATTCCTGTTGCCCTGAACGACCCGATCATATCCGGGGAAAAACAGGTTAGATCCTTGCGTTCTTTAGGTTTTCTCAACCAAAGGAAATTCTTATCAAAAATCACAGAAGGAGGTCTTTCAAGGGATGCAGCAGTCATTGACAGTCCCCAGAACGAACAAGCCCAGGCATGGTGGTTCCTCGACCTCCTCGTCGTCGAGCACCGTTGCGCCCCCGGCATGGAGACGGTTATGCTCGAGATGACCTTGCCGGTCGGCTCCTCGCCGCCGCTGCACGTGCACCACTCCCTTGACGACACCTGGTACATCCTCGATGGTAAGATGGTGGTGCGCTGCGGCGACGACGCGCTGGTCGTCGGCGCCGGGTACTGGGTGTCGATGCTGCGCGGTGTGCCGCACACCTTCCGGGTAATCGGTGTTCGTGAAGCGCGCATCTTGCTCGTGCACGACAACGCCAGCTTCCGGGACTTGATCCGAGAACTGGGGGTACCAGCCGCCGCGCACGTCGCGCCAGCACGGCCGGTCTTTCCGTCCAGGGACGAGCTCGCACGGGTGGCCAGCTCCCACGACCTCACGCCGATCGGGCCGTCGATGAGCGTCGAAGACGCCGACGCGATTCTCGCGGCCGCACACTGATCTCCCGACCGGTTCGAAATGTCGGTCGCACTATCACACCTGACCCAACAATTATGAGGATCGTTTTGAAAGGATGCCGCCATCCCGTACATGGGAATCCTCCCCATGGTTCGTTGATAAGAATTTCCTTGAAAAAACCATAGAAGAAGTGCCAGGAGAGAAAGGGGGCTAAATTCAGGACTCAGAATTCCGAAATATGAGTTTATCGTCCACCTGCCATTCAACCAATTTACCGACAATGGAGCCCAAGACGACCCCCCCCTGAAGCTTGATCGGGAGGCGCCGTTGGTCGTCGGTAAACCAGGCATAAAATTCTCCCTTTTGTTCCTGCACGGTTTTAAAGGGCAACTCCGGCCTGACTTTAATGGCGTTAACTTCCCCGAAATCGGTTTGCAGACGTTCCCTTTTGATGACCTTGACCTCTACCGTATAACTTTTATCCGAAGAAAAAGTCTCCACAAAGACTGAATGACCCGCCTTTAGCGGAAGAGTCCTTAAGACTAAAAAGGATGTAAGTTCGTTGTGTGATGGCCTATTCAGTTTATAGGTTTTGGAAGGATCACCATCTTTCTCGCTGATGACCTTGAGGCGGTCTTGTTGAAAAGTGACCCGTCGAAAAGCCTTGTAGCACCCTTCGCGCTGTTGCAGCGTAATCCATTCCGGAAACATTTCCGGTCCCATTTCCGTTTCGAAACGATCTTCGACCGGAAAGAATAAAGAGAAGAGGGGCGACGATCGGGCTTCACCCAGGATATACCAATTCCCGCTTTCTTTTTGACGAATATGAATGGACACCGTTCCGGCTTTGATCCCCAGCCAGGTGAGTTCATAGATCATTTTTTCATTTCTGGGAAAAGCCGTCTGAATCAGGGCAGGGTCTGGGCGGGTGACTTCTGTAAAATCGGCCAATAAACCCTGACTGGAAGTCAAGGCCAATAAAATTATCCCGAATAAGAAGAGGAATAAATACTTTCGTGCGGACATCTTAAAACCCTCCTTAGCTTGTTGGACACCGGAGGAGGTTTAGAGGTTAAAGCCGCTTTTGCTATCCTTTCTTTCTCCTTGATCCTTTTTTCCCCCTATTTTATACTCTTCAATAAAAAAGGAAGCTTCTTATAAAACTAAAATACATCAAGAATAAAAGTGGGTAAAAGTCGCCCAAAATCCTTTTGTTTGCTAAGCAAGCTGGGAGAGGAGGTGAAATGCGTATGGATAAGAAGGAGTTGAAAAAGCTCCTGGCAGGGTTTAGTATTGCCGGCCTGCTTACCGGTGGGGCACTTGTATCAAATGGGTTTGCCAATGACGGAAAAAGTAGCTGAGGTGGCAGCAAACCGGGTACAGGTAGTACCCAAGAAGAAAAAATGCCGGGCAAAAGCAGTTGAGGCGGGACTAAACCCGGTGCCGGTGGCACTGGCCAGAGCGGTGGAACGGATACCCAACCCAGTACCGATACGGAAAAACCCAGTAGCGGTGTGACTGGACCAAGCAGTTGAAGCGGGAAGAAGTAGTGCCGTGGGCACTATCCAGTCTTCGAAAATCTGCCAGGTCAACCTCAGTGTTCGGGGTTAAAAGGGAACTGAGGTTGACCTGATTTTATCTTGCTCTCATGGACTGGAGTTATCAATCAATAGAAAATATAATCATGAATGGAATCGAGTTTGTACTCATGGGACTGGCGGCTGTTTTGGGGGGGGCCGTGAACGCCCTTGCTGGTGGGGGTACCCTGATCACGTTTCCGATGCTGACCGCCGTAGGCATTCCACCCGTTGCAGCCAACATCACCAATACCGTGGCGCTCTGCCCGGGATACCTCGGGGGAACCTTTGCTCAACTCCAAGAGCTGAAAGATCAAAAGAAACGCCTCTGGCTCTTCGCCCCAACAGGTATGGTCTTCGGGATTGTCGGCGGCATACTCCTTCTCAAGACGGGAGACCAAGTCTTTTTAATGCTGGTACCCTACCTCATTCTCCTCGCCTCGGGACTGCTAGCCGTGCAAGGCCCGTTGCGCTCGTGGCTCCTACGCCGCGCGGCAAACTCTAAGGGAGGAATTCCTCACGAAACCTGGAGCATCCTGCCGATAGGACTAGCGTCGGTATACGGCGGATATTTCGGAGCGGGCTTAAGCGTAATCATTCTGGCCGTACTCGGACTCGTATTTGAAGATTCCCTGACCCGACTCAACGCTTTGAAACAGGTGATTTCCTTCAGTGTCAACATCTCCACAGCCATCTTCTTTCTCTTTTCCGGGCATGTCGTCTGGCTCGCCGCATTAATCATGGCTGTCGGTGCGATGGCAGGAGGGGTATTGGGGGGAAAGGTGGCAGGAAGGATACACCCTTCTTTGCTTCGTGGCATTGTAGTTGTCATCGGCGTCTTAGTTGCAGTGATCTACTTCATCAAATAATCACTTTCCCATCGTGAGGGAGTACTCAACGCGAGGTGGAACTTCGGCGTATATCTGGCATGGTCCGATCGTGATGGACAACGAGGAAGAGCTGCAACTGGCATTCGAAGAGTACCGGGATGGGACGTAATTCCTATTGACTATAGCTTAAATTGTGTATAATGCCATTTATTCAAAGACCGGATCAAAAAAAGTCTTCCAGCCTTTCATTTTGCTCTAAAGCGGGGCAAGTCGGGGCAGGCATCTCTAATCGGGATGCGATCTATCGAAAGGAGATGAAGAATAGAAGTTTTCCAAAAAGGGACCCTCAAAATTGGGCCGGTGGAAAAGGTTTTTAAAATTTAAAACGGAGGTAAATGCAGGTGATTCGAACAAAAAAAGCTTTGAAAACTGTTGTTATGATGGCTCTCTTCTCATTTTTAGGCGCCTTCGTGATTGGCTGTTCCTGTTTTAAAGAGGCTACGGTCGAAGCCCCGCCTCAGGCTCCTGCTCCAATTCCGGTGGTTAAAGCTCCCCCTCCCCCTCCTCCACCGCCTCCACCTCCGCCGCCTCCGCCTCCTCCACCACCTCCTCCGCCCCCTCCTCCTCCTGCCCATAAGGCCGCTCCAACTCCTAAGGTCATGGTCTTTGATGCCAATGTACTTTTTGATTTCGACAAATCATCCCTGAAGCCGGGAGGAAAAGAGGCGCTGAAAGCATATCTCAAGGAGGCGAAAGCCCATTTAAGCAGAGCCCGTAAGGTGACAATCACCGGCCACACTGATAACGTCGGAGGTAAAGGATATAACCTGAAGCTCTCGCAGCGTCGTGCTCAAGCAGTCCGAGATTACTTGGTCAAATTAGGAGTCGATTCCAAAAAAATGAAGGTCATCGGAAAGGGCGAGGCTAAACCGATAGCTTCTAACAGCACAAAAGAAGGCCGCGCCAAGAACCGCCGGGTTGAAATAGAAGTTATTGGTGTAGGGAAATAATCCGGTCGCTTCAAATTAGTACCGGAAAACCGATGGACGGAAGTGATGTGAAAAAAGGCAAGGTCGACCGGCCTTGCCTTTTTTCACATTTCAAATCAAAATCTTCTGATGGCCGCAGCGAAATTAACCCCAACCCTAACAGAACAAAGTCTTCCGAGAGCACCAGGGGATTTGCCCTGCTGTTCCCGTTACAAATCTATCGGTTTTTTGATCGTTATTTGGGCAGTCTGGGTGATTGTCGCGGGCGGGTCCAGATCCATCCGAAGAATTGCTTCCTCCGTTATCTTCCGTTTTAATAGAAACGCAAGATTTCTATCGCAGATTTGAATCCGGCTTTTTCAGGAAAGCATCTAAGAGGAGGATCTTGAGAATGAAAAAAATCTCTTTATTTGGAGTAGTTGGCTTGTTCTGTCTACTGCTCGCCGGACTATTCAGTCCAAGGTTGGCGACGGCCTTCACTTACCAGGGCGTCCTGAAGGAGAATGGCATTCCGGTGACAGGCATCCGGGATATGATTTTCGCGCTATTTAAACAGGATACCTGTGCCGGAGGGCTTCTGGGAGCCCAAAACATCCCGGACGTATCGGTGAACAACGGCCTGTTCAGTGTACCGGTCGAAATAAATCCGGATCCAACTCCCTATGATGGCCAGAGTCTGTGGCTGAGGGTTGAAGTGAATAATACCGTTGTGAGCTGCCAGGAGATCCTGCCGGTTCCTTATGCTATGGGTCTGAAACCGGGGGCGAGTGTTATTGGGAACCTGGACGGGCCCGTTCTTAAAGTTATTAACTCTCATACCAACTCGGGGATCATCGTGGGTGATGGTTATGGACAGGGTATCGGGGTGATAGGCGTCTCAGAGACGACTGACGGGACAGGTGTGCTGGCTTCAGGTGGCTGGTTGGGTACTGGGTCGGCCCTGGGGATTGCCGCTGGGGGGATCAAGGTGATAGGTGCCGGTATCGGCACCCAGACTCCGGTCTTTATCCACAAAGTCAACACGGCGGCCGGCGGCAACCTCTGCCAGGGTTCGACCCATGCCACTGTGATTGATAACAAAATTATAAATGGCATCCCGGGTGCCATGCTGATCGTCACGCCTAATTACGGGCCAAGAAATAGTGGCACGGCCCCGGCTGCTGCCATTCCCGCCGTATATTACGATACCCTCAATCAATGTGGCAAAGGCGCTGGAAGATGGGTAATTTACAACTTGACCGGGACGCCCCAGAATGACCAGTCTCTCTTCAACGTCTTGGCGGTGGTTCCATGAAACCGAGACTCATCTATCTGATCGAGCTGACGCTGCTCTTCTTGCTACTCTCCGTACCAGCGCTGGCTCGTCCACCGGCCGTGTCCGCCGCCGTCGTTTACGAGTTGAGATGGTGGAGCATTGACGGCGGCGGAACGATAAATGCCAGTGCGGGTGCGTACTCGCTGAGCGGCACCATCGGGCAACCAGACGCAGGATTTTTTAACGGGGGAGGATATACTCTGACCGGTGGTTTTTGGGGTGTGAACCCGTTCGGCATGATCTATTTACCCCTAATCATCAGAAATTAACCTTTATTAGAATGCAAGGGCACGGTCCGAAATGGCCCTGTTTTTTTCACAGTCCCATCCGTAATCGTTAGATCTCGGTGCTATCCTGGCAAAACGTTTGTGGGTGATATCCAGTCGCGAGTTATTTCAAAACGGTCGGTAGAATATCCATACCTGGTGGCGTATGGGTTTCTTGTATTGAAAAGAGTTTTCTCCAGGAAACCTCCAAACCAGTCCAAGACCACGAAGAGGGTCTTTTCGTTAACCCTTCAAATCCGGTCCAGACCGAGTTCAGCCAGTTTTTTCGGACTGGGAAGGCCGTCCTCGGTCCACTGCCGGTAAGCGTAATAATCGCTTAAAAGCTCTCCCATCGGCGGGAGCTGATTGGTCAATCCTTCACCGGTCCTTTTCAGGGTCAGGAATCGTGGGGGAAGGAAATCGTCCTTGCGGCTGACCCCCAGGCGGGTGTTGTAGAGCCTTTTCAAATTAAAGACCCTTTCCCCGACCTTCATGAATTCCCCGACATCCAGATCCCGCCCGGTGATGAGGTTTAGCCAGTCCACCTGGTTTTTCACATTCACCGCCTTGCCCACCTGCGTGAACCGGCAGATAATCAAGGTATCCATGGCGCACATGAAATTTTGCATGGTGGCCGTGAATTCGGCCTTTCCTTCGATCCGGTAAGGATCCTGGGCTTCCGGGATGCCGATCTCCGGCATGTTGAGGGACATTTCATAGGGGTGACTCCAACTGGCATTATGGCAGGCCCCCGGGCGGCCGTGGCATACGATAAGGCCTGGCTGAAAAAACGCCGGGGATCGTGGGCCGACGGTTCCAACCCCTTGACGTGAACGGCAAACTCTTCGGCATTCCGGCCCAGGGCCTCGGCCATTCGTTTGGAGCCTTCGCCCATCAGTTCCCCGATCCCTTCGCGGCGGCCCATCTTATGGATCGGATTAACATCTTCAGCGCCAAACCTCGATCCGGTTCCGACCTTTGGTTTGTAGCCGCAGGACCGCCGGATGATCAACTGGGGTTCCAGCAAAACCCGTTGCGGAATTTCTGCCCGGCCCTCGACCCGGTCGATCAGCGTTTTGGCCGCCAGTCGCCCCATTTTGCGAAGGTTCTGGCTGACCGTGGTGAGCTGGATCAGCGGATGGGAGGAAATTTCGGCGTCGTCGAAACCCACCACGGATACGTCTTCCGGGACCCGCAGGTCCAGTGTCCCCAGGGCCTTCATGGCCCCCAGGGCAATGGCGTCATCGCCGCAAAAGATGGCCCGAGGCGGATTCAAAAGGGACATCAACTGCCTGGTGTATTTGGATCCTGTTTCCTGGGAAAAAGCCCCGTATTTGATGATCGATGGATCGATCTTCAACCCTCGGTCCTTCAAGGCCTTCAAATATCCCTGGGTCCGATCGGCGCTGGTGGACACTGAACGGGGACCGGAGATCAGGGCGATGCGGCGATGGTCTTGGTTGATGAGGTGATTGACGATCAGGTAGGCTCCGTAGGCATTATCCAGAACGACATAATCGCCCAAGTCCTTTTTCAGCCTGCGGTTGACCTGGACCACCGGAAAGCCGTCCTGAATCAGGGTTTCCACGGCCTTGTCCTGGAGTTTGCAGGAGGCGAAGATCAGCCCCTCCACCCCCATCCGGATCATGGAATCGATCAGGGCGTCGGCTTTTTCCCGGTCGTCGTCGGTGCTGGCCTGGATGACCCAATAACCCAATTCCTGGGCCGTGTCCTGAAGGGAACGGGTCAGTTCGGCATAAAACGGGTTGCGGAAGTCATAGGCCAAGAGGCCGATCAGATAGGTCTTTTTTTTGACCAGCCCCCGCGCGAATAAATTGGGGGAATAGCCCAGTTTCTGGGCGATCTGTATAACCCGGGCCTTGGTCGCCGAGCTGATGCGGGGATGGTCGTTCAGTGCCCGGGAGACCGAGGAAGGAGTCAGGCGGGTCTCCCGGGCGATATCCTTGATGGTTACACGGCGCTGGGTCATGAATGGCTTTTTCGACTTTCCAGGGCCTTCAATTCTTTTTCGAAGATATCGATCCCCCGCAGGAGCAGCTCTTCGGTAATCACCAGGGCCGGGAGGAACCGGGCCACGTTATTCCAGCGGCCGCCCTTCCAGAGGATGAGGCCCTTCTGAAAGCATCGTTCCTGAAGTTGCTGCAGTAGATCGGGCGCCGGCTCCTTGGTGATTTTATCCCGAACGAACTCCGCGCCGATGTACAGGCCCTGGCCCCGCAGATCGCCGATAAAGCGGCTTTTCCGGGCAATGATTTTCAGCCGCTCCAGGGCTTTTCGCCCTAAATCCTCCGCCCGGTCCACCAGGCCCGCCGTTTCGATAAAGTCGATGGCGGCCAGGCCGGCCGCGCAGGAGAGCAGGTTGCCCCGGAAGGTGCCGACGTGAGCCCCGGCCGGCCAGGTGTCAAATTCTTTTTTGATCAGGACCGCCGCCAGCGGCAATCCTCCGCCCATGGTTTTGGAAACGGTCATGATATCCGGGGTCACCCCCGCCCGTTCACAACAGAACATCCTCCCGGTCCGGGCGAAACCGGTCTGAATCTCATCCATGATCAGGACCAGGCCGTATTGGGTGGCGATTCGCCGAACCTCTTGCAGATAGCTGGCCATGGGCACCACAATTCCGCCTTCGCCCTGAATGGGTTCGATCAGGATGGAGCCCGGGCTGGTGGCTCCGGAATCGGGATCCCGAACGATATGCTCCAAATATTTGGCGCACTGGAGATCACAGTGAGGGTACTCCAGGTCGAAGACGCAGCGATAGCAGTAGGGATAAGGGATGATGTAGACCTCGGGCATCAAGGGCAGAAAACGTTCCTTGGCCCCCCGTTTACCGGTGGCGGCCAACCCGGCCCCGGTCACCCCGTGCCACCCGCCTTCAAAGGAGATCACCCCGGGTTTCCCGCTGTAAAACTTCCCCAGCTTCACTGCGGCCTCCACCGCGTCGGCCCCGGTGGGACCGCTGAGAAATATCCGGCAATCCCTCCGCATATCTCCCGGGGCTATTTCAACCAGTTTTTCTGAAAGACGGACCCGGGGCAGGCCGGGAAAATCCAGCGCGTGGGTCAGCCGATCGGCCTGGTCTTTAATGGCCTCCACCACTTTCGGGTTGGAGTGCCCCACATTCAACACCCCCACGCCGCCGCTGAAATCGATGAAGGTATTCTGGTCCGCATCCCGGAGCGTGGCCCCCAGGCCTTGCTCCGGAGCCAGCGGGATTTGAGAGGGATAAACCAGCGCGTTGGAATCGACCTTTTTCTGCCGGTCCAGCAGCGCCTGTGCCCGGGGACCCGGGGGAGGAACAACCACCTGAGGTGCTTTCCAATTAAGCTTCTTAAAGTAGGCCTCATTTTTTTTGGAAACGCTCATGACCTTCTCCTTTGTGCAAACGTTAGCATTAATTAATACCGTCCCATCCGGGGGGTGTCAAGAAAAATTGTTGACATTTGCGGGAGATATATATAATTAAGCGAAGGTCAAATACCGGAATCTTTTCGATAAAATAAACTTAATGGTTGCTTGTTAAATTTAACATATTGAAAAAACTATCTTATATTCTATAATTTCCTTGTTCAAACGTTTGTATTAAGGTTTTTTAGAAATCGGCCCCTGGGCCGGGAAAGATGAAACCATCAAAAAATATTAAAAGGAGGCAGCCGTGAGACTGAAGAATAAAGTGGCATTGGTAACCGGAGGAGGCCAGGGCATAGGCCGGGCCATCGCTTTGGAATTCGGCAAAGAAGGGGCCAAGGTGGTCGTTGCCGGCAGAACATTGGACAAGGTTCAAGGGGTCGCCGACGCGATTAAGAAAAAGGGCGGTAAAGCCCTGGCCATTACCGGGGATGTCTCCAATATCACCGATGTGGACCGGATGGTAACGGCGACGGTGAAAAAATTCGGGAGGCTGGATATCCTGGTCAACTGCGCGGGCGTCCTCTTCAGCGCCGACCTGGCCCACCATACGGAAAAACTCTGGGACGATACCATTGATATCAACCTGAAAGGCAGTTTTCTCACCACCCAGCGGGCGGTTCCTGAAATGCTGAAACAGGGCAAAGGAAAGGTCATCCACATTGCCTCCATTGCCGGGCAGATTGGTTTTCCCAACAGCGTGGCCTACTGCGCCTCCAAGGGGGGCATCATGGGCATGACCAAGGCCATGGCCATGGAACTGGCCCCGAAGAAAATCAATGTCAATTGCATTGCTCCGGGAGACGTGGCCACGCCGCTCAATGAACACCTGCTGCGCCAACCGAAATATCTCAAGTCCCGCGTGGATAACACGCCCTATGGAAGGGTGGGTCGGGTGGAGGACATCGCCCCGGGAGCGGTCTATCTGGCCTCCGATGAATCGGATTTCGCCAACGGGATCACCCTGACCATCGACGGGGGGTTGATCATTCAATAGACGGCCTTCGGACGACTCACGGCTTGGGTCGAGCGTTTTTAAGTCATTCCGGCCCCGCCTTAAACGCGGGGTAGACTCCAGCCGGAATCCAGACCTCGTATGTCGTTTCTAATAACCAGTCTCTTATCATAAGGGGGGCGGTCCATGGCTATTGAGATCGATCTGAATTGTGATATGGGTGAGAGTTTCGGGATTTTTAAGCTGGGCAACGACGAGGAGATGATGAAGCATGTAACCTCGATCAGTGTGGCCGGAGGTCTCCATGCCGGGGATCCCCATGTCATGAGAAAAACAGTGAACCTGGCCAAGCAGATCGGTGTGGCGGTGGGGGCCCATCCCGGATACCCCGACCTGATTGGATTTGGGAGAAGAAAGCTGGAAGTAACCCCGGAGGAGGCCAAGGATTACATCCTGTATCAGGTGGGGGCCTTAAAGGCTTTTTGTGAAGCCGCCGGGATTGAATTACAGCACGTCAAGCCTCACGGCCAGCTCTATAACATGGCCTGGAAGGATGAGGCCTTGGCCGGCGGCCTCCTGGAGGCGATTCGCTCCATCAAACCGGAACCGATTTTTTTGGCCCTTTATAACACCATCCCTTATGAAATGGCCAAGTCCCTGGGGGTCCGCGTGGTTGGAGAGATCTATGCCGATCTGGATTACGCCCCGGACGGCACCACCTTCATCAAGAAGGTTCACGGGGAGATCGATATCGCCGCCACGGTGGCCAAGGTCTCCCGCATCGTGCTGGAGGGAAAGGTCACGGCCTCTGACGGAACCGAGATCGAGACCCGTGGGACCAGCATCTGTTTCCACGGCGACAATCCCCGGGGCCCGGAAATCGTTCAGGCCGTTCGAAAAGATCTGGAAGCCCGGGGGGTGAAGATCCTTCCCCTGCGCC
>CAVVCH010000025.1:0-29615 GCA_963746605.1 uncultured delta proteobacterium
TGGATTTTAATTTTTATTACCCCCGGAACCTCGTCCGCCGAAAGATCATGGACGGGCGGTTCTCACTGGTCCGGCGCCAGGGTTTGGAAGGCGGCGTAATCTCCGATAAAATGGGAATCGGTATCATCCGTATTGGAGGGTCGGCCCACAAGGAGTTCTTCCCCGCCGGAGGAAGGACCAGAAATACTCCCACTACCAGCCCGATCAGCGCCCGTTTCCATCCAGCGGATTGATTATTCGACCGATTGTTTTTTTTCATGACCCAAATTCAGTCAGCCGATGCCTTAAACGGCTGAGCCTGCCTGTTGAAACAAAACAAAACGACTGGATGATTTAAAACTTTATCTGGCAGGGAATCCTTAATGGCGGCTTCTCCGGATTCCCTGCCTGTTAATCGGGTGTTATTTAACTGGTTTTAATAATCACCAACCCCGCTGACCGTTTAGGCGATAAAATGATTTTGGTCCCAATGTGGATGCCTTACCCAGGAATGGGAAATTGAAATTGGTTATCCGATTGTCAATACCTTCATCAGACACGTGTCCGCTATGGCCCACAAAAACGTTATGATCCGCACCCTTAGCGAAGTGAAGATCGTAAAGGGCCGCATTGAAAAAGTTATAGTTGTTTCCCTGAAAAAAATTATAGCTGGCATCCAGCCTCAATGGTGCGGTCGGATCCGTAGGGCTCACATCGATAGCGCAGTTACCTATGCCTTCTATCTTGTTGTGGGCAATGTAACCATGCGATCCGACGATCCAAAGACCGCGAGCCGTGGCCCCTTCTGACACGATCTGGTTATTTAAAACCACGGAACTATCGGCCAGAGCCATGATACCCACGGAGGTCTCCCCTTTTATCCGGATGGAATTTTGCATCACCGTGTGCAGACAATTCTTGGTTTTTTCGTTTCCGGCAGGGTTCAAATACCAACCAAATACAATCCCATTTGGCGTAAACCCACTTGGATAGCGTATCCCTACCTCGGAGGTGGTAATCTCATTGCCTTCCATGACGATCATTCCGATCCCATTGGCCAGATAATTATCCAGCACTTCTATTGAATTCCTGGAGACGTTTTTAATAATGTTGCCTGAGATTTTAGCCATTATCCCAGTCGTCCAATTAACAAAAATCCCCTGGCCAAGATTATTTTCCGGAGCACTGAATTCTAAGTCAATATAATTATTGTTAATTTTCAACTGTCCGGTAACTGCGCCTTCTCGGTATATTCTCACCGGGGAGAAACTGGATTGGGCAAACCAGGTGCCACAATAAATACCGGCACTTAAATATTTGAAGTCAGGGAAAGAAGGATCAAAAAGCCCGGGACCGTAGGGGACAACGCTGGTTATTTTATTGCGGGATATGGTTGCCTCGCTGGTGTAAGCGATATGAATAGGGGCCCACAAGGCGCCTTCAAAATGGATGTCCTGTATGGTAATTTTTGGGCCGGGTGGAAGCAGGTCAGGCAATGAAGGCGGTGTTCCCGATACCGGTAGCGGGCTATAGAAACTAAAAAAGCCACCCTTGATTTTGGTTAAAGGATCCCCTTTTTTATCCGTTTCGCCGCATATTTCCACTTCGTTCAGGGTACCATCAGGCTTATTACGAATATAAACTCGGGTCATCCCAAAATCAAAGGTCCCTTTTAAAAGAATTTTACCTCCTTGATTCACTGCATTTTGAACTGCACCAACGTCCAATGAAGGATTATTTACTCCTGTAATAATCTGATCGTAATGAATTGCCGGTCCGGCCAAGGCAAGCCCAAAGGTTAAAAAGATCAGGCTTGCGGCTACGATAGGATAGAGATAATCTTTTTCATGATGTTTCCTCCATTTTTCTGGGTCGGAATTACGGGGTTCGTAATAAAGCAGTTTAGTTTCCTTCTTTCTCCTCGTGCTCATTATTTCTTGGATGGACAACTAAAGCCTTGTGTAAAGACGTGCCCACGTACCCCCCAGATTACTTATTTTTCCGGACCCAACCGGTATACGTGCCGCTGCTCCTCACATATGTGGATGGAGGGGGGTATAGTTCAACTATACCTTCCAAACTAAGCACTCCATAATGTGTTCCGACGCCTTCCTCGAAAACCAAGTAACCTTTCAATTTCCGTATGTTGTGCCGCTGGAAGAATTAGGTCAAGTGTCATGCGGCCCGACATCTCGATAGGCTTCCCATCCAGTGTGCCGTCAATCCAGCCGACAGCTTCATCCCGCCCGGTCGGGACGGGAACAAAGGGATCAAAGCAGAATACATCACTCAGCAAGGGATTAACGCCCACAATGTCTCCTGAGAGCTTCGGACCGAAGCACTGTTAACCATGCACAATTGATTCAGATCAGCTATCAGTTCAAGTGGTGACAAATTAATATCATTGGCGGTATCACGCAAAAAAGCATCCAGTGACATGCTGAACCGGTCCACCCTTACCCGCAGGTCCGGAAGGGATAATACGGTTTTTTTCTCCAGTGAAACCCGGTGAACCCCAGAAAACCAGTATGCTTACCGCTATAGCTATTGACAGTAGACGTTTCATTTTGTCCTCCTTTCAGAACTTTCGTTACAAGTTAGGTTTTGCTGCCGCAGTAGCTGACATAGTGACCCACCGCCGGTTAATACCTGAATCCCCGGGCTGCAAAAGCCCGGTGGCCCTCCTCGTGCCCCCTATGCTCACCTCCTCTTCCTGCCAGATTTAGACTTCCCCTGGGATCAGGGAGTTTAATGAGTATTTAGTTGAATTTATTTACCTCTTTGATAGAATAACTGACCGTACGTACCGTCAGACTTTTTTTCGATTATCCCGGTTTTATGTCAAAATATCTAGTCTTTTCAAATAGATTCGAGGGGAAAAAATAATGGCTGAAAATGTCGACCACCCCGTAAGAATCGACCTGACCGAATTCAAACTCCATATCCATCTTAAAGACAAGATGGCCTTGTCCCTTCATTTCAACACCCCCTCACGAAAGTTTTATCTCTCCCTGATCGCCCTGGTCGTCATGGAGATGAAAAAAAGAGGGAAAATCGTTCCCATCTCCCTCGAAGAACACCTGGGCCTGCTGGCTTTGCTGAACGAAACGGTCGGCGGTTCGGCCGGATCGTCCGAGAAGGAGAATCTGCTGCCCCGGATCTACCGGAAATGGAAGCATGCCCTCCCCGACCTGGAGGAGGCCCCGCTTTTCAAGGTCCTGGGAAAGAAAAAAGAATTTGATGGGGTTAATGGGAAAACCTATCTATTCACCGAACCGGAAAAAGACCGCTGGGCCAATCTTTTTGCCTACATCGGGAGCGAGGAAAACGTCCGGCTCAAGTTCGCCATCGACAAAATAGGAGCGCAATTTAGACGATATCGTCATTACCTATGGGGACTTACGTAATGAGGAGGCCTGGGAAGGCTTCCTGGCCAGTCTCCAGAGGGGGGAAGAAAAACCCGAGGCCAAACCCGACACGCCGATTTTGGAGGAACCACGGGTTCAAGCGCCCCAGGTGGAGGAAAGCCCGACACCCCGGCCAAATCGGTATCGTCAGGCGGCCTGGATGGCAGCCGTCCCGTTGGTTCTGGCAGTGGTCACCTGGGCCATCTGGAAAACGGTTTCCAAGCCGGCTCCGCTTCAGGTTGCTTCTATTGAAAGGATGGCCTATCCGCTGCCGGACAAGCCTTCCATCGCCGTGCTTCCCTTTGAGAACCTGAGCGGCGACCCCAAGCAGGAGTTCTTCAGCGACGGCATTACCGAGAATCCATCATCACCGCCCTTTCCAAAATTCCACGGCTATTTGTGATCGCCCGCAATTCCACTTTCGTTTACAAGGGCAAAGGGAGTTAAGGTAAGCAGGTGAGCGAAGACCTGGGTGTTCGCTATGTATTGGAGGGCAGCGTTCAGAAGATCCGGGAACCGTGTTCGAATCACGGCCCAATTGATCGATGCCCTGACCGGCACATCACCTTTGGGCGGAACGGTACGATCGTGACCTGAAGGACATCTTTGCCGTGCAGGATGAGATCACCATGAAAATCCTGATAACCATGCGGGTGAAACTGACGGAAGGAGAACAAGCTCTGAGGATAAAACCCCCACGGAATCTGGAGGCATTTTTAAAGGCCTTACAGGCCCAAGCGAACATGCAGCGCTACAATAGAGAAGGGAATATTATGGGAAAGCAGTTGGCAGAGGAAGCAATTGCTTTAGATCCTGAATTTTCAGGCGCTTACACCCTTCTATGTGTCGCTACATTTTCTGGATGTGTCGATTTGGTTCAAGCAAGATCTCCTAAGGAATCAATTGATAAAGCTGTTGAACTGGCTCAGAAAGCAATTTCCCTGGACCCTAAGGATTCCCGCCCCTATGCCTATCTGGGGTTTCTCTCTCTCTTGAAGAAAGACTACGACAAGGCCATTGCCGAGGGGGAACGGGCGGTCGCCCTCGATCCAGGGGGAGCGGATGCCCATGCCTGGCTCGGACTCATTCTTAACTACGCAGACAGACCCAGGGAAGCCATTCCCTTATTTGAAAAGGCGATCCGCCTCAATCCTAACGGTCCGGCATTTTACTTTCACAATCTCGGGCACACCTATCGCTTTTTGGGGAAGTACCCGGATGCCGTCACCCAATACAAGAGAGCGTTGCGCGTCTCCCCCAACAATATCCTGGCTCACCTTGGTCTGACCGCTACGTATAGTTTAATGGGACGCGACGAGGATGCCCGGGCCGAAGCCGAAGCGGTGCTAAGAATAAACCCCAGGTTTTCTGTCGAAACCTATGCCAGGAGCGTTTCGCATAAAAATCAGGACAAATTGGATCAGTACATTGAAGCGCTACGCCAGGCGGGGCTCAGATAGAAGAAGGAAGAGGGAAGAAACAACTTGGCTGCACTCGCCGTAGGGTGGATGAAGCGGAGCGGATCCATAATCCAACGATACATAACTTATTGAACTGTTAGATGATTTAAATAGTGTTTACATCGTTGCCAAAATACTGTACAATCCTGCACTATGATCACCAGGTTATGCAAGCTTCCGGAAAATCAATCTTTTTTTCTCTTTGGCCCCCGCCAAACCGGCAAGAGTACCCTGGTGAACGCCGTTTTCGAGGAACAGACCTGGAAAATTGACCTTCTCCAAAGCGACCAACACCTGAAGTATTCCAAATATCCTGATTTATTTCGCAGAGAGGCCCTGGAAAAAATTGAGCAGGCAGGGATAGAACGAGTTTTTATTGATGAGATCCAGCGTATCCCCGCCCTGCTCAACGAGATACACCACCTGATTGAAAAAACCGGGTGCCAATTTCTCCTGACCGGGTCCAGTGCCCGCCAATTAAAACGTGGAGGTGTCAACCTGCTGGCTGGAAGGGCTGTTCAGCGACATCTTTTTCCATTTGTGTATTCGGAAATAGCCGAAACATTCGATCTTTCGGAGGTGCTGAGGTATGGTTCCCTGCCCGGGGTTTACGGCCGGCCCCCGGAGACCATGATGGACATCCTCCACACTTATACCGAAACTTACCTCAATCAGGAAGTCAAGTTCGAAGGGTTGGTGCGAAACCTGGGCAATTTTTCGCGTTTTCTGGACCTGTCCGCTAGCCAGTCGGGCGAACTGGTCAGCTTTACGGCCATGGGGCGGGAATGCCAGGTCCCCACCCGTACGGTACAATCATACTACGAAATCCTGGAAGACACCCTGATTACTTTCCGACTGATTCCCTGGAGGAAGAGCCTACGCCATCGTCTGGTCGCCCACCCTAAATTCTATCTTTTTGACTTGGGAGTGGTGAACAGCCTGACCCGGCAACTTACCGCGCCGCCTGACCCGGTCCGTTTTGGTAGGCTTTTTGAACAGTTTATAATCTTGGAAAGCTACCGATACCTCGACTATCTGCGCAGTGAAGCAGCTCTTTATTTCTGGCGCACCAACCACGGCGGCGAAGTGGATCTGCTCATTGAAAAGCATGGTGAACTGGTTGGAGCCTTCGAGATAAAATCTACGACCCAGATAGCCGGACCACATCTGAGCGGACTCCGGTCTTTTCACAAGGAATATCCAAAAGTACCCCTCCATGTCATCGCTCGCGTGGAACATCCTTATCGGATTGAAGAAGTCCTCGTTCTTCCCTGGAAAGATTACCTGGCCCGATTGCCTGAAATCCTTGGTTAGGGTTTTAACTTGTTCAGCAGAATCCGGAATTGGTCATAGACGTCTCTCCGGTGACCGACATAATAGACCTTGACCACCCGGTGATCGTCGTCGACGGTGTAAATAATCCGGAACCTTCTCGGTAGCATTGGCTGTCTTACTGGGATCAAGCAAGCGAAAACTTTATTTGGACAAATGGCCATTTATTTGTTAATTTAAATAGTTTAAGAATAAACCCCCATGCCCGGGGCGTGCATCCCGAAGCAGAAAAATCTCTTTGGCCAAGTGTCTGTTATCTTGAGCCTTTCATCATCTTGTCATCCTGAACGAAGTGAAGGATCTCGTCTTTCACCCCAGGGCCTACCCGGGGGATTCTTCAGTCGCTTCGCTCCTTCAGAATGACAAAGAAGTTTAAGACCAATCCAGTCCGTACGACGACGGACTCGGAAAGATATTTTTTATATTAAACGCGTACGAATCTACCAGGTTCTAACCTATGTCCCTTCAGGCGTTAAAAGGATTTAAGGACGTGCTTCCCGGGGAAAGCGAGAAATGGGCTTTCCTGGAACAGACCGCCCGAAAAATCTTTCACCATTACGGATACGCGGAAATCAAGACCCCGATTCTGGAAAAAACCGAGCTGTTTGCCCGGACCATCGGGGCCGCCACCGACATCGTCGAAAAGGAAATGTACACCTTTACCGACCGCAGCGGGGATTCGGTCACCCTGCGGCCGGAGGCCACCGCCTCGGTCCTGCGGGCTTTTATCGAGCACCATCTGCATACCCAGCAACCCCTGCAGAAGCTTTTCAGCATCGGCCCCATGTTCCGCCACGAGCGTCCCCAGAAAGGCCGCCTGCGGCAATTTCATCAGATCAACGCCGAGTGCCTCGGCTCGGCCGGCCCCTTTACCGATGCCGAGATTATCCTGCTGCTGATTCGGATCCTGAAGGCCGTCGGCCTGGACGACATCCGCCTGCGACTGAATTCCCTGGGCTGCCCGGTCTGCCGGCCCGCTTTCGGTTCCGCGCTTCAGGATTTTTTCGAGGACCGGAAAGGGTCCTTTTGCGAGGACTGCCGGCGCCGGATCACGACCAATCCCCTGCGGGTCTTCGACTGCAAGGTGGAGCGCTGCCAGGAATTCTTGCGGGAGGCGCCTTCCATACCGGACTTCAACTGCACCGGCTGCCGGGACCACTTTGAACGGGTTCAGGAATTACTGTCCCCCTGGAACATTCCCATCGTCCTGGACCCGCGCCTGGTCCGGGGTTTGGATTATTACTGCCGGACTACGTTTGAAGTCAGCGCCGTTCACCTCGGCGCCCAGGACGCCGTGGCCGGCGGCGGCCGCTATGACGGGTTGCTGAAGACCCTGGGCGGGCCGGACCTGCCGGCCATCGGTTTCGCCATCGGGTTGGAGCGGGCGGTCCTATTGTTGGGAGGGGATCAGAGCTGGGAGACGGGTCCCTTTGTCTTTTTCGCCGCCCTGGGGGCAGACGCCCGACGGCGGGCCTTCGAATGGGTGCAATCCCTGCGTGAGCAAGGGGTCCCCGCCGAAATGGAACCCGAGGAGAAAAGTCTCAAAAGCCAGTTTCGCCGGGCCGACAAATTGCGGTCTCGTTATGTGGTCATTGTGGGTACCGAAGAACTGGAAAAAAACCGGGCCGTTGTTCGGGTCATGGAAAATAAGACCCAGGAGGAAGTGCCGCTGACCGATTTGGTTGAGTTTTATCGCCAGTCGGTATGAAATGGATCGAAATAGAGCCATTCGCCTGTCACCCTGAGTGAAGCGAAGGGTCTCGGATTTCTGCTGTGGATGAACTCGCGAGGGATCTTATCTTGTTGACCAGACGAGATTCTTCGCGTTCGTTCGAATGACAGCAGGCTTTGACTTGTTTTTTTTCGAAGACTCAATTGCGATTAGCGCTTTTACTGATAAGGAGCATACCTTGACCCATCACGATCACCCTTGGCGGCGGACCCACGATTGCGGGACCCTGAGTCTTAAAGACATCGGACAAATCGTAACCCTGGCCGGGTGGGTAGCTACCCGCCGGGACCACGGGGGGTTGATATTTATCGATCTCCGCGACCGAGCCGGGATTACCCAGGTGGTCTTCAATCCCGAGACCAATGCCCAGGCCCATCAGGAGGCCCATCAACTGCGGAACGAATTTGTCCTGACCATCCAGGGCCTGGTCCGTGGAAGGCCGGAGGGGATGGCCAACCCTAATTTAAAAACCGGGGAAATTGAGGTGCTGGTTCAGGAGTACCGCCTGCTCAATACCTCCAAAACCCCTCCTTTTTCCTTGGAGGACTCAGCGGAAGTCTCCGAGGCCGTCCGCCTGCGTTACCGCTATCTGGACCTGCGGCGACCGTCCCTGCAAAAGAATTTTCTTTTCCGCCACCGGGTCATTCAATTCGTGCGCCAATTCCTGAACGAGCGGGGTTTGGTGGATATCGAGACCCCCTTCCTGACCAAAAGCACCCCGGAGGGCGCTCGGGATTATCTGGTACCCAGCCGGGTGCAGGCTGGAAAATTTTACGCCCTGCCCCAGTCCCCCCAACTGTTCAAACAGCTTCTGATGGTGGCCGGCTTCGACCGCTATTATCAGGTGGTCCGCTGTTTCCGGGATGAAGACCTGCGGGCCGACCGGCAGCCGGAATTTACTCAGTTGGATATGGAGTTTTCCTTTATCGACGAAGAAGAAATTATTGGGCTGATTGAGGAAATGATCGTAGGACTTTTCGCGGAGACCCTGGGGATCACGATCAACCGGCCTTTCCAGCGTCTCTCCTATCACCAGGCCATGAACCAATATGGAACGGATCGCCCGGACCTGCGCTTCGGTCTTCCCTTGGTGGATCTGACCCCCGTGGTCAAAAATTCCGGGGCCAAGGTCTTTGCCGAGGCCGCCCAAAAAGGAGGGTGCGTGAAAGCCATCCGGGTACCCGGCGGCGGGTCCTTTTCCCGGAAAGAACTGGACGACCTGGTGGCCCTGGCCATGGGCTGGGGAGCCAAAGGATTGGCCTGGTCCAAGATCAACCCCGAGGGCTGGCAATCTCCTCTAGCCAAGTTCCTGACCGAAGAGGAACGTCGGGCCATTGAGCAGATCCTGGGTGCCGAACCAGGGGATTTGATTCTCTTTCAGGCCGATATTCCGGCCGTGGTCCACGAGGTGCTGGGAAAAGTCCGACTGCACCTGGGTCCCAAAATCGTCCCCCCTCGTTCGGATCAGTATGAATTCACCTGGGTCGATCAATTCCCCCTGGTGGAATACCGGACGGAGGAAGGCCGCTACGGGGCCGTCCATCATCCGTTCACCGCCCCATTGGAGGAAGATCTATCGAGGCTGGAAACCAGTCCGGAGACCGTGCGCTCCCGGGCCTATGATCTGGTGTTGAACGGCAGCGAAATCGGAGGAGGCAGCATCCGAATCCACCAGCGTGCCCTGCAGGAACGCATCTTCAATATCTTGAATATTTCCTCCGAGGAAGCGGAGGAAAAGTTCGGCTTTCTCCTGGAAGCCCTGGAACTGGGAGCGCCGCCCCACGGGGGAATCGCCTTCGGCCTGGACCGACTGGTCATGCTGATGACCGGGGCCGATTCATTACGGGAAGTCATCGCCTTTCCCAAAACCCAGAAGGCCGTCTGTCTGTTGACCAACGCCCCTTCGGCCGTCGATCGGATCCAGTTGAATGAACTGGGAATCCGATTGGATGTGAAGTAATCTTTACAGGTAATTTTTCGTCATCCCCGAAGGCCTTTATCGGGGATCCATTTTTCCATTTCATAACCCAAAATTCAATTGGAGTGCATTATGGCCCGCTGGAATCCCCTCAAAAAGGTCCTGGACCACGAACATACCCGCTTCTGGCAATATGACCTGAAAAATATTTCCGAGCCCAACCTCCAAAGGGATGTTTTCCCCTACGAGGAAGTCTGCCGGATCGATTTCGATCACAAGTTTATACCCATCGACCCGGCCGATGAGATCTGGATCACCGACACCACCTTCCGTGACGGCCAGCAGGCCCGGCCCCCTTATTCGGTGGAACAGATCCTCCAAATTTTTGATTTCCTCAGCCGCCTTTCCGGCCCCCGGGGGGTCATCCGCCAAACCGAATTTTTCCTGTACAGCGATCGGGATAAGGAAGCGGTTCGGCGTTGCCAGGAAAGAGACGTCCCTTATCCGGAGATCACCGGCTGGATCCGAGCCCACCCCAAGGACCTGGAACTGGTGCAAGGGATGGGCCTCAAGGAAACCGGGATCCTGACCTCGGTTTCCGACTATCATATTTTTTACAAGCTCAATCTGGACCGGCCCAAGGCCCTGGACCAATACCTGGAAATCGTCAAACGGGCTCTGGAACTGGGGATTACCCCCCGCTGCCACTTTGAAGACATCACCCGGGCCGACATCTACGGTTTTTGCATTCCCTTTGCCATCGAGCTCATGAAACTGCGGGAGTCCTCGGGCATCGACATCAAGATCCGCCTCTGCGATACCATGGGCTACGGAGTGACCTATCCCGGGACCGCCCTGCCCCGGAGCGTGCCCCGACTGGTCCGGGCCATGATCGAGGACGCCGGGGTGCCCGGCAGCCTCCTCGAATGGCACGGCCATAACGACTTTCACAAGGGTTTTATCAACGCCACCACCGCCTGGCTCTACGGCTGTGCCGCCATCAACGGCGCCCTGCTGGGATTCGGGGAACGTACCGGCAATACCCCCATCGAAGGACTCCTGATCGAATATATCAGTCTCCTGGGCCGGAATAACGGCATCAACACCCGGGCGATCACCGAGATGGCGGATTATTTTGAAAAAGAAATCCATTTCCAGATTCCCCCCAATTACCCCTTTGTGGGAGCGGATTTCAACGCCACCAGCGCCGGGATCCACGCCGACGGTCTGATCAAAAACGAGGAAATTTATAATATCTTTAACACCGATAAGATCTTGGGCCGCCCGATCAGTATCATCATAACCGACAAATCCGGGACCGCGGGAATCGTGCACTGGCTCAACAAGCACCTCAACCTCACCGGCCCCAAAATGATCTCCAAAAACCATCCGGGGGTCCACAAAATATATAAATGGGTCATGCGGCAATACGAGGAAGGCCGGGTCACCTCACTCTCCTCCCAGGAAATGATGCGGGTCAGCCGTAAATACCTGCCCGAATATTTCCTCTCGGAATTTGACGCCTTGAAACAGAAGGCCTACCAACTGGCCTACCATATTGTGGAAGAAATCCTGGAACAGGAGGAGATTCGGTCCATGAATCCGGTCCAACAGGAGCCGGTGATGGAAAATTTTATTGAGCTCAACCCTTTCATCCAGTTTATTTATGTCATCAATCTGGATGGGAAAAAGATTACTAAGAACATCACCCGCATCATAGACCGGGCCAAGTACCAGGTGATTAAGCTGGACGAGGATTTTTCCGGTCGTTCTTGGTTCACCCAGCCTATCAAGGACGGCAAGGTTTTTATTTCCGATTTCTATACCTCCCGCATCACCGGGGCCTTGTGCATCACCGTTTCCGGCCCGGTCCGCAACTCGGAGGAGGATATCGTGGGGATACTGGGCATCGACCTCAAATTCGAAGACCTGGTTAAAATGGAACAGGAAGGGGAAATCTGATCCACTTTCTACTTGACAAGGGTTCGGAAATTCCGCTAAATGTCCCTGATATCTACCCAAAAAAGGATTGAGGCCCCGGCACCATAAGGACGGGACCCTTCAATTTCCAAAATTTATTCGAGTCTGCCGTCCCGGCAATCCGCCAAAAGCGGGGGGCTAGCGCTCGAAACCTGATTTTCAACTGCCTATAAAATAAATTAAACTAAAGGAGGATTGTATTGTGGCCGAAATAACAGCCCCCATGGCGGGGAAAGTGATTGATATCAAAGTGAGTATCGGGGATGCGGTTCAGGAGGACGACGAAGTCGCCATCATCGAGGCCATGAAAATGGAAATGCCGATTCTTACCTACACCGGCGGCACGGTAAAAGAGATCAAAGTGGAAAAAGGGTCCTCGGTGGAGGCCGATCAGGTAATAATAATTATTGAGTGAAAATCCCCTTCGAAAGGGTTGAGATGAAGGTTGTCTCAACCCTTTTTTTAATTTATCAGCTTGAAAATAGCCGAAAACAGGGTTCAAGAGTTCGAGCGTAGGGGAGGGGTTAACCCCCTCCCGCACCTAACCGGACATAGGCCCCGCTCCTGGAAATAAATTGAATCCTTGATTCCTAAGCTCGGGAGGGGATTAACCCCTCCCCTACGAAAAAACGCAAGGTGATCTAAATGACGATAGAGGATCGGATCAAGGAATTGATCGCGTTAAACGCCCAGGCGGAATTGGCCGGCGGCCAGGACAAGATCGATGCCCAGCATAAAAAAGGCAAATTGACGGCCCGGGAACGGGTCGAGCACCTGATGGACAAGGGGACCTTCGAGGAATTCGATAAATTCGTAGTCCATCGCTGTACCGATTTCGGCATGGAGAATCAGAAAATTTTCGGGGACGGGGTGGTAACCGGATACGGACGCATCAACGGCCGGCTGGTGTACGTCTTCTCCCAGGACTTTACTGTTTTCGGCGGAAGTCTGAGCGGCCCTTTCGGTGAAAAGATTTGTAAGGTCATGGACCTGGCCCAGCGCAACGGGGCGCCCATTATCGGACTCAATGATTCCGGCGGTGCCCGCATTCAGGAAGGGGTGGTCAGCCTGGGCAGCTACGGAGAAATTTTCCGCCGGAATGTCCAATGTTCCGGCATCATTCCCCAGATATCGGTGATCATGGGGCCCTGCGCCGGAGGAGCGGTCTATTCCCCGGCCATCACCGACTTTATCATCATGGTGGAAAAAACCAGCCACATGTTCATCACCGGTCCTCAGGTGATCAAGGCCGTAACCCATGAAGAAGTGGAACCGGAGGCCCTGGGCGGGGCCATTCGGCACAACTCCACCAGCGGGGTGGCGCACCTGTTGGCCAAGGATGATCGGGCCGCACTGGATAAGGTCCGGGAACTGCTTTCCTTCCTCCCCCAGAATTGCAACGAAAAGCCTCCGAAACTGCCCACCCAGGACGATCCCAACCGAATCGATCTGGAACTTCGAAATATCATTCCGGAAAATCCCCGAACGCCTTACGACATAAAAAAGATCATCCTTACTGTCGTGGATGACCGAAAATTCTTTGAAACCCAAAAAATGTACGCCCCCAACATGGTGGTCGGTTTCGCCCGTCTGAACGGGATGCCGGTGGGCATCGTGGCCAATCAACCCCGGGCCCTGGCCGGCTGTCTGGATATCAACGCTTCGGATAAATGCGCCCGTTTTGTGCGCTTCTGCGACTGTTTCAACCTGCCCATCATCACCTTTGTGGACGTGCCGGGGTTTCTGCCCGGTGTGGCTCAGGAACACGGGGGTATCATCCGCCACGGGGCCAAGATCATCTATGCCTACTGCGACGCCATGGTACCCAAGATTACCCTGATCACCCGCAAGGCCTATGGAGGCGCTTATGACGTCATGGGCAGCAAACACCACGGCGGGGATATCAATTTTGCCTATCCCATGGCCGAGATCGCCGTCATGGGGCCGGACGGCGCGGTGCCCATCGTCTTCCGCAACCAGATCAAAGAATCGCCCGACCCGGAGAAGACCCGCCAGGAACTGGTCGAGGAATACCGGCGCACTTTCGCCAGCCCCTACAAGGCCGCCGAACTGGGGTATATCGATGAGATCATCCTGCCGGAGTACACCCGGCCCAAGTTGATTCGCGCCCTGGAATCCTTGGAAACCAAATTCGATGTCCGCCGGCTCCCCAGGCGGCATGGGAATATCCCCTTATAGGAAAAATGCTGGATGAAACCCGACCAAACCTGTTTGAATGGAGTAATGGAGTAATGGAGCGATGGCCTAAAAAGAACCATTACTCCAACACTCCAGTCCTCCACTACTCCAAGAATAGCCTTTTTCTTCGGTTCATATTCGAATTTCGGATTTAGGGTTCACCCCTGCTTAGAAGGAGCAGTCCATGTTCGATCCCACCAAACGTGACGCCTTAAAACAGCAACAGGAAAAATGGAACCAGAAGGTTGAGGCCAAGCTGGCCAAGGCCCCGGAGCGAAAAAAAGAATTCACCACCCTTTCCGAGATCCCCTTGGAGCGTCTATACAGCCCGGCCCAAATCCCCGACCTGGATTATGAACGGGACCTCGGGTTCCCCGGTGAATACCCCTACACCCGAGGGGTCCAGCCCACCATGTACCGGGGAAGGTTCTGGACCATGCGCCAGTATGCCGGCTTCGCCAGCGCTGAGGAATCCAACCAGCGCTACAAGTACCTTCTGGACCAGGGACAAACCGGCCTGTCGGTGGCCTTCGATCTCCCCACCCAGATCGGCTACGATTCCGACCATTCCCTGTCCCAGGGGGAGGTGGGCAAAGTGGGGGTGGCCATCGACTCCCTGGAGGATATGGAATTGCTCTTTGACGGGATCCCCCTGGACAAGGTCAGCACCTCCATGACCATCAACGCCCCGGCGGCCATTTTACTGGCCATGTACATCGGGGTGGCCGAAAAACAGGGGGTCTCTTCAGAGGCCCTGAACGGGACCATCCAGAACGATATTTTAAAAGAATATTCCTCCCGGGGCACCTACATCTTTCCGCCCAAGCCCTCGCTGCGGATCATCACCAATATCTTCGAATTCTGCGCCAAGCAGGTCCCCAAGTGGAACACCATCAGCATCAGCGGCTATCATATCCGGGAGGCCGGTTCCACGGCCGTTCAGGAGGTGGCCTTCACCCTGGCCAACGGCATCGCCTACGTGGAGGCGGCCCTGAAGGCCGGGTTGGGCGTGGATGTGATCGGGCCCCGGCTGTCCTTCTTTTTCAACGCCCATCAGGATTTCCTGGAGGAGGTGGCCAAGTACCGGGCCGCCCGGCGGCTTTGGGCCCGGATCATGAAGGAGCGCTTCGAGGCCAAGGACCCCCGTTCGTTGATGGTCCGTTTTCATACCCAGACCGCCGGCTGTACGCTGACCGCCCAGCAGACCAAGAACAATATCGTCCGGGTAGCCTTCCAGGCCCTGTCGGCGGTTTTAGGCGGGACCCAGTCCCTCCATACCAACTCCATGGATGAGGCCCTGGCCCTGCCCTCGCAGGAGGCGGTGCAGATCGCCCTGCGCACGCAGCAATTGATCGCCTATGAAACCGGTGTGACCGAGACGGTCGATCCCCTGGCCGGTTCCTACTACATCGAACACCTGACCAATACCATTGAAAGCCAGGCCGCGGACTACATCCGCCGGATCGATGAACTGGGTGGAGCGGCGTCGGCCATTGAACAAGGCTTCGTCCAGCGGGAGATCCAGGAAAGCGCGTACAAATATCAAAAGGCCGTTGAACAGGGCGAGCGGGTCGTGGTGGGTCTGAACAAATTCCAGGTCCAGGAGCCCAAACCCACCGGACTCCTGCGGGTGGACCCGGCGGTGCGGGAACAGCAGATGAAGAAATTGCAGCGGCTCAAGGAAAAACGGGATAGCCTTGCGGTGCAGACCTCCCTGGCCGGTCTTAAAAAGGCGGCCCAGGGCGAGGACAACCTCCTGCCGTTGATCCTGCAAGCCGTCCGGGCTTATGCCACCCTGGGGGAAATTTGCGATACCCTGCGGGAGGTGTTCGGCGAATACACCGCGGTTTCAACCCTGTAGGAGGTGCAATTATGGCGACAACGAAAAAGATAAGGGTACTGGCGGCCAAGCCCGGTCTGGACGGGCACGACCGGGGCATCAAGGTGATTTGTTACGCCCTGCGGGACGCGGGGATGGAAGTGGTGTACACCGGCCTCAGGCAGACCCCGGAGCAGATTGTGGCCACGGCCATGCAGGAAGACGCGGATGTCATTGCCCTGAGCGTCCTCTCCGGGGCCCACGATTACCTGTTCCCGAGGGTCATGGAACTGATCCGGGAAAAAGGGATCTCCGATGTCTTGGTCGTCGGGGGCGGGATCATCCCCGATGAAGATATCCCGGCTATGAAAGCCGCCGGCATCGCCGAGGTTTTCGGCCCGGGCACTTACACCGCGGATATCATTCAATACATCCGGGATAATGTCAGGAATTGAAGAAGGCCGATGCTGGATAAGGAAAACCGATACTGGATACTGGATAAAAAAGCCAATCGAAATCCGAAACAAATCCAAACGACCAAATTTCAAAACTAGTGAAGTGTGATAACCTCGCAGAAAGTCTCAAACTGTCACCCAGAGCCCTTTGTTTGTCATCCTGAGTCCTTCGTCTGTCACCCTGAGCGAAGCGAAGGGTCTCGGGCTTTGGCTCAGGATAAACTCCGCGAAAGATCTCGAACTTCGGCTCAGGGTAAACTCCGTGAAGGATCTAGCCCTGGTCAAAAAAACGAGATCTTTCGCGTTGCTCAGGATGACAGCAGGCGAAGGCTGACAAGCACTTTCTGACGGACTTTTTCACTCGCGTTAGCGGTAGCTAGTTTTTCATTGCCGGCACCTCCCGGCAATGAAAAAAATATTCTCTGCGTCCTCCGCGCCTCTGCGGTGAATTGCTTTTTTTGCCTGTCTTGCTCCGCCTGAGTCCGCGCGGTGGTGAAAGCGCTACCGCTCCTGCCAGACCGGCTTTCGTTTCTCCAGGAAAGCCTTGAGCCCCTCCTCCGCGTCGTGGGTCTTCATCATCTCCTGCAGGTAAATCTTTTCGATGGCCAGAAGCCCCTGATCAGCCGGATCCATCAGGCCGGCGTTGAAGGCCTTCTTGGTCAGGGCCATCACCAGCCCGCTTAAGCCGGAAAACTTCCCTATATACTTTTGCAGTTCCTCTTCCAGGGCCTCGGCCGGCACCACTTTGTTGATCAACCCCAGGGATAAGGCCTCCTGGGCGGGGATGATGTCCCCCGAAAGGACCAGTTCCAGGGCCTTCTTACGGGCCGTCAGACGGGGCATTATCAGGGCGGCAATAGGCGGGAAGACGCCCACCTGGATCTCCGGTTGGCCGAACTTGGCCTTCTCCGAGGCGATGACCAGATCGCAGTACAGGGCCAGCTCGCAACCTCCACCCAGGGCCGCCCCCTGGACCGAAGCGATGGAAACGGCCGGCAACTGATCCATCCGCCGGAAGATGCCGTGAAAGACCTCGATCATTTCGTTGACCTGGTCGCCCAGGTGCTCGCCCACGTCCACCCCGGCTGAAAAGGCCTTGCCGGCCGCCTTGAACAGGAGCAGTTTAAACGATTGCCCTTTCAATGAATCGAGGGCCTGGTTGATCTCCTTCATCATGGCGATGTTCAGGACATTCAGGGGCTCTCGTTTCAAGGTGATCGTGGCCAGCCCCTCTTTTACTTCCAACTGAATAAACTGATAACTCATACTGTTTCCTTTCTTCATTATTAATATTAATCCTCAGTCGGCGCGAATGGGGGCGATCGAAGAGGATATGTCGGATTATGGAATAGACAGGGCAAATTTTAAGGCTCTGTCAACTTGTTCAATCTTTTCCACCCCAAGTTGACAAATTCTCTCTTTTAACAGATCCTTTCGAATGGCCGCCATAGTATCCAAATTGACCACGCATTTTTTCGGGAGTCCATCTTCCGGCCCGACGGGGACTTCAACGGGTATCTCCCTTATCCGGGTGGTTATTTCCGCTATAGTTACGGCATTTCTAACTCTGTAGGCTTCATCCCGGCTGAGGAGGAGCACCGGCCTGCGGCCCAGGGGCAACGGCAATTCAGCCCACCACACTTCCCCCCTTTTCATCCTTTTTGATAACCTCGCAAAAAGTCAAAAAACAACGTTCCAATAGTTCCACCCCCACCCCAGCCCGGCGCTAAATCGCGCTCGGGCTGCTGATGAATTTGTGGCAAGTCCATCACCAATTACCCTCTGCGAAAACCTCAAGAGAAACCTTCTCCCAGTCGCTGCACTCAGAAACTTTCTCGGGGTGCTGACGATAACCCTCTTCATAAATGCGTACCAACTTTTCCTTCTCTCTGGAGGATTTCCAAAAGGTAATAGCTTCCAATACCAGTCGGCTCCGGGTCAATCCCTCTTTTTTTCTGATTTTTTCCAATTCACGAAACTCGCGCTCCGGGATACTAATGGCAAATTTAACGGAAGGGTTCATAGGTTCACCATGGTATGAAAAAAAATAATGTAAAAGTATGGCGGCAAGAATACCAATTGTCAAATTCTATTTTCCTGGGCGGTTTTTGCCACGGCTACTGGGAATGACCCGAATCGGGAAGTAACCCGGCGGCAATAATAAAAAAGGGGTTAACCCGCCGTATCGGATTAACCCCTTCGATTTTTCCTGGTGGAGCTGAACGGGATCGAACCGTCGACCTCTTGACTGCCAGTCAAGCGCTCTCCCAGCTGAGCTACAGCCCCGTAATTAATAAAAAGATTATTATATTTTTATTGGAAACCCTTGTCAATATTTTTTTGACCATTTTTTCTTGACAATTTCAGGAGCTTTTCATTAATATAAGGTCACTTTTTCGTTAACAATCCACCCAACCCGCCGGAGTGGTGAAACTGGTAGACGCAGGGGACTCAAAATCCCCCGACCCCCGCGGTCATGTCGGTTCAATTCCGACCTCCGGCACCAGTAAAAACAAGGGGTTGAAGCAAATAATGGCTTCAGCCCCTTTCCTGTTTTGGTCGTCTATCGGTTATTTGTCCACCTCTGTACCACCTTTTACCTTTGCGAGGGGTTTTTAGCCCCCGCAAAGGGGTTTCCTTTCGGCCCGGTTCAGACCTGGTCCACCAAACAAAAGGCCGGTTAGGTTCCCCCAACCGGCCCTTAAGGTCCAGCGTTCGGCCTCCTGTGCGGCCTAGAGCGCGACGTTTCACAGAATAGCCCGATGCTTCCTGGCGCCTTTTCTAATTTCCTGCTAATGCCCAACCGCACGTCCACTATTGGCGACCTTGTAGCAAAAGAAGAACGTTTCTGCTAAGGTGACGGCCTTGGGTCCGAACGAAATCTCGTGCTCCTTAGACGGCCCCTGTTAAGTTTATTCAGAAACTGCTTTCTCCTGATAATATGATTCAATCGTATCCGTCTGAATGAAAAACAACAAACGTTTGTTTTTATTAATCCTGGTTCTGGTAGTACTGGCCGTGACGGTATTCTCTGCGCCGGCATTAAGGGGATGGGGGCGTTTTCTGGCCCCGCAGGGGGCGGGCAATGCCGAAGCGGTGGTGGTGGAAGGGTTTCAGGCTGTCCAGGATGGGATGATGGAAGCAGCCCTGACACTCATCCGGGAAGGCCGGGCCAGACAGATCGTCCTGATCCTACAATGGTATCCTCAAAAAGAACGACTCTTCGCCATCCAGGAACGCTACCTTAACTATTTGGAGGAGGAACTGAAGCGTCGGGGATTGAAGAAAGAACAATATCAAATCTTGGTGGTTCCCATCAACGACCACCCCATCACCCTGACCGAGGCCCGTTTCGTGGTGCCCCGGCTTTCTCAGGCGGGCATCAATAAAGCCTTCCTTCTTTGCCGGGGCTTCCATACCCGCCGCAGCTTCCTGGTCTTTCAGAATCAGGGGGATGTCTTGGGGGTCCGTTTCATTCCCTGTCCCTACTTCCCTGCCTACGACCGGGATACCTGGTGGAACCATCCCGAAGGACTTAAAGAATTCGTTTCCCAGACCGTTAAACTGGGATATTATCTGGTCAAGGGGTATATTCCCTTCTTCTCTCTATTCAGGACAAGCCCGGCCTAGTTGGCGGATTGTCCCCGGAATCGAGGATTGTTCTAAAATAAGCCACCGTCCGTTTCAGTCCTTCTTCCAGATTCACCGCCGGAGTCCACTCCAGTTTTTTCGCGGCCAGCGAAATATCGGGTTTACGCTGCAGGGGATCGTCCTGCGGGAGGGGCTGAAAGACAATTCTGGAGCGCGACCCGGTCAGGTGAATGACTTTTTCAGCCAGCTCCAGAATGGTGAATTCGCCGGGATTGCCCAGGTTTACCGGTCCGATAAAATCATTCGGCGCCCGCATCATTCGTACCATTCCCTCGATCAGATCATCCACGTAACAGAAACTTCGGGTTTGGGACCCATCACCGAACACCGTAATATCCTGCTGCGCGAGCGCCTGAACAATAAAATTGCTCACGACTCGGCCGTCATGGGGGTGCATGCGCGGTCCATAGGTGTTAAAGATGCGAACCACCCGGATATTGACCCGATTCTGCCGGTGATAATCAAAAAACAGGGTTTCGGCGCAGCGCTTTCCTTCATCATAACAGGACCGCAGTCCTATGGGATTGACATTTCCCCAGTAAGCCTCGGCCTGGGGATGCACGGCCGGATCGCCGTAGACCTCGCTGGTTGAGGCCTGAAGGATTTTGGCTTTCACCCGCTTGGCCAGACCCAGCATGTGAATAGCGCCCAGGATGCAGGTTTTGACGGTTTTGACCGGATTATACTGGTAATGAATCGGAGATGCCGGACAAGCCAGATTGTAAATTTCATCCACTTTTTGCATTTCCTTTTACAGTGCCCTCATGTAAGATAGAATATCTGGTAAACGGATTCATAATAGATAGCCTTAGTTGATTAGAATCTAATAACGACTTCCCCGGGGAGGTACGAATGTTTAAGACTATTGCCTATATTGAAAAAGATCCTGAAACTGGACTTTATGTTGCTGTGGTTCCAGGGATCCCGGGTGCGCATACTCAGGCTGAAACCCTGGATGAGCTTCAAAAGAACCTCACCGAAGTGGTCGAGCTTTGCCTGGAGGAAATGGATTCAGAAACCAGAAACCTCTTACCCGAATTTGTTGGTATTCAACAGATTGAGGTAGCCATTTGACTAAATTGCGGTTGGTCGACGCCTCGACAATGGAAAAGATTTTGTTATTGTTAGGCTTTTTCCAAGAGCAGACAGAAAGGAAGCCACGCCTTTTACCGGCATCCGGACGGAAGGACAACCACAATACCTCACCACAAAGGAAGGATATTGTCCCGTCCATTAGTTAGAGAGATTTTGAAGGATATTGAGATTACCCCGAATGAATATGCTGGCCGTTTAGACAAGATTTAATAACATTATTCCTTAAACCCATTTAAGCCCTCATCGCCCTTCGTTGGTTGTCTTTTTTCCCGTCAACTCCTTGATGCTTTTTTGTTGGGCCATGGGCTCCGCCCTTCTTTCTTCGAAAATCATGGCATAAATCACTTTTTGTAAGGCTCGTCTCAATCGCCAAGAACTTTCTGCACCAACGTCCCGCTCGGTCCTGACCCAAATCTTTTGTTTTTGGTGGGGAATATAGGGGAAGGGATGGGGAGGGGCGCCTATGAAGACGGCAAAACTGTTTAAAAATGGGCAGAGTCAGGCGGTCAGATTGCCAAAGGAATTTAGTCCTGGGCGACCCTTTTCAAAAGCTGGCCGGTTTGGATCTGAGCGCCGATCGGAGCGGAAAAACCTCGGCTACGGCTTAGTGGGAATTCCCACTTGACAATATCCCCACATTTCGCTACCCTCTAAAGGAGAAAGGAGGGTCGGTCAATGAATAGCATCAACTTGACGGTTGACTCTAAAAAACGCGTCTCGCTCACCAAACTGCTTCCCCCGGGGAACATCCGTTCCGTTCAGGCCTATACGGAGGGCCATCGCATTGTACTCGAACCCATGATGGAGGTTCCGGTCGAAGAGGCTTGGCTTTTTGAAAACAAAGACGCCCTAAAAAAAGTTCTGACCGGGCTTTCTCAAAAAGGATCGGTTAAACGCGGATCTTTCGCGCGGTACGTTAAATAGTAACCGATGCCCGAATTGGTCTTCACGCCCCAGGCCGACGCCGACCTTCGAGAGCTTGAGAATAATCCCTCAACGAAAAAAACGCTGCAGGCCGTTCAAAAATGCCTGGGCTGGCTCGAAACCAACCTGCGCCATCCCTCTTTGAACACCCACGAATTCCGTTCGCTCCAAGGGCCCGGCGGAGAAAAGGTTTTCGAGGCCTATGCTCAGCAAAAAACACCCGGCGCCTACCGGGTTTTCTGGTACTATGGCCCCGAGAAGGAAATGATTACCATCGTTGCCATCACACCCCATCCCTAGCAGGAACCGATGTGCGCGGAGCGCTGCGCGTAAAACAAGGAGAAATTAAGTCAGATCGACGGACAGGTCTTCGAGGAACAGATGAAAGCCGCCTATCAGGACTTAGCCGAAGAAAACCTCCATCTGTGTATCCATATGAAACGTGGGGATGTTCGTGCTGGGGGACGGCAATCAAAAGAATCTTATCGCTACGCCAAGGAATCCCCGCCGGAGGCGTGAGCGGTTATGAAAAATCGGCCTCTCACCGATTTTTCATAAAGAAAGTCGGCTTTCTCCGTGATCTCTGCGAACTCGAGCGACCGAAGAGAGCGGGCGAGATTAAAATAAAAGTCCTATGTCCCCAAAATCGTGATTCCTTTACCGGCCACTTTTACCGATAGTTTTCACTTGAGTGGAAATCCTTCTGTTAAGTTTATTCAGAAACTACGTCCCATCCTATACGGGATTTTTACGGCGATATACTTTCCTATATTAGGGGGAAATGATGAAAGTCAGAAAAGTAAAGATCGGCATAAGGGATGTCGAAACATTGTTGAACGAATTTGGGGAGGCCGCAGGGTCCATTGAAGCGGGCAAGAAAGTGAAGCATGAACGGGGCGTGTACTTTACGAATATCCAGGCATTTCGCAAGGCATTGACTCAGAAAAGGCTGGAGCTGCTCCATGCAATCAAAACAGAGCACCCGTCTTCTATAAACCATCTAGCCAGAATTCTGAAAAGGGATATTAAGAATGTCGCGGCGGATGTCCGTTTTTTGGAACAGGCGGGACTTATCGATGCGAAAAAAGAGGCCAGCAAGGAAATCTCGCCTCACGTTACATACGATAAGATATTGCTGGAGATAGCCGTGTAGGGGACCGGTCCTATTGCCGCCTCGACTATTCGCTTAATGTCCCCCTTTACTAGGGAACTTGCCCTCCTCTGTAAACTGCCGCTGTCCTTCAAACCCGCCGAGACCCTCCGGGCCTATCTCGCCGGACCCCAACAGAAATTTTTATTTACCTTCCTTCGCCGCCCGGCGTGCCGTCCACCAACAACCTTGCCGAACAATCTCTCCGTCATTTAGTGATCTTTCGCAAAATATGCTTCGGAACCCGCTCGGATACCGGATTAAAAACCCACAGTATCCTTCCCAGCCTGGTCCAAACCGCCAGAAGGCAGGGCGTCCTTCCCCTTGCCTCCCTCCAAACACTCCTGACGGCCAACACCGCTACGGCTCAGGCCGCCCTGTTTAACAACTCCAGCTGATCTCCTGATAATCACTCGGTTAGGTAAGGACTAAACTGTTACAATTCCGGATGACTATTGTGAAGGCTAAGTAATCAAGATAGTTACTTAAGTTTTAAGGTCTGGAGGAGGGTTTCCCTGACCAACGACAACCAGGCGGTAGGCAACCTGCCGATTTCCTTTTTAACAAGAGATTTATGGAGAACCGTAAAGGGAAAATTAACCAGTATCAGGCTGCCGGATTCATAGAGCGGCATTGTAGATATCTTCTTCAGGGTCCTGCCATTCCTTGAAGGATTCCTCCCCTGCCCGGGTAAAAAGGGATGTCTCCAGATAACCGTGAAGCTCCTGGTCCAAGGAAACGAGTTGCTGCCTGGATAATTTTGGCAAGGCTTCCTTGATGTCTTCTATGGATACCACCGTAATATTCGGGTTCACTTTTCCTCCCTAAATTTTTTTATCATTGTGCCTGCTGGAACAGTGATTGTCAACTGATTATGGATGGCCATGGCGTTGACTGGGCCACCGGTGGAAAGTTACTGAATGGAGTGAACAACGTTAGCGGTCAAGCGCAATCGGGAGCTTTTGGATGGGCGCTGGGACAAACACGACACCAAAGACGCAGCCAATATCGCCGACCTGATCTCCCAATGGGTATCTCCTGACCATCCCCGGCTTTGGTCCGGACGTTTCGGCCAAGGTGATCGGCGCCCTGGGCAATCCCTTCCGTTTTCAAAACCGGAAGCAGGTGCTCAAGATGGCCGGATTAGATCTGGGCGCCTACCGGAGCGGGAAAACCTCGGAGGCGGCGACCCCGGTTATTTCCAAAACTGGATAAGGGATGATTGACACCCGCTTCGGGCGGGATGCCGGATACTGATTGAGTTTACCCTGAGCCTGTCGAAGGGCTGAGGTTTAAAGTTCGCGGTGGGCAGCATGTCCAGCCGCAGGCAGGATGAGCACTGGGGAAACCACCTAAATCCGTCTGCCCGTCAGGTGTTGGGCGTTAGGGGAGGTGCGTTCAGAAAATGGCCCAATTTCTATCCCACCAAAATCGTTATTCTTTTCAAAATGAAATATTTCCTCTTGACAGGGACACTATAGGATGTCCCCCTTTTTTAAATTTGAAAATCGAACTCGAATTTTATGGGAGCTGGTTTCAAATGGCCCGAAGCGGGGACCCTGTGTTAGCCAAGAGCCGCTAATCCCTTACGGTCGATAAGATCAAGAAGCCGCTGCGCTGGGCCGCTTGGTCTTTTCTGCCCTTGCTCCCACTGTTGAACCGTTGTCTTGCCTATGCCAAGAATGGCGGCGAACACAGCCTGGCTTACGTGATTGGCCATCCGGATTCGCCGGATGTCGTCGGGCTGAATTGTCCGCTTGGAAGGCAAGCAGAGCGCGTTAATCTTGCGCATGGTAATTTCATCCATAACACCGGCATTGAATAGGTCGCGCGCCATATCATGGGCAATATCCAAAATCTCACTCATGGTGTTGTACCTCCACTATGGAACCATCCCTCATAAGAAAGCTCACCTGCGCATCCGTTGCCGAAACAAAAGTCTCGGCAACTAACCTTAAGGCTTCTTTTTCCTTATCTGAAATATTAGCTTTTTTATTTTTGGCGAACGCATAAAGATAAATAACCCGTTCTTTATTTGGTTTTTTGTATCCTATTAGAATACGATAACCACCACGCTTCCCTCTTCCTTCAGGGGATAACCGCTTTTTGAACAAATAGCCTCCGAGATCGGCTTCCACTTGCCCCGCGACTACCTCCATGGCCGTTTGATACAAGACCGGATCCGTAACTTCTTCCGTGCGCGCCCAACGCGCAAACCATTTGTTTTTAAATATTCTCATTTAATAAACTATATCACATAGTGATATGCTTTGAAAGCAATTTTAAATGATTCCCTGTACCTTGGGGCTGGGAGGTTCAGTCTTACTAATTCCTTTCGGGTCAAGCTTCGCCTACCCCGGTTAACCCAGGTCACCAAAAAAAATGGGCCGAATAGAGGCGAATCCCATCCTTGATGGTCAACGTCCGGATCTAGAGTTATTTGTGCCGCCGGGACGAATCGGTAATTGGGTTTCCAGGAACGAGGTTGCCCGGTAGGTCGGAATGACTACTCCGGGGTGGCCATGGCGGCGACCAGGCCGCCGGTTGGAAACTTACTGAATGAAGTGAACACGTCTGCCACATATTCCAATTCCCCAGGATCAGAACATCCGAGGCGATCAGGGCGTTCGTAGTGGCATGGGCCATTACGGCATCCCCTACCCTGCTCCGCCGGTACATCGCCCAGGCATAAAACATCCCGGCCACGTTGGGTCCGACCCCGCTCCCACCCCCATTTTTTCTCAATTCATACCACCGGCCTACGTCGGCCGACCGACGCATAAAGTAGCGGAAGCCGAGCTGCGCCAGGGTCCTGGGGTTGTACTGGTTCCGGCCATGTCTCCCTTTACATATGTCACCATCTGTTAAACTGTTACTTTTAGGATCGGCGCCCATACATTTTTGTCGCAGAGTTGTGCAAAGGTCTCTTTTTCTCAAGTTTTTTTCTGAGATTCCTTTTTGAGGAGTTTGACCTGAGCGACAAAAGCCGGTTGGAAAATTTGTTTCAAGAAAAACAACCTATCGGGTCAGTTGTCCATTTCGCAGCCTCTAAATCAGTGGGTGAATCCGTAAGAAAGCCCCTGTTGTACTACCGGAACAATATATTCTCCCTGGTGAATCTGCTGGAGGTGATGGACCAATTCGGTGCTGCAACCTTGGTATTTTCCTCCTCCTGCACCGTTTATGGACAGCCTGAAAAACTGCCGGTCAATGAACAGGCCCCCATCCAGGAAGCCTCCTCGCCCTACGGATATACCAAACAAATCAGTGAAAGAATTATCTCTGAGGGTTTTTGGAAACGATTATCTGACTCCCGACGGGTCCTGTATCCGGGATTACTTGCATGTGGTCGACCTGGCCAAGGCACACTTGGCGGCGATGAAAAGACTGGAAGAGGATCGGCAGAAAAATAACTATGAGGTTTTCAACCTAGGTACGGGGAAAGGCGTTTCCGTATTTGAAGCCATCCAGGCCTTTGAACGGGTCTCAGGTGAAAAACTCAACTATAAAGTGTACCCCAGGAGGTCGGGTGATATCGAAAAAATTTGGGCCGATCCGACCCTGGCTAATACCGAATTGGGTTGGAAAGCTCGCAGCTCCCTTGAAGAAGCCATGGAAACAGCCTGGAATTGGGAGGTTTACTATCGGAAAGGTACATCGGGAACATAGTTCAAGCCCCACGGAATTTGCGGCCGCAATGGTCGCGTAAGCCTATATATTCCCATGATTATTCCACATGAATAAAGTCGACCAGCCTTTTACCCGCCTGTTTGCTTCCCCTTCTGGGGTCGGTTTGACCAACTAGACTTCTTAGCTTTCTTTCATTGCAGTCTTTCCTTTTGTGCGGCCGGAGGAGTGGGGTATTCTTTTTATCTCTCGCCCGCTTCGCTCGAGCACGCCGAGATCACAGAGAAAGGCGAATTATTTTTTTGATTGCCGTCCCCTCAACGGCAATCAAAAATTATTTATCCTCTGCGATCTCTGCGTGCTCTGTGAGAGATCGTCTTTGTCTTTGGTTGTGGCGGGGCAGCGGTAAGGAATCCGTCAATATTACTTTGAGACCGTTAATAAGACGATGGGTTCTAATCTATACAAAGGCTGCTTCTGTTTACCGATAGTTTTCACTTGAGTGGAAATACCTTCTGTTAAGTTTATTCAGAAACTACGTCCCATCCTATAGCCAACTATAAGCCACCACCGGTCTCGGTCAGTGGGATGCTTCTATCTCATGCTCAATTGCAAGCTCAACAAGCTTATTAAGTGATATCTTGCGTTGCAGGGCAACCATTGCCGCCTTTTTATGAATCTCCGGATTGATCCGTGCAGGGAAAAGGCCTTTGAAGGCTTTCTGAGGTTCCTTGCCGGCCTTTTTACATGTTTCCATATAATGATTCACCGCTTCTTTGAAGTTGGTTTCCAGTTCCTTGACCGTTTCGCCCTCAAACAGCACAGTATCATTTATGAAGGCGATCTCGCCAAAAAACAGTTTGTCCTCGGCTGAATATTCTACCGTGCCGGCATAGCCCTTAAAGCGCATGATGTTGCTCATACCGTAAGCTCCATTTATAGTATATCCTTTAATTTCTCTTGAACTTTTTTTACGACATATAACTTTAGGGTATCATCGGGATGCGGCTGATGCAGGTCAAAGATATCTCCGGTTGCCTTGTTCCAAAAAGCGACCCGTGATCCCTCTTTGTTGATCAAGCTCATAGCCCAGGCTCTGAAATAAGGTTACCAGCTCCCGAAACGCCGTTGAAGCCGTAGCTGGCCGGGTTGGTTGCACGGGGGACCACGTCGCCGACACTTCGCCGGGTTTCGCATCCTACTCAACCCCGGCCACCGTCGCCACCCAGTCAACATCTATGGCCTGGGCGGTGGCCTGGGCGGTCACTGCTCGACTCTACATGAACCGTGCTTGTCTCGTTGAGATTGCAAATAACACCGATAGCGGAGTCAGGACTCTCAACGCACCAATACCAAATGCGTTTTGCGGGGTTTGTATCGGATCGGCTTCGCTCGTATTGGCGTCGCTATTGCCGAATGCGTGCAAAAACGGTGAAAAGTCCACGGTAGCGATGCGACTGTTTGGCAGCGATCAACCAGAAGGAGTCGCGGAATGAATCGGCGTATCGGAGTCATCGGTGTGTCGTCTGTCTGTTGGTGGCAACTCTTCTTATTCCCGCTGCCGCCCTGGCCCAGTCGAAAGATCGCGCCGTGCCGCTCGTTCGCTCGGCGCGGAGCGGCCTATGGTCGGATGTCAGAACCTGGGAAGGGGGACAGGTTCCAGCCGGTGGCTCGCGTGTGCAAGTGCGCGAAGGGCATCAGGTCAGTATACGATGTCGAGTCCGCAACCGCACTTCGCCATGCACGTCGCCGGCACGCTGACCTTCGCCGCACGATCAGCGACACGCGCCTCGACGTCGGCCTGATCAAGATCCAGCCCGGCGACGACGCGAGCGAAGACGGCTTCGATTGCGACGCCCACGTCGACCGACCCGGAGCCGAGCAAGCCGCGGCCGGCGCTGGAAGTCGGCACGCCCGACCAGCGCCGATTCCGGCCAAGCACACCGCCCTCATCCGCCTTGACTACGTCGACGGCATGGACAAGGAGTCGTGCCCGGCCATCGTCTGCTGCGGCGGCCGCATGGACTTCCACGGCGCGCGCCATGAGCCGCACCTGGGTCAAGCTCGGCGCCACCGCCAAGAAGGGCGACAACACCGTCACCCTGGCCGAAGCCGGTCACCGGCTGGAAGGTCGGCGATCGCATCATCGTCACGGCCACGACGCGGCAGAACGAGCTCAGGCAATGCACGTTCCGGGCGACAGCATCCGAAGGCACGACCACAGAGCGAGGCGCATCATCAAGGCCATCGACGGCACCAAGCTGACGCTCGAGCAGCCGCTGGAGTACGAGCACCTGGGCGACGGGCGACTACCGCGGCGAGGTCGCCAACCTGAGCCGCAATGTCATCGTCGAGTCCGCCGATCCGAACGGCATGCGCGGCCACACGATGTACCATCGCGACTCGGCCGGCTCGATCAGCTACGCCGAGTTCCGCCATCTCGGCAAGGAAGGCGTGCTCGGCCGCTACGCCTGCACTACCACCTGTCGGCGACACCATGCGCGGCAGCTACGTCGATCGGCGCCTCGATCTGGGACAGCGCACAATCGCTGGCTCACCATCCACGGCACCAACTACCTCGTCGTCCGCGACTGCGTCGGCTACCAGAGCATCGGCCACGGCTTCTTCCTGGAGGACGGCACCGAGGTCTACAACGTCCTCGACCGCAACCTCGCCGTGCAGGCCTACGCACGGCAAGCCGCTGCCCAAGCAGGTCCTGCCGTTCGACCAGAACGACGGCGCCGGCTTCTGGTGGGCCAACAGCCTCAACACCTTCACGCGCAACGTCGCCTGCGAAAACGACCAGTACGGCTTCAACTACAGCAGCGAGCGGGCGGCAAATTCGACACCAGTTTGCCGATCCCTGATGCCCGACGAGCAATCGTCG
>CAVVCH010000026.1:0-13435 GCA_963746605.1 uncultured delta proteobacterium
CCCTCCTGCGTCTTTCCGCCCTCCAACTGCGGTCTTATAGAACGCGCTATCTGATCATGGGGCTGCTCCTGGTCCTGGGCTCCGGCTTTTTATTCATCTCGTTAGCCTACGTGCAGTCCATTGAAAAATCCTTGGAGCAAGGGCTCATTACCCGGCTCTCCGGCCACCTTCAGGTGTACCCCCCCGAGGTCAAGGAAATATCGCTTTATCAGGACCCGACCGGCCAGAACCCCTGGATTCAGGATCCCCGGCCTCTGGAAAAGGGCCTCCAGTCCCTTCCCGGCTTACTGGGTTCTACCCGGAGGATCCTGACCGGGGGATTGCTTCAAAAGGGGGAAAAATCCATGGGAGTCTTGATCGCCGGGCTGGAAATGGAGAAAGAAGAGGCTTTAAGGCACCGGGTGTCACCCCGCCTGGCCACAGGCCTCGTCCCCTTGACCGATCGGGAAATCTTAGTGGGCCGGGGGGTGGCTAACGTCCTAAAGATCATTCCGGGCGACCGGATTCCCCTGCTGGTGCCCAACGAATCCGGCTTTATCAGCGGCCGACGTTTTCTGGTCAAGGGTCTTTTCAGCACCCCCGGGCTGGATCCCATCGCCGAGTTATTTATTTACCTTAATTTATCGACCCTGCAGTCCTTGCTCGGTTTGGAAAAGGAAATCGGTCATCTGGTTCTCTTCACTTCCGAGGGAACAGCGTTGGACCTTTTCAAGGAACGACTGGCCCGGAATTTCAAGTCCTTGGGGTTGACGGCCAGTCTGTTCACCTGGGAGGAGGTAGGACGTCCATTCCTGGGTATCGTCAGCCTGAGCCGAATCTTTCTGGGCCTCACCAACCTGCTGATCATCATCATCATTTCCTTGTCCATCACCAATTCCACTTTGATGAGTCTCTTTGACCGTACCCCGGAATTGGGAACCCTGCTTATTCTGGGGACCCGGCCGGGGGCCCTGTTTCGGTTGCTGTGGGGGGAATTGCTGCTTTTCGGCCTGGTCGCCTTGTCCTTGGGACTATTGCTGGGCTGGGTCTTGGCGACTATCCTGGGGCGGGTAGGGATCCCGGCCTTAAACCCGGCCATGGCCATGGCCTTCGGCCAGGAACGTCTTTATTTCTCCACCGACGTCCGGACCTGGGTTCTGTCTTTTTCCATTTCTTTGATCACCCTCTTTCTGGCCTCCCTCTGGCCCATCCTCCGAACCTGCCGGATGAACCCGGCTCAGGTCCTGAAAGAGCGATAGGCGGATGATAAAATTTATGCTTTTTTTCCAGTTGGCCTTCAAGAATCTCCGGCGCTTCCGCCGGCGGACCCTCCTGGTGGGTTTGACGATTCTCCTCTGCGCCGCCGTCCTGGTTTTTAACAATTCCCTGGGCAATGGTATCGAAGACCAACTGCTGAAAAACCTGGTGATGCTGCAGACCGGGCACCTCCAGGTAACCCCTCAACCGACGGAGACGACCGGGGCCGCCCCGATTTATTGGAAAACATTACCCCCGGCGCTCCAGGAATTCATCGGCCACCATCCGGACCGGTCAGCCTTTCATCCACGCCTGGAAACGGCGGTGATGATTCAAGCCCGGGGGCAGACCATTACCCGGGCCTTTCTGATGGGTCTGGAACCGGCCGGGGAATCCCCTTTCCTGGACTCCCTCCTCTCTATCCGGGAGGGCCGCCCTTTTTCGGCATTGAAGGCCGGGGGTATTGTGCTGAGTGAAGAATATGCCCGCCGTTTAAAGGTTGTTCCCGGGGAGCCCGTCACGGTGACCGTTCATACCCCTTCGAGCGGAACCCGGATGATGGACCTTCGGCTTTCGGGTATTTTCAAAAAGGCCAGTCCCTGGCAGGAATTTTTTATGTTCGCCTCCCTCTCTTCGGTGCAGGAACTCTTGGAGTCCCCCGGCCAGGTCAGCTCCCTCCGGGTGGTGTTAAAAGACCCGGAGCGGATAGACCGGATGAAGGCCGAGCTTCAGAAAGTAATCGATCAAAATCAGCTTTCCTGGGGGGTGAAGGATTTTCGGGAAACGGGCGGTTTTTCCCTGGGCATTATCCAGGCCAACCATTTTTCCATTTTGCTGATGGATACCCTGCTGTTGGCCGTTACCGCCATTGGGATCAGCCTGCTGGTCCTTTTGTCGCTCCAGTTGCGCCTGCCCGAGCTCCGGGTCTTAAGCCTCCTGGGCACTTCACCGGGCTGGATCCGGATCATGGTGCTTCAGGAAGCGCTCCTTCTGGGTTTGATTTTTGGATCGGCCGGCGCCTTACTGGGCCTGGGGTTTTCCGTTTATTTTCATTCTCAGGGGATTACGGTCCATTCCCTGCCCCTCTCCTATCTTCTGGGTGGCAATCAACTGATCCCGGCGATTCGGCCCACGGGGATCGCCCGAGTCATGCTTCTGATTTTAGGCTTATGCGTCCTCTCCGCCTGGGTCCCCATCTGGAGCTTCCAGCGCTATGATCCGGGGAAAAGGAGGCGCTATGCCTGAGTGTTTACCTATAACCCAACGACTCGTTTTCGGATTCTTCTGGGCCCTGGTATCTTTGGCAGGGATCTCGGCGACCTCCGCCCAGGAAGGGCCCATGAATTCCGAAGCCCTGATCCTCAAATATAAGCCGGTCCTGGCCCCGGAGACCTTCAAAACTCTTCTCACGCTGGAGCTGGAGCGATCGGGACGGCCGGCGAAGCACTATCAGGTTGCTCTGTGGCAGAAGAATCCCGGACTGGTCAGGCTCCTTTTTGAAGCCCCGCCTTCCGAGAAAGGCAAAATCCTGCTCAAGAAAAAAGACAAATATTTTCTGGCCCTGCCGGATCTGGGAGAAGTGATCCAACTCCCTCCTTCCCGGATAAGCGACTGGGGCTTTTTCTATGCCGAAAATCTTTTCCCTTTTTATTTTCATAAAGACCTGGATTGGGGCCCGCTTCAGCACCAGGACGATCAATGGACCATCGCGATCAAACGAAAATCCGATCCAGCCCTCTGGATCTCCTGCACGGTAGCCGCCCCGGAAGGGCCGTTAACCCGGATAGCCCTTTTCGATCCCTCGGGAAAAAAGGTTAGAACCGTCTCCATAGACTGGGAAGGGACCCCGCCCCATGAACGCCCGAAGCGGATGGACGTGGAGAATTTTTTTCCGGAGCCCTATCGGGCCCGGATCCGCATCGAGGACCTGCGGCTCAAACCGGTCTTCCCGGCCCGGGCCTTTGAAATCGACATCCCCGGGCCGACGGAAAAATAGAAATGGAAATCCTGCGGCTGGAAAAAGCCACCAAAGAGTACCTGCTGAAAGGAGAAACCATCCGGGTCCTGCGGGCGATCGATCTCGTTCTGGAGGCGGGTGAATTTGTGGCCCTCATGGGGCCTTCGGGAAGCGGGAAAACGACCTTGCTGCACCTGATGGGAGGGATCGATCCGCCCACCTCGGGAAAGATCTTTTTAGGAGATCGGGAAATCTCCGGCCTCTCTCCGAGGGAATTATCCCAGGTTCGTTTATACCGGTTGGGCTTTATCTTTCAGGCCTACAACCTCCTGCCGGCCATGACCGTCCTGGACAATTGCGCCTACCCGCTGATCCTGCAGGGAATTCCCGGCAAGGAACGGAGGAGAAGGACCGAGGAGATGCTGGCCAAAGTGGGGATGGGCCACCGTCTCCGGCACCATCCGGAGGACCTCTCCGGGGGAGAGCAGCAGCGGGTGGCCATCGCCCGGGCCCTGATCACCCGCCCCCTTTTGGTCCTGGCCGATGAACCCACCGCCCACCTGGACGCCGAAACCGGCCGGGAAATTATCGAACTCATGCACCGGTTGAATCAGGAGGAAGGCACCACTTTTTTATTTGCCACCCATGACCCGGCCCTCATCCGGCAAACCCAGCGTATCCTGCGCCTGCAGGGGGGGCGTATTGTCGAGGAGGGGGTGAAAACGGTTAATAATTAACAATTAATTGTTGATTATTAATAAGTTGTCTTTTCGTAAGAGCAGTTCGAGTGTAGGGGAGGGGTTCATCCCCTCCCGGACCCAGCGGCCTATATCATGCCCTGGGAAAAATCTGAATCCCTAATTCGCAAGCTCGGGAGGGGGTTAACCCCGCAATATTAAAGAAAGGCTCTACTCTTTTCATGCTTCGTGGGTGCCCTGGGTGCCCGCCCCGGGCATGGGGGTTTAATACGAAAATAGGTTTTACCTGCCGTTATCCTCCCTACCCCATAAGCGGTAAGTTGTTCTTGCGCCGGATGGACGGTGGAAGCGGTCACTGAGAAGTTGAACGTCGAACATCGAACTTCCAACATCGAATGTTTAATGGGAAGAAATTAAGAAACAGAAATAGGTGTTCTTCTATTCGGCAATCGGAGGTTTGTTCTTCATTCGAGGTTGGACGTTCGATGTTCAATGTTCGACGTTCATTTTCATGTCTTCGGGGTACCCGCTCCGGCCACGGGGATTAATCGGCGCAAATAGGGGCCTGTTCATGGAAGACCCAGATGCGGGTGTTCCAGCCGGGGATGCGTTGGGCCCGCCCGTACTTTTGTCGATACTCGGAATTTTTTGTTAATCCCAGGGCGTGGTTGGAATACTTCTTGTTATAGTGCCCCAGGTATTCAAGGGCCAGATAATGCCCGTCCTGACCGTTGGGATGCACCTCGTAATCCACATTCCAAGCTTCCTGCCATTGAATATACTTCGGACTCAACCCCGGCGGGGCCTGATTGTCGAGCCCGTCCGGAGGGTAACAGCCGCCGTGATCCCGGGCATAGACTTCCAGGGCCTGGCCGATCCGGACCGCCCGGGAGGCGAATTCCTTGAAGGGGGCCTCGCGGCCTCTGATGGTCTGGACGATGGCTAAAACGGTAATAACCACCATCAGGACCACGATAATCAGCCACTCCCCAAAGGACATTCCCAGATACGATTTTCGAGTTTCCATTAATAAGGCGGTTCTGCCGGGCCGGTGTAACCACACATGCCCATTCGAGGTGAATTAACCACGGGTATGGGTTCCCCGTAGTTGTCATGCGGATGGGTCCGGGCATGCTCATCACATAGCGCCCCGGTTCGGTCTTCTTCAAGACATTCCACACATATCCAGGCAGCCGGACTGCCGCATTCCATACATGCGCTTTCCGGCGGCACATTGCGGGCCATCAGGGCGATCGGCCGTCCAATGGTCGGCTTTCCCTCTCGGCTTCCAACCACTCTGATTAACGTTTCGGATGAAGTTCCAAAGTCGTAGATATGGGTGAGTTCGTCTCCTTCCAGAAAAACTTCGCGAATCTTCCGCCGCATGGAGATCTCTTCTCCACGCCAGCCTCCGAACGAAAATTGACTCATATGACCGCAGCACTCCAACCAGATATGCCGCAGGTAGGCATCCAGGTCACTCAGTGAAGAGGAACCGCGCATTTCCAGATCCAGCCAGTACCCCGGATGCCAGGCATCCTGGACCCGAAGATGATACAGCGTTTCCTTTTTGGCTTTCCCTTGCTCTGCCTTCTCGATGACGATCCGGCGCTGGGGACAGGCGGATAAATGTTTGGTCACACCGCTTTTGGTCATTTCCGTTTCGCAGTATTGGCACGATCCTTTTGATTGTTTGCCGGGAGGCATAAGCAGCTCCTTAACACTGAGGATTAAACGATTAGCCCAGAAATACTAAACGCGGATGATTTCAAAAGTCAAGCGGGCTCTTGGCCTCCTTGATTGAGACACACTTCACTGACAGGAGCGCCTGGGGGACACCCATCAATTCCAAAGTGAATGCCGAATTCAGCAAGGTAGAGGATGCCCCGGATGCTTAGGCGCGGAGAAGTCTGGTGGGCTAATCTGAATCCGGGAAGCGGCACTGAATCGGGCAAGATCAGACCCGTTCTAATACTCCAAAACGAAGCCTTGTTAGAAGCCCGGCATCCTTCCACGATTGTAATTCCTCTGACTACAAATTTGGTTGAAGATGCCGAGCCGTTGAGGATCAGAGTCCTCGCTCAGGGGTTACTGGAAAAAGACTCGGACCTGCTGATCGACCAGGCCCGCGCCATAGACAATCAGAGATTGATTAAAGGCCCTTTGCTCCAACTTGGTATCGATTCCCTGCGAGAAGTAGAAAAAGCCATCATTGAAGTATTGGGAATATCCTGAGAAAAAGGAGAGAAAGATGAGAGGTGTCGGTGTGATGGTAGCCGTGATGCTGGTGGCCTTAGTCGGCTTGGCGGCGGCGGATGGGTTGGACCAGGAGAAGGCGCGGTTGGAGCGCAATAAGCAGACGGTAACGGCGTTCTACACCACGTTTATGAACGACCACGATCCCGAAGGCGCCATGAAAAAGTACGTGGGGGCGGAATACCGCCAGCACAATCCCTTCGTCCGGGACGGCAAGGAAGGATTCATCGCGGCCTTCAAGGACGTCTTCCAGCGCAACCCCAAAGCCCGTATGGAGATCAAACGCGTAGTTGCGGAAGGCGACTACGTGGTGGTCCACGTGCACCACTTGGACCCGACCGGCGGCAAGGGCCGGGCCTCCATGGACTGGTTCCGCCTGGATTCCGACGGCAAGATTGTGGAGCACTGGGATGTGATGCAGTGGGTACCGGAAGACAATGAAGTCAAGAACCGGAATACCATGTTCTGAGATAAACCAGCAGGTTGATCCCGACCAGGAGGATCGTTCCGATCACGATGGCATAATGAGGGACCTGGAGATAGACCACCTGTTCCAGGTATTGGATTACGAAGTCGCCGGCGTAGGACGTCGCCGGGTTGTGCCGGGCTCGAAAATAGACTTCCAGGTGGGTCAGGGGGCAATACCAGTCGAAGATCTGGATCAGAAAGGCGAAGCCAAGTCCGGCCAAGTGAAAAACCTTCACCCAATGCCTGCGCACACCCCACCAGGCCCCCATGAAAAGAAAAACGATCCAGGCCAGATGAAGAGCCACCATGATATCGGCCAGGATTTTATAAATCATCTGGGATTTTTGAGCTTTTTATTAGACGGGATTAACAGGATTGACCGGATTTTTTTGTCCCGGCCGGATGCCGCTCCAAAAGAGCCCTTACCGCCTTCGGAGGATGAGCGAATATCTTGTTTATCTTATAGATCCTGTCAAATTTTGTCATTCTGAAGGAGCGTAGCGACTGAAGAATCCCTTGGCCAGGCCCTGAGCCGGCACCTCGGGCCTCCACGTCCGCTTCTTTTCAACGAATATCGTATCAAATGACCCGTCTTAGCACAATGGGAAGACCATCCCCCGGCTTTCCCCGCCAGCTATCCGATCTTCTTTCCAACCGATTATTTCCGGCCAAGGCCAGACCGGATATTGACAAGTGCATACCATTGGTTCATACTGATACATACGATTTAGATGAGAGGTGCATGACCATGCGGACGACGCTGAACATAGAAGACGGACTGGTTGAACGGGCATCCGAATTGACCGGCATCAAGGAAAAACGACATTGGTGAAACTTGGACTGGAGGCCTTGATCGCCAAAGAGAGCGCCCGGCGACTGGCGAAACTCGGCGGAACGGAGAGACAATTGAAGGCCACGCCGAGAAGAAGAACGGTGGAGCGCTGAAGGTGGTTCTCGTGGACACCTCGGTCTGGGTTCGTCATTTTCGAGAGGGAGACCCGAATCTTGAACGGCTGTTGGATGACGGGGAAGTGCTGTGCCATCCGTTCATTGTCGGCGAACTGGCCTGCGGCAATCTCAAGAACCGACAGGAAATCCTCTCGCTTCTGCAGCTTCTTCCCCTGGCTACCCAGGCCAAACACGAGGAGGTCCTGCAGTTCATAGAGCAAAACCGCCTGATGGGCAAGGGACTCGGTTACATAGACGTCCATCTCGCGGCCTCCGCCGCCTTGACGGGTGTGCCCCTATGGACCTATGATAGGAGGCTCAACGAAGCCAACGAAAAACTGGGCATGCGGTACAACCCTTTCCGACACAAATAACAAATCAATCCGGGCGATTCGGGTATCCGATTTCTTAGCAGGATGTAATAGCTGTAATAAAGGATTGAAAGTAGCTTCAGTTCGGAAGGTTCAACAGCATTATAAGCTATCCTGTTGGCTCCGAAATTGGACATATCTGCAATCTGATTGACAATTTGTCCTTTCCAGGATAGACTGCCGCCATGCTCAAACGGATTTTAAAAGAAAAATTAGTAGCCCTTTCCGATCAGTTTCCTGTAGTCACCCTGACCGGCCCCCGGCAATCGGGAAAAACGACCCTGGTGCAACAGGCGTTTCCTGATTGGGAATACGTTTCCCTGGAGGAATTGGATAACCGGGAGTTTGCCGAGAACGACCCCCGAGGGTTTTTGTCCACTTACTCCCGGCGGGTGCTGATCGACGAAGCCCAAAGGGTGCCTGCCTTGTTCTCCTACCTGCAGGGGGCGGTGGATTGGAACAACCGGACCGGTCAATACGTCTTAACCGGTTCCCAGAATTTTCTGCTCCATGAAAAGATTTCCCAGTCACTGGCCGGGCGTACGGCCGTCCTCCGTTTATTACCGTTTAGTCTGGAAGAACTTCCCAAAAAGAAAACCGGTGGGAAGGTTCAAGATTTTCTTTTCCGGGGTTTTTATCCCCGACCGGTTGTCCAGTCGGTTGCCCCCGCCGATTGGTACCGTAGTTATGTTCAAACCTACCTGGAAAGAGACCTCCGCTTGATCAAAAATATCCCGGACCTGGGATTGTTTCAAAAATTCGTGCGCCTCTGCGCCGGGCGAATTGGCCAATTGCTGAATTTCAGCTCCCTGGCCCTGGATTGCGGCATCAGCCCGAATACCGCCCGGTCCTGGATCTCCCTGCTTGAAAGCAGTTACCTGGTATTCCTCCTGCAGCCTCATTTCCGCAATTTCAATAAACGGCTGGTTAAAATGCCGAAGCTTTTTTTTTATGACACGGGTTTGGCCTGTTATCTTCTAGGCCTGGAAAGCCCGGCTCAAATCCAAACGCATTATTTAAAAGGCAGCCTCTTCGAGTCTTTCGTCATTTCCGAATTGATCAAATTTCGGAGCCACCGCGGCCTGGAACCCAATTGTTTTTTTTGGAGGGATAAGGCCGGACATGAAATCGACTGCCTCCTCGATTTCGGGGACCGTCTGGTCCCGGTGGAAATCAAATCCGGCGAAACCATTTCGTCGGGTTTTTTTGAAGGGTTGAACTATTGGAACCGAATCGCCGAGGCCGATCCCCGTCAAGGCTTTCTGATCTACGCCGGCACCCGGAGGGAGGAAAGGAGCCAGGCACGGGTGCTTGGTTGGGACAAGGCCTGGGAGGTTTTTAACGCTGGTCATTTTTAAGTATATCACGAAAAATAATCAGCCTTTTGTAGAGTAGGTGAAAGACCTTTTGGGCTTTAGAGCCAAGGGCAGAGATGTTATTGAAGGGACCAAGGGGTTTCAGTTTCGGGAAGGTGCCGCGTACTATAAGATCCTTATTCGGGGCTGAAAAAGGCGAAGTAGGGGTAATAACGCCCATTTCTGGTACGTTAAAATTGAGCAATCAATAAATTAGCGTGGCCCGACCCTCCAAGCTGTATTTATGACCATGTCATTCGGCATAACTACTAAAATTAATTGACGGAATAGATGCAATATGATTTCTTATGGTTTCTAATAAATCCGCATCTTAATAAGGGTTTCATTTTCGGAGGACTATTTTGCAAATTCGAAAATCTTTTTACTTCAAGCCCCGAATTTTCGCGGCCGGGGAATTGAAACGATCCATGGAAAGTATTCTCACATCCGTATTCAGTCCAGGCAATGAAATAAGCGTTACCTTGATCCGCGATCTTCCGGATGGAACAAAAAAAAGTGAGCATGATTTAACCGTAGATGCTTTGGATACCATTTGCGATCTAATTAAGGAACCCGTCTATATCAAGCTATTTTTCGGTCAAAAAGAAAAATATTATAAAAAGGAAATGGAAGTCGCTCTCAGTGACGACCTCGATGGAAGTATTAGTATAGATGTTGAAGCTAACTCTATTGATTTGGTCCACGCATTTACTGAAGCCTTCATAAAGGAGTTGGGTCTTGAACGGGCGCTTTCACCCAAAGAACGGGTTAAGCAAACTATTGAAAAAATGCGAGAAGAACAAAAAGAAGAAGGCCACAAGACTATTCCTGAACAGATTAAGGAGTTGTGCATACGCGTGGAAACATTAGAAGCTCAACTGACCATCAATCGACCCATTTCTTGCTTTTTGAGCTATCAATTTTCTGAACCATCCCTTGAATATGGAAGGCAGGTTAAACATTTCCTCGAATTACATGGAATAAAGGTAGTAACAGGCCAAGGATATGAACCGAAACCTATAAGTGAAAAAGTTCGTTCTCGACTTTCAGAGGGCCTCAATATGGTGGTCGTCATTGAAGTGAATGATCGCAAATCTCCATGGACTCGGGACGAAATGGCTAGAGCTCAAAGCCCTGGAGTTTTTTTGATACCCCTAGTGGAGGAGGGCGCTACCTTTGATCGAGGTATATATGGTGATCATGAATTCATTCCATTTGACAAAGGTCATATCTCAGATGCATTTGTCGGGCTTTTAGAGGGGGTCAACTACGTAAGACGGTCCGTTGGTTCTAAAACGGATAACAGCAATGCCCCCGCATAAATATAGATTTTACAGATATGCCGCGAACTACAGTTACTTGCTACCATCGTAGACCTTCCCATGCTTAGGCCTGCCAGTTCCCAATACGCCTTGCGACCAGACGTGATTCGAGTGGTTTCCCCAGTGCCCACTAACCGCGAACTCTAATCCTCAACCCTTCGACGGGCTCAGGGTAAACTCAATCAGCATCCGGCATTTCGTCCGAGACGGCCGCCCAGCATAGCTTATCCAGCTTTCCTCAAAACGAACGATGTCGACTTACTTCAGTAATAACTATCAATCAATGGGTTATCCGGGGGCAAAGCCCCGCCGATCGGTTCGTAATAAGGGCTTGCCGAATTTGCCCAACTTGGCGTTCGGATAACGAAAAACCCACCCTCTGGAAATCTGGCAGTGTGCCACCTTGGCGATGACCTTTCCAATCCAGGACCTGGGCTTAAGATTTTTCTTGCTTTCTTGTATCCCATAAGATACTTATAGCCTATGATAGAAATCCGGCAAACCGATGAATATGCCGAATGGTTCAAAAGTCTCCGAGATCGGCAAGCGCGGGCTCGCGTTAATACACGAATCCGTCGCTTGTCGTTGGGCAACCCTGGCGATGTACAACCGGTGGGAGAAGGAGTCTCAGAACTGCGTATCGACTATGGTCCTGGGTACCGAGTATATTTCTTTCAGCGCGGAGACGCTCGTGGTCCTGCTCGCCGGAGGCGATAAGCGGACCCAGAACCGTGATATCAGGAAGGCGCTGGAACTGGCGCGAGAACTTTAGGAGATTCTTATGGCGAACAAAACCAAAACCCGACCCTGGGATGTTGCCGAACAATTAGAGACCCAAGAAGACATGGCTGCCTATCTGGAAGCGGCCTTGGAAGACGGCGATCCGGCCCTGGTGGCGGCGGCCCTGGGTGACATCGCCCGCGCTAAAGGTATGGCGGATATCGCCCGGGAGACGGGCCTCGGACGGGAAAGCCTTTATAAAGCGTTGTCGCCCGAGGGGAACCCTGAGTTCGCCACGGTGCTGAAGGTTGTGAAGGCCCTAGGGTTAAAGTTACAAGCCACGATCAATAAATAATCTATTGAAAGATCGGGTAGACTATGGTGAATGGAGGGCCGAACGAATGCATTGAAATCCGAGTGAAATGTATCAAAACCGATGGGCAAAAAGACTCTTAAACTGCCCTTTTCCCCCCTGAAAAGATGCTTCTAAGCTGAGTGGGGATGCCGCGGGCCAACCGACACTTCCTTCCTGATCATATTTGGTTGGTCTGGACTGACTCTATTTATCCGATAGTAACCCAAAACTTTACGAAGTCGTTAATCTTAAAGAAAGGAGAAGGTTCCCATGACCGAAACCAGCAGGATGGATAAGACCTTTCACGTTATCATAAAAAGGTTGGTAGAGACGGGGCAGGCACCTCACTACACGGAGATTGCCGCTATTTTAGGGGTCTCAACCGAAGAAGGGCGAAAGGCCGTTCATGAGCTTTTTTCGCTTCCCATGTTCCCTGGGTGGCTTTATCCGAACACCGATTATATCACTTCCTTTCCGCCGTTCAATAATCTTCCCACCCAGTACCGTATCACCATTGACGGCCAGCAGAAATGGTACGCCCAGTGAGGGTTTGAAGCGCTGGCGGTCAGCTGGCTTTTTCCTGGAAAAACGGTCCGGATCGAGGCACCCTGTCTGGATTGCGGCTTGCCGATTCGAGTGGACATGAAGGACGGGGTGGTGCTCAGCACGGAACCCGGGGGCCCGGTCGCCTATACCCCCGTCCCTCTTCGGGAATGGTTCAAAGACATTCCCTATTCCTGAAGCACCATGAATCTCTTCCGGTCGGAAGAGGATGTTCGCAATTGGAGCGGTTTCAAGCCCGGCACTGAGGAAGGGATCGTCCCGCTGCTGGATATGGCCCAGGCCTTTTCCGGGAATTTTTTCAGGAGACGCCTGGACCCGGATTATGTTTCCCACCTGCGCGAATATATGAGGGAAATGGTCAGCGCCTTACACGGCAGGGGTTCCTTCTGGCAGATTCCGCGCGCCTAGCAGTGGGCCGAAACCAACAATCAACCGGAGAGAAAACCGAATGAAGCCGTCTCAAAAGGAATTGCCCAAGTGGGCCGATCAAATCCCAGAGGCCTTGTGGAGCGACCTGAGTAATCGTTCTCCGCAACAAGCAGCGGAGGCGGTTGGTGCGATCTGGGATGGGGCCACCTTCGAATTCTCCTTAGTCGGCGTGATTATACCATCGATCCCGCCTGTCGACGAATTACCGAGACTCGACTTCCCGATCAGCCGGTCAGCTATCAGGCCGGGGTGGTGCTGCTGACTACCTTGGCCGCTTCCAAAGGGGTGCCGCCGAGTGGCCGGATGGCCGTGCCGCAGGAACTGCCCGGCGGCCGGACGTTCTTCACTGGTGCCCATGCTGTGGCTACCGGCCAGTTGGCCAAAGGCTTCGAAGAGGATCCCGACCGATTGATCGATCGGGCACTGGGATTTGGCGGTGAACTGATCGAGGGAGCCGACGTTGCTATTCGGGTACCGGGGTTGCCATATGTCCCTTTATACGTTTTACTGTGGCGGGGTGATCAGGAGTTTCCTGTCAGGGCGGTCGTCGGAATCGATGCCCGGGGCTCATTTCCACCTGGATTTGGGGGGCGTCTTAGCTTTGACCAATCTGCTGGTATATCGACTTTGCAAAACCGTCTGAAAGGCGAAATGGGATCGGGCCACGCGAACTATTTGATATGATTTATGAGCAAGGGGACATCCCTTGGTTCGGTAAATATATATTGAAAGATCAAGGAGACTATGGCACTTAAC
>CAVVCH010000027.1:0-7952 GCA_963746605.1 uncultured delta proteobacterium
ATGGAAAAAGCGACCTTCAAGGATAGGAGTTTCGACCAGTCACCCCCGGACCAAACCTCCCTGATGGTTCCCACAAAAAAAGTAATGATGAAGGTCCCGGCAATGATCCCGAAGAATGTTCCCCAAAAATAATCCCAAAAACGCACCCGGGTCAATCCCATACCAAAGTTCATCGGGGTGAAGGGGAAATAGATCAAGCGTAAATAGAGAACGGTAGCGAAGCCGTTGCGTTCCACAGCCTCGTCATAACGCTTCAATCGATCTCCGATAATCGAAGCGGCCAAGTCTCGGCCCAGATAGCGGCCGATAAAGAACGCGGCAGTGGCTCCCAACACGGCCCCGATCAGGACATAAAGAAAACCCCAATAGGCTCCGAAAATCGCCGCGCCGATGGTGGTCAGTAGCGAACCGGCACAAAAAGGCAGATCCCGGTCGTATAGATCAAAATAAAGAGCACCGGTGCCCAAAACCCGGAGGTGTCCAGAAATCGTTTCATCTCCTCCACGGTCAAAAAATCTTTGACCGGGGTAAAGCGCACGATATAGACCGCCACGGCAATGAAAATTACCAGTAGTACCGCCTTAATGACGGCTCCTTTCCCCGGATGCACGTTTCCTTTTATTTTTTCTTCCTTCATGATTTTTGGACTTTACCGACCAAAAAGCCGTCCCAGGACCCCCTTCTTTCCCGACACCAGCGGCTCCAGCCCCAGTTTGGCGCGGATGGCATTCTCCAATTTTTCTTCAGCGACATCGGAGCCTTCCACCAGAATCTCGTCCTCCACCATGATGGCCGGGGCCACCGGCAATTCAAGTTCAAAATAATCATCCGTATTGTATTCAGCAATGGGTTTGGATACTATTTCAACCTGAATTTCATACTTTTGGCCCAACCTGGGCATCATTTCCTTAAAATGTTTTCAAGGTTTCCCATTCGGTTCATTATAAAAACAGCGGATTTTGACCATTTGGTTTCTCCCTCCGTTTTTAGAATTTTTGTTCCCGGATCCCGGAATAAACGGCCTTGCATATCCCGGAGACTCCGCCTTTCAGTCCTTCGGGGTTTTTACAGCCCTCCGAATTTTGAAGGCTCTCGATATACGCTTCAGCCGGCGATAGGCCTAGCAGGCCGGCCTCCGGCCCCGAACCGGTATTGATTTGAAAAAGCCATCCCCGGCCGTAAGGATCCTCGGTTATTAGGGCCGTGTCCCCTTTCACGTTGAGGTTCAATCGCACGGCCCCGGCCAAGGGGGCGTCGAGATACTTAATTTTCCCGGTAATGACAATGGCGATCGACTGACCCTGTTTCACCTCCTCGCCTTCTCCGACCAGCCATTCCAGGTCATTAATCCCGCCGACCAGTACCAGTTCCGGTTCGGTTAACCCAAACCGCACCTCCGGCCCTTCGACCTTGGCCCAGAGTCCCGGTTTGACGACATAACGCCGATCCTCCGGAACCTCAGTCCGCCTCCCCAAGAATTTCTCTATATACGCCATAGATCCTCCTTTTTTATTTTTGAGTTATCGTATCCATTTTCTTCAAAAATTGATCCGGCGGGAGATAATCGACCAGTCTGAGGTCCAAACGTTCTTTCCCGCTCGAGTCTATAAAAACCACAGTCGGGACCCCTTTGATTCCATACTGACTGAGAAGCCGTTCATTCATTGGATTGCCGGCCTGGGTCACGTCTACTTTTACCATAATATAATCCCGGTTTCCCCTTTGGACCACCTCCGGATGGTGAAAGGTGATTTCCTCCAGTTCCCGGCAGGGAGTACACCAGGTGGCGTAGAAATCGATGATGACCGGTTTCCGGTTTTGGGCCGCTTCCGCCAGGAGCTTGTCCGAATAGGCATTCCAGGCCACCCCCGGCCCGCGTATCATCCAGGATCCCAGGATAAAAGTGGCTATCACCAGACCGGCGATCCCGGCCCCACCCTTCATCCAAGAGAAAGCCCGAAAGCCGGCCTGGGACTTGTCCAACCAGCCAAGGTGCAGTCCGGCGCCCAAGGCTACCAGAACGAAAAGGAATACCGCTACGGTCTCAGATAGGAGGGGCCGGATGAAATAGGCCGCCATGCCCACCAGGATCCAGCCCATTAGTTTTCGAACCCAGAGCATCCACTCTCCGGATCGGGGTAGTTTTTCGATCTTGCCGGAAAACATGGCCAGAAAAAATAAAGGCAACCCCAGGCCCAGGCTCAAGGTAAAAAAGATAATAAACCCCAGCCAGGGGGACCCCATACTGGCCACCCAGGTCAAGAGACCCAAGACAAATGGACCAATGCAGGGTGCCGCCACTACGCCTAGGGTCAACCCCATAAATAACGAACCGAAATATCCGGCATACGATTTGGAAGCCATGCTGGTCAGGCCTCCGGGGAGGCGCAGTTCCCAGAAGCCGAAGAGGCTGGAGGCGAAGAAAACCAGAATCCCGGCCACGGCCAGCAGGACGATCGGGTTTTGGAGCATGGCCCCCATCAGACCGCCGGTCAAAGCCGCCACGACTCCTAAAATGGAATTGGTGGCCGATAGCCCCCCTAAATATAACAGGCCGTGGATCAACAGTTTTCCCTGTCCCTCTCCACTCCGCCCCCCAAAATAGGAAACGGTGATGGGGATCATGGGATAGACGCAGGGAGTCAGATTCAGGGCGATCCCACCCGCAAAGATGCCCAGCAAGGTCCAGACCATGGCCCAGCCGTACAGAGGACCGGGGGTTTTGGGAGGGGCCGCTTCTCCGGACAGGCCGGCCGGAGCGCTGCTGATGGGCAAGCCTTTGGCCTGCCATTCCGGAAATCCGTAGGGATCGCGATATACATTTTTATAGCCAAGTTTGACAGCCACCCGGGCTGCGGAGTCGCTGCGGACTCAGGTTAAACCCGCTCAGTAAAAGACAATGGACCGGTTTTTATCAGGACCCCAAAAAGGTTTCCATCTCCTTCTGTTTCCGCCAGCGGGACCAGGCCGTGGGCTCCATGGAAAAATTCACCGCTCCTTTCAGGTGCCCGGTTCTGAACTCCCATTCCTGCCTGGTATCCACCAGCATAAGGTCCTGCGGATTCTTTTGATACCGCTCCCAGATCTCATCCGTCTTGATGATCCGGTAGCCTCCACGCTGGGCTTCCTCAAGCACATCCTCCCAGGTAGCCGCCTTCGGGGTTACGGCCCGGTTGGTAAACCAGAGAACCCCGATCACTACAACCACCGCTAGGACGGCCCAAAATATGCTTTTAGTCTTCATAACGAGCCCCTCCATCGAAAAAGTCGGCGCTTTTTTCTTTCGAAAAAATTTTGCGTTACTTTGCCTAGAATCGTGCAGGTTAAAGTGATGCAAAATTTTTTAAATCCTTTCCTCCCGTTTCAATTTGGTGATCAGGAAATTTACACCCGCCCGGGATAACCCCAGATCCGCGGGCCAATTCCCCCAAGTCCTCGGACCCGGACTGGTGGACTTGTTTTATGATTTCCTCTTCCAATTCCTCCAGCCAGTCTTCAAAAAGCACTAAAATATCCGGTTCGGCCACTGTTCTTAACTGTTTGGATTGAAAAACCTTATCCACCAAACTCTGGCACATCTTGGTTGGATCGACACCTTCGTCCATGCATTCCGCCAGTCAGAGGTTCACCAGGCTCGCCACTTTGTCCGCCCCAGCATCCCCTATCAGGCTGACTACAAAATTCAGCCGGGACTCTTGATCCAACAAAGGGAATAAGGTTTTGACTGCCAGCGCAATTTCTTTTAAGGCTTTTTCAGGGTCCAGTTTCTCGATTAATTCCTGTATCGTTTTTCCAGGCATGGGTGTTCTCCTGATTAAAAAGTTCGTCGGTTGGCCAGTAATTCTCCGGCCAAAGTCTCCAGGTCCTTGATGATTTGGAGGATTCTTTTATCGGCCAATTCGTAATAGATAAAAGGCCCATTCCGTTCGACCTTGACTAAAAGCGACCTTTTCAATTCCTTTAGGTGATGAGAAATCAGCGGCTGGGACAATTGTAAGGCCTCTACCATAGCGGATACCGAGAGCCGTCCCTCCCGCAGACTGATGAGCACCCGCAAACGGTTTTCATCGGATAGGCTTTTGGCTAAGAACGCCACGGTAGATAGGGATTGTTGCCATTCCTCCTGGTCTTCCATTTGCGCCGGATGAGCGTCGGGTCCTCTCTCCTTCATCTTGTTTCTGCTCTTAGTGATCATGATGAGCGCCTAAATATCTCTGAATTTTACTCTTGAATCAATAGATATATAAATAGACATTTATACGTTGATGTCAACAGAAATCGAAAAAATGAATGGAAAATAATTTTTCCGGACTCCCTTGCGCGCCGATGCCGGATGTTTTAGATTAATAATATTATCCTAAATTTAACCACGACTTCTTTCCCGATTTATCTTGCTTTTTAAGATTCGTTTGTTGACTTAAATCAAAGCAATACACGGGTCGAGACCTTATTATTAAGCTCAAATGGCGTTGAAACGGACCAAATTGGTCCCAAAATAATTGAAACATCCAAACCAATGAAAGGAGATCGATCATGTTTTGTTACCAATGTGAACAAACCGCTAAAGGGGAAGGCTGCACCAAAATCGGGGTCTGCGGGAAGCAGCCCGAAGTAGCCGCTCTTCAGGATCTGGTGGTGTATGCCATGCGGGGATTGTCCCAGGTGGCCGTGGAAGGGCGCAAGAAAGGCATCAGCGACCCGGAAGTCAATATCTTTACCGTAAAGGCCTTGTTTTCGACTTTGACCAATGTGGATTTTGACGCGGACCGGTTCGCTCCTCTACTGAAAGAGACCGTGGCCTTGCGGGAAAAATTGAAAGCTAAAGTTAAAGCGGCCGGCGGAAAAGTGGATTTCCCAGATGGGCCCGCCAATTTAACTCTGGCGGATACACTGGAAGGGATGACCGCCCAAGGAGAAAAGGTCGGGATTCAATCGGATACAACTACGGATAGAGATATTCACGCCTTGATTTGGACCGTCACCTTCGGCATTAAAGGAATCTCAGCCTACGCCGACCACGCCCAGATACTTGGCAAAGAAGATGAAGCCATTTACGCCTTTATTCATGAGGGGCTGGCGGCAGCCTTGAATAAAGACCTGACCCTGAACGACTGGATCGGGCTGACCATGAAGGCCGGTGAAATCAATCTAAGGGCCATGGAGATCTTAGACGCGGCCAACACCGAAACCTACGGTCATCCCGTCCCGACCAAGGTCCCGCTGGGGCACAAGAAAGGGAAGGCCATCCTGGTCTCCGGCCATGACTTGAAGGACCTGGAACTGATCCTGAAGCAGACGGAAGGCAAAGGCATCAACGTCTATACCCACGGGGAGATGCTCCCTCTGCATGGCTATCCTGAACTGAAAAAATATGCCCATTTTTACGGGCATTACGGGACGGCCTGGCAGAATCAGCATAAGGAGTTCGCCGAATTTCCCGGGGCCATCCTGATGACCACCAACTGCATTCAGAAGCCCAAGGAATCCTACCAGGCCAATATATTCACCACCGGACTGGTAGGCTGGCCGGGGGTCACCCATATCGCCGACAGAGATTTTACCCCGGTTATCGAAAAGGCCCTGGCCCTGCCCGGTTTTGCGGAAGACAGCAACGGCAAAACGGTCACCGTCGGGTTCGGCCGGAATACGGTCATGAGCGTGGCCGACAAGGTCATCGAAGCGGTCAAGAACAAGGCCATCCGTCACTTCTTCCTGGTGGCCGGCTGTGACGGGGCCAAACCGGGCCGAAATTACTATACCGAGTTTGTGGAAAAGGTCGCCAAAGGATTCGTGTCGTCCTCACCCTGGCCTGCGGTAAGTTCCGATTCTTCGATAAGGATCTGGGAGACATCGGCGGGATCCCGCGATTGCTGGATGTGGGCCAGTGCAACGATGCCTATTCGGCCATTCAGATCGCCGTGGCCCTGTCCAAGGCCTTCAGTGTGGGGGTCAACGACCTGCCTCTATCCATGATCCTTTCCTGGTACGAGCAGAAGGCCGTGGCCATTCTGCTTGACCCTGCTTTATCTGGGCATCAAGAACATTCGTCTGGGGCCATCCCTGCCGGCCTTTATCACCCCGAATGTCCTGGATGTCCTGGTGAAGAATTTCAACATCATGCCCATCACCACCCCGGAGGCGGATCTGAAAGCGATATTAGGTTAAAAAAATCCTGTTTTCATAAGGGTTGTCGTAGGGGCGGGTTCAAAACCCGCCCCTACTGGGCCTTGACCACGGATCAACCTCAATTCAAGGATAAAAGGATTTTTTATGAAATGCCCAGGACAGGACAGCCGCTACTGGAAGCCCGGGTCGATCTTCGAGACCCAGTGCCCCCATTGCGGCGCCGATCTCGAGTTCTTTAAAGACGATACCACCCGCCTCTGCAAGAAATGCGGGAAGCGGATCATCAATCCCCAAATGGATTTCGGCTGCGCCTCCTACTGCCCTCATGCCGAGCAGTGCCTGGGGGGGCTGCCCCCGGAACTGATCGCCCAAAAAGAGGATCTCTTGAAGGACCGGGTGGCCATTGAAATGAAGCGCTATTTCACTACCGATTTCAAACGGATCGGCCACGCCACCCGGGTGGCTCGCTACGCCGAGGAGCTGGCCAAAAAAGAAAAAGGGAATCCGGCGGTGATCCTGTCGGCCGCCTATCTGCACGACATCGGCATCCATGAGGCGGAACGGAAATACCAGAGCACGGCCGCCAGATACCAGGAGGAAGAAGGCCCGCCGATTGCCCGGCAGATCCTGACCAAACTGGGCGCCCGGGAAGACCTGATCGAGGAGGTCTGCGACATTGTCGGCCATCACCACTCCCCCCGAGCGGAGGAAACAACCAATTTCAAAGCGATCTACGACGCGGACCTGATCGTCAACCTGGAGGAAAATCAGAAGGAAAAGGCTTCATCCCCGGAACGGTTGGCCTCGATCATCGATCGATCTTTTTTAACCGACAGCGGCCGGGAACTGGCCATACAAGCATTACTAAAAAACCGCCCTTCTGCCTGACGCCCGGAAATTTCTACTTTCCTTCCCCTCGTCCGGTCACGTCTTTAACCGCGTCAAAGGGGTCTGGGGATGAAACACCTTAATTCAAGAGGAAACCGTGATGAAAATTAAGAGAAAAATTATCGAGATTGATCCGGAACTTTGTGACGGCTGCGGTCTGTGCGTTCCCTCCTGCGCCGAAGGCGCCATCCAGATCATTGACGGCAAGGCTACCTTGACGGCCGAAAAATATTGCGACGGCCTGGGGGCCTGCCTGGGGGAATGCCCCAACGACGCCTTGCACATTATGGAACGGGAGGCCGAGGATTTCGACGAGACAGCGGTGGAGGAACATTTGAAGGGCTTAAAGCCGCCGGTCGCTCCGCAGCCGGAAACCAAGCTGCCCTGTGGCTGCCCCTCCACCACGCTGCAGACCTTTGCCCCCATCTCCTCCTGTCAGGAAGCCAATCAACCGAAGACACAGACCGTCCAGGGATCGGCCCTCAGCCACTGGCCGGTGCAGATCAAACTGGTGCCCCCGACGGCGCCCTTCCTCAAAAACGCCAACCTCCTGGTAGTCGCCGATTGCGCCCCCCTGGCTTATCCCGACTTTCACCGAGATTTTCTCCAGGGCAAGGTGGTCATGATGGGCTGCCCCAAGTTTGACGATGTCCAGGAATATATTCAGAAGTTTACGGATATTTTTAATACGGCCAATATCAACAGCGTGACCACCGTGGTCATGGAGGTCCCCTGCTGTGCCGGCCTGCCCTGGATCGTCAAGCAGGCCATGGAAAAGGCTGGGAAGAATATCCCGTTGGCGGAACGAGTGATCGGCGTTCGGGGAAACCTACTAAAATAACCTTTGGCCGGGAGGATCGTTTCCTCCTGGCACCCTCTCTTACACTATTGTATAACGAGCGGCCAGTCCATCGAGGGTCATATTTTCGCCCTTTTTC
>CAVVCH010000028.1:0-31078 GCA_963746605.1 uncultured delta proteobacterium
TCCGGTTTATGACGGAGGACCAGACTGAGGAACTTTCCGTAGGTTTTCCTCATGAAGGCGGACAATGCTCCGGATGCCCGATTCCATTTTTTGCCGGGCGGATGGGTTGGCGGAATGGACCCGGATTTTCGGGGGGACGAATTGTCTCAAGGCAACCGCTTCCTCGATCCATAATATGACCTGGTATCCATTATCCGGCCCGTCACCCAGGTCGTGATCCAGGCTGATTTCCTCCACGCTTCCCGTTTGCAGCCATTCAATGGCTTCTCGCGGGGTGCTTACCAGATGCCAGCCATCCGGGGGCTTTCGTTCGTCATCCAGGAATATTTTCATGGGAATTAAGGGCTTCCTTGATTATCTTGGCCAACATTTCGTTGGCCTTTCGGTCCATTTCCGGAAAATCCAAAAATTCCACCTCTTCGTAGCCGGGCGTCCATTCAAAATCGTTGTTGAAAATGATACTCTCGTTTATATATAGACCCAGCCCCCACAAACCCTCTTCCGCGCGATGAAGGCGGGCCTTTCCTTCGAAAGGGAAAGGCATCGTCGCCACCATCCGGACGAAGGTCCCGACCTCATGGCCTAACCGGGCGATCACCCGAGCGAATTGGGTCCCGGTTTTTCCTCCCAACCCGACCACGATGGTCAGGTTCCTTGGATCCCCGAATGGAGTCCCAAAGGGCAGCCTGAGTCGTCGGCATCAGTTGGAATTCCCGGGGACCTCCATCCTCAACCGTTTCAAACCGGTTGACGACAAGAGGAATTCTAGTCCGTGCCCGGGAGCAGGCCAGACGATAGAGGTCCGTATGGCAGGCAATGGCGTCTATACCCTGAATTCCGCTTTCCAGCAGATGGTCAAGGATATTGATCCCGGCTGTCCCGATGCCGATAATCCGGTTTTTGGAAAAGCGGTTCTGTTGATCAGGTGGCAGACCAGGCTCACCTGCGATTAATAGGTCCACCCATGGGCCGGGACCTAATCCCGGGAGTAATCCGGAAGCCAGCAACGTCTTAAAAAACTTTCTGCGGGAGATCATATCACCCTCCTGATTTTTGAACGGAAATAGCCTTGAACTAGGGTTATCCCCCTCACTCCCACCCTCTCCCTCGTGGGGGAGAGGGAGCCCTATTGAACCGCCCCAGCCTTTTATCTCCCCTCCCGCGGTGGGAGGGGATTGAGGGGTGGGGGAACTCGTGATCCTTGTGCTTCGTGGGTCTGGACTTGATCCGGTATCCAGGACCTCCAGAGCTTATCCAAGGCTGGATTCCGGATCGCGCTTCGCTTGTCCGGAATGACGAATCTTGGTCAATCTTTATTCTCATGCCTCGGGGTTTAGTATGATGAGAAAGCGTGGATTAGAAAAAACCGATCCGAACAAAATCGGCTTCGTCCTTGGGGAAGGGATCCTGCTCCGTCCAACCCTCTTCCTGGAGGTCGGTCATGATGTGACGCCGGGCGACGGCCTCGGCGTCAGGTCCGAAAAGGGCCACAACCTGGCGGATCCCGGCCTCGTGGTGCCGCAGGCGCCGGTGCCTCATCTTATAGGGTTCCCGGCCTTGGAATTCGTCCAGCCAGAGATGGATTTCCTCGTAAGGCTGGCCGAACAGGGCCATGGATTCCCGGCAATGTTTTTCGAAGGTGGCCATATTTTTATTTGACAAGTTTACCACAATATCGTTCCATAGGACGTAACGAAAGTGAGTTTAAATAGGTTGGTTCGAAGGGCCGGGTTCACCCACCCCCCAAACGTTCGACAGAGTTAACGTCAAAGTCCCCTCCCGAGGGAGGGGGAGTTCCCCCTCACCCCAACCCTCTCCCCCAAGGGGGCGAGGGAGCCCTGGGGAACAACCCAATTTTTAAAGTCTGGAGGAAGTCAATGCCAAGGAAAAGGGACTATGACCGGACCTACGGTCAAAAATTGATCACGCTTTATACCCGTTTGATGTTCTCAGGGCAGAGGCACTCCCTGACAGAACTTGCCAACCTGCTGGATTGCTCCAAACAAACGGTTTTACGGCTGGTGGACGAAATCAACACCGGGCATGGGCTGGTCATCCAGGAAGTCCAAAGAAGGAAACCGGAACGTTTATTATATGGAACGGCCCCGCAACCTGGGGGCGGCATCCGGTTTGAACGAGAAGGAGATCCAGCTTTTGCAGATGTGCCATGCCTTTACCTCCCACCTCCTGGGGCCGACCCTGTTCGAGGAGGCGGCCCAGGCCCTGTGGAAGAGCCAGAGCCTGTTGCCGGAAGGCCGGCAGATCACTTCTATGCCTTTTGCCGCCTTCCGGCCGGGAAGCATCGATTATACCCCACACCAGGAAACCATGCGCCGACTCCTCCGGGCCATGGAGGAACGCAAAGGTCTGCAAGATCCACTACCAGACCATCAGCGAAAACAAGCCGAAGACCTACTTTATCAAACCCCTCAAGCTATTCTCCCACCATGACACCATTTACCTCCACGCCCGGATCGCCAAAACGCCCGGCAAAAAATACCAGGAACCTGATTATGATCCCCTGCTGGCCATTCACCGGTTCAAGGAGGTGGAAATCACGGACCGGCTATTTGAATTTCCCACGGATTATGACTTTGAAAAAATCTTCAACCGCCAGTTTGGGATCATCAAGGACGAGGTCTTTGAGGTGGTGGTTGAATTAACGGGTTGGGCGGCCCGGTATGTGGCTGAAAGGGTTTGGAGTCCCAATCAAAAGATCGAAAAAAAAGGGAAGGATAAAATCAGATTAACCTTTAAGGCCTCCTCCGAGCCGGAGGTAACCGGCTGGCTGCTCTCCTTCGGGGACGAGGCGAAACTGATTGAGCCGGATTGGCTGGTCAGGAGGGTTTCTTCTAAAGTGTACAGATTGAAGGAAATCTATAAAGCTTGATGGTTTCGCAAAAAGTCTCGAGCCGTCATCCTGAACCTTTCGCCTTTCTTTTACCCTGAGTGAAACGAAGGGTCTAGTCTTTCGGCTCAGGGTTAACTCCGTGAAGGATCTCGTAAGCCTCTGGAACTACGAGATTCTTCGTCCCGCGCTATCGCGGGACTCAGAATGACAAAACCTGCTCAAAGTGACTGATCGCGATACTAAGCCTAATGTTTGAAGTCATTTTTGCGGCTCGATGATGACCTTCAGCGAGTCCCCGGCCTCGACCACCAGACGAAACCCTTCCTGGGTCTGGGCCAAGGGGAGTCGGTGCGTGATTAATCGATCCAGATCCAGGATACCGGCCTGGATGAGTTGGCTGGCCCGCCAGTGGTCGGCCGGGCTGCCGGCATAGGAGGTGGTCAGGGTGATGTCGTTTCGGAAAAAAAGATCGTTGATCGACAAAGGGATGGTAACCCCCTGGTCGGTGGGGGCGAAAAAAAGAACCGTTCCTCCCCGTTCCACGGAGGCCAGGGCCTGAAGCTGCGCCTGCCGGGCCCCGGTGCAGACCAGAACCAGGTCGGCCAGAAGTCCTCCGTTAACCTCCTGAAGCAAGGCGGGTGTATAGTGGTCGGCGGGGAAAACAACGTCGGCCCCCAGTTGGCGGGCCGCCTTCAGACGGAAGGAACTGAGATCAGTGGCCACAATCCGGCCGGCTCCCAGCGATCGGGCCAGTTGAATATGGAGCAAACCGGCGAGGCCGCTGCCCAGGACCAGGACCGTCTGCCCGGCACTGAGCCGGGCGATTTGCTGGGCCCGAAGCACGCAGGCCAAGGGCTCGATGAAGGTGGCAGCTTCATAGGACAGGCTCTCCGGCAGAAGGTAGATCCCACGATCGACGTTGATGTCCGGGAGCCGGACATATTCGGCAAATCCTCCGGGATAGAAATTGGTTCGGCGTAGAGTCTCGCAAACAGTGTGATGACCGCTCAGGCAATAATGACAGGTATTGCAGGGCACGTGATGGGAGGCGGCTACCCGATCGCCGATGCGGTATTTATCGACGGCGGTCCCCGCTTCCACAATTTGCCCGGCGATTTCATGACCCAGAACCAGTGGGGCCTTGTGGATCCGATACCACTCCAATACATCGCTGCCGCAGATGCCACTGGCTTCAATTCGTATCAGGACCTCCTCGGGACCGATTTCCGGTCGGGGCTGCTCTTCGATCCGGATGTCCCGGTTGTTATAGTACATGGCTACACGCATGAATTACTCCTTTTTAAATCCAACCTTATTTCTTTTAAAGGAAAGGACGAGATCAAAGGGTCGGTTCGATTTATCTGAGAAATGATCGAGGCGCTGATTTGTTCTTTAAGGCCCAACCAGGGAGGGACATGGGGACCTCCCGAGGGCCCTCCCCCGATACCCGGGGGAGGGCCATGGAAAGATTTCTAGGAAAGAACTTCCCGCGGTTTTTCTTCCAGACCGTATTTCCACTTCAAAAACTGTTCGCCGGTGGTGGGATAAAGGGCGTAGATGAGCAGGTCAAAGTCGTCCTTGGCCAGGGCCCCGATTTTTTTACGGGCCTCTTCCAATTCGGGTTCCAGGTAGTCGGCCGCCCGCCCGGTAACCGGGGTCTGGCCTCGCTTGTAGTTTTTAAGCACCAATTTCTGCACTTCAGGGTCAATGGGTGTGGGGGTTTTACCATAGAGGCCGAAAACCAGATCCTTGACCTGATTGGTGACCACCTTGTATTTCCCTAAGAGGACATTCAGGACGGCCTGCACTCCCACGATCTGGGAGGTCGGGGTGACCAGCGGTGGGGTGCCCAGTTCTTTGCGGGTGATCGGCACCTCGGCGTAGACCTCATTCAGGCGATCCAAGGCCTTGGCCTCCTTCAACTGGCTGACCAGGTTAGAGATCATGCCGCCCGGGACCTGGTGGACCAGGACCGCCGTGTCGATCACCGACATGCGGTTGGTGGCCAGGTAGTCCTTATACTTAGGCGCGATGGTCTCCAGATATTCACCCATCTCGAGCAGGGCATTCAAGTTTAGACCAGGATCCCGGGGGGTTCCTGCCAGAGTGGCTACAATGGGTTCAATGGCCGGCTGTGAAGTCCTTAAGGCAAAAGGGGCCAGGCAGGTATCGAGGATATCGACACCGGCTTCAATGGCCTTCAGATATGTCATGGAGGCCATGCCGCTGGTATAATGGGTGTGCAGATGGATAGGGATGGTGATATTCTTTTTGAGTTCGGAAATCAACCAGGCGATATCGTAAGGAGCCATGATGCCGGCCATGTCTTTGATGCAGAGGGTGTCGGCGCCCATGGCCTCCAGCTCCTTGGCCTTATTGACGTAATAGTCCATGTTGAAGACCGGACCCCCCAAGGTTTTTTCCGTCAGAGAATAACAGATTCCCGCCTGAAAATGCTTGCCGTTGGCCTTGATCCGTTCCACACAGGTCTCAAAGTTCCGAAAATCATTCAGGGCGTCGAAAACCCGGAAAATATCCATGCCGGCTTCACAGGTCTTATCCACGAAAAGGCGACAGACGTCATCGCCGTAGTTGCGGTACCCCACCAAATTCTGTCCCCGCAGGAGCATGGTCAAGGGGGTTTTCTTAATATATTTCTTCAAGGTTCGCAATCGGTCAAAGGGATCTTCGGCCAAAAAGCGGTGCATGGTGTCGAAGGTCGCGCCGCCCCAGACTTCCAGAGCCCAGAAGCCCATTTCATCCATTCGCTCAGCGATGGGCAGCATGTCTTCGGTGCGCATCCGGGTGGCCAGCAAAGACTGGTGGCCGTCCCGAAAGGTGTTGTCCTGAACTTTTAACCGGGTTCTTCGGCCCATTTAAAAACATATGATCCATCTAAATATCCCCCCTATAAGGTAGTTTGTCCGCTCGTCTTCTTGAATCGTTCCTTAATCCGAATCTACTTTAAAAAAGGATTGGCGTCAAGAAAGGGATTACCTTCTGATCCTTCCCCTTTTGATGCCCCTCCATTTGGTCTGGGCGCCGAGGTGGCCGCGAAGGCCCGGTTTCAGCCTAAGAAGCCATAATTAATGGGGACCACCCGCCCAAGAGAGCGAACAAGCTTACTTTTTGGTATGTCCTTTATCAGATGACACCCCTGACATTTCAGGTTTCAACTCCCGATCACGACCGGGAGGCATACAGTCGCTTAAAATTGGAACTTATTATTATTACAAATTATTTTCGTCGAAGAGGCGAGAAATGGTTATGGCATAGATATTGCCATTGAGTAAGGTGTTCAAAAACTTCGGGCAAGGTAATCCTATTAATAAGGAGGTTTTTATGAAAGTACTCGTGGCAACCGACGGCTCGGAACACTCGATGAAGGCCGTTCAAAAAGCCCTGGAGATGGCCCAAAAGGAAGGGGCTCAGGTCACCCTGATGTCCGTGGCCTTTTTCTCCAAAGATGATTTCGATGAGATGCCCCCCAACATCCAGGACAAGCTGGAAGCCCAGGCCGCGGCCGCCCTTAAGAAAGGCAAATCGGTTTTTGAGGCGCAAAAGATCCCCGTGGAAGCGGTGCTCGAAGCCGGAGTAGTGCCGGCCAATAACATCCTCAATCGGGCTCAGGAAGGGAACTATGATCTTCTCCTGATCGGCAGCTCCGGATTGACCGGGATCAAACGGGCGCTCATGGGCAGTACGGCGGCCAAGGTGGTGGCCCAGGCCCCCTGCAGCGTCATGGTCATTCGCTGATTTTTTTCAGGGGAGGTGATTTCAACCATCGACGGACGTTGACCAAGCTAAGGATCAAAGATTCCCTATGGAAAAAAATAATAGAAAACGGAGGATAACGATGAAGATCTGGACAAAGATCTACCACTCTGATCACCGGGTTGCTTTTATTTTGCCCGGCCTTGGTTCTGGCGGCGGCGGCCAAAGGCAGCCCACTCTGGTTATGGTGGCCGATACCCGGAAATTTACCGGCTGGGAGGCCTGGTGGACCAATCTTTATAATGAAAGCCATGTGTATTTTACGCTGCTCACGGTGGCCATTATCCCCGTGGTGGGAGTGATTTTTGGAACCATTGCCGACCTGATCATGAGTCGTATCGGTATCGACTTGAAGTCCAGGGAATTGGCCGAACATTAAAAGATGGACCTCTTCAGCCTCCGGCTCTCCGCGGAGAGCGGGGAGGCGTTTTAGTCAAAAAGGTTAATCATTTTATTCTTAGGAGGAAACACTATGGATTGGTTATATGTTCTCATGCCTATCGCCGGGGTCGAGATTTTCTGGCCCGGACTGATCATCCTCGGCGTAGGGGTCGGTGTCATTGGCGGGTTCTTTGGAATGGGCGGCGCCTGGATGGTAACGCCGGGCCTCAACATACTCGGCTTTCCCATGGCCTTTGCCATCGGCACCGATATCGCCCACATGGCCGGAAAATCCCTCATCGCCACCATGCGCCACGGCAAGTTCGGCAATGTGGATTATAAATTGGGCTTTATCATGCTGGGGGGCACGGTGGTCGGGTTCGAAGTGGGCGCCCAGATGGTCATGTGGCTGGAACGATTAGGTAAGGTGGAAGTGTATGTCCGCTATTTGTACCTGATCCTCCTGGCCCTGATCGCCTGGATGGTCTTCGCCGACGTGGCCAAGAAAAAGAAGAAAGAAAGGGCGGCCATAGCGGCGGGCAAAGAGATCGATGCCCTGGCCACCGGCATCGAGTGGCACAAGACGCTGCATAAGCTTAAGATCCCCCCCATGGTCCATTTCAAAGAGGCCCAGATCTACTGCACTGCCTGGTTACCCATTCTGGTGAGCTTTTTGACCGGCTGGCTGGCCGGGATCCTGGGAATCGGCGGGGGCTTGATCCGCATGCCGGCCCTGATCTACTTTGTCGGCTGTCCCACCCACGTGGCGGTAGGGACGGACCTTTTTGAGGTTATGATCTCCGGTCTTTACGGGGCTGCCACCTATACCTATAAGGGGCGGACGGAACTGGTGGCGGCGATCATCATGCTGGTCGGCGCCTCGATCGGGGCCCAGGTGGGGACCGTGGCCACCAAATATATTAAAGGCTACGGGATCCGCATCGCCTTTGGATTGGCCGTTATCGGCTGCTTTTTGTCCATTGTGCTGAAACTGATTGCCAAGGCGGTTCCGCCGGCCCCGGGCGCCTATTTTGACGGGGCGGCCACGGTCCTGGTCCTGGGCCTGGTGGCGGCCATGTCGCTCTATATCTTTGTCAAGATGTTGGCGGGCGCCAAACTGGAACTTGCGTCCAAAAAAAGATAAAGATCATTTAGAATCCCAAAGCAAAAGGAGAAAAGCGTTATGCTGAAAAAATATTGCGGGTTGACTCTGCTGGTGATTCTGCCTCTGGTCCTGGCCTACGGCTGCGGGGAAATGGGTAAAGTGGACCAGGGCCGGGTCATTGCATTCGACAAAGCCAAAGGGACAGTCACCCTGATCCGGGATATGAAAGCCGATCCCAAAAGCCCGGATTACAGCCATCTGCCGCCCATGATCTACGAATTACCCAAGGACCCGGACGAGATGGGGCCGGAACCCAAGGCCGGGTTGCGGATGAAGCTGGATGCCAAGGCCAAACAGATCATTATTTTCGATCCGGCCTCCCAGAATTTCAAAAAAATCGACTATACCCTGGTCGACCAGAAGGAAGGGGTGGAGGCCGAAGATCCTTTGGTCAAGGATAAAAAATTTCCGCTGGTGGACAAGGAGAAGAAGGCCATCACCCTCTACTCCAAGAGACAAAAGCTTTTGACCACCTTCAGCGTCCCGGATGAGTATTTCGCCCTTCCGGCCAGTGCCTGGGATGCGGGCGACGAGGTGCGGATCTACTTTAAGGAGGCCGGGAAGGCCCGACGGTTGATGAATATCAGCAAGACCAATATTTATAAGAAATAGCCTTCCCTGCTGAGGTAACGCCAGAGGATCGCCGGGGAGCCCATGGGCACCCTTGCGATCTTCTTGCTTTTTAAGGGGTTTATTGGTTTAATAAAAATTTTAATTCTCAATCTAGGAACAAACCGGTCTAACGATGAATATTCGACAAAAAATAGGTGTGGTCATACTGGATGTGTTGGTTCTGATTGAATTGGGAATCAGTATTTACCGCGCCAATAAGACCCCTGATCTGTTCACCCCTATTTTCGTTAAGACTTTTTTTGTCCTGGTCATCCCCACGTTGATCCTGGCCCGGATAGTCATCAAAAGGCTCCGGACCGTTGAATCTTCACCCGGCTTATGACCCTGGATCGGATTTCATGGTGGCGACGCTGGGCCGGAATAGCGGGCGCGGTATGTTGCCTTATGAGCTTCCTGGCGATCATAGACGCCCTGGTAGCCCAATTTAAGCAACCGCAAAATTTATATCAGGTGCTTCCGGGGACCGTCCTGGATATTCAAGGTCCTTTACGGGAGGCGGTGGAATCGACCCAAAGGCTAACCTTCCAATGCGATTCCCAGGATATTCGGCTCCTGTTTGAGGGAGTGCAGACCGGATACTGGATGGGGGGGTATCTTTGGCGGGGGCGTCTGGTCATCGGTTCGGAAACCCGTCCCGGTCTCTATTCCCTCAGGGTCCTGGCCCCTGGAAAGGCCGTAGCTCCGTCAGTTCCTCCTTTTCAAATAAAGGTATTCGGAGACGCCGAGACCTATCGACGCCATCAATTTTCGCTGATTCAACGATCTTTAGGGGTTGCTCCCTGGGAGGTGGCGGCCTTCGCTTTTGTCCCGGTCATTGGATTTTTTGTCCTGGTCTTCTTCTTGTCCCAAAGGATTGATCGCCTCCTGGCCCAGGAAGGTAAGGCGGAAATATACCGAGTCCGTCAAACGGAACTGGGAATCGAAATCTCCTTTGGCCTGGGAAAGGACCAGGGCCTCAAAGAAGGAACCCATTTAAACCTGTTTGATGAAAAGGGCCAATCCCTGGGTACGGTAGAGGTGCGGTCCGTAACCGCCGGAGATGCCGTGGCCCTGGCCACCGAGGAGCAAGGGGTGCGCCCCGGCTACTGGCTGACTAAATTATAGTGAAAACGTTTAGATGATGGCATAAGACGATGGAAGAGAAAGAATATCGCCGTTTGTGGTGGAAAATCGTATTTACCACGTTGGGGTTTTCGCTGATCCCGTTGTTCGCCTTGGGGTTTACTATCTATTACCAGTTCAGCGTCTCCTACACCGCCAAGGTCATGGAAAATTTAAAAACCCTGGTGGAAAACCGCCGCAGCTCCATGGACCTGTTTTTTGACGAACGAATTTCCCAGTTGGTCACCATGGCCCATACCCACTCGCTCAAGCAATTGGCCGATGAAACTTACCTTAATAGGGTTTTTAACATCATGCAAACCAGATCCAAATCCTATATCGATATCGGGGTCATTGATCAGGAAGGGAATCATTTAGCCTATGTAGGCCCCTATCCTGAGCTCAAGGAGGTCAATTACAAGAAGGAAGACTGGTTTCAATCGGTCATGTCGGGTGGGATATACATCAGCGACGTTTTCTTAGGTTTTCGAAAATTCCCCCATTTTATCATTGCCGTGATGAGCCGCGAAGGAAACCAGACCTGGATTCTGCGGGCAACGATCAATTCCGAAATCATCGACGATGTTGTCCGGGCCGCCCAAATTGGAAAAAAGGGGGACGCCTTCATCGTCAACAAACGGAATATCCTGCAGACCGCACCCCGCTTCAGCGGGGAGATTTTCGGCCACCCCAAAACCCCGGATTTTTCTCGGATAAACGAGGCGCAGGTGGAGGAACAGTCCCTGGAAGGGGAAAGGGCCCTCTTTGCCGCAACGGTGATCAATAATACCAAGTGGGTCCTGGTGATCAAGGAAGATCCGCAGGAACAACTCACGCCACTTTTGCGGGCCCGCTATCTGGCCGCTTTTCTTTTATTGGCCGGTGTTTTGTTGATCATCGCCGGGACGATTGTTACTTCCCGCCTGATGATGAAAAGGCTGATTCAAATCGATCGGGAAAAAGCGGTCAGTGAGGATTTGGTCATCCAGTCCAGCAAAATGGCGGCCTTGGGGAAAATGGCGGCCGGGATCGCCCACGAGATTAATAACCCCTTGGCCGTCATCGGTGAGAAGGCGGGCTGGATCAAAGACCTGCTGGCCGAAGAAGATATTTCGGAAAGCGAAAACTTCAAGGAGTTTGAAGAATCCATCCGCAAGATTGAGTATCACGTGGAACGGGCCAAAAAAGTCACTCATCGCCTCTTAGGGTTTGCTCGGAGGATGGAACCACTCCAGGAAACGGTGGAGGTGAACAAGGTTCTGGATGAAACAGCCGACTTTTTGGAGAATGAATGCCGGTATCGCAATATTGATATCCAAACCGAATATGCCCCCGATCTGCCGAAGATTACCAGTGATTCTTCCCAGTTGCAGCAGGTCTTTTTAAATATCCTGAATAATGCCATCGATGCCATCGGGAAGAATGGGAAGGTGATGATAAAAACACGATTCCTCCCTAAAAATAGTGAACTTTCCGTCGAAATTACAGATAATGGACCGGGAATCTCCAAGGAAATGGTGGACAAAATATTCGATCCTTTTTTTACGACCAAGGAAGTGGGCAAGGGGACGGGCCTGGGCCTATCGATTGTTTTCAGCATACTGGAAAAGCTGGGGGGAAGAATCATGGTAGCCAGCGAAGAGGGGAAAGGTACGACCTTTACGATTTATCTTCCGACTAAGTAAAGTTTTCCCGAGGGAGGTGACCATTGGAGGACTTCAAGATACTGGTGGTAGACGATGAAGACGATTTTCGGGAGACGATTGTCAAACGAATGAAAAAAAGGAAAATGTCGGCCTGGGGAGCGGAAAGCGGGGAAAAAGCCCTCGAACTCATCGAGGCCCAGCCATTTGATGTGGTGGTTTTGGACGTCAAAATGCCCGGTCTGGATGGAATTGACACCCTGCGGGAGATTAAGAAAAGGAAGCCCCTGATCGAGGTGATTTTGCTTACCGGACATGCCTCGATGGAGTCGGGAATCGAGGGGATGAAATTGGGGGCCTACGATTACGTGATGAAGCCGGCCAACCTGGAGGAGTTGATTGAAAAAATGCGCCAGGCCTATGAAAAAAAGGTGGTCTTCGAGGTACAGGCCCGGGAAGGCCAATAATTAAAAGACCATCAGACTGAAAAAAATCAGGCTCCCGTTACGAGTGCTTGGCAATTAGATTTTGGAGGGCCTCTCTCAAGGTGGGGAATTCAAAACGGAAGCCCAAACCGAGAAGTTTTTGAGGGAGCACCTTCTGGCCTTTCAACAGGACATTCCCAAATTCTCCCAGGATGATTTTAAGCATAAACCCGGGGACGGCCGGGAGAAAGGCCGGTTTGCCCAGCACCTCGGCTAATATTCGGGTCAATTCTTTATTCCGCACCGGGTTGGGGGCCGTGCAATTGATCGGACCGGCGGCCTCTTTTTGTTCCAATAAGAAAAGAAAGATTCGAGTCAGATCCTGCTGGTGGATCCAGGGAAACCATTGTTTTCCAGTGCCCAGGGGGCTGCCTAACCCTTTACGAAACAAAGGGATCATTTGTTCCAGTGCCCCGCCTCTCTCGCCTAAAACAATCCCGAAGCGGCAACGAATCACCCTGACCCCCAAGTCCTCGGCTTTCAGGGCCTCAGCCTCCCAGTCTCGGGCCATGATAGCCAGGAAGTCGGACCCCGGCGGGGTTTTCTCCGTGACCGCTTCATCCTCGTGGAAGCCGTAATAGCCTACGGCCGACGTGCTGAGCAGGACGGTTTCCTGGCCTTTCCGGTCGGCTAAAGCGGAAACCAAGTTGCGGGTAGTCAGAATACGGCTGTCCCGCATTTCATTTTTGGAGGCTTCGGTCCAGCGGCTGAAGATCGAGGCCCCGGCCAGGTTGATGAAGACTTCGTGTCCCGGGACCTCCTTCTGCCAAGGCCCGGTTTCCTTGGGGTTTCCTTCCAGGAAGGTAGCGCCTGGGGGCAGGGAGCGCCCGGGCTTGATGGCCCGGGTCAAAAGGGTGACCTGATGGCCCTGGCTGGTCAATTGGGCGGTTAAGTGGCTGCCGACAAAACCCGTTCCGCCGGTGATGAGAATGTTCATGGTTTAGATTGTATCCCAACTACCCACTTTGGCAATACTTTTTGTGTCAATCCCGAATTCCCTGACCCGGTTCCAGACCGTAACCCGCGAAACCCCCAAAATTCGAGCGGCTTCGGATTGATTCCCACGGGATCGCTCCAGAGCTTCCTGCAGGGCTTGTTTTTTCATTTCTTTTCGATTGAAGGGAGTTTTCGGATTCGAATTATTGAACCGTTTTCCCTGGAAAATTCCGAGGGGGAGGTGTTGGGGCTGAATCAGGGCTTCCTGACAAGTCACCAGGGCGTATTCAAAGGCGCTTTTTAGTTCTCGTACATTTCCCGGCCATTCGTAGCTTATCAGGGCCTCCATGGTCTCCGGGCTGATTCCCTGAATCGGCTTGCCGGTTTTTAGCTGGATCCTCTTAAAAAAAAATTCCGCCAGCAGAGGAATGTCTTCCACCCGGTCCCGCAACGGCGGTAACACTATGGGGATTACATTGATTCGGAAAAACAGGTCCTCCCGGAATCCCCCCGAGGATACGAGTTGTTTCAGGTTTTTGTTGGTGGCCGAAATAATCCGGACATCCACCGGGACCGGCCGGTTTTCGCCCACCCGCTCAATAACTTTTTCCTCCAGTACCCGAAGCAGTTTCACCTGAGTGGAAAGCGGGAGGTCCCCGATCTCATCGAAAAAAATGTCGCCTCCGTGGGCTGCTTCAAAACGGCCTTTACGGCCTTCATAGGCTCCGGTGTAGGCGCCCCGTACGTGACCAAAAAGTTCGCTCTCCAGTAGCGTTTCGCTCAAGGCGGCGCTATTGACCTTGACAAAAGGCTTTTGATTTCGGGGACCGATCTCATGGAGGGCTCTGGCGGCCAGTTCTTTCCCGGTCCCGCTCTCCCCCAGGATAATCACCGGGGCATCGGAAGGGGCGGCATTGGTGATCATATTTAAGGCCTGTTGCAGCGAAGACGAGTGGCCCAATATTCCATGAAAGCTGTCTTCTTCCCGCAGTTCTCGCCGGAAAGCCTCAATCTGGCTGTCTTTTTCCACGATTTCGGTCAGGTCGGTCAGTGTTTCCACGGCCCCGATAACCTGGCTTCTCACATCGTAAAGAAGGGAAGCGTTTTTCAGGACCGGGACATCACTGCCGTCCTTGCGCTGGATGGCGCAACGCCTCTGATTCAGGCTGCCGAATTCAAAAACCGAACAAAACATCCTTCCTTTTTTGTCTCGGGCTTTCTTGCAAATATTGCACTTTAGGATCGAACAGGGCTTTCCCAAGATCCCTTCCCGGGAATAGCCGGTAATTGTTTCAAAGGCCCGATTTACCGAGACGATAAGACCCTGTGGGTCGACAATCATTACTCCATCCTGGATTGTGTCCACCACAGTCTTCCAGTAACGACTCAATTCTTGTTCAAGCATGGGCCCCCTCCTGTTAAAATTTAACAGGGTATTAAATAATTAATTTAACATTTTAACATTTACAAGACTATAAAAATAACCTTTCCCCTCTATTTTTTGTTCGAATAGTGTCTTTAAAAAATATTTATGTATTTAAGATTAGATAGTTATTAAAATAATGGCTGAATTGAACAGGTCTTGAGCGGTGTTTGGCCAGGACCTTGCACTATTAATTTATCAAAACAGAGATATTCCCTGAAAGGAGAAAAAAATGGCTGACACAGATCTGAACAGCATTACTGCGGCCAATACCGTTGATGCCCGGGGGAGCGCTTGCCCCGGACCGCTTCTGGAAGCTAAAAAAGGAATCGGCAAGGTGAAGGTGGGAGAGATCCTGGAGGTCCTGTCCGGTGATCCCGGGACCCGGGATGACATCCCGGCCTGGGCCGATAAGGTCGGACATGAGTACTTGGGTCTGCTGGAGGCGAACGGCTATACCCGGCTTTTTGTGCGTCGGAAAAAATAATCGGGGGCGTCAGGACCGTGCAGGAACAGGAGCCAAAAATCCTCATCTTAGCAACGGAACACTGTGCCTACCCGGGGGCCAATTCCGTGGGACAGGCCCACAGCCCCTACCCGGCCAACACCTATATCCTCCGGGTACCGGCTCCGGTGCTGTTTCCTGAATCGTTTTACTTGAACTGCTTCAAGAAAGGGATCAGCGGCGTGATCATTATGACCTGCGGGTCCGAATGTCCTTACGAGGGGGCATACCAGGCCCTGGCCAAACGGATCGATCGGGTGTACGCACTGATGAAAGCGCAGGACCTGGATCTGCGCCGGCTCCGGCTCACGGCGATCTGCACGGTCTGCAATCGGGCTTTTCTGAAGGAGGTCCAGGAGATGAATGCGTTGGTCCAGGAATTAGGACCTCCGGCCTTCGGAAAGGCCTGTGCGGGTGAATGAGGAGGAAGCCATGGAGCCCAATCAAACGTTGACGTTTGACGCCTTGGTAGTGGGGGGCGGTATCGCCGGCCTGCAGGCGGCGTTGGATCTGGCGGAGCAGGATTATCGCGTGGCCGTGGTGGAGAAAGACACCACCATCGGCGGAAAGATGATCCGGCTTTCCAAGGTTTTTCCGACGCTCGATTGCGCCAGTTGCATTACCACACCCAAGATGGCCGCGGCGGCCCATCACGAGCGGATTACGCTGTTTACCTATTGTGAGCTGAACGCGCTGGAGCGGACCCCGGAAGGTTTGAAGGCTACCATCACCCAAAAACCCCGCTATGTGGATGCCCACAAGTGCATCGGCTGTCGGCAGTGCGAGTACACTTGTCCGGTTTATGTGCGGGATGAAGAACAGGGTGGGTTTTCCGCCAGGAAAGCCATCTATATCCCTTTCTCCAACGCCATCCCGCAGACGGCGTTGCTGGATGTGGAAAATTGTTTGCTGTGCGGCAAATGTGAAAAGATCTGTCCGACGCAAGCGGTGGATTTCCTCCAGGAACCTCGGGTTTTTCGAGTAGAGGCCAAAACGGCTGTTCTGGCCACCGGATTCGAACTGATCTCCCTTGCCGACAAGCCCCAGTACGGCAACGGAGAGATTCCCAACGTAATTACCGCGCTGCAGATGGAGCGGCTCCTGGCCCCCCATGGGCCCTATGCCCGGGTCCTGCGCCCTTCGGACGGAATGGAGCCGGATTCCATCGCCTTTATTCAATGCGTTGGCTCCCGGGACCAGAGTCTGGGTGTTCCCTACTGTTCCCGGGTCTGCTGCATGTACGCCATCAAGCAGGCCATGCTCCTGTCCGGCGCCCTGCCTTTGGCGGATATTATTATTTATTACATAGACATCCGGGCCTTTGGCAAAGGCTATGAACAGTTCTTCCAAAATGCTCAGGCCATGGGGATCCAGTTTGTCAAGGCCAAGGTGGCCACCCTGAGCGAAGGCGAAAGCGGACGGGTCACGGTTCGCTACGAGGCCCAGGATGGAGCGGGGGTGACCACGGCGGATCATGATCTGGTGGTGCTCTCCCTGGGGATGCTGCCGGGATGGAACCCCGAGGGCCTCTGTGCCGTGTCTCGGGATTTAGACGGTTTTATAAAGACCATTCAGCCCAAAATAGCCCCGACCTTGACGGACCTGGAAGGCGTTCTGGTGACCGGAGCGGCGGCCGGTCCTAAGGACATTGTGGACACCATCGCGGAGTCCGGCGCCGCTTCCATGGAGGCCGCGAAGTACCTGACGGTCCGAGCCGCTTCCCCCAAGGTCCTGACCGTTTGAAGACCGGTTGGTTAATTCCAGTGGAACGAGAGATCGGATAATGACGGGAGAAACGAAAGAGATTAAACCATCTGGGGAAAAGATCGGGGTTTACCTCTGCCATTGCGGAGGGAACATCTCCGATCACGTGGCGGTGGAAAAGGTCCGGGAGCGGGCCGAGAAGATTCCCGGCGTGGCGGTGGTCCGCACCAACCCTTTTATGTGTTCGGATCCCGGTCAGGAACTGATCGCCGAAGACCTTAAAAAGGGAACCGTCGACCGGGTGGTGGTGGCCTCCTGCGCTCCCAGCCTGCATGAAACCACTTTTCGCGGCGTCATGGTCCGTGCGGGCGCCAATCCCTATCTCTATGAGCACGCCAACATCCGGGAGCAGGTGAGCTGGGTGCATCATGGAGACGCGGCAACGGACAAAGCGACCCGGCTGGTGGCGGCCGCGGTGGGCAAGGCCAAATACCTAAAAGCTCTAAATCCCCTGCGGGTCGAGGCCAGAAGGCACGCCACCGTTATCGGCGGAGGCCTGGCGGGACTCCGGGCGGCCAAAGACCTGGCTGTGAAAGGATTTAAGGTAGCCCTGGTGGAGCGATCTCCTTTCTTAGGGGGGCGGTCGGCCTTGCTGGACCGCATAGCCCCCACGGGAGAACCGGCCGCCGAACTGGTCTCCAAACTCGCCCAGGAAGTCCTTAGCGATCCGGCCGTTACCCTGTACACCTGTTCTCAGGTAGTGGGTTTTGAAGGGACCATCGGGAATTTTAATCTCCGGATCAGGACAACGCCTCCGAACTCGGAAGAGGACCAGGAAAAAATCCGACGACTGAACGCCTCCGGGACAGGGAGGAGTGAATTTGTCCTTTTGGCGGGGATGTATCCGGGGAGCGTTCCTGAGCGGAATGAAGATCATACGGTCGAGACGGGGGTGGTCATCCTGGCCACGGGTTTCAAACCGTACTCCCCCCGCCAGGGAGAGTACGGGCAGGGGGTATTCCCGGAGATCCTGACCCTTCCCCAGTTCATTCTGGAGACGGCCCGGCAAGAAACCAAAGGGAGGGTTCTGGAGTTAGGAGGACGACCGGTTCGAAGCCTGGCTATGATTCACTGTGTGGGCAGCCGGCAGATCCCCGGTATTCATGAGGCGGATGAAGCCGGAGTCCTGAACGAATATTGCTCCCGCACCTGTTGCACCGCCACCATTCAGGCGGCGCTCCAGGTTCGAAAAGACTTTCCGGGAACGCGCGTCTATGAATTCTATCGGGATATTCGAACCTATGGCCGTGGCCAGGAGGAGCTCTATCGGCAAGCCTCCGATAGCGGAGTGGTCTTCCTTCGCTTCTTGGCGGAAGAACCCCCCATCGTGGCCCGATCGAACGACAGCAGCGGTTTTCCCCTTCGAATCACGGTCAAGGATACCCTGACCTTCGGCGAAGAGGTGGAAGTTCCAGTGGACCTGGTGGTGCTTGCGGTGGGCATGGAGCCCAATCCCGTGCCTGACCTGGTGGAGATGATGAAACTTCCGGTAGGCGTTGACCGTTTTCTATTGGAGGTGCACCCCAAGCTGCGACCGGTGGAGCTTTCCGTATCCGGGATCCTCCTGGCCGGAACCTGCCAGGCCCCTATGGATATGGGAGAGGCTTGCGCTGGCGCGGGTGCGGCGGCGGTCAAGGCTTCGGGCATCCTTTCCCGGGGCTATGTGGAGTTGGATCCTTTCGTGGCCGAAGTGGATACGCATAAATGCCGGGGAACGGGGGCTTGTGTGGAAGCCTGTCTGAATCCGGGGGCGCTGACGATGGTGGAGACCGAGGTCGAGGGGCGGCCAGTCCGGCAAGCCCGGGTGAATCCGGCCCTCTGCCGGGGTTGCGGCGCCTGCGTGGCGGTTTGTCCGGAAAACGCCATTCAGGTCAACGGGTGGACACTGCGGCAATACGAGGAAATGGTGGATATGATCCTCGCCGATGAACTGATTTGCTGAAAAGGAGTGGGAAAAGGTCCCGATGACAGCAGCCGAAACGGATAAAGAAGCACGGAATAAGCTCCGCTTGGCCCGAAAAGAGGTGATCGCGAAGGTTGCGGCCCGGGTAAAAGAGCAGCAGCAGGCCGTCAAGGCGCTGAAGCAGTCACTGCAGGCGGGCGGCAAAACGGTGCCGGAACTGGCCCAGGATACCGGTCTGCCTGAATCTGAAGTCTTGTGGTACCTGGCGGCTTTGAAAAAGTATGGTGAAATCGCCGAAGGAGCCAAAGCGGGGAGCTATTTTCGCTACACGTTGGCGGCCCCTCTTCCCGGCGAAACGGATGAAGACCATGAGCCTTCAGGAGGGACCGCGAAATGATCACGGTTAACCCCTCGTTCGCGGAAGAGTTGGCCCGTTTTGGCGTGGATACTGCCCTGGATTGTTTTCACTGCGGGACCTGCGCCGCCATCTGCCCGTTGATCTATGAGCATTTTCCACGAAAGATGATTCGTTATATCCAGTTGGGCGCCAAGGAAAGGATTCTGGAAGACCCGAACGATCTGTGGCGTTGCCTGCACTGCGGACTTTGCACCCAAACCTGCCCGCGGAAAGCCGATCCCGGAGAGCTGATCCTGGGCTTGAAGCGTTTTGTTGTGGATCACTGGAGGAATCATTAACATGTACCGACCCCAGGATATCATCGAGGTCTTGGCCGGTAATGTACGCCGGACCGGGAGCCCCTTCGGCATCCCGAAATTCTTGGTGAACAATTGGTGGAAAGAACTGGGGCTCCGGCAGCAGGGTGAGTCCCTGCTGTTTACGGGATTGATGTATCAGTTCGTCCCCTACATCGAGAAGGCCACCAGCTTTCTGGAAAAATTTGAAGATCGCCCACTGGCCGAATGGGTGCGGTTTGGGCGGTATCAGCCCAAACGATTGGCCGGTCTGGGGCTGGCCATGATTACTCCCGGCGCGGCCAAGAAAAGAGCCCAGGTCACTCTCCGGAATATCACCCGAATCCTCACCCAATCCGGTGTGGACTTTTATTATCAACCTCGACTGGACGAATACAGCGGGATCCTGCTTTACGATCTGGGTGATCAGGAGAGCTTTGTGGCGCATGCCCGGTATGTGGCCGGCCGACTAAAAAAAGCGGGAGTACGGAAGATCATTACCGTGGACCCCCACACGACCTATGCCTTGAAGGTTCTCTATCCCCAATACGTCGGGGAGCAATTTGAAGTGAGGACTTATTTTGAACTGGCCAACGTATCATCCCAGAATGACCGAGGCCAGGTTACCCTCCATGATCCCTGTTTTTACGGGCGATATCTGGAATTGTCCGCTGCGCCGCGAAAGGCCCTGGAAAGGGTAGGCATCGAATGCCTGGAGGTCCGGAATTCAGGCACCTTCACCCAATGCTGCGGCGGGCCGGCGGAGTCTATCTCCCCCCTTCTGGCCCGGGAGGTTATGGAGCGCAGGGTGGAAGAGCTGAAAGCCACCGGCGCCCCTTTGGTGGCCATGTGCCCCATCTGCCTGGGCAACCTGAGAAAGTCCGGGGCTGAGGTGGAGGACCTGTCGACCATCCTGGTCCGCGGGCTTCCAGCTTAAGGCCTGGCCGGCAAATTCTGAATTGGCTGATGTCTTTGATCATTTCGTTAATAAAACCCATTTTCAAGCAAAGAAAGGAGTAGTATCATGGCGGAAAAAGAAGAAAAGATTCTGGTAATCGGCACCCATGCTTCGGATAACCCAGAGAAAGCCGCGATGCCCTTTGTCATGGCCAACGCGGCCCTGGCCATGGATGTCAAGGCCATGGTGGTATTGCAGGGGGAAGGCGTTTATCTGGCCAAGAAAGGTTATATCCAAAACCTCGTCAAGCCGGGAGGTTTCAGCCCTTTCACTAAACTGATGGCCGACTTCCTGGAACTGGGGGGGTCTCTCAAAGTTTGCGTGCCCTGCATCAAGGAAAGGAACATCGAAGAGTCCGATTTGATCGAAGGGGCTCAGACCACGGCCGCCGGCCGCCTGATTACCGAAGCGCTCCAGGCGGACGCCGTTTTCACCTATTAGCACCTTTTGTCGAAATCCGGTTGGATCCGGTCTGCGGCGATCGAATACGGAAAATAATGGCCAAGGGGGGGAAAGCCCCCCTTGCTTTTTAATGGAGGAGGAGCTATGGAACTTCAGGGGAAGAAGGTCATTATCTTCGCCGAAGAGATGTACAACGAGTTTGAACTCTGGTACCCGTATTATCGGTTGCTGGAAGCCGGGGCGGCGGTGACCCTGGTCGGATCCGGAAGCGCCCAGGTTTATAAGAGCAAATTAGGACTTCCGGTCAGCGTCCAGACGAGCGCCGAGCGGGTAGATCCAAAAGATTTCAACGGGCTGATCATCCCGGGTGGGTATGCCCCGGATCATATGCGACGTTACCCGGCCATGGTCCGCCTGGTCAAGGAAATCTTTGAAGCCGGGAAAGTGGTGGCGGCCATCTGCCATGCCGGCTGGATGCTGGCTTCGGCCGAGGTGGTCCGAGGGAAGAAGGTGACCTCCTTTTTTGCCATCAAAGACGACTTGATTCATGCCGGGGCGGAATGGGTCGATCAGGAGGTCGTGGTGGACGGCAACCTGATCACCAGCCGGAAACCGGACGACCTGCCGGCCTTCATGCGGGCCGTGATAACAGCCCTAAAGGGTTAATACGAAAAAGAGCGAAAATTTGACCCTGGATGGCTGGCCGACCGATATGCGCAGTATGAAGGGGGGCCGGGAGGTGAACTGCTCCCCCCGGTTTGGGTTATTTTAATATCTGACCGCGAACGCCGATCACTCGTTCTGCCAAGGGGATATTCTTCCCAGCCTTTTCCATGGCCTGCTTGACGATCCAGGGCAGGCCGGCGCAGCAGGGGACCTCCATGACCACGGTGGTCACGCTGTTGATATTGGCCGTATTAAAAATATCCGTAAACTTCTGAATATATTCCTGGACATCGTCAAACTTGGGGCAGCCCATCATGACCACCTTGCCCTGGAGAAAATCCCGGTGAAAGTCGGGATACGCCAGGGGGGCGCAATCGGCGACTACCAGGAGGTTGGCGTTTTTGAGGAAGGGCGCCGTCGGGGGCACCAGTTTGATCTGCACCGGCCAGTGGCTGAGGGCCGATCCCTGGGCGGTCTGGGTCTTCGGCTGGTTGGCTTCCTGACAGGAGGAGATGGGGGCAAAGGTCTGCAGCGTGGTGGAGGGGCAGCCACAGGGCAGCTTGGTTTCCGGCTGCGGAGCGGCCGGCGGCTTTAAGCCCTTCAAATGTTCCTCCACCGCGTGTCTCGTCGAAATCCTCGGCCTCCCGTTCCATAATGTGCAAGGCATCGTTGGGGCATTCCCCCAGGCAGGCCCCCAGGCCGTCGCAATATTTTTCGGCCGTCAAGGTAGCCTTGCCGTCAATGATCTGGATGGCGCCTTCGGCGCAGGAGGGAACGCACAGACCGCAGCCGTCACAAAGTTCCGGATCAATCTCGATAATTTTTCGTCTTAATTTTCATCACGGTTTCCTCTTGAATTAAGGTGTTTCATCCCCAGACCCCTTTGACGCGGTTAAAGACGTGACCGGACGAGGGGAAGGAAAGTAGAAATTTCCGGGCGTCAGGCAGAAGGGCGGTTTTTTAGTAATGCTTGTATGGCCAGTTCCCGGCCGCTGTCGGTTAAAAAAGATCGATCGATGATCGAGGCCAACCGTTCCGGGGATGAAGCCTTTTCCTTCTGATTTTCCTCCAGGTTGACGATCAGGTCCGCGTCGTAGATCGCTTTGAAATTGGTTGTTTCCTCCGCTCGGGGGGAGTGGTGATGGCCGACAATGTCGCAGACCTCCTCGATCAGGTCTTCCCGGGCGCCCAGTTTGGTCAGGATCTGCCGGGCAATCGGCGGGCCTTCTTCCTCCTGGTATCTGGCGGCCGTGCTCTGGTATTTCCGTTCCGCCTCATGGATGCCGATGTCGTGCAGATAGGCGGCCGACAGGATCACCGCCGGATTCCCTTTTTCTTTTTTGGCCAGCTCCTCGGCATAGCGGGCCACCCGGGTGGCATGGCCGATCCGTTTGAAATCGGTGGTGAAGTAGCGCTTCATTTCAATGGCCACCCGGTCCTTCAAGAGGTCCTCTTTTTGGGCGATCAGTTCCGGGGGCAACCCCCCCAGGCACTGCTCGGCGTGAGGGCAGTAGGAGGCGCAGCCGAAATCCATCTGGGGATTGATGATCCGCTTCCCGCATTTCTTGCAGAGGCGGGTGGTGTCGTCTTTAAAGAACTCGAGATCGGCGCCGCAATGGGGGCACTGGGTGTCGAAGATCGACCCGGGCTTCCAGTAGCGGCTGTCCTGTCCTGGGCATTTCATAAAAAATCCTTTTATCCTTGAATTGAGGTTGATCCGTGGCCAAGGCCCAGTAGGGGCGGGTTTTGAACCCGCCCCTACGACAACCCTTATGAAAACAGGATTTTTTTAACCTAATATCGCTTTCAGATCCGCCTCCGGAGTGGTGATGGGCATGATGTTGAAATTCTTGACCAGGAAATCGAGGACATTCGGGGTGATAAAGGCCGGCAGGGACGGCCCCAGACGAATGTCTTTGATGCCCAGGTAAAGCAGGGTCAACAGGATGGCCACGGCCTTCTGCTCGTACCAGGAAAGGATCATGGACAGCGGCAGGTCGTTGACCCCCACATTGAAGGCCTTGGCCAGGGCCACGGCGATCTGGACGGCCGAATAGGCATCGTTGCACTGACCCACATCCAGCAGCCGCGGGATACCGCCGATGTCTCCCAGTTCTTTATCGAAAAATCGGAACTTGCCGCAGGCCAGGGTGAGGATGACCGAATCCTTCGGCGCCTTTTCCACAAACTCGGTGTAGTAGTTTCGGCCCGGTTTGGCCCCGTCGCATCCGGCTACCAGGAAAAAGTGACTGATGGCCTTGCTTTTTACGGCTTCGATAACCTGGCCGGCCACGCTCATCACGGTATTCCGGCCGAACCCGACAGTGACCGTTTTCCCGTTGCTGTCTTCCGCAAAACCGGGCAGGGCCAAAGCCTTTTCGATGACCGGGGCAAAGTCTTTGCCGGCAATATGGGTAACCCCTGGGAAGCCCACCAATCCGGTGGTGAAAATATTGGCCTGGTAGGATTCCTTGGGCTTCTGAATGCAGTTGGTGGTCATCAGGATGGCCCCGGGAAATTCGCCGAACTCTTTGTGCTGATTCTGCCAGGCTGTCCCGTAATGACCGTAGAAATGGGCATATTTTTTCAGTTCAGGATAGCCATGCAGAGGGAGCATCTCCCCGTGGGTATAGACGGTGATTCCTTTGCCTTCGGTCTGCTTCAGGATCAGTTCCATATCCTTCAAGTCATGGCCGGAGACCAGGATGGCCTTCCCTTTTTTGTGCCCCAGGGGGACCTTGGTCGGGACGGGATGACCGTAGGTTTCGGTGTTGGCCGCGTCTAAGATCTCCATGGCCCTTAGATTGATTTCACCGGCCTTCATGGTCAGCCCGATCCAGTCGTTCAGGGTCAGGTCTTTATTCAAGGCTGCCGCCAGCCCCTCATGAATAAAGGCGTAAATGGCTTCATCTTCTTTGCCAAGTATCTGGGCGTGGTCGGCGTAGGCTGAGATTCCTTTAATGCCGAAGGTGACGGTCCAAATCAAGGCGTGAATATCTCTATCCGTAGTTGTATCCGATTGAATCCCGACCTTTTCTCCTTGGGCGGTCATCCCTTCCAGGGTATCGGCCAGGGTTAAATTGGCGGGCCCATCGGGGAAATCCACTTTTCCGCCGGCCGCTTTAACTTTAGCTTTCAATTTTTCCCGCAGGGCCACGGTCTCTTTCAGTAGAGGAGCGAACCGGTCCGCGTCAAAATCCACATTGGTCAAAGTCGAAAATAAGGCTTTTACGGTAAAGATATTGACCTCCGGGTCGCTGATGCCCTTCTTGCGCCCTTCCACGGCCACCTGGGACAATCCCCGCATGGCATACACCACCAGATCCTGAAGAGCGGCCACTTCGGGCTGCTTCCCGCAGACCCCGATTTTGGTGCAGCCTTCTCCTTTAGCGGTTTGTTCACATTGATAACAAAACATGATCGATCTCCTTTCTTGGTTGAAATTTTTTTAATATCAAGGGCTGATAAAGCCCGGTTCAATGTCTTGCTGGAGATTACTATAATCACCGGATTTGTTGATGACCTTGATTTAAGTCAACAAACCGGTTTTTTTAATGGCGGAATAAGGAATCTTAAAGGTTAGAGGGTTAATGGTCAATATTACTATTATATACTAATACATGGCCTCACTGGGCGCAAGGAAAGGAAAAATTTTTATTATATTAATGAAATTTTTTTCTTGATTTCTCTTGAAATAAACATATAAATTATTATTTATATATACATCCATTATGATAAAAGGAGGTTTTTCCACATGGATGATTCCCTGAAAAAAATAAAAGAGGTAATTGCAAAAAAATATCCGCCTTTCGAGTTTACGGTTTTTCATGACACTCCCATTACTCTTTTGAAAAAGCCTTTGAACGAAAGCAAACTTGTACTGTTGACGACCGGAGGTCTCCATCTAAAAACAGATATCCCTTTTGACACAAAATTCCTTGAAGGGGATTGCTCCTACAGGTTGCTTCCGGGCGATGTTAGACATGAAGACCTAATGGTAACCCACGAGTCATATGATCACAAGTTCATAAACCAAGATCTGAACTGCGTATTCCCCATAGATAGAATGAGGGAATATGTGCGGGAAGGAAAGATCAAATCTCTCTCTGAAGAACATTACAGCTTCATGGGTCATATTTATGTCACGGGACCGCTTCTGGAAAATTCACGAACCGTCGGAAAAAGACTTAATACACTTGGCGTTGATATTGCTTTTTTAACCCCCACCTGAGTTATTTGTAATCAGTCGGTCGGACTGATCGCGAGGGGGCTTGAGGAGTCCGGTATCAGTACGGTATGTGCGACATTCAGGAAGGAAATCATTGAACTCGTTAAACCGCCGAGGGTGTTATCCCTGGAATTTCCTCCGGGTAAACCTCTCGGTAACCCTGGTGATATTAAAATGCAAAAACAGATTATCGAGGCGGGGTTCGATTTATTATCAAAAGACATTTCTGATATGAAAATCGTTGACCTGCCTTTCAAGCTGAAAAAATTTGGTCTATTCTGAGTACGTACCCTAAATGGGAAGGATAAAGGATTCAATGAAAGCTAATATCCCTTTAGAGGGATTGGACCCTATTGGGCCCGATAAAAGTTGGGAATATGGTCTCTCTCTCTCCACCGTGGCTTTTTTAGCCAAAAGCCTATCGGATGAAAACCGTTTGCGCGTGCTCCTCAGTCTGCGCGAGGGCCGGCTTTCGGTGTCCAGTCTGGTAGAGGCCTTACAACTGTCTCAACCGCTGATTTCCCATCATTTAAAGGAATTAAAAAGGTCGCTTTTAGTCAAGGTCGAGCGTAATGGGCCTTTTATCTATTACGAACTGGCCGACAAAAGAATCCTTCAGATCATTAAAGACCTGGAGACCGTGGCCGGGGAATTACTGGCCAACCGTCGAACTTTTTAGTCAGGAGAACACCCGATGCCTGGAAAAACCATACTGGAATTGATCGAGAAACTGGACCCTGAAAAAGCCTTAAAAGAAATTTCCTTGGCGGTCAAAACACTTTTTCCCTTGCTGGATCAGGAGTCCCGGCTGAATTTTGTGGTCAGTCTGATTGGGGATGCCGGAGCGGACAAGGTGGCCAGCCTGGTGAACCTCTGACTGGCGGAATGCATGGACGAAGGTGTCGATCCAACCAAGATGTGCCAGAGTTTGGTGGATAAGGTCTTTCAATCCAAACAGTTAAGAACCGTGGCCGAACCGGATATTTTAGCGCTTTTTGAAGACTGGCTGGAGGAATTGGAAGAGGAAATCATAAAACAGGTGCAAAAGACCGGTCCCAACGACCTGGGGAAATTGGCCCGAGGGTTGGGGTTGTCCCGGGCGGGGGTGAATTTCCTGATGACCAAATTAAAGAGGGAAGAAAGGATTTAAAAGGAGGTGTTCCAGTGAGAAATAAGAAAAGTATTTTGTTGGCCATAGTCGCGGTAGGACTGGTAATCGGGGTTCTCTGGTTTACCAACCGGGCCGTGACCCCGACGGCGGCTACCTGGGAAGATGTGCTCCAGGAAGCCCAGCGCGGCGGCTATCGGATCATCAAGACGGATGAGATCTGGGAACGGTATCAAAAAAATCCGAAAGACCTGATGCTGGTGGATACCCGTCAGGAATGGGAATATCGAACCGGACACCTCAAGGGGGCGGTTATTTTTTCCATGGAACCCACGGCCTGGTCCCGCTGGCGGAAACAGAAGGAGATGGAAACCTTTTTGGGTCCTGATAAAAACCGGTCCATTGTCTTTTACTGAGCGGGTTTAACCTGAGTCCGCAGCGACTCCGCAGCCCGGGTGGCTGTTAAACTTGGCTATAAAAATGTATATCGCGATCCCTACGGATTTCCGGAATGGCAGGCCAAAGGATATCCCATCAACAGCGCTCCGGCCGGCCTGTCCGGGGAAGCGGCCCCTCCCAAGACCCCCGGCCCTTTATACGGCTGGGCCATGATCTGGACCTTGCTGGGCATCTTTGCCGGAGGGATCGCCCTGAACCTGACTCCCTGCGTCTATCCCATGATCCCCATTACCGTTTCCTATTTTGGAGGGCGGAGCGGAGAGGGAAAGGGAAAACTATTGACCCATGGCCTGTTATACCTGGGGGGGCTATCGGCCACCAATTCCATTTTAGGGGTCGTCGCGGCCTTGACCGGGGGGCTTATGGGGGCCATGCTTCAAAACCCGGTGGTTTTATTGATAGTAGCAGCTATTCTGGTTTTTTTCGCCTCCAGCCTCTTCGGGTTTTGGGAACTGCGCCTTCCCGGAGGCCTCACCAGCATGGCTTCCAAATCGTATGCCGGATATTTCGGTTCCTTATTTATGGGATTGACCCTGGGCGTGGTGGCCGCACCCTGCATCGGTCCTTTCGTTCTCGGACTCTTAACCTGGGTGGCCAGTATGGGGTCCCCATGGCTGGGGTTTATTATCTTTTTTACCTTGAGCCTGGGCCTGGGGCTGCCTTTATTTTTTCTGGCCATGTTTTCCGGCAAGATCGAAAAACTACCCCGATCCGGAGAGTGGATGATCTGGGTTCGAAAACTCATGGGCTGGATCCTGGTGGGTATGGCGGCCTATTTCATCCGGCCCCTCCTACCTGAAACCGTAGCGGTATTCCTTTTCGTTCTGGTAGCCTTGGGCGCCGGACTGCACCTTGGCTGGCTGGACAAGTCCCAGGCCGGCTTTCGGGCCTTCGCCTGGATGAAAGGTGGGGCCGGGATCGCCGGTCTGGTGATAGCCACTTTTATCCTGGGGTCCTGGATGATACGCGGACCGGGGGTGGCCTGGAATGCCTATTCGGATAAGCTCCTGGCGGAAGCGGCCCAAAACCGGAAACCGGTCATCATCGATTTCTACGCCACCTGGTGTACCCCCTGCCGGGAACTGGAGGAAATCACTTTTCACCATCAGGAGGTGGTCAAAAAGGGGAACCGGGATTATATTATGGTAAAAGTGGACGTGACCCAGGCCGGCAATCCACTGAATGAACGGCTTCTCAGTCAGTATGGAATCAAAGGGGTCCCGACTGTGGTTTTTATAGACTCGAGTGGGAAAGAGCATTCGGACTTAAGGCTGGTCGATTATCTCCCGCCGGACCAGTTCTTGAAGAAAATGGAAATATTAAACCAAAAATAAGAGAACTGGAGGATATATGGCGTACATAGAAAAATTCTTAGGGAAACGGGTCGAGATCCCGGAGGACCGGCGCTATGTGATTAAACCGGGACTCTGGGCCAAGGTAGAAGGGCCGGAGGTTCGATTTGGTTTAACCGAACCGGAACTGGTTCTGGCCGGCGGAGTCAATGATCTGGAATGGCTGGTCTGGGACGGCGAGGAGGTGGAAAAGGGACAGTCGATCGCCATTGCCATTACCGGGAAAATTAAATATATTGACGCCCCCTTGGGCGGGGTCCTGCGATTGAACCCAAAAGTGAAAGAGGCCACGTCCCTCGTTGCCCAGGATTCCTACGGGGAGGGGTGGCTGTTTCAAATTAAAACCGGGGCCGAAGCCAATGCCGGCCTCGAAGAACTGTCTCCGGCCGAAGTATATGTGGAGAGCCTCCAAAATTCAGAAGGATGCAAGAATCCGGAAGGAATAAAGGGCGGGGTTTCCGGGATCTGCAAGGCGGTCTATACCGGGATTAAAGAACAAAAATTTTAAAAAATAGAGAGGAGAAACCCAATGGTCAAAGTTCGCTGTTTTTATAATGAACCCAATGGAAAGCCTTGAAAGCATTTTATGGAAATGATGCCCAGGTTGGGCCAAAAGTATGAACATTGAGGTTGAAGTACTATCCAAACCCATTGCCGAATACAATACGGATGAATATTTTGAGTTGGAATTACCGGTGGCTCCGGCCATCATGGTGGATGACGAGATCGTGGTGGAAGGCTCCGATGTCTCGGAAGAAAAGTTGGAGAACGCTATCCGCGCCAAACTGGGCCTGGAGGCTATAGTGATAGAAAAAAAAGGGGTTCTGGGGCGGCTTTTCGGTCGGTAAAGGCCGTCCGACGGGTAGATTTTCATGCCTGGAGTAGAGGTTTTCGACCGGCATGCGGAACGGTACGACGCCTGGTTTGAACGGCATCCGCATCATTATGAAGCGGAACTCCGGGCTTTGAGGGCCTTGATGCCCAAAGTGACCTGTGGAATTGAAATGGGTGTCGGAACCGGCCGATTTGCCGTTCCCTTGGGAATCCGGTGGGGAATGGACCCTTCGATTCGCATGGTAAAAATGGCTAAGGCCCGGGGCCTCCAGGTGGTGGCCTCCCGGGCCGAGGCCCTACCCTTTAAAGATTGCCGGTTTGATCTAATCTTATTCGTTACGACGATCTGTTTTCTAAATGAGGTGGAAACGGCTTTGGGGGAGGCCTATCGGGCCTTGCGGGGCGGAGGAATCATATTGATCGGGATGTTTGACCGCAACAGTCCCTCAGGGAGTATCTTTATCCGAGAAAATCAGGGAAGTATATTTTTCAGGAAAGCCCGTTTTTATTCGGTCGAATCGGTAGTCTCTTTGATGCGTAAGATAGGATATAAGGAATTTGAATTCCGCCAGACAATCTTCCATCCGACAAAAGAAACGGAACGGGCGGTACCGGTTGAAGAGGGACATGGCCGGGGGCTCTTTGTGGTAATTAAAGCGAATAAAGAATAAGGGACAAAAAAAATGAAAGGGAAAACCAGTCCAGGGAAAGGGGCCATTGTAAAGGCCTTGGTATTGGTGGCATTTATTGCCGTTGCGGTATATATTGTTCGTTTTACCCCGGTTAAAGATTTTTTGACTGTCGAGGCGATGAAACGATTCCTGGACACCTCCGGGTTTTGGGCGCCGGCGATCTTTATTTTGATCTATACGGCTGGGATCTGTCTGTTTGTGCCCGGTTCGCTCCTGACCACCCTCGGGGCGGCGATCTTCGGGGCCTATTGGGGATTTCTCTACGTCCTGATCGGGGCCGTACTGGGGGCCACCGCCGCTTTTTTTATCGGCCGGTATCTGGGCCGGGACTTCGCCGCCTCGATTGTCGGAGACCGGTTGAAGCGTTATGATGAGGCCGTGGAACGCAACGGCTTCGCTACGGTGCTGTATTTGCGCCTGATCTATTTCCCTTTCACCCCGATGAACTTCGGCATGGGCTTGACCCGTGTCCGTTTCTGGGACTACTTCTGGGGCACGGTCCTGGGGATCATTGCCGGGACCTTCATCATTACGTTTTTTGTGGGAACCATCAAAGAGGTTTGGGCCACAGGTGATTGGTCGCAGCTCCTGTCCTTAAAGGTCGCTTTTTCCGTAGCCTTGTTTGTTTTTTCCCTATTCATACCCAAAATTATTAAAAAGTTTAAAAAGGAGGAGACCCATGCCGACATGTGAGTATGAAGGATTAAAAATCGAGGTGGATGAAGAGGGGTATTTGCTTAACTTTGATGATTGGAATGAAAAAGTGGCCTGCGCCCTGGCGGAGAGGGAAGGGGTAAGCCAGGAATGTCCCCTGAAAACGGAGCAGATCGAAATTTTAAAATTTATCCGAGAGTACTATAAAAAATATAATTCGGTGCCGGTGGTTCGGGCCGTCTGCACCAATGTCCATCAACCCAAAAGATGCGAATACCTGCAGTTTCCCGACCCGCTGATCACCTGTAAAATTGCCGGGATTCCGAAATTGGAAACCGGTTACACCTTGATGTGATGGTCGCTTATATGCAGTAAAAATCCATTACGGAGGATTACATTGGAGATCGATGACTATCTGAGAAAGGCCCGAGCAGGCGAACTTTTCTCGAAATTGGACCTGACCGCCAT
>CAVVCH010000029.1:0-20556 GCA_963746605.1 uncultured delta proteobacterium
GATTTATCCGGGACCGCGGCCATCCGCTGGAGGCTGATCTGATCATCGTCGATGAGGCCTCGATGATCGATACGGTCCTGATGTATCACCTGTTTAGGGCCGTTCCGGATCGGGCGGTATTGATCCTGGTGGGAGACGTTTACCAGCTACCTTCGGTCGGCCCGGGTCAGGTTCTGGCTGATCTGATCGGGTCCGGTCGAATCCCGGTGGTGGAATTGGACCATATTTTTCGACAGGCCGAAGGCAGTCTGATCGTCTCGAACGCCCATCGCATCCACCTGGGGGAGCTGCCGCTGATTCCACCGGAAACACAGGAGAGAAAACAGGAATTCTATTTTATTCACCAGGAGGATCCGGAAAAGGCGGCTCGTTGGATCCTGGAACTGGTGGGGAAAAAAATACCGGAACGGTATGCCCTGGATCCTTTTGGAGAGATCCAGGTCCTGACCCCCATGTACAAGGGGGCCGTGGGCGCGGAAAACTTGAATCAATTGCTGCAGGAGGGCTTAAATCCCGGAACGACCGGACTGCAGCGGGGTCCCCGTTTCTATAAGGTGGGCGACAAGGTGATGCAGGTACGCAATAATTACGACCGGGAAGTCTTCAACGGGGACCTGGGACGGATCGCCAAGATCGATTCCGAGCAACAGGAAATCGTGGTGAATTTTGACGGCCAGTTTGTGACCTATGATTTCAGCGATCTGGACGAATTAACCCTGGCCTACGCCATCTCCGTTCATAAATCCCAGGGAAGCGAATACCCGGCCGTCGTCTTGCCGGTGATGACCCAGCACTATATTCTGCTGCAGCGGAACCTGATCTACACGGCCGTTACCCGGGCCAAGCGCTTGATCGTTCTCATCGGCACCAAAAAGGCCCTGGCCATGGGCATCAAGAACAACAAGACCCAGGCCCGGTATACGGCCCTTCGGGAGCGGTTAAGCCAAGGGATGGGGTAAAGCCCTTTCGCCGAAACCCAACCGCTTTTGAAATTGAATCATTTGAATTTGTTTCGAGTTTCGAGTTTCGATTTCGGATTTGAAGCTTTAAGGCGCCTTAAAATCGAATCCCCGGTAGCGGAGACAATGATAGATCTTGAATGTTCTTAAGGGGTATTCTCCCCGATAGACGGTGAAAGGCTCCAGGGGTTCCACTTTTTCAAAAAAACGGGTTAGCAGATCAGAGCTCTCATAAGAAAAATTTTCAAAAGAACTCCAGACGAAAAGGGCATCCTTCCCTTTGAGTGGGGCCGGGTCGAACCAGAAATCGTAGGCCAGGGCCTTTTTACCCAGCGCTGTCTGGGCGTACACGGGGGGATGCCTTTTTAATTCGAACCATAATTCCGAGGCCGTTTTATGCCCCCAGGCCAGGATAAAGGGTAGCTGGTTCGAGCCGCTTCTCGCTTGGATCTTTTGCTGTTCATCCTGCAGGTGACCGGCCAATTCCCGCCAGCCGGTCAGGGTATCCATAGAGCCCGAAACCTTGATTTGGGGAACAAAGGGCCAGAGGTGCAACAGGATAAAAAACGCCCCCACCGTCACCCAGGTCCAGACGGCTATTCCTCGGTAGACCCATCTCCAGGTAAAGATCTTTTCTTGATAGTAGCCCATCATTAGAATAATCAAGGGCAGGTAAGCCGGGATTAACCAGTTCATCTTGACCCATTCCCGGGTGGCCACCAGAGTGAACAGGCCGATCATGGGCAGGCTCAAGAATAAAAGGTAATTCTCCTTCCAGCTTGGCCGCCGGAAAAATCGTTTGACCGCCAGTCCCATAGCGACCGCCATTCCGGCAAAGACCAGGGGAGAGACGACGCCGGCCTGAGAGGCCAGAAAGGCGCCCAAGTCAGCAGGGGAGAATTTACCCAGCTCCCGGGCCCGGTCGGTGGATTGAAAGGCGAAGGAGGCCCAGTGGTGGTCTGCGTTCCAGAGGAAAACCGGTGAAAAAATCAGCGCCGCCAGGACCCAGCCTCCGTAGAACTCCCAGCGCTTCAGGTGGTGCCGTCGATCCGGGGTAAAAAGGAAGAAAAGCAACAGGGAGGCCGGGAATAATAGGGCTGTGTATTTCGATAAGAGGGCACATCCCAGGGATATTCCGGATAAGAGATGATAGGGGTATCGGTTGTTTTGAATGGCTTTCAGGGTCAGAGCCCCCGACAGGGTCCAGAAGAACACCAGAGGACTGTCCGGAGTAATGATCAGGGCGGTCATGGCGTAAGAGGGCAGTAAGGTGGAAATCGTCCCGGTCCAGAAGCCGACCCGGGAATCGAATAGTTCTTTTCCCAGGAAATAAGCCAACAGGGAAAAGCCGAAGGAGAAGAGCAGGGCGCCCAAGCGGATGGCGACCGCCTGATCACCCAGGAAATAAGTAAAAACCCCGATGACGTAGGCGGTCAGGGGGGGGTGGTCAAAATAGCTCCAGGCCGGGTGTAGGGAAAAAACCCAGTAATAGGCCTCCTGCGGGCTCAAGGGCAGGAGGGCGGCTACCGCCAATCGTCCTCCCAGGAGCAGGACCAGCAGGAGCAGAAGCTTTCTTAGATAGGAACGATGTGCAGAGGGTGGCATTGGCTTTGGATGCTAATGGATCTTGATCGGGGGTGCAACAGAATTTGTGGTTTCGCTCTTTGGGATGAGCTATTTTTATAGTAACTTAGGATCTGTAAACAAATAACCTTGACAAAGCAGCCCTACAACCGTTCGCCCTGAGCTTGTCGAAGGGTAAACGATACGACCATGCTTCGACAGACTCAGCATGAACGGAGATATCAGCGGTATTGTACTGTTTGATTTACTCGATGGATTCCAACTGAACATCCAACATCGAACGCAAAATAAATCTGCCGCCGAAAAAGAAGTCTGGAACCCATCCCGATTCTGGTATAGACTCTAGCCAAAAATGTTTGAAATTTTTGGCTGAACAATGGAAATGCCTGCGGCCGACAAAAAAATATTCAAAAAGTTAGGCCGTGCCATTCGACACTATGAATTGATCGATGGGGGGGAGCGCATCGCCGTGGCGGTTTCCGGAGGGAAGGACAGTCTCTCCCTGTTATGGCTGCTGCGGGAACGTCTCCGTTGGATCCCCAAGCCCTATGAGCTGATCGCCGTTCACCTGGATATGGGATTTCCCGGGTCCCGACCAGCGGCGGTGGAGGCCTTTTGTCGAAGCCTGGGGATCCCCTTTCATTTCGAGGAGACCGATTACGGGGTCCGGGCCCACGGTCCTGAAAATCGGGAGAATCCCTGCTTCCTTTGCGCGCGGCTTCGCCGCCGGCACCTTTTTGAAATGGCCCACTCCCTGAAGTGCGCCAAGCTGGCCTTCGGACATAATCAGGACGACATCATTGAAACATTTTTCCTGAACATTTTTTTCGGCGGTCAAATAGGCACCATGGTGCCCCGCCAGGTCTTGTTCAAGGGGGCCTTGACCCTGATCCGACCACTGACCCTGCTCGGGGAAGGAGGAGATCAAGGAATTGGTCACGAGGCGGGCCTGGCCGGAAATTATCAATCCCTGCCCCAGCGCCGGACGGTCCTCCCGGGAGCAGCTAAAAAAAATGCTGACCGAAGCTTACGCCCTCAACCCAAAAATCAAAGGCAATATCTTTAATGCCTTGAGTAATGTGCGCTCGGATTACCTTTTGCCGCCGATCCCGCGAGGAAAGAGGCGTTTGTGAGAGGGCATTTTAATTGACTGACTTGCAAAAATGACCCAAACTGAAAAAATGAGATTCTTCGCTTCTCTCAGAATGACAGCGCTTTCTGACAAACTTTTGGCGAGGTGATATTAATTGACAGCTTCAAAGGACTCTTGGAGTTTGGATCCGGCAGTAAGCGGGTATCGAAAAATTTTTGCTTTGCAGGAAGCCCGGCAGGCAGAGGTATTGGCCCGCCTGGATCTAAATTCCCTGGATCCACGGCTCCGCTCGGCTCGGGAACTCGCCCGGCGTCTATGGGAGAAGGCTTGGGCTCGGGCCAATCATCCGGGGTCCGAACCGATGGAAACCCGGAGTGCCGATCTTTACGAATATGCCTTTATCCTGGCTCTTAGGCGACAAGGAATCGGCCCGCCGATCCCAAAGGATTGGCCCGAAGCTCCTATCCGCGACCTGATGGGGGATGTTTACTGATGATGTATTTGCGACTCTTCGGGCGTTGCCGGATTTATCATGATCCCGTCAGCCCGGTATTGGTCGCTCCGGCCCAGATCGGCTGGGAAGCCTGGTTCAGGACCATCGATCTGGTTACTCCCCGTCGATTAAAGGGACGGGAATTGCTGGATCGAACCCGGGGCTGGTGGACCGTCGAGCCCGATGATGTGGCTGAAACGGTAGCGCCTTTGGGGCGACTGGTGGTGGGAGAAAAAGGAGAGCTATTCGTTGAATTGACGGACCCGGCTGCTGCGGAATCTCTGAAGAAGGCCCTGGCCGAGCGATTTGAGGATCAGGTCCTGCTTGCGCCTTAATACGTAATTAGAACTCGGCGCCACAAAGCTTTTATTAATAGTTAATAATTAACAATTGATTATTAATTATTAATGTCAAGCAGTTAGGCTTATGTCCCTCCCCCTTTTTTATTTTCATGTTTCGGGGTGTCCGCCCAGGGCATGGTTACTCCTCCGGGGCTGACAATAGTTTTGAGGTTCCCGACTCCAACTGAAAGAAAGCCATGTCCGTGGCCATTTCTTCAGCCCCTTCGGCGTTTTTCTGGGTGACACCCTCGATCTGGATAATGGCCTGGTTGATCTGATCAAACCCCTGGGACTGTTCATGACTGGCTTCCGAAATTTCGTTGATCAGATCTTTGGCCTTCTGGGTCCCGACTAAAATCCGATCGAACAGCTCCCCGGTCTTATTCACCAATCCCGATCCTTCTTCTATGCGGCTGAGGGTGTTTTTTATCAGGTCGGCTGTATTCTTTGAGGCCACGGTCGATTTTAGAGCCAGGCTCCGGACTTCATTGGCCACTACGGCGAACCCGGCGCCGGCCTCCCCGGCGCGGGCGGCTTCAACGGAAGCATTCAAGGCCAGTAAATTGGTTTGAAAGGCGATTTCGTCAATCGTTTTAATGATCTTTCCGATTTCCAATCCCGCCTCTGATATGTGTTTCATGGATTGTTCCAAGTCTTGCATACTTAAATCGGCCTGTTCCACCAGGCTGGTGTTTTCATTGATCAACTGGTTGGCGAAACCGGCATTTTCGGCATTGTGTTTGGTCATAGTGGCGATTTCGTTGATCGAGGCCGAGGTTTCTTCAAAGGCGCTGGCCTGGTTGGAAGATCCATCAGCAACCTGGCGGGAGAGGTGCGTCACCTTTTGAATCACCCGGCGTAATTGGCCGGTCATTTGAGTGAAGGAGCGGTTTAGTTGTCCCACCTCGTCTTCCGTGTCATGCAGGTCTTGGCCGCCGACGGATAAATCACCTTGGGCCAGTTGTTCGGCTCGTTGGGCCACCGCCCGGATCGGCTGGACGACGAAGCGGTTCAGGAGGAAAAATACCAGCAGGACAATGCCGACGATCCCCAGACTGCCGAAGAGCAATCCGACCAATCGGGTTCGGTTCAAAGCTGAGACCACTTGCTCACTGGCCTGCCTGACCAGCAATCCGCCCAGAACCGTATGGCTCTGTCCGTGGCAGTGATAACAGGCCGGCTCATTCCGGATCGGCTGGACCACCGAAAAAAAAGGCCGTCCGCTCACCTCTTCTTCGAAGCCGGTGTCTGCGGCCGTCCCGCCCTTTAATAGTTCTTTCACTATTTCCAGTCCTCGGGGATTGGCGACAAAGCTGGCCAGCGGTTGATCGATCTTGGCCTTTTCGGTGGCGAAGGAGACCTTCTGGTTGAAGTCAAAGACAAAGACCTGGATAGCCTTCATCTTTTCCTGCATATGGGACAGTTGGTTTTTTACGGTCTCATTATCGCCCCTGGAAAGCGGGTAGATGATTCCGTTGAATACCGATCCGCCCAGCAGGTCTCCTGATCGTTTCATTTGATTGAGGATGCTGCTTTGTTGGCTGGCCATGGTCACATAAAGGAGGAGGCCCACTACCAGCACGGAAATGACCGACAAGGTCAGCAGCAACTTCATTTGTAAACTGGATGCCATTTTTTTAAGACCGGGCAGATGAAGGATTTTTTCGGGATTGAACATGGTTAGTGCGCTCCGGCATGGATTAAAGGCTTGAATTTGAACGATTGAATCCGTTGGTTGGTGTGGCACTCTTCACAAACCTTCAGGTCCATTTTCCGGCGGATTTTTTTGCCGTTTTGGGCCTCAGCGTGGTCGCCGCCGGGGCCATGGCAGACCTCGCACCCGGCGTTCTTGAGTTCCGGGTTTTTGATCGGGTCCTGAAAACCGCCCGGTTTGCCGTATCCGGTGGTATGGCACTTATAGCAGTCCTTGATTTCCTGGGCGGACAACCCTTTCTTCATCCTTTCGATGCTCTGGAAGGAATGCGCTTTTTTGGAATATTTCTTAAAATTATCGAATTGCTCGGTATGGCACCCCCCGCAGGTTTCCGATCCCACGTACCGATTGATCTTTTCCTCAGTCTGGCCCGAAGCGCCCGGAAAGGCCATGAGTCCATAAACGAACAGACCCAATAGGATTTGAAGGGTCCCCCTTTTGATCGCTTTGTGAATCATTCCACTTCCCCCAAAAAGGCTTTTCTCGATTTATCGACCGTAACCGGTTAATATTTAATTTTTTTCTTTGAATTCCGGCTTGTTCGACAGTTAAATGAACTAAACCGAAGAGGGGAGGGCGGATAAACTATTGGCTCTTACGCGGGAAAATGATAAGTTGTCAGGGATATTATTGAGAAATCAACATAAAAAGCTACAAACTGAAGGGGAAAATCGATGAAAGAAAAGGTCCAGGAAGCGCTGAATAAGGTCCGGCCGCAATTGCAGGCCGATGGGGGAGATGTGGAACTGGTGGAGGTGACCGAGGGGGGGCTGGTGAAAGTACGCTTAACCGGCGCCTGTAAGGGTTGCCCCATGTCCCAAATGACCCTGAAAATGGGGATTGAAAAATTTTTGAAACAGCAGGTCCCGGAAGTGACGGTGGTGGATGCGGTTTGAAGGCCTGAATCTGTGAATGGGGACGGACTCGCAAAAAGTCCGCCCCACAACGAGTGTGAATCAGCGCCAAGTTGGGTTTATGGTAGAACCTTTGAATTCATTTCCAATGACGGGGGAGTCCAGCCTAAGGTGGGATCCCCCGCCGAGCAGGAAAAAATCTAATGCCCAGTGATCCCCATCCTCGGGGTTCCGATCAACCGTTGAGCCGACTTCGGATTGCTTCCCGGTTGATGCGCATGGATATTATTGGGCCTTGGTCGCAACTGTCGCACCTGTGGAGTCTTTCATGGTGTTCCCGGTTATCCAAACTTCCATAGTCATTACCCAATAAAAATTTCCCTTCACCAGCACTTGACCTTTGCAATGGCCGTCTGCTTGTTTATCCAACCACCAGACCTCTGCAACCAATATGATTGAACGGATCAGGTTTTTCCCTAAGGCCGCATTATGAGCGGAAGCCAAAGAAACCAGGGGGGATTTGAAACGAATGAAAATTGCCAATTATACGGGAGACATTGCGTTTCCGATTTTGTCTCTGATGCCCGCAGTCAATTGCGCTGTATAGGATTTCGTCGAATCGAGCGGGCTGAGAGGCAAAAACACCACGGTTTTCGTCAGCTCGTCATAGGAGACGGCCCCCGTCAATCCAGCCACCTTGAAGGTCGACGTGTTAACGGTCGAGGGATCGAGGGCTTCCGAGAAGGTGGCAGTAATGGCCGGAAGGTAGCAGATCGGGTTCTGAGCAACAGGTACGGTGACGAACGGTACGTTTGTGGCTCCTGATGCTGGTGATGTGCTTACAACGGTCGGGGGCTTAGTGTCCAAGGGGTTAGGACCCACATTGAAGGTGACTGTTGCCGGCCGGCTGTTCGATCCGCCGCTGATAACCACAAAGCCGAGACTGTCCTGGCCGACGAATTCATCCATGGAGCGGTAGCTCAACGAAGGGGGCGTTCCGGTTAGGGTTCCATAGCGCGGCGCTGCAGTGATCTGATAGCTGAGCGAACCGGCTCCCCTCCCGGTCAGCATGACGGACGTAGCTGTCCCCGAAGTTGTCGTCAAGATCTGCGGGTCTGCTGCTAGGGGGTATACTACGTGGACAACCGGATTTGTAGGCGTGATTTCATTGGCGCTTGGAAAATAGACTTCCGCCTTGTTGGTAATCTGAGTCCCTTCGGCTAAGCCCGACTTGACATTGACGCTGAAAGAAACCGTCCGCGTCTCACTGGGCGCCAGCGTTCCGATATTCCAGCTCAAGAGCCTCCCTGAAGCGACATAAGATCCGCCGTTATTGATGTTGAGAGTGGCTTCGTTGAGATTAGGATCCAACTCGTCCAGGATAAAGACTCCATAGGCCGTGCCGGCCCCCAGGTTTTGACACTCAACCGTGTAGGTGATTCGTTGTCCCGACAGGACATCACCCTTGACATCGGCCTGCTTGATGTTAGGGTCATGAGACGTCCGGATCTCGGTTTCTTTTGAAGCACAAGAAGATACTGTACTCCCGGGGGTCCGGAGATCCCGCAGTTGAATCTGACTGGCCAAGGAGTCAGGATCCACGTCTGGATTAGAAGGCGGACAAGCGGCCGCCAAGGCCGCCTTGTCTACACACAACCCGTTGTTGCAGACCTCCCCGATGGCGCACAAGATTCCCGAACTTGGCCACCCGTAAATGCCAAGCGTTGTGTTGCATCTGGTTTCATAGCGGACGCCCATGTCAAGGTGTGACATAGTCTTCGTTAAAAAAGCGTCCGGATCGCAGGACTTTATGGGGTCCACGTTTGTGCAGATGTGACTATTCGCATCTTTCTTACATTCGTCCACGCACGTAAGACCATCCACCATTTCCTTCAAAAAGGCCAATTTCTCAGGGCCGAGCGAGGTGGCGCACTTTTTACAGGCGGCATCCTCCCGCGTCTTCAGGCACGTGACACAATCAAGTCCGTCCATTGCCGTTCCAATAAGTGTTAGATACTTTCCTACGACAAAGGCGGGGACTTTCTCGATAGTACAATTCATCAGGCACTGGGCGAAGGTGAGGTTGTAACTCTCGACCCAGTTCCCTCCGGAGATGATGGAGCCGTTACTCCGGAGGCTGTAACTATTGGCCCAGTTCCCCCAGGGGATGGCGGAGCCGCTGTTCCGATTGATGGTCATGCCGCCATTGAGATCGAAGAGGGTGTACTTGTCCTGCCGAACTTTCTCAATGTGGGCACGCCCCCCCATGCTGTAAAGGAAAGCGGGGGCAAAATCGGAAAAATCGAACAGAACCAGACGAATGTAGGTGGTCCCATCGTTATACGTAACCTGCTGGGCTACATCATAGAAGCCAAACCCAAGGGCAAGGGCCTGGGTGAGCAGGCCCTCCAACGCTGGGTCCTGACTTCTGAGGGTGGCGATCTCCTGGGTGGTGAGGGTTTTATTCTGGACGAGTTGAACCGTGCCATAAGTGAGGTATTCATTAACATCAAGGTTTCCGGGGTAGTTGACGGCGCCCATATTGACCATCAAGCTCACCTTCGAATGCAGGGGCAGCCCCCAAGGGACGTTGGCCTTTACATAAAGCTGCCCTTTGCTTCCCGGGGTTAGATTCCCCAGCCTCCAGAAGACCTGATTGGCATCGCTCCGATAGATGGCGCCGCTGGTGCTCGAGACATAAGTAAAAGCTTCCGGAAGGTTGAAAACAACCACGGCGTTCTCAAGGGCAAAACCAAAGACATTCTCGTATTCGACCAGAAAAGTTCCCTCCTCGCCCGGGCTGATGTAATTAAGCCCGTAGACATAAACCAGGCTGGCCGGGGGAAACTTTGTCTGTACCGGCGTCGTAAGGGCCTGGCTTCCTCCTGAGAAGGCGCCGGTTCCGATCTGTCCGTAGTAATTCCACCCGCACCCCCAAATCGAACCGTCCTGCTTAAGGACCAGGTTGTGGTCCCACCCGGAAACCGGTCGATTTACCCCGGTCAGAAACCCGCTCGAATCTAATGGGTCGTGCATCTGGACGGGACTTAAGCGGTTGGTCACCGTTCCGTCACAAAGCGGTCCTCCATAATTGGACCCCCAGGCCCAGACCGTTCGGTCCTGTTTGACCGCCATAGCATGGGAATCGTTCGCCGCAATGGCAACTACGTTCGATAGACCCGGGACCAATGTGGGTGTCGCCCTGGTGGTCTGGGTCCCATCTCCGAGCTGTCCCTCCAGGTTTCGTCCCCAGCCGTAGACGCTCCCGTTTTCAGCGCGGGCGAGGCAAAAGGTCAGTCCGGTCCCTATAGAACCGATGTTGGACAACCCCACAGAGGCGGCTACCTGTTGCCGCGTCGCGCCTGCCCCTGTTGTGGGGCGTCCGATCGCGGAAAAATCGCCGGTGCCCCAGGTCCAGACTGTCTTGTCGGCCTTGAGCGCCATGGAATGGCCATATCCACCATAGGTGTCCGAGGCTGACAGGGCAATGACGTCGGTCAGGAACCCAGAGGCCGTCTTGACTTGGACGGGCGTCAGTTTACCCGCATATGTGTCATCTCCCAGTTGGCCGGAGTAGTTATACCCCCAGGCCCAGACCGTACCGTCCGCCATGCGGGCGAGCGTGTGCCGGTAGCTTGCCGCCGCTTCGACCACCCCCCCGTGGTTCCATCCAAAAGGCTTGGCAGGAGTTAAAGGGTCCATGATCTGGACTGGGATGGGCTTCTGGACGGCCGTTCCATCTCCCAGTTGACCGTATTCATTCCAACCCCAGGCCCAGAGGGTACCGTCGGCCTTTATGGCCAGGGTGTGATAATCGCCGACGGCAACCCCGATAATGTCGGTTAACATGGGTACCCGAGTTGGAACGTTCTTGTTGGTCCAGGACCCATCTCCCAACTGCCCATTGGAATTCCTGCCCCAAGTCCATAAGGTGCCATCAGACCGCAAGGCGGCCGTGTGGGATGCCCCTGCTTTCAGCATTAGGATGTCCTGGCTGTACCCAGGAGAAGCCCCCAGAAAATTCAAACCCGCAAAAACCAAAAGCAACAGACCCGTTTTAACTTTCATAAACCGCACCTTTCAAAAAATACGGAATAATTTCTTTTAACATTCTGAAATATAAGCAAATCCCATACCCGGACGGCAAGTAATTAAGAATTTGGGAATGATTCTTACTAAATGAAAAGAATCAAAGCATTATACGAGGAAAGGCTGATTGATTCCGGTTGAGGATGGAGGAAGGAGAGGGCAGGGTGGCTGAAATCAACCACTAAGAAAATTAATGCCGGTTGCTTTCAACCACTTCAAGGTATCACAGATCATGCAGCATCATCCGGTATCGCAAATGGCTGCGGCTGATGCCCAGGATGCGGGCGGTCTGGCTCTTGTTGCCTTTGCAGTGCTCCAGTGCCCGGCGGATCAGGTCCCGCTCGGCATCGGCCAGGGTAGGGAGGGCAGAAGGGCCGACCGGTCCCCGGAACGGCCGGCTCTTCCAGCGTCGCGTTTTTTCAGGATCGAAGGCAGGTTTCAAGTGATCGGACAAATAATCACCGGCGATAATATGCGGTCGGAGTTCATTAACAAACCAGTATTGTTCCCCTTCAACTGCGGCGGCGCTTGCGCCACTGGTTATCTAAGGATGTGGGGTAAATACAGTTTATATCCCCCCTGTTGCACGATTCCCGGTCCACCCTGATCAATGACGATGCCGTCGGCCGTCAGATCGTCGTCTCCCCGCAACCCGTCAGCGAAATGAAGTGTTATGACATTCGCCACCATCACAGCCCCGGTCTGGCCGTCATACAGAAATTCATACCAGTGCGCGGCAGTGTTGCCCGGGGTGGGGCCATACTTGTAATAGGTGTTCGGAGCGGCTCCGACCGGGAGGTAAAGGGTTACGGTGGTGGCCCCTCCCGGAGTCAGGCCGTTCACAATAAAATCAAAGAACCCATAGGGAAAAGTCACACCGGATGGCGAATTGCCGGGAGAGGGATTGTCTTTTGCTTGAGCATTGGCCAGCGTTGTGCCGTTCGGAGAGGCCAGGGTGATTAAATCGAGCCCGCTGAAGGTATTCATGGATGCCACATTCGGCTGTTGGTAATCCGGTATGCCATCCCCATTGCCATCATAGGAGTTGGCCAACGTCGTCAGGCTGAAGGTATCACTCACTCCGCCTATGGTCAGCGTGGCATTCGTGGTCGTGGAAAAGCTGGCTGACGAAGTCTGACGGACCGTGATCGTATCTCCATTGTTGACCGTCCCGGGGGCCGACGTATAGCTCCCGGCCCCGATCTTATACTCACCCCCGATGATCGAAATCGGCGAAGGCGCGGTGATCCCGACCACCGTTATCGAATTGGATTCCCTTAGACTATTCAACGAAACCCCGGCCTGGTCCGTAAAAGTGAAGGCGTCGGGGGTGGTGTCGGAAGGGATGCTGTCCAGCGTCGTCAGGCTGAAAATATCGCTCACCCCGCCGATGGTTAGGGTGGAATTGGTGGTCGTGGAAAAGCTGGCTGACGAGGTCTGCCGGACCGTGACCGTATTTCCATTGCTGACCGTCCCGGGGGCCGATGTGTAGCTCCCGGCCCCGATCCTGTACTCTCCCCCGGTGATCGAAATCGACGCCGGCGCGGCGATCCCGGAAACCGTTATCGAATTGGATTCCCTCAGAGTATTCAACAGAACCCCGGTCTGGTCCGTAAAGGTAAAAACGTCAGGAGTCGTGTCGGCAGGAGTCGTTTTTTCATAGGCCCCCATATCCACTATCGTTGAGCCATTTCCATCGCCATCAGCAATCCTTGGGTTTCCCACCAGGTCCGTAGAAGGAATTCCTGAGGCACTGTTGCTCCCTGTGTCAATGCAGGGAGAACCTGTATTGAGACGATAGTCCGATGTCCCGACAAAAGATGGATCACTGTGGATCACCCCTGTGCCTGACTCCCCTGGATCCGCTGGATCCCTTACATCACTGTAGCTGATGGAGGTGGTCTCTCCGTTATACGCATAGATGTCATCTACGCCTGCGCCCGGGTGCCAGATAATGCTGTTGGCTATGGTCACCGTCTCTCCAATACCCAAATTTATCCCGAGCCGCCCACCTTTTTTGTGGGGTGTGCAGCAGTATTGTCGGCAATCGTACAGTTGATTATCTTTGGTTGTTCGGCTGGCTAAGGCATCATCTGGGATCCATTCCAATGAGAACTCCTCCTACACCTGAGGACCATGTATCGCTGGTACTGCTGAAGAACTGTTTCCGTAGATTAGACTGTTGACCAGTTGAAACTGAAAAGCGCAATATTATCGATCAGGAAGTCCTCCGGCGCAGGTGCCCGTGTTGTTTCTGATGATGCAGGATTCAATCGTGAGCAGACGGGTTGTTGGTTCATTAAGCAAGGCCAAGGCATATATATCCCTCCTACATCACTTGAACCTGTGCCTGTATTGTTTTCAACAATGCAATTCTTGATCGTCAGGCCCACGGAATAGCTTTCAATCCCGACACCGTATCGGCCGTGCTTTTCGATCCATTTTTAACGGTGAATCCATCGATGACAATACCGCTGTAGCCGACGCTGGTGGTGAAATTACCTGGAATGGAAATGACGCTTCCGGTAAGACTTGTGCCACTGATGATGGTGGGATTGCTCCACGGCGCCCGCGTTCCTCCGCCAGCGGCTGGATAGCCCCCCAGCAGTTGATTGTTGTCCGAGGCGTGAAAAGAGATCTCTTTCGTTATAGGTGCCTGCGGCAACATGGATGTTATCACTTCCGTTGACCAAGGCCATGGCCGCCGTGATGGTCGCTTTGGCTGTGGCCCAGGCCAATCCATGTTTGTGTCGCTTCCACCGTTGGCGGGTGTCTTTACATAATAATCGGTAGCCAAAGCATTCGCGGACAGGATGAAGAGAAAAAGAAAGACCAGCCCAATTCTTTTCATAACTTACCTCCTCCAGGCAGGGTCGTCTTCCCTGCAAAAATTTAAAATCGCTTTGTTTTTTTGAAAACGGATGATCAAAACAAAAATAGAGGAATGTTCAAAGAAACGAATCAAAAAATAAAAAAGCAAGATCTATGCCGAACCCAACTTAGATGGATGGCCAGCCGTCCTGGAAAAATTGTGATGAGAATCAGAGGATTAAAGGCAAAAGTCAGCGGGGGTAGGAAGGCGGCCGGCTTGGACGCAGATGGGCGGTTGAAATCAACCAGATCGGGGTTAGACCGGCGGTTGAAGTCAACCAACGATTTGGTTAGAAATTTAGATCAGGTCGGGCAGCAGTATCCGGGAGCGCAAGTGGCAGCGGCTGATCCCAGCATACGGTCGGCCGGGCTCTTGTTACCTTTGCGGCGCTCCAGGAGCTGCGGTGCAGATCCCGCTCGGCCTCTGCGGGTGGGAAGGGAAGAATGGGCCGGTCGGTCCCCGGAACGGCCGGCCCTTCCAGCGTCGTGGTTTTTGGGGATCAGCGGCAGAGGCCCCTGATCAAGTTTTTCACTAAGTTCATTTACCTATGGCATTGACAGCGGCCCTAACAAACCCGCCCATAGGAGTATGATCCTGGCTATACTTAGCATTGGAACGAGTCGCGGTGAATGTTCCGTTTATGGTCGTTGAATTGCTGCCCAATGTTCCGGTCAGTGAGAGGGTTCCGGACATGCTGTTGCCCGTCACAGTTGCACTGCCGCCGCCCGTAAAGGTCACGCCGCTTTCTATGAACGGGGTTAACTTCAACGTCAACTGATTGCCGGATACCGTTCCGGTAACCGCTAAGCCATCCAATGTGCCCGACACGCTGTTGCCGCTCTGACTCAGAATCAGCGTGGTCGTATCCGAGCCGGTTTGCGGGCTATTGACCGTGCCTTTCCAGGTACCCGACACATTAACCGCATTGTCGGTACCGCCTCCTCCGCTGCTGCTGCCCCCGTTGCTGCTCCCACTGCTGCAACCCATCGCCAGGGCTAAAACCAAAAACAGAACCAAGAATAGATAATTTTTTAAGCGCATACCATTTCCTCCTTGTTCCTTTTCGCTAATAGGTTCAAGCCACAAGAAATATGTCCACTATTTTTATTCAGCAAGCGTTTGGCCCATTGTACAGCTACAATCCTTGAGTTCTTCACGGGCCAGTGATTCATCCACAAGTTCGCCGTAGACGTGTCCCACGAAAAACCCGAAACTCACATTAAACCGGATATAGCGGGTCTGCCCCTTCTCCAGCACAAATGTCACCTTTCGTTCTACCTCGGTTGAGGTAACCACTTCATAATCGCCTGGTGCCCGGTCTACATAAAAAAATCCTTGGGCCACAGCTTCCCCGACCTTTTCTTTGTTGAGTAAAACATCGGGCCTAAGGGCTGCTCCCAAGGCCGTCACCCGATAAAAAAAGATCCTGCCCATTTCCGGGTCTTTGGAGGCCATGTCAATTTGCATAGTGGAAAACTTGGGGCCGGTGGCACAAGAAACAAGAGAAAACACCAATACCAACAGGACTACGGCAAGACTTATCTTTTTCATGGCACCCCTCCTCATCAGGGAAGTAAAATAGGCTTGGATAGTTTCACGAAACCTTTCTCAACAGGCAGATAAAAACCGACAAGACGGTTTTCCAACACCACCAGATAAGCCTCGTGGACGTTTGAGCACTCAAGGGTCAAAACCTGGTCACCGGATTTGTATACCAGGCCATCACTAATAGAGCCGATCATCTGCCATTTTGAGCCTTTTAGCAGTTTTCGTTGATAGCACCCGGCGTCGGTGATCAAAACATCATCTTGTAGAATAATGAATTTGCTAATATCCTGCTGAGTTATAAGCTGGACTGGCTGGTGCCTTACATGGGCAATATCAAAAGCACAGCCGTGCATCAAAAATACATAAAGCGGGATACAAATTAATAAACTTTTCCATTTCAAACAAATGCTCGGATGATTGTTTTTATTGTCATTCATAAGAGACCCCTTACTTTATATTTTTTAAAACCTTTTCGATAAGACCGCCTCCAAAAGAAGGAGAGACTTCAAATTGACCAGGCAGTGTTTTAATAAACAGATTGCCAGACGGGAAAGTCAAAAGACATATATCAAAACAAGCAAGATTAATGCCAGACTAATCCTAGAAGGAAGCCGGACATGATCGAAAACATATGATAGGAATTCAAAGGGTTAGAGAGAATACCCGATGAGAGCAGAAAGTCGGTCGGATTAGGGGAGAGTAGGACGGTTGAAAGCAACCGGATTGGTCGGACCGGTGGTTGAAAAGAACCAGGGGTTTGATCTGGTATTTAGATCAGGTCATGCAGCAGCATCCGATAGCGCAAATGACTGCGGCTGATGCCCAGCAGTTTGGCGGCTTGACTCTTGTTGGCTTTGCAGTGCTCCAGGGCCCGGCGGATCAGGTCCCGCTCGGCTTCGGCCAGGGTGGGGATGGATCCCGCCGGAGCGGGTTTAGCGGGGGGATCCTCCGCCTCGGTTTCTTCCCAAATCCCGGGATAAGCAACCAAAGACTCCAGGCCGACGGTTCCCCCCTGGTTCAACAGGGCCGCCGAGCGGAGGACGTTCATCAGCTCCCGCACGTTGCCCGGCCAGGGGTAGGCCATGAGCAGTTCGGCGGCCCGTTCACCGAGGCGCAAACTAGCTAACCCGAGCTCCTTTTTGAATAGTTGTAGATAGTGTTCGGCCAAGGGCAGGATGTCTTCTTTCCGCTCGCGCAGCGGAGGAAGCCGAAGGGGAAAGGCCATGAGCCGGTGCAACAGGTCCGCCCGGAATTTTCCCCGCTCGGACAACTCCTTGAGGGGTTGGTTGCTGGAGGCTACGATCCGGCAGTTGACTTCGGCCAGTTTGGTGGATCCGACCGGATAGAAGCGCTTGTCCTCGATGGCCTGCAGGGTCTTGGCCTGCAGGGGGAGATCCAGTTCGCTAATCTCATCCAGAAAAAGGGTCCCGCCCTGGGCCAACTGGAATTTCCCCTTGGTCCGGACGACGGCGCCGGTGAAAGCACCCTTTTCGTGCCCGAAGAGCTCGCTTTCCAGGAGCGCGGAAGGGATGGCGGCACAATTGATCTTGACAAAGGGGCCGTCCTTGCAAGGTCCCAGGCGGTGAAGGATTTGGGCGATCAGGTCCTTTCCGGTGCCGGTTTCCCCCAGGAGTAAGACGGTGTAATCGGTCCGGGATACGGTCTTCACCCGCTCCAACAGTGCTCGAATGGCGGGGGATTCCCCGATAAACTGGGGATCGCCCAAACTTTCCCTGAGCAGTTGCCGGAGGTTGCGGTTTTCTTCGGCCAGGGCCCGGACCTTCAGGGCGCTGCGCACGGCCGCCAGGAGGGTTTCTTCCTGAAAGGGCTTGGCCAGGTAGTCAAAGGCCCCTTCCTTGATTAGCTCCACGGCCGAGGGGATGGAACCGAAGGCGGTCAGGGCAATAAAGGGGACCTCCGGGCAAACGGCATTTCGGTGCCGCAGGAGGTCGAGACCGCTGAAAGGTTCCATGAACAAATCGGAAAGAATCAGGTCGAAGGGCTGTTCGTCCAGCAGACGGGCCGCTTCTTTGCCTTCGGTTGTCGTCACTACTTCATACTGCTCGGGACGGAGCATCAGCGTTAAGATCCGGCAATAACGGCTTTCGTCATCTACGACCAGGATGCGGGGCATCAAAAGACTCCTTTCGGGGAAGAGAGGAGTGACAGCGGACGCTTGGCGTAGAAACAATCGGACGGGCGCCGGCTTCCTTCCCCTCGATCGATTCTATCCGGATAGAACCCCCGTGGGATTCCATCACTTTCTTCGCTAAAGCAAGACCAAGGCCAAGGCCGGAATCCTTGGTAGTAAAAAAGCGATCGAAGACCCGGGGAAGATCTTTTGGCGGGATTCCCTGGCCGGTATCCTGGACGGCGACCCAGGCCATACCGGGAGACCGATCCTGCCCGGTAGCCAGAAGCAATTCGCCTCCCTTGGGCATGGCTTCTTCGGCATTGGCCAGGAGGTTCAACAAGACTTGATAGACCTGCCGGGAATCGAGCGGGAGTTTCAGCGCCGGGAGGTCCAGTTTAAAATGGATGGTCAGCGGAACCGGATTTTTCCGTCGGGATTCCCATAGGTAAGCGACGGACTGGACCAGATCGTTCAAGTCGGTATCGGCCTTTTGGGGAGGGGCCATGCGGGCGAATTGCATGAACTCGTCCACCAGGGCCGTCAGGCGGTCGGTTTCATCAAGTATGAAATGCAGCACTTCGGCATTCCTGGCAGGGTCTTGATTTTTTAATAGTATTTCGGCGGAACCCCGGATGATCCCCAGTGGGTTCTTGAGTTCGTGGGCCAGTACGGCGGACCCTTCCCCCAGATTGGCCATCTGTTCGGCCTGCATGAGGCGGCCGGTTAACTCGCTCAGGGAAAGGTTGGTCTGCTGGAGGCCTTCCAGCAGCCGGGCGTTGCCCACCTGGTGAGCGGCCTGAGTAGCCAAGGTTCGGATCACGTGGACCTCTTCAGAATTCAGCAGGCGGTTGGTCCTTTTCCTGCCCAGCAGATAAAAGCCCCATAGTTCGTCGCCGCTCATCAGGGAAAAAACGGAGGCGATCCCGATTTTATTTAAGGAGACGAGCGCTTTCTCCGGGGCCGGTGGATTCTCTTCGGAATCGATGATATCCCAAAACGTTTTTAGCGGTTCTCCTTGTGCCAGAGTCTCCAAAGTCGGTACTATTTGCGGATTTTCCGCCAGCCATCGTCCGGGATTCGTCCGGAGTTCCCAGTCTTCCGAAAAGGGCCTCCGTAAATACAGAGCCGCCTGATCGATCGCCAGTTTCTGAGGCAGGCTACTGAGCAGCACCGTGGCCAGATCATTCAAATTGAACGATCGGGATAATCGATCGCTCTCTTCCAGCAGCAGCGCCGGCAAAGCGATGCGTTCCGGAAAGAGGGCTTTTACAATTCCCCGCTGGATCTGGTTTTTCAGAGGATTGAAGCCGAAGGCCAGCCCGATGAGGATCAAGAAGTCCGAGCGAAACCAGGATCCCGTTGCCATTCCAGCGAGAAATTCTTCCTTCAACAGCCATAAGGCGGCCAGATAACTTAGTGAAAGAAGACCGACGGAGATGGCGTACACCAGGCTCCCTTCCAAGACTCGGTCCACATCCATTAACCGGTAACGGTACAAGGCGAAAAAATAGGAAAAGACGATCAAAGGGAGCGAGACCAGGCTCAGACCGTAACTGATCAAAGGAGCGCCTGCCAAAGCGATCGGCAGGGAATAAAAGAGGATATAGGGGGACATGCCGAGCAGATGTCCCCAGATGAGCCACTTGAGCTGGGCCTTCAGAAGGGCATCCTGCGTGGTATAGAAAGAATGGAGAAGGATGGTGAAGGTACATCCGATGATGAGTCCGGAGGTCAGGTGGAGCAAACGCAAAGACCGCTCATAAGCCGAAGATGGCTTCCCCTCCGGATAAAAAGGCGGCGCCCAGGGCTGAAGCGGGGGGAGGAAATAGACCACCCAGGGAACCCAGGAGCGGATTCGAAAATGTTCCCGGACAGTCAGAAAAATAATGATCAGGTGCAGCCAGGCCGAGAATATGAATGACAGTGCCCCGAACCGGACGGCTGTCAGCAGCGGCAGACGGGGACTTATTTCAATGGCCAGGTGACGGCCGGAATGATTGAAAACACTGAGGCCGCCACCAGCAGCAGCAGGGAAAGGAGACGGACTCGGAGTTGATCGGGATAACGAAAATAAAGAAAGGCGCCGCTGAAAAAAATAAACCAGGCCAGAAACCAGATCCAGAAAGGGCCCCAGAGGGTCGTCGCCGAAAAAGGCCTCAAAGACAAGAAGGCGGCCCGGCTTTCGCCTTTTGGGTCCGCCACGGTGATCGGCACCGGCCGGTTCAGAGACCAAGAGGGACCCGGTCCCGGCGGGAATTGCAGGAGCGATTGAAACCAGGCGGAGACTGGGGTTCCGTCAACGGCGATGATGCGCTGCCCGACCCCCAAAGGCGGAAAGGCCCGGGCCTCGGCGATGGTTTGGATGGTATACCCTCCGGAACGGAAGACCCCATAGATGCCGGTTTGGGGGGCCCTGACAAAGAGGAGGAGCCGGTCAATGCCATACACGGCGATGGCCAGGATAAGAAAGAAACCTGCCCAGTGGACCAGGCGCTGGGACATCTTCAAGGCGTGAATTCGCGGTCCCATAGCGCGTCGAGGAAAAGGCGATAGGGGAGTATTCGGACCACCCCCACCTGCCGCGCCCGGTCTTCCAGGCTGACACAGAGAAAGTGCTTAAGGTTTTTATCTTCCGCTAGGGCGTTCAGAGATTTCAGGTCCTGAATGGTTACGGTTTTTTTGGCTTTGATTTCTAGGGCGGTGTGATCGCCCAGGATAAAATCGACCTCGAATCCTGAGTTGGAACGCCAATAGTTGACCGGCTCGCCGGAGAGATAGTCCCGGTAACTCAGCAGCTCATGAAGGATCCAGGTCTCAAAGGCCAGCCCGAACTCGGGTGTGCCTGGTTTAACCAAGCGGCCCTGTAAGGCTGAAG
>CAVVCH010000030.1:0-9680 GCA_963746605.1 uncultured delta proteobacterium
ACAAAAATTTCGGATGAAGGGATAGTGAATCAGGTTTTGGATGGCTTGGCGGGAAAGGTGATTTGATTTGAGAGAAAAAACGCCCGAAGGTTGAGCTTGGACCAACGTCTTCCTTCGGGCGCTCTCGGGAGGGCTAATTTGGTTTTACCGCAGCGAAGAGATGATTTTCTCCTCTTTGTATAAAGAGCAGGATGTTGTCCTGACCTTTGATCTTCTCAATCTTCTGTAAAAAATCATCGGCATTTTTGACCGGTTTCCGGTTGACCTCCCGGATGACATCTCCTGTCTGAATACCCGCCTCTTCGGCTGGGCTCCCGGATTCAACCTGGGTCACTACGACCCCCCCGGATTTTTTTAAACCAAGCCCTTGAGCAATCTCAGGAGTAAGGTTCTGGACCGTTATTCCCAGGGATTGATGAGAAGAGGATGCCTTGGCCGTCTCTCCCTTTTCATCCATTTCTCCTACTTTCAACGAACGGTCCATGACTTTGCCTTCTCTCGACAGCTTCAAGGTGATCATTTTCCCCACTGGGGTCGAGGCTACGATTCGGGAGAGGTCGTTCGCCTCTGAAATGTTTTTGCCGTCAAACTCAAGGATGATGTCCCCCTGCTCGATGCCGGCCTTTTCCGCTGGACTGCCCGGACTTACCTGGGCCACCAGGGCACCCTTATTTTCTTTAAGGGCGAAGGACTTGGCCAGTTCCGGGGTCACCGCCTGAATGGTCACGCCCAGCCAGCCTCGGGTCACACGGCCCTTCTCCTGGAGTTGGCCGGCAATCTCTTTGGCCATGTTGACCGGGATGGCAAACCCAATTCCCTGGCCTTCGGCAACAATGGCCGTGTTAATGCCGACCACTTCCCCTTTCATGTTGATGAGGGGTCCCCCGCTGTTGCCGGGGTTGATGGAGGCGTCCGTCTGAATAAAATTATCGTAGGGTCCGGATCCGATCACCCTGCCCTTGGCGCTGACAATGCCTGCGGTCACGGTCTGTTCCAGTCCGAAAGGGCTGCCGACGGCCACGACCCAGTTGCCGACCTTCATGTCTTCTGAGTTGCCCAGCCTCAGGGGGTGAAGATCCGAGGCCCCTTCGATCTTAAGAAGAGCCAGATCGGTCTTTGGATCCCGTCCAACCACCTTACCGCTATACTCGTTGCCGTTGCTGAGTTTCACTTTGATCCGGTCGGCCCCTTCGACCACGTGGTTGTTGGTCAGGATATACCCGTCGCGGCTGATGACAAACCCCGAACCAATGCCCCGCTGTTCGTACCCCTTTGGCGGATTTCCTTGAAAAAATGGCCCGAAAAAATCACCAAAGGGATTTTTCCCCCCAAAGGGAAGACCGGGGAGATTGCGGGAACTCAGCCCAATGTTCTCTACTTTTTTGACCACCTGGAGATTGACTACCCCGGGACGCACTTTTTCCGCCAATTCACTAAAGTTTGCCGGAACCATGGGGAGTTGGGAAACGCCGGGCTCCCTTGTAACCGCTGCAATGGAATGCCTGACTGCAAGAGACACCCCAAATCCTGTTCCCGTCAAGACCGCGATCATCAGCAAGATGATCATCATAGTTTTAAACCTTTTTTTCTGTTCCATGTTGGTTCTCCTTATTTGAGATACGGTATTATGGGCGACGACAAGCCCTTTTTCATGGAAGGATAAATCAGGAAGATGATCGGAAGATGACCGGAAGATTACAAGTTGGTCATATTGGGGGAATAGCTTTTCCGGTCTGAAACGATCAGGATTTAGGTAGGACGACTTGGAAGGTACTTCCCTGATTCGGTAAACTGGTGACGATAATGTCTCCGCCGTGGGCTCGGGCAATGGCCCTGGCCAGACTGAGACCCAATCCGATACCCTCCAGAGAACGGCTCCGATCGCAGCGATAGAACCTTTCAAATATGCGGGGAAGATCCTCTGGGTAAATTCCGATCCCGGTGTCCTTAACGGCGATCACCAGGTTTTCCCTCTGTTCTCCAAGGGAAACGGTAACGGATCCTCCGGACGGGGTATATTTGATGGCATTGTCCAGAAGGTTTGAGATCAGACGCTGGATCATCCGGGTATCGGCCTTCAGGCGGCATCCCTCCGCCACATCACAGCGTAAAGTCAAACCTTTATCTTCCGCCGTGGGCAAAAACAGTTCACAGGCTCCTTGAACCAAGGCGCTCAGATTGATATCCTCAGCAAAGAAGGCGTCCATCCCCGATTCAGTTTTGGAAATCAGGAGCATGGTATTGATCATGTCCAGGAGGCGATCACATTCCTCAATAGCGCCGGCCGCCATGGTTTCATATTCGGCCAGGGATTTGGCGGTTGTCAGGGTTACCTCGGCATGACCGCGAATGCGGGTCAAGGGACTTCTCAGGTCATGGGCGATATGGTCGGTCATTTCCTTCAGCTCGACGAGGAGGGTTTGAATGCGGTCGAGCATCTGATTAAAGGTCTCGGCCAATTGATCAATTTCATCGCCCCGGCCTTTGACGGGGACCCGTTCTTCCAGGGTACCACCGGATATTTTTCGAGCCGTTCGGGTCACCGCCTCTACCCCGGAGACGGCCCGCCGGGCCATAAACCAGCCCAGACCCGCAGCACCCAGGATCAGGAAAGTCATGGTGATGATGAAGATCCCCTTAAAGGCGTCCAGGAAGCGGGAATAACTCTCCATAACCAGTCCCACCTGCAAAATGATGCTGGGGTTGATCATGGCATAGAGGATTCGGACTTTATCCGACCGGTCCTGGATGGTGATCGTTTCTAAAACAGGCCGGCCGTCATGAAGCAATTCACTGATGGCCCTTGCGGTGACAGGAATATTTTTCCAATAGGTCATGTTGGAAGAGGAAAAAACCTGTCCATTCAAAGAAAGGAAACGAAAGAAAACCTTCTTCTCGCCTGCGGCCTGGGCCTCTACCAAAGCAACGCTTTTAACGGCTTCAACCCCTTCTGCGGCCAGGAGGGTCGAGAAGCGGTTCACCTGTCCTAAAAGCTCCTGGTCGGTCTGATCGCGCATAAAAGAAGTGATGAGCATATAGAACAAGAGAAAGGCAACGAACGAAGAGAAGGCGAACATACCGGCATACCAGAGGGTCAGCCGAAAGGCGAGGGTATTAAAAAAATTAATGGGTTTCCTTAAGGACATACCCCACTCCCCGGATGGTATGGATCAGTTTCGGTTCAAAATCCCGGTCGATTTTATCCCTGAGCCGGCAAATCCGGGCTTCGACTACATTGGTCTGGGGATCAAAGTTATAATTCCAGACATGTTCCATGATCATCGTTTTTGAGACGACCCGACCGGCACTGCGCATCAGATATTCGAGGAGAGAAAATTCAATCGGCTGGAGATCGATCTTTCGCCGTCCTCGGGTAACTTCCCTGGTGAGAAGATTGAAGGACAGATCGCCGACGGTTAGGCGGGTGGGTTCAGAAAGGCCGCTCGTTCTTCGGATCAAGGCCTGGACCCGGGCCAGAAGCTCGGAGAAAGCGAATGGCTTGGTGAGATAGTCATCGCTTCCTATTTGAAGTCCTTTGACCCGGTCGTCAATAGATCCCTTGGCACTGAGGATGATGACCGGAGTATGGACATTTTCTTTTCGCATCCTTTCAATGATGGATAACCCGTCTCGTTTGGGCAACATGATATCAATGATGGCGGTATCGTAAGGTTCACCCAATGCCATATCCAGACCCGTTTCTCCATCGAGGGAATGGTCCACGGCATAACCGGCGGCCTTTAAACCTTTCATAATAAAAGAGGCGATTTTGACGTCATCCTCAACTACTAAAATACGCATTTCAAAACCTCGATGATACAGGATCGGTTTTTAGCTATCCGATCAACATAAAGTTGCTATTTCCAGGTGCCAAGGACACCAGTGGTATTCCCTATTTTCTTGCAGTCAAACTGGGTTTAAGGTATCTGAAAAATGAATAAATAATAATTGAGACAATTATAACCAATATGGCAATGTGTTCAATTCTGATTATGCCTTGTTTTATGAATTTAAGGGCGTTTCCTCCCCAATAACCGGCTCCGATCATCAGGGCCATGGTGAAGAGAGAAGACACCGCATCAGTGATTAAGAATTTCAGAGCGGGCATTTTCATAATCCCGGAGACCAGAAATATTTGGGCCCTCAACCCGGCCACATGTCTTCCCAATAAGATAATCAGGATCGCCCGCCGGGTAAATTTTTCTTCCAGATAAGAGAGCCGTTCCAAAGAAATCAATTTATGGAAACGTCTATGGGTAACCACCTGACGGCCATATTTTTTGCCGATAAAATGGAGGGTCAAGTCGGCAATCAACAAACCGGCATAGACAATGATCAAGGCCGGGATGGGCTTTACAACCTGGGTGGAGATTAAAATCCCGCATAAAATAAGGGTGGCATCTTCTGGGAATGGCAGGCCAATCCCTCCGAAGAGGAGCAGGAGGAATAAACCTAAATAAGGGAAATGTTCTATGTTGGGTATCAAGGATAATATTCTTCTCCGGAGGGTAGAAAACAAAAGGCCCTTCCCCTATTTAATTCTATTATAACGGCCTTTCATAACCAAAGCAAAAATTATCATCCTTCATCGGAAAAGGGACAATAGGCAATTGATTCCTTTCTCCAAACTCTTTGGGCGAAGCCAATATAAAAAAACCGCCTGATGGCCAGAGCCTTTGTCTCGACAATATTACCATCGGGCTCCTGACCTCGGTTATGGGAAAAGTTCCGGTGGAATTTTAGAACCGTGTCGGTCTGGCCATCGCCGGAAAGACATACCAAACCAGGATCTGCTGGCTTCGCCCCGGTGGCAGAAACTTGCCTGAGCCGGAGCGCAGCCGCAGCGCCTCCTATGGGCCAGCACCGGCACGAAAGATCCCCAGGCTTCCGATGTCCTTTACACTGAGGCGCTCGCGGCTTCAAGTACCATCAGGGTACTATGGCACCTTCTGCTCGACACATTCCTTAGCACCTTAGCCGACCCAGGCCTGGACCAGAATCCTGATCCCCACCAATCCCAAAGCAACGGCCAGGCTGTGTATAATCCAGGGCCCTCTAATCCGATTGGAAAAGTGGGCCCCCAGTTGGGCACCAAACAATACCCCCAGGGACAAGAAGATCGTCCGGTGGACCCCATGGGAAAAAGTCCCGGTCAGAATATGTGTCAATGTCCCGGTTAAGGCCATATTGGCCAGGATGAAGTGCGAGGTCGCCGTGGCGATATGAACCGGAAAATGGAGCAGATAAACCAATACCGGCACATGGATGATGCCTCCACCGATGCCCAAAAGGCTGGAGAAATATCCCACCAGGAAACTAAGGCCTGTTCCGATAAGCGGATTGAAAATATAAGTGTATTCCCTGCCCTCGGAATCCACCAGGCGGCGGGAGAGGTGATAGCGGGAGAATTTTGAGGATCCTTCCTTCCTTTCAAGATTCCTGGGAACCAACAGATACCCGGAGGCCCCCATCATCAAGATGCTCAAAACACCGTCGAAGAGCCTGCGGGGGATATAGGCCGTGGTCAAAGCGCCCAGCACCGCTCCCGGGAGGGCCGCCAGAGAAAACAGGAGGCCGGACTTGTAATCCACCCGTTTCATCAAGGCGTAGGCCTCGGTGCCGGAAAGGGCGTTAAAGAATACCACGGCCAGTGATATGCTGGTAAGGATTTCCGGGCTCTCCCGGGGGTAAAGAAGCAGCAGGACCGGCAGGAGGACGAACCCGCCTCCAGCCCCGATGAGTGTTCCGTACCCACCGGTTAAAAATCCGAAACCAAGTAAAAGTAAGCTGGACTCAATTCCCATAGCAGATCATATTGGTTACGGTGAGGCCATTATTTCGGATGTTGGAAATTGTTGTTTATGGTTCGATAGGCTGTAACTACATGAAAGTATGTATTTTTAGGAAAAGAAGCGTAATTGAATAATCGCTCCAAGCGCTGTCAGCATGGGTTAAGGCAAGGTAACCTTCCGTTTATTAAGCTTTTCATTATTATCTTCTTTTCTTTTTTCTTTTACCAAAAAACAACCCTTAGAAGTTGATGGGTTAATCATTCAATGAGGAGAGGAATTTTCAGGGAAAAGGTGGTGCCTTTTTCGGGAGTGCTTTGTAGTGAGATTTCCCCGCCGTGTTCTTCCACAATCCTATGGGAAACCGCCAGCCCCAATCCGGTTCCCTTCGGCTTGGTTGTAAAAAAAGGGAGAAAAACCCGGTTCAAATTTTCAGGGATAATTCCACTTCCGTGATCCGTCACCTCAATTTTTAAATTTTGATCTTCTCCTGATGCGGTCAGGTGAACCTCCGCTCCGCGTTCTGAGGCCTCCAAGGCATTCTCCAGGAGATTGATAAGAACTTGACGGATCTTTTCGGGGTCCAGGAAGCCCTCCAACCCTTCCTCCGGACATTCCACCAAAAGAGAAACCCCTTTTTGCTGGAACATGTCAGTCAGGGTTTGTTGGACCTCTTTTAAAAAGGAGCAAGTTTTAACCTTGTGCTTTAGAAGAGGAGCCTTTCGGGAAAAGGCCAGCATCTCTTGGGTCATATTTTCCAACCGGGTTGATTCTTTGACTACAATTTCCAAATAGCCGAGGACCTTGCCTCCCGGGGGAATGGAAGCCCGGATCTTCAGGAGAAAACCCCGGATTGGAATGATGACATTCTTCATCTCGTGGGCCAAAGAGGCCGCGGCCTCACCTAAAGTCGCCAAGGTCCGGAGTTCCTGGTTCAGTCTCTTCTGGCGGAGTTCCTTTTCCACCAGGAGCCCGATCATAATACCGGCCAGGTTGAACGTGGAGGTTTCCAGGAGTTGGTCCCAGAAAATCGGTTGCCGACTGACCCAATTAAATAGGATGTAAGGCAGATAAATCAAGGTCACCGAAAAAGATACCCCCAACCCTCCCCGAAGACCAAACCACAGTCCTCCCAAAATGATAGGTAGGTAATAAAAGCGGCTGAAAAACAGATGGGAGGTTGCCTGATATGAGCACGGTCGAACATTTGTTCGTAGCGATCCCACCGTTTGGATTAATGATGAACCAACCCTTGTAAACGCAGTTGATCTTTCTTGTAGATATACAAACTAACTACCTGTCAATCGGATGTTTCTGGTTCTTGTCCGCCGACTGACGCGGGTTCTTGTCTGCAGAAACGATAAAGGGAGGGATCAGGACAATCAAGATGATGAAGATAATAAATATTTTCATATGTTCTTCCGCCTTTTTCTTATCGACGAAGTTCGGTGTAGAAGGGAGGGCTTCAAACCGGCAGGCACCGCCTCTTCACCAAATGGGGTTCTGGGTAGAGTCCGGCAGTTAGACCCAGGATAACCATCAAGAAGACCGAAGCCCGATTTCTAACGCTGACTCAAGGACGGTCAGACAAGTTTATTTTTTATCTTCGATCTTAATATCCCCGGCATAACGGCCAACCGTGGCGCTGTCCACGCATTGTTCCAGTTCTTCAGGGCTCAGGTCCTTCGGGTTTCTAAGGGCCTTCAGGGGGCAGACAAATTCCTCGCCGCTTCGGTCTTTGACCCGCACAAATATTTCCCCACGATCAAAATCACTCATGACGCCCTCCTTTTCAACTCGACGGTTAAATTCAATCCGTTCTGGGTCAGTCCCATACTAAGGTTTTTTCATAGGCGTCGCGAATAGCCAAGGTCAAGGCGTCCGGCTCCAGGTGTGCGGCGCGGGCCAGGTTTTCCTCGCAGGTCAGAAGGGTCTTAATGACCTGCAGGACCGGTTGGAGCAGGCTTAGGTAATAGCCGGTGGCGTTGCGGCCCGCTTGGGCAGACTGTTGGATAGCCTCCGCGGCCAGGAGCCCGCTTTTGAGGGCCGAACCGATCCCTTCAAGGGTGATGGGGAAAAGCAGACCGGCGGCGTCCCCGACCAGCAGGATATTCCCTCGCGCCGGAAAAAAAGAGCCGGAGAGCAGGGGGCCGTGGAGTTTAGGGATGAGACAGCCATCCTTCCAGATAGGCGGCTTCGAAGGGTCGAAGCCGTAAGCGGATAGAATTCGCTCGATGTCTTTCCTCAATTCCCGGATCCCGCTGCCTTCGATTAGAAAGCAATCCCCCTTGTGGTTGACGTTGAACCGGGGACGGGGCCGGCCTCGGGGAAAGAACCAATGGAAGTATTCTTTTTCCAGATTCAGCGCACCGGAATAGCATTCCCGCATAGGGATGGAATAGTCCACTTTCATTTCCGGGAAAAGGGATTTTCGAACGGTGGAATTAGCGCCGTCGGCCCCGATGAGCCAACCGGCCTCGATGGTCTTTTCCCCGTATGGGTCGGCTATCCGGATCCTGACAGGTCTGCCATCGGATTCTATCCGGATCAACTTTACCCGATCCCAGACTTCCACACCGACCGCTTCAGCCTTTTGGATCAGCCAGGCATCCAGATCTTTTCGCCAGGCCAGGGGCGTCTCCCAGGCCAGGACTTCGGTCCGGGCGTCGGGTACATGAATCTGGTGGCCTTTGAGCACCCGGGGTGGGACCAGCACCTCCCGGGGAATGGGGCCGAAATGGTCCCGGATGATTTGTCGGGCCCAGGGGCCCATAATCATCCCGGAGCAGACCTTATCCCGGGGCAGGGCCCGCTTTTCCAGGACCAGCGTCTGGTACCCGGCCTCGGCGCAGCGCTTGGAAGCCGCCGCGCCGCCCGGGCCGGCTCCAACTACAATCACGTCCCATTTTTTTGCTGGATTCGGAATGGCGCACTTCCTATTCCAATCAAACGCCTATTTCTTCTTTTCCCCTCGGTTCAGAATATCCTTGGCCCACGAAAGGGCCGCTGAGACTTTAGGAAATCCGATCGTCGAGATGAGCAGCAGCAGGGTTTGATAGATCTCTTCAGGGGAGGCCCCGGCCTTGACCGCCCGCCGGGTGTGGGAGTGGACCGAGCCCTCCATCTGGGTGGCCGCGGCCCCGGCCAGTTGGATGAGTTCGGCTGTCTTTTCCGGTATTGGGCCGGCCTGACGGATGGCCGAGCCAAGATTTTCTACCGCGGACAGGACTTCAGGAAAAAGCTTGGAAAGCTCTTGGTAATGCTTGACCGGCACTTTTTGTTTGGCCATAAAAATCCTCCTTATGTGGAAGCAATTTTAACAATGGATGTCGCAATGTTCGGGCTATAGGGATTTACATCCAAGATCCTCTCCTTGGGTAAGATCACCAAGTCCATATCCTCCAAGGGTATTACTCCGAGAAGAACTTGATCTCCCATAACCAGGGCTCCGGCAAAACCGACACGATTTTTGAACCGGATCGATATGGGGCCAACATACGGGACAAGCTTCTTCCCCCCGTCCGCCAAGGTGACTTCTTTCTTGTCGATTTCATCGAGCTTCAATTGAATCCGAACGTGTTCGGGAGTACATAAATGCACGGCCCCCGAGTCAACCAGCGCTTTAACCTTTAAGGGTTGTAACGTGACATCTCTCGGGTTTTCAAGGGTTATTTCTGCGGTAACCAAGCCCATTATTTTTCCTCTCGTTGGGGTTTCGGAAAACCAACCTTAGGAAAATGATACTATATTTGGGCCGAAAATGAAATCATTCTGGCGCATTCCTAAAGGGGATCTTGATTTACCTTTTGACGGGGTCCCCGGGAAAGGTTACTATGGCAACCACCCTAACGATAGAGGCCCGATGTCCGATTCCCATCCTCCCACAGTCCA
>CAVVCH010000031.1:0-7274 GCA_963746605.1 uncultured delta proteobacterium
TTTTCTCAATTTCTCCATCAGACTAGAATATTCGCCCGTATATTTCAGAAAGCGATCGTAATTTTCTTTCCCTATGGAACCAACCAGGTTTTCCTTTTCCCTTTGCAGGATCAAGGCCAGCCGGTTGGTGTAGGTCAGGTTTTCTTCAAAGTCATTTTCTTTTTGATAAAGAAAGAAATTTTTTTCGTAACGCCGCATTTCCAGCAGGCTGCTGTTCAGGTCCTCGGCGATTTCAAAGAACTGCATCGAGCCGCTTAGCCGGTAAAAATTACTGTAATTAATGGCGATCATCAGGGCCATGAACAGGAAGCAGGCCGAAAACGCCATGGTAACCTGTCCCCGGATGGTCGAGGGCATAATCTTCATGGAACGGCGGTCCCTCCCGTCTTTTCCGTTTTGGGGTTTAATTCCGGGGCCGGAAAGGTGGTTACGGGCAGGATGACGGTAAAGGTCGTGCCGACCCCCACCCGGCTTTCCACCCGGATCTGGCCCCCGTGACGGGCCACAATTCCATGAGAAACCGAAAGGCCCAATCCGGTTCCTTTCCCTTTGGTCTTGGTTGTAAAGAAGGGATCAAAGATGTTGGGCAGGATATGCTCGGGAATTCCCGGACCATTATCCGTGATCTTGGCGGATAAAAAATTGGGTCCATCATGGGCCACGGAGACTTGAATCCGTCCTCCCTTGGGAATGACGTCGATGGCGTTTAAGATAATATTTAGAAAAACCTGGGATAATTGCTGGTGGTCTCCGTGGATGCGCGGGAGATGAGGCAGGACGCTGACATCAAGGTGAGCCCCGGAAATCTTGATCTGGTTGCCCGCCAACCGGACCGTTTCCTGGATGATCTGTCCCAAATCCAACGGTTCGATTTTGGATTCGCCTTCCCGGGCAAAATCCAGGAGGTTGCGAATGATACCCTGGGACCGGTCCGCCTGGCTGATAAGGTCCCGGATCATATCCAGCCGCTCTTCATCCGGCAGGTCCCGATAGTCTTCCAAAAGGAGGTGGGCGGTCAGGGAAATGTTGTTGATGGGGTTGTTCAACTCGTGGGCCACGCCGGCCGTCAAATTCCCCACGGCCCGGAGTTTGTGAGACTGGACCAGTATTTCCTGCCGGTGACTGAGTTCCTTCAACATCCGGTCCATGGCCAGAATTAGGACCGAAAATTCATCCTTATACGGCCGGGTAGGAATCACGGGAGTGAAATCCCCTTCAGAGATGCGGCGGGTATAGCCCTAAAATCTGCTTCAGCGGTCCCAGTATTTGTCGGGTCAGGAGATGAGTCAGGTAACCCATCAATAAAAAAAGGAAAATAAGAAAGTAGACGGGTACCCGTTTGGCCAGGGACAGCATTTCTTCCACCGCCTGGCGTTCCTCCTGGACCAGGTTAAAGGCCAGGGAAATCATCTCCGCCCCGTGAAGGCGGAGGTCCGACTCCAATTTGACCCGTTGGCCGGAAGCGGCCAGGTCTTCTTTTTGGATGACCACCTGTAGACCCTCCAAAAGGGCACGGTAAGCCTCCGTGTGGTCAAACAGAGTATTATAATTCCTTTTCCCTATGACCCCGGCGATTTTAAGGTTGTTGCTCTCCAGAAAGGTCAAGGCGATGCCCACATGATGCAAGGCGTCGACCAAGTTCGTCCCGTAGAGGAAATAGTTCTTTTCAAACCGGCGGGCCTGTTGGATTTCGAAAGAGAAATTATCGGCCACCTTCAAAAAATAAAGTTTTTCCTCCAGGCGGAACACTACGTAGAGGGAGCCCAGGGTAATACCCAAGGCCATGAGGAAACAAATGAAGAAACCCAGCGTAATTCGGGTTCGTATGCTCAGACTGGGTTTCCCGGCTAAAACCTGACCTTCCTCTTCTCCCATGTTGCCGGAGGAAGGATCGGAATGGATTGGACCGTGAGGGAAGGCTTGCGGATCAACCACGTTTGGGGGGGTCATGGCGGCGTTGGCTTAAAAGGGCTGCGTCAGGTTATAAGGTTGCCTTCGCATCAGCGAGTTCCTTTTGGGAATCGGTATGGGTCGAAAAGAATTTAGAGTTGTAATCCCAACCATTAAATAATATAAAAAGTACCCATGAAAAACAAGGGTAATCATCCTCCAGAAAAAATACGCCTGGCCGTTATCGACGACGAGCCGATTGTCCGCCAAAGGCTTCGGCAGATCTTCCGAAAAGAGCCTTTTGAAATCGAGGCCTTTGGGGAGGGTGAGGCGGCGTTGCGAAGAATGGCTGAACGGCCGTTTCATCTGGTCCTCCTGGATATCCACCTGCCGGATCGGCACGGGTTGGAGGTCCTGAAACAGATCAAGAAAGATTTCCCCAGAACCGAGGTTATTCTGATTACCGGCTACGCCACGCTGGACCAGGCGGTGGAGGCCGTAAAAAAAGGCGCCTTCTATTACCTGGCCAAACCGTTTACGCCCGATCAGGTTTCGGCCATCGTAAATCGGGCCATGGATCATCTTCAGCTTTCCGGAGAAAGCCAAAGGCTGCGGGAAGCCCTCGCGAAAGATCAATCGTTTGACGGGATCGTCGGCATCAGCGCTCAACGGAAAGAACTGCTGCAGGCCATATCCAAAGTATCCCGTATTGACTGCAATGTGCTGATTCAAGGGGAAAGCGGGACCGGAAAAGAACTGGTTGCGCGTTCCATCCATCACCGCAGCCAGCGACAGGAGTATCCCTTTGTCGATCTTAACTGTGGGGGGTTTTCGGAGGATTTGATTGCCAACGAGTTGTTCGGGCACGAGAAAGGGGCTTTCACCGGGGCGGATTCCACCAAGATCGGGCTGATGGAAGCCGCCCAGGGCGGAACCCTCTTTTTGGACGAAATTGAGGAAATGCCGCTGTCCATGCAGGTAAAACTCCTGCGCGTGATCCAGGAAAGGAAATTATTCCGTCTGGGGGGGATTAAACCCATCACCCTGGATATTCGCCTGATCAGCGCCACCAACCGGGAACTGGAAAAGGAGGTCAAGGAAGGCCGCTTTAGAGAAGACCTCTTTTACCGCCTGAAAGTGGTTTTAATCAAGGTCCCCCCCCTGCGAGACCGTAAAGAAGATATTCCGGTCCTCATCAATTATTTCATTGAAAAATTTAATCGGGCCTATAAGAAAAAAGTCAGGGGCTTTTCCCGAGAAGCCCTGGAAATACTGATGCGGTATTCTTTCCCGGGAAACGTTCGGGAGCTCGAAAATATTGTCGCCAGCGCCCTGGCCTTGTCGGAAGGGGACCTGATCGGCCCCCTGGACCTCCCGGAAGACTTGAAGCAATTTGAGGTGGAGAGTGTGGGGGGTGAGCAGTGGCCTTCCTGGGAGGAACAGGAAAAAACCTACATCCGCAAGATCCTGGAAAGCACACAATATAATAAACTGAAGGCGGCCGGTATCTTAAAGATGTCTCGGACGACCTTATGGCGAAAGCTGATTAAATACGGGCTGCTGGATAGATGACGCCCTCGCCGAAATTCTCCGGAAGGTCAACCTTCCCAGATTGAAACACCCCCTCCCCTGCCAACGACTCTCCTAACTCCTTCTATTATCTAATTTTTTCCCCTAATCGGCCTGTTTCCCTCCCATAAACCCCAAAAAACTGTTTCATTTTGAAGCAGACAAAAGGGGCCCGCCGTCCCTCTGCTTTGTAACGAATTGATTATAGGTATATTTTTAATATGGCCCCGGTTTTGCTTTTGACGGAAGCGAGGCGATTTATGCATAAGCTCTTGGTTCCCATAGAAAACTTCTCGGGGCTGTCTTTATCGGCCACGTACTTTGCTATCGAATTCGCCAAACGAAATCCCGCCAAGTTATTTTTTCTGATCTTTTCTGATTTTCCCCAGGAGAAAGAAGACCTTACCGTTTTCCCCCCAAAGGTAGATCTTCCGCGAAGACAGTTTGAAGATCTCCTCCAGCGCGCCAGATCCGAAAAAATTAATTTAGAAATTTTTTACTCCAATGAAGATTTTTTTGAGGTCACCAGCCAATTCTCACGGGACCACGGCCTGACCGAAATTATCCTGGCCTTGCCTTCCGAAAGGGACCCGGCCTACGCCCGGCTGATGGACCAGGTCGGTCTGTTTCGAAAGAATCTGGAGAGCCAGCTAATACTTGTGAAACCAAAGGAGGAAAAGATTATGACGCCCGAAGGGGAGAACGCCAGGGGGGATCAGCCTCCAGCCCTAAAACCGAAGCCGTCGATCGGCAAGAAAGGATCTTGATCATGGCCCTCATTATTATTTCGAGTACTTCGGCAGCCCTGAGAAAGGAAGTCTCCGAGAGTCTGGCCCAAAAATTGGGGTATGCCTGTCTCAGCCGGGAAGAGTTGGTCGATCAGGCTACGGCGGCGGGCATCCCGGTGGGGAAACTGGAGATGTCCGTCATCAAAAGCCCGGCGCAGACCGAACGGCTGGCCCGGCTGAAGGAACGCTATCTGGCCTATATCACCTCCGGCCTTTGTGAACGGGCCGGGGAGGGCAACCTGGTCTATCATGGGCGGGGGGGACATTTACTGCTCCCCAATGTCTCTCATATCTTCAGGGTCCACCTCGTCCCCAACCAGGAACAGGAGATCCACGGCAAGATGCTGCAATTGCGCCTCGACCACCCGAAGGCCGAAAAATACATCGAGCAGGTAAACCAGGATATTGAAAAATGGGTCCATCTGATTCACGGACAGGACCTGCACGATCCCAAACAATACGACCTGATTCTGAACTTGGAGCATATGAGCCTGGCCAACGCCAGTACCGCCCTTTGTTCCCTGGCCGAACTGCCTGACTTTCGCCCGACCCCGGCCTCCCTCAAGGCCATGGAGAACTATTGCCTGGCTTCCCGGGCCCGGATGAAGTTATCGCTCGACGATCGCACCGCGGAATCCGACTTCACCGTTTCGGCCAATGAAGGAGTGGTCACGGTGACCTACATGCCCCGGCAATCCCAAGCAGGCCGGTTTATTCCGGAAGTGCTGGCCGATCTCGAAGGAACCCGGGAAATACTGGCCACCATGGCCGAAACCAATATCCTCTGGATTCAAGAAAAGTACGATCCCGGCTCGGAGGCTTTTATTCAAATCAACCAGATTGCCCAACGCTGGGGAGCGGCCGTTGAACTGCTCCGTTTTATCCCTTCGGAGGAGGTGGGGATGGAAGCGGCGGAAGAAGGGGACGCCGGTCCCAAGGCAGTCATCGACCCCAAAGAATACACGGGCGGGATTGAAGATGATGAGCCGGAAAAACCCCCGGCCCGAGGACGGGGGCCTGGGACAAACGCTGGAGGAACTAATCCGGCAGGGACGTTCCGGTGGCGGGCGTCTCCTGGCGGGGAATTTCAAGACCTTGTCCTCCGCCGTCAGCAGGAATATCAATTACAGTCTGGTGGTGATCGGCGGTCTCTTTCTGAATAAACCCAAAGCGGCCCAGACCCGCATGCTTCGGGATTTAAAGGTTTATTTGAGCGAACGGATCCGGGTCCCCGTCATTTCCTCCGACGAATTGCAGGAAAAATATTTTGTCGGCGGGAAACAGTTAATCCAGTTTTTTGGTTTTATGGCCCTGGTTGCCTGTGCCTTTTGGGGGGTTTTCAGTCACCAGGAGGCGATTCTCAATTTCTTGCTGGCCTACAAGGGGGCCAAATTCATAGCGGTGGTGGCCGTAGGCCTCTTTGCACCGATCTTTGCTTATTTTTACGGGACTATTGCCCATCTATTTCTAAAGATGATCAAATTCGATTAAGAATTTTATTTTTCCCAGCATAAAGGAGCAACATTATGACCGGAGATCTATCCAATTTATTCATCACCCTTGATTTTTCCACCATTGTTCAGGTGGTGGTCTTGGGTTTCGTCGGGGGGGTGTTGAGCGGTTTTATCGGCAGCGGCGGGGCTTTTTTTATGACGCCGGGCATGATGAATGTGGGCGTCAATGGGGTGGTGGCCGTGGCCAGCAATATTACCCATAAATTCGGCAAGGCCATGATGGGTTCCAAGAAGCACGGCGAAATGGGGAATGTCGATAAACGGTTGGGTCTTTATCTGCTGATCACCGCCACCTTGGGCATCCGCCTGGCGGTCTGGATCAACAGCCTGCTGTTCCATGGGGGAGGGGACGGGCACGGAGCGGCCAAAGGGGCCGGGGCCAATCTTTATATCAGTATCGTCTTTGTAAGTATTCTAACCATTGTGGCCATTTCCATGCTGAAGGACCTGATGACCAAAGGGGAGGAAGGGGCCGGTCCCTCAAGAAAAATCGTCGAGTACCTGGCCAACCTGCATATCCCCCCCTTTATTTCCTTTAAGACGGCCGACGTCCGGGTTTCCTTGTGGGTGTTGCTCCCCGTCGGTCTGGCCACCGGCTACCTGGCCGGCACCATCGGGGTGGGGGGCTTTGTCGGCGTCCCGGCTATGATTTACGTCTTCGGGGTGCCCACGGCCGTGGCGGCGGGGACGGAGCTATATCTGGCCATGTTCATGGGCGCCTTTGGGGCCTTGAATTATGCCTGGGAGGGTTTTGTCGATATCCGGTTGACCATGCTCTTGATGTCCGGCTCCCTGATCGGGGTCTATGTCGGGGCCTACGGGGTCAAGGTGGTCAATGAGAGATATATCCGGATGGTGACCTGCCTGATTATCATCCTCTGCGTTCTGAGCCGGGCCATCTCCATCCCCATGTATCTCCGGCAATTGGGATTGGTAGCCCTGGATCCCGGTCTGGACCCCTGGTTCAACAATGCCAGTAAATATCTCCTCTTTGCCAGCGGCATTACGGGGGTCGTCGTCATCCTGGCCAATGTCATCCGGGCCTATAGCGCCCGGAAAAAAATTCACCTGACCCTGGCCTTCAGCCGGACCGAGTCCTGAAAGAAGAAACAGCTCTCACCGGTTTGGCTTGCGGAGCAGAAGAGAACCTCTCGATCGTCCCTTAAGGAGGGAGAACCATGGAAGAAAAAATTCAAATTCTCATCTTGGATGATGAACCCATCGTGGGCAAACGGTTGGGACCGGCCTTGGCCAAAATGGGCGGGGAGGTGGAGGTCTTTGAAAACCCCCATCAGGCCCTGAAGCGTATTGAGGAAAAAACCTTTGATATCGTGGTGACCGATATCCGCATGGAGGATATTGACGGCATCGAGATCCTGGAAAAAGTCAAGGCCAAATCCGAGCATACCAAAGTCATTATGATTACCGGCTATGCCACCGTGGAGGTGGCCCGAGAGGCTTTGGGTAAAGGGGCCTTTGATTTTATCGCCAAGCCCTTTAAACCCAACGATCT
>CAVVCH010000032.1:0-11239 GCA_963746605.1 uncultured delta proteobacterium
GCGGGAAGTCATCGTCAAGGCCGCCGCCGCCCTGGGATTTAAGGGGCTGACCCCCGTGGACTCCCCCAAATGAAAAAAGGCCTATTATTTTTTAAGAGGAAGCGGAATGCCGGCCCAGCAGGTCATCCGGACCAACGATCATTCGGAGGTCCTCTGAAAAAAACGGAGGCTTTTCTTGAAGGGACCCCCGTTTCCCCGACTCCGGATGAACAGTGTTTTGCCGAGGCGCAGAAGGGCCTTACGGCCCGGCCGACGATGAGTATCCGGGCCAAGATCATCCTGGGATTTGTCCTGCTGTTTATGTTGTGTGCCGGGGCCAGCATCACGTTTCTAATCATGGGCTCCCGCATCAATCAGAAATTGCAGGTCATGGAAACCGTCAATTCCTATACCTTCGAGGTCCAACAGGCCCGCCGGTTTGAAAAGAACTTTTTTCTTTACCGGACCAACCTCCCGGACGCCCTGGAAAACATTCAAAATGCCCGGGAGATCCTCAAGAAGGAAAAAGGGAATATTACCGAAGTGATCGGTCCGGAAAAATTGAATATGATGTCGGCCCATCTGAATCGCTATGAAAGTCTGCTGACCGGTCTGAGGGCCGGGCAGGCCCTGTCGACCGAGCCCCCGGCGCCCTCGGCCCGTATCGAGGGAGAACTCAGGCAGCATGGGTCGGAGATGATTTTTCTGGCCGCCAATTTAGTGGAAAAAGAACGAAAAGACGTGGAGGCCATGACCCAATTATTCCGCCAGGTCCCGCTCTTTTTTCTAGCCATTCTGCTCATTGTCATGGTCTATCTGACCCATTTTTTAGCCCAGCAGATCGTCCGTCCGCTTAACCGTTTTGTTGAATATACCTTGCGAATCGCCCGGGGTGATTTTACCCCCATCAAGCCGGCCAAAAAATATAAGGACGAATTCTCCCGTCTGGCCATGGGCATCAATTGGATGATGGATCAATTAAAGAAAAACCAGGAGCAATACATTCAATCCCGTAAAATGGCTTCCATTGGTACCCTGACCTCCGGCATTGCCCATGAACTGAACAATCCCCTCAACAATATCTGCATTACCACCGAATCCCTCCTGGATGATCTGGATACCATTTCGGAAGCGGAAGAAAGAAAGCGCCTGCAGGATATCTATACCCAGGCCGAGCGGGCCAGCGGGACGGTCCGCAACCTCCTGGATTTTACCCGGATGGGCCAACCGGCCTTTGTCCCGGTTTCCGTCCGGGAACTGTTGAATTCCACTCTCAACCTGGCACGAAATGAAATGGAGCTGAACAACGTCAAGCTGGATTACGCCCCCGAGTCTTCCGATGCCCGATTGCTGGGCGACTTCAGTCAATTACAGCAGGTTTTCCTCAACCTGGTAATCAATGCCATCCAGGCCATGCCCCAGGGGGGCCGCTTGGGCATCGGGGTAAGAAACGATGACCCCGACTTGGTCGCGATCACGGTGAAGGATACCGGCGTCGGTATCCCTCAGTCCATTATCAATCAGATATTCGACCCTTTTTTTACCACCAAAGAAAAAGGGACCGGCCTGGGACTTTCGACCACCTACAGCATCGTCAAAAAACATGGAGGTCAAATCCTGATTGACAGTCAAATCAACCAGGGGTCCGCCTTTACCGTACTCATTCCCAAATCCGAGGAGCGCTAAACCATGTCTTTTTTTATCTATCTGCCGATAGCCGCCAACAGCGTCAATATCTTTCTCCTCTTGGGACTGGGGGGCCTGGTGGGATTTCTCTCCGGTCTTTTCGGGGTGGGAGGGGGCTTTCTGCTCACCCCGCTGCTGATCATGTTCGGCATCCCGCCCACAGTGGCCGCTGCCAGCGACTCCAACCAGATCGTGGCGGCTTCGGCTTCCGGGACCTATGCCCACTACCGTTTGGGGAATGTAGACTTCAAAATGGGCGTGGTTCTTTTGGTGGGCGGGGTACTGGGCGGAAGCCTGGGGGTCTACCTGGTCCGCATGCTGCGGGCCATGGGGAATGCCGATTTTGTCATCAAGATCACCTACGTGGCCATGTTAGGGATTATCGGCGGGTATATGTTCGTCGAAAGCCTGCAAAGTCTCAAGAAGACGCCGGCCGCCGAAAAGCCGCCGGAGGTTTCCCCCGAAAACCTTCCTTATACGCCCGGTTGATCACCGCCCTGCCTTTCAAGATGCATTTTACCAAATCCGGGATCCAAATCTCCCTGATCGTTCCCCTGCTGTTGGGAAGTCTGGTGGGGATCCTGGCGGCCATCATGGGCGTGGGCGGGGGGTTCATCATGGTGCCGATCATGGTGTATCTGCTCCGGATGCCCATGCACGTGGTCGTGGGAACCAGTCTCTTTCAGATATTTTTCACCTGCATCAATGTGACCATCATGCAGGCCCAGGTTAACCATACCGTGGATTTCATCCTGGCCCTCATCCTGCTGATCGGCTCGTCCTGCGGGGCCCAGATCGGGGTGCGCATCAGCAAACGCTTAAAGGGCGATCAAATCAAGATACTCCTGGCCGTCATCATTATCGTGGTTATGGTTCAGATGTTATTGGGACTTGTCCTGAGCCCCCATATTCTATTATCCTATAAAGGAGGCCACTAATGCTTCCCATCAGGTGCCAGACCTTGGTCCAGGTCCTCTTTTTCTTGCTGTGCAGCGGTCCCTGTTTTGTTTCGGAGAGTTACGGCCGCACTGCTCCGCCGGGGATCGATGTGGTTCAACCCAAGACGATACGGATCGGGAGTTTTTTTTCCGGCGGCCAGGTGACCGTTCGCGGGGTGGTGCCCGCGGGGGACCGGGTAGCCCTGCGCATCCTGGGGCCCCGGGGTCACTTGGTCCTGATGAAGAAGGGCCGGGCCGGTGGCTTGTGGATGAATGTGGGCCAGGTTTCCTTTCAGGACGTACCGCAAGTCTACCTCCTTTGGACCTCGGGCAAGTTGTCCTCCCTGGGGACGAAGTCGGATCTCCAGACCTGGAAACTGGATTACGCCTCGCTCCTTTCCGGCGCCCTCCCTCAAAAAAACCGGGAGGAAGAGGCCCGGCTGCTCCTAGAATTGATCAAATTAAAAGAGGAGGATCGGCTCTACCAGATAAACGAAGAGACTGTTCAGATTAAGCCCTTGGACCCCGAAGCCTGGGAACAGGTCGACGCCGTTTTATCCCTACCGGCTAAAATCCAACCCGGTTCTTACGTTTTGGAAATGATCGCCTTCCAGGAAGGGAAAGGCCGCCTGATCCATTCCAGTGCCCTGGAAGTAAAACTGGCGGGGTTCCCGGCGTTGGTGTCGGACTTCAGCGCCAGCCAGGGATTATGGTATGGTATCCTGGCCGTGATCATTGCTACCCTGAGCGGACTCATCATCGGGATCGTTTTCAGCTCCAAAGGGGTCCATTAAAACCCGCGGCCCCCCGGGAAAATCCCAAACGTCATGTGGAACCCCATCAAATCCTTTTTCAGACGAAGAAAAAACGAGGAGGAAGTGAATCTGCAGTTCCTTTTCCAAACCTTTCGGGAACTGTTGGATTACAACAACCGGGCCCTGGACCTCATGGCCGATATGGGTGAAAAACTGGGCGGCGACTATCTGTTTGATAAACAGTATATCGAGACCGTGGTCGCGGAGTTGGGGGAAGCGGTCTATAAAGTCGTCTATGATCTCAATTTAATCACCCCCAAAAAATACCTCGACCTGTTCCATGTTTTTGAAAAAGCCAAGATGGAAATTCAAGGCGAGCTGGGGTCCCGCTTCACCATCCCGAGAGGGGAACTTTGTGTATACCATGGGGGAATTGACCAAAGAGATATCCGACTTTGCCGGGGAAAAAATGGCCACCCTGGGCGAACTCCGGAATCGTCTGGGATTGAATGTTCCGGAAGGTTTTGTGATCTCCACCTACGCCTTCAAGCAGTTTGTTGAAGCCAACCAACTGGAGACCCTGGTGACCACCTTGGGGGAAGGGAAGTTCAATCAGTCGATCCTGGAAGAAAAGGCCCGGGAACTGAGGGAACGGATCCTGCAGGCCAAAATTCCCTCGGAGATCAGGAAGGCCATTCGGAAAGCCCTTTCTTCCCGGGAAGATTTCCCGGCGGGCCACTGGGCGGTGCGCAGCAGTGCCGTCGGGGAAGACAGCCAAATCAGCTACGCCGGGCAGTACACCACGGTTTTAAATGTTCCCGCCTCGCAAATAGAGGCCGGCTACAAACAGGTAGTGGCCAGCCTGTTTGCTCCCCCGGTTATCCAGTATCGCCTTCAGCGAGGGCAGCCGGCAGCAGGAAATGGCCATGGCCGTTGGCTGTCTGCCCATGGTCTCCCCCCAGGTCAGCGGGGTCCTCTACACCGCCGATCCCAACGGTTTTGAGGGGAACGAAATGATCCTGTCGGCCGCTTGGGGGTTGGGTAAATTGGTGGTGGACGGGGAAGGGGAGGTGGATCAATATAACGTTTCCAAAGACCCGCCCTATCCCGTTTTACGGCGGCATATCGGCCGCAAAACCAGGGAATATGTCCTGTCCGAGGCGGAGGGGATTGCCCTGGTTCCGGTCCCCCCGGAAAAGCAGGAGATCTCCTGCCTGGACGAATCCCGGATGCGCGAAATTATCGAGGGGGCCGTTCGGATCGAACAATATATGAAATCCTTCCAGGATATCGAGTGGGCCATCGATTCCCGAGGGGCAGGTCATCTATCTCCAGGCCCGACCGCTCCAATTTTCAGGAAAATTGACCTTGGATAAAAATCGGCTGATCACCGCCGCCCAGCGATACCCGGTCCTGCTGAAGGACCGGGGGGTGATCGCCAGCCGCGGCATCGGGGCCGGGGCCGTTTTTCAGGTGCAATCCGAGGAAGACAGCCAACATTTTCCCCGCGGTGCCGTGTTGGTTTTAAAACATACTTCACCCCGAATGTCCAAGATTGTCCCCCTGGCCAGCGCCGTGGTGACCGACATTGGGGCCGTCACCGGCCACATGGCTACCATCTGCCGGGAATTCCGGGTGCCGACCATTGTGGATACCGGTTCGGCCACCCAGGTCCTGAAACCGGGAATGGAAGTGACGGTGGATGCGGAAGAGAACGTCATCTACCGGGGGATCGTCAAGGAACTCCTGACCGTCCAGTTGATCGATAGGATTCCCTATGAAGAAACCTATGAATTCAAGCTGCTGCGTCGCTTGTTGAAAAAAGTTTCCATCCTGAATGTGGCTGATCCCCAATCCGCTGATTTTGATCCGGCCCATTGCAAAACCTTTCACGATATTATCCGGTTTGCCCATGAAATGGCGGTCCGGAGGATCGCCCAGGGTATTCATCCCAGCCAGTTGGGTTTTATCCATTCGCTGACAAAAGTGAAGCTGCCCATCCCCCTGGACCTGACCATCTTGGACATCGGGGGGGGGATCCGTCCGGCCATTTCCTCCAGCGAGATAACCCTGGCCGAGATCACCTGCGCCCCCCTGTCGATCCTGCTCCGGGCACTCATTGAACCAGGGGTTTGGCAATCCCAACCGGTGGATTTGGATCTGAAAGGGTTCATGTCCAGTTTTAGCCGCCAAGCAGCCACTTCCTCTTTTTCGACCGACCGCCTTAATGTCAACCTGGCCATCGTCTCCCAAGAATATCTCAACCTCAATCTGGGTCTTGGATATCACTATAACCTGATCGACGGGAATATGTCTGATGATCGCGACAGCAACTATATCTATTTTCGATTTTTGGGGGGAGTCACCGAGGTTACCCGACGCACCCGCCGGGTCAAGCTTTTGGCTCAGATTTTGGAAAAAAACGACTTCGCCGTAGAGAGTAAAGGGGACTTGATTACCGGACGCATCAAAAAGATCGATCGTCCGAGTATGGAAGACAAGTTTCGTTTGATCGGCCGGCTGATCGGCTATACCCGGCAGTTGGACGTCTCTTTGCGCCAGGATAACGATATTGATTTTTTTACCAATCAATTCCTCCAGGAATTTGAGGGGCTCGCGAGTCACTCAAAGGGGAATGAGGAAAGATCCGATAAGGAAACCGGAAGGAGGTTCTCATGAAAAAAGATGTGGCCGTGATGGTCCTGGACGATGAACCGATTGTGGGGGAACGGTTGCAGCCGGTCCTGGAAAAAGAGGGTTTTCAGGTAGAGGTTTTTACTGACAGTCGGCAGGCGATAAACCGCCTGGAAGAGAAGCATTTCCAGGTCCTGGTTACCGATCTTAAGATGAGCGGGCCCACCGGCATCGATGTCCTGCGGTTTCTCAAAGACCGGAATCAGGACACCGAAGCCATCGTCATTACCGGCTACGCGACGATTGAAAGCGCCCGGGAAGCCGAATACTTAAATGCGCAATTCGTTACCAAACCTTTCAAGCTGGAGCACATCGTTAAACTGGTGGAGAAGGCGGCTAAAAAATTCAAGTAACTACTGCCGGCGCACTCTCCGGACTGGAGGTCCCATGGAACCCATCCCCAGCGTTATGATCTTGGATGATGAACCGATCGTCTGTGAACGACTGCGCTCCACCCTGGAGAAGGTGCATCTCGATCTCGAAACCTTTACCGACCCCCGGGAAGCCATCAAGCGATTTTCTGAAAAAAAATTTCAGGTTTTGGTCACCGATCTTAAAATGAAAGAATTGGACGGCATAGAAATCTTGAAACGGGTCAAACAGGTTTCTCCGGAAACCCAGGTGATTATCATTACGGGTTTCGCCACCGTCGAAAAGGCTAAAGAAGCCCTGAAAATAGGGGCCTATGACTTTATCGCCAAACCCTTCAAGCTTTCCCAATTGCGGGATTTGGTGGTCAAGGCACTCAGCCGGTGAGGCGCGGTCCCCATCTCCCAAAACGGCCTTCGGGGGTATGAAGGTCGCCGGAAACTTATTCGTAGCAAAGGAGGATAAATGGCCATCATCACCATTTCCAGGGGCACTATGAGCGGCGGGGAATCCCTGGCGAAATGTCTTTCCGAGAAACTGAGGGTTCCGGCCGTCAGTCAGGAAATCCTAGAAGAGGCCTCCAGCCGCTCCGGGATCTCCCAATCCCTTCTTCTGCAACAACTGGAAAGAACCAAAGGATTGGCCCACGGCCCTTCCCCCGAGCGACGTTGCTATCTTACCGCCATTCAATTGGCCCTGGCCGAAAGGGTCCAAAAAGGTTCGTTCATCTATTATGGACATGCGGGGCATCTCTTGCTAAAAGGGCTGCCCCAAGTCCTGAAGGTCCGGGTTATCGCTCCCCTGAAGCCTAGAGCCCAGAAACTGGCCGAGACGCAAAAAATCACCTTGGAAGAAGCTCTAAAAACCATCGAAAAAATGGATGAGGGCCGGATCAAATGGACCCGTTTTTTGTACGACGTAGACTGGCGAGACCCTGCTCTCTATGATTTGGTAGTTAATTTGGATTCCATATCGATAGAGGGCGCCTGCGGCATTCTCGTCTGTGCTTTAGATCAAATGGAGTTTGCCGAGTCTCCGGACTCCGCGGGGATCATTGCGGATTTTGTCTTGGCCAGTCGGGTGAAGCACGCGCTGGCGGCCCATGATCATACCAAGGGGTTGGAATTGGAGGTACTCGCTGAAAAAGGGAATATCAAGATCAGCGGGAGTTTTGAGACCGGCGGAATTTTCCCCAGTGGGAAAAACCGGATCAAAAACGACTTGACCGTTGTGGCCCAGCAGGTCCCGGGCGTTAAAAAAGTCCAGATCGGCCTCGAAGATATTGCGGTAGCCCTGGAATAACAAAGATTATAGAAAGGGTAATCCCGATGGACATTGAACCCGGAAATGAGGGGAAAAGGCCCGTTTTATTGAAGCAGATCCTGGAGATTTTAGGGGAAGAAAAGGGGGTCCTGGACGGTCTCCTGCGGTTTGCCGATGAAGAAAAAGAGGTCCTGGACGGTCTCCTGCAGTTGGCTGAAAAGGGCAACAAACTCGAGGAAGAACGGACCAATTTAGCCCGAAAGCGCAACTCCCTCACCACCAATTTGGTTGAAGACTCGGTAGTCCGAACCGACCTGGCCCGAGAGCGCACCGAGTTAAATAAACAATTGGTCCGGAATTCCGATCTGCGCACCCAGTCGGCAGACAAACGCACGGATATGGCCGATACCCGCACCAATCTGATGCGGGAGCAGGCCCGGCTATCATTCAAAAGCACCGAACTTGCCCAAGAAAGAACCGGCCTGGCCAATCGGCGTACGGATATGGCTGCCCGGAGAACCGGTCTGGCGGATAAACGGACCGGTCTGGCAGAGCAACGAACCGGCCTGGCGTTCCAGCGCACCGAATTGTCTAACCGAAGGACCGACCTGGCCACCGGCAGAAATATCATGGCCGACCTCCGGACCCATCTGTCTTCCCAGCGGACCATCCTGGCCAAGGAAAGAACGCTCTTGGCCTTTATGCGTACCGGATTGGCCCTGATCGCACTGGGGTTGGCTCTAATACGCTATTTCGGAATGGGGGTCTGGACGGTTATGGATGTGTTTCTGATTCTGGCCGGCCTGGTCACGATGGTCATTTCGATCCGGGCCTATCGGGAAGCCTACCAAAAAGAACAACAGGTGGCCCTGACCATCGATCAGAAGATGAGTGCCGCCGTTGACTGGGTCGGTTAAACGGACCCTCCCGTCAGGCATTACCAGGGTCCTGCGGTCGGGAACCAAATAAATGACGGCTCAGATAGTCGATTGTGCGGAGCGCTGGGCTTAGGGCGGATCAACTACCGCGGGAAGGGTCCTGAAGCAGCGCTGATTTTCGCACCTTCCCCAGGGCGGTCTGGGGGAATTCCTTACAAAAGGTTATTTTTTTCGGCCATTTGAAACGAGCCAGCTTCCCTTCGCAGAAGGCAATCAGCGCTTCCGACGAGAGACGACCTTCGGCCTTCAGGATGACAAAGGCGTGGCCCGCTTCACCCCAGACCTCATCCACGATCCCCACCACGGCCGCGTCTTCAACCTCCGGATGCGCACGCAGCACCCGTTCCACTTCGGCCGGATAGACATTTTCGCCGCCGGAGATATAGAGGTCCCTGGCCCTGTCCACCAGGTAGTAATACCCTTCCTCATCCCGGCGGGCCAGGTCACCGGTATGGAGCCATCCGTTCCGGATCGTCTCAGCGGTCCTTACCGGGTCCTGCCAGTATTCGTTCATCATGATGGAACCGCGAACGACGATCTCCCCCACCTCCCCCGGCTTCACCGGGTTACAGTCCCGGTCGACAATATCGACCTCGGCATGAAAAACGGGCCGACCCACCGAACCGGGCTTCCGGACCACATCCTCCTCCGAGGCCCACAAAAGGATAGAGGTCTCGGTTTGTCCCATAATCTGACGAAGCGGAAAGCCGGCCTGCCGGAAGCGAGCCATCATCTCGGGAGTGGCCTTCTCTCCGCCGATGGCGCAGACCTGCAGGGAAGAGAGGGCCGGCTTTTTTTTCTTTCCCACCCGCACCAGGGATTTGTAGATCGTTGGAACCCCGAGGAACTTCGTGACCCGGTAGCGTTGAATGTCCTTCAATGTCTTGTCGGGATCGAATTTCGGGTGAATGATCATGGTGGCCCCTTTGTACAGGGCGGGAGAGGCTTGGATAAACAGACCTCCGGAATGAAACAGGGGAAGGACGATGAGCATGATATCGTCGAAGTGAAACTTGAAGAAAATCTCCGCGTTCAGGCAGTTAAAAAAGGTCTTCCGGTGGGACAGCACCGCTCCCTTGGGCAGACCGGTGGTGCCCGAGGTGTACATGATCACCTGGGGTTCCTCCTCATTGGCCGGGCCCAGGGATTTGCTGAGAAAGGGCCTTTGTCCTTCAAAAATGCCGGTCTCGGCCTCGTAATCCAGGATCTCGTCAGGTCGAAAACCGGGGCCGACACCGGCCAGCAGCATCCCGGGTCTTTGGCGCGTAAGGTGGAGCCCCACCACGGTGCCGGCAAATTCCTGGCCGAACACTAAAAGTCGCGGTCGCGCCTGCTTGAGCGTATAGTCCAGTTCCGGCGGGGCCAGCCGGTAGTTAAGCGGTACAAAGATGGCCCCCAACCGGGAACAGGCCAGATAGAGCTCAATAAAGGCCGGACCATTGGGCAACAGCACGGCCACCCGATTCCCTTTCTCGATGCCCAGGGACTGCAGCCAGGCACCCGTCCGGTTGGCCCGCCGGTCAAGCTCCAGATAGGTGATCCGCTCTTCCTCGTAGATAATGGCGCACTTGTGGGGATGGAGTTCACCCCAGCGCTGCACCCACCAGGCGATGTTCATGGAAGTGATCATTCTCAATCACGCTTTCCCAACAGAAAAAGGATTTCAAGGGACTTCAGCTATCGAATGCTAAGTAATTTTAATGGGAAATTATCACGGTCGGAAAACAAGAGCAAGCGACACTTTTGGCGCGTGGAGAATATTACCTTCAACAAAAAAACCAGCAATCCCCACTTTTGGGGGATTGCCTTTTTATTTTGGATTGTCTATAGTCCGACCCGTCGGTTTATAAGTGAAATGTATTGATATCAATTAAGATTAGGGAAAGGACCACACGAATATGCGCAGGGTAGGCTACTTGATTTCAGTTTTATTTATTGTGTCCATGCTGACCGGATTTTCCGCAGGGCCGTCAATTGCGGTGTCAAAATCGGATGACTTTCGATCCATCGACCAGCTTTCGGCTCCGAAGACCCATATCTTTCTGCCGGTAATTCTGAAAGACCCAGCCCCTATCGTCCCGGTCCAACCCAGCCATGAAACTTTTTCGATCAACTGGAATGGCGGAAAAATCCAGGCTCTAGGCGGCCGACTTGTCCTCGATTTTCCCCAGGGGGCGGTGAATTACCCCAATTGCACCCTGCATATCGAAACTCCGGACAAGAATGCCCCCTGGCTCGAATTAAACATGTACATCCCCTGTCAGTTGAACCCCGGTGAAAGTCCTTATAATTTCTACAAGTTCAATTTTCCGGTGACAATTGCCATCGATTATTCCCAGCTCCCCACTTCCTTTTTAGACGAATCCCGGCTGATTATCTCCTCCGGAGCGATCTCCGATTCCCTTGAGCAAACCCAGACGGCTGAAACCTTCGGGGGACTGTCTTCCAATCTGCCCATCAGCAACATCGTCGTCGATACGAACAATAAAATCGTCTCCGGACAGATTCTCGAAACCCAACCCCTCCACCTTTCGCGCGGCTACACGATCACCGACCTGGCGGCCGGACCGAACGGGACTGCTTATGTAGCCGCATCCCCGATCGTTTACCAGGCCAC
>CAVVCH010000033.1:0-87125 GCA_963746605.1 uncultured delta proteobacterium
GCCGTTCACCCTGGTAACTTATCCGCTCAGCAGGTCCAAGAAAAGTGAATGGGACGGTAACCCCATTCCTTTTTTTGACGTCCCGGGCAAAGATCAAGATAGTATAGCCACGTTGTTTATGTTGAATAAGGTTTTGTCCTGCCTCGGACCCCTGTGGTGTATTGGCTTGCGATTCCCAATGAAGCAATTCACGACTGATCGGGTAGTCTGCATACATCGTGCTTGGTGAAAATTCCCTTTCAGTTTTTTGATAAGTAATCAGCAGGGCATAGGCCTTGATTGCTTCAAGGTGAAAGACGCCAATACCCCTTTGTCCAGTGGAATTTATCGAAATCTGTCCCAACCCGGCAAGTATGTCTGTGACCCCATAATGGGCGTGCAACTCCAAAGAACAAGAAAAAGGAAGATTCGGAATGAAACCACTCACTGAAGTCATATCCTCAGCCCAGGCAAGGATTTCATCAAGGTCGGCAAGAATTGTCGGGTTTTCGGATAAACGTTTAAAAGACTCTGCAATGGATCTAATGCCGAGGTCGCCCCCTTTGGTCCCCCATAACCGATAGTACGCTGCTGTCGCTGAATCTCCCGCAAGAGCTAGGGCGTCGGGAATAGCGCCCTGAGAAATCTTTCCAAGAACTTTGCGCAAGTTTGCCGCTTCCTTGGGTCCATTAATAAAGCAGGCTCTAATCAAAGTCTTTTTAAGGCGATCCATGTCCGGATCAACTGGGATTGGAGCCATCAGGGCCTTTGCCTTCCAGCCAGTCCAGGTTTCCTTCAAAAGCAGAGTTTCGGGCTCATAGTCGTGGTGACTGATGAAATTGCCAAAGGTTGGTTCCCGACCTGTTTCGGTTTGGAAGTTTTGCAGACGTTCGGGGATCTGTATTGCCAGTCGTCCGAGATTTTCCCTGATATTTTCGAGTACGTATTGTCTTGAGAGTCGGTCAAGCTGGATCGAACAACCAGCTGGAAGATGAGGAAAATCCAATTCCACTTCTTTATCAATGGAATAACGGTGCCGGGGTAGAAGGGTCTTCAATTTAGAGTCTATGCGATATTTCCGATGCGTCTGCCCAACAAAGTCGAGGACAGTCAGGCAATCCTTGCCGGGCGCTAGTCGAAGTCCCCGCCCCAATTGTTGCAGAAATACAGTTAGGCTTTCTGTAGGGCGAAGGAACAGAACGGTGTTCATCTCCGGAACGTCGACACCTTCGCTCAGTTTGTCAACGGTGAAAAGGAAGGTGAGCCGACCCGACCTGAGCGCTTCGAGCAATTCCTCGCAATATGCACCATCCACACCTGATACAAAGGCATCCGATGGTATCCCCTGCTTGTTGAACATCTCGGCCATATATTCAGCATGTTTAATGGTGACGCAGAAACCGACCCCCTTAACCAGTTTTAAGTCGGGTTCATAACGAACAAGGGCTGCTATGATAGCATCAAGTCGCTGTTGCGCCAAAACATGCGCCCCAGTGTAAACTCTTTCTAATTCAGCATCGTCATACTTGCCGTTTTTCCAGTATTTGTCCTGATTGAGAGCCACCGGATCGGCAACACCGAAGTAATGAAAGGGAGAGAGAAGTTTTTCTTCTAAAGCCTCGGGAAGCCTTATTTCAGCGGCGAAGCGGTTACAGAAATCGGCGGCAACATTGCCTCCGTCCAGTCGTTCCGGCGTTGCAGTCAACCCTAGTAGGATCTTGGGAGAGAAGTGCTTAAAAATAGGCCGGTAGCTTTCAGCGGTCCCATGATGGGCCTCGTCTATCACGATGTAATCGTAGAAATCTCGCCCCACCTGCTCCCACAGATGCCGACTGGCCAGCATTCCCACTGAGCAGAAAAGATGCTCCATGCGGTTTGCTTGGAAAGGTCCGACCAGTAATTCCCCAAAGTTCTGGTCTCGCAATACATTAATAAAGGTGGCCTGGGCCTGCTGCAGAATTGTTTGCCGATGGGCAATAAAAAGCAACCGGGCCTTTTTTTGCTCGCTTTCGTAGAATCTTTTATAATCAAAAGCGGCGACTACCGTTTTACCTGTGCCAGTAGCAGCAATAACCAGATTGCGCCAGCGGTTGTGGATGGTCCGTTCCCGTTCAAGCGCCTCAAGGATTCTTTCTGAGCTATGATCAAAAGTTGTGTACGAGGTGAGGGTGGTGTATCCTCCGAGCGATTGTTTCGCGGCAATTGCTTGGCATTTAAAAAATGAAAGGAATACACCACCATGTCCAAGAATAATGTAATTGATTTTAAAAAGCCAGAATTTGATGATCCGATCACGGATATACTCCGGCAAGGAGCCCGACACCTTTTAGCGGCGGCGTTAGAGGCGGAGATCGATCTTTTTTTAGAAAAATATCAAGAGGTAACCGACGAAAAGGGCTGTCAACGAATAGTCCGGAACGGGCACCAGCGAGAGCGGGAAATCCAAACCGGCATTGGGCAAATAGCGGTGCGGTTGCCCGGGATCGGCAACCGGAATGCACTGAAGATCGGATCCGGTAGCCTCAGCCATTTTGCCACCGTATTTGCGCCGGACCAGAAGCATCTTCGAGACGTTACTGCCCTGGCTGTATTTAAAAGGGATTTCAACGGGTGACTTTACCGAACCGCTGGCCGCTCTTTTGGGGGAAGAGCCCCCGGTCTTTTCGCCGGCCACCATCAGCCGTTTAAAGACCGTTTGGCAGGATGATTATCGGCAATGGCAACAGCGGGACCTGTCCAAGAAACGCTATGTCTACTTCTGGGCTGACGGTATTTACTGTAATGTGCGTATGGACGACAAGCAATGCCTGCTGGTCATCATCGGGGCCACGGAAGATGGCCATAAAGAACTGGTCGCCCTCGAAGGGGGTATTCGGGAAAGCGAGCAATCTTGGCTGGAGGTGCTGCTGGATTTGAAACGCCGGGGGCTGAAGACTCCCCCGTCGTTAGGCATTGGTGACGGGGGCGCTGGGCTTTTGGAAGGCCTCTGGCCAAGGCTTACGACAGCACCCGCTGGCAGCGCTGTTGGGTCCATAGACGGCCAACGTCCTAACAAATTACCCAAGGGCCTTCAGGCGAAGGCGAAGGCTAAATTGCATTAGGTATCCCGGCCGGCCGAACAAGGCGGAAGCCGAAAAAAGCTTTGACGCCTTTAACCAGACGTATGAAGCCAAATATCCCCAGGCCGTAAACTGCTTGGAAAAGGACCGGGAGGCCCTTTAACTTTTTATGATTTTCCGGCGGAACATTGGAGGACATATTTCTGGACCAGCAATCCGATCGAATTGACCTTTGCCACCGTCCGCTTAAGGACGGCCAAGGCCCGAAACTGCTTTTCGGTTTTGACGGTCTTAACCATGGCCTTCCAGCTTTGCCGTTGCGCTCAGAAAAGGTGGATCTGGTTATACCATCCTGAGCGCCTCGGAGAAATCATTAATGGAGTAAAATTTGTTGATGGGATTGTTGAACAACGGATCGCCGCCTAATCTCATACACAACATTTGACAATAACTCGAAAAGCTCCCCATCCGGGAAAACCTCTGGCCTTCCTGCTCATTTTTAGGCCGGTCAAAAACCGACAGGTGGACCACCTGGCCGTCCAGGGCCAGGGCAAAGCCGGTGACCTTCCGGGAGTCCAGGCGCAGGTCGGTGCCCAGGCCGACCGAGGGCCGGGATTCGAGGCCGGCCGACCGGGCCGACTGGATCAGGTCGGAGACGCCGGTTTTGGAGACCTTGATCTCCTTGTCCGGTTCCAGGAAGTCGATGGCGTCCAGGGCATAGCTCTGGACCAGCTTCTTGAAGACCTTGGAGAGCGTATCCGGCTTGCCGAAGCTGTCCAGCCCGACCACCTTGCCGTTGATCAGGAAGACCGCCCCCACCTGGCCCTCGATGGGCCGGAAATGACGGGTGTATTCTTCCACGTTCCCGGACTGCCGCTCATAGATGGCGGACATGGCCATGCTGGGAGAACGGGCCTCCATTCGGTCGGCCTTCTCGGAGATCTCATCCCAGATGGCCCCCTGGTTGGACCGGAATTCCCGGGACTGGCGCAGGAGTATTGGACCTGCTGGGCCTTCTGGGCCCGGATGCGGTTGGGCAGGATCCGCTCCCGGCTGGAAAACCGGGCGCTGTCGTAGGACCAGCGGCCCTGCTCCACGCAGCTCACCGGGATGACCAGGGTGGAATGGGCGGCCATCAGGAAGGTGGCGTTGACGATCCGGTTCTGCTTGGCCCCCTTAAGCTCCTCCCCGTCCAGGATCAGAATTTTGGACTCCGACTGGTTGACCAGCTTCAGTTCCGGGACCTGCCCGCCTTCGCTGACCTCGGTGATGACCACCGCCTCCTGCCTTCAGGGCCTCTTCCAGGGTCAGGTAGTCCGGTTCCCCGGACTCGGGGGCCAGGAGGGGGAAAAGGACCAGGTTCTGGTAGACCTGAGCCCGGGCCGGTTTGATAATTTCCAGGAAATCTTTGATTGGATCCATAGTGGTGCCTCCTCTAAAAATTTTAGATTTTCGATTGCCGAATGCCGATTTAAGACATTGCCGAATTTCGATTGGAAGGCAGTATAAATTCCGGGATTGTCAGATCAGGACAATCGGAGGAAAAAAGATCAAGAAATTTGGTGAAGCGAATGAAATCTTCTTGCTTGACATTTTGTGAATAAAAAGGGGATAATATTCCCCAGTAAGCCATGGAACGTCAAGCTTGAAGGCTTGCAGAACTTGATTGACGGTTTGTGATATTCAGGGGGGTTCCTTCCCTGCCTATTGCTCGGAGCGTAAAATGAAAACCGCAGAATTCTTTTCTCTCCATCCGGTCTTTTCGCTCGATGAGGCCAGCAAAGTTCTGGCGCCCCCAGGCGGCCGATCAGGGACCTTGGAGAGACTGAAGTACCATCTGGAAAATGGAAGGCTGAAACTTGCGGCCCGGGGTGTATATGCCGTTGTCCCCCCGGGCATGAAAACCGAAAATTTCCGCCCAGATCCTTTTTGGGTGGCGGCGGCCATCAGGCCCGATGGCGTTTTCTCACACCACAGCGCACTGGAGCTGATGGGCGTAGCCCATTCGGTTTGGAGTCAGTGTACCCTGTATGCAGCGGAACGTCGGAGACCGCTTCGGTTGGATGAAACTACCATACGATTTCTTGATCACCCCGGTCCCCTGAAAAAGGGTTCCGGCGTTTACCTGGGCACCCGAAAAATCGAGAGACAGGGTAAATTGCTCCTGACCACCGGACCCGAAAGGACGTTGATTGAGGGATTCCGCCGGTCGGCCTTAGCGGGCGGTGTAGAAGAACTTGTGACCTCGGCCGGCGGATTTGCCGTTTTCGACCTGAGCCTTATGGATGAAGTCCTTCAGCGTTACGGGATCGCCAATCTCTGGGCAGCCACCGGGTGGTTTCTCGAACGCTTCCAGCAGACCTTTCATGTCCCTGAAGAAATCCTGACCCGGATGGAAAAGCATCGACCACGGTCTCCCCAGTACCTGGAACGTGATCGACGTGGTGGTAAGCTTGCCGGGCGGTGGAATCTTATTCTACCAGAAGAGCTGACAGGTCGTGGGGAGCCGAATGACTCATAGCCTGGCGTTTTCAGTAATTTTGGACCACCCGCTCCCGACCTACACCAAGGAACGTCTCCAGAGAGGGCTGACGGATCGGGCCGTTGCCGAACAACTGGGCCCCATGCTGTCCATGCCTGCCCCGCCTGAGAGGGGCGATCTCATTAATCGTGCCTGGGAAGTAGTGCAGCATCTCCTGGACTTGGCACCCAATGAGAAAGAATACCTGGCCGCTGTCCAAAAGGGGGAGTTGCGTCCCGAGCTGCTCTTCGCGGAGGGTTCTGGAGATTACCGAGTGGTCGCCAGCCATCCGGCGATCGAGTGGAAGCTGGCCAATGTCCTCGGGCACCTGGCTAAAAAAGGTAAATAGTGGCATCCCATTGGAAATCCGGATTTAAATGGAGGAAGAAGTGAAACGAAAGAAAAGAACGAAATTAATCCATGAAGGGGAATTCGTTGCTGAAGTGGAAGTGGACCTGCTGGAGACTGATGAAGGTTGGTCGCCCTATCTTTCCCTGGATGACGCCTATAAACTCGATGATGTCCGGGAGTCCCTGAGACGGGGGGATCTCCAATCCGCAGCCAAACTGGGACGGATTTTCCGGTTGAAACCGGCAACCATTCCGTCCCGGGGAAAAAGCAAATCTCTCTCGATTTAAGTATACGTAGTTTCTGAATAAACTTTGCCATTTTGTCGGCAGACTAAGAAAAAAACGGCCCCCGAATACTCCACCTGGATCCCCCATATTTTTCAGGTCCATCACCGACGAAAAGGTGAACGCTATCGAATCGATTCTGTAAATCTGTCTAACGGTTCTTCCTCCGGTTCGAAAAGCTCCCCATCCGAGAAAACATATGGCCCTCCTCCTCATTCTTGGGCCGGTCAAAAACCGACAGGTGGACCACCTGGCCGTCCAGGGCTAAGGCAAAGCCGGTGACCTTCCGGGAGTCCAGGCGCCCTTTTTATGGTGGGGGAGGACAAAGGTCCGGGTTGATCGTTGCACCACGGGCCGCACAGGAAGCCAAGGACTGGAATTTAAGGGCCGGTTGGAGAACCTTCCGGCCCTTTTATTTGGGGGTCCTGGCCGGGTCCGGGGAAGTGGGGACAAGCCACCGTCTTTTCAAAAGTGGGGACAGAGTGGGGACAAATGAACCGAGGGACTACCAAAACAGAAAAGGGACCGAAGTCCCTATTTCCTTAAATCCTAATATAATATTTGGTGCCTGGGACCGGAATCGAACCGGTACAGCCACGAGGACCGAGGGATTTTAAGTCCCTTGCGTCTACCTATTCCGCCACCCAGGCACCTGCCTATCGTTTTTATTGTTTATTTATCGGAAATTGTCAAGGTGAAAGTGGACGGGGACGGCCCAGTCGTTCCTTCAGTTTGTCCAGAATTTCTTTGAGTTCCCGAATCCCCAACCAGTGGACCAGCCCGAGATAGAACAACCCGGCGGCAATGATCACCAGGGCCAGGACGGCCATCTGGCCCGGAAGACGGGGTTTTCCCCAAAGGGTCCCCAATCCCAGGTTCAGGGCATAGGCCAATCCGCCCATGGCCAGGGAGGCGCCGGTGATTTTGAACAGCGATCTAAATAAATACCTCAGGTCGAAGCCCCCCACCTTCCGGTAGAGAATCGTGCCCAAAAAAGCAAAGTTAAAAATCATGGTGATGGAGGTGGAAAAGGCGATGGCCTTGTGCTGGAACGCTTCCAGGGTCAGGGAAATAAAAACGATGTTGGTGACCACGGAAATAAAGCTGGCGATGACCGGGTACTTGGTGTCCTTCAAGGCGTAAAAAATGGGGACGGTGATCTTCACCGACGAATAGGCAAACAGCCCGACGGCGTAATAGGCCAGGGCCTCGGCCGTATGCCGGGTGTCCAGCGCGTTAAAGCGGCCGTGTTCAAAAATGAGCCGGATGATGGGCTCGGCCAGGAAGGCCAGCCCGAAGGAGGCCGGGATGGTCAGCAGGAAGGCCATGGTCAGGGAGGAGACGTAGGTGGCCTTCAGCGAAGTCATATCGCCCCGGGAAGCCTGGCGGGAGACCAGGGGCAGGGTGGCGATGGAAATGGCCACTCCGAAAACTCCGATGGGAAACTGCATCAGGCGAAAGGCGTAGTTCAGCCAGGAGACGCTCCCCTCGGCGCAGCGGGCGGCAAAATTGGTGTTGATGAAAATGTTGATCTGGGTGGCGGACAGGCCGATCACCGCCGGGATCATCAGGATCATGATCCGCCGCAACCCCGGATCCCGGGGATTGAAAACGGGCCGCCATTCAAACCCGGTTTTGTGTAACGAGGGCATCTGGATGAGCAACTGGAGCAGCCCCCCGATCAAGGTGCCCACGGCCATGCCGACGATGCGCGGCTGGCCGAAGACCGGGGCATACCAGGCGCAGAGCACCCCGCCCAGGATGGAGCCCAGGTTGAAAAACGTGGAGGCCATGGCCGGGATGAAGAATACTCCCCGGGTGTTCAGGATGCCCATGACCACCGCCGCTATCGAAATCAGCACCAGGAAGGGAAACATGATGTTGGTCAGCAGCCGGGTCAGGTCGATCTTGCCGGCGACCCGTCCAAAATCCGGGGCCATGATCCGGATGATTTCTTCGGAGAAGAACATCCCCAGGAGGGTAATCAGGGTCAAAAGCAGGGTCAGGGCGACCAGAACATTGTTGGCCAGACGCCAGGTGGCCTCCCGGCCTTTGGTCTGGCCATAATCGGTAAAGACCGTGACAAAGGCGGCCGAAAGGGCGCCCTCGGCGAATAGGTCGCGCAGCAGATTGGGAATGCGAAAGGCCACCACGAAGGCGTCCATGTAGTAGCCGGCCCCAAAAAGGACGGCCATGACCTGTTCCCGGATCAGGCCCAGGATACGACTGCAAAAAACCGCGATCCCCACCGAACCGGCGGATTTCGCTACCTGGGTGGTGGAAGAGGCGGGGGGGGCGGGCTCCATCTCAGAGCCCTTGAAGCAGTTGCCGGGTTTTTTCCCGCAGGATTTCAGAGAGGTTCAGTTTGCCCTCCTGGCTGAAGGGCACCGGATATTTTCCTATCAAGGTGTCCATCAACAAGGTCCCTGAAAGGACATATTGTATTTCGTCCTGGGCCAGGGCTTTTTCCCCAGCGGCCAGCAGGTCCCCAAGAAAAATTGTCCCCGGGACGGTCAGCCGGAACGTGGCCCGGGGGGCTATGGAAAAACCTTTTTCCGATTCCCCGCTCACCAGACGCCGGCCCTCCACGTCCAGACGATACCGGTAGCCGGCCACCTTGGCAGCCAGGTCATTCGGATTATAAATCCGCAGGGTCCCTTCCAGATCGATGCTGTCCTGATAGACATGGATGACCCGGACGGCATCCACTTCGATCCGGGGATCCTGGAGGGAATTCCCGGTTGAACAGGAAAGCAAAGCCAATAAAACCGAAAACCACGGAATGATAATCAGATTCTTTATAGCTGAAGGATAGAACCGCATGTTTGTCCGATACAGGAATTTGCTGCTTTTTATCCTGTTTAACTATATTTTTCCAAATATTTCAAGAAGGATCGTATTTCGATCCTCTTCGCGGATGGTCATTGATCTATTTGTGACTTGTGAAAACGCGGCCCGTGCCGAAAATTTAGCCGAATTAGGTGGAAAAACTAGCCAAAAATATTTGAAATATTTTTGGCTGTAATAAAAACCACTACAACAGATTTAAAAAGGGCCTTTTTTTATTTAGATTCTTACTTCCATTGTTAAGAGACAAATTCTCAAAACAATGGATGTAAGAATCTACTATACAAGAGATCGCCGCTTGTGATAGCTTTTGAAAAATGCCTTTAAAAGCGTCACCAACCATTCCTGGTCTTCAGGAAAAAATCAAATACATCTCATCTGCCTAAGGAGGATAGATCATGGGAAAACGAGTTTTTAATTTCAATGCCGGCCCTGCCGCTCTGCCGCTACCCGTTTTAGAGGAAATACAGGCGGAATTTTTGGACTACAAGGGCACCGGTATGTCGATTGTGGAGATCAGCCATCGCTCCAAGCCCTTCGACGCGGTGATCAACGAGGCGGTGGCGCGGACCAAAAGGCTCCTTAATCTGGGAGACGACTATCAGGTCCTCTTTCTGCAGGGGGGGGCCAGCATGCAGTTCTGCATGATCCCCATGAACCTGGCCCTGCCGGGGAAACCGGTGGACTACATCAACACCGGGACCTGGGCCACCAAGGCCATCAAAGAAGCCAAGATCCAGAATCTGGACGTCCGGGTCATCGCCTCTTCCGAAGACAAGAATTTCTCCTATATCCCCAAAGAATACACGGTGGATCCGGAGGCATCCTATCTCCATTTCACCTCCAACAACACCATCAAGGGCACCCAGTGGGCGAAGTTCCCCCAGGCCGGGAATGTGCCCCTGGTCTGCGACATGTCTTCGGACATCATGAGCCGACCTTTTGACGGCAAACCCTTCGGCCTGATCTACGCCGGCGCCCAGAAGAATATCGGACCGGCCGGGACGGCCCTGGTCATCGTCCGCAAGGATATGCTGGAGCGGACCCCGGCCGCCCTGCCGACCATGCTGAAATACACCACCTTCGCCAAGGACAACTCCATGTTCAACACGCCCTCCTGCTTCACCATCTATACCATCAATCTGGTCTTGAAATGGCTGGAGGAGACCATCGGCGGGCTGGCGGCCATGGAAAAGATCAATCAGGAAAAAGGGGCACTCCTCTACGATTACATGGATCAATCCGGCTATTACAAAGGAACCGCCGAGAAGGACAGCCGGTCCCTGATGAACGTCACCTTCCGGCTGCCGAGCGAGGAACTGGAATCCAAATTCGTTGCCGAAGCCCTGAAGAACGATCTGGCCGGGCTAAAGGGGCACCGTTCCGTGGGCGGCTGTCGAGCCTCCCTCTACAACGCCACTACCAAAGAAGGCGTGCAGGCCCTGGTGGATTTCATGAAGGAATTTGCCAAGAAAAACGGGTGACCAAAAGGCGTTGCCGGTTGCGGAGAAGATTGAGGGAGATAAGCATTAACTAAGAGGTGATGGTTCACAGGATGTCATCCCTGTGAAACCTGCCCCGTCAGGCAAAACGCCGGGGCCAGAATCCAGATGTAGGGTGGATCATGCAGAGCGGATCCGCCCTACTTTTTTATCCACCGGGGGCTTGGAGTTCTTTTCGGGCGGACCGTGCAAAAGTCAGCTCATACAATGTCATTTAAGAGCGGCTCAGGACCTTTTTCTTAACATCCTCGAGTGATTCCCGTGGATCACATTTACGCTGTTTAAGCAACGCCGTATCAAAAAAGTCCTCCCAAAGTTCACGGTGTTTTTTAAGGTCGATTAATACCGCCTTTTTTTTGCCGGCCTCATCAATTACGAATTCAACACCTTTCATAGCTTACCCCATGCTTAATTTTTTCCCTGGATCAGTATTAGAAGGTATCTGATTGAAAAAAATGGTCGGGGCGAGAGGATTTGAACCTCCGACCCCCTGCGCCCAAGGCAGGTGCGCTAACCGGTCTGCGCTACGCCCCGACAGTTTGGTAACTTAGCACAATGAGGGGGGTTAGGCAAGGGGAGAGAAGGCCGATGGAAGATGGAAGAGGGAAGATGGAAGAAAAGACAAAAGGGGGTAAGGGAGGAGAAATAAATAACTGGTAATCAGGACGTCAGAAGATTCCGTTGGGTAGTCAGCCCAGCGGCTGATCCGTCTTAATGGCTGGCGTTAAAGGTGAATGTCGGGTCCGTCCTTCATTCGCTTAATAGTTTTTGCTTCCATCTTCCACTCTCTCCCTCTTCCATCTTCCCGTTCTCTCGCGCACTACGCGCCGTTGGTTTTCAGGATCTTCCATAAATGAACGCGGATCTTTTGCAGGGCCTGGGCGCGGTGGCTGATCCGGTTCTTTTCCTGCAAGGGGATTTCGGCCATGGTTTTGCCAAATTCGGGGAGGTAAAAAATAGGGTCATATCCGAAGCCGTGCTCTCCCCGCGGTTCGAGGGCAATAATTCCCGGGCAAAAACCCTCAGTTTGAATCCAGGTGCCCTCCGGGAAATAGAGGACCATCTGGCAGACAAAACGGGCGGTCCGTCTTTCTTCGGGAAGGCCTTCCAACAGGGCCAACAATTTGCGATTGTTGGCCTCGTCCGTGGCCCCTGTTCCGGAAAAGCGGGCCGAATAAATGCCCGGGGCCCCGTTCAGGAAATCCACCTCCAACCCGGAATCATCGGCCAGGGCCGGGCGACCGGTGGCTTGGGCGCAGGCCCGCGCTTTTTTGAGGGCATTTTCCAGGAAGGTTTGGCCGTCTTCCACAACCTCGGGGAGATCCGGGAAATCCTGAAGGGATTGAATTTTTAGGCGGGGCAAATCCAGCACCTTCTCAATCTCCCGGATCTTGCCCTGGTTCTGGGTGGCCAGGACCAAGATCATCTGGCCAGTACCTGCCCCTGGAAGGCCGTTAGTCTATCAATCCCCTGAACGGCCATTTGGGTCATCTGGTCAAAAGATTCCCGGGAAAAGGGACGGCCTTCGGCCGTGCCCTGGATCTCGATGAAGCTCCCGCGCCCGGTCATCACAAAATTGCAGTCCACCTCGGCGGAGGAGTCCTCCCGGTAATTGAGGTCCAGGCAGATCTCCCCGTTGACCAGGCCCACGCTGATGGCCGCCACCGAATCCTGAATCGGATCTCGGGGGATCGAGATTTCTTTTCGCAGATGCTCAATGGCATCCACCAGGGCCACGTAGGCCCCGGTGATGGAGGCCGTCCGGGTCCCGCCGTCGGCCTGGATGACGTCGCAGTCCACCCAGAAGGTCCTTTCCCCCAGGAGGGACATATCCACTACGGCCCGCAGGGATCGGCCGATCAGGCGCTGGATTTCATGGGTTCGGCCGCCGATGCGGCCTTGGGTGGATTCGCGGGTGGTGCGGGTTTTGGTGGACCGGGGCAGCATGGCATATTCCGCCGTGACCCAACCCCGGCCGGAATGCCTGAGGAAAGGAGGGACCTTTTCCTCGATGGAAACGGTGCAGATGACCTTGGTCTCGCCCAATTCGATCAGCACCGAGCCTTCGGCCTGTTTGATATAATTACGGATAATCCGGACCTGTCTTAATTCGTGGGGTTTTCGCCCGTCATTACGCATGAATTCACTCCTTGGAATTTTGAAAAGGGTCAGCTAACCATGGAGTGAACCCTCTGTCAAGCCTTTTTCATTCCCAAATGGGTTTACGGATGGAATTCTTGCTTTTATGATTTTTTTCGGGTGGCGGGGTTTCGGTCTTGGCTAGATAACCAAATTTTTCCTTGAGGCGCTGGTTGACGATCTCCGGGACCAAACCGTCAATCCTGCCGTTCAAGGCGGCGGCTTCCTTGATGATGGTGGAACTGATGTAAAACCACTTGTAGTCCGTCATCATGAAAACGGTCTGGATCTTGCGGTTCAATTTCCGGTTCATCAGGGCCAACTGAAACTCGTATTCGAAATCCGACAAGGCCCGGAGCCCCCGCAGAATCAGGTTGCTCTCCTGCCCGGCCACATAGTCCACCAGCAGGCCCTGAAAATGATCGATCTGGACCCGGGAGTAATCCTTCAGGACCAACCGCAGCATGTCCAGGCGTTCCTCCAGGGTAAACAGGGGTTTCTTCTCGGGATTGACGGCAATGGCTACGATGATCCTGTCAAAAATCTGCAGGCCGCGCCGGAGCAGGCTTAAATGCCCGTTGGTGATGGGGTCGAAAGAACCGGGGTAGATGGCGCAACGACTCATGAGCGTTCGTCCTTTTGATTCTTACATTCGGATTTCGAATTTCCAACCAAAAATTCAAATATTTTTGGTTGTTCTTCGGTAAAAAGAAATCAGGGTTTGACCATAGCGGCGCTGATCGGCCAACAGCCCGCCGGGCACTTGCTCGGGCACGGTTTCTTTTTGATCGTGCTCCAGGACCAGGAGTCCTTCATTGATCAACAGGGATTCGGTCAGCATTCCCTCGACGATCCGCTGTCCCCAGCCCCGGAGATAGGGCGGATCCGCCAGGATCAGGTCAAAAGGGGCGCCCATCTCTTTTAGAAAACCTGCTCCGCGGGAAAGATCCCGAACCGCCACCTGGGAGTCGGCTTCGAATTTCAAACGCCGAATATTTTCCCGCAGATTTTCGATGACCCCTCGGTCCGAGTCCACGAAGAGGACCCGTCCCGACCAGCGACTGAGGGCCTCCAAACCCATGGCCCCGGTGCCGGCGAAGAGATCCGCAATGTTGGTAAAGGGGCCGACCTGTTCCAGGATGCTGAAAAGAGATTCCCGGACCCGGTCCTGGGTTGGACGTACCCGCCGCCCCTTCACCGACCCCAGCCGAAACCCTTTTCTGCTCCCCGCTATAATCCGCATATAAATTTTATTTGCCGACCCGCTTTAGTCGATTGGATCGACAAAAAAATTTATTTAATACTGATCACCCTTTCGGCGATCTGAACAGCGTTGGTGGCGGCTCCTTTGCGGATGTTGTCCGATACCACCCAAAGGACAATCCCCTTGTCAGTGGAAATATCCTCCCGGATCCGCCCGACGAATACCTCATCCCGCCCCGCGGCCATGATGGGCAAGGGATATTTCTTGGCCGCCACATCGTCCACGACCACCACCCCCGGGGCCTCTTTTAAAAGATCCCGCACTTCCCGCGGGCTAAGCTTCTCCTCGGTCTCCACATGGACCACTTCCGAGTGGCCGTAATAAACCGGGACCCGTACCGCGGTGGCCGCCACCCGGATGGAATCGTCCTCCATAATCTTCCGGGTTTCATGGACCATCTTCATCTCTTCCTTGGTATAGTCGTTTTCCAGGAAGACATCGATATGGGGCAGACAGTTATAAGCAATCTGGTAAGGGTAGACCTTGATCTCCGGCGCCTTGCCGTCCAACAGGTCCTTGATCTGGTTCTGCAGTTCAAACACGGCCTTCTGCCCCGTGCCGGACACCGCCTGATACGTGGCCACCACAATCCGTCGGATCCGGGACCGGTCGTGGATCGGTTTCAAGGCCACGACCATCTGGATCGTGGAACAATTCGGGTTGGCGATAATGCCCGGGCTGCTGACGATTTGGTGGGGATTGACCTCCGGGACCACCAGGGGGACCAGCGGATCCATCCGATAGGCGCTGGAATTATCCACCACCACACAGCCGGCCTTGACCGCTGCCGGGGCGAACTTCAGGCTGGTGGAGGCGCCGGCCGAAAACAGGGCGATTTCAACCCCCTGGAAGGACTGCTCGGTCAATTCCTCCACCGCCAGCGGGGTGCCCTTAAAAGAGAGGGTTTTGCCCACCGATCGGGCGGAGGCCAAGAGCTTTAACTGCTTGATCGGAAAATTGCGCTCCTCCAAACAGCGGATCATCTGGTTTCCCACCGCGCCGGTTGCCCCGGCCACGGCCACATTCCATAAACGACTCATAGGTTCACCTCTATCACATTTTTTTCAGCTTAAACCATCACCCCCGGAGGGGGATCCGCGAAGCATGGAAGTATTTGGTTAGCCAAAGGGTCGTCATTCCGGCGAAAGCCGGAATCCAGGAATGTTCGAGCTGCCTGGATCCCGGATCGAGTCCGGGATGACAACGAAAAACCAATACTCGAAAGCGATGTTCGGAATTATTTTCGTACTACAGATACTTCACCACCAAATCCCCGACTTCCTGGGTCGTATACCCCATTTTTCCGGCAGTCAGATCCTTAACGTTTTCCAGAACCACCCGGCGGACAGCCTGTTCGATCTTTTGAGCCGATTTTTCCAAGCCCAGGTGTTCCAGCATCATCTGGGCCGCACCGATGGCGGCCAGGGGATTGATCACGTTTCGGCCCTTGTATTTGGGGGCCGATCCCCCGATGGGTTCGAACATGGAGACCCCTTGAGGATTGATGTTCCCGCCCGCGGCGATGCCCATTCCCCCCTGGATCATGGCCCCTAAATCGGTGATAATGTCGCCGAACATGTTGTCGGTAACGATCACATCAAACCATTCGGGATTTTTCACCATCCACATGCAGACGGCGTCTACGTGGGCGTAGTCGATGGTTATTTCCGGATACTCCCGGGCCGTTTCCTTGAAAACCCGATCCCATAAATCGAAGGCATAGACCAGGACATTGGTCTTGCCGCATAGGGTCAGCTTCCTTTTCCGGTTTCTTTTCCGGCAGCATTCAAAGGCATAGCGGACGCACCGTTCCACCCCCATGCGGGTATTGACCGATTCCTGCACCGCCACTTCGTGCAAGGTGCCCTTGCGCAGAAAACCGCCGGTGCCGGCGTAAAGCCCTTCCGTGTTTTCCCGGATGACCACGAAATCGATATCCTCCGGTCCCTTGTTTTTCAGCGGAGTCTCCACCCCCGGATAAAGGATCACGGGCCGGAGGTTGACGTACTGATCCAGTTCGAAGCGCAATTTGAGCAGCAGTCCCTGTTCCAGAATGCCGGGTTTGACCTCCGGATGACCGATGGCTCCCAGATAGATGGCATCCGCCTGTCGAAGTTCCCCGAGTACGGAATCCGGCAAGATCTCCCCGGTTTTCAGGTAGCGGTCCCCTCCCAGGTCGTACGGTATAAAATTAAAGGAGATGGCATCCTTTTCGGAAACGGCCTTCAGCACCTTGAGTCCTTCGGCCACTACCTCCGGACCGGTCCCGTCCCCGGAAATTACAGCGATATTGTAGATTTTATTGTTCATGAATAGGCCTCTTGTTTTACCAGGTTTCAAATGCGATTCCGATACCCCCTCACCCCAATCCTCTCCCGCGCGGGGGAGAGGGGGCCTGGGGACGGCCTGAGCTGTTTGATCTATCTTAACCCAATATAGGCATCCGGCCTTACACCTTGCGCCCAACGCCCTGCGCTCGGCGCTCCGCGCTTCGCGTCTTTCGCCCCGTCCCGGCTACCTGTTTTCTTATATGTTCGATCAATCCCCCGTCCCGAACCAATTCCTGCATAAAGGGCGGGATGGGTTGGGCCTGAAATTTTTCTCCGGTGGTCCGATCGGCGATCATCCCCGTATCGGTGTCGACCACCAGTGAATCCCCAGGCTCTATCGACTCGGAGGCTTCCGGGCTTTCCAGAATGGGCAGCCCCATGTTGAAGGCGTTGCGATAGAAAATCCGGGCAAAACTTTTCGCAATGACGCAGGAGATCCCGGCGGCTTTGAGGGCAATGGGGGCGTGCTCCCGGGAAGATCCGCTCCCGAAATTTTTTCCGGCCACGAGGATATCCCCTTTTGTTATTTTCCGGACGAATTGAGGATCGGCGTCCTCCAGACAATGCTTACCCAGTTCCTGAGGGTCGGAAGACGTTAGATACCGGGCCGGGATGATTACGTCCGTATCCACATGATCCCCGAATTTCCAGGCCTGCCCTTTATAAATCATTCGTTTTCCTTTGGCAATGGCAACGGATGTTGAGTCTGCAAATAACCTGTTGCCTTTACAGGTTACGGGTTGGCGGTTTAAAAACCTCGGCAGGGCCAAGATCATTCCGTTAACAATTGATTATTATTATTGAGTTACCTTTTCGTGCGTGTAGGTCTTAACTCGGCCCGGTGTAGGGGAGGGGTTGATCCCCTCCCGCACCCAGACAGGCCGATAACACGAAACCTGAATCTTGATTCCCAAGTTCGGGAGGGGATTAACCCCTCCCCTACAAAAAACGAAAAGATTGAATATTCTCACGCTTTGGGGTGCCCGCCCCGGGCACGGGGGTCTTATATAAAAAATCTACGCCGCGCGCTTCGCGCTTCGCGCTCGGCTCCTTACTGTTCCGGGCAGCTCCTCCACTCCGCCGATACGGCCCAGAACGGCGGAAGCCGCGGCCACCGCCGGGTTGGAAAGATAGACCTCGCTCTTCGGGTGCCCCATCCGGCCCACAAAATTACGGTTGGTGGTGGCGATAGCTCGCTCCCCCTGGGCCAGAATCCCCATATACCCCCCTAAACAGGGGCCGCAGGTGGGCGTGCTGACCACCCCGCCGGCCTTCAGGAAAATTTCCACCAACCCTTCCTTGATGGCCTGCCGGTAGATCCAGGGAGTGGCTGGAATGATAATTAAGCGCACGCCCTTAGCCGCTCTTTGGTTCTTCAGGACCCGGGCCGCTACGCGCAAGTCCTCCAGCCGCCCGTTGGTGCAGGAACCGATAACGGCCTGGTCGATGGGAACCCGGCCCACTTTGGAAAGGGGCCGGGCATTCTCCGGCAGGTGGGGAAAGGCCACCTGGGGCTCGATATCCTTCAGGTCGTACTCCCGCACCTCATCGTATTCCGCTTCCGGGTCGGACTGGTAAGGGCGTCCCAATTTCTTCGATCGTTCCCGAACGTAGGCCCACGTGGTTTCATCCGGTTCAAAGATGCCGCTTTTGGCCCCGGCCTCGATGGCCATGTTGGCCATGGTAAACCGGTCGGCCATGGAGAGCCTGGTAACGGCCGGCCCGCTAAATTCCATGGCCTGATAAAGCGCCCCATCCACCCCGATATCGCCGATGGTGTAGAGGATGAGGTCTTTCCCGGAGACCCAGGGCCGCGGCCGGCCATGGTAGACGAATTTTATGGAAGACGGGACCTTAAACCAGGTCTTCCCGGTGATCATGGCCGCCCCCAGGTCCGTGCTGCCCACGCCGGTGGCAAAGGCCCCCAGGGCTCCGTAGGTGCAGGTGTGGCTGTCCGCCCCAATGACTAAATCGCCGGGCAGCACCAATCCCTTCTCCGGAAGCAGGGCGTGTTCGATCCCCATCTCGCCCAGCTCAAAAAAATATTCCAGTTGCTGCTCCCGGGCGAATTCCCGGATCAGGCGGCACTGTTCGGCCGCGGCGATATCCTTGTTGGGGACAAAGTGGTCCGGCACCAGCACGACTTTCCGGCGGTTAAAGACCTTCCGCCCGCCGGCTTCCTTGAAAACCTGAATGGCAATGGGGGCGGTGATGTCGTTGGCCAGGGCCAGGTCCACGTTGGCCTGGATCAACTGGCCGGGCGCCACGGTCTTCAAACCGGCGTGGGCCGCTAAGATTTTTTCGGTAATGGTCTGGGCTTTTCGCATCATCGCAATTTCTTAATGGGATTCTTTTTTAAATACTCCAGGCGGTTCAAGGCATTTAAATAGGCCTTGGCGCTGGCGGTGATGATATCCGGATCGGACCCCTTGCCCAGGACCACGATCCCCTGCTCTTCCAGGCGAACGGTGACCTGACCCTGGGCGTCCGTGCCGCCGGTGATGGCGTTCACCGCGAAGCTGAGCAGTTTGGCGCGGGTCCGGGTGATCTTGCTGATCGTGTTAAAGGTCGCATCGATGGGACCGGCTCCGAAGCCGGCCTTCAGGACAATCTCGCCGTTGATCTCGATCTGCACGGTTGCCGTAGGCACGGCTACATTGCCGCTGATCACATTCAGATAAACCAGCTTGTAGATGTCCGGAATCCGCAGGACCTCATCGCCGATCAGGGCCTCGATGTCCTCGTTGACCACCTCTTTCTTTTTATCCGCCAGCTCTTTAAACCGCTCGAAGACCCGCTCCAGATCGGCCTGGGGCAGGATGTACCCCAGATCTTTGAGTCGTTCCTGAAAGGCGTGACGCCCGGAGTGCTTCCCCAGAACCAAAAGGTTTTGATCCAGGCCCACGTCCTGGGGTGTCATGATCTCATAGGTGCTGCGTTTTTTTAGGACCCCGTCCTGGTGAATCCCGGATTCATGGGCAAAGGCGTTGGAACCCACGATGGCCTTGTTGGCCGGAACCACCAGACCGGTGATCCGGCTGACCAGCCGGCTGGTGGGATAAATCTGCCGCCGATCAATGGCCGTAGTATAGGGGATCCGGTCTTTCCGGGTATGCAACGCCATGACCAGTTCCTCCAGGGAGGTATTGCCGGCTCGTTCGCCGATCCCGTTGACCGTCACTTCCACCTGCCTGGCCCCGTTGTCCAGGGCCGCCAGGGAATTGGCTACCGCTAACCCCAGGTCGTCGTGGCAGTGGACGCTCCAGACCACTTCGGGAGGGCTTTGAACTTTTTCCCGCAGTTTCCTGATTTTTTCCCCGAACTCCTCAGGCAGGGCGTAGCCGACCGTATCCGGCACATTGATGGTCCGGGCCCCGGCCTTGATGGCCGTCCGGAGGGCCTTGGCCAGAAACCCGATCTCGGACCGCGAGGCATCCTCAGCGGAAAACTCGATATTCGTAGTATAGCGGCGAGCGTAGCCGACTCCCTCCCGGATAAGTTCCAGGACCTCTTCCTTGGACTTGCGCAGCTTATACTTCAGATGCAGGGGGGAGGTGGCAATAAAGACGTGCAGTCTGGGATCCGCGGCTTCCTTTACGGCTCCCCAGGCCCGATCCAGGTCGGCCTTCTGAGTCCGGGCCAGGGCGGCCACGGTCAAGCCCCTAACCTCCCGGGCAATCAGGGACACCGCCTCAAAATCCCCCTGGGAGGCCACCGGGAAACCGGCCTCGATCACGTCCACCTTCAGCTTTTCGAGCTGCCGGGCCAGTCGCAGTTTTTCCTCGCGGTTCATACTGGCCCCCGGGGATTGTTCGCCGTCCCGAAGGGTGGTGTCAAAAATGATAATACGTTCCGCCATAAAACACCGCAATCCTAATACGAAGATAAAATCGTTGCTGGTTACAAGTTGCTGGTTGCCGGTTTAAAAGCCTCGGCAGGCCTTTTCGTAAGAGCAAGTCTTAACCCGGGCATACGAAAGTCCCTACCGGCCGAGGATTCAGATCGGTTTTTCAACCGGTTCCGGAGCCGGTTTTTTTTTCCACAAGTAAAGGCTGACCACCGGACCCGAGATGACATACCCCAGGATGAAAACCGTCAGCATCACGAAGGGCTCCATGGCGATCAGGACAAACAGCAGCACCCCGGCGACCAGGACATTGAACGAACGCCGCTCCGCCAGTTTCAAACCCTTGAAACTCGGATAGCTCAGGTTGCTGACCATCAGAAAAGACAGGATATAAATCATGATCAGGACCAAGAGATAACCGGTCGAGCCGGCCCCCCCCATTTGGTACACAAAAAGGATGGTGGCGGAAACGATAGTGGCCGCCGCCGGAATGGGCAAACCGACGAAGAAATTCGGGTCCACCTGCCCGACCTGAACATTGAAGCGGGCCAGGCGCAAGGCTCCGCAGACCACATACAGAAAGGCTGCCAGCCAGCCGAGGCGGTTGAAAGGCCGCAAGGCCCAGACAAAAACCAGGATGCCGGGGGCCAGGCCGAAGGCGATCAGGTCAGACAGGGAGTCATACTGCACTCCAAAAGCGCTGGTGGTATGGGTCATACGGGCAATGCGCCCGTCCAGCCCATCCAGCACGGCGGCCACCAGGATAGAAATCGCCCCCTGGTAAAAATTCCCCTGTATGGCGGCGATGATGGCATAAAACCCGCAAAAAAGACTGGCCGTAGTAACCAGGTTCGGCAATAAAAAAATGCCTCTTCTTTTATCCCGCTTTTTTTTGGCTCTTCGCTGCATCTTCATGGTAAAAACCCCACGACCGTCAATCCGGCCTTGGTGCGATCACCGCGTTTTAAGGTAATTCGAGTATCCAAGGGCAGGTAGAGGTCCACCCGGGATCCGAATTGGATCAAACCGAATCGATCGCCGGCCCTGACCCGATCACCGGATCGGACCCAGCAGACGATCCTGCGGGCGATCAACCCGGCGATCTGGACCACCGTAAAGCGATCTCCCTGATCCGTTTTTAAGTGAAGCATATTTTGTTCGTTCTGGCCGGAGGCCCGATCCTGGTGGGCCGCAAAAAATTTTCCCGGCCGGTAGTCTATCTCCTCGACAACCCCTCCCAGCGGAATGCGGTTCACGTGGCAGTTAAAAACCGACATGAAGATACTGATCTTCCAGGTTCGTTCCGCCCCCCCCGGTCCATTCTCCTGTTCTTCTATGAGCAGCACCCGCCCGTCTGCCGGCGCCAAGACAGCCCCCTTTCCGCTCGGGGAAACCCGCTCGGGGTCTCGGAAAAAGGAGATCGCAAAGGCAGTAAAGAGACCGGCCAAACTCAAGCCTATCCGGCTCCCCAGCCATCCGAAGAGGACCACCAGTCCCAAACCCACGGCGAAAATGGGGGCCCCTTGGCGGGCGACGGGAATACGCATCCGGATCGCGGGGCTTACTTTTTCAGCCAGCTCATCATGTCCCGGAGCTTCTTCCCGACTTCCTCAATCGGGTGCTCGGCCTCGATCCGTCTCAACCCGTTAAAGACCGGCCGATTGGCCTGATTTTCGAGGATCCACTCCCGGGCGAACTCCCCGCTCTGGACCTCTTTCAGTATCCGTTTCATTTCCTTCCGGGTCTCCTCGGTGATGATCCGTTTTCCCCGGGTCAGGTCCCCGTATTCGGCCGTGTCGCTGACCGAGTAGCGCATGCGGCTGATGCCGCCCTCGTACATCAAATCCACGATCAATTTCAATTCATGGAGGCATTCAAAATAGGCGATCTCCGGCTGATATCCGGCCTCGGTGAGCGTATCAAACCCGGCTTTGACCAATTCGGTAACCCCGCCGCAAAGGACGGATTGTTCCCCGAAAAGATCCGTCTCGGTCTCTTCCTTAAAGTTGGTCTCAATCACGCCGGCCCGCGTGGCCCCGATCCCTTTGGCGTAGGCCAGGGCGATTTTCAGGGCCTGGCCGGAGGCGTTCTGATGGATGGCCACCAGGGAAGGGACCCCGGCCCCCTTTTCATATTCCCGGCGGACCAGGTGCCCGGGTCCCTTGGGGGCGATCATGATGACGTCCACTTCCGGAGCCGGTTGGATCTGCCCGTAATGGATATTGAATCCATGGGAGAAGACCAACGTCTTTCCCGGATGGAGATGTTTTTTGACTTCGTTTTCAAAAAGAAAGGCCTGAGCATGGTCCTGGGCCAGGATTTGAATGACCTGGGCCTGGGCCGAGGCCTCGGCGGCGGTCACCGGAGAAAAGCCGTGTTCCTGGGCCAATCGGTAGTTGTCCGTTCCGGCCAATTCGGCCACGACCACGTCCACTCCGGAATCGCGGAGGTTCAGGGCCTGGGCGTGCCCCTGGCTCCCGTAACCGATAATCGCCACCTTAACCCCTTTCAGGTCATTCAGGTCAGCGTCTTGATCGTAATAAATTTTCATTCTTTCCTCCTCAGTGAAATTAGAGATATAAATGACGTCGACAGATCTTCATCCTTTTACCTTTTCACGTTTCAGTGCGCCCTCTTTTTTGCTGCGGGCCAGGGCGATGGCCCCGGTCCGGGCGATTTCTTTAATCCCCAGATGGCTCAGCAGGTCCAATATAGCCGTGATCTTGCCTTCGTTGCCGGTAACCTCGATGGTATATTCCTGGGGGCTCACATCCACCACCTGGCAGCGAAAAATATCCACGATCCGCAGGATTTCCGCCCGGGTGGCGGCTTCGGCCCGGACCTTAACCAGAGCCATTTCCCTTTCCACAAACTCGGTGTGGGTGAAATCAATCACCTTGATCACGTTCACCAGTTTGTTCAACTGCTTGGTGATCTGCTCGACGATCTGCTCATTGCCCTGCGTGACCAGGGTAATCCGGGAAACGTCGGGCTCCATGGTTTCCGCCACACAGAGGCTTTCAATATTGAATCCCCGGCCGCTGAACAATCCGGTCACCCGGGACAACACCCCGGGTTCATTGTCCACCAAAACCGAAATAGTATGTTTTTGATTCTGATTATTTTCCATCGCGTTATACCAAATTAGAGCAGCAACATTTCCGTCATGGCCGCCCCGGCCGGGACCATGGGGGAGACGCATTCTTCGGAACAAACCACAAAATCCATGATCACCAGCTTGGGAATCGACAGGGCTTTTTTGATGACCGGGACCACTTCTTCCGGTCGGGTGGCCCGAAGACCCACCGCCCCGTAGGCTTCGGCCAGTTTAACAAAGTCCGGGTTGCCCTTCAGGGCTGTCTGCGCGTAGCGCTTGGCATAGAACAATTCCTGCACCTGCCGGACCATGCCCAGATAGCCATTGTTCAGAATGGCGATCTTAACCGGGACGTTGTTGGCCACGGCCGTGGCCAGCTCCTGGATGTTCATCTGGATGCTGCCGTCGCCGGCGATGTCGATGACCATCCGATCCGGACAGGCGATCTGGGCCCCGATGGCCGCCGGGAACCCATACCCCATGACCCCCAATCCCCCGGAGGTAATAAAAGAATTCGGCCGGTCAAAATGGTAAAACTGGGCGGCCCACATCTGGTTCTGGCCGACCTCGGTGGTGATGATGGCCTGCCCCTTGGTCACCTCGTAGATCTTTTCCACCACGAACTGCGGTTTAATCTCCTCCCCCTCTTGCCGGTAGGTCAGTGGGTGGGAGGCCTTCCACTCCCGGATCTCTTCGAGCCAGGGAAGGCGGATCTTATTCCAATCCTGGCCGGGCCACTTCTGGACCAGTTGGTTGAGTTTGGTCAGGGCGTCTTTACAATCGCCCACGATCGGGATTTCCACGTTCACGCTTTTCCGGATAGAGGTCGGATCGATATCGATGTGAATGATGCGCGCCTCCGGCGCAAAGCGGTCCACATTGCCCGTCACCCGGTCGTCGAAACGAGCCCCTACCGCGATCAGCAAATCGCAATGCCCAACGGCCATGTTGGCCCAATAGGTCCCGTGCATGCCCAGCATCCCCAGGGAGAGGGGATGGGTTCCTGGGAAGCAGCCCAACCCCATCAGGGTGGAGGTCACCGGGATGGACAGCGTTTCGGCCAGAGCCTGGATCTCCGCGGAGCAGCGGGAAGAGAGCGCCCCGCCACCGGCATAAATCACCGGTTTCCTGGCCTTCTGTAGCGATGCGGCCGCTTTCTCGATCTGCCCCGGGTGGGCGCTGTAGGTGGGGCGATAGCTTCTCAGTTCGACCTTTTTCGGGTATTTGAACTCGGTGGCGGCCTTGAGCACGTCCTTGGGCAGGTCCACCAGGATCGGTCCCGGCCGTCCGGAGCGGGCCAGGTAAAAAGCCTCCTTGATCACTCGGGCCAGGTCTTCCACCCGTTTAACCAAGTAATTGTGCTTGGTGCAGGGCCTGGTGATCCCGACGATGTCCACCTCCTGAAAAGCGTCATTGCCGATGAGCTCCGTGGGGACCTGTCCGGTAAAAACGACGATGGGGATGGAATCCATATAGGCGGAGGCGATGCCGGTAACCGTGTTGGTAGCCCCCGGCCCGGAGGTCACCAGACAGACCCCCACCTGGCCCGAGGCCCGGGCATAGCCGTCGGCCATATGGACCGCCCCCTGCTCGTGCCGAACCAGAATATGCCGGATCGGCCTTTTTTCCAAGACATCGTAAATATCGGTAATTACCGCCCCAGGGTAGCCGAAGACACACTTCACCCCTTCCTGAAGCAGGCTCTCGATTATGATTTCGGCGCCCGATAATTTCAAATTCCCGACCCCTTTTGCCGATACTCGGTGAGGATCTGGTCGATACGGTCCCGGCCGGCCAGTTTTAACTTCTGCAATCGCTTTCGCTCTACCTGCTCCTGATCGGAAAGGTAAAGGCGCTTGTTGAATTCGAGCAACTGGGCTTCGAATTGCCGGTGGTCCTTAATGAGTTGACGCAAATCATCATTTCCCGGCGCCGCCAGGAGTTGGTCGATCAATTCTTCGTCCCTTTTTTCCATACGCTGCTCCTGAAATTTTTGATTAATTATCTTAGGTTATCTATCTCTTTTTGTCAAACGGAAAGATCCCGGGGACGGGTAGCGGCCATAGATGGCCTTCTTTAAAACGGATTTAGGGACCTTAAACCCCGATTCGCTCTCCGGAAAACCCTTTGAAAACCATTTCGCCGAACCCCGGCGGCTAATCCGGAAAGGGGAGAACCCCACCCAAAAGGGCAAGGGATAACGGGAGTTTTATTCTTGGACCGCCCTTTCAAAATCAGCCCTGGCTATTGGCTGCCGTTTTTCTGACTTGATCCAAAGAGAAATGTTCCCCGTCCCCCTTGCAAATTCCAATCCAGAAGGTTCCGTTTTTCTCAGATCAAATTCCCTTGACAAACACCCCCCTCTTTAGATAATTTCCATTGTCTTGTAAGAATTTCAGAATGGATGACCTTGCGGTCTTAAGTCCTTCGGCCGATTTTAAGGTCCCTTAGTACGCCGATGATCAACGAAAACCTTTTTTCCCCTGGCCTGCCCCTATCCATCGAGATACCCTTTTTGGAAAAAATCAGATGCGCCAGTTTTTTTAGAGGCTGCAAGGAATATCACTATGTTTTAATTGATCATCCTATTCATAACGGGATCCCTGTCCAAATGGAACCTAATAAACCCTGCGTGGTCCGTTTTATTCACGAAGGGAATGTTTTTGGTTTTTCGGCCTATATTATAGCGCCCATCAGGCAACCCTTTCCTTTGGTTTTTTTGACCTACCCCGATGAACTCGAATCCCTCAACCTGCGAACCAATCCCCGTTACCCGGTCCGGATCGAGGCCACCTACACCTATCAGACCCCGGAAGGGTCCGCTCCGGGAATGGGCACCGGCCTGATCCTCAATATTTCCGAGGGGGGATGTCTTCTGGAAGGGGAACAATTCTTTGATCCGGGAAGCCGACTGACCTTATCCTTTACCATCCCTCCTCAGGAAACAGTGCAGGAGCTGGAGGTAGAGGTCAAGCGGCTTCGGAAAAAGGGAGAACATGCCCATCTGGGATTAACCCTCATTACTCCTTCGGAAACCAACGCGCGTAAGATCAACGATTACCTCGCCCGCATGAAGTCCCTGAGGATCTCCCCCTGATCGTTTTACCCCCCTTTCTTCTGCAGTCAAAAAATCAACCCTTGAACCCACATTTCGATTGACAGATAAAATGTTTATGAATACCCTCCTGGGAAGCCAAACCTTTTTCAATTCCAGGAGTACTAGCATGCCTCGACTGAAACAGATGATTCAGGGCGCACCCGTACACGAGAGAAAGATTGAAGTTCGTTCTTACCCCGCAGGGCCGCAGCAAATCATTGTCGAGGGCTGGCTTAAAGACGATCGACGGGTCGGCGGTTTTCATTGGGACGGCCGGCCCCGCCCCCCCGGCGTCGTTCACCTGTTGGGGATTCGCTTGTTGGTCGGCGGTTGGCCCCTCACTATTCAGGAGGCGGAGGCGGAGATGAAGGAAATTCCCCACGAACTCTGCCGGACCCTTGAAGAATCATTGAACAAGATTGTCGGATTGGCCGTTGCCCCCGGCTTCACCGATCGGGTAAGGCGTCTGCTGGGCGGCCTGGAAGGCTGCTCTCACCTGACCCACCTGCTCCTGGCCATGGCCCCGGCCATCCTGCACGGCTATTGGACGCAGCTTTCCAGACAGCCTCGCGCGGTCCCCCAATCCCTGGAGGAAGTCCAGGGTCTCTCTTACCTGGTCAACAGTTGCCGCCTCTGGAGCGAAGACGGCCCGCTGCTCCAGATGATTCGAGAGACCATCGAAAAAGCCGGCCGGGAAAATTCCCCCGAATAGTCCGGCCAATAATTAATTCTCCCATCTCAAGGATATCCTCAATGTCTTTAACCCAAACAGCGTATGAATTACAGGAAGGGGTCGCCCTGATCCGGCTCAATCGGCCGGAACAGCTCAATGCCTTTACCCCGGTTATGCGGAATGAATTGCTGGGCTTGTTCAAAGAAGCGGACGAAGACGATTCGGTCCGGGCAGTCGTGGTTACCGGCCGGGGAAGGGCCTTCTGTGCCGGGGCGGATCTTTCCGCCGGGGGAAGTTCCTTTGAAAAGGCCCAAACCCCCGGTCAGGCCGCTATCAGCCGGCATCGTGACGGCGGCGGACAGGTGGCCCTGGCCATCTTTAATTGCCGCAAACCGGTGATCGGGGCTATCAACGGACCGGCCGTGGGGATCGGCATCACGATGACTTTGCCCATGGACGTCCGCATCGCCGCCGAGGACGCCAAGATCGGATTTGTCTTTACCCGGCGCGGGGTGGTTCCGGAGGCCTGTTCCTCCTGGTTTCTGCCCCGGATCGTGGGAATCACCAAGGCAGCCGAACTGGTGCTCACCGGCCGGGTCTTCCGGGCCGCGGAAGAAAGCCATTCCGGACTTTTTAATTACGTGCTGCCACGCGAACAGGTGTTGCCCAAGGCCTTGTCTATCGCCCGGGAAATCGCGGATCACACCTCGGCCGTCTCGGTAACCCTCAGCAAAGCCATGCTCTGGCACGGCCTGGCCGAGAATGATCCCCAGTCGGCTCACCTGATTGACTCCCGCTGTTTCTATTGGGCCAGCCGCCAAAAAGACGTCTATGAAGGGGTGCAAAGTTTCCTGGAGAAACGGCCCCCCCAATTCCCGGGGAGTCCCACCAAAGACCTGCCCGATTTCTATCCCTGGTGGAAGGAACCGAAAGTTTAAAAAAAACGAACATCGAACATCGAATTTTGGTTATTAAACAGTTTTCCGTTTATTTCGGGTTTCGAATTTCGGATTTGATTTTTTGTGCGTATCCTCCACGCCCTCAGCCAGCGCCCGGAAGCCACCGGCAGCGGCATCTATGTGCAGGCTATGGTCCGGGAGGCCTTTCGGGCCGGGCACGAGAATTTCCTTCTGGCCGGTATCCCTTCCGGTGATCGGCCGCAGTTGGATTGCCTGACCGGCGATCAATGTTCTTTCGTTCATTTCGAAACCGGTGGCCTCCCCTTTCCGGTGGTGGGCATGAGCGACGTCATGCCTTACCCCAGCAAACGTTTTTCTGATTTGAATCGGGCTGACTTGGAAGTCTATGAGACCTGTTTCTCGGACCGGTTGGAACGGGCCGTTCAGGATTTCCACCCGGACATCATTCACAGTCACCACCTCTGGCTTCTGACTTCGCTGATAAAAAGGTCCTTTCCCAAGATCCCGCTGGTAACCACTTGCCATGGTTCCGACCTGCGTCAGTTTCAAAAATGCGGAGATCTTCAGCCGCGAGTATTATCCGGTTGCGACCGTCTGGAAGGAATTATGGCCCTGAGCCGGGCTCAGAAGCAGGAAATCATCCGGCTCTACGAATTCTCTCCCGATCAGGTCAGCGTAGTGGGGGTGGGGTACCATCAGGAAATCTTTAGACCCGAACCGAAACCTCTTCTTCCGCCGCTCGAAATGGTTTATGCCGGGAAGCTCAGCCGGGCCAAAGGAGTCCCGTGGATGTTGCGGGCGCTCTCGAAAGTCAGCGAACCCTCCTGGAGACTGCACCTGATCGGGGGAGGGGATGGCCCGGAAAAAGACGAGACTCTTTCCATAGCGGAAAGCCTGGGCGATCGGGTTCAAGTGCACGGTCCATTACCCCAGAAAAAGTTGGCTGAGATTTTTCGGCGTTCCCATCTTTTGATTTTACCTTCCTTTTACGAAGGACTGGCCCTGGTCCTGCTGGAAGCCCTGGCCTGCGGCTGCCGATTGGTCTCGACCGACTTCCCCGGCATCGAGGAGGTCTTGGGGAATCTGCCCGCGACCTATTGCCGACTGGTGGAACTGCCCCGTCTGAAAAGTTTAGACACCCCTTTCCCGGAGGATGAAGCCTCATTTGAGCGTCGTCTGGCCGCGGCCATCCGGGACCAGATAGCGGCGGTCCGGCAGGAGACTAAAATGGACCCGGCCCTACTGGCTCCCATTCTGGAAGCATACTCCTGGCCCCGGGTGTTCGAGCGGGTGGAACAGGTTTATTTTCAAGCCTTAAACCGGACCTGCCTTTAAATTTGGCCACTCCATGTCCTCGGATCCTTTGTCGCCGAATCAATCCGGCCTAAAGCCCGTTTCTGTTTTCTCACCCAAGTGAATATTATTCTTGACCGTTCATTTCAGGCTTATTCTAATGTGTATTAGATACACATAAAAGGAGATGATTTTCGATGCGAACCAATATCGTGATCGACGATGAATTGATGAAAGAAGCCTTTTCCGTCAGCCAGGCTAAAACCAAAAAGGACTTAATCCATGAGGCCTTACGGGAAATGATCCGGTTAAAAAAACAGAAGGACCTGACGGAGCTGTCAGGCCGTATTTCTTTTTATCCGGGGTTTGACCATAAGGAATTACGGATCGGGATCGAGATTTCGAAAAAATTGCCCGTGTTCGCCCTTTGAAGCTATCTTGGTTTGAGGGTAGCCGATCTATTTCAGCTTCCTGACATTCACCTCAAACGATCCATCCCCTTCCTTCTTCGGCAAAAAGGAAGCGCAGCAGGGGATCCCTCCCTGGTAGCCCCGCGGAAAGGAAGGCCAGGCCCGCCCCTATTTGCCTCCAGAAGACCCGAACCGATGAAGCCCGATATCGACCTTCGACAGAACTACAACCGCAGCGCCAAACAGCTATTAGCTCAGCAGAGCCGTTACGCTCATGCCCAGATGCAAGAGGCCCTGGAGCAGGTAGAACGAATTGTCCGAAGTCCACAACAGGTGTTTGTGGACATGGGTTACCGCGGGCACGATTACTCCGGTTAAAAAAATTGATATCGGCATTAAAGGCTTGCAGGAAAGTCTAGAGGATTCTTCAATGGCCTGGGGAAAAATGGCTGTCGGAGAAAAAACTCAAAAAGAAAAAGGCCTTTATTTCGATTCCATTGATACCATGCGGGCGATCCTGACAGGAAGTAAGGAAGTCATGGTAACCAAGAAAACCAGTAAGAATCAGTTGGTCCTGCCCAAGGGGATCGTTAAGGAAAAGCAACCGGGGAATGCGAACCTGGCAACTATCAGGGCTAAAATGGAAAAGCTGGGGGTGCGCCCCACCGATGTGAACGAAGCCGTTAGATGGGCCAGAAAAAGAAAATAACCCCAGGGTCAGGTTATTATCCGATTTTCTCTCAGAAATCGAACGATGGCCATCGTCGTTTCCTCGGGGCGTTCCATGGGAACGAAGTGGCTGGTATTTTCCATCCCGACCAATTCGGCTGAAGGCAGTTTTCTTTTAAAACGCTCGGCGGCCGGCTTCAGGAAAGTATCCGATTCACATCCATAAATAACCAGAGTGGGGCAACGGACCAGCGGAACGAATCGCCAGACGTCATGGGGGCAGACGGCGAAACAGCGGGCCTCCCAAGCGGGGTCGCATCGCCAGGCAACCTGTCCGTCACCCGTTTCCGCGGTCCCCTCTTCCACATAGGCCCTTAAAAAGGCTTTATCCCAGCGTTTCATGGACTCCTTGCGCCGGTAGGATTGAAAAATCTTTTCCCGGTCCGGCCAGACCCGCCGTCTTTTAGCCGCGCGGTAGGCTATGGGGACCAAACGGGCCGCACCCGTCTTTTTGGCCAGGTACCACCACCACATCCAGGAAAAAGGCAGGATGGTCGGATCGATCAAAATGAGCGCGCGCACCAGTTCCGGGTATCGGACGCCCAGCATCAGGCTGGCCGTTCCGCCCCGGGAGTGGCCCAGGGCCACTATCGGCCCCTCCTGCTTTCGAATGAAGGCTGCCAGATCCTCCGTGAATATGTTCCAATTCTTTAATCTCCGAGGGTCGGCCGGGACCGAGGTCTTCCCATGGCCGCGGTCGTCCATTCCCAACACCCTCAGTTTGGCGGTCAACCTTTCAGCCAGCGGAGTATAGACCCCGGCGCAGTAGCCGGTGGCGTGGGCCAGATGCAACAGCGGCCCCTTTCCCCCCCAGTCCAGATAATGAAACTCCCCGTCCTCGCCGGGGAAAAAATAGTCGGTCGGCAAGATTCGGCCTCCTCGGTGCGAATCATCGAAATGCATCATTTTATCGAAAAGGTCAAGGCCGGATTTAAACCGGAGTTGACAACAAGAGAGGTCCATAATACATTACATTCTTTAACAATCAATACCCATTGAAGCCGCTTTCTGAAAACATGGGACCACCGATGCCGGATCGAACCGCCAAAATAAAAATCAGGGAACTCATCACCCTGCTGAAGGAAATCCGAGCACTAAGGGAACCTTCCCTTGACCTGCTCAAGAAATTTCAACACCAATACGCTTTGGTAAACCGGGAAGATCGGGGTTCTTTTTTTGAAGCCCTGGTTCTGGCTTTTCATATTTCCAAAAAGCAGATCGCCCCGAACCTGGAGTCTCTGCTGGCCCATCCGGATGACCGCTCCGATAGCTGGCATCGGCAGGTGGTCGAACTGGGCCGTAAAATCGAACCCCCTTACCGGTATATCTTCGCGCCCTTTCTGAATCTTCCCGGAGGTCTGAAATTTCTGCTGGATTTCCGGGTTGACCTGTTGGCCGCTCAGCGGCAAACCGTCGTGAATCTGGAACACCTGGACGAAGACATCGCCACTCTCTTTAATTTATGGTTTCAACAGGGCCTCCTGGTCCTTCAGGAAATAACCCAGGATTCGCCCTACCGTCAGATTCGCTTTTTGAAAGACCACGATCTGGTCCACCCCATGGCCAACCTGGAAGAGATGGGTCGGCGCCTGGGAACCGACCGCCGCTGCTTCGCTCTTTATCACCAGGCGCTGCCGCAAGAGCCGGTGGTGTTTATTGAGGTGGCCTTAACCCGGGGGTTGGCCCGGTCTATCCACGAAATCCTGGGGGAGGAGGCGGCCACGGGCGGACGCGCCAAGGCCCCTGACTCCGCGATCTTTTATTCCATCAACAACACCCAGAATGGCCTGGCCGGACTGGGACTGGGAAAGGTCCTGATTTTCCAGGTCGTAGAGGCCCTAAAGAAAGACAATCCCGGCATCAAAACCTACGCCACCTTGAGCCCCATCCCGGGTTTCTGGGACCGTTATTTAAAACCGGCCCTCCAAGGAGAATCGGTTCATTTTATGCTTACCCCTGAACGTTTGAAAAACTTTTTCCCGGAAAAGCTTCGGCCTCTCATCCTGGACGAGGGCCGTCGGATTGCCGGGCAGGACTCAGGCGATCTTCTGGAGGTGCTCTATCAGGCATTATGCCATCCGGACTGGGTTGAACAAAAGGAATTTTCCAACCTGATCCAGAAACCCCTGACCGACATCGCCTACTTCTACCTGACCCAGGAAAAAAACAAACGAGGACGGCCGTTGAATCCCGTGGCCAATTTTCACCTCGGCAACGGCGCCACCGTGAGCCCCAACAACATCAACTTCGGGGCCAACCGCTCCGCGAAAGGCTTGGATGAATCCTGCGGACTGATGGTGAATTACATCTACTCGCAAACCTGGCTGCACCAGATCGGGAGGACCGTGAAGGCCCTGCTGCCTTGGCGAGTCTAATAGGTAAATAGAGTATAACCGGTTAATAATTAACAATTAATTATTGATTATTAACCATTTGTCCTTTCGTAAATTATTTTCAAATCTGTTAAAGCTGAAGCCATTTACACCGTTCTACCGACCAACAGGAGTCCTCCATGACCATATCCTTACCCACTCTTGAAACGCTTGCCTTTAAAGAAATCGAACCGCAGATCGGCCTGGTGACTCTGAACCGTCCTGACCGGCTGAATGCCATCAACGATCGGATGCTCGATGACTTTGATGATCTGCTGCGAATTCTCGATCGGGATGATACCATCCGCCTGCTCCTCATCACCGGTGCCGGCCGCGGATTCTGCGCCGGTGCGGATCTGAAGGAGGTGGCCTTTCGGGCGCAAACCGAGGCCTTTGCCGATCCCGAATCCTTTCTGCGCCTGGTCCAAGAGAAGTATTCAGGACTAGTTTCGAGATTACGAGGCATCCGACAACCGGTGATCGCCGCAATCAACGGGGCCGCGGCCGGAGGCGGAATGGCCATTGCTCTGGCCGCCGACATTCGGGTCTGCACACCCGAGGCCTATTTCGTTGCTTCCTTTATCAACATCGGGTTATCGGGCGGGGAGATGGGCAGCTCCTTTCTCCTGCCGCGGATGGTCGGAATCTCCAGGGCCGCGGACATCCTGCTTACCGGCCGGAAGGTGTTCGGCGAGGAGGCGGAAAAGATCGGACTGGTCAGCCGGGTGACCCCTGCTGAAAATCTTTTAGACGCCGCTCTCTCCTATGCCCGGATGATGACCGCCAAGACCGCGGGGGGACTCAAGCTGACCAAGCGGGCCCTCGAACAAAACCTGACGGCGGCCTCCCTGGAGGCCGCCCTGAACCTCGAGAACCGCAACCAGGCCCTCATGGTCTTTTCAGGAGAATTTCGGAAGATGATCGGGGCCTTTGTCAAGTAGAATTCATTTTACCTGGCCATGTTTTTATGTTATAATTTGGCTTATGTTTTACTTTTAACGTTGAAACGATGGAATCGTTAATGAGAGAAATGGTCCTTTTGTCATCCGCTTCAAAGGAGTAGGCCATCTTACTTTCAAGACTTAGAAAAAAGATCAATTCCCGGTTTCCCTTCTCTAAGATGTCGGACCGGAACTTCATCGAGTTGATTTACCGGGGAATATTGGGCCGGGAAGTCGATCCGGATGGATTGGCGTCTTATACCAGGCTCCTACATGAAGGGCATAACCGGTGGGAGGTCATTCTGTACCTCATCCATTCCGGAGAATTTACCAACCGGGTGCTTTCGGATAACCTGCCCCCGGCGGATATCAAAACCCGGAAACCGGAAAACTATCGCCAGGCCGAAGATAATAGAACCAATAGGCCGGTCCTGATTTTTGAGGCCAGGCAAAACACGGACTTTGACTGGCTGGAGCAAATGATCCGGGAAGCGGGTTATTACGAGCGTCCGGGCGTATGGAGCTTCGACCTGGACATGGATAAGCAGGTCATGGCTGAAATCATGTCCTGCTTCGCTCCTCAAAAGGCCCTGGAAATCGGATGCGCCAACGGGGCCGTGTTGAAATGCTTGTTTAAGTCCGGCTTTGACGTCGAGGGGGTGGACATCAGCGCTCTGGCCAAAACCCGCGCTTTCTTGGAGATACGTAACCGGATTCACCTGGGAGATTTATTGGAATTGGCGCTGCCCGCCGATCATTATGATCTGATCTTCGGATTGGATATCTTTGAACATTTCAATCCCAATCGGCTCGAGGCCATTGTTCAAAGGATTTTTGAAAACCTAACCTCCGGAGGGTATCTGTTTTGCAATATTCCGGCCTTCGGTCCTGACCCGGTATTCGGTAACCTGTTCCCTTTCTACCTGGAGGCCTGGGGAAAAGAGGCCTCCGAAAGTCGGCCTTTCCAGACCCTCCATGCGGATGAGTGGGGGTATCCCCTGAACGGTCATCTGATCTGGGCGGATTCCTTCTGGTGGGTCCGAAAAATGGAAGGGCCCGGTTTCATCCGGGAGGTGGAAATTGAACAGGCCCTGCATCAAAAATATGATGCCTATCTTGAAGCCAGGACTCCAGCCCGCAAAGCCTTTTATGTTTTTTCCAAAAAGGCTGATCAAGAAAAAAACCGGAGGATTATCGAAACAATCCAGAGGACTTCGTCCTTAGTCCTGGAAAACCGGGGAAATCCCCATCCCTCCTGATTCGATATATTACGGACTAAAGGCCTTTTCCGCCCCGCCCTTTATCCGGTCTCTTCCCTTTCCCGTCCTCGGGGAACCCCTCCCTGTTTCCCGACAGGTGGCGAAACCCGCTTTCTCCCCCCCGAAAGCCTTGACACTCTTCGGTCTTTTCAGATAGACTCATCCTCAAAATGCAACCTCAGCAAAGGAGATCCAAATGGAACGGACCCTATCCATCATCAAACCCGACGGGGTGGCCAAAGGGCTCATCGGGGAAGTACTGAAACGATTTGAGGCCAACGGGCTGAAGATTGCCGCCCTGAAGATGATTCACCTGACCAAAAAACAGGCCCAGGGTTTTTACGCCGTGCATCAGGAAAGGCCTTTCTTTGAAAGCCTGACCGACTTTATGTCCTCCGGACCTTGTGTGGTTCTGATCCTCGAAGGCGAAGGGGCCATTGAGAAGAACCGAAAGCTGATGGGCGCCACCGATTTCCGGAAGGCCGACCCAGGGACCATCCGGGCCGATTTTGCCGGCAACATCGAGCAGAACATCGTCCACGGCTCCGATGCCCCGGAAACCGCCCGCTATGAGATGGAATATTTTTTTAATGCCCTGGAGATCGTTCACTAATCGAGTCCCTCCCGGTTCTTCATCCTGACCAAAACGTGGTGAGAGAAACAGATATCATCGCCTCCTTTCACCGGGCTTTCAACCGTCCGGCACCTGAACTCCTCCAGGGCATTGGGGACGATTGCGCGGTGATCCATTGCGGGGGCCGGAACTGGCTGGTCACCACCGATTCCCTGGTAGAAGGGGTCCACTTTCGGCTGGAAATCAGCCCGCCCTACCTCCTGGGGAAAAAGTGCCTGGCAGTCAACTTAAGCGACATCGCCGCCATGGGGGGAATTCCCCGCTTTGCTTTTTTGAATTTGGGACTGCCCAACCCGGTTCCCCGGGGTTTTCTCCCTTCCTTTATTAAAGGGCTGAAGAAAGAAGCCGAAAAATTTTCCGTCGCCCTCGCCGGGGGAGACACCCACCAGTCGCCACAGGGAATCTCCATTGGCCTGACCGTAATCGGGGAACCCGTCGGAAAGATAGCCTACCGCTCCGGCGCCAAGGTCGGCGACCGCCTTTACGTCAGCGGTTGCCTGGGTCAATCCGCGGCAGGATTCAGGTTGTTGACTAAATTCCATAAGCAACCAGCCTCCTTAAGACCAGGGCACTTTCGCGAACTCCTTAAAGCCCACCAGGACCCGGAACCCCAGGTCGCCTTAGGCCGTTTTTTAGTCCGTCAGGGTTTGGTGGGAGCGATGATCGACCTGTCCGATGGGCTGGCCTCCGATCTCCGACATATTTGCCGGGCCAGCGGGGTGGGCGCCTTACTGAATGCGGACCAAATCCCCCTCTCCCCCGCCCTCAAGGCTGCCGCCGATCTGCTTAAGATCTCTCCCCTTCCGTTGGCCTTGACGGGTGGGGAAGATTATCAGTTGCTCTTCTCCGTCCCAAAGGGTCTGATAAAAAAGATGGAAACCCGGGCAGCGGAACAATTTAAGCGCCCGATCTACCCGATCGGGGAAATTATTTCAGGCCAAAAAATATTTATTAAATCCTCCCAAGGAATCAGAATCCTGAAAGAAACAGGGTTCGACCACTTCCATTCTTCCGCCAGTCAGGAATAATCATGCCCAAAAACAGGTTTTTTTTGTTGTCCTTTCTTTTCATGGCCGTCCTGCTCTCTCCCCTTTCCCTGGAGGCCCAGCATCCTTACTACACCTTTCCGACCAACCTGAACCTTTGCGGGGAACCGGTCCCGCTGCATGATCGCAAATTCTGGGAGATGATGGACCGGGAATTCACCCTGGCCGTTTATGACCGGGCCCAAATTTTCCTTTTGCTCAAACGCAGCGCCCGTTTTTTCCCTTATATCGAAAGCCAGTTGAAGGCCAAAGGGATGCCCGACGACCTGAAATACCTCATGGTGGCTGAAAGCGCCATGCGCCCCGTCGTCTTTTCCAACAAAGGGGCCGCCGGCCATTGGCAATTTATGGAGAAGACCGGCAAGCGTTTTAATTTGCGCAAGAATTCCCAAATTGATGAACGATTGGACCTGGCCAAATCCACCGAGGCGGCTTTGTCCTATCTAAAATTTCTTTATAATCTCTTCGGCAAATGGACCCTGGCCATGGCGGCTTACAATTGCGGGGAAGAACGGGTTAAGGAGGAAATCAGCCAGCAGGGAGAAACCGATTATTACCGTCTGGATCTGCCCCAGGAAACCGAACGCTATATTTTCCGAATTCTGACGGCCAAAGTCCTCTTAAGCGACCCGGCAAGCTACGGATATCAACTGCCGGAAGGGTATGCCTATCCCCCCGAGGCTTTTGACCTGGTCACCTTTCACTTACCCTACCCGGTACACCTCCGAGATTTGGCCCGCGGTTGCGGATCGTTTTATAAGGAACTCAAAGAACTGAATGTGGAACTGCAGGGCTATACGCTATCGGCCGGGACCCATCAAATAAAAATTCCTCCCGGGAAATCATCCAGCTGCGAAAGAAATCTAAAAGGTTGGATAAAGAATTCCGGAGGTCTCTCGGCTCCTGCCCAGGAAAGCCTGCCCGCGGTTGCTCCTCCCAGTCAATAATTTATTTGACACCCCACATCTTGTATAGTAAAGAAATCTCAGGTACAAGATAAAGGGAGGGAACCCGTTATGGAGGAAAAAGTCCGGGAGTGGATGCCTTGTCTGAACTTGAAAATGCCTGACCCTCAATGCCAGCAGTGTCTATGGCTGGAATTGAACCCTGAAACCTTACACTGCAACAATCGGCAAAAAATTATTTGCAACCTTTACGTGGAGGAAGTTTTTGGCGCCCTAGGCACCAAGTCCATAAACTAAAGGAGAAGGCATGCCCGAATTGCGTTTCAATCTGGTGACCAAGGACTGGGTCATTATGGCCCCGGAGCGGGCCAAACGCCCTGAGGATTTTGTCAAAAAGGATGTGGAACGGGGCCAACTGCCGGCCTTTAAAGAATTTTGCCCATTCTGTCCCGGCCATGAAAACCTCACGCCCACGGAGACCTACCGTCTCGGAACGGTTGATTCCTGGCGGGTGCGTTCTATCCCCAATAAATTCTCAGCCCTTTCCCGAGAGGGGGAACTCTCGCGTCACATGGACGGCATCAAACGGACCATGGCCGGTGTCGGTCTCCACGACGTGATCATCGAGAATCCCCTCCACAATGGCTTCCCGGCCGTCATCCCTTTATCGGGGATGCAGGACATCTTTCAAGCCTATCGGGCACTATACCGGCAGTTTTATCAGGATCCCCGGGTTAAGATGGTGATCCTCTTTAAAAACAACGGGGCGGCCGCCGGCACATCGCTGGAGCATCCCCATTCCCAAATCGTCGGCACTCCGGTCATCCCCCCGCAGATCCGCTACCGCATCGAAGAGGCCCAAAAGTACTACGACGATACGGCCGAATGCCTTTACTGCCGTATTCTGGCCGAGGAATTAAGAGACCGGGGCCGGATCGTCCTGGAAACCGAACATTTTGTGGCTTTCGTGCCCTACGCGGCCCTCTCCCCCTTCCATACCTGGATTTTCCCGCGAAGGCACATGGCCTCGTTCGACGCTATGACCGAAGCGGAACTTTTGGATATGGCTTCAGCCGTTCAGCAGGCCCTGCAACGGCTTTATTACGGTCTGGACGATCCCGACTACAACTATGTCTTGCGCTCCCTCCCGGACCCCCAAGGGAATATGGAGTATTTCCATTTTTATATGGCCATCGTCCCCCGTCTGACCAAAGCGGCCGGTTTTGAACTGGGTTCCGGAATGTACATCAATACCCAACTGCCGGAAAATGACGCTGAATTTTTGAGGGGAGTACGGATACCGGCCAACAGCGCCTAGCGTTTACCGAGAGATCGTTTCGGGAAATGCCGATTACCTTGTATTGGACTCCGGCAAATAAGGCGTGCCAATAAACTGCGAGGAGGAGGCTGTGATGAAAAAAACCCTCAATCTGCTTTTGATGCTGCTTCCGTTTGTTTGGTCGCAGGCCCTGGCGCAACAGTACCCTGCAAAACCGGTTACCCTCATCGTGCCCTTCTCTGCCGGCGGCCCGACTGACACGACCGCCCGACTGCTGGCCCAGTCCATGGGCGAAGCACTCAAGACCCAGTCTGATCGTCGAAAATGTAGCCGGTGCCGGTGACACCATCGCGGCCGCCCGGGTGGCCGATTCGCCGCCGGACGGCTACACGGTCTTCTTCCACCATATCGGATTTTCCACAGCCCCGGCCCTTTATCGCAAGCTGCCTTAGACACGATTCGGGATTTCGAACCCATCGGCCTGGTAGGCGATCTGGCCATGACCTTGGTAGCCCGGAAGGATTTCCCGTCCAAAGATCTCAAGGGGTTGATTGCCTACGTCAAAGCCAATAAAGAGAAGATCAACCTGGCCAAGGCGGGCCTGGGGGCCGCCTCACACCTATGCGGTATGCTCTTTATGTCCGCCATCCAGACGGACCTGACCACCATTCCCTATAAAGGTAACGGACCGCCATGAACGACCTCCTGGGCGGGAAGGTAGACTTCATGTGCGACCAGACCAGCAATACCGTAAGGCAGATCAAGGCCGGCAGGATCAAGGTCTACGGCGTGACGACTAAAACGCGGGTGGCGGCTCTCCCCGAGGTTCCGACACTGCAAGAAAGCCGGGTTAAGGAACTTCGAGGTCTCGGTCTGGCAGGGCCTGTACGTGCCCAAGGGAACCCCCAAGCCGATTATGGAAAAACTCACCGCGGCCCTGCAGACGGCGCTGGCCAATCCCACCTTGAAACAGCGTTTTATTGAACTGGGCACAGTGCCGGGATCGGCGTGTTCAGCATGAAAAGCCGTAATCAATAAATTGGCCCATGAAGATTGATCTGGAAGATCTCTCAGATCCATCTTCCCATGGCGGACTGCTATTCCTGGCTTATATCCAGGTCTTCAAGTTGACTAAAGAATAGTTCAACATTCACCGGAGCCCCCTTTGACTGTTTAATAAGAGGAACGCCATAACTATTTTAACTTTCAGTATCTTAATAGGGTCTAATAAATTGAAAAGGATAAAGTTCAGGCGCTTAAACGTTTTAAAAGAAAGTAGAGGGGCAGAGAAATGAAAAAGATAATTATGTCAGGGATTATATTAGGGATGGTATTATTTTCTTTTTGGGGTTGTATTATTGTGCCCTATTATGATGACGATGGAGGGCGTTATGGACATGGTAGGCACAGAGGCGACTTCTATGGATATAGAAGATAAAAGTTAAACGCCCTGGAATAATTAATGGTCAGTACTTCCATTCCCTTTCAGAGGGACAATGTGCCGTTTGGGCTTCCAGGATCTCTTCGGCGACGGCAGAATGACCAAGTCCTGCGGGTGCAGAGTCGCTGGCCATAAGGAGAAGGCATCGGGCAGGATATGGGGTGGGGCATGCCCTTCCCACAGAGTGGATCAAACGACAGATAAGAGATCATCATTCATATTGGAGCAACGATGACCAAGCTTTTATTGCGGAGGTCACCAATTGCGGCGGAGGATATGCCTGAGGTCCATGCAAATGCCTGCCGAGCTCCTTCTGAATGCTGATCAAAAAGGATCCCGTACCATAATCAATTCAATATGATTGGCAGATAACTCTTGAAATTAGATAGAGGTTTAACATCAAATGTGGCCGTAAGGACGACGTCGTTGCTCATGGTGATCGTGCATTGAGGATCGTTGCCTACACAGGCCCCCGACCACCCGACAAATACCGAATCCTCATCCGGGCTGGCCGTAATGGTTACAGCCGTATTGTCACTAAAGATGGACCCGGCGGGGCTGTTAATTACTGTACCCTTTCCGGATCCCTTTTGGGAAATTTTCAACGAATGAGTGGATGCATTATTCGTTTTACTGGTAAAAGAGGCGCTTATCTTGTGATTCGCTTGTATATTGCGGAAAGAATAGGAACTGACCGTTCCTACGGTAACCCCGTCCACCATAACCCCACTAATCTGGTACCCTGAAGCGGCATTGATGTTGTAGGTCTGGTTTGTGCCGTAGGAAACCGTGGTTATCCCGCTAGGCGTGATCAAACCATTCGGTCCGGCCACTGCTGTGATGTTGTACTTTTTCAGGCTGAACGAGGCGGTAACTGATAGGTTGGTGTTTGTGGTCACGGTGCAGGTGCTGGCTGTTCCGCTGCAAGCTCCCCCCCACCCGGTAAAGGTGGAATTGGAACTAGGCGTAGCGGTCAAAGTCACTTTTGTACCTTTTTTAAAGGTTTTCCCAGCGGGATTATTGGATACATTTCCCTGCCCGTCTCCGATCTTGGAAACGGAAAGAGTGTAGGCATCGGCGGAAGTTATAGCCGAAAAGGTGGCGGATATGGTGTGGCCGGCGGTGACGGAGGAGAAGGAGTAGGAGGTGACCGCTCCAACCGAAACTCCGTCCACCAAGACATTGGCCACATTAAATCCCGTGGCGGGGGTGATGGTGTAGGTCTGGCTACCGCCGTAGTTGACGGTCACCGACCCGGAGGGACTTATCGTTCCGTTTGTCCCGGCCGAGGCCGTCAGGGTGAAAGTTTTCAGAGCAAAACTAGCCGTCACCGATTGGCTGCTGTTTACGTTCACCGTGCAGGGATTGGCGGTCCCGCTGCAAGCCCCGCCCCAGCCGGTAAACGTGGAGTTGGAATTCGAAACCGCCGTCAGACTGACCGAGGTAGCGCCGCTGAAAGACTCGCTGCAATCGGTTCCGCAGTTGATCCCGGTTCCCGTAATCGTTCCCGCGCCGGTACCGCTTTTCGAAATCGCCAGGGAATAGGAGGTGGAAGCCGCGAAAGTGGCGGATATGGTGTGGCCGGCGGTGACGGAGGAGAAGGCGTAGGAGGTGACCGCCCCGACCGAAACTCCGTCCACCAATACATTGGCCACATTAAATCCCGCGGCGGGGGTAATGGCATAGGTCTGGCTGCCACCGTAGTTGACGGTCACCGACCCGGAGGGACTTATCGTTCCGTTAGGCTCCGGCCGAGGCGATGATGGTGTAGGTTTTAATGGCAAAAGCGGCCGTCACCGTAGTATTGGCGTTCATGGTGACCGAACAGGGGTTGGCGGTCCCGCTGCAGGCCCCCGACCACCCGGTAAACACGGAGTTGGCGTTGGCCGCCGCGGTGAGGCTAACCAGGGTCCCGCCATTAAAGGCGGTCCCGGCAGGTGATTTGGTCACTGTGCCGCTGCCTGATCCGGTCGTGGTAGCCGTCAAGGTGAATTGGGAAACCGGCGGAACGTAGCTCACTTCGTTGGAATAGCCGCTTTCCAAGCCTGCCGTATTCCGAGCGGTCAAGGCAAAATAATAGGGTACCCCATCACTCAAATTAGTAACCGTGTAGGTTGTCACATTGCCCAAGCTTAAAGAACTCGAGTAACTTCCAGAAGAAGTCCCGTAATAGAGCGCATAACCGGCCAGGTCCGGATCGGTATTTGGATCCCAAGCTAGGGAAACTTGCGCAGAATAGCCGATAGATGACCAGATAAGGTTGAATAGGAAGACTACGAAAAAAGGACTTAGATTGTTTAGAATGTGGGGGAAGACCTTTCTAAATCTTATGTGTGAAAACAATGTTTCCCTCCTGGACGATGCGCCTAATACAATGGTTTAGTTTTCGTAGGGTTAAGCAAAACATATACCAACTCTGACAAAAATAAAAAGATGATAAATATTAGATAGTTACTGGGAAGATGGAATGTCGAGTAAAAAAGTCTGTCGGAAACATATATGAGATATTGTCCTCTGATGAAGGAAAAAGGGCTTTTTAAGCCTTTTGTCTGGCTAACCGCCTAGTATATGATCGTTTTTCCGATTATAAATGATGGATGTTTTTTCATACAATCGAACTCTATGAAAATTGACAGGATTAACCTGTCTTCTTTTGCATAATGCCATCTGAAGCTTGCCCAAGGAGATTGAAGAGGATATTTTGGCAGGATGACTGGAATAGGTTCGAAGAGGAGGCGCGCCATAAGGCCGGAAGGATGATTAATGCACAGGCATGAGATCATCATTTGCTGGAGCAACGATGACCAAGCTTCTATTGTGGAGGTCTCGGAGCTTCTCCTCGGGGTGCTCCGCCCACCGAAAAACCCCTGACGAGGCCCTAGCGAACTGAAAGGACCCCATGGAGGTGTGAGTAGACCCAGCGGAGTTTGGCCGACCAATCCCGGAACCGAAGGACCGCCGTCTCCAGTATGCTTGAAGTTAATTCACCGGACTGGGGGTGAAGGGGGCTTTCAGGTTGAGTACGTTGTAGGCCATGACCGGCTCGCTGAAGCCTTTCACCTCCAAGGCCCCGATCTCTTCCACTTCCACCAGGTCCTCCACCTGAAAAAGAGTTTTGCGGCTGATCAGAATCTGCCCCCCCTTGGCCGCGGCGCATAGCCGGGCGGCCAGATTGGTGGTCTTCCCGATGGCGGCGTAGTCCATTCGCCCTTCGAAACCGATATTCCCCACATAAACGTAACCTGTTGAAATACCAAATGAAATATCCAGTGTATAACCAAGCTTGTTCCATTTGGCCCGCAGGTCCACCAAACGCTCCCTGGCGGCAACGGCCATGGCCACTGCCCGTTGGGCGTGATCCTTGAAACGCACCGGGGCCCCAAAAAAGACCATCACCCCATCCCCGGCAAACCGCTCCAGGGTCCCGTCATATTGAAAAATAATTTCGCCGTACAGAGCATGAAAATCACTCAGCATGGCGATAATTTCCTCCGGTTCCGAAGTCTCCGAGAAATGGGTATAGTTCCTTAGATCGGAAAAGACGATGGAGACTTCCTGGCGGGTGGGTTTCAGAACGTGCGATTCATCCCCGGACAGCACCGCCGCCACCAATTGAGGGGAAAGGTATCGCTTCAGTCGGGTGATGCGTTCCGCTTCGGACACGTCCTCACTGACCCGCTTTTCCACCTGGGCGGTCACCAGGATGGCTTCCTTACGCAACCGACTCATTTCAATCATGTTGCGAATCCGCAATTGGAATTCGGTGAAGTCCTGATGATGCAGGATTTCATCCACCCCGGACCGAATCAGGGACAGGGCATCGGCCCAAGGCTCCCCGTGGAGCAATAAGACGACCGGGATATTTTGGGAACGGGAGCGCAGTTCCTGGTAGATTTCCAGATGTTCCGGGATCTGATGGCACAGCAGAATACAATCGGGAAGCGGGTTCCTGAGGGCCTCCCGGACCTGATCCCGGTCAATGGCCTGCCGGATGACCACCCCGGAAGCGACCAGCGGTTCCAGTTGTAGCTCAATTTTCGGACATCCGGGATGAATGACCAGGAGGGAGGGTGGTTCCTGATCAGGGGAAACCAGAGGGATCGAAGGTACCAAAGGTTCCGTTTTGATCTTCGGCTTCGGCCCCGGCGATTTCTCCGGCGTGGGTTTTTGGGGCTTCTCCGGTTCATCCTCCTTTGGCAGTTCTGCAGCACCCTGGTCGCTCTCCCTGATTTCCAGATCCTGGGGCTGTGCCGGTGGAGTTGGAAGGACTTCTTCCTTATCAGGGATCTGTTCCAGGATGATTTCCGACAGTCCCAGACGTATCTTATCTCCGGGATGCAGCAAGACCCGGGTAATCCGCTGTTCATTGACCAGGGTCCCATTGGCGCTGTGCAAATCCTCCAAAAACAGCCCCTCGGGCATCAGTTGCAGCAGGCAGTGTTCTCGAGAAACCAGCGGGTCGTTGATGACCACTTCGCAATGAGGTGTCCGACCGATCCTGGCCAACGGCTTTTCAACGGTGTAGACCCAACGCTTGCCGACGGATGGGGTAATTTGGAGTTGATAGGGCATATCGTGTTTTTTTGAAATTCGGATTTTTAACCAAAAATTCAAATATTTTTGGTTTTTTTTGATTATACTCCCGGGGTTCGGCAAAGTCAAACCTCCGAAAAAACTTGGATTGACTCCCGGGATAAGGTTTGTTATTACAATAGCGGCGATCTTTCATGGAACCCTCCAATATCCGCAAAGACTTCCTCCTGCTGATTTCCAGCCGGGTTTTTACCCGGATCGGCGACGGTTTCCTGCGTATTTTGTCGGTCCTATTGGTCGCCTCCAAAAGCAAGGACCCCATGATCGCCGGTTTGGTGCTGGTTTTTCGCTACGTCTGCGAAATTCTGATCAACGCCATTTCCGGTCCCTTTATCGACAAACTACGGATTCGGACCTCCCTCATGGCCGCCGACCTGCTGCGGACGTTCCTGAGCCTGCTCTTGGTGGCGGCCGTGCTTCTGGGCTATCCCTACCCGGTTTATCTGGCCCTCTCTTTTTTAGGGGACTTTGTCTTTATTTTCTTTAAGCCGGCCGCCGATAAGGTGGTTAAAGTCAATTTCCCGGTAAAGGAAGGAACCAAGGTCTTATCCCAGGTAGACGCCGCCAACCATTTCAGCAATATCGGGGGCTACGCACTGGCCAGTCTGGTCGCCGGCTGGGTGGGGCTGAAAATGGCGGTCCTCGGGGGGCCTTTTTTTTTCTTTGTTTCCTTCCTGCTGGTCTCTCGGCTTCAATTGGCCGGTGAGTCGGTCATCGACTATAAAAAAGTCCGCAAAAAATCCTATTGGGCCAGCCAAAAAGAGGGTCTGCGGTACACCTGGGGCAACAAACCGCTGCGCTTACTATTGATGGGTCGCTCCCTGGTGGCCGTGGGCCGAGGATCCTTCACGGTCCTTTCGGTGGTCTATCTGGCCCATATGGCCAAGGGCTTGTCGTCCTATGGGTATTTTGAATCCGCCCAATCCGCGGGCAAGGTGGTGGTTACCGCCCTGGTGATCCCCTTCTTTTTCGCCTACCGTTCCACCTTTTTTCTCACCGGGGTTTCCCTGATCGTGATCGGGCTGGCCTTCTTCGGATTCAACCTGGTGAATGACGTGGTCTTGGCCTGCCTGGTGGGAGCCCTGGTGGGCGCCGGCCAGGCCTCCGAAGCCGTGGGGATTGACGCTATCGTAAACCGGTACTCCGAAGCCCACATTCAAGGAAGAGCCAAATCCACCACCAGCTTCGGAAGTCGCGTTTTCGGCCTGGCGGCCATCGGGACGGTGTATCTATTAGTCACAACCTTTCAAGTATCGGCCCGAACCCTTTTCGGCTGGTTGTGTATATTCCCCTTCTTGGGGTCTCTGGTATTCTTTCAGGGCTGGTCGGCCGAAAAAAAGGAACGAATCAATAACCCATCCGCTTAGAGGTGATTATGACATTGAAAAAAAACGCCCTTAAAGAGTTCGAAGCCCCGGAATTGGAAGATCAGGCGGTCCTTTTTTTTGAAGCCCTGCACCAGGCGGCCACCGCCGGTTTCAAGGAAATCGATCCAACCTACGGCGGGGTCACCCTGGGAATCAACCTGCCCCCTCTCGGGGAGGGGGATCGCGGCATTGTCTATCCGCTGCGCTCCCATTCGCTGAACCTCCCGGAAGCCCGCGGGTCCCTCTGCCTCAAGGTGGCCAAACAGCAGCCGGTTTGTCGGGAGCGTCTTCTGGAAGAGGCCATGACCACGGATTTTTTCCTATCCGAACAGGTGTACGTCCCTCGAATTTATCACTTGGATCCCTTAGGCCGCTTTTGCATCAAGGAATTTGTGGAGGGGGAATCCATTACCAGCCTTTATTTGCGCTTCAATGAACTATCACTAAAAAGCCAGCAATTGATCCTGGAAGGCCTGGAAAATTTTTTGAACCGTCTCCTGGAATTATTTAAGAAGCGACCCGATTGCAAGGTCAGTGTCAGCCCCAACAACATTTATGTCTTGAGCGAAGGGGGAAAATTCAAAGATCCCACCCAATTTGTCCTGATCGATCCGGGGACCACCTTAAAAAAGAATTACGAAGGTTATACCTTCAACAAGTACTGGAATGAAGTCCTGCCCGACCGCATCCGCAAATACCAGCGCACCGGTTACCTGCAGTGGCTGGTGCCCCAGGAAGTGACCCAATCCGAACGGGACGATGCCAAGGAATTTGAAATTTTCCACGATCTGAAACCGGCGGAAATATTTCTGCTCCTGAAAACGGCCAAGACCATTGAATTCGAACCGGAGGAAGTCATCCTGAGGGAAGGGGCCATTGGGGAAAATTTTTATCTGATTCTCGAGGGGGAAGTAGAGGTCCGGCGGGGGCACTATTCCAAACCGGGTTCCTGGCACCAACGCATCGGCCGAGGATCGGTCCTGGGAGAACTGGCCTTCCTCCTCCATGTCCCCCGGTCCATGACCGTCGTGGCGGCCACCCCCTGCAAGCTGATCGAAATCGACCAGGACCTGTTCAACGAGCTTTTGGAGTCCAACCTCACGGCCCCCTACAAGCTCATCAAAAATATCTCCGTCATTTTAGCCGAAAGGCTTTACCAGTTGACCCTTAAACATGAAAAGCTTTTGGAGGCTCATGACGTGACCGCCTCCGGGGAAACCGCCCATGGATGAAACGAAACACCATTCGGAAATCTGTCCCCGGTGCGAAGAAGGTTTTTTAATATCCGTTCAAACCCGTCAGGACATTACCATCGAAGGGTCCCTGGTCCGCATCCCCAACGTCCAGGTGGATGAATGCCGGGTTTGCGGCTTCCGTTCCCTGTCCGGAAGGGAAGTGGGTCTGTTCGAAATCCTTTTCGCTCCCCAATATGCACGGATCAGTGACCTGATCCAGGCCCTTCAGACCGCCGGTTATTACGGCATGTTCTTGCGGGAGGACCGGTCGGAAACCTTTATCGGGTTCGGCTCCAGGGATTACGTGGCCAACCTGGCGGATGATCTGCGGGTCCTTTATCTGGATAACGAATCCAGCCACGTCATTCAGGGATTGAGCGGCTTCCAGTCCGGACTGATCCCCATCAACCTGGCCGGCAACCATTACACCATCAAGCTGCCCAAGATCGGAGAAGGCGAAAACGGCATTGTCTACGATTATCAGGAAGCCCATCAGGCGGTCTTAAAACTCGCCAAACCCCGCCCCTACAGCCGGAATCATTTGAAGGAGGAATACGAGGTAACGGATTTTTTCGAAAAGCAGGGCGTTCCTGTCCCTCGCATCCTGCTGAGCGATCCTTACGGCAGCTTCATGATCAAAGAACGCCTGGCCGGCGAGTCCCTGGCCAAAACCTATTATTCCCTGGGCGGGCCTGGGGGTCCGGTTTATCAATTGGTACGGGAGAGCGTTCAGGCCTTCATCGACCGGCTGATAGAACTTTTCGTCAAAAACCCGGAAGTGAAAACCTCGGTCAGCCCCAACAATATTTTTATTGTACTCAAAGGAAACGAATGCCAATGCCTGTTGGTGGATACCGGTCCCGCTCCTTGCCACGATTATTCGGGATTTAACTTCGATCACTACTGGGAAACGGTGATTCCTCAAAAAATTAAACAGTACGCCGCCGCCGGGTATCTCTAGCCAAAAATATTTTTTTAAAATATTTTTGGCTGAATTAAAAACCACGGCAACCGACTTTAAAGATAGCCTTTGGGGGGTTCCAACGGTTATTGCTCGCGGAGATTGAACCTATGTAAAGGGACGACCGGTCGGACCCCCCAGCCCGAGATCCCTTCAATGTAGCACAGCCGCCCTCGGCTGTGGGCCTTCCCGCAGCTCCTTTAACGCAGATCCTTCAACCTTTGAATATTGATCTCATCCCAGGAAATATCCCCCTGGTTTCCCTTTCGGGGTTTCCAAAATAAACGGCCGCCCCGATAGTCGGGGATCTCGCAGCAGCCTTTCAAACGTTGAGACCCCCAGAAACCCCCGCCCGATCTGTTCATGACGATCCGCCTTGCCCCCCAAGGAGGTTTTGGAATCGTTGGCATGAACCACCTTGAGTCGCTCCAACGAGATCAGCCGGTCAAAGGAACCCAAAAAATCCTCGTAGCCCTCCACCCGGGAAAGATCATACCCAGCAGCATAGACATGACTGGTATCCAGACAAACTCCCACACGGTCCGCACTCTGGCTCAAGCCGATAAGGTCCCGCAACTGTTCCAAACGGCATCCCAACTGGGTCCCGGCGCCGGCGGTGGTTTCCAGCAGGATCTGGATGTCCGGCACCTCCGCCCGGGCCAGGGCCCTGTCGATCCCCTGGGCGATGCGTCGTAAACCGACCTTCTCCCCGGCCCCCTGGTGGCTTCCGGGATGAAGCACCAGGAAAGGAATCCCGAGGCGAGCCGATCGCACCAACTCCAGGGCCAGGGTGAGCGTGGACTTCTTGCGCAAGCCCGAATCGGGTGAGGCCAGGTTCAACAGGTACGAGGCATGGGTCACCACCGGGGCGATCCCCGTTCGGACCTGCTCTCGGGCAAACCATTCCACTTCCTCCAACGACAGGTCACCCGCCGCCCACTGCACATTGGGCTTGACGAAAAGCTGGAGACACTCCCCGCCCACGGCCTCGATCCGTTCAAAGACCCGATGCAGGCCCCCGGCAATGGACATATGGGCGCCGACAGGATTCATAAAATACCCCCCTCTTTTGACAGGGAATAACAGATCTCTTTTAGATTGCAGAGTAACAGGATTTGAGCTACATTTCTCCCGAAAAATAGCCTTTTCTAGACAAAGAAAACCACCATGAAAATCGAAACGGTCAGAAAAGTTGATTACTGGGTTGGCATCCCGGCTTGTTTTTTATTGAGTCTTTGGGATCGGGCGAGAAAGACGTTTTCCCCAAAAACAGGAGAAAGGCCGCCTCTTAAAAAATTCTTGTTTATTGAACTATCCGAGATGGGCAGCGCCATTCTGGCTTATCCGACGATGAAAGCCATTCAGCGGGAATATCCAGGGGCCGAACTCTTTTTCCTGATCTTTGCCAAGAACCGGGCCAGCGTGGACATCCTGAACCGGGTCCCCCGGGAAAACGTGTTGACGATCCGTGAAAAATCCCTGGGATCTTTCCTGGCCGATGTAATGAAAACCGTGGTCCGGATACGCCGGGAACGGATCGAGGTGGTCTTCGACCTGGAACTGTTCACCCGGGTGACCGCCATCCTGACCTACCTGAGCGGCGCTCCGGTCAGGGTGGGTTTTCACAAATTCCGAATGGAGGGGTTATACCGGGGAAACCTGCACACCCACCGGATCCAGTACAACTTTCAGCAGCACGTCAGCAAGTCATTTTTGTCCTTCCTGGACGTACTTCACTATCCGGTGAAAGACTGGCCGACCATGGATGCGGCTATTCCGGACAGCCGTCTGGAAACGGCATCGTATCAGGCCTCGGAATCGGGAAAAATCCGGATCCGCGAAAAAATCCGAAAAGGTTTTCCGGAATTCAGCGAATCCAATCAGATCATCATTTTAAATCCCAGTGCCGGGGACATCCCGATCCGGGCCTGGCCCTTGGAAAATTATGTGGAATTGGCTCGTCGGCTGCTCTTGGACCCCAATCAGGTGCTGGTCTTGATGGGGGCAAACGTAGACAAGACCACTACCGATCTGTTGGCGGGAGAGATCCAAGACAAGCGCTGCGTCAACCTGGCGGGTGAGACGACGTTCGAGGAGTTGATGGACTTATTCAGCGTTTCCCTGGGCTTGATCACCAACGACAGCGGCCCGGCTCACTTTGCGTCGTTGACCGAGATCAAAAACTTTGTGTTCCTCGGTCCCGAGTCCCCTTATCTTTACGGACCTTTAAGCGAAAACACCCACGTTTTTTATTCGAATTTCCCCTGTTCCCCCTGCCTGACCGCCTTCAACCACCGCAACACCCCCTGCATGGACAACAAATGCCTTCAGGTCATCTCGGTGCCGGAAGTTTGGGAAGTTATCACCAAAAAGCTGGCCGCCATTAAATAAAAAACCGCCGACAACATCGTTTGACGGCGGCAATCTGAATGGTGTGCAACGAAATAGAGCTAAGAAGGGCGTAGGGACTTCTCCCCGGTCCGCCTGTTAGTCATCATCATGATCGTGACGTTAATGATAGCCTTTATAGTGCCGGTGCTTATGGTATCGATAGTACGGGCCCCCATAGTATCGATGGTAGGGACCTCCAGGAACAACAACCGGAGGACCGTAAACGAGTGGTGGGCCATAACCATAAGTTACAGGATAATATGCCGGCGCCGGATAGATCGCCGCCGGTAAGGGTATGCCTATTCCTATTCCCACAGACACACCACCCGCCCAACTGTTCTGCGGCAGAAACACGGCTGCCACACCAAGCACTGCCACGATGATGATACCATTGAAAAGCTTCATGAAGGCACCCCCTGCATGTTTCGCAGACGAGATCGGCCCTTGCGCATAAAATCCCATGCTGACCGCATCAAATCTTCCCACCCTGCGAATGGTTCTTTCATCTCTATGCTTTCTAAATGCAAGTTGGGTGCCAGTCATGAATGATCAGGTACCTTATTTAAATTACTAATAATTTTGTCGTCGTGGGATTCCGTCCTTATATTGTGCGAAGGGATTTCCCTACAGCCTGAGCGCCTTATCCCTTCACCACCCCCATCGGCCTCAATCGGGCAACCTTTCTCGAAATTCCGGCCCCGTTGACTACCTCCACCACCTGGGCCACGTTGAGAAATGGGGGTCAATTATTCATCCATTGACACTCCATTTGGTTAGCGGTTGCCGAAGGGTGGTCAACGAAAAACCGCGGGAAGGAACACCCCCCCCGTATCGGTCATAAAGCGCAAGGGGATTGCACCCTGGTCCAGGCGGGGATCCACCGTGCCGGTGCCGGGGTTGAAAAGAACATATCCATCCACCTTCACCCCTTTCGGCAGCGAAAGACTGGCAAAAAAGGTAAAATCTGTAAAATTGGTTATGATTGGGGCAGGGGTTACCCAACTGGGCGGGGCACCAGCCACTACTGAATCACTGACCAGGCGCACAAAGCTGGTAGCATCGATATTGATATTGAGCGAATATCCTAAAACCCCAGTGGCGCTATACCCTCGCAAAGCGACTGTATGGGGTACAGAATCGGTATTTAACAGGTATATTACGGTGGCGGTGGCATCGCTGTCCGCTGTGAAAAAATAGACCAAGGTTTCTCCAGGAGTAGGGGCCGGCAGGGCGGCCGCCGATTGAATTTCCGTATTTTGTTTGACAGGCGGCAGCTCGTCGCCCCGGGCAGCCAATGAGGGTGAATCGGCCGAGCTCGGGCTTGAACCGATCCAGAGAAAACCAATCGTCAAAAACATACTCATAATCAGGCCAGAGAATAGCAATTGAATTTTTTTCATGTCATCTCCTTTTAACTCTAAATTGTAATGAATGATTTTACCGTTTGGCCTAAACAAAGAACCTCCGCCTCTTCCTCGAAAAATGGGATCTTATTTTCTTTTATCGGCACCCCTTGGTAAAAAGTGGCTCACAAGAAAACTTGGGTAATTTATTGATCCGCACTGAAACCTTCCATTTTCTATCCCTTCACCACCCCCATAGGCCGCAAGCGGGCCACTTTCTTGGAGATGCCCGCCTGGTGAACCACTTCCACCACCTGGGCCACATCCTTGTAGGCCTCGGAGATCTCCTCCACCACCGTCCCCAGTCCGGCGCCGCGGACGATGATCCCCCGATCCTCTAGTTCCTGGAGGACGGCATGGCCCCGGGCGGCCTTTTTGGCGGCCTGGCGACTCATCACCCGCCCGGCCCCGTGGCAGGTGCTGCCGAAGGTTTCGGCATAGGCTTGGGCCGTCCCCAGCAGGACATAAGAGTACCGGCCCATATCTCCGGGTATCAAAACCGGTTGGCCCAGATCCCGATAATCGGGGGGAACCAGGGGATGCCCGGGAGGGAAGGCCCGAGTGGCTCCTTTGCGGTGGACACAGAGCCGCTGTTTTTTCCCTTCCACTTCGTGTTCCTCGAACTTGGCTATGTTGTGGCAGACGTCGTAGATCAGTTCCAGCCCCAGGGTTTTGGGGCCCAGGCCCAGGACCTGTTCCAGGGTCTCCTGGACCCAGTGGGCGATGAGCTGGCGGTTGGCGAAGGCGAAGTTGGCGGCGGCGGCCATGGCGGCCAGATAATCCTCCCCCTCCGGGGACAGGATGGGGGCGCAGCACAACTGCCGGTCGGGCAATTCGATGCCGTATTTGGCCGTGGCCTTCATCAATCTTTTGATGTAGTCGTCACAGACCTGGTGGCCCAGGCCCCGGGAACCGGTGTGAACGATCACGGTCACCTGGTCTTCAAACAGGCCCAGTGCCCGGGCGGCGGGTTGGTCGTAAATCGTTTCCACATAGCCCACCTCCACAAAATGGTTGCCCGAACCGAGCGTTCCCAATTGATCTTTGCCCCGCTCCAGGGCACGGTCGGAAACTAGGTCGGGCCGAGCACCCGCGAGGCAACCCCCTTCTTCGATATGTTCCAAATCCCGGTCCGATCCATAGCCCTGCCGAACAGCCCAGGAGGCTCCCTGGAGGAGGACTTTTTCCTGATCTTTCGGGGAAAGTTTGAAGTCCTTACGGTGGGACCCTACGCCGGAGGGGATGTTGCGGAACAGGGCGTCCACGATTTCCTTCATTTTTCCTTGAATATCCTGGCGGCTCAACCCGGAGCGCAGCAGTCGCACCCCTCAGTTGATGTCGTAGCCGACGCCGCCCGGGGAAACCACCCCCTGTCTCAAGTCAAAGGCCGCCACCCCGCCAATGGGAAATCCATACCCCCAGTGGATGTCCGGCATGGCCAGGGAATTCCCCACGATCCCCGGCAACCAGGCCACATTGGCCACCTGGTTCAGGCTCTGGTCCTGCCGGATATCGGTCAGCAGGGCCTCGGAAGCAAAGACCAGCCCGTCGGTCCGCATTTTTCCTTCCCGGGGGATTCGAATCCGGTAAGGATCGATTCGTTCCATTTTAATTTTCTCGGCCATACGTCCCTCCTCCTTTCTTTAAATTTTTCCTTTTGGGGAAAAATTTAAAGTCAGATATCCAAAATCACCCTGGCCCGCCAGCCTTTGGGGGTTTCCCAAATCCGGAGTTGATGATAGGTCACCGCCTTGACGGCCCGCTTGAAGCGATGTTTTTCCCATTGAAAAGGCTCCCCCCAGGCTACGGCTTTCAGGGTCTGGTCGGTCAGGGTCTTAATCTCAAATTTTCCCAGAACGATATTTTGCGTTTCGAAAAGAACCAAAAGCTCTCCCAGCCAGGCCACCAGCAGGGCCTCCAGGTCCGGCGCTTCGACGGACACTTCCAGCGGTTTCTTCGGTTCAATCTTCCGGGCGTCTACCAACAGGTCAAAAAAAGCCCAGGCCGCCTGCTCGAAAAGATCATTCCTGTCTTTGCCCCGAACCGTCATCCCCAGGTCCCCGGTATGGTTGATTAGGCGATAGGGCTTCCGGTCTTAAGAGTCATACAGGCATTGTAACCCAGGCCAGTTTCTTCTTGCAATCTCCCTGTTTACCTATTAAAAACCTTATTCAATCGATCTACCGTTCAGGAGTGACTATGATTCGACCCGTCGTTCTGCTCTGCTTCTTTTTTTCAGGTTTCAGCGGATTGCTTTACGAAGTGTTGTGGCTGCGCCTGCTGATCCTCATCTTCGGCTCCACTACCCTGGCTATCAGCACGGTCTTGACGGCCTTCATGGGCGGCCTGGCCTTAGGCAGCTACTTTTTCGGCCGGATGATGGATCGTCAAAAACGGCCCCTCCTCTATTACGGGATACTGGAAGGCGTGATCGGCCTTTACGCCCTGATCATCCCCTGGCTCTTCAGCAGGCTGATTCCCGTGTACCAGGTTCTCTGGCAGCAATTTCATTTGAATTTCTATGGCTTCACCCTCCTGCAATTCCTGCTGATTACCGTGGTCCTGATCATTCCCACCACCTGTATGGGCGCCACCTTGCCCATCCTGAGCACCTGGGCCGTCCGGGAAGAGACCACCCTGGGAGTAACCATCGGCCGGCTTTACGCGCTAAATACTTTCGGCGCGGTGTTAGGCACCGCCCTCAGCGGTTTTTTCCTGTTGCCCGCCCTGGGGGTTCAACACACCCTGTGGATCGCCGTGGGCGTAAACCTGCTGGTCGCCATGCTGATCCTGTCCCTGCTGCCCCGGTTTCCCGATCGACCGAGGGTGACGAGATCGCCGGGGTCCCAACCCGCTGCAAAATTTTTGGAGGCCACCTCGGGGCTTCTGCCCAAAAAAGTGAGTCTGGTCCATCGTCATCGGGATCGCCCTTTCCGGATTTATCTCCATGATCTACGAGGTGGCCTGGAGCCGGACCCTGTCTCTGCTGGTGGATTCCTCGGTTTATGGTTTTACCATCATGCTCACCACTTTCCTGGTCGGGATCGCTTTCGGTTCGCTGATTTTTTCCCGCTGGGTGGATACCTTTCGTTACCAGGGATTTACCTGGGCCCTGATGCAAATCGGAATCGGGGTCCTGGCCTTCTTGAGTCTCATTTTCTTCCAGGAACTGCCTTATCTGTATCTCCGACTTTACCAGTCCATCGGCCATTCCATCAATCTGCTGCTGACCGGAAAGTACTTATTGGCCTTTTTTATCATGCTGGCCCCTACCCTTTTGATGGGCGCGCTCTTTCCCCTGACCATCAAGATCTGCATGTCCCATCTAAACCAGGTGGGCCGTCTGGTGGGAAATATCTACACCGTCAACACGCTCGGTTGCATCTTGGGGTCCTTTGCCGGCGGCTTCTTTCTGATCCCATGGATTGGTATCCGCAACACCATCCTGTTGGGCATCGGTCTTAATTTGCTTTACGGCCTATACGTCCTGCTGATTTCTCCGGCCCCGCGTCTTTTTCTGAAAAGAGCCGCCACGGTGTTGACCATGCTTTTCGCGGCCGCCATCCTGACCTTTCCGCCCGAATGGAAAGCCCCCCTGATGGCCAGCGGCGTCTATATCTATGCCCATAATTTTGAGAACACTTCCCGATCCGACCTCCTGGAAATGTATTCCCAACAGAATGAACCCCTTTTGTATTACAAGGAGGGGCACACCTGCACCATCAGCGTCCATAAGTCCAAGTACACCGGAACCATTTACATGAAATCCAACGGCAAAGTGGAGGCCTCCACCAAGGGGGACATGCCCACCCAGGTGCTGGTGGGCCACATTCCCCTGTTGCTGGCGCCCAAATTGGATGAAATCCTGGTAGTCGGCATGGGCAGCGGGGTGACCATCGGTTCGGTGACCACCTTCCCTGCGAAAAAAATTACCCTGGTGGAACTGGAACAGGCGGTTATCGAAGGATCCCATTTCTTTGACCACGTCAATTACCGGCCCCTGGAAGACCCGCGCCTGCTCCTGCGGGTGGCGGACGCCCGTAATTACCTCTTGGTGACCCCTGATTTCTACGATGTGATCATTTCCGAACCTTCCAACCCCTGGATGGCCGGTATCGCCAATGTCTTTACCCGCGAATTCTTTCAGCTCGGTTATGACAAACTCAAACCGGAAGGCGTTTTCTGCCAGTGGCTGCAATTGTATAAAATTTCTCCGGAGAGCTTTAAAACCGTGTTGCGGACCTTCCACGCCGTCTTTCCCCATGTCTACGTTTTTCAGCCTCAGGACAAGGACCTGGTCCTGGTAGGCTTCAAAACCCCCCCGGTGTTTTCCAGGGAGGAAATCGAAAAACGAATGAAATGGCCCAAAGTAGACCAAGATCTGAAGCGCATCGCAGTTCCGGAATTGGAGACCCTCCTGGGACGGTTCACGATGGGCCCTCGGGAAATCGCCGTGCTGACCCAAAAAGGCCCGCTCAATACGGATGACAATAACATCATTGAATTTTCCACGCCCAAATCCCTTTTTGAAGAAACGGCGGAACTGAACAGTCAGGTCCTCAAACCCTTCCGGCGCCCGGCCGAAGACTATTTCAAAAAATAACTATAATTGCCTGGAGGATAGCATGAGGAACCCCCTGAATGACCCGGCCTCCCGTTATTGGAATCCCTTCCTGGAGACGTTGCCCTTGGAGGATCTGCAGCGATTGCAGCTTGCCAAATTCAAGAAAATCGTCGATCACGCCTACCGGAATTCCAAGTTTCATCGCCGCCTCTATCAAGAAGCCGGATTGGAGCCGGGAGATATCAAAACCTTCGCGGATATCCGCCGGGTTCCCAAGGTGGAAAAATCCATGATGCGGGAAATCCAGCGCAAAGACCCATTCCCGTACGGCGATGCCCTTTGTGTGCCTTTGGAGCAGGTCACCGAGTTTCGTCAGACCAGCGGCACCACCGGGCAACCGGTCTATCAGGCCGATTCCTGGCCCGACTGGGAGTGGTGGGCCGAGGCCTGGTCCTTTATCCTCTACGCCCAGGGTTTTCGCCGGACCGACCGCTTTTTTCTCCCCTTCGGGTACAATGTTTTCGTGGCCTTCTGGGCCGCCCACTACGCGGCCGAAAAGATGGGCTGCGAGGTGGTACCCGGCGGGGTGCTGGACACCGCCGCCCGGATCCTGAAAATTCAGGAGCTGCAAGCCACCGCCATGGGGGCCACCCCCAGCTATGTCTTGACTATGGCCGATACGGCCCGGAACAAGATGGGGATCGACCCGGCCAAAGACCTATCCATTCGAAGAATCGTCTGCGCCGGCGAACCGGGGGCCGGCATCCCCAGCACCCGCAGACGCCTGGAGGAGGCTTGGGGGGCCAAGGTCTTCGACCACGTGGGGGCCACGGAGATCGGGGCCTGGGGCTACGAATGCACCGAGCAGAACGGCCTCCACATCAATGAGGCCCTGTTCCTGGTGGAGGTGGAAGACCTGGTGACCGGAGAATCGATCAACGAACCGGGCAAAAAAGGTAAGATGGTCATCACCGCCTTGGACCGGATGGCCCAGCCCTGTATCCGCTTCGACTCCAAAGATGTGGTGGAATGGGCTCAAGGGCACTGCGCCTGCGGGCGGACCTTCCGGCGCTTCCAGGGGGGGGTATCAGGCCGGGCGGACGATATCACCAAGGTCAAAGGAGTGCTGTTGTCGCCTTCGGCCATCGAGGAAGTGGTCCGGAGTTTTCCGGAACTGGCCGATGAATACGAAGTTCTGGTCACCAAAAAAGGAGACACCGACGAAATTACGTTGAAGATGGAACTGAAGCCCGGCCGAGAGGGGGACCGGGACCAGATCCAGGGACGGCTCAAGGACCAACTGCGGATCAAAACCAACCTGAATTACAAAATGGAATTTCATCCCTTCCAGAGTCTGCCCCGGCCGGAAGGGAAGGCTCGGCGGTTCAAGGACCTGCGAAAACATTAAAGATGAACATCGAACATCGATACGTCCAACATCGAATGTTGAATGGAAAAAGATGAATAAATCCCGGCGGGGCGCGTTTGAATGATGGGTATTGGATGGTTGTTTTTCATTCGACGTTGGACGTTGGACGTTCGATGTTCGACGTTCATCTTTGAAAACACATCAGCGTTTATGGGGTGAGAGGGATCATGATGGAACCAAGCGAAATCGCCAAATTGAAGGCCCTGGACGAGCAAATCCAGATCATTAAAACCGCGGCCGAGGAATTGAAAAAGCAAGCCGAAGGGATGCAGGCCGCCGTATGCAATGCCGACCGCATTTTGGCCAGTGCCAAGATGCTGGAAATTAATTTCAGCGACCTGTTGGCGGTCTTTTAGAAGGGCCCGTGAAACCCGCCATTATTGTAGTCGACATGGTGCAGGACAATTTCCACGATGCGGATCACCTGCCCATCACCGCCCATGCCCGGACCATGATCCCGGCGCTGAACCGCTTGCTTAGGGAATCCCGGCAACAGGGAATCCCCATCATTTTTGCCTGTGACAGCTTTCTGGAAGGCGATTTTATCTTTCAGGGGAAGATGAAGGCCCACTCGTTACGAGGCACACCAGGGGCCGAGGTGATGGAAGGATTGGATCAGGCCCCCCAAGATATCGTCTTACCCAAGCGCCGCTTCAGCGCCTTCTTCAAGACCGACCTGGACATGACCTTGCGGCTGTACCGGATCGATACGGTGGCGGTGACCGGCATCGCCACCCATTTCTGCGTCCTGACCACGGCCCTGGACGCCCTTTGCCATGACTTCCGGGCCGTCATCCTCGAGGACTGCTCGGCCGCTCCCACCCCGGAGATCCACCAGCGGACTCTGGAACAACTACCGCCGCAATCCACTCTACCCACTGCTCCGGGTTATGGATTCGACTTCATTCCTGCAGGAAATCCCGCGTGAATACCTGAAATTTTAACACGAAAAGAAACCGGCTTCCCATCTTCTGGAAGCCGGTTTCTTATTATCCTAAGGTGTTATTGGACGGGAAATTGACCCTTGGTTCTATTTCTTATAGTCAAACCACCCCGCGCCGGTCTTCCGTCCCAGGCGACCGGCCCGGATCATGTTCTTCAGCAGGGTCGGGGCCACCCACTTGCCTTCCTTGTTCAACTCCTTATAAAAATAATCGGCCACAAACTTACAGATATCCACCCCGGTCAGGTCCATCAACTCAAAAGGTCCCATGGGGTAATTGAGCCCCAATTTGACCGCCTTGTCCACATCTTCTTTGGTGGCCACGCCCTCCTGGACGATGTTGATGGCTTCCAACATGTGGGGGATCATGATCCGGTTGACGATGAACCCCGGGGAATCGATCTTGACCTCCACCGTCTCTTTGCCCATTTTCTTGGCCAGATCCGTGGTCACCTGAACGGCTTCGTCATTGGTGTGAAAACCCCGGATGACTTCCACCAGACGCATCAGGGGAACGGGGTTAAAAAAGTGCATGCCCACCACCTTCTCGGGACGCTGAGTGGCCACGGCGATTTCGGTGATGGACATGGACGAGGTGTTGGTGGCCAGGATCACGTCCGCCCGGCAGATCCCGTCCAGGTCCTTGAAAACAGACCGTTTCAGATCCATGTCCTCGATCACCGCCTCGATGACGAAATCCACTTCCGCCAAATCGGCCATGCTGGTGGTCCCCTTAATGCGTCCCAGCACTCCCTGCTTCTGGTCTTCGGTCATTTTCCCTTTTTCCACGCTTTTGCTTAAGAAGCGATCAATATTCTTGAGCCCGTTCTGGACAAAACGCTCTTCCACATCCCGCATGATGACCTCGCACCCGATGAGGGCGGCTACCTGAGCAATCCCGTTGCCCATAGTTCCGGCTCCCACTACACCAATCTTCTTGATCTCCATTAGAGTACCTCCTTTACGAAATTTGGTAGACCATACACTAACCTCGGATTTGTTGTCAATTCCCTTTAGCGATTCGGCTGGGAGAAAATCCTGTGCGGCAATTCCCTTGACAGAGAACCTTCTTACCGGTATTTAATGAAAGGAACCGAATCGTTAAGGCCTCAACCATGGATTTCTACCCGGAAAATATCCTTTTAGAGATTATTTCCCTGCTCAATGCCCCTTTTCCGCCCGCGGTTCCCCTGACCGGTCCGGAAGAGACCGAACTCTCTCTCCGGGATTTAAATTTTGTCTGGTGGCTTGAATACTTCCTTCGGTCGAAGCCTTCCGTCTTTCAAGAAGAATTTGATTCCCTGCCCCCATTGGAACAAAGCAGTCTGGTCGCTCAAATCGGACACTGTTTCCTCCTCCGGCCCTTATTACGGCGGCTATTCCCTTCGAAATCCAGACCTGCAAAAACCTATCCTTGGAAGGTCGCCCGGGATGGGTCCTTGCTTCACCTGACCGGTGATGATGAAAAAGAGGTTACGACGGGCCTTTTCTATATTTTCCCCCATCGCCGCCTCTGGCCGGAATTGGCAACCATCCTCGAGGGTAAGATTTCTTTGACCCCTGCCGACCTGAGAAGCGTCCAAACCGTTATCGAATTTAGCCTGCAATCCCGTCTGGATGATATCCGCAGTCGGGCAGAAGGACTCGGATTCTTGCTGGCCCGTCCTGACCCGCCCCCCCTGCGGGAGGGGGAACCTCCACTAACGGAACAGGAACCGAAAATTGAAGCGTTTAGTCCCAAGACGATCCGGAAAAAAAAGAAATCCAGCGGACAATTAAGTCTTTTTGAGTAATCAGGGTTTGGGGCGGACGGACTTGCCGGGTGGAGACGGAGAGATGCTGAAATTAAGAATCCGCAGGCTCACCGCCCTGGATGTGGAAATGCTGCTCCCCGGACATGGAGAAGTTTTGGCAGGGAAAGAGGCGGTGAAAGCCAATTTTAGGGCGGTGGAGGATTACTGGTTCAATTTTATCTGACGATCTTAAGGGAGGCGGTTCAGCTCTCGGCGGCATTCCTCTATCCGCTGCCGTCGAAAAGCGATCCATTCCAGGTCGCGATTCAGGTTCGGAACAACCGCCGTGCCCGAAATATTCCTTTCAGCCAATCGATTTGCGGCCAGCCGGATCCTTTGGCATCGGGCTTGCTCCAGTTCCTCCTGGGATTGCCTCACTATTTCCTTATGACGTTTCAGGTCGGAAGGCCAGAGACCTTCCAGCAGGTCCCACCGTTTCCCGTTGTCACCGCCCGGTTCGATAGCGTCGATTATTTCCTGTCTCCATAATGATATCTAAGGTACTACGAATTTCACCCATCAGGCATGTCCGACCGTGTCCGTCAATAAAGCGAGATCGACCCCCAGTAATTTAGCGGCCATTTCCCAACGCTGGGCAATGGGGGCCTGAAAGATAATATGTTCATCCGCCGAGCAGGTCAACCAGGCGTTGGCCATAATCTCCGACTCCAGTTGACCTGGTCCCCAACCGGCGCACCCCATGGCAATGATAAAAGCCTCCGGTCCTTGTCCCCGAGCCAGGGCCTCTAAAATATCCTTGGAATTACTGAGAGCCAGGGAGGTCGTTATCGGATGATTGCCTTCCCAATCAAACGGGGGGCCGTGAAGGATGAAGAGTTGTCCTTTGTGAACCGGCCCCCCCACATGAATGGGTATATCCTCCCGCTCCGGGGCGAAGGGTAATCCCAATTCCTCGAAAATAGTCAAGCCGCTCAAATCCGGGTATACCCGGTTTATCACCAACCCCAAGGCTCCTTCTACGGAATGCTCGCAGATACAGGTTACGGTTTGATGGAAATTGGGGTCCAACAAACTCGGCATGGCGATGAGGAACTGTCCTTTAAGAGAGTGAGCATCTTTTTTAAGAGTCATACCTTTAATCTAAGAAAACCCTCGAAAGGAGTCAAGCATAATTACCTGCATAATTACCTGACCCGGTACCCCGGCCTCAAAGGGAAACGATTTCCAAATCCCCCCAAAGGCCTAACTGATCTCCCAGGACGATCAAAACGCCATCGACTCCAGGGATCGTCTGAGCAAAGGCAATGGCCTCGGGCAAATCCTGCCGGGTCCGGACGCGATTCCCCACCGCCGTTGCCGCCGCGTCGGCCAGGATCGCCGAAGGGGACAGAACGGCCACCGCATCCGCCCGGCCGAAACTCAACGAATGCCCGACCGTCCCTGACGAGGTGCAAAGGCCCACCGATCCCGTAGAGGGCGGCAGGGTAACCCCGATCCGCTGACTGAGCGGGGAAGTCCCGGCAAAAAGACCCACGGTCAGAGGCTCTTGACAAGCAATAAAGCAGTCCCCCCCATTTTCAATGATGATTTCCGGTGAGAGTTCCAGCAGGTCGTTTCCCACGTATTGAGCGACGGCCCCGGCTACGGCGGCCATCGGCCCCACCCCGGTCACGCGTCCGGCGGCCAGCATCTCCTTAATAATGTTCGGGGCCAGCGGATCAGGAGGAAGCGGCGTCAGCGCCTCCTGAAACTCCGGATGCTGACGGATATACTCTTCGATGGCCTGGCGATAGCGGTAAAGTCGTTCATATCCTTCCGCAGCCAGATTTCGCCGGGCCCGAATCCAGAGGTCGCTTTCCTTGACCTGGATGGTGAAGGATACCCAGTCGGGGGAAACGGTTCGAGTGCGGTAAAAACGTTCCTGGTAGGGGACCATCGGCCTTTATCTCGCTAATCAAAATTCGAAACCGAATTTCGGAACAATTTAAAGATCTCATCGGTTCCGATGCTCTGGGAGCATATTCTAAGACCGTTCCAACGGTAGTCTATTGAAACTGGACCTCCAAGATCGGGGTTCCGAAAAGATCACGCAACTCCCGCTTCAACCGCGCCGATGGCTTGATTTTATAGACTTCGGGCAAGCTGAGAAAAACCTGGGTCTGATTGGGGCAATGAACGACGAATTGTACCGGGCAGGCACCGGGATGATGCCGCAATAAAACGGATAAATTGGCCAATTGGTCCCGGCTCAAGCCGGTGGCCGAAATGGACAGGATGGCCTTAACGGCTGAAGTTTCCTCGGCCTGTTCCAGAGTCATAACCTCCTGGGCAATGACCTTAGCCCCCTTTTCATCCTTGCTGAGATTACCGGTAATCCATAAGGGGACCTCATCCTTGAGCAAGGGAGAACATTTGCGGAAGATGTCGGCAAAGACGATCACCTCGCAGGACCCGGTCAGATCCTCGATCGTGGCAAAGGCCATACGATCCCCCTTTTTGCTGTTGATTTCCTTGAGACCCGCCACCGTCCCGGCCAGGTGAACCGTTTCCTTGTCGGCCAATTCGGAGAGGTCCTGGATAGCCGTTGCTTTCAGAGCCTGCAAGGTATCCAGATAGCGGGTCAGGGGATGACCGGTGATGTAAAACCCCAGAATTTCTTTTTCAAAGGCCAATTTCTGACTTTCCCGCCATTCCTCCAGAACCGGCGGTTCCGACTCGGGCATATCAAGACCGGGTTGATCCCCCAAATCAAAAAGGCTGAACTGATTGCCGGTCCTGTCCCGCTGCAATCGTTGACCGATTTCCGTGGCCTCAGGCAAAAAAGCCATCAGGCGGGAACGGGCCACTCCCATGGAGTCCATGGCCCCGCACTTGATCAGGCTTTCCAGAACCTTTCGATTGGCTCGAAATAAATCGACCCTTTTGCATAAGTCCACTAAGGATTGGAACGGGCCGCCCTGCTCTCGCGCCTCCAAGATGGATTCAATGGCCCCCTCTCCCACATTTTTTACCGCCGCCAAACCAAACCGGATCTTATCCTCGATGATGGAGAAATCCATCCGGCTTTGATTGATATCCGGTGGCAAAACGACAATCCCTTTCTCCCGGCATTCCGTGATGTATTTGATGATATCAGAGGCATTACCCATCTTGCTGGTCAGCAGGGCCGCCATAAACTCCAGGGGGTAGTGAGCCTTGAGAAAGGCGGTCTGGTAGGCAATCAAGGCATAGGCCGCGCTGTGAGATTTGTTGAAGCCATAGCCCCCGAACTTTTCCATCAGGTTGAAAACCGTTTCCGCTTTTTTGAGATCGATCTTTTTCTTTTTGGCTCCCTGTAGAAAACGTTCCCGTTGTTGGGCCATCACTTCGGTTATCTTCTTGCCCATGGCTCGGCGCAGGATGTCGGCCTCGCCCATGGAGTAATCAGCCAGGACGCTGCCTAACTCCATCACCTGTTCCTGGTAAACGATGACGCCATAGGTTTCTTTGAGGATCGGCTCCATCTGGGGCAGAAGATATTCGACCGGGATCAACCCGTGCTTTCGCTTGACAAAGTCATCCACCATGCCGCTTTCCAGCGGACCGGGTCGATACAAGGCCACCAGGGCGATGAGGTCCTCAAAGTTTTCCGGCTTCATCTTGATGACCAGGTCCTTCATGCCCGAACTTTCCAATTGAAAGACCCCGGTGGTATCCCCCCGTCCTAATAATTCGTAGACGGCCGGATCATCCAGAGGGATCTGAGAAAGATCCAAAGGATGGCCCTGAGACCGCTCTATCATCTTCAAGGCGTACTGGATGATGGTCAGGTTGTTGAGGCCCAGGAGATCGAACTTGATCAGACCCGCCTCTTGAACCGATTTCATATCATACTGCGTCAGCGTTTCACCCTTCGGCCCCCTGTACAGAGGCGTGGACTCAACCAGGGGATGGGGAGAAATCACTACGCCGGCGGCATGGGTGGAGGCGTGGCGCGGCAGGCCTTCCAGGACCTCGGCAATGGTCAAAAGTTCCCGCACCATCGGGTCGTTTTCCTTGAGCTCCCGAAGTCGGGGCTCCTTTTCCAGGGCCTCCTTCAGATTGATTTTCAGAATATTCGGCACCAGTTTGGCGATCCGGTCCACTTCGCCATAGGGCATATTCAGGGCCCGTCCCACATCCCGGATCACGGCCCGGGGGAGCATCTTCCCAAAGGTGATGATTTGGGCCACGTGGTCCTGGCCGTATTTCTCGATAATATATTTCAGGATTTCATCGCGCCGTTCCACGCAAAAATCCACATCGATGTCCGGCAATTCCTTGCGTTCCACGTTAAGGAAACCGTTCAAAGAACAGCCCGTAGACCAGGGGGTCGATATCGGTAATCTCCAAGGCGTAGGCCACCAGGCTGCCGGCAGCCGACCCCCGGCCCGGTCCCACGGGAATACCCTTTTCCTTGGCCTGGCATACATAATCGGAAACCACTAGAAAATAGCCGGAAAAGCCCATCTGGGTGATAACCGCCAACTCCCTTTCCAAACGCTCCCGGTAGTCCTTGAACCGCGTGGCCGGGAACAGCGGATCGGCTTCTTTGACTTTCAGCCTCTTTTCCAGACCGGCCCGGGCCTCCCGCTTCAAACGACGGTCCATGGTCTCTTCGGGAGGCAACGGGAAACGGGGCAGCAGGGCGTGCCCCAGGTGCAGATCCAGATTGCAACGTTCGGCGATGCGAACCGTGTTTTCAATGGCCTGCGGATAGTCGACGAAGAGGGCCTGCATCTCTTCCGGGGATTTAAAATAGAGCTGATTGGTGGAAAAGCGAAGCCGGTTGTGATCTTGGATCGTTTTACCAGTCTGGATACAGAGCAGGACATCATGGGCCCGGGCATGCTCCTGGGCCAGGTAGTGGCAATCGTTGGTGGCTACCAGGGGAAGACTCAAGCGGCGGCTGAGTTCCACCAGACCGGTATTGACGATTTCCTGTTCCGGAATGTCGTTCTTTTGAAGCTCCAGGAAAAAACGATCTCGATCAAAAATCTCCCCCAGTTCACGGGCTGTAGCCAGCGCCCGATCGGGGTCACCCCGAAGAAGGGCATGAGGAACCTCTCCGTGCAGGCAGGCGGATAGGGCAATCAGGCCCTGGTTGTGTTTTTTCAACAACTCCCGGTCGATCCGGGGTTTGTAGTAAAAGCCTTCCAAATGGCCCAGCGTGACCAACTGGAGCAGGTTGCGGTAGCCCTTTTCGTTTTTGCAGAGCAGGACCAAGTGGTAGGCGTTCTCAAGGTTACCGCTGCTTTCCTTTTGAAAACGGCTTTGAGGAGCCACATATACTTCACAACCGATAATCGGTTTCAGACCGTATTTAGGGGCCTGTTTATAAAAATCCACCACTCCGAAAAGATTCCCGTGGTCGGTCATGGTAATAGCCGGCAATTTATAAGCCTGGGCCTTTTCAAAAAGCTCCTTGAGGCGGATGCCACCGTCCAACAGGCTGTATTGGGTATGCACATGAAGGTGGACAAAAGAAGCGTGTTGCATAAAACCCTAAACTCGAAATCCGAAATCCGAAATCCGAAACAAGCTCGAATGTTCAAAATCCGAATATTCAAAACATCTCCCTGGACGGGAGGGAACCGGGGGATTTTGGGTGAACCCCGGAACCTTACCCCTGGAAGTCCAAGGGAAGTGATGTTTTGAATTTTGAATTTCGGTCATTTGAATTTGTTTCGGATTTCGAATTTCGTGCTTCGAATTTTCTTTTTATTCCCACTCGATCGTGCTGGGGGGCTTGGAGGAAATATCGTAGACCACTCGATTGACGCCCTTGACCTCGTTAATGATGCGATTGGAGATCCGCCCCAGCAGGTCATACGGCACGCGGGACCAGTCGGCGGTCATGGCATCCTGGCTGTCCACGATCCGCAGGGCAATGACATTTTCATAGGTCCGTTCATCGCCCATTACCCCCACGGTTTTGATGGGCAACAAGACGGCGAAGGACTGCCAGACCCGGCTGTAGAGATTGGCCCGCCGCATTTCCTCCCAGACGACGGTATCGGCTTGCCGGAGAATGGCCAGCCGGTCTTCGGTCACCTCGCCAACGATTCGTATGGCCAACCCCGGTCCGGGAAAAGGCTGGCGGATGATCATTTCTTCCGGGAGGCCCAAACTGCGCCCCACCCGGCGGCCCTCATCCTTGAACAACTCCCGCAGCGGTTCGATCAGAGTCAGCTTCATCCGGCTCGGCAGCCCGCCCACGTTGTGATGGGTCTTGATGGTTGCCGACGGACCTCTAAAGGACACGGACTCGATGACATCCGGATACAAAGTCCCCTGGGCTAAAAAACGGACCGGTCCGATCTTTTTGGCTTCCTGTTCGAAAATCCGGATGAATTCATGTCCGATGATCCGGCGTTTCTTTTCCGGATCGGTCACCTTCTTCAGTTTCCTCAAGAAACCGGCCGCGGCGTCCACATAGACCAAAGGGATGTGGTAATGGCCGCGAAAGACCTGAACCACTTTTTCCGCCTCGCCGCTCCGCAACAGCCCGTTATTGACGAATATACAGGTCAATTGATCGCTGATGGCCTGGTGGAGTAAGACCGCTACCACCGAGGAATCCACCCCGCCGGAGAGGCCGCAGATCACTTTTCCCGTTCCCACTCGTTCCCGAATATCGGCCACCGCCTGCTTGATAAAAGAGCGGGTGGTCCAGAGCGGCTTTAGCCCGCAGACTTCAAAAAGAAAATTTTTCAGTATCCGATGGCCCTGGGGGGTATGGACCACTTCCGGATGGAACTGGACGCCCCAGAGCGTCCGGGACCGATTCCGCATGGCCGCTACGGGGGCATTGCCACTGCCGGCGATGGGCACAAAGTGCGGAGGCAGTTTCTCGATCCGGTCGCCGTGGCTCATCCAGACCGTTTGACTTTTCTGGCCGCCCTGGTCCAGGCCCTGGAATAATCCTTCAAAATCCTTGATCCGGAGCTCCACCCGGCCGTATTCCCGTTTCTGGGAGTGTTCCACTCGGCCGCCCAATTGCTGCGTCAGCAATTGCATGCCATAGCAGATGCCCAACACGGGAATTCCCAACTCGAAAATTTTGGGATCCGGCAGGGGGGCCTTGGCATCATAGACACTGGCCGGGCTGCCGGAAAGGATGATTCCCTGGGGATCGAACTCCTTGATGTGGGACCAGGACCAGTTAAAGGGATGGATCTCGCAATAAACCCTGGCCTCCCGCACCCGCCGAGCGATTAACTGCGTGGTCTGGGATCCGAAGTCCAGGATAAGCACTTTTTGGCTGTGAATGTCCACGGGGGGATTCCTCTTTCAAAATTCAGGGTTCAGGGCTTGGCGCTGAATGGTTCCAGCCCTTTTTTCGCCAGGCGCTCAGCGCTTCGCTTCTTTTAATCCAGCCAATAGTTGGGCGCCTCTTTGGTGATAATCACGTCATGGACATGGGACTCACGCAATCCAGCCGGGGTGATGCGCACAAACCGGGCCTTGGCCGTGAGTTCCGGCAGGGTGCGGCACCCGGCATACCCCATGCCGGATTTGAGCCCGCCCACCAACTGGTAGACCATGGCCGAAAGGGGTCCGCGGTAGGGAACCCGGCCCACAATTCCCTCCGGAACCAACTTGGATTCGCTCTCAAAACCCTCCTGATAGTACCGGTCGCTGCTGCCCTGCTTCATAGCCTCGATGGAGCCCATGCCGCGGTAAACCTTGTACGTCCGTCCCTGGAACAGGATCGTTTCACCGGGGCTCTCCTCGGTCCCGGCAAAGAGACTGCCGATCATCACCGTGTTTGCTCCGGCGGCCAGGGCCTTAGTCACGTCTCCGGAAAACTTGATGCCGCCGTCGGCAATAATCGGAATCTTATATTTTTTCGCCGCCTCGGCACAGGCCATAATGGCCGTCACCTGCGGAACGCCCACCCCGGCCACGATCCGGGTGGTGCAAATGGACCCCGGTCCGATCCCCACCTTAACCCCGTCGGCTCCGGCCTTGATCAAGGCCTCGGCTCCCTCGGCCGTCCCCACATTTCCGGCAATGACCTGCAGATCCGGAAACCGCTTTTTGATATTTTTAACCGCTTCAACCACATTATGGGAATGGCCGTGGGCCACGTCCACTACGATCACATCCACCTCGGCCCGGCGCAGCGCCTCGACCCGGTCCAGCTCCCCGGGGGCCACACCCACCGCGGCCCCTACTCGAAGACGGCCCAGCTTATCTTTGCAGGACAAGGGGAATTTTTTTAGTTTTTCAATGTCCTTAATGGTAATCAATCCTTTGAGGTTGCCCTTGTCGTCGATGACCAGTAACTTTTCGATCCGGTTCTTATGGAGCAGGGCCTTGGAGTCTGCCAGGTTGATGCCCACCTTGGCGGTCACCAGGTTATCCTTGGTCATGACTTCTTCCACGCTTTTGTTCATATCCGTCTCGAAGCGCAAGTCGCGGTTGGTGATAATCCCTACCAGTTTTTTGCCTTTAACGATCGGTACCCCGGAAATACCAAATTTTTCCATCACGGCCAAAACATCATGGACCTTTCGATCCGGTTCCATCGTCACCGGATCGACGATCATCCCGCTTTCCGATTTCTTGACTTTTTCCACTTGGGTAGCCTGCAGGGCGATACTCATATTTTTGTGGATTATCCCGACCCCGCCTTGGCGGGCCATGCTGATGGCGGTCTGGTACTCGGTTACCGTATCCATGGCGGCACTGACAATGGGTATGTTTAGATGAATCCCTTTGGTCAGTCGGGTGGACACCTCGACCTCCGAGGGAACGATCTGAGAATAGGCCGGTTGGATCAACAGATCGTCAAAAGTCAATCCATCGGGAATGGCATTGGGTGGGTTGGTCATAAGTTACTCCTTTCAATTTCCTCCGCTAGCCTTATACTTGGCGCCCGACCGAGGTCGCCGATTCGTCAAGCAGCAATCCCTCCAGCAACCCGGCATCGCTTACCCGGAGCGTATCGGCAACAAAAAAGTCCAAAATCGACAATACGATTACCAGGCCGGCCGTGATAATATCGGCCCGGCCCGGTTCCAGTCCGGGAAGCTGCTGACGGGTTGTCAGGGGGATGGAGATCAGATCAAATAATAACCGATCCAGGGTATCCCGATCAAGCACAGATCCGTTGATCCGGTCCGGGTCGTACTCCGCCATCTTATGGGCCATGGCGGTCAACGTCGTCACGGTCCCGGCCGTTCCAATCAGACAACTAATCGATTCTTTCATATTTATTCTTTTCCGCAGCGTTTCCAGGCAGTGTCTTTGAAGACGATCTATCTCTTGTTTCAGCGGGGGATCGGAAAGAAGGAAATGCTCGGTCAACCCAATGGCCCCTAATGGCAGGCTGACTGTTTCTCTGATTTTTCCCGAATTCACCCAGGTGAACTCTACGGACCCGCCCCCCAGGTCAAAAATACAGGCGGGCTCCGTGAGTTCCTGAAAAACCGACAGTACCCCCAGGGCGCTTAAACGGGCTTCTTCCTCCCCGGAAAGAATATCGATGGATATTCCGGTAGCGCTTCGAACAGACCCTAAAAAATGATGGGTATTCAAGGATTCCCGCAGGATTCCGGTCCCCGCGGCCCGGAACCGGGTGACCCCCTCTCGGATGCCCGTTTTTTGGAATCGTTCCAGCACCTTGAGGGCCGTTTCCAGAGATTGATTGCCAATGACCCGGTCTGGAAAAAAATTTCGGCCCAATCGGACCATTTCGCGATCGCGGCAGAGCGGGAGAACTCGATTTCCTTCGATTTGGGCGATTAACAACCGTAAGGTGTTGGAACCAACGTCTATGGAACCGGCTTTTTTCAAAACGCCTGCGGGTTATAATTTCAGAATTGAAAAATGATCTATTTATAGATAACAAACGGACTGATGTTTTTCAAGAACCATTTTTTTGTTTAGATATTTTAAATAGCTAGATGGAAATAATCTCTTCTTTAGGCCGAACGAAAACCACATCTTTAGCTACCCCAAGAATATCTTGGTAACTCGAAGATTACTGGGTATCCCAAAAACTCCTTTCTTCCCTTAAATTACTAAACTTCGGCACCTTCATTTTTTTGCCCTCTTACCTTTTCAATCCTACTGCTTTGGTGTACATTAATCCGACTGAAATCAGTCCGAGGAGGTTTGCAATGAAACCGGCCGATGATCTGAAACGGACGCTGTTCCGAATCCATGAAAAAGGTTACAAGGCCTATCAGGACATCGAAGGGGAATACCTGTTCTCTCAATATCAATTGGTCATTGACAGGGTCCAGGCCGATCCCTTTGCCCCGCCTTCTCGGTTCCGGATCCTTTATTCCCTGAAAAAGTGGAAGATCATGGCCGACTTCTGGGAAAACCCGGTCCGTCGGGTGGCCTTTTGCGACTATGTGGGACGACAGGTGCAGCAGGCTATTCGCGCCCGATTAAACAAACTGGGCGGAGGCGGGAAGGGTGGATTGCAGATCGAGGCCGGGGGGCCGGAAATCCTGGAACGAACTTCGGTAGGTATCGAGGGGGAAACCCTCGAGCTCCGTCTCACCGTGGGCTTGCCGGCTGCCGGGCGAACCATCCTGGGCATGGAGTCGGTGGCCATCTTTTTTGAGGAAATCCCCCTGCTCGTGCAGCACGGGATCCAGGAGATCCCGAACAAAATACTGGAGGTCAAACGCTTCGTTGATGCTTACGAGGACCAGGAATGGCTGCGAGACCAACTCAGAGGGAAACAACTGATCGCCTTTATCCCCGAAGGGGCTATTCTGCCGCGGGAAAGCGGGATCAGCTCCCGGCCTCTGGCCATGGGGGCCGTACCCTTTTGGCCGCCTCAAGATCTCTCCGTCACTTTTCAGCTCCCCCACAAAGGGCCCCTGACCGGTATGGGCCTCCCCGAGGGGGTGACTCTGATCGTGGGGGGCGGCTTTCACGGCAAATCGACCCTGTTGCGGGCACTGGAAGTGGGTGTTTATAGCCACGTCCCCGGGGACGGCCGGGAATATGTGGTCACCGACCCCCAGGCCGTAAAAATTCGGGCCGAGGACGGCCGGAACGTGGAAAAGGTAAATATCAGCCCCTTTATCCGAACCCTGCCCCTGTTAAAGGACACCACCCGCTTCAGCACGGAGAACGCCAGCGGCAGCACCTCCCAGGCCGCCAATATCATGGAGGCCGTGGAAATGGGCGCCCGCGTCCTGCTCCTGGATGAAGACACTTCGGCCACCAATTTTATGATCCGGGATCGACGGATGCAGGAACTGGTTCTCAAGGCCTATGAACCCATTACACCTTTTATCGATAAAGTGCGTCCGCTATACCAGGACTACGGAATCTCGACCTTATTGGTCATGGGAGGGTCCGGGGATTATTTCGAGGCAGCCGACCGAGTGATTTGGATGAACAACTATCGGCCCGCCCTGGTCACCCGCCAAGCTCGAGAGATCGCCGAAAAATTTCCGGTCCATCGATTGCAGGAAGGCGGGAGCAGCTTTGGTGAAATAACCGAACGTCAACCCCAATCCGAGGCTTTCGATCCTAGTCTGGGTCGCCGTGAGGTGCGGATCGACGCCAAAGGCATGCAAACCATCCTTTACGGCGACCAGGCCGTCGACCTCTCATACCTGGAGCAACTGGTGGAACCCGGCCAGCTCCGGGCCATCGGACGATTAATCCATCTTTACGAGTCAAAATATTTGAAAGAGAGCGGCAATCTAAGAGAAGGCCTGGAAAAGGCCTATCAGGAATTGGAGGAAAAAGGGCTGGACAGCTTAATGCCGTATAGGGTGGGAAACCTGGTCAAACCCCGTCTTCTGGAAACGGCAGCCGCTGTCAATCGCCTGAGGAGCCTGAAGATAAAGGTCGGTTAAGATTCGGCCGCCCAAATCATTTAAGCCAAAGAATTTCCAAGAGCTTAGAAACGGAGTGGTATTCCGGATCGGCGGTGACCACCGCGGCGTCCAGTCTGATGGCCGTTGCTATGGCAAAGGCATCCGCATAGGAAACCGGATATTGCCCCTTGATTTTGGCCGCTTCCAGTACCGATGCTTCGGAGGCAGAGATAAAAGAAAGGGGAAGCAGTCGGAGATCGTTCAGGATCTTTTCCGCCTTTTTTAATCCTACCAGCCGGCACGATCGGTAATACACCTCTCCCACGTTGATGATGTGGATCGATATCCGGGCCTCCTTTTCTTCCGCCTCTTTTAACAGGCGGTCAACCGTCTCCCAACCCGGTTCTTCTTGAAGCCAACATAGCAGGGGAAAGGCGTCAAATAGGTAGGCATTCATCCCTTTCGCACTTCTTCCCGGTGTTCTTTAATAAGAGACTCCCCCATGGAGGGTTTTCCCTTCAACAAGCCTTTAAGCGACTTCCGAATATCGGGCGCCGCCCGAATAACCGCCCGGTCTTCTTCCACTTCCAGGAGCACGAATTTGTTGGGTTGAATGCCCAACTGCACCCGAACAGCCTTGGGAATAACCAGTTGGCCTTTGCTGGAAAGTTTTACTAATTCCATTTATCTTACCTTTTCTTGAGGTTGTATAAAATTATATTCTAACTAAAAAAAAGTAAAAATCAATGTTCTTTTTTTCTTTTGGCCGGTCTTTCTTATTCCGCCTTTACAATCAATCCCTTCAAATAATAGCTTTCCGGGAAGGATAGCAAAATCGGATGATCGGGCGACTGAAGGGATTTCTCCAGCAGAAACGCTTTTCGTCCGGCCTTTCGGGCGGCTTCCCGAATCATCTCCAGGAACATCGGCTCCGAGAAATTGTGGGAACAGGAATAGGTGGCTAAAAGGCCGCCGGCGGTCAGACAGCCCATGGCCCGGCGGTTCAGTTCCAGATAACCCCGCTGCCCACCGGCCACCTCTGATTTTTTCCGGGCAAAGGGGGGCGGGTCCAGGATAATCAGGTCAAAGCGATCCGCCTGTTTTTCCGCCTCCTTCAAAAAATCAAAAATATTGTTCTTAAGAAACCGAATCCGATCGATGCCGTTCAATCGGGCATTTTCCCTTCCCTCTTCGACGGCCCGGGCGGAATCGTCCACGGCGATAACCTCATTGGCCTTCAGGGCCTGGTGCAGAGCGAAAACCCCGGTGTAGGAGAAACAATCCAGGACCCTTCCGCCTTGACGGGTCAAGGCGGCCAACCCCTTTCGGTTTTCCTGCTGGTCCAGATAGGCCCCGGTTTTCTGCCCTCCCAGCAAGTCAACCCGGTAGCGGATATCCCCTTCCCGAATGATCACCCGTTCCGGGATTTCACCGGTCAGCACCTTGACCTCCCGAGGTAATTTTTCGATCGTTCGAACCTCCACGTCGTTCCGCAGTAAAATGGACCGAGGATGAAGAATCTCCTGAAAAAGGCCGGTCAGCATCGGCAGGAGGCGTTCGGTACCGGGAATCAGGGTTTGCAGGACCAGATACCCCGCATACCAGTCGGCGATCAGCCCCGGAAAACCGTCGGCCTCGGCAAATACCAGACGACAGGCTTGTTCGGACCGCTCCAGACAGTTTCCCCGAACAGCCAGGGCTTCTTCGAGGGCCAGCCGCCACCAGGCATCATCTATCGGTGTCTTCCCGGGAAGAAATTTTTCTCAGGGCGATCCGTGAATGAGCGCTGAAGAACCCCCACCCCAGAAACTCGCCCCGAAGAGTGAAAAATGGGATGACGGCCCCGTTCTCAGGTTCCTCCAGTCGGGCGATATCGTCTCGGAACACCCAGGGATGCCCGCTACGAACCCATCGTTCGCCCTTCGTCGTTAAAAACGCCTTCTGATTGTTCATACCCCTTCCTTTCCCCGATGGGGATTTGCTGTGAAAATAAATTCTGAGCCCTTAAGCACCCGAACGACTCGGACTCCACTGAAAGGTGCTCTCCCTCGTCCTTAGGGCCTTTTCTTCCATCTTCCATCTTCACTCTTCCTTCTTCTCCACTGCCGCGCCCATACCCCCACTATAAAATAATCTTGACAAAATACGCCAGAAATTTGTAGTATATATGCTTTACCGGGCGGGTAGCTCAGCGGGAGAGCATCGGCCTTACAAGCCGAGGGTCACAGGTTCAAATCCTGTTCCGCCTACCAAAATCAGATGCGGGGTCGTAGTTAAGTCGGTTATAACGCCGGCCTGTCACGCCGGAGGCCGCGGGTTCGAGTCCCGTCGACCCCGCCAGAAAATTCAAGGGCTTAGAAGAAATTCTAAGCCCTTTTTTATTCTTGATAGAAAGTTTCCAACCCTATTTCCAACCCAGGATGGGCTTTTCAGCTTTTTCACGGCTCGAATACTACCATTATCGACCCCAAATAAAAAGGCCAAACCCTGCCCAGGAATGGCCCCTTGATCCTCTGAATTTTTTAAACCGGTCAGGTTTCCCCAACCGGCCCTTAAATTCTGGTGTTCGGCTTCCTGTGCGGCCCGTGGTTCGACGTTCGCCCCTTGGCCTGGTCTTAATACTTCCTGAAATCTTGTTTTTGATGAATGGGCAATTCGGGAAGATTTCGAACAATAATCATTGTCACCTTAACCCCGAACCCTTCCCTCACGGGAATAAATCCCCCTTATCTACTATTACCAAAAAAATGTATAATTCTGTCCAATCTAAGGCCATAATAACCAAGTAACCCGTCTTCCAGTTTCGCCACCACAACCGCAGGGATGCACCCAAATGGAAGACTTGCCAAAAAACCCTATTTCTCTGAAGCGAAACGGAGTTTTTTATTCCGGCAAGGAGGCAAAAATGAGGGCTTACCATAAAAAAATATGGACCTTAGCTTCCGCTGTATTAATAACGTTGTTTTTCCTATCGGAAGCCATTCACGCTTATAACACTCAGACCGTTTACGACTACGCCTGGGAATGGGCAACCGAAATAAATCCCTCGTTCGCCAATTATCTTGATGACCCGTTGCTTCATGAAGATGCCAATTTTGTCTCCCAGGCCCTGATTGCCGGGGGAATGCTGAGCAGCGCCAACTTCGTACCCTTCAGCGGCGTAGACAACTATGGCTGCCTCACTACCCGAGGGGCATTAGCCGAATTCCTTAAAGATTATGAACACGCCAACCCGATGGGTTTCAAGGTAGACTATTTTGTTCCCTCCTCTCTGGCTTACGGTGACGTTGTCTTTTTTGGCGATGAATCCAACCCATATCAACGTGTCGGGATCGTCGTGGGATATAATCCCGTCCTGGATGATTTTGACATAGCCTATCATAACAACCAATTAGCAACGGATGCCATAATTGGAGGTATTAGTTCCTTGAAAGGATTGATGCTGTTCTGGGGAAACGCCACCTTTTACCATATACCCAAGCCACCGGAAACGCTTTACGACCAGCGCTTCTACGGTGGTAGAGGGTTTATGGACCCAATGCCCTGAGTGTGGAGATCCTTCAGCCCGGAAAGAATTATCTGGGATATATTGTCAATAACCTCAATCGCCAGGGACAGGACATGGCGATTGCTACCGATACCTCCAACCCGAACGTCTATATGGGATGTTCTTATTTGATCAGCGGTTACTGCTGTGATCCCCACAAGAATACTCCTTCGGTGGGACAAAACTTTGGCCAACCTTGGACGAGCGACTCACCGGACAATTGGGCTTACTGGGTCCGGAAGGCGGTCGTTTACGGGACCGTTTTCAATTTCGAGCCTTGGGCTATATTAAGCGCCGTCTGGTATATCGTCGATCGGGTCGAGATGATTCCCGGGGGGCCCGGGTACGATATCATCAGCGCCATTGGCTACCCGTCGAACGGTCCGACCAAAAAGGAAATGATCTACCTACCTTTGCTGCTGAAACCGGGAACGGCCAATTCCGCCATGGTTTCGGCCCAAAGGGATACCCTTGGACGTCAAACGGCTAAACCGCCGACCCCGAAGCGTTTTATCGAAATCCTCCAGAGGAAGATCAAGTCCGGGAAAGAATAGGAGTCTTTGAGGTCCGGAACCCGATAAAACCCAATAGGAGGTTGATAAATATGTAATAAATTGACCCCGCCCCGGCCGAGATCTACTGTTTCAACAGGGGTACTGTATAGGCACCCCCCTTGCCTTGGAGGGCCAAAATCCAGTGGTTCATAGATAACTTTGGCGGGGAGGATGAGGAGGCGTGGTTGAAGGACAGAGAGGAGTTGGCGAGGGCGGTGTTGGAGGAAGTTCATTGACATCAACCGGTCCTATCATAACCTACTGTATTGACAAATGAATATCTTCCTGAAGTGTTATTTTTGGTGAATTGGCAATCTCGGAAGATTTCAAACGAAAATCGTAAGGGGGCCACCCCCAAGTGAATGACCCAACCCAAGGGACAAATCGTCCTAGTTTACCCGGATGTTGCATAAGAAAAGGACGATTTTGGAATAAGGAACCTATGCGGCCTTTTTAAACGCATCAAGAAACATGAAGAAGTCTCGTTGGACTGCTTCATTTCCATTCAGGGTCAAAGTTAGTTTTCCTTTAGGAGCGGTTAATCGCCCGGCTCTTTGAATGATTAAATGGCGTAAGGTTTTCATTTCTTCAAAACACCAAAGCGGGGATCTCTTTTCGGTGGTTCCCCGTTCTTTGGGACGCACCGCCATTTGGATTTCGCGGGTCAAATTGTGAGCCATCGTCGCCGCCAGGGTGTACAACTGGTTGCCGGCCCAACGGCGAACTGGGATGTAATCCATCTGGGTCTGGGACTTTAATTCCCCGAAGAGCCCTTCCTGGTCAGCCCGGCCGTTATGAAACATTAGAACTTTCTTGGCCTTGACTTGCTTGTTGGTTACGATGACTTTAAAATCATACCCTTTTTCTTGTGGCTGGAATAGATCCAGTTGGATCGGACCTTGGAGCGGCAAGGAGACCCGTTGGCGGATAAAAAGGAAACGAAAGCGGGTGTCCCATTTCTTGGGTTTCCAAAACGATTCAAACCAGGACCACCGATCGTCCAGCCGCTTCCAGCGTTTCCGTTCCTGGATGATCTGTTTCAATTCGGCAAAGCGTTCAAAAGGCACGGACAGACTGAATTCGACCCCCTGTTCTTCCAGCAGGGTCACGATTTCATCGTTAAAGAAAGCACTGTCCATTCGGGTCTCGATGGTCACGCCAGGGAGGGCCTCCTTCACGAGTCGCAGGCATTGCTCGATAAATTCCCGCGCCCCGTTGGAGTCATGGACATTGCCGGAACGAAAGAGGACATCCAACACTTGCCCGGTTTGGGCGATCGTGCAAAATAAGGGATAATAGCTGCGGGCTCCTTTTTTTCGTTTGTTATAACCTACGGCGGTCCCTTCGGCGCGACGCTGAAGGGTCGAAAGGACGGAGCCATCAAAATCCAGCGTCACCCGATAGAGCGCCAATTTTTGCAGCCGGGAGATAACCAAGTCCCGACATACCTCCCGGACCTTTTGAATGGCTGGGATATCGATGGTTCGTAAGGCCCGCGAAACGGTAGAAACATTCGGCAAGCGTTTCAAACCCAACAAACGCTTGACCAAAGGGTCATCCTGATAGTAATCCAGATCCCGCAGCCTTCGAAAACCCAACAAAAGATGAAAAACCAAAAGCAGCATGATGACCTGATGACCGAAGATCTCAGAGACTTTCAAATGTTTGAAACAAGGCTTGAGTCGCTCCTTCAGTTTTAATTGCTGGAGCAAGGGTTGGTAGATGATCAGCCCGGCAAAGGAAGTTAATTGGTGATCGGCAAACTTGATTTCAGGAATTTTAAACACTCGACTAACAATTTGCTTTTTGCTAAACTTCACCTTAGGTGGCCTCCTGATTTGGTTTTTGTAGGACGTGCAAATCTCACAATAACCAATAAGGACGCCACCTTCAAGCTTTTTTAGACCTGATTTCGTACTTATTTTATGCAACTACGAGGTTAACACTATAATTTTAAAGATAGAAATAAGGTAAATAGTGTATTTTATGAAGGGAAAGACTGTATTTATATGAGGTGGAAGTCTGGGTAACGTAATCCTAAGCAGAGTTATTGTCAAATGTTGTGTATGGGCTTAGGCGGCGATCCGTTGTTCAACAATCCCATCCACAAATTTTACACCATTAATAATTTCTCCGAGGCGCTCCGGGTGGTATAACCGGATCCACCTTTTCTGAGCACAACGGCAAAGCTGGAAGGCCATGGTTACGACCGTTAGGGCCGAGAAGCAGTTCCTGGCCTTTGCCGTTCGCAACCGGACGGTAGCAAAGGTGGATTCGATCGGATTGCTAGTCCGAATGTGCCTCCAGTGTTCCGCCGGAAAATCATAAAATGTTAACAGGGCTTCCCGGTCCTTTTCCAGGCAGGCCGCCGCCTGGGGATATTTGGCTTCATAGGTCTGGATAAAGGCATCAAAGTTTTTAACGGCTTCGGCCTTGTTTGAGGCCATCCAGATCTGCTGCAATTGGGCCTTAGCCTTCGCCTGCAGGCCCTTGGGCAGCTTGTTGAGCACGTTGGCGGTCTTGTGGACCCAACAACGCTGCCAGCGAGTGGTGTCGTAAGCCTTGGCCAAGGCCTTCCAAAAGCCCAGGGCACCGTCGCCGATGCCTAACGTCGGGGGAGTCTTCAGTCCCCGGCGTTTCAAATCCAGCAGCACCTCCAGCCAGGATTGCTCGCTTTCCCGAATGCCCCCTTCGAGGGCCACCAGTTCCTTATGGCCGTCTTCCGTGGCCCCGATGATGACCAGCAGGCATTGCTTGTCATCCATGCGCACATTACAGTAAATGCCGTCCGCCCAGAAGTAGACGTAGCGTTTCTTGGACAGGTCCCGCTGTTGCCACTGCCGATAATCATCCTGCCAAACGGTCTTCAAACGGCTGATGGTGGCCGGCGAAAGACCGGGAGCATTTTTCCCTAATAGGGCGGCCAGCGGTTCGGTAAAGTCACCCGTGGAAATCCCTTTTAAATACAACCAGGGCAGCAACGTCTCGATACTTTTGGTTCGGCGCAAATACGGTGGCAAAATAGCCGAGGTGAAACGGATCCGGTCTTCCGGCGAATCCGGTTTCCGATCCCGGACCCGGGGCGCCCTCACCGCTATCTGACCGAGGCCGGTTTGAATCTCCCGTTCTGAGTGGTAACCGTTTCGGACCACTCTTTGGCAACCCTGACCGTCTTCGGTGTCCCGGTATTGTTGCAAAAAAATATCAATCTCGGCCTCTAAGGCGGCGGTCAACAGCTGCCGGGCTCCCTGGCGAAGTATATCGGTGATTGGGTCATCAATTTCTGGCTTTTTAAAATCAATTACATTATTCTTGGTCATGGTGGTGTTATCCTTTCATTTTTTTAAATGCCAAGCAATTGCGGCTAAACAATCGCTTGGAGGATACACCACCCTCACCTCATACACAACTTTTGATCATAGCTCGGATAAGTTCAAGGGGAACCTGTTTACTGCTTGGGCGACATCCGGCATAAAGGTAGCGCGAACCTGATTTAGGCTCTGGTATGGAACGTGGGAACCTGTCGTCCTGATGTTAAGGGAGAAATTCAAGCGGAGGACCCCACAAGAATGAGAGTACCGATGCGGGGCACAGGGGCGCACCAACTCGTAGTAGTGTTGAAGTCTCTGTAATGGGGATTGAGCGAAGGGGTTGGATCATCTGGTCTTATTGTTGGGTCAACCAGAGATGGGAGGAACCAAGGAATAAGATAAAACCGCGAGGTTAGCCTGGCGGCTGGATGATAAGAGCTGGATGACGGGAGACTGTCACGTCCGGATCCGTGGGAGCGTGGGGGTGAAATTCCCCCGCGCCACCCGTCTCGTTGGCTCCCAACTGTAAGTCCGATTTTCCGTCTTGATTCTGTCTTTTCCTTGCTTTATACTCTTTCCATTAAAAAGCAACTTCTTATAAAAAAAGAAAGATAGGGGAATTTTAGCTATATATTTATCTTCGACGCCAGCACATTTTGAAAATACATAAAAGGAGAAATCTAATGACTATGAAAAACAGAAGAAGCATCGGTAATGTTTTGTTTTGTGGCCCCATTCTTTTTTTGGCTTTTATTGGTTTTATTACTCCAACTTTAGCCGGGGCTGAGCCTCCAGCAAGTTTCATGGACTTGCCTCTGATGAAAAAAGACCCTGCTTTAAACAGAATCGAGAATATGGAAATTAAACTGAGACAATTTACAAACAAAATAGCAGAGGGGACACAGCATAGTTGGAAGCAACTTGATAAGGGGCAATGGCGGCTGACTTCAGAAGAATTTGATAAAATGACTAATAAAAAACACACGGGAATATTTCTTTTTGTTCCAGAGTCTAAGGGGGTGAGTTTGAGTCGAATGGTCGTAGACGGGGTAGAAATGAGTAAATTTCAAATTGATGAATTTGTAATATCGATCTATAAGGAGATCATCAACAAAAAAAAATGATCATGGCAGATCCTGTTCAGTCGGTCGAGTAAGAGGGACTACTAACAAGCCATGCTTGCCACCTGTAAGATCATCGGAATCCCAGCCTCTTTTTTATAGGGAAAACCTTTTCAATTTGCATGGCTTGTTTAGTACGAATAAGCGTCAATCCAAAGTTGCTCAAGGGAAGAAAATAAAGATATCCGAAGCCTTGAGAGCAATTTTGGATTGACGCATGAAGAACGGAGCCGCTCGGGAATGATCAATGATTTATAGTCGTAATCGTCCAACCTCAGGATGACAAAGAAACAACAGTAGTAGGTGTACAGAGGAAATTGGGGGTGAGGAGGCAGTTTCTCAAGGGATATCAAGACTTTCTTCCTGTAATCCTCCAAACCCAATTTTCCGAAAATAGCAAGATATCAAACGATAATCATTTCCAACCCCCTCCAGCAGGCAGTCCATCCCAGCGGATAAAACTTCTATTGACCGCCCTCAAAATGGTATATAGTTTATTTATTATTCTTAAAAGGAGGTGCCTATGAAGATCCATTTCCCGGGGGTTTCGGACACCAGCTTCTTTCCGGCAAGACCCGGATGTGCTAGTCTAATAGGTTTCACCTTAACGACTCTCCTGCTACTGGTCATACTGTTGATGGTCCCCGGCCTTGCGCGGTCAGAGGTCAGGTCTGCAGGATCAGACAAAGACGACCGGCAGGACGGGCCAGTGGTCTCTAACAAATGTGCGGAGCTAACAAGCAGGTTGGATATCGATCTTAAAGAGGTCGTGCGGGCAGGCTGTGAACCTTCACCGGCGCAGCTTTCAAAACTGATGGATAATCCCGTAGGCAATCTCGTGTTTGTCGAAAACGAGTTCGACTGGATTCAAATCAAGGGGTCCGCCTTTGAGGGGGCCAAGGATGCCTATGTTTACAGACTAATCCCGACTTTTCCATTATCTCTCGGTGATTCCTGGAATCTGATCAACAGGCCAATTTTTCAGGGGGTAAGCGTACCATTGAAAAAATCGGTTGGCCAATTGATAGGGATGAGCCCCAACGAGATTGTCCAAAGTGCTGAACTTTTTTCGACAATCCGGGATCCCTTTGGCCGCACCACGGGATTCGGAGACATTACCTATATCGGGCTGTTTTCGCCGAAAAAGCCTTACAAGATCAAAGATGGAATTTTTGTCTCGGGGCCTAGGCCCGACCCTGATCTTCCCGACGGCAAGCGAAGACGTCCTGGGCCAGGGCAAGTTCCAGGCGGGACCGGCGGGAGTTGCCGCTTATATAGGGAAGGATTGGGCGCTCGGCCTCTTCCCGCAACACTGGTGGTCCTATGCAGGTGATAGTGATCGCCAGAGCACCAACCTGACCAATATCCAGTATTTCATTTACCGGAATATCACCGACACTGTAAAAATCGGGATGTGCCCGAACATCACTATCAATTGGAAAGCCGACGGGAAAGACATGGTAACGCTGCCGCGTAGGATTGGGAGTCAACTGGATGACCACGCTGGGAACGCTTCCGGTTCACCTGGGGATTGAGGGCTATTATTCGGTTATCCATCCAGAGGACGCCGCAAGTTCGCGCTGGAGTGTCCGGTTTATGTTTACCCCGGTGATTCCGACCTTTTTATTTTAACTTATCGAGAAGAAATCCTTCCTAATTTAAGGAAGGCACAAAGCAAAGACCATTTAAAAAGAGATTGGGAGATACCCATGGCCCCCAATGGGATCAGGGGGTGCCGGGTGAAATTCTTCCTAAAATGTTGTTATGGAACTGAATGCACCGTTGAACCCAGGCAACTCTCAGAGGGCCAAAATCAGAGTTGGTTCTGCCTTCAATGATAATACAACTGCAGAGACCTTTAAGGGGTGACTCGAAAAATGAGCAAATCCCCGGCAGGGGCGGATCCGTATAATGGACGACCGTGCCGGGGCGAACCCCTGGCTTTTAGGTAACACACTTCCGAAATTCAGGGCAATGGCAACATCAAGTGAAGCGCCGTAGCTGTGAAAGGAGGGAAAAATTCTCATGCCTAAAAACATAATGAATCTTGTCATCGTTGTTGCCTTGGTGATCGGTCTTGCGGTGGCCGTCCTGTCGCCGTCCGGCGTGCCCAGCCACCGAAGCAACCAGTTCCCTGCCTGTATGCGTTCGAGTGGATCCATACCTTCCGGTTTCCCCTGCAGGCCGATCCGCGTTGTGCATACTCGTACGTCCTCATACCGAAGCTTCCCCCGGGATACCGGTCGGCTTCCTTGTCGAAGCGGAGTTCCCGTACGCGGCCTGGTTCTCTTGGACGATCTACGGCCAGAACGCGTTGGCTGTCTCGCTACTGAGGGACCAGCACATCGTGCCGGATGACGGCAGTACCAATCCGTTCCTAAATGGCAACCCGGTATTTGTCCCCAAGCGGCACTATCGCCTCTTGTTGCTCCAGGCGGACATCCCGGTCGAAAACGTGCGCAGGATTCCGTTTGCCGACTCGATGACTGCGATCGCCTATCGTGTCTATCAGGCATTTCCGGGATACAAATTAGGCGGCTCGGCCGGCCCGACGAATCCCCCCTTCCCGTCGGTGTATGACGTCAATTACGAGACCGGCAAAACGCTCCACTGTACCAAGTATGACGCGGTGCCGCCGACGATCGGTCACCTGCCGACCGATACTCCGGATGTGAACAACATCTACGGGACAACGCCCGACTGCATGTCACCTAGACAAGACCTCCATGCCCTTGCGGACGGCCTGCGCCTCCTCCGCATCCCTGAGTTTGCCGCACTTCAGTCCAAGGCCGGCTGGCAATTTGCACCCGAGATCGACCGGGCACGGGTGACGTTCACACGGCCTCCGCTTGCGCCCGGGGCGGATGTTTCCTCCATGCCGCCGCCGGACAACTGTGCCGGATATCTTGGTGCCCGTGTCGATCCGCTGCGGATCGCGCTCATCCGTCTTCCGCATGTCGCCTCGATCTTCGAAACTGAGTCACTGGCTCCGGACACGACGTTTCCAGCCGACGCCCAGGCCTCCTACATATCGCTGACGATGTACGGCGCATCTGTGAACACCTACGAACCGGATCAGCCGGACAGCGCTAGCCTCGCGAACGCCGAGTTTCAGTTAGACGAGACCGGGGGATCGACGATAGTGGTCTGGCCCCGTCATCTCCCGGTCCACGAGCGCAAGCAGCTCTTCGCTTACGCGCAGGAACAAGGGTGGGCTCTCATCCGAGGCGGGAGCATTGGGCCGCTCACCACGGCAAACTTGCTTATGCGGCTCAAGGGCGCGAACGATGAGTACTACGGCGCATACACGCCACTCCCGCCTGACCCGCCGGACCAACCGGGGCGCACCGGCGTACCCTGCTACTTCAACGACCATCCCCCCGGTGCGCTGTGGTCGGAGATCGAAAACGCGGCTGATCCTATGTACTATGTCGCGACCTTTTAGAATCTCGGAAACGCCGCCCCCCAGGGTGTTCACTGCGCCGATGTGGAGGAGGTGCTGAACGGCTTGTGCTTGAAGCGCTTCAAAGCTTATATTAAGGAGACTGGCGGAGAGTATTTCAATCCCGGCAACGTCCCGCCACCTGACAGGTGAGCGCGACTACAGCAATGTTAAGTGTTAGCGAAGGAACCCCGTAGGTTTGATAATAATAGGCAGAGTCAGCAGTGGCTCTGCCTATTTTTCGTTAGACTTCAAACGATAATTGATAATTTTGAGGTTATTCTTAAAAAAGTAGTCGTCGGTGTAAGCAGTCTCTTAAGATCCTTATAACCGCCCAGGAAGGCTCCAATCAACGTTTTAACCGGTCTTTCAAAAACCGCATTTTTGGCTATACTAAACACAGGGGAGGCAAAAATCACTGCTCCAAAGTGCCATTCTATGGCTCCACGGGGCGATTTGAAACCTCGATTTGACGGTTTGAAGGGCCATATTTTTACGGCTTGGATTTTTGATTTTCTGGTTATCACCGGTCAAGACTGGGTCCAACCCTTCTACTGGCCTGGTTATCTTTCTTTAAGCAGGCCGGTCTACCCTTATTGGCTAATTTTCAAAGTTTCATATTTTCGGCGGGATACCCTTGTTTTCGGACAGCAAAAAAGAAGAGAGGGGATATAGTAGTTAGTGCCTGACGGAAAAGGGAGAAGATCCAATATAGACAGTTTGATGCGGCATATTTCAGGAGTGAAGATTTTCCGGGTTGGCGCAAAAAGTACTTGCGCCGATTACCCGCAACTGGTATATATCCTATTGATTTCGATAGAAATATTGGTTGCGACCGATTTTAGCGAATCGGACGTTTTGAGTAAAACCCGGAAAATCTTCATGGTGAAATGGTATGCGAAAAGTGATCGAGAATCAACTGAAAATTGGTCAGGTGGACATTTCAAGCATCAACATCGATCTCAATTGCCGGGACGAAATACCGCAATTGCTGCTGGGCTTGCAGGCGATTTATACCGACCGCCGTTTGCGGGATGAGGTATTTGGAATTTTGAAAAATATCGTTCCTTCCCATGTGGACCAGGGCAACGGCCGACCCGGGATGGATTTGTGGAAGATATTGGTATTGGGGACCTTGCGATTGAACTGCAACTGGGACTACGACAAGCTGCACAACATTTCCAATGAGCATAAAACCGTGCGTGAATTTTTGGGTCATACGATTTATGAATTTGATCAACGGTACAGTTTGCAGTCGCTGAAAGACAACCTGGCGCTTTTCACTCCGGAGCTGCTTGATGAAATCAACCAGGTAGTGGTCAGGGCCGGGCACGATCGGGTTGGCGGCCAAGGGGAGTTTCGGCTGAAGGGACGTTGTGATTCGTTTGTGGTGGAAACCGATGTTCATTATCCTACCGACATCAACCTGTTGATGGATGCTATCCGCAAAGTGGTGTTTCTCATCGGTGAGCTTGACGATCAGTTGGGTGTCACCGACTGGCGGCAGTATCGGCATATTTTCAAAAAGATCCGGAAGCAATTTAACGTGGTACGCCGGCTCAAACATTCATCCTCAAAGGATGGTGCGAAAAAGGTCTCAACGGGAGCAGTTGATTATCGAGGCGCATCGGCAATATGTTGATTTAGTTGACCATTATGTGCAGCGAGCCCAGGCGAGCCTGGGTGTTTTGAAAGTGTTGGATAGGGGACGATGGCCAGAATAATGGTCATTGATGGCTATATCGCTCATGCGGAACGTCAGATCGATCAGATTCGACGTCGCGTTTTGGAGGGTAGCCCCATTGCCCACCAGGAGAAGGTGTTTTCGATTTTTGAAGAGCATACGGAATGGATTTCTAAAGGAAAAGCCGGAGTGTCCCAGGAGCTTGGATTGGGAGTTTGTGTATTGGGTTGATTCAGTCTTTGGAGCGACAACCAAGGCTTTGAAGGAGGGAGACCGGGTGAATTTTGGCCGGGTTTGGAACCTTCACCGTCGTCGATAAACCTCCCCGAAAAGGAAGGAACCCGAAGACGGGGGAAGAAATTGATATTGCCGCCAAGAAAGTCCCGAAGTTCAACCCAGGGAGAGGGCCTAAAGGATGTCGTAAAATAGGGCGGTGGCCAAATCCCAATGAAATTTTACACGATCGGCTACGGTGGTCGGGACCCGAAGGCTTTCCTGGAAATTCTCTCGAGCCAAAGGGATCAAAACCGTCGTCGATGTCCGTCTCCGGCCGGATCGAGCGAGGTTGGGGACATGGGTCAAGGCCCAAACCACTGACAAGGGGATAGAGAAATTCCTGGCCGGGGCCGGAATTGGGTATGTTTCCCTAATCGAACTCGGGAACCTTTTCCGGGAATACCCCAACTGGGAAGCCCGGTATAAAACCCTCCTCGATCAAGCCGGTGACCTTTTGATTGAACGGTTAGCCGGGGTCCCTCAGCCTTTCTCCCTCCTCTGTGCCGAAAAAC
>CAVVCH010000034.1:0-161366 GCA_963746605.1 uncultured delta proteobacterium
CCCTCTCGCCGCCAAGACACTCACGACGGCAGTACCGGGACACGCCTTCCCACGTTCCATGCAAGAGCAGCAGACCAGGCTCACGTCGCCTACATGCCGGACACCACCCGGCCAGTCAGCGGACACCCGCCGGGCTCATCCCAGGACGCTCCTCGGATGCGCCCCGGTTTGATGTCACCTGGATACGGAATGGACACTCCGGACAGCGAGGAACTGCCCCGAAGGTTTGCGCCCCGTCCTGATCCCCTCAACCGTGTGTCGGTGCGCCTCCATCGCTGCGCGCCGACGGTCTTCAGCGACCCGGTGGGGTGATTTGAACCTGCCACAGGCGGCTCTGAAGGGCCATGCATTCCATGTCTGCACAGCGCCGCATCAAGGAACCTGCCTACACAATCCGACTGCCTTCTCGTTCATGACTGGCACACCAGAGAGGTGTCAGTCTGTGGGTGCTCGACTCCTTGCCGAACAGCTTCTGGGTGATTGCGGTCGATAGGCCGGATGCCGCGGTGCCGACACCGGCCAGCGCCGCGGTAATGGCCGGCGCCTTCTCCTTGAGGTGGCTTCGGGTCAGACCGTTGCCGTTGTTTGCAGCTGATCGAAGGCCGCTTGACCTCGTTGATCACCGGCTGCAGGGCTGTGGTGGCCGAGCCTACGGCGGCGTCCAGGCTGGCCTTCGTGTCTGCCAGGGCAGTGGTGGGCGCGCCCAGGCCGTCCTGGCAGGCTTGACCGCCACGAGCGCCTGCAGCGAGGACTAGGGCTGCCGCGTCGGCGCACGCCGCCGCCGTCGGCGTCGGAGGTCGGGCCGGGACGTAGTGGGCATGGTCGTCTGGGTGGGCGGGCTGGTGGAAGTCGCTGATGAACCTGCCCCGCCGCCCCGGTCGGGCCAGCACGGCACAGCCGCGACCGCGGCGCCCCCCGCGTGGGGCGTCGAGCCACGAGAATGTGTCGTCCGCATGGCTACGAGCTCCCCTGTCGGCGGGATCACGACGCCAGCGATGCTACCCGCCGAAGTCCTTGCCGACCCGTTCCCGGGGGCGCCCGAGTCGGTTTCCGCCCGGCACGGCGTGCAAGGCCCGTACCGCACCGGGCCTGTCCTGGTCGGCCGGATGACCCCGGGCTTCGAAGCACTCGAGAGTGTTGGCGGAGCGAGCGAACCACTCGGCAGGCGACGACGACTCGGCTCGGCGATCGAGATGATCGTGATCGTCTCGACGGTGAGACCCGCTGATAGAGGTCGTCCCCAACGCCATTGTGGCGCCGGTGACGTCGACGGCAAAGTCGCCAGGATGGGTCGCGGGGTATTGCGCGGGTCGAGTTCCGGCGCGGCGCCGCGATGCGTCGCCGCTACCTGACCTCGGCCTCGTTGGCCAGTTTGATGACGTGGAACGGATCCGCGCACTGGCGCACGTGCGGCGCCTTGGTGTTGGTGGCCTTCTGGTAGGCACCGCCGAGGTCGAGCGAGATCGCCTGCAGCCGAGCACAACCGGGCTCACCCAGCTCGTCGTAGAAGCCTTCCAGAACCTGAGCGTTGCGGCCCTCAGCGGCCCACACCACGCGGCCGCCCTGGTCATGGTCGGCGACCACGGTCAGGTACTGGTGGCCCTTGCGGTAAGACACCTCATCAACGCCGATGCGCAGCAGTCCCGCCAGCCGGGTGCTGTTGATCTGCTCGCCGACGACCCGCGTGATGATCCCATCGACGGTCTGCCAGCTGCTGCGCAGCAGCGTGCTGACCGCGGTCTTGTCGGTGTGCTGCGCGAGCCAGCCCACCACGTCTTCGAAGTCGCGGCTGTGCCGGGCCTTGGGCCGGGCCCAAGGCACCGCCTCGGTGCGCACCCGAGCACACCGTCGGCAGTCCAGCCGGCGCACCTCCGCCTCCAGCCACACCTTCGATGCTCCCAGTCCAGGTGGCGCCACCGGCGCACCGACCGGTCATAGACACCCGTGCCGCGCTTGCCACACGGACACACCGGCCGGCAGGGACGGCGTCGTCGCAGCCCCAGAACTAGCCCCTCCTCGGCGAACGAAACGGTGGCCACCGACGCCCCGGGAAGGTCCAACATCTTGTTGAATGCCGTAGTGACGCGCACGTGTCTGGACCCCTCGCTCGACAGCCTTCGACAGCCTCGACCGTAGGACCCCCAGCCGTGCGCGTCACCCGCGCCCCACACAGGCGCAGATCACCTACAGCGCCAAGCGATTCACTCCTCAAACCCAGGTCAACCGACCCACAGAAAGCCGAGGAGGACCCCATTCAGCGGCCTCCTAGAGGGCGACTCCGGCGATGAAGCCTGTCAGGGCCGCCACGGCCTGGCTTGCTGCCTGGTCCGTCAGGACCCCGTCGAGTTGCTGCTGCGCTTCGGTGCGTTCACGCGCGGCCGCCACCAGGTCGTGGACCACGATGATCTCGACGGTCACTTCAAGCTGCTCGAACGCCTCTTTGAGGAGGTCACCGGTCGACCGGAAGCGCTCCTCTGTGAGCAGCACGATGCGTCGCTCGGGCTTGTTGTCGAAGGCACGGTCGGCTGCCGTCCGCGCGGCCCCTAGGTCGAGGGAGGGCGCCTGGGGTCTAGCGGAGACGTCCTCGGGCAGCCGTGGCCGCGAGCTGTTCGCGCGAGACCGCGAGCTGGATCGCGCTCCGGGTCGACTTCATCCTGAACACGCCCGTCCTGGTCGGCACCACCATTAGGTCGTTGCTGGCGACACCAAGCCAGAAGGCGAACGTCCGGTCGATGGTGAACGCCGAAGCACCGGTTGTGGTCGAGAGAAGGAGGTCCGACAGCGCGAGCGAGCACCTCACTCGGTCATCTGTCTGTCGCTCGCGCAGGAGGGTAGCACACGCTCCAGGAAGGCTCGGCTGGTGTGGGTCAGTTGCCAGACGACGGCTTGGTCGCCTTCTACCTGCCTGAGGCTGACGCCACCGGACATGGCGACGGGCGTCGTGCCGACCAGGCCCTGGCCCCACAGGTCAACGTCCGCTGTCGAGAGCGGGAAGGGCAGTTCCACCGTGAGTCGAAGCGGCGGGTCGTCGTCGACGGCTGGCGCGGGCGCCCGGTCGAGCGCTACTACCGCCAGCCCCTCCGATAGCTCTGCGGGGGTTACCAGTTCGGCACTGCCCAGGGGCCGAGGATTCGGGCCGAGAAGGACGACACGCTCGCGCCGTTGGCTGCCCGGTCGGCCCGCGTCGGCGGTCGCGGTGACGGTTAGCTTGGTCGGAGGTTCGTCGGGTACACTGTCGTCGACAAGGCTCAGGGTCAGCATCTGAACGCCACTGACGTCGCCCAGGTGCCAGAAGCACCGCGACGATGCCGTCTGAGTCGCTGACCAGGTCAATCGCGGCGGCGCCGTCAGCCAGCCCGTCGATGGTCGCGGCGACCGATCCCGACGCCACGACGCATCGCACGGTCGCGTTGGCGACGGGGCCGCAGGTTGTCCGGACGATGACCTCCACGGCGCGTGACAGGTCCGTACCGGGGGCGCCGACCTGGCCGTCGCCGGTGACGAGCAGCAAGGACCGGACCGTGGTCAGCCGGTCGAGCGCCCCTTGCACGGTGTGGACCCCGGTCATCGCTACACAGTCGCCGGCGTCGTACCAGACCTGCTCGGCGATGCTCAGCCCGTGCCGTGAAGTGGATCGGGGCGCCGGCGGGGGTCATGGAGTCGCCGATCAGCTGGGCGGTCACGGTCTGGTTGGGCTGGTTGGGGTCGACGTCGAGCCGCCAGGCGCAGCGCGCGATCCCGTCACCGTCGGTGGGGACGTCGAGGGTGGAGCCCCCGACGGTGGCCAGTTGAGTCGGGTCGGGGGCCACGTGCCGGCCGCCGAAGCGGTGAACTGCACCGTCGCGCCCGGCTCGGGGGTCCCGTTGCTGGAGACGAGGACTTGCAGCGGCTCGGGCAGCGGCTGGCCCGGCATGGCTTCTTGGCCGTCGCCGCCGACAAGGGAGAGAGCGAGGGGGCGCGCGCTTAACTGGGTCAGGTGGGCGAACAGGTGCCGACAGTCGGTGGTGCGCCAGGTCCCGTCTTCGCGTCGCTCGAGCAGGGCGATCGGCGCGTAGTGGTGGGTGATTCCGTCGGGTGGCTGGAAACTGGGTTCGCCGTTTGGGAGGCGGTCCCATTCCACGTCGCCGGCCAGGTCGCCCGGTGCGGCGTCCGTGCGCAGGTTCGCGGTCCGCGCGGGCACCATCCAGTAGTCCCGGTGTGCAGAACGCCGCCGGGCTCGAACGCCACCTGCACCCCGTCTTCGAGCGGCAGCCACTCGACGGTGTCGGGGACGGCTACGGCGGCCTTTGATTCCCACCGGCGGACGACCGCATCCTCGCCTACGTCCTCCTGGCTTGGCGCGGAGCCGTTGAGCCACTCGGCCACCGGCAGCCGTACGCCGTCGGGGGTGTCCAGTCGGGCGAGGTAGCCCGGCTCGCCGCGCAGCGCGCGTTCGCGGGGGAGCACCTCGACCCACCCGTCCTTGACGAACCCGAGGCGGTCGTCGCGGCCGGGGGCGGCGACCGTGAGGACGTCCCCGTCGAGCGTGTCCAGACGGGCCACCACCGAGCCGTTCTCGCGTGACCAAACGAATGTGGCGCCTGCGCCTCGGTCGTCGCTGGCGTCGTGGATCTCGACCCGGTAGAGCTGGTTCTCGAGGCGGCGGTAGCCGGCGGTGACCGGCACGATGCCGGCGCGCGGGTCTTGCTGGGTGGACTGGGCCTTGGCGCGCATCCGGCCGGTGGTCGGCGCGAACGGCGGCGTCCACCCGGCGAGGTCGTCACAGGTGTTCACGGTGCCGGCGTCGGTGACCCGGATCTGCCATACGGTGCGGGCACGGGTTGTCGTGTCCGGTCCTTGCAGGGCGACCTCGAGCAGCTCGGGTTGCTCCACGGCGCTGACGTGCTGGAGCCACACGTCAAGGTAGGCGACGTACTTCCCGGTGCCCTTTGGCAGTTCGAAGCCGGGCAAGTCAGGTTGCTGTTCGATCGGGACGTCGTGCTCGTTCTCGCACAGGATGCCGTCGACGTAGTAGCGGCCGGCCGTCACCGTGATCTGGTCTGCGGGGCAGCCGGCGTCCGGATCGGTGACCGGGCAGGTGACCGCCATCCCGGCTTCGTACCGGGGCCCGCCATGGGAGCCAATGGTGTCGAGGGCCGTGCGCTGCTGCAGGTGGCCGGCGATGTCGCCTTGCTCGTTCCAGTCAGCGTCGAGCAGTACCCGCCCCTGCTGCATCAGCACCTGGTTGTAGTGGTGGTCCTTGCGGAACGTCCGCCTGCTGAAGTCGCCCTTCATCATGCACCTCACGTAGTGAAGAAGATCCCAGCTTCTAGCCCGAAGCGCAGGTAGTCGTCCAGTTGTGCTGTCAGATGGGCGACCCGCCGTCGTTGCTGGAGGAAGTGGTAGACCCCCATTTCTCCGTCGTCGTCCGCGCCGGCGCTGATCTCGGCCGGGCACTGCTCGTGCAGCTGACCGAACCGGGGGTCGAAGGGGTCGGTGCTGGCAAACCAGGGTGCGACAGGGGTCGGCGAGCCGGGGTCGGGCTGGCAGCGGTAGCGGCGGGGGGTCCGCGACTGCAGCGGCAGGAAGGAGTAGCGGATGCAGCCTGGCTGGCGGCGGTGCACCTGGACGACCCCGCGCAGGATGGCATTGCTCGCGTTTAGGCTACGTGCGCTGGTGCAGCCCAGCAGCGTGGAGCTGTCCACGTCGACGCGGCAGTCTGGCGCGTCCACCGACGGCAACGCCGTTGACGCATCCGCGTGCAGGATCGAGTCGATTATGTTCAGCTGCGCGACGCCGCGCAGATGGGCCGCCGCGCAGATGGTCCGCTCGAGGTGGACCGAGAGGTGGGGGTTGTTGATGGCGGTGACCGTGGCCGAGCCGGGCGATCGTCCGGGCCGGTCGCTGCGCAGCGTGCACCCGGCCAGGACGAGCCTTGACAGCCCACCCGGGGGGACCAGTACCTCGCCCTCGACGGACAGCCCGCTGACTATCAGCTCGCCGCCGACCGAAGCCGACCCTTCGGTGCCGCTGACCGTCAGCGAGCCGACCAGATGCGGCCGCAGGCCGGCGGCGATGATGCTGTCGGCGTTGCGTTGGGGTTCGCCGGCGGTTGGCTCCTCGGTGGCTGGCGAGTTGCCGCAACTAGGACCAGTCGCTCGCCGGGGGCGAGGGAGATGCGGACGTCCTCACGGTAGATGGCGCTGTCGATCACGGCGATGATGCCGGTCTGCTCGCGGTGGTGGTGTGCCCGTCGGTGGCGCGGCGGGTACGCCAGAGCCGCACAGCCTCCGAGATTGTCCGGACCACGGTCCCGGGAATCGGGTCGGCGTCAGCGCTGACCCCGACTTGCCAGTCCACCCCGGCAGCCTCGGGTCCGAGCACGGCGGTGGTGAGCGCTCTGCGGTCCCACGGCCCGGCCCCCAGGTCGCCGGGGAAGCCGTAGGAGTAGTCGACGTGGACACGGGCGGGTTGCACACCGGCCGGCAGCGTGAGGCGGCCGAGGACGGGGTCGACGGCCACCGGGCCACCGGGGCCGCCGCGGGGGCGGGTCCATGCGCTCAGGTCGCAGCAGACCAGCGGGACCGCCGGGGCGGACCCGTCCCACCAGACCCGAACGAGCGCGGCCGGCGGCGGCTGCTGTACCGGTGCCGGGAACGGCGGGCACCGGGGTTCCTCGTCGAGGTGGGCCGGCTCCTCTGCGCGTAGCAGACGGTCGAGCAGCCGCCGACTCAGCGGCCCGGGCACGTCGATCTCGGTGGTCGCCGCTGGACGAGTCGCCGCCTAGGTCGGCCGCGGCGCCGGGCCGGTTGAAAAGCGGCACGTCATGTCCCCCCGGGTCGAAGGTCCAGCGTCCCTGCGTGGCATCGACGGCGCGCGCGTCACCGGACTCGACCGGGTAGCTCGCCAGCCGCCATAGGTGCAGCCCGAACGAGGGGATGTCGTAGCGGCCCCGTCGTACGTCGATGTGGCGCACGTCTGCGGTCCGGGCCGCCTCGCTGAACGGGCCGTCGAGCAGTTCGAGACTGTCGACGTCCCGCAGATCGATCGTGCCGCCGCGACCTGCACGTACGTAGTCGACGTGCTGGGTGGTCCCGAGCAGCTTAAAGTACTCGACGACCCGGGCCGGCCAGCCCGTCACATCCCGCGCCAACTGCTCCGAAGACTGCCGGGGTGCCCTTGCGACGGCGCAGCCGTAATGTATCGGCGACCAGGGCGCGCTGGCTCACCCCACCTGCGGGAATGCCGGTCAGTCCCTGCACGCCGAGCAGGTCCCCGAGGTAGGGCACGACCCAGTTCTGGCAGGTCTCGATGAACCAGTTGTCGTAGAGCTGGTCGACGTCATCGACGAGCCGCTGCAGTTCCTGCTCGACGATGGCGAGCAGTCCGCGCAGGGGAGAGCCCTGTTCGACGTCCCGCATCCGGTGGATGACGGGAAGCAGATCGTACAGGGGCTGGGGCCCGGTCATCGCTTCATCTCCATCACCTCGACCCCGCCCTCGGCCAGCAGCAGCAGCTGGGCCGGACGCACGTCGCTTGCGCCGAACGGGTCATGTCCTGCGATATGCAGCCGGCGTCGCAGTCGCCGGGCTTCGGGGGAGCGCTGCACGGCGTCACTGGCGGTCAGCACCTCGACCACGCCCGACGCGCCCGTCAGGTGAAGCGCGGTCATCCGGACCGCCACCACACCCGGCACAGACTGTACGGTCGAGAGAACCTCGGATGTGGTGACCGGCTGGGCGAAGTCGCGGCGGGCGAGGGCGAAGTGTGACGTCAGCGTGGTGTGGACCTGCTTCTGGACGGTCGCGAACAGCAGGGTGGGGTCGACCAGCACCTCGACGCCGACGACGAAGCGCACCGCCTCGAAGTCGTCGACGCGCACCGCTCTGGCAAGGTCGCGCACCCGCTCGAACGCCTCGCGTAGATGGCCCAGGGTGAGCTCGCTCATCGCCTCACCGTCGGGCGCGGCGACGGTGACGTGCACGAACGGCGCCGTGCCATCAAACAGCACCACCGCGCGGGATTTGGCCACCCCCACGAACGCCCGAGCGAAGTCGGCGTGATCCTGGACCGACACCACCCGGTCCAGGGTCAACACAGTGACCGGGGCGTTGGTCCGGGCCTCGTCGACCTGTTCAGGGCTGGTGCCGCCGGTGGCCGGCAGGGGGTTGACCACCGCCGTGATGCCAAGCGGGCGCTGCTGCAGCAGGGACACCGCTCCCGCTTGCGCGTCACCGACCGGTCCGATGCCGCTGCGGTACCGAGCGACGACATTCTCTTGCCCGGTCGGCAACCGCGCGCCATGCTCGCCGTCGCCGAACCCTACGGTGGCCTGGCCCTTGTCATCGATTCGGACGACGTAGGCCTTCTCTTGCGGCCCGGCCAGGAACAGTGACGCCACCTGGTGCCACAGCACACCGTCGACGCGCACCTGCAGCGTGCTTTCGATGCCGCTCGCGGTGGATGCGGTGAGGTGGGTCAGGTCCTTGTGCTTGAGGGTGAACCGCTGGAAGCGAAGGGTGCCGTCGCCGTCGCCGAGCACCTCCGCGGCGATCGTCTGACCATGGGTGGCGGTGACGACGTTGGCCAGGACCTGGACCGAGTCACGCGTCAGCGATCGGGGCAGCGGGTCGCGCAGCGAGACGGTCCCTGCTGGCCGGTCGATCTGGTCGATCCGCGTGAGGTGGGTGACCGGCGCGCCGTCGGAGTAGGACGTGCCGGTGACGAGGACCCGCCGGTTCGGGGTGAACGGCTCGACGGTGCCCACCTCAAGGGTGGGGCCCGCCACCTCGGCTGGCAGCGGCTCGCTGGCCAGGTTCAGCCGGTCGCTATCGGTGAGTACCACGACCGCGCGCCGGCTGAAGGCCTGCACCGCCGCAACGTCGGTGTGCAGGACGACCCGGGTGGTGCGGCTGGTCATCGCGAAGTCGGTTCAGGGCGGCGATCTGGGCGTCGGCCACGGTGCAGACGTGGTCGGGCAAGGCTCCGCTGTCTGGCTGTTCGCGCAGCACCAGCCAGGACGTGGCCCTCAACGTCGGGTAGGCCTGGTCCAGGTGCAGTACAGGACGAGTCTGGTCGGTCCCGTCGGGCAGTTCGAGGCCCGGCCAATCCCGCTGCGCGTCCGTCACTGCCGGGGCCGGGGGAGGAGCGGGAGGAGGGGCTGGGAACCGTTTCCGGACTTGGTCGGGCATCGTACGGAAGTCGGGTGCGTTGTGCCCGAACACGGAGCCCCGCAGCCGTAGGGCGTGTACCTCGGTGTTGGCCGGCCAGGTCCCGGTGAGCGGGTCCGCCCACGTCACCAGGGTGCTGGAGACATCGTCCGCGGCCCTGGCGGGCAGCGGCGTGACCGTGCTGAGGAGGCGCACCTCGCGGCGGCCGGAGTCCGGCTGCTCGGCGTCCGCCGGGGCGCGCGACGAACAGCAGGGCGTCCCCGACGGCCAGCCCGGTGGTGACTCCGTTCAAGGTAGGCCCGGACCGCTCCCGCCGCGAGCGACTGCGCCCTGCGGCGCCGCAGCGGCACGGCGTTGCCGGTCACGCTTGCGAGCAGGTCCTCGTCCGTCTCGTAGGTTTGCGGGAGCTGGTCCTGGGCCGGGACGCTGCGCACCGGGACGCCGGCCCCGGCGGCTGCTGTAGGGGGTGAGCCCTCGGCGGCCAGCACCGTGAAGGACAGCGCGGTGGCGGCCGCAGCGCCAGGTGCGCAGTTCGTAGCCGATGCTGCGGGCCAGTTCAAGCAGGGATCGTTGCTCGGTCGCGGTGCCCAGGTAGCCCTCGTTCGCGATCCGCTCCTGGTAGAAAGTCACCACGTCGGCGAGCGTCGCGAACGCGTCTAGCAGGGCAATGCTGGGGTCCTCGGTGCCGCGCGCCGTCAATGCGGGCAGGTGCTGCTCGAGCGCGCCCAGCATCCTGCGCAGCACGGTGGCGTACGTGCCGCTGCGGTAGGCCAGTTTGGAGCGGCCGGGCGGGTTGGACACAGACGGGTCCGCTTGGGTGGGGCCGCAGCAGCCGCAGGTGCTGGCGGCGTCTGGTGTCGAGGTCATGACCCTCCCACCAGCACAAAGTCGATCCGCCCGTTCTCCGGCCGGTCTGGGTCGCTGTCACAGCGGGCCACCTCGAGCCGGCTCATGGGGATCTGGCCAGCGTCCCGCTCGCCCTGAGACGGCAGCCCCCAGCGACGGAAGCGATTCGGCGATCCGGCGGGTTCCGAGGTGTCGACCCAGCTGACGCCGGGCACGGCCGTGGCGGCGGCGGCGACCGCGCTCAGGTACACCGGCTGGGCGAAGGTGAACTTGTCTGGGTGGAAGAAGCCTGGGCCGGTGTTGGTTTCGGTCGAGGAGAACACCGTCCGCAGCTCCTTTCGGACGGTATCGCGCAGGTAGCCAGTCGCCACCCCGACCGTCAGGACGATGTCCAGGGCCACGAAGGTCGGTGCCTCGACCGCGACGTCATAGCCGGCCATCCTCACTCGCTCGAGTTGAGCCTGTACGTCATCGCGGAAGCTACCGTCCACCGGCCTGCCCCCCATACGGTCCACCGTGACCAGCTCGGTGTACCAGGAACCGGTCCACCGGCGGGTCGTGACGGCGCGCTGGACCCGGGGGTCGCGCTTTGCGATCTCGGCGTAATCGTCGTCGGTGACCGCGCGCTCCTGGACCCGGAAGGCCTGCGGCGCCCACTGGCGCACCTGCTCGATGTCCTGCGGGTCGGCGCCGCCGGCGGCCGCGACAGGGTTTCGGACGGACACTTCCTCGATCGGCTCGACCAGGCTCGTGAGCACATCGGCACCGACGTTGCCGGCGGTCCCGCCGCCGACGAGGTAGCCGGCGACGAACTTGTCTCCTGGGGTCGGCCGCCGACCCAGGGTGCCGTCCCCGAATCGGATCCCGGCCCGCCCGTCATCCTGCATCTCCACCACAAAGGCTGTCGCGAACGGCGTGCCGTCCAGTAGGTCGCGTGCGGGTGTCCAGGCGCGATGGCCGTCGAGAGCGACAGCACCGCGGGCACGGCCAGCTGCGGCTGCAGATCATCCAACGCCGACACCGCTGGCCGGGCCCGCGCCGACGTGTCGTCGTACGGTACGCAGAACGCCAGGCCGGCGTCCGCGCAGGTGCGGCCGGTAGCGGCCCCGGCCGGGGACCCGCGGCGGCACCAGAGGCTGCCGGTCGATGAGTCGCCCATGCTCGACGAGCACCACATTGCCGCGCGCGACGGAGGCGTTGACCGGCGGGTCGCAGCGCCCTTGCGGGTATGACCACGCGCACAACGGGAACGGCAGCGCGTCCTGTTCGTGCCAAGTGACGGCCACTAGGTCGGTGCCGGTCACCGGGTCGTGGTCGTCCTGCGGGTCGGCGGCGAGGCGCACCACCCAGCGGTGCGTGCGGTCCGCGTCCTGCAGCCGGCCCTCGACACCGCCGCGAACCTCCTCCAGCAGGAGGGCGTCACCGGCACGCAGGCCCAGGCCGGTCGTCGTGCCGACCAGGGTGGCGGTTGTGGCACCGCGCGGCAGGCAGCACCGAAGGTCTCCCCACGTGTAGAGCGGGATCTCGTTCTGCGCGGCGTGCAGTCTCAGCGGGTGCAGTGTCCGGAAGACGGTGCCGCCCTCGGGTGAGCAGAATCTCGCGGCCGGCCTGCACCACGACGTCGTCCGCGTGCCGATCGACGGTGGCGACGACCCAGGTGCGTGCCGCCGCGCCCTCGTGCATGCGGTAGTCCAGCAGCCGTGCATGCCGGGCGACCGACACGCGCTGGCGCGCTGTACCGAGGTAGGCCTCGGCGGCGACCGCGTCTTGGGCGCTGGCCAGGTGGTCACCGACGTAGGCGAACAGCTCGACCAGCATCACACCCACATCCGCGGGGTTGCGGTCGACCCACTGCGGTAGCACCAGCGACAGCCGGTCCAGCAGCATGCCACGCAGACTCGTGTAGTCACGGTTGAGGTAGTCGATGATCGGTGCCGGCGTGCGCTCGGGCGGGCAGCTGTGCGTTACCCGGCAGTCACTTTCCTGCAGCCACTCCACCCGGAAGGTGAAGTCGGCGCCGGCCAGCCGGAGGTCGAAGCCGTGGGCCAGCGGGTCGCGCACGCCGAAGTGGTACATCGACGCCGACCCGACGGTGGCCGTGCGGACCACAAGCGTGGACGCGGCGCCGGGAAGCGCTTCCGAACACCTCGACGTCCTGCACGCTCACCCGTGCGGGATCGGCCTGGCGGGCTGCGGCCAGGTGCTCGGCCGGGTAGGCCCACAGCACGGGCACCACCACCCCGCCCGCCGTCACCGGACGGATCTCCACGTCGTCGGCACCCAGGCCCTGCGGGAGGGGGAGCAGGCAGTTGACCACCAGGGTGCGCCAGGGCGGGACGTCGGGCGGGTGGCCGGTGTCGACCTCGACGCCGTCCACGCCGTTGAAGCGGCCGTCGGCACGCGTCGAGTCCGTCCTTCGGCCCGTGTCGTCGCACACGTACTGGTCCATGGCTCATACCGCGTCGGGTGAAGACGGCGGTCTGTGGCTGGGCCGAGGTCCGCGTGCGGAACCGGACGGCCACCTGCAGCGTCGAGTCCTCGCTGGTGACGTCGACACCGTGCACCTCGATGACGTCGCCGAGCCACTGCTGCAGCGCGCCCTGCACGAGGAACTGCGTGGCCGTCGCGAGTTCGTCACCGCCCGGCTCGAAGACCAGCCGCATAACCCCGCTGCCGAACGTCGGCCGGTTGACGCGCTCTCCCGGCGCGGTGAACAGCACCTGCTCGACCAGGTCGCTCACCCGCTCCTCGTCGGTCGTCTCCGAAGTGCGCCCCCGCGCGTCGATCGAGTAGGGGTAGTCCAGGTGCATGGTCAAGCTTCCCTTGGCGCGCACCTGCGTGACCAGCACGGTCAGCGGCGTCCCGGTGGGGGCGCATATGGCGGTGCTGTCCCGCAGCAGGGCCGGCACCCCGTTCATCAGCACGCGCAACGCGCCGACGACCCACGACGCGGTGACGCAAGGGCCGGGCGCCGGAGGCACGAACGGGCAGCCAGCCACCAGCCACGGCGGCGCCTGTGTCACGGTCGGCTGCCCGCCGACAAGGACACGCGGGTTGGGCACGGTCGGCTGCGCCTGACCGCCGTGGGCGCAGATCACGCTCGCTCCGAAGTGCAGCAGGAAGCCGGGCATCAGATCACCTCCAGGGCGCCGTTGTTGAGCGACACGCTCGCCGGGGTAAGCTTCATGCTGACGGCGCCGTTGGTGAGCTCGATTCCTGAGGGGTCAGGCTGATCTTCAGCACCGTCGCGACGACCGGCGGCCCTACCTCGATCGTGACCCCTCCTGCACCGGGCAGGTCGTCGATCGTCAGCGTCAGCCCGTCGGTTCTGAGCATCTTGGTGGTGGGCAGTGCTGGTGTCGCCGGCACCTGGCCGGGCTTGCCCCAGAAGCAGCCGCTACAGATGGGGTAGTCGGGGTCGCCGCCTTCGAATTCGACCCACACGTTCGCGCCGATCGGCGGCACGGCAAAAAGCCCAACGCCCGCGCCGGCGTACGGTGTGCACGGCATCGCCCAGCTCAGCCTGCCTTCACCGAGCACTGACGGGCAGGTCACTGGACCCGGCCCAGGTTGAGCGGGTCGATATTGTTGGCGACCTTGCCGCGGTACTTGCCGAAAGGCTTCTGTAGCCACTTCATCAGGTTCGTTGCGCCGGGGTGGAGTAGGACAGGGTCATGACGCCACCACCACCGGTACCGTCGAGCCGACACCCTCGCGGGTCAGCGTGAACGACTGGGTGTAGCTGCCGGTGCTCAGGCTGTGGGTGACCCGTTTGACGTAGTAGAGACCGTCGTGCAGGTAGCCAGCGCCGCGCAGCCCAACCAGCTGACGCGAGCGCAGCACGTCGCCGTACCGCAGCCCGTCCATCGTTCCGGTGGCCGTCAGGGAGTCGGTTGATGCCTCCGCGGCGCCCTGGACTCGGGCCTGCGCGGCCAGTGCGCTGACCCCGCTGTCGCGGTAGATCTTTGTGCGGACGTTCGGCAGGTTGGTCACCCAATCGGGCTGCGCGGCCAGCGGCGGCCGCGAGATCCCCGCCGCTGCGCACCGTCGTGGTCTGGTTGGTCAGCCGGTCCTGCACCTGGCCGGTGACCTGCGTGGGGGCCAGGCCGTCGGAGCGGAAGGTGATCTGTGTGACGTTGGTGTCGGCACCGAGGTCGACCGACAGCGCGCGCTGCGGCACCCCGGCCCGCACCGGCGGACCCCAGTAGGCGGTGTTGACCATCGGCGCCGGGCCGGGGTCGACGTAGAACACGAAGCCGAAGCGGGAGGCGATGGTTGTCAGGTAGGACAGATCGGTGCCTTGCTGCACTGGCACCCGCTCGACCGGGACAGGTACGTCGAGTGAGGCTGGCGGTATCACCTGCGGGACCAGGCCGTAGGTCGCGTAGGCCAGGATCAGCATCGTCGCTATCAGGGTCTCGTTCTGAGCCGGGTGCTCGACCGTCTTCTCCTGAAGGTCCATCATCACGCTGACGTCCTCACCGGTCACCGTGATGCGGGTCGATCCGGGCGTCGTCCCGGGGGTCAGCTCGCGGTGCGTGATGACCCCGTCCATGAGCACCTTCGGCATGCCGCCGAAGGTGACAACCAGCACGACCCGCATGAACGGCTTCAGCAGCGGCAGCAGCTAGCAGCGGGAAGTCGACCAGGTCCGCCCGGCCCGCCCGGCCCGCGGCGAACACCAGCTGAAAGCCCGACCGCCCGCTGTCGGAGGTGGTCACCTCGGCCCGCTCGAAGTTCTCCACGAGCGGCAGCGGCGCCGGCACCGCGATGGTCGGGCCGATGAGAAGCTGAAGGTTCACGCCGAGCAAAGCCATGGCGCCCCCTCACACCTGGGGGACCGGGACTCGGAGCCGGTCGCCGATGCGGTCCTCGGACAGCAGCTCGTCCGGGTGCAGGCACACGTTGGCGTCGGTGATTCGCCAGAACTGGGTCGGGTCACCGAAGTACGTCGCGGCGACGAGGTCGAGCCGGTCCCCCTGGGCGACGACATGCTCCGCGAGCAGCCGCAGCGAGGACGGCTGCGGCGGAAACCGCCGGCGCAGAGTAGCGCACCGTGCGTGATCCGCCGGTCCCGTCGGGGACCGTCGTGGTCGCGACGGCGACCGGAAAGTAGCGGCTGGTGGGCTCGAGCACCTCACACCCCCAGCGAGAACGAGCCGGTGAGTCCGGTCGGGGCCAGCCCGGCCACGGTCGCCATGACCTCCTTGGCCACCTGGTGTGTGAGGAAGATCGTGGAGCCGGGGTTGGTCATCGGCAGGTCGCTGTAGGACAGCACCCGCAGCCCGAGCGACACCCTAGCCCGGGTCGGGTTGAGCCCGGTGTCGAAGGCCTGCTCGGTGATCGAGAACTGCGTCAGCCGCACCGGCAGCACCCTCTTGACGCCCCACACCAGCAACGTCAACGGAGCCTCCGGAGGCACCACCTCGATGGTGCCCGCGAGCGCCAGCGCGGCGTTGGCGATGACGGTTTGGCTCGGCGGATATAGCAGCATCTCGAGCGAGGACAGCTGCGGATACACCCCAAGGGTCGTGGCCACCGGGTCGCCGCGCTCGAGCTGGTCGGTGGCGTCGACCTCGACCGCCAGCGTGATGTTCTCGATCGGGGCCCCGTTAAGCCGCAGTGCCTCATTGCGGGCCCCGCTTGAGGTCGTGCCCTCGCCGGTGGCCGAACGCGCCTGCAAGGTGCGCGTCATCTCGTCGGGGTTGTACTGGAAGACGACCACCCTCGGCAGCGGGTTCGCAGTGTCGATCGCGACCAGGGCACCGCGTAGTACCCGCGGCGACGCGGAGAGGCCGGTCACGGCAGTTCCCGGCGTCTGGTCATGGGATGCAGCGTGGGCGTTGGTGCGTCACTGAACCGTCACGCGCAGCCCGGTGGCTGGCGGTAACGCTGCGGTGACGGGCGCGTCTCCACTATGGCCGGGACCAATGGACCAGGAGGACGGTCATGACGGATTCCCTTCAGACTCGGCACCCACACGGACACGGCGGTGAAGGTTCGTGCCGCGACTGTGACCCCGATCTTCTGGACGCCATCAAATGCCGAGCAAAGGGCCTGCAGGCGCGAGCCGACTACAACGCGCAGCACATGCCAGCGCTGGACAGCGCACGCGAGCAGTACGACAAGGCGCGAGCGGCCTACACCGCCGCCCGGACCGCAGCGCGGGCGCTGGTGGAGCAGGCGGAGTCGGACCTGAAGTGCCTGATTGAGCGGCTGGAATGCCTGATTGACGAGGACGAGGACGCGCGGCGTGAGATCGTCGAGAAGGTCCGCAAGGCCTTCTGGGAGGTGCAAGACCGTATCCGCGAGTGCGGCAGCAAGACCGGCTGCTACCTCGACGACGATTGCGACTTCGACGACGTCGGGGACTGCCAGCCCTACGACGTGCCGGCGCGCCTGGCGGACATCACGCGGCGCACGGCGGACGCGGAGGCGTGCTTTGCCGACCTCATCGCCATCCCCGTCAAGCTGCCCACGGACGTCACGGCGCTGCAGGCCGAGGTGAGTGCCATCAGCGACGGCGCGAACAGTAAGCCGTCGCTGGACGTGCTGATCGAGCTGTACGCCAAAGCATTGGTCGCGCGTCAGCACGGCTACGACATCTGGCGCGGCTTCGCCAACGTGAACGAGTTCGTCGACTGCGTGTGCCACGCCTTGACCTGCATGCTCCGGGGGCACACCGCCATCGCCATCCTGACGGGGATGGTTGCCGTGGCCCAATGCAAGAGAGAGTCCCGTGAGGCCGCGTGCGAGCTGCTGCGGACCAAGACCGCGGAGCAGGTCATTGCGGTGTACCTGCGCCACCAGCGCGGTGACGCTCCTGCAGTCGCGGGCGGCGGCGGCTCTCACCGCGGTGAAGAGGCCGCGCCCAGCGGCGGGGGAGACCGGTCCGGCGATGACCAGGCCGCCAGGGAGCGCCAGGCTGCACGGGAACGCAGCGAGCGCCAGTACTACGCCGGCTAGCAGCCAGCGAAGGCTGTGCGCCAAGCGCCTGCCGCGACATCGTTCCTGGACCGCCGCCCAGGATTTTGCCGGGTGCTGTTTCATCGGGGGGACCGTGCGGTCAGTGGCAAGATAGGGCGATCATGGCGCGAAGGTCACAAGGCTTGTCCAAGGCGTCGGCGATGACCGCACCCGTGACCGCGCTGTGCATCGTGCGGGTCGAGCATCAGGGGCCGACGGGGTTTCTGGTCACCGTGACCCGCACCCCCGACGTCACCAGCGCCCCGGCCCGGGTCACGACCCGGCGCACCGTCGAGGTCGAGGCGGCGGTCGATGAGGTCCGCAGCTTTCTCAACGAGTTCCGGCGAGCAGTTGCGTCACAGTTGACGCCTTGACAGACTGGCTGGCCTGGCAGAAACCGCGTCCGCGGTGCCACGCGGTGTCCTATTCGGGGACGAGTCGACCAGCAGGGTGAGGGCGTTGCTGGGTGCGACCCCGAGCTCGGCCTGCAGGATCTGTCGGCACGCCGCGTACGTACGCCGGGCCTCCACGACGTTGCCCTCCGCGAGGTGGGCGCTGACCAGCGCCCGCTGACCGCTCTCGCGCAGCGGGTCTAGCTCGACCACCCGCATCGCAGCCTCCACCGCCGCGGCGTGACGGCCGGTGTCGCTGAGCCGGTAGGAGACGGCCTCGAGCGCATGCAGCATCCGCTGCCGCAGCCGTTCCCGCTCGAAGATCACCCAGTCGTCGTACCAGCCGGGCAGCAGCGCCAGTGCCTCCGGGTTCCAGTCGGGCCCCGGCCAGTCGGCTGGTCCCGAGGCGCCGTCGAGCACCCGGTCCGCCCAGGCGCGCAACCGGTTGATGTCGACGACGGTGCCGGGACGCAGTACCAGGCCGCACTTGTCGGCATCGAGAATGTCCAGGCTCGCACCGCGCAGCCGCCACAGTGCGGAGCGCAGGTTGCCCGCGGCCCGCTCCTCGGTGCCGTCTGGCCACAAGGTCCCGGCAATGTGGCGGCGGTCCACCCCGCCGCCGTGTAAGGCCACGAACACCAACACCCGCTTGCTGCCCTCGGGCACCGCGAGCCGCCGGCCGGCACACAGCACATAGGGGCCACCCAGCAGGCACAACATCGTCGCGTTGTCGACCGACGCCCCGGCCCACGTGCTGTCGGTGAGTGCAGACATCGCGTACCTCCCCAACCTGGCAAAAGCCCACGCACCGTGGCGTTTGGGACGCTAGGCACCCCGGCGTCACCAGAGCGTCACCGGGACCGCAACCAGACCTGTGCGCGGGTGACGACGCCGTGACAGCACGCTCCTAGCGTTGCTGGGCAACACCCGTCCGTGAGAACCGACGACAAGGCGGAGATGAGAGCACGATGAGCCTATCCACCCTGTACCCGGGCGTGTACGTGCAGGAAATCCCCAGTGGGGTCAGGGCGATCACCGGTGTAGCGACGTCGATCACCGCATTTGTTGGCCGCACCCGCTGGGGTCCGAGCAACACCGCGGTGGTCATCAACGGTTTCGCCGACTACGAGCGTCGCTTCGGAGGAATCTGGGCGCAAAGCACAGTGAGCTTCGCGGTCCGGGACTTCTTCGCCAACGGCGGTGGCCAGGCTGTTGTGGTTCGGCTGGAGAACGGCGCCACTGCCGCGACCCTCGACCTAGGGGACCTGCACCTGAGGGCGCTCAGCGGCGGCAGTTGGGGCGATGAACTGACGGTGTCGGTCCAGGTGCCCGACCCTGCGGACATCTCAGCCAAAGACCTTGCGAAGAACCTGCGGGTGAGCGTCGCGGACCTGTTTACGCTGGTGGTCGACGACCCCAGCTCAGGCACCCGGGAGACGCTGCGCAACCTGGTGGTGATCGCGGGCCATGAACGCAACGTCAAGGATGTGCTCAGCGAGGAGTCGCAACTGGTCCGAGTGGTGGGGGATGATCCGGCGCCCGCCGCTCCTCCGGCCGCCACCCCCCCCAACGCCCCCGTCAAGGTCGCCACCCAGGGCGCGGACGGTGACTCGCTGGTCGCGGCCAGCTACATCGGCGATGACCAGCACCACCTGCAGGTAGCGCATCAGGGGCTGTGGGCGCTGGACGGAGCGGACCTGTTCAACCTGCTGTGCATCCCGCCCCCCACCCGGGAGCAGGACACGGACAAGCAGGTTTACGCGAGCGCGCTGGCGTACTGCGTGGACCGGCGGGCGATGCTACTGGTTGACCCACCCAACGCGTTGACGCTCGCGACCGCTTCCGCACAGCTGAACGACCTTAACCTCAGCGGGCACCGCCGCGCGCAACGCGGCGCTCTACTTCCCGCGCCTGATCCAACCGGACCCGACGGCCGGGGGCCGCCGACAGGACTTCGTCCCGTGCGGTGCGGTCGCCGGGGTGATGGCGCGCACAGACGCCACACGCGGGGTGTGGAAGGCGCCGGCAGGAATCGACGCCACCCTGGCGGGCAGCGACCTGAAGCTCACGTTGACCAACGACGAGAACGGCCAGCTCAACCCGCTCGGTGTCAACTGCCTGCGGTCGTTCCCGATCATCGGCAAGGTCGTGTGGGGCGCCCGCACCCTGCGCGGCGCCGACCAGCTCGCCGACGAGTACAAGTACGTCCCGGTTCGCCGGCTCGCGCTGTACATCGAGGAGAGTCTTTTCCGGGGCACCCAGTGGGTGGTGTTCGAGCCGAACGACGAGCCGCTGTGGGCCCAGATCCGCCTCAACGTGGGCGCGTTCATGCAGGGGTTGTTCCGTCAGGGCGCCTTCGAAGGGCTAGACCCCCGCGACGCCTACTTCGTCAAGTGCGACGCCGAGACCACGACCGTGAACGACCGCAACCTGGGCCGGGTCAACATCCTGGTCGGCTTCGCGCCGCTGCGGCCCGCGGAGTTCGTGATCCTGCAGATCCAGCAAATCGCACGAGCCCAGGCCTAAGGGAGGGGTGAGCGGTGGCCCAGTTCAAGGTGAATGCGCAGCGTTTCGACCCGTACAAGAATTTCAAGTTCCGGGTCAAGTGGGACGGTCGTTTCGTCGCCGGGGTCAGCAAGGTGGGCATGCTCAAGAGGTCGACCGAGGTGGTGAATCACCGCGACGGCGGCGACCCGAGCAGCAGCCGCAAATCCCCGGGCCGCACCGAGTACGACCCGATCACCCTCGAGCGCGGGGTCACCCACGACGTCGACTTCGAGCAGTGGGCGAACAAGGTGTGGAACTACGGGTCCGGGCTCGGCCTTGAGGTCTCGCTCAAGGACTTCCGCAAAGACGTCATCATCGAGCTGTACAACGAGTCCGGTCAGAAGGTGATCGCCTACAAGGTCTACCGGTGCTGGGTCTCGGAGTTCCAGTCCCTGCCCGACCTGGACGCGAACGCGAACGCGGTCGCCATCCAGCACATCAAGCTCGAGAACGAGGGCTGGGAGCGGGACTACGAAGTGACCGAGCCGCAGGAGCCCAGCTTCGTGGAGCCAGGCGCGTGAGACCGTGGTCGAGCTGGGCCCGCAGGCGACCCTAACGATCTGGGAGCTGGGTCGGTGCCAGGACCCGCTCGAGCGCGCGGTCACCCTGCTGGGGGGGCGCGACCGGCAGCAGCCGTGAGGACGCCGCACGCGTTGACGTGGGCACCCGCGACGTGCAACTGGCCCGCCTGCTCACCTCGTTGACCGGTGGCCTTGTCTGGGCCTGCGCCCCCTGCGGGTGCGGCGAGATGCTAGACGTCGCCGTGGACGTCGCAGCGGTCGCGGCGTTGCCGGTCCACCCGCCCAGCACCATGCTGCCGGTGGGCACCGGCCCGCAGGCGATGACCGTCCGGCTGCCGACAACGGCGGACCTGCAGGCGTTGGCCGGGCTCGACCCGCACCGCGCCCGGCGGCTGCTGCTGGCCCGGTGCGTGCACCCACTGAACGACGACCTGCCCGACGATGTTGACGCGGCCGTGGACGCGGCCTTGGAGAGCGCGTCCCCCGCCGGCGCGGTCGAGGTGCTGGTGCGGTGCCCTGGCTGCGATGCGGAGCGGGAGACGGCGCTGGATGTTCCGGCCCTGCTCTGGGCCGAGGTTGAGGCCCGCGCCCTGGCACTGCTCGAAGAGGTGCACGTGCTGGCCGTCGCCTACGGGTGGACCGAGGCCGAGGTGCTGGCCCTGACCGCCCAGCGGCGCGCCACCTACCTGCAACTGGCCACAACGTGAGCGGCTTCCTCGACCATCTCGTCGGCCGCACCCTGGGCACGATCCCGTCGCTGCAGCCCCGCCCGCGGGCGCTGTTCGCGCCGGCGCCGGCGGCGTCGGCCGATATCAGTGAATTCGCCGAGGTCACGCACGCCGACCCGGCCCGGCAAGCGGACCCGCCGACCCCCTGGCTGGCCGCCGGCGATGCTCACCCGCTGCCAGGTCCGCCGACCGGCGCCGTGCCGTCCCTGGCCGGCCAGGGCGCGGCCCCCCCAGGTGCGGCCCGGCCCGGTGTCGTCGAGTCCCGTCTCGTCGACACCGGGGCAGCCATTTTCCAGACGGATGCGGATCGCCCCGGTGTCGTGGACTCCCGTGTCGTCGACGAGTCCAGTGCCGGCCGGCCGGGTGCCGATGCGGCGGCCATCTACCAGACGAGTGCGGATCGGCCCGGTGTCGACGGCTCGAGCGCCGCCGGGACGAGTGGCGCCGGGACGGGAGCGGGTGGGGCTAGCCAGAACCGGACGGCCCCGGTCCGGCCGGTCGCGGCCGGCCCGCTGCCCTCGACCCGGCGCAGCCCCGTGGCCAAGCCCCTGGTCTGGCACGGCCGATCTGTGACGACACCGGCCCCTCAAGAGCCGTACCAGGACGGCCATCCCAGCGGGCACGGCCCGGCGGAGCGGCGTCCCCCCCGGAGCCGGGGGGACCACGCGCCCGACCGCCGCGGACCGCAGCCGAGACGCCAGGCGCGCGGTCGACCACCAGGCCCGGACCGCTGCGGCTCACGCGGTCGTGGGGGCCGTGCCCCTGTCCGCCCCGGGGCTGGTAGACGGGCAGGAGAGTCCACATGCCCAGGAGAGGCACCAGCATCCTGACCGGCAGGGTGACCGGAGGCCCGAAGAGGATCCGGATGCCGCGCCGGCCCGGAGGCCCCGGGTGGGCACATCCTCGACGCCGTCGGAGCCTGGAACCCTGGACACGTCCACCGAAATACCAATGGCGACCCTAGGGCCCCGGACCCGGCCGATTCTCGCGACCGTGGAGCAGCCGACCAGCTTGTCAGAGCCGCGGGCGCGCAACGTCTCCCGGAGGGCCCCTGCTGCGGCTGTGGTCGCGGTCGAGCCGGCCGCGGGCGCGCCGCCCGCGTCGCAAGCCGAAGGGATGGAAGCGGGCGAGGAACCCGCCCTGGCTCGGGCAGTGCGGCAGGTGCCTGACCACACCGTGCGACCCGAGGAAGCACCACCGCAGCAGAGCCCAGTGACCGGGGTGGTCGAGCGTCGGCCAGAATCTGTCACCGGGGCCGAGTGGTCTGTGGCAGCGACCCCGGTTGGGCCTGCACCAGCCACGCCAGGGCCATCTGCCGCACGCGTCGCCGAGCAGTCGCCGGTCACCTTGGCACCGCCGAAGGTCACCGTGCACATTGGCCGGGTGGTGGTGGCGGCGCCGTCGTTGGCGCCCCCCGTGGCGGTACCGCCGGTCGCCTCTCCGCCGTCGGCTGCGTCAAGTACTGGCCCGCTCTCGCTCGAGGACTACCTGCGCCGCCGTGACGGCGGGGCGACATGAGCAACTCGCTGGCCGTCGCCTCCGTCACCGCGGTGCTCTCCCGGATGTTGAGCGAGGCCCTGGCCGTCGCTCCTGACGGCAGCGTCCAAAGCGCCACCGTCACCACACTGCGCCCCGACATGCTCGCCGCAGCCGACGCTGGGTCGCGCGGAATCAACGTGTTCCTCTACCAGGTCTCCGCGAACGCCGCCTTGGCCGCGGCCGACCTGCCGGCCCGCCGCGGCGACGCGACCGTGGTCACCAAACCCCACCAGGCCCTGGACCTGCACTACCTGCTCACCTTCACCGGCGATGAGAGCCTGCTAGAGCCACAGCGTCTGATGGGTACGGCGATCAGCACCGTGGTGGCCCGCCCGGTGCTTAGCCGAGAGCTGGTCCGTGCGGTGATCGAGCGCGCGCAGGCCGAGGCTCCGAATACCTGGCAGCAGTTCTCCGATCTGGCCGAGCAGATCGACGTGGTCCGGCTGACCTGGCTGCCGCTGAACCTGGAGGAGCTGTCGAAGCTGTGGTCAACCTTCCTGCAGGCGCCGTACCGGCTCTCGGTCACCTACCAGGCGACCGTGGTCCTCGTGGACGGTGAGGTCGTCGCCCGCCCGGCGCTGCCCGTGCCGCCATGCAGGCGAAGATCGAGCCGCTGGTGGCGGAGCATTCCATCTTTCATTCGCGCGGCCAGCTCGGCCACACCGACTACACCGAGGCCGAGCGCGCCTCCCGCCGGCGCGGCACCACCTGGTGCGCGTCCATCCGGGCTCCAAGCGCCGCACGCTCTACATGGGATCGCACGCCTCACACATCGTCGGCTGGCCGATGCCCGACGGGCGGCTGCTGCTGCGCGACCTGACGGAGCACGCCACGCAACGCGAGTTCGTGCATCGCCACAGCTGGCGCCCCGGCGACCTGGTGATCTGGGACAACCGTGGCACGCTGCACCGCGGCCGCCCCTACGACGACGACGCCCACCCCCGCGACCTGCGCCGCGTCACCACCCGCGATCCGGAGTTGGCGCTGGAGCAGGTGGCTTGAGGCGGACTGGCCACTGTCGTGCCTATCAGTCTTGCTGCCGCTTGTAGCGAAAATCGCAATGGCTGGCGCCTTGCATGATGGTTTGCGTGCGCGTGAGCTTCATGTCGGGGCCAATCCCCTCGGCGAAGGGAAAGTCCAAGCTGCAGACCAGCAGGAATCGCCTTCAAGCTCGGGCTCACCCAGTTCCTTGTAGAACTGCGCGTACCGGCATGCAGTGACGTCGATCTCGTAGGCATCTTGCGATTGCGCGCGGACGCTGTAGTCGATGGCGTCACCTCTAGCGAACGCGGCAAACGCTGAGGCCATGTTTTCTCCCACGTGCGTGGATTTCTTCGCCCGCCACCACTGCTCGCCGAGGCGACGAAACACATCGCCCAGGGCCTTGCGCACAAGGGCGTTTGCGCGTTCCTCGCCCAATTCCGCCTGCAGCGTCTTGACGAGAGGAACCAGAACCCGCGCCTGAATCTTGGCCTGCTCTATGACGGGAATGTCCACGCGTCGCCTCCTGTGGCCTGCAAAGCCTCACACCTCGCCTCGACCCGCTTACGCGTCAAATCTACCATTCGACGTACACGATGTTGAGCATTCCGAGGCTGTCGAGGCCGCCGTTCGGAGTTTGTCCTGACCCGCTGCGCCTTTGTCGCCGGCGAGCTCGCGCGGCCGGATCAGCGAAACGCCGCCAGCGCCAGCACCATCAGCACGGCGACGACGAGGAACGCCGCGCCCCAGGCCGGGCGCGACATGCCGCCGGCGAGATCGAGGGTCCAGCCGATCGATCAGCGGCCCGACGAAGCCGCCGCGCGTAGCCGAGCATCGAATGCACCGCCAGCGTGGCGCCGCGCCGCGAGGGCTCGGCGGTTCCGGCCGCGCCCGCCGTCAGCGACGACGAGTCCAGCCACACGACCAACGCCGTAGACCAGCAGCAGCGCGACGGCGACCGCAGTAGGACAGCGTGCCGAGGAAGCCCAGGCCGCGGCCGACCACGATCGACGCGACATGGCGAGCATGATGAGCTGGCGCCGGCCCGAGGCGGATCGCCGCCTCGTTGCCGATGACGCTGGCGACCGTGCCGATCAGGCCGAGCGCGGTGACGACGAGCGTCGGCGAGAGCAGCGCCCTCGCCGGCGCCGGTGCTCGCCGCGACGAACGCGAGAAATGCCACGCCCCAGCCGCGCAGCGCGTTCATCTCCAGCGTGTGGATGCAGTAGGCCAGCGCGTAGGCCATCGCCGAGCGGTTGCGCAGCACCGGACGGAAATCGAACAGCGCCCTGCCCGTCGCGGGCCGGCGCCGGCGACGCTGCCGGCGCGGGCACGACAGCGCCACGATGAGCCACGGCGATGGCCGCACTCAGCGCCGGCGACGAGAGAAGGCGGCTCGCCAGCCGCAGAGGTCGGCGAGCAGATCGGCGCAGGAGAACGACAGCGCGCCGGAGATGCCGATGCTCGCGGCGTGGCCCGGTCACCGCGCGCGACATCAGCTTGGCATCGACCTGGTCGGCGAGCAGCTTGAGGCCGGTCATGTAGGTGCCGGCCCAGCCGATGCCGGTGAGCGCGCGCGTCGCCAGCGCCGACCAGAAGCCGTCGGCGAAAGTGCCGAACAGCAGATGGCCCAGCGACCGTGCAGCCGACGCCGAACAGATAGACGAGCTTGGCGTCGATGCGGTCGGTGAGCGTCACGAGGACCGGCACCGCGACCATGTAGGCGCGCGTAGAAGATCGCGGTGATCCAGCCGGCCTCGCTGTTGGTGAGCCTCCAGAGCGGCATCATGCCGGGCAGCAGCGCCGGCCAGAAGAATGCGCCGATCTGGACCAGCACCTGCGCCGCGCAGACGATCGCGACCAGGTGCGCAGGCGATATCCTCGGCACCGACGCGGGCTTGCTCATCCTCGCTGTCCCCTTGATCACGAGCAGCCAGCGCAGGAATGTCTCACCCTAGACCTACCGGATTTCCCACACGGCCGGCCCCAATGCGCAATCCGTTCACCCAGACCGGCAGCGTGCCACAACACGGTCGGAAGGCAAGCCGCAGTCGCTAGGGACGGCGCTCGGCGTCATCCGGCGCAGGTCCGCGCATTGGGCTTGTTCATGTCGAGCATCACCAACGACCTTCTTTTGCAGCTCCCGCATCATCACTTGGGTCAAGTCGGCTGGCACCTTCGGGCAGGTTTGGAGCTCGATCATCTTGAGCCCCGATCGAGTTGCCGACTGGGCAGTTACATACGCGACGATATCCTTGGCCGCGATCGGCTTTGCGTCGACCATGCCCTTGTCCTAGGTCAACAGCGTCACCCTCGTCATCGCGGGCTGCTGCGCTTGGGCTGACGGGGCTGCTGCGACCAGGCTCGCTATCAGAGCGCACAGAGCCAAGATGCCCGCGGCGGTCAGGGATCTGGCCGGGGCAGAACAATGACCGAGCAGAGAATGGGTCAGATGGGGGTCGGACCCAATGCCGTTAACTTAACAGAAAGAGCCTGTTTTTGCTATCTTTAATGGTTTCGGGAGCCATGGGCAAGGGCTGGGGAACGGGGTATTTGCGAGGACGTCCCCGGCGGCGTTTTTCCAGGCCCCGACTTTTTCGGCGATATTCCTGTCGATCCCGAGTGAAATGACGGCCCGGTTTTATACACACGCGGTGCCGGGCACAGGCCTATACAAAGACCTCCCAGATTAGGGGCCAGAGCGGAGGTAATCCCCCGGGGCGAGGGTCCTCAGGACCTGAGGGTTGGGGATAGAGGAGGAGTGAGTCTGTGACGATGATGGAAATAGACCCAATCATGGAGTTGAACCGCCTCTGGGAGCCTGTCAGGCCCTACCTGGCTCGGCAAGTGAGCGAATTGTATGGCCGACATGATGGCAGTGTCCTCGAAGTAGGCCCTTTTTCCGGGCTGGCGCTGGAACTCGCCCGCAGAGGCATCGGCGCGTCCTTTCATATGGCCGTGTTTCCCGGCGAAGTTGCAGAGACCTTGAAAGGAGAGGCGCGGGAAATGGGGCTTGAAGACAAGGTGACCATAGCCGAAAGCGACGACAAACTATCAGGGGTTTCCGCGGAGGCCTTCGATCTAATCGTTTTCAGGGGGGCTTTCTTTTTCCCGTCCTTTTTCAGACCCGACCTGTCGGCAATCTACCGGTCTCTGAAGCCTGGAGGCATGGCTTTTGTCGGAGGCGGATTCGGATGCCATACTCCAGAGGATGTCATCCGGGGCATCGAGATGCGCTCGAAGGGCCTCAACCAAGCTCTGGGCCGGGTCAGGATAACCGAAAGGGACCTGTGGTCGCTCCTCGAAGCGGCCGAACTGAAGAAAAAGGCGACAATGATTACCGAAGGTGGCTTATGGGTCGTGTTGAGGAGAGGATTTCCTACTTGAATGTCTTGATAAGAGACAGGCGAACTGCGGGGACGAGCGTGATATCCTCCGAGGGGATGCCCCAACTATAGCGTGAAGGCAATCCGCGAATCAAGAGAAAGGGCGTAAGTACCGGATGCAGCCGACTTCCTACGGTCGCGGCTGATTCACGTTGGACCAAAACCCATGAAATGCTGGATCTGTCACTAATGGGGGAAATTGAGCTTCCCGGTAATTGGATCCCCCTGGTCTTCCCGTTCCCGATCCGAGGCTGAGCGGTTTACCGACCCTGCCTTGCCAAGGGATAGACAGACCCGTCTTAACTGTGATGCCTGCATGAGGCGAAGGGCGACCGTACGTCTTTTGAGTAATTTCCCCTACCCTAAAATACTGCCTTTTCGACCCAAAAATAAAGGTCAGCCGTTATTTCTTTCCGTCCTTGAGGAAGGTAAACTAATCTCAGGAACTAATATTTCCAAGATGCCTGTGAACGGGCGAACCACCAGCGGCATCTTATGCAGATCCATCTAATTATGGTTAGCACAAGTTGACCACAAGACAACAAAGGAGGAAACCATGACGAATTTGCAAGCCGGGAAGATCGAGGAGTTGAAAGGTGGCTTCCAAGGAGAGATTCTTCTTCCGAGCGACGGTGCTTATGAAAGCGCCCGCAAGATCTGGAACGCGATGATCGACAAGCGCCCCGCCGTCATCGCTCGCTGCGCCACCACGTCGGACGTCGTCCGCGGAGTGAACTTCGCGAGGGACAACGGGCTCTTGCTCGCCGTCCGCGGCGGCGGGCACAACATCGCCGGCAATGCCATGTGTGACGACGGTATCGTAATCGACCTCTCGCAGATGAAAGCCGCAAGCGTCGACCCCGACAAACGCCGGGTCACCATCGAAGGCGGTGCCACGCTCGCGGACCTTGACGCCGCCACCCAGGCCCACGGCCTCGCCACTCCGCTCGGCATCAACTCCACAACGGGCGTTGCCGGACTGACGCTCGGCGGGGGCTTCGGCTGGCTAAGTCGCAAGCACGGCATGACTGTGGACAACCTCGAGTCCGCCGAGGTCGTGACCGCGGCGGGAGAGGTCGTGCGCGCCAGCGCGACCGAGCACCCCGACCTCTTCTGGGCGCTCCGAGGCGGCGGCGGCAACTTCGGCGTGGTCACCCGCTTCGAGTTCCGACTCCACCCTGTTGGCCCTGACGTGCTGAGCGGACTCATCGTGTATCCGATCTCCGAGGCGAAGTCGGTGCTGCAGCAGTACCGCGACTTCATCATCAAGGCGCCGGAGGCCCTTTCCGTGTGGACTATCCTGCGCCAGGCGCCGCCACTACCGTTCCTCCCCGAGAGGGTCCACGGCCAGGGGATTATCGTGCTCGCGCTGATCTATGCGGGTGACCCGAAGCAGGGTGAGCCGCTCATCGACCCGTTGCGCAAGTTCGGCACCCCCCTGGGCGAACACGTCGGCGTCCAACCTTACGTCGCCTGGCAGCAGGCCTTCGACCCGCTGCTCACCTTCGGCGCCCGCAATTATTGGAAATCCCACAATTTCTCGATGCTCCAGGACGGACTTTTCGATGCCGTCATCGAATACATTGAGAAGCTTCCGTCACCTCAATGCGAGATCTTTTTCGGTGCCATCGGCGGTGCCACCACACGGCCGGCCCCGGACTCCGCGGCCTACGCCCACCGCGACGCCATGTTCGTCATGAACGTCCACGGCCGCTGGGATGACCCGACCGACGACAAGCGCTGCATCGGCTGGGCGCGCGACTTCTTCAAGGCCTCGGCGCCCTTCGCCAGCGGCGGCGTCTACGTCAATTTCCTCACCGCCGACGAAGGCGATCGCGTGCGCTCCGCCTACGGCCCGAACTATGACCGCCTCGCCCAGGTGAAGCGCAAGTACGACCCGGACAACCTCTTTCGCATGAACCAGAATATCAAGCCGGCCTGAGAGAACAAGATGTCCCTAACCGGTTGCAGCGGACGGCGTTTCGCCGCCGCTGAACCGGAACGTTACGCTAACTTTGAATCCGGAATCATTCGCTTTTCAGCCCAGTTCCCCAACAAGACTTGAAAGGAGCGTTTTTCAATGGATAAACCCTATCAAGCAATGCCAGATATCGAGGTTCTTCCTGCGCATTTTCCGATTCCCGGTATGGGTTTCCTGCCGATTAACGCCTTTGTCATTAAGGATAGAGAGCCAGTCCTCGTTGACACGGGAATGGGAATGGAGAGTGAGGAGTTTATGAAAGCTCTGGAGTCGATCATCGATCCTCGGGATTTGAGGTGGGTGTGGCTCACCCACGACGATGCGGATCATACCGGCAGCCTTCAGAAGGTTCTGGAAGCAGCACCCAGTGCGAAGCTGGTGGCGAACTCCTTAGCCGTGCTGAGGATGACCACGGCCTGGCCGGTACCCATGCATCGGGTTTACTGGCTGAATTCGGGAGAAAGTATTCAGTTGGGTGACCGCAAGCTGACCGCCGTCAGACCGCCTTTATTCGATAACCCGACGACTATCGGTATCTACGATGACAAATCGGAAGCCTTTTTCTCTGCCGATTGTTTTGGGGCCATCATCCCGTCGCCGGCGCAGAATGCCGATGATGTTACGCGCGGGGGATTTGGCTCAAGGCATGATCAGTTGGGCCAGCGCGGACAGCCCCTGGGTTCATATGGTTGAGCCGAGCGAATTCAGCCAAGCCCTGGACAGAATTCGTCATATTGCCCCGAAAATAATTTTCTCGGCACACTTACCGCCGGCTCAAGGAAAGACCGAACATTTCCTGGAGTTGCTTGCGAAGGTCCCTAGTTCGACCCCTTTCGTAGCTCCCAACCAGACAGCACTGGAACAGACTTTGGCTTCGATGAGTGGCGGGAGATAAACACGCGAGAACCCCACCCAAACCGCCCCTTGATCTCAAGATTGCCGCTCGGCCTCAGCTTCCTTATAGGGAGAAAGGGGTCTCTTTTATTGCAGGATGGCTGCGATTGGTTGTAGTTGTACTTGGAAAATTCCGAACAACGAGAAAATTTGTTAATAATATCGCTTGAAAGAACAATAGGACCCATTTATTTTACGAGAGGTGGGGTTTTTTATTGTGAATGTCCCAACTGGAGATTTACAGAATGAACGATAGCAGGAAGACCCAGGAGCAACTGATCCAAGAATTGGAGGATCTTCGCCGAAGGATTGCTGAACTCGAAAAATCAGAAACCGAGCGCCAGCAGGCGGAAGCGGCCATACGGGAAAGCGAGACGAAACTGCAGGCGATCTTCAATACGGTAGGAACCGGGATTCTCATCATTGAAAAGGATGCTCAGATAATTATTGAAGCAAATCAGACTGCCATAGAAATGACCGGGCTACCGAAAGAGAGGATTATTGGACAAATCTGTCACTCATTGGTTTGTCCGGCCCAGATAGGCAAATGTCCGGTCAAAGATCTCGGTCAAAGCGTCGCGAACTCTGAACGTAAGCTCATCCATGCTGATGGACAACAAAGAGACATCCTGAAAACCGTTTATCCTATTACCATAAAAGGAAAGGATTGTTATGTTGAGAGTTTTATCGACATCACCGACCACAAACGTGCAGAAGATGAAAAGCGGGATCTGGAGGTTCGTCTGAATCGTGCGGAAAAAATGGAAGCACTCGGAACTCTCGCTGGCGGTGTCGCCCACGCTCTCAATAATGTTCTGGGTGTTATTGGCGGCTATTCGGAGCTGCTACTCTATGACGTAGACGCGTCCAGTCCGTTCAGATCCGGCCTTGAGAATATTCTAAGCGGAAGCCGGAAGGCGGCCGCGATTGTTCAGGATATGTTGACCCTAGCCAGAAGAGGAATATCCGACAGACAGGTGCTAAATCTGAACAGAATCATCGTCGATGGCCAGCATTCACTGGAGTTCGAGAAACTGTTTTCCTATTATCCTTCGGTAACGATCCAGGTCAAGCTTGACCCGGCGCTTTTAAATATTTCCGGTTCTGCCATCTATCTCGGCAACGCATTTCTCAATCTGGTCTCGAACGCGAGGGAAGCCATGCCCAATGGAGGCACTCTGACTATTGAAACGTCCAATCAATATATAGACCGACCGATTCAGGGATATGATGAGGTCCAGGAGGGGGATTATGTGGTCCTTTCCGTGTCAGATACCGGGGAAGGGATACCGGCGGCTGATCTCAAACGCATTTTTGAGCCTTTTTATACCAAGAAGGTTATGGGGAGAAGCGGGACCGGATTAGGGCTGGCGGTGGTTTGGGGCACGGTGAAAGACCATCAGGGATACATTGATGTCCAGAGCGAAGAGGAAAAGGGAAGCACCTTTACCCTCTATTTTCCGGTGACTAGGGAAAAAATATCCACGGAGCCGGTTAGAGTCCCGATTTCCGAATACCTGGGTAAGGGCGAAACCATTCTCATTGTAGATGATGTCAAGGGGCAGCGTGATTTGGCAGAAGAGATGCTCAAGAAATTGAATTACAACATAACTAGCGTTTCCAGCGGTGAGGAGGCGGTGGCTTACCTGAAAGAACATAAAGCGGATCTCCTGGTCCTGGACATGATCATGGATCCCGGTATGGACGGATTGGAGACCTACAAGAGGATCCTGGAGATCCATCCCCAACAGAAGGCGATTATCGTGAGTGGTTTTTCGGAGTTGGATCGTGTACATTCTGCTCAGGCCGTCGGTGCCGGTGCCTACGTGGGAAAACCCTATGTCATTGAGAAGCTGGGACTGGCCGTAAGGAAAGAACTGGATCGAGCCACATGACCATGGTAGGAGATATTCCTAGTGATATCGGGCAGTTCTTCCTGTGCTGTTGTTTTTGATTGTTTGAGTCCATTCAGAAAGATTTCAAATGAAAATCGTTGGCTGCCGGCTGTTTTCCGAAATAGAATATTATTGACTTATTCTCTCAAACGTTTCTTAGGCCGCCGACTGATAAAACTGAATAAAAATATAGGGTTTCCGAAATAAGGAAGGTCACCCATGAGCATCCAGGAGCAGAAAACCATTCTGCTCGTTGAAGACGATGTTTTTGACGCTCTTTATGATGCGCAAACGATCGAGAGCTTTGGATACAATGTTATCGTCGCGACCTCCGGTGAGAAGGCTGTGGAAATTGCAGTCGACGATGAAAAGATTAGTCTCATCCTCATGGACATCGATCTCGAGGGGCCAATCGACGGGTCCGAAACGGCGAGACAAATTCTCCGGAAGCAGAATATCCCCATCGTGTTCCTGACCTCCCATTTGGAAAAAGAATATGTGGATAGAGTAAAGGAGATCACCCGCTACGGCTACGTGCTCAAGGATTCCGGAGATTTTGTACTTCGGTCTTCGATCGAAATGGCCTTTGAGCTTTTTGAGGCGAACAAGAAATTACTAAATACTATGGAGACGCTGCGAGAGAGTGAAGAAAAGTGGCGATCGCTGACCGAATATTCGCCTGACTATATGGCGCTGCTTGACCGAAACGCTACTATCCTTTTCATCAATCACACGGTGCCGGGGTTGACCAAGGCACAGGTTATCGGCTCATCTTTCTATGATTTTACTCCGAAGGAATATGAACAGCCCACACGGGAATATTTTGAACGTGTGCTGCAAACGGGGCAACCTGAGGAACTTGAGAGCATCTACCGGTATGCAGATGGCTCTTTTCAATCCTTTGAATCTTACGTCGGGCCGGTGAAACGCGACGGCGAAATCGTTGGCCTGACGGTGAGCAGCCGTGACATCACCGAACGCAAGCGGGCGGAGGAAAAAATCAATGCCCTCCTGGAAGAAAAAGAACTCCTCCTCCGGGAGGTCCATCACCGCATCAAGAACAACATGAATACCATGGTGAGCCTGCTGTTGCTGCAATCGGAAACGCTGGAAGACTGGAAAGCCGTCGCCGCCTTAGAGGACGCCAGAAGTCGTTTGCAGAGTATGTCGGTGTTGTACGACAAATTATACCGCACTGAGAATCTAAGAGAGATGTCGATCAAGCACTACCTCCCGGCCTTGGTTGATGAGATCATCGATGTTTTCCCTAATAAAGCATCAGTACAAATCGAAACACGGATCGATGATTTTGTACTTGGTGTAGATTTATTGTCTCCGCTGGGGATCATCGTCAACGAGCTCCTTACCAACGCCATGAAACACGCTTTCATCGGCAGAGACGATGGCTTGATAAAGGTATCGGCCGCGATCAAGGACCATCGCGCGACGCTCGTTATCGAGGACAACGGAAATGGTATTTTAGAGACCATTGATATTGGAAACTCCAGTGGGTTTGGGCTTCAATTGGTCGGTCGGCTAACGAAGCAAATTGGTGGCACCATTAAGATTGAACGTGAGAACGGGACACGGTTCGTACTTGAGTTTGGACTCTAATGTTGGGAAAATGAAACCTCGGAAGGAAGACCAGGTCTGGGCCTCTTTGGTCCCGTTTCTCCAAAATCTTCTTCCTTCTCAGAACATTTCTTTTCGTAATCCTTTACTTATGAGCCAACGCAAAAACGACATTAGTAGGTGTAAGTGGCAATCGACAGATCAAAGAATACCTTGGAGAAATTCTTTGCCCTTCGCAATTCCTCTTTAGAATATCCCCTGAGTGCCCGTTCGATTTCAGGATACGGGCTCTTTATTTCCGCGAGTTTTATGATTGTGCCCAGCCTTTTCCAGTCGGAGTAGAATATTTTCTTGACAACTTGACAAGTAAAACCTAAAATGGCAAAAAAGGTTGGAGGAAAAAAATGGACGTGATACCCATCGGTGAATTGAAAGCCAACTTTTCGACCATCTTGGGACGAATAAAGAAGGGGGAAAAAATTATAATCAGCTTTGGGAAGCATAAGGAGAAGGTGGCGATCCTATCCCCTTATGCTGCATTGAAAGGGCCTAAGAAAAGAAAACTCGGCCTTCTGAAAGGGAAAGCTTCCTTTAGGATCAGTGATGATTTCAAAATCAGGGATGAGGAATTGCTTTCCTCATGAATTTTCTCATCGACACCCATACCTTTTTATGGTCGATCTTGGATCCCGATCGATTGGGGACGAAAGCCCGGGATATCCTCCAGGAAACGGACAACCGGATTTTTGTCAGCGTGATATCCTTTTGGGAAATATCTTTAAAGGCGGCCCTCGGCAAAATGTCCTTGATTAACCTCCTCCCGGAGCAGCTCCCGGAATCAGCCCATCAACTGGATTTTGAAACGCTCCCTTTGTCGGCCAGCGAAGCCGCCACCTTTTACAAACTACCTAAAATCGGCCATAAAGATCCATTTGACCGTTTGATTATCTGGCAGGCCATTCAAAATAAAATGCCCCTTATTTCCAAAGATAAGAGCTTTAAAGACTACAAAGTCTCGGGTCTAACTTTAATCTGGTCTTAGCAAGCAGATGACCGAACCATTTCACGCCAGGATCCCGACTCTTTCGGATGCAGAACTTATGGAATATATAACCAATTATTCAAAGTATCGATTTGAAGCCATCGAGTTAGCCGCCAAGGAGCTTAGAAAGCGTGGTCACCCTATCTCCATAGATGAATTAATGCATATTCAAGAAAATATTCTTAATAAGAATAATTACACGCCCAATTACTTCGAACGGCTGGCAACACATTCTAAATCTATTGCCATGATGATCTTGGTTATTGGTTTGAGCAGTTCGGCCCTTGTTTATTTAACCGCCGGATCTGACTGATCCAAACCCTCTTGGCTATAATCCTCTGGATACAAAAAAGTATTTACGTGAATTAGAAGTCTATGGGGGTAAAGTTAATATTCTGGCTACAGAGTTTCGAGAATGGTTTAACGGGTTGTGGCACGGCAAACAACTCGCTTTCACGCTATTCTTCATTACCGTGATTCTGGCCATTCTATTTTGGTTTCTCGGCACCCAGTACACTAACGGCGCTCGTGCCGGTGGCGGGACTGAAAAAGACCATAAGAGAATCCGCTCCTGACAGACCGGTAAGAACCCGTCAAGAAATAAGCTGTACAGTACCGCTAATATCTCCGTTCATGCTGAGCCTGTCGAAGCATTGCCGTATCGTTCACCCTTCGACAAGCTCAGGGCGAACGGTTGTAGGGCCGTTTGTCAAGGTTATTTGTTTACAGATCCTAAGATGGTGGCCGGCCTTTTTAGCCGTACTGTATAATCTAGCGGCCCCTTGGAAGGTTGGGGAAAGAAAGGCGCCTGCCCGGCAAAAAAACTTGACAGCAACCCCGTCCAAAGGATAATTATATAGGCACAATAAAGCGTATCGGTAACGGAACACGGTGTGAAACCGTGGCGGTCCCGCCGCTGTAACCCCGCCGCTCTTCTCTAAGAAAGAGCGGCAGCCCTTTTAATCAGGAAACGCCACTGTTCCTTGGAAAAGGAATGGGAAGGCGGTTGAAAGGGCGGGGAAGCCAGAAGACGACCGACGGCTAAGAATCTCTAAGGACCTGATGGTAAAGGGTTCCTTTCTTCTTTGGAAGAAGGGAACCCTTTTTTTATTTACCAAAAAACAACCATGAATAAAGGAGGATAAGGAATCATGACATTATTAGAGCAAACCCTTCAAGCCATTGTACCGGTGGATCCGAACCTGGAGCCCGCCATTCGGACACACCTGGACCAGTTGACCAAGCCGCCCAAAAGCCTGGGACGCCTGGAGGATATGGCGGCGCAGTATTGCCTGGCCACCAATACTTCCACTCCGGAGATGGGCCAAAAGAGAATATTCACCTTTGCCGGCGATCACGGCGTGGCCGCCGAGGGGGTCTCGGCTTATCCGGCGGCGGTAACGCCTCAGATGGTTCGCAACATGCTGGCCGGCGGAGCAGCCGTCAACGTGTTGGCCCGCCATGTGGAGGCGGAGGTCCGGGTGATCGATATCGGGGTGAATGATCCCTTAGCCGGGGCCACCGGGCTCATTCAAAAAAAAATAAAATCGGGAACGGATAATATCGCCCGTGGACCGGCCATGAGCTTGACCGAGGCCGTCCGGGCCATTGAAGTCGGTATCGAATTGGCTCAAGCCGCCGCCCAGGAGGGCGTGACCCTGATCGGCACCGGGGAAATGGGAATTGCCAACACCACTCCGTCCTCGGCCGTATTCGCGGCCTTGCTTCCCTGCCCCGTGGAGGTGATTACCGGCCGAGGCACGGGTATCGACGATCCCACCTTGACCCATAAGATAAAAATTATTCAGCAGTCTCTGGAGGTGAACCGGGCGAGGCTGACCGATCCTTTGAACATCTTAGCGGCCATAGGGGGTCTGGAGATTGCCGGCATTTGCGGGATCTGCCTGGGCGCCGCCGCCGCCCGGATACCGGTGGTCGTAGACGGATTCATTTCCTCAGCCGGGGCTTTGGTGGCCTGTCGCCTGTCGCCTCCGGTTCGAGACTACCTGTTTTTCAGCCACCTTTCCGAAGAGGCCGGCCATCGGACCTTCTGCACCCTCTTTGGAGTAAAACCCTTATTTGATCTGCAACTGCGTTTGGGTGAAGGGACCGGCGCCGCCCTGGCCATGTCGCTCATCGAGGCCTCCGTCAAGGTCTACAACGAAATGGCCACCTTTGCGTCCGCCGGGGTCAGCGATAAGGAGTAAAACATAGATGGAAGAGGGAAGAGAGAAGAGGGAAGAAAAAGCGAAGGGCGGAAGAACCCCGCATTAATACAAAATGCCAGAATGTTTTTTCTTCCCTCTTCCCTCTTCCATCTTCCCTCTCTTTAATCAGAGGCCAGCAGGCCCAGCAGGCCGTGAACCGTAGCCGTGATGAACAGCAGGATGCCGGCTTTTCGGTGGACTCCGAACTTGACCTTGATCCAGTGCAGGCCGCTGAAGAGTTGAAAAAGGAGCAACAGAAAATTGATGATGCCTAAAATCAGAATAATGGAAATACCGCCGATGGTCATGACCCACCTTATTCCTTCAACATGATCTTCTTTTTTGCCGGACCCGCGCTGCCATGGATGTTGCAACTGGCCTCGGCCACGATTTCCAGAGGCTCGTTGACCATCAGTTTAATTTCTTTCGTAAAGACGGCTGCTTCGGGTCGATTGGTCATGGAATATTCCCAAAGTGCCGTGTCTTTCCCATTCACTTTGGCCTGCACCCATTTGGTGTAATGGAAAAAATTGTTGGCGCTGTGAGTGACCTGAAGTTTGACCACGACTTCCGTCCCCTTGGCCGCCTGGTCAGGGGCCTCAATGGTCACCGCGGCTTTATCGGCAAAGCAGACCCCGCTATAGGCGGCAACCAATAGAAGCACCCAAAAAAGCATGAATCCCAACTTGTTTCTTTTCATCCGTCCCCTCCTTAATCCCAGTGAATTAGAAACGCCAGCCCATCATGCCCCCGTGTCCATAACCGAACAGGGCGCCCGAGACGGTACCGACCAGGATGGAAACAACAATACTCACTAAAATGGTCACGATCACATACCCCAGGGCTTTGTCCTGAGGGGTTTCCATCAGGATCGGTAAGCCCAGATAAAACAGGTACAACCCGTATAAGGAGACCAGCATACTGAGTGGCGAAAGGGAGGGGATAACCAGAAAGACGCCGGCCACCCAACCCGGCGTCCAGGAATAGACCGCCACCTTCATAGCATTAAGCTGATTTTTTGAGGATCCGAAACTGGGCGCCAGGGCATCGATGATCATTCCGACTAAATAAATTCCCGCCAGTGAAAAGACATAGGAGACAATTAGATGACCGAGGCCTGATACCAAAGGCATGCGATAATGAAACCCTAGAACGGACATGCCGATCAGTGAAAACCCGATAAAAGAGGCGATGGGCGGGATGGCGGCCAGGATGGCCGCGTAGGAGGTAAACAGTTCTTTCACCGAGGTCGTTTCATTTTTGATTTCCGGCCAGGTGTCGTTGGGTTTGAGTAGAATGGCCTTAACTCGACTGACCAGATCCATGGGTGTCTCCTATGATTAAAGGTTTTAGCGTTTAAGATCCTAAAATAAATTCAAAAAACTATAGGCTAACGGAAAAAACGAGTCAACTTCAAAAACAGGTTAGACGGTTAATCACCAATCCTCCGACCCCGCGACCGAACGGCGCCGGTTTTTCAGCCCGGAACGGGTGCGTTTGCTTTCGAGGCGTTTTTTCTTGGAGGCCAGGGTAGGTCGAGTGGGCCGCCGGACCCTGGGTACAACCGAAGCCTGGGCAACCAGTTGCTCCAACCGTTCAATGGCCGCCTGCCGGTTGGCCTCCTGGGTGCGGAAGCGCCGGGACTCGATCAGGAGTTCCCCTCCCTCGGTCAACTTGTGACCGGCCAACCGGATGAGGCGCGCTCGTTGGGGTTCGGTCAGGGAGGGGGACCGCAGGACATCAAACCGCAGTCGGACGGCGGTGGCCACTTTGTTGACATTCTGGCCGCCCGGGCCCGAGGCCCGGAAGAATTCGAAGCTCATTTCCGGGGCGGGAATTCGCAGCCGATTTCCAATTCCCGAATAAGGTTTCATCCCCTCTTCCGCGGAAAACAATTTCGGAATCAATAACTATTGGCTAAGGTAGAGGAACCACCTGAAAAATTCAAGCGCAATCTGACCCCAAAAACGAAAGGCGGCAGAGAAGCCCTCTGGGGACTACTCTGCCGCCTCGCTCATTTTCTCTCCCCGGGAAGGGGGAAGGATTCTTAATGACCCCGCCTTAGGCGGGGGAATGTTGAGTTCCCTGTGGTTTACGTTTAGTCATCCATCTTCCCCGCCGCCTCCTGAGATATTCACCGTTGAATACCGGTAGGTCGAAACATTCCCGGCCGCATCTTTGGCCCAGGGGTAAAGCCTTTTTCTCCCCGTGGAACTAAAGGTATAGCTGGTGGGGGGTGTGGCCCTCCACCTGGAGTCAGACGAAGCGGGTCTGGTCGAGGTGGTGGTTACCAGATAGCCGGTCACGGCGATGTTGTCCGTGGCGATGAATCGCTGAATCGGCACGGTTAAGGAACTGGAGGTACTGGGAATCCTGAAGGACGTGATCGCCGGCCGTGTCGTATCGGCGGAACTCGTTATGACCACGTTGTCCCAGATACTTTCCGAGATGTTCCCGGCCGCGTCCTTGGCCCAGCCGTAGAGTGTTTTTGCGCCCCCGGAAGTAAAGGTGTAGCTCGTGGGGGGAGTTGGCACTCCAGCCCTGGGCGTTGGCGGCAGGCTCTGTGGGGGTGGTAGTGATCAGGTAAGCGGTCGGCATCGATGTTATCGATGGCCCGGAAGGCCACGATCGGAACGGTGAGTGAAGTACTGGTCAGGGGAAGGGTAAATTCCATTACTTCGGGAGATTCGACGTCGATCTCGCTGCCGGTGGCGATGGTCACGGTCCCACTCCGACTGGTTGGAAACGTTGTTGGCCGCATCCTTGGCCCAGGCGTAAAGGGTCATGACGCCGGAAGTGGTGCCGGCCGGGAAGGAAAAACTGGTCGGGGCGGTGGTTGTCCAGCCCGTGGCCGTGGCGGCCGGGGCCGTTGAAGTGGTGGTCACCATGTAGCCGTTTACCCCAGTGCCTCCGGTATTGTCCGAGGCCGTAATGCTAATCGGAGAGACAGTCAGGGAACTGGCCGTGCCGGGGATGGTGAAGGCATTGACCGTTGGCCGGGTGGTGTCGGTGGTGGTAATGGTAATCGTGACAGTGGCGTTCCGGCTCAAGGAAACGTTGTTGGCCCCATCCTTGGCCCAGGCGTACAGGGTCTTGAGGCCGGAAGTGGTGCCGGCCGGGAAGGAAAAACTGGTCGGGGCTGCGGTTGACCAGCCCGTTGCCGTGGCAGAAGGGGCCGTTGAAGAGGTGGTCACCATGTAGCCGTTTACTCCGGTGCCCGCCGGTATTGTCGGAGGCAAGTTAAGTAATCGGAGAGACGGTCAGGGAACTGGCCGTGCCGGGGATGGTGAAGGCTGTTGACCGACCGGCCGGGTGGTATCACCGGCTCGGTTGGAAGGCTGGTGGCATCTCCAGGGTTGGTATTGGCTTGAATCTCGGCGCCATTGGTAATGCCGTCACCATCGGAATCCCGAGCCGCGAGCGCTGCAGTGATTGTATAAGAATGATTTCCGATGGATGCACTGGCCCAATCAGCTCCGAATTGATTGCGGGCCGAGGAGCTAGCTGTTGATGTGGTATGGCAGACACCGCAGTTATAGGTAGTTCCATTGGCGGTGTTAAAGGGGGTCATAAAGCTACTTGATCCAAAGGCGCTACCGAACCCCCCCAGCGCTAAACCCATTATCATTATAATCATAGTTATCTTGAACTTCATTTTTTTCTCCTTACTTGGGTTCATTTGATTTTACAGGCGGCTGACGCTGGTCTGGTCCGCCGAAATCGGTTTTTTTCCGATGAATCCCTCGGATGCATCGATGGCACCCCGATTTTCATAATTCCTTATCCATTTCCGGACAATCTCCTGCCCGGTCTCCCAGACCAGGGGGAGGGACGCTTCCACCGCTTCCGACAGCTCCAGGCCGTAGTCGATGATCTCCGGCTCGATGCCGATGATCGATACGGCCGGCATTGGATCTTTTTGAATCATCTCCAGGGCCTGGATCACGGAAAACTCATGGAGCGAGACCGGCGCGGTTCCCATATCCATGTCCTTCAGGCTGTCGACCCGGTACACGGTCCCGGGCGGCCCTACCGGCCTGCATGGCATCGATGAGCAGGATCCTCTCCGCCCAGTCGAAAAGGTGCAGGGCGTCAAATACCGCGCACCCTACCTCGACGGCCCGATATTCTCCGCTTTCAGCCGGTGGAAACCGCTTCACGGCGTGGACCCCGACACCGTCGTCCTTAAGCAGGATATTGCCCATGCCGGCAATCAGGATCCTCGGTCTCCTTTCGGCGTTTATCCCTGGTTCTTCCAGCAGCGTATTCATTTTGGTTTCCTGATGACCTTCCATCCCGGCCTAACGCTACCCGGAGATGACATGGACCGTCGCCTTTTCATTGGGTCGGGAGACATGGACCGCGCAGGAAAGGCAAGGGTCGAAGGAATGAATGACCCTCAGGACCTCGACGGGTTCTTTCAGGTCTTTGACCGGCGTGTCCATCAGGGCCTTTTCGATGGGGCCCATCTGGCTGGCATCGTCCCGGGGAGAGGCGTTCCAGCAGGTGGGGGTAATGATCTGATAGCTCGAGACCTTGCCCGAAGCGGTTTGGAGCCAATGCCCCAGGGCGCCGCGGGGGGCCTCGGTGAGTCCTATGCCAGAGGCCGTGGTGGACGGAATCGTAGGTTTGGTATAGACCGCTCCGGTCGTGGTGGAGCTGGTTCACCCAGGTTTGCAGGGCCTGAGCTATTTTCAAGGTTTCCTGAGCCCTGGCCTGATGCCGGTCCATGACGGAAATCCCTTGCCGATAATCCCCGTTGACCCACATGCGGGCCAAGGGACCTGCCTCGTAAGGCGCGCCGTCGTAGCGCGGCGCCTTGAGCCAGGAATAGGCCTTGGCCTTGGGACAATGCGGCAGGGTTTGCCCGGCGACGGGATTCAGATTGGTGGTGGAATCCTCGTACCAGGAGTAGCGGACCGACTCGGTGATCCGGGTCAGATCGACCGAATTCACGGTGGTGCTGCCGTTCACCGATCGGCCCCGGGAAAGTAGCCTGCTGCTGCCGGAGGAATTGAGATCGAAGACCCCGAAGGCCAGCAGATTGCCGTATCCCCTTCCGATGGTGTTATAATCCGAATAGACCGATCTCAGGGCGGCCACGTCCGGCAGATAGACGTTTTGGATAAAGGGGAGCAACTCATTGAGGTAGGCTTTGTACTTGGAGATCCGGTCGGCCCGGGGCGTTGTCGTAAAACCCCCGGCGATATAGGCGGCCGGGTCCGGCATGCGCCCCCCGAAAAGGGCGCCCATCTCATGGGCCTTGCGGGTCATGTCGATGGCGGTCACATAATGGTTCACCAGATCGGTGGCCGCCGCGCCGGTGATGCGCTTATCCGCTTTCCAGGAAGGCTGCCAGGGCGCCATGGCCGGCCCGTCGATGTAATCCAGGGCGGTCAGGTGATAAAAATGAAGGATGTGGGACTGTACGAAATTGGCGCCCAGGACCAGGTTGCGCATGATCCGGGCATTCGTGGGCGCCGTCACCTGGAAGGCCGCGTCCTGTGCCATTACCGAGGCCATTCCGTGGGGCACGGGGCAGACGCCGCAAATCCGCTGGGTAAGATGCTGGGCATCCCTCGGGTCGCGGCCAACCAGCAACTGCTCAAAGCCGCGGAACAGGGTCCCCGAGGCCCGGGCATCGACGACCTGCTGTTGTCCATTCACTTCATTCACGGTGACCGCGATCTTGAGATGTCCTTCCAGACGGGTTACGGGATCTATAAATATCTTGGTCGACATTGAGTTACCTCCTTAATAGATTACACACCGGGGGCGTAAAAGGGATTCGTACCCGGAAACCCGGGCTCGGTACAGCCGATGCAGGGTGCATTGGCATCGACACACCAGTTGACCTGGTTGTTCCATTTCTGTTGAGGACAATTGGCCATGGTCATCGGACCCCGGCAGCCCAAATCCATCAGACAACTGTTGTCCACCCCGATGGTCGTGGCCTTGGTGGCTCCGTTTCGAGGACAGAGATCGTGCACGGTGGAGCTGAAAAATTGGGTGGGCCGGCCGTAGGTGTCCAGGGCGATCGGATTACCCGTCAGCAGTTGAACCACCGCCCAGACGATCCAGTCGGGATGGGTGGGGCAGCCGGGGATGTTGATGGTGTCTTTACCGGTCAGCGCTTTGACTCCCATGACACCGGTCGGGTTCGGCGGTGCCGCCGGAATGCCTCCCCAGGCGGCGCAGGTCCCGATGCACAGGATTCCGGCCGCCTTGTCGGCCAGGGTCCGCACGGCCGTCTCGAAGGTGACTTCCTGTTCATTGTAGGTCCAGGCATAGCAGGCCCTTCCGCCGAAGGCCGTCGGAATACCGCCCTCCACGGCCAGAAGATACCCGCCTTTCTGGTAGGCCGCCTCGGCTTGGGCCACCGCATCCTGACCCGCCAGGGACATGAGGTTCGGGTGATAAACCAGGTTGATGGCGTCCACCAGCACGCTGGCAGCCGTCTGGGGGCCGGTGGTGGCAATGCGGTTGAGGAAGGATTCGGAACATCCGGTACAACCGCTGCCTTGCAGCCAGATGACCGAAGGTCCGGTCGGATTGGCCAGGGCCTTTTCCAGCAGGCCCAGTTCGCTGGTGGACAATCCCACGGCCGCCGCCGATAAACCGCAAAATTTCAAAAAATCGCGTCTTGATACGTTCATAAGAAAACCTCCTGAAGGGGTGAGTTAATTAATTGATTGACACCGGATAGGTTAAAGCCTGGAGAGAGTCAGCTCTTGATTAGCGGAGACAGCAAGAAGGGATGCTTGCCCAAGGAAAATCCGGGTTGCTACTGAAAGCCCAAGTATTAAATGGGCTCTTAATCGCTTATATTTAGTAACCACCTCCTTAAAACTAAATTTAGTATTTTTTGTAATAAATAATTTATTAATTGTTATTAATAGCAATAAATATACCATAACAATTGTTAATATAACTAATTGAAATTTTTAATATAAAATAAATAAATAAATATTTCATATGTTAAAAAATAGTTAATGTTAACTTCTATTAACGTTTATATTATATTTTTTATTGATACTTATTAGCAATAAATAAGCCAGAAACTCCGAAATATATTGTTCCTACATAACTCAACGAAACTAAATAATAAAAAATGATCTTTGGGTTTTTTGGGCATGAATGGAATCCGCGGTAGTGTATGGATTTCCCTATAATCCATGGAATGATAGTACGAAAATAACCGCTATCTGTCCTTCTGAGGGAGTGAAACGACTGAAGAATCTCCTTTGGCAAGCCTTGGGCTCGAAAGACAAGATCCTTCGCAGAGTTTACCCGGAGCCGAAAACCGAGATCCTTCGCTTTGCTCAGGATGACAGTCAGGCGAAGGGCTCAGGATGACAAGGTGGGATATCCGACGGTTGAATTTTCGATGCTCGACCCGAGCATGGCTGTTTAATAAGGGAATACGGGGCCAAGACGTAGTCACGTTATTAATGACTTTATAAAGGACTGTTGCGCAGTTGGAGATAAAAAGAAGGACTACTTACGCGGGACCCGATGGTCTTTCATGGGGAAGGGAAGGAGGAAAGAATGGTAACCGACGGGACTTTTGTCCGTCAGTTTTTCGTAGGGGAGGGGTTAATCCCCTCCCGAGCTTGGGAATCAAGGATTCAGCGTTTGTGTTGTCGGTCTTTCAGGGTGCGGGAGGGGATTAACCCCTCCCCTACACTCGGACTAAGGTTTTTATTCAACAACCGGACCCATAATCAGCAACGGCCTCATTTTCGTATTAACCTGCATTCCTGGGGAGGGCATCCCGAAGCATGAAAATAGTCCGTTGATCGGGATTTTTGGTCCATATCCAGTATCTATATAGGAGAACCGCTACATGCCCAAAATAGATCGGGCCACGATCGATTTTTCGATCTCCTTGGTGCCTTCGTAGATCTCCAGGATCTTGCAGTCCCGGTAGAGGCGCTGCACTTTGTATTCATCGATAAAACCATAGCCCCCGTGCATTTGCAGGGCTTCGTCGGCGGCGCGCACGGCCATCTCCCCGGAAAACCACTTGGCCATGGCGATCAGGGCGTGATCCACCACCCCGTTATCCATCAACCAGGCGGCCTCGTAATACAGGTTGCGAGCAGCCCGGATCCTGGTGGCCATTTCGGCCAGCTTGAATTGGGTGGCCTGAAATGAGGCCAGGGGAGCCCCGAACTGGTGGCGCTTCTTGGTGTGCTGGATACTCTCCTCCAGGGCCCCCCGGGCCAACCCCACGCCCTGGGCGCAGATATGCAGGCGGGTCCGGTTAAAGAAGGCCATTAATTGGTGAAACCCCTCGCCCTCCTCGCCGATCAAATTGGAAAGGGGCGCCTTGACGTCGCAAAAAACCAATTCCGCTGTATCCGAGGCCCGGATGCCCAGCTTTCCGTGGATTTTATTGGCCTGGAAACCAGGCTGATCAGTGGGCACGATGATAAAGCTGTGCCGGGTATGCCGGGAGGGATGATCCGGATTGGTCAGGGCATAGACGATAGCATATTTGGCCAGATCTCCGTTGGTGATGAACATCTTGGAGCCGTTGATCACCCACTGGTCCCCCTGCTGCACCGCGGTGGTGGAAGCCCCGGTTACATCCGATCCGGCATCCGGTTCGGTGATGGCCGTGGCCAGTATGGCCTCCCCGGAAACCAGTTCCGGAAGGATCCATTGCTTCTGGTCCTCGTGGGCAAACAAGAGGAGCAGTTCGGCCCCGAAGGTGGCGGCAAGAATGGCCTGACCGATCCCCGGGTCTACGGCCCAGAATTCCTCGGTGATCAGGCAGTGCTCCAGGAAACCGTAGCCGGCTCCGTCATATTTCTCGTCGATGAAGACGCCCACGAAACCAAGTTCACAGGCCTTTTTCCATAGGGCCAAATCAAAAGTCTCGGTGCGGTCAAACTCCTGGGCCCTCCCCGGAAACTCCTTGCGGGCAAACTCCCGGGCGGCCTTGATGATATCCTGTTGTTCTTTGCTCAAACTGAAATCCATAGGTTTCCCTCTGCGTCCTTTGCGTCTTGGCGGTGAGTATTGACTGTTCGCAAAAAGTCCCGAACTGTCATCCTGAACCCTGCACTTCCTGTCATCCTGAGCAACGCGAAGGATCTCGTCTCCTGGCTCAGGATAAACTGCGTGAAGGATCTCTGAAACTAGCTGACAAAGCTAGATTCTTCGCATTCTCTAGAATGACAAGCCTCTCTGACAGACTTTTTGCGATGCCACCAGTATTAATTCCTGTTTATTTGTTCCATCAGGGCCGGGATGATTTTGAAAAGATCCTGGGCCACGCCGTACTGGGCCACCCGAAAAATCGGGGCCCTGGGGTCCTTGTTGACGGCGATAATGGTCCCGGCGCCTCCGATCCCGGCTACGTGCTGAAAGGCTCCGCTGATGCCCAGGGCCAGGTAGACCTTAGGCTTGACCGATTTGCCCGAGGTGCCCACCTGGTGGTATTTGGGTAGCCACTTCTTGTCCACGATCGGCCGGGAACAGGACAGCACGGCCCCCAGTGACCGGGCCAATTCCCGGACCAGGGCCAGGTTTTCTTCTTCGCCCACTCCCCGTCCCACGGAAACCAGAAACTCGGCCTGCGCAATATCCACCTCTCCGACTTCCGATTCGACCAATTCGAGGATCTGCTTTTTACTTTCCGGCAGTCCCGGAGGGAATTCCTTCTTTATCACTTCGGTGGGACTGTCCGCTGACGAATCGGTAGAAAAGACGCCCGGCCGAATGGTGGCCAGATAACCGGAGGATTCCTTAAACGATACGCGGGCGAAGACCTTCCCCCCGTACATCTGTCGCAGGGCCGTTGGCTTGCCGCCTTCGATCCCGAGTTCCACGCAATCCGTGACCAAGGGGAATCCGGTTTTTACGGCCAGGCAGGGGGCCAGGTCCAGGCCCCAGGAGGTCTGGCCGATGAGGGTCAGGAACGGTTGAACCTCTTGAATCAGTTGCTGGAGGATTAATTTGTATACCTCGGACTCAAAATTTTTTACCCGCTCATCATCGATCACCAGGATCCTGTCGGCCCGCCCCTTTAAGGTCTCCATCAGCGATCCGGTCTCCCAACCCAATAGGACGGCCGTCAGATCGCCGCCCAGGTCATGCTTCAATGCGCCGGCCTTGGCCAGCATCTCCAGGGTGATGTCCCGGACCTTCCCCTGGCGGTGTTCCACCACGACCAAGATTCCTCCCATCAGACCCTCACCCCCTTTTCTTTAAGCAGTTGCAGGATTCTTTCCGCCGCCTGCGTCGGGTCGCCGCTGATCATTTCGGCGCCGCCCGTCTCCGGCGGGAGAAAAACTTCTTCAATCAGGACCCGCGGAGCCAGGTCGTCCGGTGAAAAATTCAGATCGGCCAGGGGGATCACGGCCAGCGGTTTTTTGGTCGCCTTTTTGATCCCCATGATGGAAACATAACGGGGCTCGTTGATGCCGGTCTGCACGGTCAAAAGGGCCGGGAGGCGCAGCCTGGAACGTTCGTCCATCCCGCCTTCCAACTCGCATTGCACGATCAACTCCCCTTCTCGGGATTCGATGCCGGTGACCACCGCCGCGTGGCCCAAACCGAGAGTTTCGGCCAGCATGATCCCCACCATCCCCTGGTTGTCATCTTCCGCCTGGACGCCGCAGAGGATCAGATCGAAGGGAATATCCGCTAGGGCCCGGGCCAGTACCCGAGCCGTTCCCTGGCCGTCCAGGATTTGCTCCCCGGGGTCGATGCGCCGGGCCTGATCCGCCCCCATGGCCAGGCACCGCCGGAGGACCTCCTCATCCTCTTCCGAACCGATGGTAACGGCCGTGACCGTTCCACCCCCCTGCTCTTTCAAGCGAACGGCCTCTTCGATGGCATAGTGGTCCCAGTCATTGATGACATAAGCCAGGGATTCCCGGTCCACTTCTTTTTTCCCGGGCTCGATTTCCAGGTCCACTTCCTGGGTGAAAGGGACCCGTTTCACGCAAACAATAATATTCAAAGGTTTGCCTCCTGCCTAGACATTCATTAATAATCCATGTTAAGAAAAGCCTGGATTGAGAACGAAGGTTGAGCTTATTTAAATTATTTGACTATCAATTTCGAAGGTTCTACAATGTCGACACCAGCAATTCCATCAGGTCAACCACCTTCATTTCATTTTCCAGGCCCGCGGTCTTGACCGCATCCTCCAGGTTCAACAGGCAGAAGGGACAGGCCGTCACAATCCCTCCAACCCCCGCTTCCCGGGCCATCTCCAGGCGCCTGGCAGCCGGACGCATCGTTTCTCCTTCGATTTCGTGCCAGAGATTGACATCCCCGCCCCCGCAGCAAAAACTGCGGTCTCGGCAACGAGCCATTTCCACCCATTTCAACCCCGGCAGGCGGTTGAGGATCTCCCGGGGAGCTTCATAAATCTCATTATGCCGACCGAGGTAGCAGGGATCATGATAAGTGTAAATCATTTGTCCGTCGACTTTTTTTTTCGGCTTTAAGCGGCCGGAAACCAACAAATCCCTAAAAAACATGCTGTAATGCAACACCGGCAGGTTTCCCGGATAGTCATTCTTGAACGTATTGAAGGCATGGGGGTCGGTGGTGATCATGTGCTTGAACCGGCAGGACTGAAGGACTTCCAGGTTCTCCTCCAGCAGTAACTGAAAAAGTCCTTCTTCACCCAGGCGGCGGACCTGATGGCCCGAATCCTTCTCCCGCGCTCCCAGGATCCCGAAGTTCACCTCGGCCAGACTCAGTCCTCGGACGACGGCCTGGGCCACGGACTGCACCCGAGGATCGTAAGAGGCATAGCTGTCCGCAAAGTAGAGGACCTCGGTCTCGTCCCCAGCTTTTAAGACCCTAACCGGAACTTCCGCGATCTCTTTGGTCCAATCGGCCCGTTTTTTAGGCGGTTTGCCGAAAGGATTGCCGGTCTTTTCCACCTGGGTCAGGATCGGATTGAAGGTCTTGGGGTTCTGGGCGGTTTCAATGAGGTGGCGTCGCATATCGATCATCTTGTCAAGGTATTCAATGCAAACCGGGCATTCTTCCTCGCAAGCCCCGCAGGTGGTGCAAGACCAGATTTCAGCGAAGCTGATCACCTCCCCGATCAGGGCTGGTTCAGGACCCTCTTCTTCCGTCCGGCCTTCCGGAATTCCGGTACCGAAATTCGACCCGCCGAGGGAAAACACCGGCACGTTCCGGTAGGCGTAGTCCCGAAGCTTGAGGGTTATCATCTTGGGAGAAAGGGGGCGTCCAACCGCCTTCGCCGGACACTGGTCCGAGCAGCGTCCGCATTCGGTGCAGGTGAATAGATCCAGAAGGTGCTTCCAGGTAAAATCCTCCAGCCGACCGACGCCCAGACTTTCCAGTTCCTCCAGATTCGCGACCCCCCAGCGAGCCGGTTTCAGGGAACCCTTTTTAAGCTTGCGGAGATAGATATTGGGCAGGGCAGTAAGAATATGAAAGTGTTTTGCCAGGGGAAGAAAATTTAGAAAGATGAAAAAAGTCAGATAATGGGCCCAATAAGCGACCCGGAAAACGTTCCTGAGGTCGTCTTCGCCCAGGCCGGACAAAGCCGAGGCGGCCAGACCAGCCGCCGGGAGCCGGTTAGAAACTTGATTGGTTAAAAGGAGTTCGCCCCCCTCAACCATCATGTCCGTGAGCATCAGGAAACCGATCAGGGAAAGAACCAGATAGGCCTCCCAGCCATGTTCCCGGCCGCTTTCCCTTTTATACCGATCCGGCCTGACCAGTGCTCGCCGGAGGATGGCCCAGATACAGGCGCCCAGGACGGCCAGTTCAAACAGATCTTTCAGGCTGCCGTAGAAAGACCCAAACCCGCCTTTCAAAAAAGGCAAAACGGTTCCGCCCCCCAGACCCTGAACGATCAGATCCAGCGAACGGAGCCCGAGGACCACAAATCCCCAAAAAATCAGAAAGTGGATCAGGCCGGCCCAAAAATAACGGGGCTGTTTTTTTTGGAGAATCCCGTAGACCAGCAATCCCCGAAGCCGTTCCTTCCAGTCGCCCCAGCGGGGGTCCGGCTGTCCGGAACGGAGAAGCAGGATGCGCCGGAACATTGAAAAAGAGAACAGACTTAAGGCCAGGATCAGCAAGATCCAGGCGATCAGGCTGCCGGGGATGTTCAGGTAGCGTTCCGCGGCCGGATGGAGAACGATCATAGGCTTAATACCAAAATGAATGACGTTACTGGTTTCAAGTTGCTGGTTGCTGGTTTAAAAGCCTCGGCAGTGCCCTCGTCCTGCCGTTAACAATTGACAATTTACAATTGCTTATTGATTATTAAATGATTTGCCTTTTCGTTAGAGCCGGTTTTAACCCGGGCCTACGAAATTCCCTGCCGGATCAATTGTCTTCATGCTTCGGGGTGCCCCCCTGGGCCTGGGGGTTTAATACCATACCTACGAGATTCATTCAACGCCCTTCAAACGACGGAGCGGGGAAAAGAGTTGATCTCTCACCCGAGGATATGGCAGAATACCCGTAATCTTTTCCAGAAGGTACGAACACGGCCCTGGGTGGCTTTTCCCAGGCCGACTCTCCCCCGAAGAAAAACCAAGGAAATGATCATGGATCGGAACATTACGGCAATTCCCCAGCCCTGGCAAAGCATTTTTGACGCCCTCCCTGAAGCAGTTTGCCTGCTGGACCTGGAAGGCCGGATAATGAATTACAACCGGGCCATGCTGGAACTACTGAATAAACCGGCGGATCAAATATTGGGATTTTCCTGCTGCCAACTGGTTCATGGCAACCCGGAGCCCATTCCCGGTTGCCCGGTCAGCCGAATGCGACGCAGCCTGCGGAAGGAATCCCTGGTTTTGTCTTTGAACGGCCGCACCTACCATCTCAGCGCCGATCCCTTTTTCGACGAATTCGGACGTTTGATCGGAACCGTCCACATCCTCTCGGAAATACCTGGAGGACAAAAGACTGAAGACGAATTCAATAGTCCCTCTCGGGCGCAGGAAGGGCAATCCGGGGAGCTGCGGATCAGCCGGGATCGGCTCCGCCTTTTTTCACGGTATTCAATGGAAGCCCAGGAAGCGGAAAGACGGCAGACTGTTCGGAAATTGCAGGATGAACTTCATCAACCCCTCTGCACCGTCAAAATCAATCTCCAAACCGCCTTGAACCTCCCCAACCCTGTCGACCGGTCGATCCCGCTGAATGAAAGTGTTCAGATCATTGACCGGGTCTCCCTTCAGCTTAACCGGCTATCAATGGAATTACGCCCCCCCCTGCTGGACGAACTGGGATTGATTCCTGCCCTCCGCCGGTATCTCGATTATGAGGCCCAACGCACCGGAATCCTGACGCAGTTTTCAGCCGAAACGCCGCCGGTTCGTTTTGCCCCGGAAGTGGAAACCGCCTGTTTCCGGCTGGTCCAAGAAGTCCTGCGCCACACCCCGGCCGCCCAGATCACCGTCAGGCTCGACGTGGAGGAAGATACCCTTCAGCTCTTCATTTCAGAACAGGGGAGCCTGACGAGGAACCAACCCCTCGGCGGTTCCGACGAAGCCCAGGAGAGGATGCGGACAGGGCTGGAAGAACGAATCCGACTGGTGAAGGGACGAATGGATCTGTCCTCGCTGCCCGACGGGGGGACCGAAATCCTTTTTCGAATCCCCTTACGCCACCCATCCAAAGCTGACTAAGGATCTGTAAACAAATAACCTTGAGACAAAGCGACACTACACCCGTTCGCCTTGAGCTACGAGCCTGTCGAGCAGTCGAAGGGTGAACGATACGGCCATGCTTCGACAGGCTCAGCATGAACGGAGATACCGCGGCATTGTACAGGTAATTTCTCGTCATCCCCGAATGTCGGATCCTTTGACGAATGTCTTTGGGGTCTTTGATTATTTGGATTCCAGAGCTGTTTCGGACTCAGGAGTTTAAGGATTTTAAATCCTAAGATGTACATCACCGGTCAGGAAGCGCTTTTTCTCCCCACTATCCAAGATGACCATCAAGGCCCCCTGCGGATCAATTCCCTGGGCGATCCCACTCCAGGTTTCCTTTCCGTTCAGCACCTTTACCCTACGGTTTTTGATTAATGAATAGTGCTCCCAGGCCTGTTTAATAAAGTGGTATCCCTCCCTTTGCGCCTGCTGGTAAAACTGTTCCATTCCCGAAAGAAACGAGACCATTATCGCCAACCGGGAGGCCCGAATCCCGGTTTCTCGGAGGATGCTGGTAGCCGGTTGGGCATCCTCCGGCAAGGCCGAGGGGGACCAATTCACGTTTAGGCCTACCCCGATGATAACATAGTTCAAACGATCCGACTCCGCTGCGAATTCGGCCAATATCCCAGCCAGTTTTTTTTCCCGGCAATAGAGGTCATTGGGCCATTTTATCTTCAATTCCAGGTTGGTTTCCTCCTGAATAGACCGGCAGAGGGCTACGGAGACCAAAAGGATCAGGTTGAAGGTTTGCTGCGGGGGCAAGGTCGGACGCAGGATGAGTGAAAATAACAGGTTTTGTCCGGCCGGTGATTCCCAGGGCCGGGACATCCGTCCCTTGCCCCGGGTCTGATATTCTGCGACCACCAGCGTGCCTTCCGGGGCTCCCTGTTCAGCCAATTCCCGGGCTTTGGTGTTGGTGGATTCGATTTGGGAGAAATGATAAATGGTCCGTCCGAGGGATTTGGTTTTCAACCGGGCTTGGATCAGCACTGGAAGCAATAGGTCCGGGACCTGAGTTAGCCGGTACCCTTTTCCTGTTCGGGCTTCAACGGTAAACCCGATCTCTTTCAGAAGACGGATATGCTTCCAGACCGCTGTCCGGGAAACGCCCAGCAGACCGGCCAAGTCTTCCCCGGAGACGGGTTCTCTCGTAAGCAGGGTGGCGACAATCTGCCGGGCCAGATCGGGAAGGGGCGGAAGGGCGGAAGCCGAGGCCTGGCCTGAAGGTCTCACGGTCGTTTCAAATAATCACGGACCAGCTTGATGGCGCAAAACTCGCCGCACATGGTGCAGACTTCGGATTCTTGAGGCGGATTTTCCTGGCGATATTTCCTGGCCTTCACCGGGTCCAAACATAACTCCATCTGTCTTTCCCAGTTCAGGGCCTTGCGGGCCAAGGCCATCTGCCGATCCCGTTCCCAGGACCGGGGATTCCCCCGGGCCAGGTCGGCCGCATGGGCCGCGATGCGGGCGGCAATAATCCCTTCCCGCACATCTTCCGGGTCGGGGAGTTTTAAATGCTCCGAAGGAGTAACATAACACAAGAAATCAGCGCCGGCCATTCCGGCCAGGGCTCCGCCGATGGCGCTGGCGATGTGGTCGTGCCCGGCGGCGATATCGGTTACCAGCGGTCCGAGGACATAAAACGGAGCCCCCTGGCATAACCGCTTTTGAAGCAGGATGTTGGTTTCCACCTGGTTCAAGGGCACATGCCCCGGGCCCTCGATCATGACCTGGACCCCGGCCTCCAGGGCCTGTTTTCGCAATTCCCCTAAAAGGATCAGCTCTTCCACCTGAGCTCGGTCGGTGGCATCGGCCAAACAGCCGGGGCGCAGGGCATCGCCCAGGCTCAAGGTTAAATCGTACTTCCGGGCGATTTCCAACAGCCGGGGATATTGTTCGTAGAGGGGATTTTCCCGGCCGTGATAGACCATCCAGGTGGTCAAAAAGGCGCCGCCCCGGCTGACGATATCCGTGATCCGTCCCTGCCTTTTCAAACGCTCCAGAGAACTCAACGTCATTCCACAATGGACGGTGACGAAATCCACGCCTTCCCGGGCCTGGTCTTCGATTACTTCAAAAATCTTATCCGCGGTTAAGTGAATAATTCCACCCTGGGTACTTACCGTTTCCACCACGGCCTGGTAAACGGGCACCGTCCCGACCGGCAGGGGAGAGTGCTGGAGAATGGCCCGGAGAATAGCCTTCAGGTCCCCGCCGGTGCTCAGGTCCATGACCGTATCGGCCTGGGCCTCTACACAAATCCTCAACTTGGTCAACTCTTCTTCCAGGTCAATATGATCCGAAGAGGTCCCGATGTTGGCGTTGACTTTGATCGTCAGCCCCTGCCCGATACCCACGGGCCGGTTTTTTTTCTTCAAGGTATTGGCCGGCAGGACAATGGTCCCCTGGGCCAATCCTTCCATCAATTGTTCAGGGGCCACCCCTTCCCGGGCGACAACGGCCTTCATCTCCGCGGTAAGGTCCCCACGGCGAGCTGATTCCAACTGAGTCATAACAGCGTACCTCGTGATAAAATCATCACAGATTGATTAGCTTCTTTTTGATGAAAATAATCTTGTCGACTACCTCATCCGGGTCCTTTCCCAGGACGCGGATCATGGGCTCCTTGCCGAGGTCTCCCCGGTCAAAGATGAAATCCGGGACAAAGCCCTTTTCTTCCAGGACCCGGCCCACGCCCCAGGACAGGGAGGAACCCTCCCGCCTTTTCAGTTCCCGCGGTTCCTGCTGGCGGTCAAACCCGCTCACCCGGAGCCCCGATTGCCGAATGGTTTTAAGGATCTTTTCCGAGAAACGAATGTTCATGGCCGCGCGGTATTCCGGGTCATGACCGACCACCGTTAGGATGATGCGGGCCACGTGGCGGGAGGCCCCGAACTCCGGGGATCCCAGCACGGCCAGCGAGTCCTTAAAACGGCAGATCCGTCCCGGAAAGGCGGCTACCTCATCAATCGTCCTGGAAAAAGGCAAGGCGAACCCGAAATTGGATTGCACCTCGGGAATCAAATCTCCCAACCGGGCGGTCTTCAACCGTTCCAGCCCCTGGCTCAAGGCCTTCAGAACCGGATAGCGAGCCAAGTCCGCCTCAATCCAGGAATAGGGATTGGTGGGCCCTTCACCACGGCCCAGGGGCTCTCCCCCCAGGATCGCCCTGTGAATAAACTGTTTTCCTCTCTCTATGGCTTCCAGCAAAGGGAGCCCCTGTGCCCAGAAGGTGGCGATGGCCGTCGAATAGGAACATCCGGTCCCATGGGTATGGGGCGAATTCACCCGGGGGGTCTTGAATTCCTGGAAAGAGACCCCGTCATAAAATAAATCAAGGGCCGGCCCTTTCAAGTGCCCGCCCTTGATCAAAACAGCGCCCCTGGTCAACATCTTGAGTCGTTTGGCTGCCTCACGCATCTTGGGGGCCGTTCGAACGGGAAAACCGACCAGCCGTGAAGCTTCTAGCAGATTGGGAGTCACCAACCCGGCCCGGGGCAGCAGATCCCCAATCAGACTTCGATCGGCCTTGGGTTCCAACAGGGAATGGCCGCTCTGAGAAACCATAACCGGATCCACCACTACCTTTTGGAGACGATAGGACCTTAATTCCCGAGATACCAGACGGATGGTTTCCGCCTGAGCCAGCATGCCGGTTTTGACCGAATCCGCTCCGATATCGGACAGGACCGAATCCATTTGTTCCCGGACAAAGGTTGCCGGAACGGGAAACACCCCCTGGACCCCCACGGTGTTTTGGGCCGTTAGGGCGGTGATTGCCGAAGCGCCGTATCCGCCCAATAGGGCAATCACTTTTAAATCAGCCTGGATTCCGGCCCCGCCGCCGGAATCGGACCCGGCGACCGTTAAAATGCGAGCTTTAATAGGACCCCTCCCAAAAAAGACAGGCCACCCCCAAAGGGATGGCCTGAATCGGCAAGCAGAAAATCATAGAAAATCAATCCACTGGATGCATCCGGATCATGGGTTCCAGGCTGTAATAATAACAATCCCGACGGGGATCCTCGGCCTACTTCCCTCTCTTCTTCCGCTGGTGCCGGGTCTTCTTCATTAACTTCTTATGCTTGTGTTTCCGCATTTTTTTCCGTCTTTTCTTGACTACACTCCCCATTTCCGCTTCCTCTTCTCCCTTTTTGTCTCCCCTGGAGCCAGGCAGGTCACTTTATTTGAAATTTGCAATATATCCTAATTATTAAAACCTGGCAAGTAAAATATACGCTTGAAATACCGCGAAAAAACACCCCCCCTTCCTTTACAAACCCCTGGGCCGATCTTATAATATCTCACAATTAATAAATCTCGGAAGGATTCATCGATTTATTACTTGGAAGGCCCCCTTATTTGCGGGGATCCGACCCCAACAACCAACCCAACACAAAAAGGAGAGGCACCTTGATAAGCGATTTCAATCGACTCCAACAGCAGATGCGCCGACTCATGGAGGATATGGTCCACCAGCTCAGTCCCCGTTTTCTGTTGGACCAGCGGGTCTGGTACCCTCAGATGGACATTATGGAAACCCCCCAGGCGTTTGTAATCCTGGCGGATGCCTCGGGACTTATCAAAAATGAAATCAAGGTTACCATTAAAAAGAACCTGGTTTATCTGTACGGGCGCCGCGAACGCCCTTTCACCCCTGAAACCTTACGCTTTGTGCAAATGGAAATCGAATACGGTTCCTTTGAACGGGTCTTTCAGTTGCCGGTCCTCATCGATGAAGATAAGATCGAGGCCCATTACCAGGATGGACTTTTGTCCATAACGTTACCAAAAAAACCGACGCAAGCCAAAACCATTCCCATCAAATAAATTTGGAGGCGTTTTTCATAAAAAGGAGTTTTCTATGGAAGTCAATGAGACACCATTACCCCTTCAGCCACAGGTAGTCAATATCCCGGAAGAGATTTCTATCTTGCCGGTTATGGACGTGACCCTCTTCCCTAAGATGGTATTTCCTCTAATGATTTGGGAAAACAACTGGGTTCGACTGGTGGACGAGTCCCTGCTGAAAGACCATATGCTGGGATTGGTCCTGATAAAGGGAAAGGGTCAGGAGACGTTAACCCCCGATGACCTCTACGGTATTGGAACAGTGGGTTCTATTCTCAAGATGGCCAAGGTCCCCGAGGGCGGCGTGCGGATCATGGTTCAAGGGTTGACCCGGTTCAAGATCCTTGAAATTACAGCCACCGAACCCTATTTCAAGGCTAAAATTGAGGTCCTGAAGGATGCCCCCGATTCCGGCATGGAGACCACGGCCCTGGTGAACAATGCCCGTTCCCTCTTCAGCAAGGTCCTGGAGTTATCGCCATACTTACCCTCGGAATTAAGCCTGCTGGCCCAGAGCGTGGAGGACCCGGGTTCCTTGGCCGATATGATTACCTCAACGCTCAACATTACCAAAGAGGAGAAGCAGGATATCCTGGAGTCCCTGGATGTCAAAGAAAGGCTGCAAAAAGTCACCGTGATCCTGACCAAGGAGTTGGAGGTCCTGGAATTAGGCAAGAAGATCCAGTCCGAGGTCAAGGAGGGGATCGACAAAAACCAGCGGGAATATTACCTTCGGGAGCAGCTCAAGGCCATCCAGAGGGAGCTGGGGGAAAAAGATGAGAAGACCCTGGAAGTAGAAGAGTACCGTCAAAAGATCAAGGACCGCCAATTGCCGCCCGGTGCGGCCAAAGAGGCCGAACGGGAACTGAACCGCCTGGCGCGGATGAACCCGGCCTCACCGGAGTATACGGTGGCCCTTTCTTATCTGGACTGGATCACGGAGTTGCCCTGGAACGTTCGGACGGAAGATAATCTGGACATCGAGAAAGCCGCCAAGGTACTGGATGAAGACCATTACAACCTGGAAAAGGTCAAGAAACGGATCCTGGAATATCTAGCCGTCCGGAAGCTGAAACCGGACATGAAGGGGCCCATACTCTGCTTTGTCGGCCCTCCGGGCACCGGCAAGACTTCCCTGGGCCGTTCCATTGCCCGGGCGTTGGGACGTAAATTCATCCGCCTCTCCCTGGGCGGGGTCAGGGATGAAGCCGAGATCCGGGGACACCGGCGCACCTACGTGGGGGCGCTGCCGGGCCGGATTATTCAGGGACTGCGCAAGGCCGGTTCCAACAATCCGGTTTTTATCCTGGATGAAATCGACAAGGTAGGCGCCGACTTCCGGGGCGATCCCTCCTCGGCCCTGCTGGAGGTCTTAGACCCGGAGCAAAATTTTTCCTTTTCCGACCACTACCTGGAGGTGGAATTTGATCTCTCCCAGGTCATGTTCATTACCACCGCCAATATTTTGGACACCATTCCCCCGGCCCTCCGCGACCGCATGGAAGTATTGAACCTTTCGGGCTACATCGAGGAAGAAAAGGTTCAAATCGCCGAGAGCCATTTGATCCCCAAGCAATTGGGGGAACATGGTTTGACCGACAAGAATTTGGTTTTTGGAAAAAAGGCTCTTCAGGACATTATCCGGAATTACACCCGGGAGGCCGGGCTTCGTAACCTGGAAAGGGAAATCGCGGCCATCTGCCGCGGTGTGGCCAAGGAAGTGGCCGAAGGGAAATTGCAGTTTAAAAAGATCGCTCCTCAAGACCTTCATTCCTATTTAGGCCCGGTCAAATTCTTTTCCGAGGTGGCCGACAGAACCAAAATCCCGGGGGTGTCCACCGGGTTGGCCTGGACCCAGGCCGGAGGGGATATCTTGTTTGTCGAGGCCTCGAAGATGCCCGGCCGACGAACACTGACGCTGACCGGACAATTAGGGGACGTGATGAAAGAATCCGCCGGAGCGGCTTTGAGCTATGTTCGTTCAAACGCTGAACATATGGGGATTTCCCCGGATTTCTATGACAACCATGACCTGCACATCCATGTCCCGGCCGGGGCCATCCCCAAGGATGGGCCATCCGCCGGGGTAGCCATATTAACCGCCCTGACCTCTCTGCTGACCGATCGCCCGGTTCGGAGCGACCTGGCCATGACCGGAGAAATTACCCTCCGGGGCCTGGTCCTGCCGGTGGGGGGGATCAAGGAAAAGGTCCTAGCCGCTAAACGGGCCGGCATCAAGGAGGTGATCCTCCCCCGAAAGAATGAAATGGATCTGGAGGAGATCCAACCGGCCTTGATGAAAGGGCTCAAATTTCATTTCGTGGATCGGATGGATGAGGTGGTTGGTCTGGCCCTGTGCCGGCAACAAAACAAAGCCTGCAAACGCTAATTCTTCCGAGAGGGGTCAAACCAGCCTCGACTCCCTTTATATCGAGGGGGGCGGTGGCTTTAGTCGCCCGGCCGGGCGACTAAAGCCACCGCCCCCTCTTTTCATGCTTTACAAGCGCCAGTCCCATCCGGGGTGGGGGGACAGTAACTGCATTACCTCCATACCTCTCTGTTAGGAAAAAACTTGCCACCTATCACAGGATGTCCCATAATAATTAATTCTGCCTAGAAGCTATAAATAATTCGAACAAAAAGGTCCTGGATGAATCTCATTGATCTTCACACCCATTCCAACGCCTCGGACGGCAGTCTGGCTCCCGGGGAATTAGTGGCTCATGCCGTCCAAAAGGGAGCGGCCGCCATCGCCCTCACCGACCATGATACGGTGGCCGGTCTGTCAGAGGCCCTGCGGGCGGCCGAGGCTTGTCATTTCGAGCTGGTCCCGGGTCTGGAAATCAGCGCCGACTATAGCGGCGGGGGCATGCATATCCTCGGGTACTTTATCAACCACGCCGATACCTTCTTCCAACAAGAACTGGAACGTCTTCAAGATGCCCGCCGGGAAAGGAACCCCAAAATCGTCCTTCGTCTGCAGGAGCTGGGCATTCCTATTACCTACGACCAGGTCCTGGCCCTTTCCGGGGGACAGATCGGTCGGCCGCACATTGCCCAGGCCATGCTGCAAATCGGGGCCGTTCAAAACCTGGACGAAGCCTTCAAGCAGTACCTGACCAAAGGCGCCCCGGCCTACGTGGAAAAATTTCGTTTTCTCCCGGACCGGGCCATCGCGTTGATTCGCCAGGCCGGGGGCATTCCGGTTCTGGCCCATCCATTTACCTTGAACTGCCCCACCCGGGAACAGCTTCTCCCTCTTCTTCGGGAGTTGAAGGACCAAGGTCTTCAGGGACTGGAATGCCTCTACTCCGAGCATACGCCGGAGCAAACCCGGGACTACCTAGCTTTGGCCGAGAAACTGGACCTGATGGTGACCGGGGGAAGCGATTTTCACGGCCAAAACAAGGAGGGGGTGGATATGTTGACCGGCTACGGTTCCCTGCAGATTCCCTATGAAAGGCTTCAGGCCCTAAAGGACCTCAAGGCCTCGCAGTGACTATGTCTCTTGCCTTCGAACCCTTATCGCTAACCCACCAGGGTCTGGTGGACGATTTTTTCAGACGCTTTCCGCCACAAATTTCGGAATTCACTTTTACCAACCTGTTCATCTGGCGGCATTATTATCAGCTCCGGGTGTCCGTGGTGCATGGCTTTTTGACCCTTCTGGGACAGCCCCCGGGATCCGCTCCCTTTTTATTTCCGCCCCATGGGGAAGGGGATATTCGGACTTGGACACAGACCGTCTTTGAAACCCTGCGCACAGCCGGGCACCGGGTCCGGATAAGCCGCGTCCCGGGTCCGGTGACGGACGAACTGGCTGCTCTTCCCGGGGTTGAACTGGTCATCGACCGGGACAACAGCGACTATGTCTATCTGACGGAAAACCTGGTCCAACTTTCCGGCAACCGCTACCACTCCCCAAAAAATCACGTCAATCGGCTTAAGAAAAATAAGGACTGGGACTATTTCCCCCTGACCCCGGAACTGGTTACCGAATGCCTCAATTTACAGGAGGCCTGGTGCCGGTTACGCCAATGTGAAGAATCGCCCAGTTTACTGAACGAGGAACAGGCCATTGTCGAGGCCTTTAAGCATATCGATTTCCTGCCCTATCGCGGGGGTGTTATCCGGATCCGGGGAAAAGTGGAGGCCTTCAGCCTGGGAGAAATCCTGAATCCTGAAACGGTAGTCATCCACGTCGAGAAGGCCAACCCGGAGATTCCCGGGCTGTATGCCTTGATCAACCAGCAATTTCTGGAAAAGGAGTGGCGCACAATCCGCTATGTCAACCGCGAGCAGGACTTGGGAGAACCCGGTTTAAGGAAGGCCAAGGAGTCGTATCATCCGGACCATCTGGTGGAGAAATTCATCCTCATTTTCCCCGAGTAAATCTCTTTTCCGATGGTTAGCCAAATAATATTATCCTCATAGACCCTAGTTGAGCGTCATTCCCGCGGCGCTTTTGGGCGGGAATCCAGGCCTTTCTCCGGGAACATTGGATCCCCGATAAAGGCCTTCGGGGATGACGAGGGGAGGGGTTAAGCCCTTCCTCACCCAGCCGGCCTATACTGCGATCCTGGGAAAAATTTGAATCCTCGTCTTCCAATATAGGAGGTGGCCGCCGGGGCTTTGCGAAAGGGGCTTGTCTTTTCGGTTCATTCGGACTATTCTAATTTTTTAGTGGAATTGGTCGATCAAGCCGACTGGAAAGACCAGGGAAAAGGAGTACGCTGATTATGCCAGGTAAAAAAGGAAAACTTATTCATATCGACCGGACCCAGAAACAGGTGGTAGATATCCTGGAACGGTTAAGCGATAATAACGAAGATATCAAGGAACTAATCGTCTTTTACATGGACAAGGAGGGGGTCTATCATTCTCTTTCGTCCGACATCAACGATGAAATCTATCTGGCCGGCATCCTCCATTCCATGGTGAACAATCTCCTCTACGACGCGTCCGAACCTGAAGAATAGCCGGGAGTGGAATTACTGACCCAGAAATTGGCGATACATTTTTTCCACATTCCGGCGGGTGACATGGTCCCGATGCATGCGGAAACCGCCCCCGAAGGTTTCAGGGATGTGCATCAGTTCGTGGATAAGGATCTTGATTTGTTCTTCTTCACTCAACCGTTCATACCCTTCGGTTAAGATTTCAATCACGTAGTGGGCTTCCTGCCCGAGGGCCAATTGCATGACCTTGGGCAGGGCATGGCAGCGGGCAATGATCCCCTTGCCGGTAGAGCCGTAGCTTCGGACCCCCTTGACCCGCTTCAGGTCGACGTGCTTCATCTTGAGCCGACGGGTAATTTGTCCTAATTGCCGTTCGATATCCGGAGCTAATTCATAACGAATCATATTTAATAACCTCGCATCGAGGGGATTTTTTCTTACCGTTGACTTACACGCGGCGTTCAATCACGAAATCCGCCAACTCTTCCAGAACTTGTCGATCCCGTCCCGGGGGGAAAATCTCCAGGGCCTTCAAGGCCCGGCATTTATGCCGCTCAGCCCGTTCCCGGGTGTATTCCAGCCCCCCATACTTCCGGACCAAATCAAAAACCAGCCGAATATCCTCCTGATCCGGGACCGGCTTTTTCGCTATGGCTTGAATGCTTGCCAGCTCATCGCCTGTACACCTACTCAAGGCATGGATCAGCGGTAACGTGATCTTGCCTTCCTTGAAATCATTGGCCACGGTCTTTCCGGTTTCCTGCTCCGAGGCGATATAGTCGAGCAGATCATCCACCATTTGAAAGGCGATCCCCAGATCCAGACCGTAATCCCTCAGGGCCTGCTCCTCTTTTTCAGGCGCCCCGCCCCAGATCGCCCCGGTCTGGCAGGCGGCGGAGATCAGGATGGCCGTCTTATTGATCAGAATGCGCCGGTAGGTCTCCTCGGCCACGGCCAGGTCGTCGGTGTGGATGAGTTCCAGCACCATCCCTTCGGCCATCTGGGTGGTGGTATTGGAAAGAACTTCCAACAACCGCAGCTTTTGGCTTTCTACGGCCAGGGTAAACGACTTGGACAGGAGAAAATCACCGACCAGTACGGCCGCCGAGTTGCCCCAGACCGTATTGGCCGCCGGCTTGCCCCGACGGGTATCGGCCTTGTCGATCACGTCATCGTGCAGCAGGGTGGCCGCGTGCAGGTACTCGAATATGGAAGACAGGGTGTAGGCTCGCTCCCCATCATCGCCGCAAAGCCGCGCGCAGATTACAAAAAGAAGGGCCCGCAGCCGTTTCCCGCCGCCGGTCAGGATGTGCTGATTGACCTCCGCGATCAGGGGAATGTGGGAGCGGAGGTTTTCCATCAGGCAATAATTAACCTTTTCGATATCCACCTGTAAACATTCTAAAAAATAGCCTTTTGGGCTCATCCTGACTCCAACGTTCCGCTTTGGGAACGGCAATTTCTCCAATAGTGTTCATAACGAAAAAACACCGTTCTGTCAACTTCAATGATCTTCTTCACAGTCTTGGTCGGGGTGGCGATCCCGACCTGAACCGAGGCCCGGATAGAGGGCTAAAAGAACCGCTTTTCATCCATTGACAACAGGATTGGGATATGCTGTTCTCTGGCTATCTAATTAATTTCATTTTTATTTTTCCGTTTACCCTTAATCCGAGAAGAATTGGACACGGCTAAAGGACCTTGGGAAGGTTATCGCCAACTTTTAGCTACAAACCTCCCCCACCAGGTCATACGGATGGGCTTCGATGATTTTTACGGCGTTGATTTCGCCGATCTGGGGTCGGCCGTCGGTGATATAGACCACCCCGTCCACCTCCGGGGCCTGGAAGCGGGTCCTGCCCTCCAGCAGCCATTCGCTTTCTGAGCTCGGACCGGTGATGAGGACCGGTTCGACCCGACCGACCAATTCCCGGTTGTGGGCCGAGGAGATTTTCTTCTGCCGGGCCAGGAGCAGGTCGTATCTTTTTTTAATCGTTTTCTTGGCGATCTTTCCCGGCAGAAGGGCCGCCGGGGTCCCTTCCTCGGGTGAATAGCGAAAAACGCCCAGGTGATCAAACTCGAATTCCTCGATAACGCGCAGCAACTCCTGAAAATCTCCCTCCTCTTCGCCGGGAAAACCGACCATCACCGTGGTCCGCAAGGCGACCCGGGGCCAAGTCCGACGGATACGCCGAAATAATGCCCTCAGGTCCCGCTGGCGGTAGGGCCGATTCATGGCCTTTAAAATACGGTCACTGGCGTGCTGGATGGGGATATCCAGGTAGGGACAGACTTTTTCCAGCGCGACCAGGGTTTCCAGCAGTCGCGGGGTGACCCGCTCCGGTCTCAGGTATAAAAGCCGGATCCAGTGGATCGGGTCGATCCCGGCCAGAGAGGTTATCAGATCTATCAGAGAAGCAGGCCGGGCAAGATCGCCCCCGTAGGCCGTGGTATCCTGGGCCACCAGGATCAATTCTTTGACCCCCCGGGCCGCCAGGGACTCGGCCTCGGTAATCAGGACCTTCGGGTCCCGGCTCCGGAAGGGGCCGCGGATATCCGGGATGGTGCAGTAGGCGCAGCGATTGGAGCAGCCCTCCGCGATTTTTAAATAGGCCGTTCCCGGAGCGGTGGTCAGGAGTCTTTCCCAGGGTTCGCTCCAAAGGGCCGGGTCGGGCTTCAGGTCGAGGGTCGTTCCTTTGGCCCGGGTCAGGGCCTCGCGAACGTGTTGGGCGATCCCCAAAAAAGATTCGGTGCCTAAGAAAAAATCCACCTCCGGCAAACGCCCGACCAATTCCTCCCGATAGCGCTGGGGAAAACAACCGGTCACCCCCAGGACACGGCAAAGACCCTGTTCCTTGAAGCGGGCCGCCTCCAGAATGGTTTCGATGGATTCCTCCACCGCCGAGCGAATGAAGCTGCAGGTATTGACAATGATGACGGCCGCCTCTTCCGGCGTCTCCGTGATCCGATAGCCTTGCGCCTGAAGTCGGCCCAGCATGACTTCACTGTCCACCCGGTTTTTGGCACAGCCCAAGCTGATAAAATATACCGGTTCAAACATAGAGACGCACCGTAAACCGGTCAATGGCCCAGAACATGAGAGCGTAGATGATCAGCCAGAGGGGAACGGCTTTCCAGGATCCATGTTTTCGGGTCGGATCCATTTCGTAGATCTTCAGAAAATGAGCCATTACATAACACTCCACGGCGAAGGGGGGAAACCCCAGGAAGCCCAATATCGGCATCTCAAACAACTTGACTTCACCTACCCAGGGCACGGTGTAGATCCATTTGGCCTTGGCCCAAAAATTCCAGAATTCCCAGAGACCGCCGCAGATCAGGCCGGCCAGCAGCAATCGATAGAAGGTGACTAGCGTTCCCCCCTCAAGTTCTCTCAGGATGGAGGGCCGGCCTTGCTGGTAATTCAAGGGCTCCAGGAGAAAAACAAAACCGCCCCAAACCAGCGGAAACGCGTAACGAGGCCAGATCAGCGGCAGAAGGATCATGATCAGGCCGAGGATTCTGAAACCGGCAACCCAGGAAGCCGTGATCCGGACCGGTTTTATCCGGCTTTTTCCAAAAATCTGCCAGGCGTCCAGCAGTTCCCGGGTTTCAAAGATGGCGGGCAGAACGGTGCCATAGGCCACAAAGTACCCAGACCAACGGATGAAAATTTCTTTGGGAACCCCGACATAATACCAGTTGTGGAGCACCAGATTAAAGGCCTCAAAAGTTACCCAAATCACCACCGACCAGGGAATCAGCAGCAAAAATTCCCGGGTTCGGGTCATGATCAGGGAATCGCCCCGCCGATAGTAGACCAGTCCGTCCACCAACAGGATATAGGGCCACCAGATGAAGGAATAAAAATGGGTGGTCAAAGGCTCCAGTTGGAAAAGTAAGGCGGTCTGGGAACCCACCAAGGCCGCCAATCCAATCCAGCCATGTAAAGGGAAGCGCATCATTATCTTCTTAGAAACGAGACGGTTAACAATTAACAATTAATTATTGATTATTGATTATTAATAATTTGTCTTTTTGTATGAGTAGCTTACGATCGTTCCTCCATCAGCTTTCTTATCCTGGGCAGGGCCTGCCGGGCGGCCTGTATGCCGGCCTCCATCAACTGCTTTTTCTGACTGAAATCGGTCAGGCCCACATCACCCACGGGGGGCTCGATCAGGACGTCATATTGCCGACATTTATAAAGCACCAGTTCCCGACCCATGATGTTGATGGACTGGAGAATCACGTCGATCAGGGAATTGATCTGGGGGTTATCGATCTTTTTTTGAATGTTAACGGCGATGATGATGTCCGCCCCCTTGGCCCGGGCGACATCCACCGGCAGGTTGTCTGTAACGCCTCCGTCCACATAGGTCCGGCCGTTGATCTCCACCGGCTGGAAAATGCCGGGGATGGACGAACTGGCCCGAACGGCCCTGGCCACTGATCCTTTCTCAAAGACCCAAGTCTGACCGGTATTGAGGTCCGTGGCCACCGGGAAAAAGGGGATCTTCATCTGCTCCAGGTTTTTCACCTTCGCTTTCGTCTGGACGAACTTCTCCAAGCGATCGCCCAGGACCGGCCCCATCTTAGAGTAGACCACAGAATAGTCAAATATATCCTCCTTCTCGATGGAGAAGGCCAGCCACTCCAGGTTCAGACTGCTGGGATCGGCGGCATAAAGGGCCCCAATCAGGCTGCCCACGCTGGTTCCCACAATCATACTGATTGGGATCTTTTCCTGTTCCAGAACCCGGATCACCCCCACGTGGGCCAATCCCCGAGCCGCCCCGCCGCCCAGGACCAGGGCCACCTTGGGCGTCCCCTTCCCCTCCCGAGGTTTGGGGGCCGTGGTGCAGCCCGAAAGGACAAAAATCACAAGGGTTAAACAACCCAGAATCGATCTAAAATAAATCATGGTCGGTGTACCTGCTTCTATTTTTTTTATTTCTTCCCTCTTCCGTCTTCCTTCTTCCATCTTTCCTTCACCTCTCGGAACTGGGCCCTTACCCGGCCCCCGGAAACCGCCATGACCAGCGACAGCACAGTCCCGATTTCCTCCTCTGTAATCCCCAACTCCTCGGCCCCGCCAAGGTAATGCTCCATTCAGGGATAGCACCCGATGGCCATGGAGGCCGCCAGATGAACCAACCGCGTGGTCTTGGCGTCCAAAAGGCCGTTATCCAGAGCGGCATTGTAGAAATCATTATAGGCTTTGTGTTGTTTGTCGGGCAGCATAGGGCACTCTCTTTCTTTCGGTGTGTTTCTTCTGATCTCAAATCGATTATACCCTATCCGGACGGCATGACGTCAAGGCGCAAGGTCATACGTCAGCTTTCACGTTACGCTTGCAGGCCGGACAGGTCTCTGATTCTCGATAAAAGATGGCTTGTGAAATCCTCGGCCCGGCACGGATCGGGCTCCTGAAGCGGTTCGCCGATCCGGAGGGTTACCCTCGTTCGGCGGCTGCCGGGCGATCGATCATAAGCGATGCCCACTGGTAAAAACGGAACGGACCTGAAGGCTTGTTTGTGCTGCAGTCTCAGGATCAGTTGTACCAGCCGCCACTTCCCCGGCCCCATGGCGCCCGGATAATAGGTCCCTTCGGGAAACAAGACCAGAAACGTTTCCTGCTTTAGCAGGGAGACTAAAACCCGAAAAGTTGCCAGGCTTTTAATCGGAGATTCGCGATCCACCGGGATCCCGCCCAGTCGGCTGATAAAATAGCGCCCCAGGGAGGAACGAAACAATTCCTGTTTGGCTAAGAAATACAGGGGGCGCGGGATAACGTGGCCAAGCAGGGGGACATCCCACCATTGTTGGTGCTTGGGAATCAAAAAGGCCGGCCCTTTTTCAGGCAGGTTCGACCGGCCCTGAGTGCGGATATCGAACTTCAAGGGGAGAATGAAACGGGATACCGTCCGGGTCAACCTGAAGATCGGCTCGGATCGCTTCAAATCATGATAACGTCGCATCAATAAAGTAAGAAGGCTTCCCGGAGCCTCAAAAAATCTTCCAGCCCCGGCTTCCAGGCCGCCTCCAGGTCTGAAACCGGCTGTCCATCTTCCAGTTCTTGCCTTAGGGACTGATCCCCGATCAAAAGGTCGATGGGCATCCGTTCGTTCTCGTATTCGTAGGGGGGTTCTTTCCATCTAAAATCATGGGGGTACAGGTCCCGGATGACCTGAAGGAGATTCAATGTGGCGCGGTAAGGCTGAAATGCCCGCCGGTCATAGACTTGGAGAAAAAATCCACGACACACTTCCCCCTGCCACTTGTGAAAGGCCGGACGAAAAGCAGTCTCCAGCAGGTTCGCCCCGGGAATTGGAAATTCTTCCAGACGTTTTTTCACCCGGGACGGTTCGATGAAGGGGGCGCCGAAAGTTTCAAACGGCCGGGTGGTTCCCCGGCCCTCGGAAACATTGGTCCCTTCCCACAACACTTGCCCGGGGTAGACTACGGCCGTTCCCAGGGACGGCATATTGGGGGAAGGGGAGACCCAGAATCGGGCGATTTGATCGAAGAACCTGTCCCTGGTCCAACCCTCCATGGCCACAACGGACAAATCGGCCCCGATCCCCAGGACCTGATTGAAAAGCCCGGCCAGTTCCCCCAGGGTCAGGCCGTGGCGCATGGGAAGTTTCCAGGCGCCCACGAAGGAAATCAGGTCCGTTCGCAGTACATTGCCTTCCACCGCTTCACCACCCAAGGGGTTGGGGCGATCCAGCACCACCACCCCTTTCCCGAACTTTTTGGCCTCCTGGAGCACATAGGCCAGGGTGGTGATAAAGGTATAGACCCGGGTGCCTACATCCTGGAGATCCACCAGCAAGAGGTCAATCCCGGCCAACATTTCGGCGGTCAGCCGGCGGGTATGGCTGTATAAACTGAAGATGGGCAGGCCTGTGGCCGAATCCCGGTCATCCGGGGTTTCCACCATGTTGTCCTGCTCCGTCCCCCAGAACCCATGCTGGGGGGAAAAAAGGCAGGTCAAGTTGTTTTCAAATTTACGCCGGAGGAGATCTTTGCTATAGTGACCGGATCTGTCGATGGAGGCCTGGTTGGAGAGCAGGCCCCAGCGTTTATTCAACAGCCCCCGGGGTGGCTTGTTCAGAAAGACCTCCAAACCCAATTGCACGAGATTGACCTTCCCCTGACGTAAGAATTTTCGAAAAATTTGATTATATGGGACCATTAACAAAAGTCAAGAGAAGTCGCTTGGATTCATGGGCTTACCCCGTCCTCGGTATACTGCTGGTGCTGACTATGGCCCGTACGGCCTTCGCCCAGGATCTGGAATCGGCGGCTCTGTCGCAGGAACCCCTTCCCTTCACCTGGGGCAAACCCTCGCCAGTGCTGGAGATTGGCTTGGGGGCCTATTTTTCAAGGGGATCGAGTTCCTGGCAGATCAGCTTCCCCACCACCCAGGGAACCGGACGTTCGGCACTCAATTTCAAAGATCTGGACAGCGTCCTCCCCTATGCCTTCCTGGCCGTCTCGCACCCTCAATCGCTTATCGGGCTGGCGGTCACGGCTGGCTCGGGAAGCGGAAGCAACGGCAGCGGCCGGGATTCCGATTATCTTTCCGGCGCCTTGACCTCTGACGCCGTCATGGATGTTTCCAGCGACACGAACTTCTGGTCCGCCGACCTTCAGACCACCTTTTCCTCCACCTCCGGAACCTTATGGTTTCTGAAACCTTTTGTCGGCTGGCAGCAGTACCGGGAAAAATTGAAACTGACAAACGGACGCTGGGCCACCCTGCGGGGCGTCCCCTTCAATCAGCCCATTCTGGGATTGGACTCCCGCTACGAGTTCAACTGGGAGGCTCTCCGCCTTGGCCTTTCCGGCGGGATCGACTTTATCCGGATCCCCCGGCCCTGGCTTCAACAGGTGGGAATCAAAGCCTCTTTCGCCCTTTTTCCTTACACCCGCTACCGGGGGGAAGGACGATGGAACCTGAGAGCGGACCTTAATCAGGATCCCAGTTTCGCCCATGAGGCCGAAACCACCGGGTGGGGTGGCGGCGAAGCCCTCCTGGGACTGGTTTACCGGCCCTGGGTTCATCTGGAATTGGAGGGCGGGGCCCGTTATTTTTTATTTAGGGCCCAGGATGGCACCAGCGTCACCTATCTTTCCGATGGTACCACGACCGTCTCCCGCCTGGATGAAGCGAAATCCGAACGGGTCGGTTTTTATCTGCAACTTACCGGGAGGTTTTAACCCATGTCCCTCAAACCACTTCAACAAGAATTCGCCAGCTTTTTAGCCGAGACCGGGAGCCTCTTTTTTCGACAGGGGCTGGTTCTCAAGGACGGCCGTCCCAGTCCCTATTTCGTCAACCTGGGGAAATTTTCCAGCGGCCGGTTGAGCTACCGGTTGGGCTCTTTTTTTGCCCGTTTCCTGGTCGATTCGACCCGCCTGCCCGAAGTGGACATTATCTTAGGCCCCTCCTACAAGGGCAGCGCTATCGCTCAGGCCACGGCCATCAATCTGTGGCTGGAGCACCGTGTGGACCGATCCTTTGAGTATGACCGGAAAGAGGTCAAAGCCTACGGCGAGGCCTCGGGGCAGAAGAATATGATGGTCAACAATACCTTCTTCGACGGGTGCGGCTTATGGATCGTCGACGACGTGGGGACTTCCATGGCCACCAAATATGACTTGCTGGAAAAGATTGACCAGGAGACGGTCCATAGAAACATCTCCCTGCGTATTGTCGGTCTCTGTCTGGGGGTTGACCGCCAGCAAACCACCGCCTGTTATGACGAATCCGGAAAAATCATTTTGGGAAAAAAGGGAGTAGACGCCATAAAAAAATTTAAGGAAAAAACCGGTGTGCCGGTATTCGCCCTGGCCCCCATTTCCGAGGTGATGCAATACCTTCACGCGGAACGGATTCCGGTCTTGATCGAAGGGGAACGACAGCCCATCTCCTCGTCCCTGAAAAAAGTCTTCGACGATTATTTGGCGGAGTACGGGACCCTGGTGTAACCATGAAAAAAGAAAAACTTCGAAAAATATTCCAGGGCCGGGGCCAAAAAATCGAAGATCGTCCGGATCTCACCCCGGCGGCCGTCCTGGTGCCTTTGTTTCAAAAAAATCGCCGCACCCATATCCTGCTGACCAAACGGACTGAAAAAGTGGACCAGCATAAAGGACAGATCTCTTTTCCCGGCGGAGCTTTTAACTACGAAGACCTGGATTGTCTGACCACCGCCCTCCGGGAGACCGAGGAAGAGATCGGGTTGGCGATGGATGCCGTGGAAATACTGGGCGAACTGGACCATACGGTGACCATCACCCAATTTAAAATCTGTCCTTATGTGGGTTTGATTCCCTACCCCTATCCCTTTCAACTCAGCCCCTTTGAGGTGGACCGACTGATTGAACTGCCCCTGGAAATCCTGTTGGATTCTTCTAAATTCAAGGAAGGACCCATTACCTGGGGGGGGCGAACCTTTATGAACCACTACGTCGAATACCGGGGGGATTTCATCTGGGGGGCCACGGCCCGGATTCTAAAGAATTTCGTGGAAGTGCTGACCGAACAATCTTGATAGTACTTTACAGCGGAAAGAATTTGGTGTATTCTTTTTTGTGAGGTCGGGACGTGGCTCAGTCTGGTAGAGCACAGCGTTCGGGACGCTGGGGTCGCTGGTTCAAATCCAGTCGTCCCGACCATATATTTTCCCTCAGGTTTCCTTCCGCTCTCCTTGGATTTTAGTTCCCTCCAATTTTATTGGCTGTTCCAGTTTAATCATAATTAAAGATTACCAAGAGGCTAGTCGTAGAGGGGATCGGCTTTTCAGGTTGATCCTATCCACTCGTCAAGCTATAATGAAGGTTAGTGTCCATCCTCTTTTAGGAAAAGCAACCCAAATGACCGATACCCACCTAGCTGATCGCCCTGCTAAAGGATAATCGCTTCCCCTGCGATAATCCCATGTCCAATAAACCTTCGCGCCGCTCCGCCCGGTCATCAAGATTCAAGGCCCTCAAGGTCTTGTTTTTTATAACCGCCATCTTGGGGGCCATTCTTACTATAGCCGGGGGCTACTACCTCTTGCTTGTTTTTCAATTACCTGAAATCCGCTCCCTTCAGGACTACCAACCCCCGTTGGCTACTCAGATCCTGTCGGCCGAAGGGGATTCCATTGGCTTTTTGTACAAGGAAAAAAGGATTTTGGTGTCGCTCAACGAACTCCCGCCGCATCTCATCCAGGCCTTTATCGCCTCGGAAGACTCCCGTTTTTTTCAGCACGGAGGGCTCGATTTTTTGGGTATTCTACGGGCTTTGTGGAAAAATATCTGGGCCGGTGAAATTGTTCAAGGCGGCAGCACCATTACCCAGCAGGTCACCAAGTCCCTGCTCCTTTCCCCGGAGAAAAGTTTCTCCCGAAAAATCAAGGAAGCCTTTCTGGCCTATCGGCTGGATCAGAATTTATCCAAGCGGGACATCCTTTTTATTTATCTCAACCAGATCTACCTGGGGCATGGGGCTTACGGGGTGGAAGCGGCCGCCCAGACCTACTTCGGGAAAGAAATCCAAGGACCTGAACCTGGCCGAAAGCGCCATGTTGGCCGGGCTTCCCCAAGCGCCGAGTCGCTATTCGCCCTTAATGAATTTCCAGCGAGCCAAGGAACGGCAGCGCTACGTGTTAAAACGGATGGTCGAGGAAGGATATCTTTCCTCCTCGCAAGGGCAAACCGCGGAGCAGCTTCCACTGTACTTTGCCCGGGGTTCGGAATCCAATGGCGCCGTGGCCCCCCATCTCAGCGATATGGTCCGTAAATTTCTGTATCAGAACTACGGATCTGATTTTGTCCTGCAAGCCGGGCTCACCGTTTGGACCACGGTGGAATCGGGTTTTCAGAAAGCCGCCCGGGAAGCGGTGGAGAACGGGACCCGGACGGTCTACTTACGCCACCTTTATTCCAAACCGCTTCGGCAAATCCCTCCCGATAAGATCGAGGCTTACTGCCAGCAGTTGGCCCGCCCGACGGCCAACGCTTCGAAAAAAAACGGCCTGCTCCGAACCGGCATTATCGTCCAAATCGATCCGGTTGGGAAAACAGCCCGGGTTTGCCTTGGCCGGGAGTGGGGGGTGTTCCCGTTGCCCCGCCGAACCGCCGAACCTAAGAATGTTTCTCCGGATGACGAATCAGCCGCCGACCGGGAGGGCACCGATCTCTTCCGGGAAGGGGATGTCTTGAATTTCCGGGTTGAATCGGGGAAGCCCTATCTGTCCCTGGCCGAACAGAATCCAGTTGAGGCCGCGCTGATCTGCATCGACAAATCGTCGGGGGCGATCAAGGCCCTGGTGGGTGGAAAAGATCACGGTCAGACCGAATTTAATCGGGCCATCCAGGCCAAGAGACAGCCCGGCTCAGCCTTCAAACCGATCATCTATGCGGCGGGTTTGGACAAGGGCCTGACGCCGGCTTCGGTCCTGATGGATACCCCGCTGGTTTTCGGAGGCAGCAACCCCTGGTCGCCGCAAAACTTCGACCACAAGTTCAACGGACCGACCTTGTTACGCACCGGATTGATTCAATCGCGCAATATCATTTCCATCCGCATCCTGCAACGTATTGGGGTGGATTATGCTATTCGCTATGCCCAGCAGTTGGGGATCACCTCGCCCCTTTATCCCAATCTTTCCCTGGCCCTCGGTTCCTCGGGGGTGTCTCTGGCGGAAATCGTCACGGCGTACAACTGTTTTAATAATGCGGGAAGTCGGGTGCTTCCCTTTTATATCACCAAAATCATGGATCGTCTGGGCCGGGTTATTTACCTTCACCAGCCTCAATCCGAACCGGTCATAGCCTCCAACACCGCCTATATGATGACGCACCTGCTGGAGGGAGTTGTTAAGGAGGGGACGGGCTGGCGTCTGAAGGCCCTCGGCCGGCCGGTAGCCGGAAAAACGGGCACGACCAATGATTTTCGGGATGCCTGGTTTATCGGCCTCACCCCGCAGGTCACCGCCGGGGTCTGGGTAGGAATGGATAACCTCGCCACGCTGGGGACCGGAGAGACCGGGGCCCAGGCGGCCAGTCCGATCTTGCTGGAATTCTTCCAAAAGGCGCTGGCCAATGCCCTGGCAGAAGAATTTCCAGTCCCGTCCGGGATTATGTTCCAACCCCTGCGGGGAGTGGGCGGAAACACCGTTTTAGAAGCCTTCAAGGCCCCGGAGGAGACCCCGCCGGTCGAGGGAGGGGCTGTTTCCTGGCTACCATAAAAAACAAGCCCCCTGTCCATTTTCCCGGAAAATGAACAGGGGGCTCAGGGTCAATAAAATTTAGTAATAAATTATACGTCTTTCAGCGAATCCTGAACCGTATAGAGGAGGATAAAATTTTTGTCCAAATCTTCGGTCAGGGCTTTTAATTTATCTTCTGGAATTTCCTTAATGCGGATATAGACGTGGCGGCAGCCTTCATCACACATGTCGTATGAGGTTAAGATGCTGACCATCCTTCCGCCATGCTTCCGAATCAGGTCGCCCACCTCTTTAATCGAACCCGGACGGTCCTCTAAATTGAAGGCGAATTGAATTCCGCCGCGATAAATCCCGGTCAGCGAAACCAGGACTTTAAAAATATCCCCCTGGGTAATCACCCCGACCACTTTTCCTTTATCGTTGACCACCGGTAGACCGGATATCCGGTGCTCCAGCATCTTCACTGCCGCCTTCTCCACGGTTTCTTCCGGACCGATGGTAAAGACGTTTTTACTCATAATATCTTTAACCTTCAACTCGGAGAGCAAATAATACAGTTCGTGAACATCCAACGTGGTCGCTTTGGAGGGAGAGGCTTCCTTGATATCCCGGTCGGTAACCATGCCCACTAATTTGCCTTTATGCATGACCGGCAACCGGCGGATATTATTCTCCTTCATTATTTGTGAGGCCTTCATCATCGAGGTGTCTTCATCAATGGTCATGACATCGCTGGTCATCCACCCTTTAACTAACATAGGTTCTTACCTCCACTCGCTTATTATTTAATTATTCGGCTCGGGAAAAGCCTTTTGACCTTTTTAACCGTCTTTTTGGACGGTTTCATCTTAGTTAAACTACCTTAATTGTCAAGCTTTTTTTGGTCACAACCGGGGGGCGAAGCGCAGATCGTATCCGGTCATCTCTACATAGCCCTGTCCCTTGACGGGCTGTCCCCGGTAGGTTCCCTCTGCCGTCACCAGTCCCTCCCAGTATGTCACCCGGGTGCTTTTCAGGGTCATCAACTCCTGGTCATTCAATACCGGCGTTACCCGCAGGTTCAAATGCTGCCGGGGAACAGCGATCTGCCAGCCCGCCGGATAAGTAGCCTGGCTATGGGGACTTTTCCAGGTCCTCAGCACCTCAATGGAAAAATCATCCCGGGACAACGGGTGGGGTGCTCTGCCTTGGGAGACCATCGTTCCGCTGGAATATGGACCGATTTGTCTATTCCTTTCTCGGATTTGATAGAGCATCAATTCCGTCTGATCCCCCAGGTTCAACGAAAACCAGTCCCAGCCGATCTGATTGGGCTGAAGCTGATTGCTCCCAAACTCGTGATCCATCCAGCTTAGCCCCTGAACCTTGACCGCCCGTCCATTGAGGGTGATCTCCCCCCCGGTAACCATCCGGGTTAAGGAATAGTAGTGAGAAGCCTGCCCGGTTCCAGCCCCCTTCCGGCTGATCCCATCTACCCCATGGATCACGGGAGGATTGGTCGGAAAGACCTGGAGGTGGAGTCCCAAACTCCGGTCGCCGGCGTTTAAAACCTGGGCCTTCCCCTCTTCGGCCACGCTCCAATTCTCTATCCAGACCCGATAGCGTCCGGTTTCCGCTCCGGCCAAACCTAAATTTCCCCGACTGACTTTTTCCAAATAGGAAAATCTCTGTTGATCTACGTCGGTAACGGCTAAATGGGCCAGGTAGACTTCCCGAACACGCCAGCGGGATCCCCGGCTGGAGACCGGTCCGGGTCTTATCCCGACGCGAAAAAAAGTCAGTTGGTAGCCGTAGCGACGGCCTTCGGCGTCTTTTAATTGACCGTTGTAGTACCACCATTCGGTCTTATAACCCGGGTGGGCCCGGTGATCCTCGGGAAAGGCAAAGGCCCTCCCCGGCAAGGCCGGCTTGAACCCTTCGGCCTCTCGGTCCTGCCCTGGTCCCAGCACAGGCCAGGCCAGGCCCACTAAAATAATTGCGACCAGGATTCCCCACCGTTTCATTTGGTTTTCGCCTCGATCCTTTATCCTTTCACCTTTTCCCGGTTCATTCCTCTCGAAGCTGTTGTTCCATTTCAGTTCGCAGGGCAATGGAAGCCGGGATCAGCCCGGCTACGATAGAACTAATCAGGATCAGAATCAGGGTCTGCCCATAAACCCCCCATGACCAGTACAATTGAATCGTCCAGCCAAAAGACTGCTTGTTGATCACCAGAATCAAAATGAGAGACAATAAAGTCCCGGCCAATCCCCCCCAGAAAAACGAAAAAAAACCCATCAGCCCCGTTTCCGTGAGGATCATCATCCGGATCTGCCCGGGCAAGGCCCCGAGCGCCTTCAAGATTCCCAACTCCTTTTCCCGGAAAAGGATCAGGATAGAACTGGTGTGGATAATGCCCAAAAAGGCCACCAGGATAGCGATGGCCTCCAGGGCATAGGTTACTTGAAAAGTCTGGTCAAAAATCCGCAGTATTTGTTCCCGCAGTTCCCGGTGCGAAATAACCACCAGATCGTAGCGGGCGGCGAACTGCTTTAATAACGATTCCCGGACCTGGGACAGCCGGCTGGGCTCTTTCAAATAAAGACGCACCCCGTTGATCCGTTCATCCTGCCACCATTTTAAGAAAACCGCCCGGTCTACCCAGACCCCCCCTCCCTCGGTCCGATAATCGTAAAAAACCCCGGCGACCTTGAAGGAACGCGGGCCAAAGGCGGTCAATAAGGTGATCGAATCTCCGGACCGGATCTTTAATCGATTGGCCAAAACCTCCGAGAGGATCACCGCCTCCCGGGTTAAGACCTGGCGATAAATGGCTTCGGGATCTCCCGTGGTGAACGCCAACCGACTGGTCCGCTTGATGACCGCTAAATTGCCGGCCCAGAGGCGGATCGGCTGTCCCTGCGAAGCGCTCAGAAAGCTCCGGTAATAGTAGATATCCTTTATCCCCGCCGCCGTCTCCAGCCCTTTGATAACCTCCGGTTCTAAAAACTGAAAATCGCCCTGATTGGAGGGAAAAACCGGACCGACCAAAAGGTCCCCGCTGATGGATTGATCAATCCATTGATCTACCGTCCGACGAAAACTATTGATCATAATGGAAACGCTGATCAGCATGGCGATGGCCGTCATTAAGGCCGCCATGGAAACGGCCATTTTGTCCAAAGCATATTCAAAATAAAGATAGCCCAAGGGCCGGCGCCTCCGGCTTTTCCCCCGGCCGGACAGACCCGGGGCCATAAAGGTCAGGATTTTGTGGGTGACCGGGGAAAGCAATAAGGAGAATCCCAAAATCAACGTGAGTGTGGCCAGCAGGCCTCCCAGGGGCAGCCCCTGCCAGGGCGGGATAAAAAGAAGCAGACCGGTGAGGAGCAGCAGGATTGATCCTGTCCCCAAGAACCTTCCCTTTCGAGATTGCGGCAGGGAAAAGGTCCCCGGACTCTGGGCGATGATCTCCCGTGGTTGCAGCCGTGAGGCCTGCCGAGCCGGCACATAGGCCGAAAACAGCGCCACCCCTACGGCGCCCGCCAGGAACAAGCCCATCTCCGGCAGGCTAAAAGGTATTTCCGTTACCCCCACCAGCACGTACAGATCGCTGATGGTTTGGCTTATAGTCCCCAGGATCATCCGGGCCAGCAGATAGCCGCCCCCGATGCCCAAAAGTCCGCCTAACAGCCCGTACCCGGCCGACTCCCAAAGAATCAAATGAAGGATCTGTTTCGGCAGCATCCCCAAGGACCGGAGGATCCCCAGTTCTTTCCTGCGGCGGACTACCGAAAGAGCGGTCACATTATACATCAGGTACATGCTGACCAGAACGGCGATGAAGCTCAAAGCCAGCAGGTTTAACTGATAGGAGCGCACCATCCGTTCCTTGCCGGCCTGGCGGTCTGAGGGCTGAAGGAGTGCGGCCCCGGGAGGCAGTATTTTTTGCAGACTTTTAATCGCGGCGGCTACCGGAACTTCCGGATTCAAAACCAGATCGATGCGGTCCAGTCGCCCGATTTTCCCCATTATTTCCTGAGCCTGGGCGATGTCCATGACCCCAAAATGGCCTCCCAGTGCCCGGGCCGGACCCTCCGGGTCGATCAAGGCGGCCACGGTGAGAGATTGGGATCGTCCATTGATCAAAACATTCAGAGATGAACCCGGCTGGATAGACAGACGTCGGGCCAGACCCTTACTCAAGGCGATGGCGTGGGGGGTAAGCAAAAGGGACAAAAAATCCGGTTCCTGCAAAGAGGTCAGCGACGGGGCGTGACTGCGGACCTGGGCTTCGTTGAAAAAATCCACCCCCATAATCCACAGGACCAGGCCCGGATGATTTTGAAGGGGGACCTGCAGCTCTACCACCGGGGCGGCCGCCCGCACGGCCGGCTGGGTTTTAATGACCGGGAAAAGCCTTTCATCCAACCCACGGCCTTCTTGAATAATTTGCCATTGGGCCGAGCCGGAAACGGCCTGCACGGTGCTTTTGAAGGAGGATAAGCAGGCGCCCACCGCCAGATGGATGCTGATAAAAACGGAAACTCCCAATCCCAGACCCAGGATCGTCAATCCCGATTGTCCCCAGGCCTGGAAATAATGCCTCCGGATCAATAGAAAAAATATCCTGATCAGGGGTCACCTCTGAAAGTCGGCTTTTCATCGGTGGGGGAGAGAACCTTCAGGGTCCGATCATAATCCTCCCAGGTGTCTACATCCCAGCCGATATAGTTGGGGCGAATCGAGATGTTCAGAACCCAATCCGGATTTTTCCTGATAATTTCCCGGCCGCCGGTGTCGCCGCGCAATCGCCGCAATTCGGGCAGCAACTCCCGCCCAAAAATAACCGGGTTTCCGGGCCTCCGGCCATACATTGGAACCACGATAGGAAGATGGTGCTTCCTGAAGGCTTGAATCAAGAGGTCGATTGTTGCGGTTTTCAAAAGAGGCTGGTCCCCAAGGATAAACATCACACCGTGGAAAGAAGGGTCCAACACGCGCAAACCGGCCCGGATAGAGCTGCTCAAACCCCGATCGTACCGGCGGTTGACCACGATTTCCAGCCTGGGATTCCCCTGAAAAGATCGAAGGGCCGACAGGATCCGAGGGGCCTGAAAACCCAGGACCAGTATCACCCGGTCCAATCGGGACGCCAAGGCCTGCTCCAAGGTCTGCTCCGCCAGAACCTTCCGCCCGTAAGGAAGCAGGGCCTTGGGAAATCCCAGGCGACTCGATAAACCCGCCATCAAGAGAATGCCGGCGACGGGTTGTTTTTCCGAATCCGAATTCGCTGTCATGGCGCTATTATGTTCGAGTTCATCGAATGAAGTAAAATCTTTTTTCCCGCGGCGTTCTTATTTTTTTCTTGACCGAACCGGCTTTTCCCATTATAAAATTCAACTATTTATTACCTAAATCCCATTAAAGGAGGAAAAAAAGTATGGCGACCCCCAAAAAACCCATGACCAAGGCGCAAGCGGTGGCTTATTTTGCCGAGAAGTTTCAATTGACCAAGAGCACGGCCAACGCCGTCATGGATGAATTAGCCAGCCTGGCCGTCAGTGAAACCAAGAAGACCGGGGCTTTTACGCTTCACGGCATCGGCAAACTCGTTCTTTCCAAACGCAAAGCCCGCACCGGTCGGAATCCTCAGACCGGCGAACCCATTAAAATTCCTGCCAAGACCGTTATTAAAATGCGGATGGCCAAGGCTTTTAAGGATGCCGTAGTCCCGGCAAAAAAGAAATAGCGCTTTTTTCATATTCCGTTTAATCGGCCCAAGCCCAGGGGCAAAGGGGTTTAAAATTTTCTAGATCCAGCTTCCTCCCCAGCCCGCGTCCAATGACCAATTTGCCTTGGGGCCACATGAAGGCCGGCCTTTTCTTGAGGGGGAATCGGGCCATCGCCGGAAGACCTTACCGGTTTCAACCCTCCTGCCAACAAATGGGATGAGCAGTATTGAGCAGAAGCGGTTCGTCCCCGCTTCTGCTCAATCCCTCCCGGGTTTATCCGCCCCGTTTTCAAAATAGAACCCTCAGAGGGATACGACCATGTCGGATGACGATCGTCAGGGGATGGTTTTCAGCTCAAACAGCCGGGTTCAAGAATTATGTGACCAGCAGCAGCTGGCGGTAATGGCCACCTCAGAGCCCCACCGTCCCCTCCTGAGTCTGATGGCTTTCGCCGCCACACCGGACTTGAAGACCCTGGTCGTGGTAACCTCCAAAAAAACCCGCAAATATCTTAACCTGATGACCGACGGCCGGGTTTCCCTGCTGATGGACAACCGATCCAACCGGCCTGTTGATTTTCAAGAAGCCTGTTCGATTACGGCCTTGGGAACGGCCGAGGAAGTCTCCCCGGAAGAAAGGCCTCCTTGGAGAGAGCTCTTTCTGGCCAAACATCCCCACCTGTCAGGTTTTGTCGATGACTCGGACAGCGCCTTGATCAAAATAGCGATTGAACGCTATATCGTGGTGTCCCGATTTCAGGATGTTCAGGAATTCCCGGTCTGATATGTTTCGCCCCGGTCTCAGGCATGATTACGTAGTTGCAGCTCCAGGGGATGAGGATTTAAAAAATATTGGTTTTTTAAGTAGGGCTGATAGTATTTGCGGACATAGTGATTCATCAGCGTAACCGGGACGATCAGGGGCACGAACCCCCGGGCGTAATTTTCGATACCTTCCAGTGCCTCCTGCTTCTCATCCGGAGCAAGATCCTTTTTAAAATAGCCCAAAATATGTTGCAGCACATTGGCGTTTTTCTTGTTGGTAGGTTTTTGCCTTAAGGCCGAGGAAAGCCCTTCCTGGTATCGTAAAAACAAATCGTCCAGGGAACCCCCTTTGCCTTGGGCCACCGAATGCCCCAGGGTCTGATACTGTTTGGGGCTGTGGGCCATGAGCAGCAGCTTATGGCGGCTGTGAAAATCGACCAATCCGCCCTTGCTTTTGTTTTGCTCAACCATCTCACGCCACCGTTTCCAGACAAAAATACTCTCAATGAAGTTTTCCCGCAGTAGGGGGTCATGGAGGCGTCCTTCGTCCTCCACCGGCAAGAGGGGGAAATAGTCCATAAACACCCGGGCGAAGAGGCCCACCCCCTTCTTTACCGGTATCCCCTTTGGGTCGTATACTTTTACCCGTTCCAGGCCGCTGCTGGGGGAGTCGCTTTTGAAGACGAATCCGCACAGGTTTTCAACTTCCAGTTCCTTTACCCTTGTTTGAGCCCATTGGTTCATCCGTTCCGTATGGTCGATCCGGCTGCGGATGGTCAATAAGCGGGGGTGGTTGAAATCCCCCACCAGCCGCATGGCTTCCCGGGGTATGCCTAACCCGACTTCCACTTCCGGACAGACCGGTACAAAATCCACAAACCGGCCGAGGGTGTCGGTCAAGAACCGGTCCCACTTATGACCGCCGTCGTAACGAACGGCGTTGCCCAGCAGACAGGAACTGATTCCAAGTTTAATTTTCGCTTCCATTCACCATGACTTCCTTTCCGGGCTTCCCCGTATGGCAGGACCCGATCTTATTCCGAGAGATGCTTTCGGATATAGGCCTTCACATCAAACTTGGATTTGCACCCGTTGGTACTCATAGTGCGGATCAGACCGAAGACCTTTCGTTCGCCCCAGGGGCGGTCATGGACGCCGCCGAGGCTCCAGGCGATGCCGGTGTAGCCGTTGGGGTCGCGGCCGTCCAACGCGTAGCGGTCATTCAGGGCGATGGCGATCTTCAGGGCGTCCTCCGGGGATGGTGTCCACTCCAGGATCTTCTTGGCCCAGTACATGCGCAGATAACCGTGCATCTTGCCGGTCCGGACCATTTCCCGCTGGGCCGCGTTCCATAAGTCATCGTGGGTCCGGGCCTGCTCCAATTGCTCCGGAGTGTACAGATAATCCCGCGGGTCCCGGCGATGCCGGTCCAGCGTGGCCTGGGCCCAGGCGGGAAAACCGTCCACGCGGTCATAGCGGGGGTTGTAGAAACAGAAATTGTCCGCCAGTTCCCGTCGGACAATCAACTCCTCCAGAAAGGTTTTCTGGGATTGGACGGGGACGGCGGATTGTTGCACTTCGCGGACGACCCGTTGGGCGGCCATCTGGCCGAAATGAAGGTAAGGCGAAAGCCCGGACTGGCCGTTTGTTAAGGGATCATTCCGGTTGGCTTCATAGGAAGTCAATCGGCGTTGGATAAAGCTCTTCAAGGCCTGACGGGCGGCCTTTTCCCCGGGAGGGAATTCTTTCACCGGCGAGACGGCGGGATCCGCCTTCAGGGCCTTCATCACCTGGAGCCAGTCGGTTTCCCTCGGTGTTTCCTTGAAAAAAAAAGGGTGTCTTCTCAAAGGGGGGATGTCTTCCAAAAATTCGAACAGGACCCGGTGAATCTTGGGCCTTAACGTGTAGGCGCCGTATTCCTGTTTGGGAGATGCAACCCAGCAGGGAACAATATTGTGGGCATCCACTTCATAGAAAGGGATTTCTATCCGTTGGGCGATGCCTGATTTCCAAAGCCGTTTGAGCTGCAGCGGATCGAAATCCGCAACCAGGGCGCCGGCCTGGACCGTCTGGATAAACCGCGGCAGCTCCTCTTCCGGATTTCCCCGAAGCAGCTGAAAGGTTATCCGCCGCTTCACCAAATCGCTTTCCACCCCCCGCAATCCCTCCAGCATAAAGGCGTAGGGGCGTAGGGGTGCCCCCAGGAATTCCGGGACCAGACAAAAAACCACGATCAGCGGGGCCTTGGCCCGAACGGCCAGATCCTGGGCATAAACCAGGGCCCAGTTGTCCTGGGTTCGCTGGTCGCGGCTCATCCAATAAATAACCGGCCCTTTTCCAGTTGGACCCTCTTTAAGGAGACGAAGGCGTTCCGGATGCATGGCGGCTATTTCACGGGGGGCTTACCAGGCGGGAAACCTTTTCGGTCCACCACCTGTTCGGGCCCTCGAACGATGGGCCGGGCGATGGAACGGGCGATGGCCTTCAGCATCCGGGGATACAGCAAACGATGAAAAGGGTCAAACACATACCAGTAAAGAATGCCTCCCAGTCCCTTCGGCAGGAAACGGGCCACCTGCCGCAATTCGCTGACCCCGTTGGCCAGAGGGCTTGATCGTAAACTCCAGCAGGGCTTGACCGGGGACCTTCATTTCCGCCTGGAGCAGCAGGCGTTTTCCCGGGGTTGCCTCCAGGACCCGCCAGAAATCCAGGGCGTCTCCCGGGCGCAATTCTACGGGGTGCCGCCGACCGGCCCGAAACCCGACCCCGCCGGTGAGGCGGTCGAGCCAGCCTCGAATTTTCCAGAGTCCGGTTCCGAAATACCAGCCGGTTTTCCCGCCGATTTCTTCCAGCGGTTTCCAGACCTCCTCCGGCGAGGCCTGAATGTGAATGGCGTATCCCAGCTCCAGGGTCGTCCCCCCGGCATAGGGCGTGTCTCCGCAATAGATCCATTCCTGGGTAATGGCCGCACTGGCATCCATCCAGCAGGTGTCGACCCGCTCCTGCTGAATCCGCTGCAGGGCCAGGCGGATCGTCTGACGGCAATCCAACAGCTCCTGGGGGATGATCTCGCGGATGCGGTTGTCGTGGCAGATGACGGCATTGCGCAGGCCTTCGGCCAGAGGCCGGGCGATGGAAGAGGGAACCGGTGTAATCAGGTGAATCCAGTAGGAACTCAAGCTGGGCGTAAAAAAGGGGATTGAAATGATGATCCGCTTCGGCAGGCCGGCCTCTTCGGCGTAAATCTGAAAAAGCTGGCGGTAGCTGACCACTTCCGGGCCTCCGATATCAAAGGTCTGCCCCAGGACCTCCTCATGCTCCAGACAGCCCTGCAGGTAATTGAGCACGTTCCGAATCGCGATGGGCTGGGCCTGGGTGTCTACCCAGCGCGGGGAAATCATGATAGGCAGTCGTTCCGCCAGGTAGCGGATGATTTCAAAGGAAACGCTTCCGGCGCCCAGGATCATGGCCGCCCGGAGAAAAGTGGCGGGTACCGGGCCGGATTGCAGGATGCGGGCCACTTCGTAGCGGGAGCGCAGATGTTCGCTCAGGTGGGGATCGTCCTTCCCGCCCAAACCTCCCAGATAAATGATGCGGTTCAATCCGGTTTCGGCCGCCGCCGCCGCCATATTTCGAGCGGCCGTCCGGTCGGTCTCGGTGTACCCCTTAGGATCGGCGATCATGGAGTGGACCAGGTAAAACGCCGCCCAGCAGCCTCGGCAGGCCTCAACCAGGGAAGTCTTGTCCACTACGTCACCGGCGGCCAGTTCCACCAGCGGATGGCTGCTCCAGGGACGCCCTTTCAATTTGGAAAGGGATCGCCCCAGGGCCCGGACCCGGTACCCCGCCTGCAACAATTGCGGGACCAACCGGCCGCCCACATAACCGGTTGATCCGGTAACTAACACGGGTTTGGTTTCCATTATTTTATTTTATAAAAAAAAGAGGCTTCAGGAAACATAATTATGATTTTTGTCATTGACAATTATCTGTTTTCAGTTAAAAATTTTTTAATACGCCACGGTCCGGCGACTGTACTACCCGGACCGGCAAAAAAATCCCAATCAGGAGGCAACGCCCATGGCCGTAGCAAAAAAACCTGCTCCCAAGAAAGCCGTCAAAGCTCCCACCAAACCCGCTAAACCGGTCAAAACCGTGAAGGCCGTCAAGCCCGCCAAAAAGGCCGCTACCCGCAAGGGAGCCAAATTCGGCTGCCCGGCTTGTGGACTGGTGGTTTCCGTAGTGGACGATTGCGGCTGCGCCACCATGGACTTGGTAGTGCTGCGACACGCCGATGAAGAAAAAAAGGCCGCCGGTTAAAAAATAACCCCGGCTGCTCCTTCCTTTCACGTAAAGCTCCACGGGTTTTTTTCTTCAAAAAGCCCGTGGAGTAGTTTTCCTTTTTCCAGGGATGCCTTATACCGCCTCCAATCGAATGGCCGACGCCCTCCGAACCAGGCCGTTCGATTATGTTCCGGCACTGCCGTTCGTCGCCGAATCGCTCACCTTGGGAGGACGAATGAAATCCTGCGAAACCTGCCGCCTCCGGGCCCGGTACGACGCCCGACCCAAATCCTTATTGGGAAGATTTTGGAAATGGCACACCCACTGGTGTCCGGGCTGGAAATCCTATCTGAAGTCGCTGCCGGCGGACGAACGGGAAAGGGTTATCGGCCGCTACCCCTAAGGACACCATTGGTAACTTATAACGGGGAATGAAGTGAATACGAAACCCGGAAAAAATTGAGAGAAAATCCTTCGATTTTAACCGGCAGAAAAATATTGTTCATGGGTAAACAAAACTCCGGATAGTAGCAAGACCAGATTCAAAGCGAAGAGGACGCCCGTCAGCACTCAGCCCCCTCTTCGCTTTTCAGTTGATCCAGATTCAGTCGCAGTTCGTAGTCACCCGACTCCGGACTGTATTTTATCTCAAACCCCAGTTTTCTACCCAGGGCCAGCATCTGGGTATTTTCCTTCAGCGCGATCCCCCAGATGGATCGGAATCCACGCTCCCGGGCGATGGCCAGACAGCTTACCAGCAGGGCCGCTCCGATCCCTCTTCCCTGCCAGGGATCGCCCACCAGCACGGCGAATTCCGCCTCGATCCCATCGGGATCACCCACCAACCGGGAAACCCCCAGCATCCGTTCCCCCTCATCGCTCTGATCGATCGCCACCAGGGCCACGTCCCGGTCGTAGTCGATCTGGGTAAACCGGACCAGCAGATCCGAGGGGATCTCCTTGAGGGGCCGGAAGAACCGGTAATAGATGCTTCGGGTTGACAATACCTTGAAAAGGTCATTCAACAAAGGGGCATCTTCGGGTTTAATGGGCCGGACCAAAAGGGGTATTCCTCCCCGGCTGACCAGGGTCTTTTCATACTGATTGGGATAAGGGCTGATCACCAGATGCTTCGGCGAGACCACGTCAGAATGTTTGATGAGCACCCGGCAATCCACGGCCCAGGCGCCCTCCGGATCCATAATCAGCGGATTGATATCCAGCTCCACGATTTCGGGAAAATCGGTCACCAGTTGAGACAGGCGGATCAGGATCTCTTCCAGCAGCGGCAGGTCGGCCGGCGGACGGTTGCGGTACCCCTTCAGCAGTTTATAGACGCGGGTGCTTTCGATCAGGCGACGGGCCAGCAGACGGTTTAGGGGGGGCAGGGCGACGGCATGATCTTTCAGCACTTCGGTCATGATCCCGCCCAGTCCGAAAAGAATGACCGGTCCGAAATCCGGATCTTTTTTGCTGCCCAGAATCAGTTCATAATCCGAACGCCGTACCAGGGGCTGAACGGTCACGCCTTCCAACCGGGCCCCGGGATCATAGACCCGGGCCCGGGCCATGGATATGTTCAAAGGCCTGCCGGACATCTTCGGCATGCTGAAGATTGAGTTCCACTCCGTGCGCATCGGTTTTATGGAGGATATCCCGGGACAGGATTTTCAGAACCACCGGATACCCCATGGACTCGGCCAGCTTAACAGCCTCCTCTGCTCCGGAGGCCGCCTCGGTCCGGTTAACCGGTATCCCGTAAGCTGAAAGCAGGGTTTTGGCTTCGATCTCGGTCAGAACTTCCGTTTGTTCTTGGAGAGCCCGGTCGAGGATTTTTCGGGCCTGGTCCTGATCGTATTTCAAAATGGTGGGCAGCTTGGGAGGTATCTCCTGCATCAACTCCAGGTTCTGTTTATAAGATACCAGGTGCCAGAAGGCCCGGACGGCCTGCTCCGGCGTTTCATAGGTGGGGATCCCGGCCCGGTTGAAAATCTCCCGGCCCCTCTCCACATCGCGGCCGCCCATCCAAACCGTAAAAATAGGGCAGCGCCTCCCGGAAAGCATTTGGGTCAAGGCCTCGGCGATGGCGGTCGGGTCGGTCAGGGCCTGCGGGGCGGTCATTACGAGCAGCCCGTTGATCCCGGGGTCCTGGAGACAAACCTCGACGGTCCGGCGGAAGCGGCCCACGTCGGCATCACCCAGGATATCTACGGGATTCCCCCGGCTCCAAAAGGGAGGCAACATTTCATTCAGCCGTTCCAGGGTTTCCGGTTTGAGGGCCAGCGGCTCCAGCCCGTACTCGGCCAGGGCATCGGCGGCCATGACCCCCGGCCCGCCCGCGTTGGTGATGATGATCAGACCGGGACCGGCGGGGCGGGGTTGTTTGGCCAGCAGCTCGGCGCAGTCGAATAGTTCGGCCACGGTATGGACCCGCTTGATGCCGGCCCGCTGGAAGGCCGCCTCATACACGGCGTCTTCTCCGGCCAAGGCCCCGGTATGGGAGGAAGCCGCTTTAGCCCCGGCCGGGCTGCGGCCTGATTTCAAGACGATGATCGGTTTGACCCGGGAAACCGCCCGGGCCGCGCTCATGAACTTACGAAAGTTCGTCAGGCTCTCGATATAGAGGATAATGCTGTTCACCCGGGAATCGTTTCCCAGAAAATCAATCAGGTCCCCGAAATCCACGTCCAGCATGGAACCCACACTGACAAAATGGCTGAAGCCGATCTGCTCCTTGAGGGACAGGTCCAGAATGGCCGTGCAGATGGCGCCGCTCTGGGAGACAAAGGCCATCTTCCCCGGCAGAGGCATATGGCTGGCAAAGCTGGCGTTGAGGCAGGTCTCCGAACAAACCACCCCCAGACAGTTGGGACCTATAAGGCGGATACCACTGTGATGGGCCTTCTCCTTAATCAGGGCTTCCAATCGGTTTCCGGCCTCCCCGATCTCTTTGCCCCCGGCGGAAATAATCACTGCCGCCTTCACTTGAAGTCGGACGCATTCCTCCATAATTTGGGGGACCGTTGGAAGGGGGGTGGCCACTACGGCCAAGTCAACGGGATCAGGGATCTCAGATAAGGTCGGCAAGACGGCCAGCCCGTGAATATCTTTATGCCGCGGGTTGACTAAAAAAATCTTTCCGCTCCGTACCCCCCGGCGAGGATATTCGAGACCAGGGCCGAGCCGATGGTTCCTTCCCGGGGGCTGGCCCCGATCACCGCCACCGAAGCGGGATGGAAAATTTTGTCCAGATTGTAGATGCTCATGGTTGAAATGATCGGTGGAGATTTAACAGCAAGAGGGTTTTTGGGCCTCCGATTCGGGGGATAATCCGGTCTTCTTCGGTTCGATGACGCAGCAGCAGGAGTCTCCGGTTCGCCCCAGAGCGGCATTGATCACCGCTGCCGCGCAGCCCACTCCGGCTTCGACCGATATGGCTTCGAAAGGGCAGTTCAGGGCGCAGGCCCCGCATTCCATGCAGGCATCTCGATTGGCGATCCGGACCTTCTTCCCATTCAGGTTCAACACCTGTCGGGGGCAAACCTCCAGGCAGGTCCCGCAACCGGTACATTTTTCCGGGTCCAGTTGCAGGGTCACCACATTTTTGAGATAAATCAGCTCGCTCATAACACCTCTTTCAGGCATTTGTTTTTTTGCTGTCACCCGGACTCGATCCGGGATCCAGGAACCTTTAACAAGCCCTGGACCCCGGCTTTCGCCGGGGTGACGACCTTTTAAAACAGTTAACGTGTTATTTTTCATGGCGGTGGGCCTGGGGTTTAATATATAAACCGGGCCGAAATCCAACAGATCAAACCGGCAGCCCCCAAAGCGATTTCCAGGGGCACCGCCCAGCGCATTTCCTTCTTGACCCCGGAAAGGGAGGTATAGGTCGAGGCCCCGGTGAAATTCATGGCCAGGTAGGCCGACATGGCCGGCAGAAGGAGCAGCCAGGCCAGGGCTTCCAAGGGATGAAATCCTTTTCCCGAGAAATATCCCCTCACGAGTATCAGGCCCCAGGCTGAAACCAGGCCAAGGATCCCACCTTTGAGTGAAAAGGGCCGTCCGGGAACCCAGGGCAGCAACAGGGGTGTCAATACGGCGCCGGTCAACAGGGCCGAAAGAACGGCCAGTACCGACCAGGGGCCTTGCTGCCTGAGGTTGGTCCCATATCCGGCCGATCCACCGAAACCGCTTAGCAGAAAAAAGGCCAGCATGATCAGCAAAGCCGGCTTTAGGGCCTGGACCAGTTCCACGGGTATCAGGACAGCCCTTTCCCGGAGGGTGAAGGTCTTGCGGCGCATATCCGGGGTGGCCCGGCAGCTGGCCGAAAGATAGGCGGGCAGGTCCTGGGCTCGGATGGGCCCGTAGACCGCCTGGAATCCGGAAAGCTTTTTTACCTGATGAGCGGCCACTCCCGGACCGGACAATTGCGGCAGAATTATTTTTCGATGGGTAATGACTTGCTCCAAACCGCTACTCTGGATCTTCCCGATAAGTTCCCCGGTCCCGAAGGTTCCCTTGCCGGCGGCGCACCAGACGTTGATTCCCCTCGTATCGAGAACTAGTATCCAGGCGTCCAGACCGAGCAACGCCCGGCGGAGGGCATCGAAACTCATTTTGTAGTTGGCGGTCGCCAGGACCGGAGATTCTTTGTTAGGATTTCTCAGGGCGTAAAGCCCGGGATCGACTGTGAAACGCATCCGCCCCACCCCCCAGCGGGCCTTGACAGCCCCCCACCGATCTGCCGGCGTCAAATCGGAAGAAACCTGCGGCACCTCGCCGACGGAGGTTTTAATCCGGCCGATTACAAAAGCCTGGTCCATCCGGGGCGGGCTCACCTGAGCCGGGGCCTTGGAGGGTCAGCAGGCAGTCGGTGCGGGGATCGGAGTTAATGTCGGCAGTGGTTCCATTTAAAAAGGTTATTTTCTGACAAGGCCAAAAACCCAACGGGTTAATTTTTCATAAAAATCAAAAAGATCCTCCCAATTCAATTCCCTGATCATCTTTGGCCAAAGAGAGGGATTTTCTTTTAAAAAGGTAACCCCAAGTTCCAACTGAAAAGCAGCGGTTGGAGGATCATCAAAGATAGCATCTTTTAAGCGACTTTTTTGATAAAGGTCTTCCAAGTCGTATTCAGGAAAAATTTGGAGGATCAAATATAAATCGACGAAATCCTTTGGTTCCGTTCTACTCACGATGGCTGTAAATTTGTTAGATACAATGTTAGATAGGGTGTCAACTTGAAGAGACCTCTGGTTATCGAAATGGAATCGCTGCCGTGAATCTCGGAAGGAAAGAGGATCTATAACCAAGTCGACCTTAACCCCGTCGATTAACATAGAGAGAAATTGGGAGCTTTTCCGGAGTTGGGAACAGCGTGATCCCCAGCGGGTTTTAATCCAAAAATCCAACTCCGGCAAATCAATCGGCTCAATGGAAAACAAATCGATATCATCCGAAACACGGTGACTCAGATAAAAAACGGACAGGGCCGTCCCGCCGGTTAGAAAAAAAACATCCCGAATGATTGGATGCTCCACCAGGCCCAGTAAAACCTCCCGTTGGTCAGCCGAGGCGTAACCGGCCTTATCTTCCTGAACGGGTCCCATATATCTCGACCATCCGCGTCCATTTTTTTCGGGTATAGGGCCGAAGCTTCAACTTGGACAGTTGCCCGGCAATTTCGTCTATCGCAAAAAATTTCAAGGTATCCACGACTCGGGCGTATTCCAGAAACCTACTCATGAGCCAAAAATATAAAGAGGTATCCTTTCGCTCCTGCAAACAAGTCCGGAGCGTTGCCTCCTCGGTAAACTGAGGATAATCCCAAAATGCCGCTTTCAGGTAGTTCATCTGGAATAGATACCTCTTAAGAATAATTATATCTGTAAAGGTAGAATTTATCAACCATGGTATACGAAATTATTTAAGCTTGAAGGGCACTTGGTTTTTCTACTTTGTAACCGAGGGCCTTATAGCCGATCAGCCGCTTATTGTACATCCGCATCAGCATGGGGACTTTTTTATCCACATAATCATAAACCTGCACCACCCGTTTATTGTCGTGGAGCCGATGCAAACGTCCCACATATTGTTGAAGTGTTCCCCGCCAGGAGATCGGCATGACCAGAAAACAGTGTGTCCAGGCGGGCATCGTCAAACCCCTCTCCGATATACCGGCCGGTGGCCAGGATCAATCTCTCTTCCCGGTCCGGGATGGCCTTCATTTGATCGTTGATGGCGGTTCGTTGCTTTTTTCCCATGCCGCCCTTTAAGATAATCATATTTCTAGCAAAGTTTCTAAGCCTTCCGGCCAGCAGATCGAGATGTTCCGTTCGCTCGGTCAACAAAAGGGGCGATCGGCCGGCTTCCAGTGCGTTCAATAAATCATCGAAAATCAAGTCATTCCGGGCCTGATCAAACAGCATGGCGTTATAGATTTCCTGGATCGTCAGATCTTTATGGGGGGGTATGTTGAATTGGGTCAAGCGGGGAAGGACTACGTGCTCAAAGGGGTCATTCTGAACGCTTTTTTTGGCCTGTCCTTTATAGCGGATTGGACCACATTGCATAATCAGTATGGGATGGTGGCCGTCTTTCCGGATCGGGGTCGCTGTCAGGCCCAGGACAAATCGGGCTCTGGCCTTCTTTAACGCCTGCTCAAAGCTGAAGGCCGGGATATGATGACACTCGTCCACAATAACCTGGGAATATTCGGAAATCAAATCCTTGACCACTCCTTTTCGAACCAGACTCTGAAGGACCGCCACATCAATCACACCGGATGGCCGCCCTTTCCCTCCTCCTATTTGACCGATTTCATTTTTGGGCAGATCCAGAAAATCGGCTAATCGATCCCGCCATTGATCCAGAAGCTGTTTTCGATGGACCAGAACCAGTGTGCTGACCTTCCTTTGGGCGATGACCCAGGCCGCAATTACTGTTTTACCGAAGGCGGTGGGGGCGGAGAGGATCCCGTTTTCATGGCTCAATACGTTTCGGGCCACCTCTTCCTGTTCGGGACGGAGTTCCCCGCGAAAATGAACGGTTATAGGGATGGGCTCATTTCGTTGATCGTCAATCGTAACGGCTGTACCACCGTCTTTAAAGAAACGTGCACACCTCTTCCAGGCATCCCCGGGGCAAGCCGATATGTTGCGGGAAATCCTCCGCGCAGCGAATAATCCGGGGCAGATTAAAGGTCGGCAGGCGCATGGCCTGGGCCCGGTAAAACTCGGGATTTTGAAAGGCCGCTAACTGGGTTAAGGCGTTGAGGAGGGACGGGGGTAAGCCCTCCTTTTCAATGTAGACCAAATCCCTGATCACCAGGCGGATCTGTTTCGGCCAGGGTCCTGGAAGGGGTTTTATCGTTCTTCTTCCGGAAGAAAAATCGGGCCGGGGATCCTCCTCGAGTTGTTCATCGGTTGGGATTTGTCGAACGGATATTATTTTCCCGGCCCGGGAGGCCTCGCCCACCAAGGTTTCCACGGTCTTAACCGGAAGCCGGTCGAGACCGGACAGGAAAACCCACTGATCCGGATAGGGGTCTCCATCCGGATTCAAAAAAACGCTGTTCCCGGTTTCCCGGGGGCCCCACTGCAAAGGAAGGGCGATCAGATTGCCAAATCCGCCTTTGGGCAGCGTATCCTGGTTGGGGAAGAAACGGTCATAGGAATCCAGGCCGAGTTGATGCCGTTCCTCCAGGGTGCGGGTCAGGATCGTACAGCCCAATTTTCGAGCCAGGGAAGCCGGAACCGGACTTTCGAAGAACAGCCAGACATGCCCCCCTTTCCCGGAGCGGGACCTTTCCAGGGCCGCCGGTATGGCCATTGTGTGGCAGGTGGCCAGAAAGGCCCGGGAGTCCTCCTGCCAGGTATTCCGATCGAAATCAACGGCCAGAAACCAGCAGGTTTCATCCGGAAGCATGGGGTACACCCCGACGGTGTGCTTTCCAATGAGATGGTGATGGAGGACTTCATCGGTTACCGGCAGGAACTTGCGATGTCGGCAGTCCCCGCATTTTACCAGCGGTTTCCCGCACAAGGGCCTTTTCCATTCGAGAACGCAAGCCGGAGAATACCCGGACCGGCCGTCCTTGCGCTCCCAGCGTACCGGATAGACGTCTTCCCGTCCGCGAAAAAGACTCCTGAATAGGGCTATTTTGTCTTTCGATGGGGAATCATTGGTGATCTTAAAAACCGTTGGGGTAAAAGGTAGGTTGGATTCTGCCAGAGTACTTTTAGAGGTTGAAGCCTCCTCTTCCGGGATACTACCGAGCATCTGGCGCAACCGGTCATTTTCAGCCTTCAGGCGGGCGCACTCATTCAGGGCCTTATTCAGTTGCTTTTTGAGATCCTCAGTATTTTCCATCCATGCAAACAGTCAATAGAGATTTTCTATTAGTTTTCAAACGGCTTGGCTGAATTGGCCACTTGGACTATGGCATCCAGTTTTTCTTTTACTTCCGGGTCAATCTTATTTTCCGGGACATAAGTAAGCCAGTTCATGGAAATTTTTCTTAGCCATTACATTATATAACCCCAGCCGCCTAAAGAAAGCCTTAAAAAGAGGGGACAGAAAATCATCGCTGACTTTGGTGTTAGGGTCCCAAGGGGAGCCTTTTCCAAAGGTCTCCAGCGCTCGGGCGATTTCTTCTATGGCTTCCCCCATGGCCTTTTTTCGGCGGGAGGCTTCCCCGGGGCAAAAAGGGGACCGACAGCCTCCGACTTGGGCCTTGGCCTTGGCATAGGCAAAAACGTTTCGGGGAAGCACAGGTAATTTTCAATTTCTCTTCGCCGTTTCCATTGCAGGCAATCTGAGCTCCAAGGTTTAGCGGGGATTTCCTTATCCAGCCGATCAAAGATGGCGACGCCCAATAACTTAGGATAGGCTTCTTTAAGGCCGTGGAAGTGCTTCAAGACTTCCTGCGGTTGATTTCGGACTTCGTGGACAAATGGTTTGTCCAGAACCTTGAATGCGCGTCCTCGATGGCCGATTTTTTCGGCCAAAGCCCTAAGAATGGCCAGGTCCGTAGAGCCTTCCAAGATAAAGGACCCATCCGGTTTGTTCGGCTTGATAATAATGGTCGAACCCAATTTCCCTCAGGGCCTTCAGAACTTGGCTGCCTCGGTTATCCATCCGGTGAGGTTTTCCCACAAAGGCGACCACCACGTCTCTTTCAGCGGCCTCTTTGAGCAGTACCTCGGAATGGCTGGCGGCAATTATCTGGTTGTCATTTTCCCGGGCCACATCGATCAGCAGTTGGTAAATTTGCCGCTGGCGGAGGATTTCCAGAATGGAAAAATAGTGATTTAATTTCGATGAACTACGTCACGGATACCTTGGAGTGCCTCCATCTCCTTCTAATTCCAGGCATCGACCAAAGGTCCAATTTTTATTTCCGAAACCAAAGGAGACTTCCGCAGCCAATCCTCGACCACTTTCCGGTGGCTTTCTTGGGCCGAGCCCCGGTCGGCCAGGGTGATAAAGACATCCCAGTCCGTGCCGCAGCCGCCGCCGCACATGAGACCCTGGCTCTCCATAGCCTCGGCCAGGAAAGTGTCCAAAAAAGCCTCCTGGTCCTGATCGCTCATGTCGGACGGGAGACGAAACTGTACTTCAAATCCAAACTCCTGGAATTCCCCCAAGCCTAATTTTTTCCGAATTCGCTTTCGCATCATTACCTCCGATTACTTGATTTGGCGGGAGCTTTAACTGTCATCTCCCTATCCTTCAAAGGATGGTTGGTCTCTTTTATCAATTTTCTAAAAATATCATAGATATCTTTTCGATATCCCAGATAATGAATTTGGATTGTTTTCCCAGGGTGATCCAACCGATAGATAACCCGATATTTTTTGCTTCTCAGCGAGTAATCCCCGGTTAGTTCCCGTTCCAGCGCCTTGCCCAGAAAAGGATCCTCCCGCAAGCCTTCGATTCGCTGTTTTATCAACGGTTTTATCGAAGGATGCAGCCTCCGAATGATTTTCCTGGAGGTTTCGGAATAAATTATCTGATAGGGCATCAATCGTTCCAGGCCTTTTCGTGAGGAACGGTTTTCCCGGCCCGGAAATCTTTTTGAGAGGCCTTCAGGGCGCGAACGATCTCCTTATTCCCCAAAATTTCTATGGTTTCCTGCATGGCCTCATAACGCGAAAGGGGCATCATCACCCCGACCGCTTCTCCATCCCGAGTCAAGGCTATGGTACTTCCCTCCTGCTCCATTTGTTTGAGGAGATCCAAAAATTCTCTCTTGGCCTTGGAGACCGGCATTATTTTCTGAAAATCTTCCATAGGACCTCCGATTGTTTTTTTAAGTGGTCATTTTAATATACAAGTTATTTATTGTCAAAATATTGTTGGACCGTTATTAACGATCTCTTTTGGGTATTCGCAGGTAATATCTCGTCATCCCCGATGGCCTTTATCGGGGATCCAGCTCTCCTTAGGAAAAGCCTGGATTCCCGCTCAGAAGCGCTGCGGGAATGACGGTTTATGATTTTGTTACTATTCTGAGATTATTTGTTTTTGCCCCTGCTTTTCCACCCAACCGGGCAGCGGCGGGATCCCGGCCCTTCCACCCAGCTTCAGGCTGACCCGGGAGGCGGCCCAGGCCCCCCAGTCCAGGCTCCGGTCTGTCGTCCAGCCCTGCAGCAGTCCGTAAATAAACCCGGCATGGAAAACATCCCCGCAGCCGGTGGTGTCCATCGCGTCCACCGGATAGGCCGGACGGCGGATCAGCCGGCCCCGATCCAGGGCCATGTATCCCTCTTTCCCCAAAGTGACCCCGACCAATCCGGGACCCAGGGCGGCCATTTCCCGGCAGGCCGCCAGCGGATCTTCCCTCCCGGCCAGGGAGCGGGCAAAGGCTGAAGAGACAATAAAATAGTCGCTCAGGCGGGCCAGTTCCAGCATCCCTTCCCGGAACGATCCGGCGTCCACGATCACCGGCACCCCGGCTTCCCGCGCGGCTTTGGCCGCCGCCAGGGCGGCTTCAGGAAACAAGCCGTCGGTGTGAAAAATTTTCGCCCGGCGGATCAAATCAAAATCGAGTTCTTCGGGATCGGGGAGACGGACCGGTCGGCCTTTGCCAGAAAATCGTTCGTCTTCCCAAACCGGGTTCGGCGGCAATAAAGGCAAACTGGGATTCCAATCCCCTGCGGACCAAAAGCCCCTGGAGATCGATTCCTTCCGCCTCCAGGCCGGCCCGAATCTGCAATCCAAAGGGGTCATCTCCAATCACTCCGGCAAACGCGCAGGGTATCCCCCATCGGGACAGGGCGACCAGGGCCGTGGCCACCGGCCCTCCGCCCTGAACCACCAATCCGGTGAATTCACACTTGCTGTCCGCCGGAGGATAGCTCGTTAATTCAGCCGATGTAATCCAGCGAACATTGCCCGAGGCCGTAGACTTCCGGAAAGGGATTGTCCATCGTGACGGTCTCCTGGCTGATCTGCCCGATTTATAGGTTTACAGGGGTCCGTCCGCGCATTTGTTTTTGCTGTCATCCCGGACCTGATCCGGGATCCAGGGCACTTGAAGCTTAACCGGGGTCTAGGGCTTGATGTACACAAGGATTCCATTGAGATAGTAATAGCCGAAACAACCGGAACCCAGGAAGTTAGGCATTACGGAAAAATTAACGGCGACATGGTTTCATTAGACAAAGCCATCAGGAAACTTAAACGACCAGGTATTGAACTTCATTTTGTCTATGAAGCCGGGCCCTGCGGTTATGAGATCTATCGTCACCTGTCCAAGCAGGGGGTTCCTTGTGTCGTAGTGGCCCTCTCGATGACCCCCCGGCGGAGCGGCGACCGGATCAAAAACGACCGTCGGGATGCCGAAACGCTGGCCCGGCTTCATCGGGCCGGCGAACTGACGCCGGTCTATGTTCCGCGGGAGGATGACGAAGCCATGCGGGATTTGACCCGCGCCCGGGAAGATGCGGTCCGGGCCTTGCGCACGGCCCGGCAGCAGTTAGGGGCCTTCCTACTTCGCTATGGCCACCGGTACCCCGGCAAGACCTCCTGGACCCCATCGCATATCCGTTGGTTAGCCGATATCACCATGCCTCACCCGGCCCAGCAAATTACGCTCCAGGAATATATGCACGCCCTCACGGAGTGCAGTTCGCGGGTGGAGCGTTTAGTGGATCAGATTCTCAAGCTGTTGCCCCAGTGGCGCCTGGCCCCGGTGGTGGAAGCCCTCCAGGCCCTCCGGGGAGTAGCCCCGATTGTGGCGACGACCACCGTGTCCGAGATTGGCGATATCACCCGTTTTGAGACCCCCCGGCAATTGATGGCCTATCTGGGGCTGGTGCCTTCGGAACATTCCACCGGTACGTCCGTAAGACGGGGCAGTATCACCAAAACCGGCAATGGGCACGTCCGACGCGTGCTGGTCGAAGCGGCCCATGCCTATGCTTTTCCGGCCCGGGTTAGCCGCTTGCTGCTCAAACGCCAGCAGGATCTGCCGCAACCCATCCGGGAGATTGCCTGGAAGGCGCAGGTCAGGCTGTGTGGCCGGTTCCGTAGGCTGATGGCCAAAGGGAAATTGAAAACCAAAGTGGTAACTGCCATCGCCCGGGAGCTCTCCGGGTTCATCTGGGCTATTGCCAAAGAGGTCCCGGTGCCCAGTGTGTAAACCGCAGATCAAAAAACCATAGCGCTTATCAGGAGGCCCATAGAGCCTAAACGATATCCGGTCCAGAGTACCAGCAGAGACGCGACCACGTTGGGAGAATCCTCGGGGAATCCAAGGAATCAGGGCAACCGAACTTCCGAGTCTAGAGCGAGGCAGCTCCCGCGATGTAGTCAAGTCAGGCGAATCAATACGCGAATATCAGAATGATCAAACGTCGCAAAACGGTCCCGTCTCTGCTTGTGCTCTGGAACAATCTAAAACATAACCCTTAATTAAGGGAGGGGAAGGATTTTTTCCCTTGACAACTGTCAGCCATATCGGATTCCGGATCGCGCTTCGCTTGTCCGGAATGACGGGCTGGAACCAGGGCCTCAAAAAAAATTTCCGGTTTTTTTGAAACCATCAGGAAGGAGAGCCGCTTGTTCAAGGTGAGAATATTTTTTTCGTCCCGCCTCACGTAATCGATCCGGTCCACCACCTTGCGCGCCAGGTAGATTCCCAGTCCTCCGATAGCCCTTTCCTCCAGGGGAGCCTTTAGGTTGGGATCAGGGACTGCCCAGCGGGTTGAAACGACCGGCCGGTGTCGAAATTCGAACGGTCATCCCGTTGACGTGGAGGGACGATTTCGACAGTGATCGATCCCGGCAGGACCGTCCCGGTAGGCGTATTGCACGATATTGAGGGACACCTCTTCTACGGCCAGCACCCACCGCTCGGCTTCGCGTTCGGGGAATCCGATCCGGCGGGCCGTTTCGTAAACCCACTGACAGATCTCAGGCACCGAATCCGGGAGGGCCGGCCAGGTTCTCCGCATCACCGTCCTCGACTATCCCTGAGCACAAAGCTTCCCGAGCCTCATCCGGGTTGATCATAGAAACCCAGGATGGTATCGAAACCCGGCCATTTCGAAAATCTCTTTCACCTCGGGTTTAAGGCCGGCCAGCACCAGGCGGCCCTTGTTTTGAAGGCGTTTCGCCCCCATCAGGACCACCCGGAGACCGGCGCTGCTGATGTAGTAGACTTCCTGCAGGTCCAGGATGACCTTCGTCTCCCCCTGATCCAGCCAGCCCTTCAATCGGCTTTCCAGCTCAGGCGAAGTGGCGCCGTCAATTTTTCCGTCAACCGAAACCGTCAAAACCCCGTCTTCCTTTTTGGATCGTATGTTCATCATTGATAACCTCGCCAAAAGTCAAAAAACGACTTTCTGCTCGGCGGGGAAGGGCTACCCCTCCCCCGCCATTTGAAGTGAATTCAAATGGTGCCACCTCCACCCCAGTCCGGCGCTTAATCGCGCTCGGACTGCTGACGGACTTCTTACGAGTCCCTCATCCTCCTTCTCCTTGGTTTTTTCCCAATCTGTTCGGGCAAAGGCCGCAATCTTTTGGGCCCGCTCATAATAAATCTGCATATCCCCCCAGCCGAGGCTGGCGGCTATTTTTTGCATGAACGACCCGTCGGAATCGAACCAGCGGGGCAGCAGCCCTCCCAAAAAATATCCCCGGGACCGCAATCGATCCACCTCCTCACCTACCCAGGGCCAGGAAAGATTCAACCAGACCTGGATTACGACAACGTCACCAGGGAAATAAAAGCCGGATCAGGGAACACCTGGAGAATTACTTCTTGCTGAACCTTGGGGTTCAAGGATTTTCCCTCCTGATTTCCTCTCCGCTTTTGTCCTCTCTTCCAACCGGAGAGAGGAAGGGCTTTTTAAAGGTAACGCCCAATAAGGTAATGTCATCCGCTTGGGCGGTATCACCCGCGAAGGTCCTGACCGAAGCCAACAGGCGCTTAAGTCGTTGGGCGATGGTTTCCGGCGACGGTCCTTGGACCGTTTCCAGCAAGCGCCGGCCGGAATAAAGCTCGCCATCCCGGTTTACGGCTTCGGTCACCCCGTCGGTATACAGGACCAAGTGATCGCCAGGTTCCAGTTGAACCGTTTTCGATTGATAGGTTGAATTTTCCAGCCCCCCCAAGATGAAGCCTTTGGGCAAGGGCAACCATTCGGGCCCCTGCCCCCTTCGTATCCAAATGGGGGGGAGATGACCGGCGTTGGAATAGGTAAAGATCCCGGTTCGAATCGCCACGATTCCCAGAAAAACCGTGACAAACATGGTGGCTTCATTATCCCGGCAAAGCTCCTGATTGACCCGGGATAGAATTTCCGCCGGGTTCCGGTCCGGACGGGTCAGGCCCTTAAGCAGTGTTTTAGTAACCGCCATATAGAGGGCCGCGGGCACCCCTTTATCGGACACGTCACCCACCGCCAAACAAAGATGCTCCGGGTCCACCCAAAAAAAATCGTAAAAATCCCCGCCCACCTCCTTGGCCGGTTCCAGCAGGGCGTACACCTCAAAAGGATTTTTTTCCTCCGCCGGCGGAAAATGTTTGGGCAAAAAACCCTGCTGGATAGTCCGGGCGATTTTAAGTTCGCTTTCGATCCGTTCCTTGGCGGCCGTGACCTCGGCCAAATGGCCGATGTATTCTTTCAGAGAATCCCGCATTTCCGCGAAGGATCGGGTCAATCGGCCGATTTCATCCTGATTGACCGGATCGGGCAGGTCAATGTCCAAATTCCCCCGGGAGATTTCCTGGCTTTGTCGGGCCAGAAAACGCAAGGGCTTGGTGATGGTCCCGGCAATCACGGCAATCGCCGCCACCAGCAGCCCCAGTCCGATCAACCCGATGAACAGCACCTCCCGACTGAGCCGCCGCAATCCGGCGTAAAGCTCTTTTTCCGGAAAAATGATCCCCAGCGACCAGCCGGAGGAAACCAGCGGGGCGTACGCCAACCGGGATTCTTTTCCGGAAACAAAATCCCGGACCTTGACAAATCCCTGTTCCCCCCGAATCATGGCCCGGCCGATTTCCCTTAAACCCGGATCCCCGCGGGCCTCGGCCAGGCTGAAAAGGCTCTCGCGCATGATCAGCTCTTCGCGGGGATGGGTGATGAACACTCCGTTTTGGGAAATCAAAAAGGCATAGCCGCTTTGAAATATCTTGACCGCCGCTACGATTTCCTTCAGCCAGGACAGGGAAACGTCGGCGGTCACAATCCCCTGCAAGGAGCGTTGCCCCCCGGCGATCTTATTGAAAGGCACCGAATAGGTGGCCATGATGATTTTGCCGCCGCCCTCGTCGAAATAAGGCTCGCTCCAGACGGCATGGTTCAATTCCTTGGGAAGCCCATACCAGTCCCAACTGAAATAGTGATAATCGTCGCTGCCCAGGAAGACCGTCTTGATCGACTGATCTGGCTCCCGATACCCATAGGGGGCGTAATACCGCTTCTGGGGATGAAACGCATAGGGTTCAAAGGCCACAGCCGTCCCGAAGATTTCCGGGTTGCTGCTCAGCGCGGCGTGGATGATCTCGGGAATCCCGGTCCCCCGACAGAGCCCGGTCTCGATCCAGGTGGCCATCTGCTGGGGAGTTTTCTGGACCCCGAAGAGGATGGTCTCAATCCGGTTCACCGTGGACCCCGTCAAGTTCAGGGCGTTTTCCTCCACCGATCGGAGCAGGGCCTTCCGGGAGAAATAGTAATTGTAGCCGAAAGCCGCTGAAAAAATGAGGCCGACGCAGAAAAGAATGAAAAAAATCAGCTTATAGGTTAGACTTTTATTTCTCACGGCCTAAGCAGGACTTATAAAAATCTTCAAAAGGCGGAAGGACGGCTATCATTTTTTGTCGTACCATGGTCTGTCCGACCAAGGCATAAGCCTCGGCGGACAAGTTTCCTATGGGGAGCCGGGACGTCCGAGGCTGGATCAGGTCTTTCATCCGCAGTAACATCCACCTCTGGTGGGCCCGGTTGGTGGCTGCCTTGGCCTCCCGGGCATATTTCATGACTGTATCCAGCGCTTCTTCCGGATGATCGAAGGCCTCCCGCCAGCCGTCGAGTGAGGCCTGGACAAAGCGGCAAACCAACGCGGGATCTTTCTGCCAGGTCCTTTCCAGGCAATAGAGGCCGTCCTCCGGAAAATTCAAGCCGTAATCCGAGAAAAAAAAGGTCGTTAATTCCTCCGGGTTCAACCCGGCGTTCAGGATCAGGTGGTATTCGTTGTACCAGGTGGCGGAGGCGGCGTCCACGGCCTCCCGCAGGAATAAATTCACGGACTCCGATTGCCTGATCGGAATGAAATCAAGGCCGTGCATTTTAAAGAAGGCCCGGGGCTGGATTTGAAACTCCTCCCCCCAGAGCCCTATTTTCCTGCCCTGGAGATCCTGCACCCGCTGAATCCCCCTGGATTTCTTGGCCACCAGCATTAGGGAGGATTTCTGGATGATCTGACCGATGTTGACCAACTTCATTCCTTCGGCCCTCTTCTTGATCGCCTGGGAAAGCATCAGGGTCCCGAAATCGGCCAACCCCCTTTCCAGCCACTCCGAAGGAGGCCGCTGCGGTCCGCCTTTCAGAATCTGAAGATCGATCCCTCTTTTTCGATAATACCCTTTTTCGTAGGCCACGTAATACCCCGCAAATTGGGCTTGCGGAATCCATTGAGGGATAAAGACGACCGGGTGCAGGGCCTGGCCGTAAGCAGGCGCGAGCCCTGCCAGTACCCCGATAAACACCAACCAAAAATAGGTGAATTTTTTTCCCATCCACTATTGCTTGGGCTTGGCCTCCACGCGAATGCGGGCATCCGCGATCAGACAGCCTTCCCCGGGAGGGCGGGTAATAATCGGGTTCAGGTCCAAGTCGACTATTTCCGGTATCTCCTCCACCAGCCGGGAAACCCGCAGCAGGGTTTCCTCCAGGGCCTCGGTATCCGCCGGGGGCTTTCCCCGAAACCCTTGCAACAGCGAATAACCGCGGATGCCGGTAATCAATTCCTTCGCGTCCCGATCGTTCAGGGGCGCCACGCCAAAGCGGACATCTCCCATGACTTCCACGTAAATCCCCCCTAGACCGAAAGCAATGAGCGGCCCGAAGACGGGATCCTCCGTTACCCCCACCAGGACTTCCACGCCCTCCGGAGCCATGGTCTGCACCCACACCCCTTCCAGGGCGTCCAGTTTCCCGATTTTCTCCAGGGCCTTTCGAATCGCGGCATAGGCTTCCTCTACTTCCCGCTCGTCCTTCAGGTTCAATTGCACCCCCCCCACCTCGGTCTTGTGGGTAATTTGCAGAGAAACCAATTTGACCGCTACCGGAAACCCGATCCGCCGTGCGATCTGCGCGGCCTCTCCCGGCGATCGAGCCAACCCTCCAGGAAGGACGGGCAGCTTAAAGCCGGATAACACCTGTTGCACCTCCTCCTGGGAAAGCCACCCGGGTCCCCGGTTTTCCAAGGCCCGGGAACAGACCTCCCGGGCCACCTCAATCTCCAGGTCTTCAAAATCCGGAACCAGGCCTATGGGGAGACGGCGCCATTCGGCATAACCCGCCACCCGGCTTAAGACCCGGGCGACCGATTCCGGAAAGGCAAAGGTCGGGATGGTTTCCTCTTCAAATTTCAGGGAACCGGTCAGCCCCTCTCCGACCATCATGCAGGCGAGTACCGGTTTGGAAACAGCACCGGCGGCCCGGGCAGCCGAAACCCCCTGGTGAATCGCCCGGGAGATGGTTTCGGTCTCGGGAATGACCGGGATATAAATAACGATCAAGGCATCCACTTCCTCAGCCGACAACAAAACCTCAATGGCCTTCCGGTATTCTTCGGGAGTCGCCGAAGCGATCATGTCGACGGGATTCCCCAGGCTGGCGGCCTTGGGAATAGCGGTCCGGAGCTCGGCCTGGATCTTTTCGGTAAGTTCCAGGACCTTCATCCCCCCGGCTTCACAAGTATCGGCGCACAGGATCCCCGGGCCTCCGGCATTGGTAACAATGGCCACCCGCCGGCCGGGAGGGAGCGGTTGGCTCCCCAGCACGGCCGCCAGGTCGAACATCTCTTCCAGAGTCTCGGCCCGAATTACCCCGGTTTGGTGGAAAAGGGCTTCGACGGCCACATCGCTGGCGGCCAGGGCGGCGGTGTGGGAACCGGCCGCCCGTTTCCCGGCGGTGGTTCTGCCACTTTTTACGGCCACAATGGGCTTCGATCGGCTGACCCGGCGGGCAATTCGGGCAAAGCGGCGCGGGTTGCCGAATGATTCCAGGTAGAGGAGAATCAAATCGGTATTAGGGTCCCCTTCCCAGTATTGAAGCAGGTCATTCCCGGTGACATCCGCCTTATTTCCGATACTGATAAACTTGGAGAGTCCCAGATTCAACTGTTTGGCAAATCCCAGGATGGCCAGCCCCAAGGCCCCGCTCTGCGAGGACATGGCGATTCTCCCGGCCGGGGGGAAAATAGGGGAAAACGAGGCGTTCAGCCGGATTTCGGAATCGGTGTTCATCAGCCCCAGGCAGTTGGGCCCCACCAGCCGCATCCCGTAGCCTCGGACTTTTTCCACCAGGGCCTCCTGCAGCCGGCGCCCTTCAGCGCCCTCTTCGGCATAACCGGCCGAGATGACGATCAGAGCCCGGACCCCGAGGGCGGCACAATCATCGACCACCTGAGAGACCGCCTCCTTGGGGACGACCACCACGGCCAAATCCACCTGTTCGGGCAGTTCGCGGACCGAATGAGAAGCTCGAATAGAATAGATCACTTCGGCTTTGGGGTTGACCGGATATACTGGACCTTGAAACCGATTGGTCATCAACGATTCCACCACCATGAAACCCAGGCTGGTTTCCTTCCGGGAGGCCCCGATCACCGCTACGGCATTGGGGCGAAAAAAGGGCAGCAGGGAGGCCGTGGTGTACACCCGGTCCCGCAGTTCCGATCGGGCCACGCTGGCCTCGCCGGGCTGGACCGACAGCTCGATATCGATCAGGCCCTGGTTGGCCTGCTGCTCCAGGGTGAAACCCGAATGTTGAAATATTTCCAGCATACGCCGGTTATCGGCGTGAGTCACGGCCTGAAAGCAACGGATGCCGTTGCGGACCGCCAGCAGGGAAAGGCGCTCCAGGAGCAGGGTGGCGAGGCCCTTGCCCTGGAATTGGTCAGCCGCCGCCACCCCCACTTCCGCCTTTTTCGGCTCTGTCAGGACATAGGACCCGGTGGCGATAACCCGCGGACCTCCCTCGATGATCCGGGTGACCATCAGGGTCAGGCACTTCCGGGGATTGGAAGAATCGCATAAGGTGGCAATAAGTTGGTCGTCCGGCAAACGAAAACTAAAAAACCGCTGGTAGCGTGACTCCGGAGAAAGCCGTTCAAAAAAATCCCGCAGGGCCTCCTGGTCCTTCGGGGTGGCGATATGAATGGAAGCCGTGGAGCCGTCCCGCAAAATCAACCGCCCGTAAGCAGCAGAATCCTGATACGGGGGAGGGTAAAAAAGGGGCTGCTTTTTATTCATCATAAACTATCCTTTCTCAAAGGGACCGAGTGAATTGTCAACTAGGTAGGCACCTGACTCTATTATACACTGACCGGCCACTTCCCTGCCAAGTCTTTCTTCGGCCAACATTCCGTCCTGCTTGAATAATCTCTCAATAGCCCACCGGATTGGCCGCCCTGCCGGGAAGGTATTTACTTTTGAGGACCCCCTGGGATAATATAGACTATGCGTTTGGCGGTATTCTCGGACATTCATAGCAATTGGGATGCCCTAAAGGCCGTTTTGGCTGATATGGAACGGAACCGAATTGATTCGCGGTTTTGTCTGGGCGATTGCGTGGGTTATGGTCCGGAACCCGAGGAGGTCACCCGGGAAATCCGAGCGCTGAACATTCCCTGGGTCATGGGCAATCACGAACTGGGCCTGGTCGATCCCAGCTACCTGGACTGGTTCAATAAGCCCACCCGGACCTCCCTGCTGATCACCCGTCGTCTGTTATCGGAAGAGTCGCTGAATTATTTCAAGGGGTTAAATCATTTCCTGTCGGACCAGGACTGCCGGTTTGTCCACGGCTTCCCACCCGACTCCATCACCACCTATCTGTACGAAGTCCCCGATCCGGAAATCCGGCGAATTCTGACGGCCCTGCCGGAAAGGATTTGCTTTATCGGGCACACCCACGACCTGCATCTCATCGCCTCCGAGGGTCAGGGCCTCACCTACCTTCCTTTCAAGCGCGGGGTCTTTTCCCTCCGCGAGGGGGTCAAATACCTGGTCAACGTGGGGAGTGTGGGCCAACCCCGGGATGGCAACAATCAGGCCAAGTATGTGATCTGGGATAGTCGGACTTCCACCCTCGAACTGCGTTACGTAACCTATAACATAGCCAAGACAGCCGAAAAAATCCTGGGCTTGGATTTTCCGGAATACAACGCCCGGCGGCTTTTTTAAGCAATGCGGACGATCGGTCGCTATGAAATCTGTGGACTTCTGGGGCGCGGCGGCATGAGCCTGGTTTACAAGGTGCGGCTGCCGATTATCGAAAAAATATTGGCTTTGAAACTGCTTCACCCCCACCCGATCCTGGTCAGCCTTCTGGGAATGGAGGAACTCAAAAAACGTTTTATTCATGAGGCCGTGATCATGTCCAGCCTGCGGCATCCCAACCTCCTGGAGGTCTGGGATTTCGATGAAGCGGCCGGAACCCCATTTTTTGTTATGGAATACTACTGCAACAACCTGGGGACATTGATCGGGGAATCCGGAGAGGTGGAAACACCGAGTCGGCCCCTGATACCGGAGCGGATCTTCCGCTATGGCCGACAGATTTTGAACGGTGTCCATCGACTCCACCAAGCCGGAGTCATTCACCGGGACCTGAAGCCCTACAATTTTTTGATTACCGACGAAGACGTCATTAAAATAGGCGATTTCGGTTTGTCGCTGCTGCGGGGAGAAACCTTGCCGTCGCCTGACAGCCTGAAGGTCGGCTCCCCCTACTATGCCGCCCCGGAGCAGGAACAAGACCCGGGTCGGGTGGACACCCAGGCCGACCTCTACTCGGTGGGGGTGACACTGTACCGTCTGGCCACCGGCCGTCTTCCCCCGGACGACCGCCGGCCGCCCAGCCGGATCCATTCCGATTTGGATTCCCTTTGGGACGCCTTTTTGTTGAGGGGCGCCGCCCCGGAAAAAAAAGACCGCTTTTTTTCGGCTGAAGAAATGCTGCAGAATCTGGAGCGGCTGGAGTTTCATTGGGAGGCCGCCCGGGAGAGGGATTGCCGCCGGGTACCCGGACCGGCGGAGAGACCCCTGGAAAACAAGCCCACCCCTCCGTTGCGCCGGAACCCGGTCAAGGTCCGGCCGGCCGAGGCCCGTACCATTTTTGAAATCGACGCCCTGTGGCGGCCCCGGTCATTTCTCGCTCCGGATTGGCAGGAAAGGGACGACGGAACAGTGACGGATCGGTCCCATGACCTGTGTTGGGAGCAATCCGGTTCCGAATATCCTTTGACCTGGCCGGAGGCCGGGGATTATCTTCAGGGGCTTAACCGGGCGCGATTCGCCGGACGGGCAGACTGGCGCCTGCCGACCGTGGATGAATTGTGTTCCCTGATCACGGAAACTCCCGGGGTCCACACCACCTGCCTGGCCCCGCCTTTCGATCCCGCTCAGAAATGCCTGTGGAGCGCCGACCGCCGTTCTTTCAACGCCGCCTGGTTTGTCAACGTTGACTTAGGGTTTGTCTTCTGGCAGGATTTCACCTGCCATTATTTTGTTCGAGCGGTCTGCTCTCGCTAACATCTTTTTTTTAGCCGCAGACACCTGCGGACCAAGGAGAAAAGAAATGGAAGGTACCGGGGCCTGCGGCATCAATTGCCTGACCTGTCGACTCTTTGCGGAAGGAAAATGCAGCCCCTGCGGGTCCGGGCTGTCGGAACAGGCCAACCGAAAGCTGATCGCCCAGTTGCGGCTGATCGGCAACGTTTGTCCTATCCTCAATTGCGCGGTGCAGCGCAAGGTGGAATACTGCCTGCGTGACTGCGACAAGTTCCCCTGTCATCATTTCAAAGGCGGCCCTTATCCTTTCAGTGAAGGATACCTCCAGATGCAGGCCCGGAGGCGAGGTCTACCGGAGAAAGAGGAAGAAAATCCCAAACCGCCGATACATTAATACTCAAGCTTCCTGGGTAGGGGCGACTCGAGTTCGCCCAACCGGGGAGGCTGAAGCCTCCCCTACCCCATATTTCCAGGCTTCTCGCGGGTGCCCCGCGGAAATATGTAAATAAAAACGATCCGGTTAATAATTAACAATTGATTATTGATTATTAATAATTCGTATGGGTAGGTTTAACCCAGCTTTTTTCGTCATACCGGACTTGATCCGGTATCCAGGACCTCCATAACTTATCCGAGGCTGGATTCCGGATCGCACTTCGCTTGTCCGGAATGACGAACCTTAGTTAATCCTTATTTTCATGCTTCGGGGTGCCTGCCACGGGCATGGGAGTTTAGTATGAGAATAGTGGTGGTCCTCCTACCCCTTCTTCTTATGGGTCTGCTGATCTTCAACATCGGATGTCAGGGATTCCTCGAGAAAACCTTTGTCTGCTTTCCGGAAAGGGCCCACCACGGCCACCCGGAAGACTTTGGTCTTCAGGCCCGGGACGTCTACTTTGAAACCCAAGACCGGGTGAAGCTCCACGGCTGGTTGTTTGTCCGGGACCCGCAGGGCCCGTTTCTGCTCTGGTGCCACGGCAATGCCGGGAACATCAGCCACCGGCTGGACAACATCGCCCGGTTGCAGTCCGTGGGGATCAATGTTTTCATATTCGATTACCGGGGATACGGGAAAAGCGAGGGGTCCCTGTCCGAGCAGGGTTTCTACCGAGATGGGGAAGCGGCCTGGGAGACCCTGCTTCGTGAAGGGCCGGTCGCACCGTCCCGGGTGGTTCTTTTCGGGAGATCCCTGGGCTGCGCCATGGCCGCGGACCTGGCCACCAGGGTTCCGGCCGCTGGTTTAATCCTTGAATCCGGCTTCCCCCATCTGGGAGCCATAGCCAAGATCCATTACCCTTTCATCTTCAGTGAACGTCTGTTGTCCGGCCGGTACGACGCCCTATCCCGTCTGAAACGGATAAAGATGCCGGTCCTGGTAATCCACGGCGACCGGGATACCATCGTCCCCATCCACCTCGGACGACGGCTTTTCGAGGCCGCGCCGGAACCCAGGGAATGGTACGAAATCAAAGGAGGCGACCACAATGACACCTATTTGGTAGGCGGTCCCGCCTATTTCCAAAAGCTCCTGGAAACCATCGGCCGCTGGGTTGCAAAATAAATTGTGTTATACGCAGATTAGTGGTAACCTACGTATAACTTACAAAGTTTATCGAAGCTATCCCTCCAAATTGATTCTCCCGACTTTCACCTACTTTAATGTGGAGACCATCAATCACAAAAAGTTGATGATTTCCGAGTGAAAGAGTGATTAATGGAAAGTTCCGCGGAGCGGCAGCGAGTCCGCTGGAGCGATTGGTTAGAAAAACCACAAATAGGGCGTCCTTCATGGTCGCCCCTCCTGCCCTCAGGTCTTGTACACCTTGCAAAGGTAGCACTTTAGCGGCTCCGCACCGGTATCGGGGTCGAAATGATTATCGCCGTAAAGCAGGTTGATGCAGGATTCCTTCCATCTATAATCCGGAGGAGGAGCCTCCGGATACCACCATGCATGCTCGGCGTCGACCACATCGGGTGCAACGCGGTCGGAGAGCTCCGCCCGGAGCTTGACCTTGCCGTAGGGCGACTCGACCCACACCCAGTCACCGTTCGATATGCCGAGGGAAGCGGCCGTGGCGGGATGTATCGCTATTATGGGGTCGGGGTGGCGCTTTCGCAGCGATTCGACCTGGTGCATCTCGGAATGGAAAAAGTTCAACCGCTTTGAGCCGGTCATGAGGATGAAGGGGTATTCCCTGGCAAGCTCCGGGGTCGAGATGGGCGAAAGGGGAGGCTCGACGTAAACGGGCAGGGGGGGCCGCCCCTCGTGCTCAGCGACGGTCGAGTAGAATTCGAACTTGCCCGTCGGTGTGCGGAACCCGCCCTCCTCGTGCTTCCTGTAGCGCATCTCGCCGAGAAGGATATCCTTTTCCTTGAACTCCTCGAAGCGCATCCCAGTCCCCTCGCAGAGCCAATCGAGGTAGGCATACCGGTCCGGCCAGGGGAAGGCGTCGTGAAGACCGAGGCGATGGGCAACCTCGAAGATCACGTCCCTGTCGTCCCTCGTCTCGCCGATCTGCGCGAGCTTCTTACGGGTGAGGACGCACCATATCTTATGCATGAAGACGATGTCGTCCTGCTCCAGCCAGTGGGCGGCGGGCAGCACGAGGTCGGCGAGCTGGGCAGTGGGCGTCATGAACATGTCGGAGACCACCGTGTATTCTATGTAGTCCTTCAATGCCCGCTCGATCGTAAGCCCCTGGGTGAGAGTAAGGAGCGGGTTGGCACCGACGACCCACATGGCGCGCACACGATAGGGCTCGCCCGTTATGACCGACTTCCAGAACATGGGCGCGTGGCAGCCGGGCGTAAAGCGGAACCTGTCGCCGCTGATGATGCGCGCCTTTTTTTCAGGGGGCAGGAATTGGATGCCCGCCACGCTCAAGTCGACGAGGGGAGACTTTGGCCTGATCCCCTTCGGCGGCACCCAGAAAACGTTCCCGCCCGGCACGTCTATGCTGCCCGTAAGGCCCATGAGGATGAGGAGCGCCCTGCCTGTCTGGAAGCTATTGACGCTCATGTCGATGCCGTTCCCCCACTGGAGGCCTGCGGGCCTCGTGGTAGCAAAAGTCCTCGCCGCGTCGCGGATGGCGGACGCCTTGACCCGGGTGATGGGCTCCGCCCACTCGGGCGTGAAAGGCTGGATATGGGCGGCCAGGCGGTCGAAGCCGAAACCGTATTTTTCCACGAACTCGTGGTCAAATATTTCTTCGGTGACGATGACGTTGATCATGGCCAAGGCCAGGGCGCATTCACTTCCGGGCCTGAGCTGGAGCCAGTGATGGGCGATCTCCGCCGGGCCGATGCGCCTCGGGTCCACGACGATCACCTTTTGGGCCTTCTTGAGCGCTCTTTTGAACATGCTTCCGCACATGCCGTCGGCGGCTCCCGTTTCTGCGATATTGCAGCCCCAGTTCATGATGCAGGCCGGCGTCGTGCCGCCGAAGCCGTAGATGTCGACGATGGGGAGGCTGCCGAGAGTGAGATTGCTTGAGATTACCCTCGGGAGGTAGCAGAGGTGGCCGGGGCTCACGAAATTTGGCGTGCCGAAGGCGTTGGCGAACCGTAATGTAAACTCCGTGTAGGGTCTCCCCGTGCCTTGGGCCATGGCAAAATACTCGGACCCCGACTCCCGGCGGACCCGATCCAATCGCTCAACCATACCGGAGATCGCCTCATCCCACGAGACCCGCTCCCACCTGTTCTCGCCGCGCCCCCCCGCCCTTCTCAGGGGGTGCGTCAGGCGGTCCTTGTGGTAGAGCATCTCCGGGGCCGCAGCGCCCTTGGGGCAGAGGTAACCTCTGCTGGTGGGGCTGTCCGGATCACCCGTAACCTTGACGACCCTGTCGCCCTCCATGTGGACCAGGACCTGACATACGCCGTGGCAGCCACGGCATGAAGATCTTACGACGCGAGCATTGGGAGTCATGTTCTTATCCGACTGTTTGGGCCTTGTCTTGTTTTGACATTTTGGCAATGTATTTCTTTCATTTTGACACTCTTTGTCTAATGATTGGGCTCCCCTGTGGGCGGGGCGTCAGCACTGCGAGTCAGGTGGAGTGGCTGGTTAGGCAATTGGTGGAAGTACTTCTTGAAACAGTATGCCAAGCAATTGACCGCCTTCTGGCCGACTCCAATCCTGAGCAAGTTCCGCCATGAGCGTGTTTGTCGCTGTAAGCACTACCCCCTCCCGTTCCATGCGTCGCCGCGACATGTCTTCGGATAGCTCGTAAGGCGACCCTGAAGCGTCCATAACTGCTTGCACTTGGTAGCCCTCACGACAAGCACTGATTGCTGGAAAAACCAAGCACACGTCGGTAGTCACACCGGCCATTACAAGATTCCTACGGCCTGTCGCTTCGACGGCTTTCTTGAAGCGCGGATCGTTCCAAGCGTTGACAATGCCAGCTCGCTGTACCCTGGCAGCAAACGCTTCAGGCAGAATTTGTTCGAGTTCCGGCAGCAATGGACCCTGAACGTTCTGCTCCTGCGAACTTGTGAGAATGACCGGAATGTTCAGAATCTTTGCTGTCTTGGCGAGAGCCAAAGTATTTCGCTTAACTACCTCGAGTGGGATGTTCTTGATGAGTTTCATCGTCCCCAGTTGATGGTCGATGAGTAAGAGAGCAGTGTCAGAGGGTGAAAAAGTGCCGATCATTTTTCGATTCTCCTTTCAGGTTAAGGGTGAAGCATAACGTTGCCTTCACGCGCTTTGTGGCCGCCACGGGCACGAAGTCGCGTGCTAGGCCTGGTTGGGTTAGAATTCGGTCTGCCAATGTCATGCTACTTCGCACATCCCCTCGATTTTGGGTGTTCGTGTCTTCAGAACCTGCAGACACCTGTCTCCCCGTCGCACACAGGTCCGACTGTCGCTTGCTCCAGGAAATAGCCATTGCCAGCCGCCACGCGGCGAATTCGACGTTCCTCAAGAAGGGAAGTAAGGATCTTTTCTAGTTCCTTTGATGTAAGGTCGAATACGGTGGTCAGTTCGACCGGCGCAGCACGTCCGTAAGTCCGCAGAAACATCAGAACGTCTTCCCCTGTCTTTCCTGGTGGCTTCCCCTGAACGATGCCGCCGCTGAGGGTTTGGATGACCGCTTGGAATGATGTAAAGTTCTGGTACCCCCCCAACTTCAGTTCTCGCTTTTCATAGAGGAACACGAAGGTCGGGAAGCCGCGCACACCGTATCGGCGCGTCAGTTCCAGGTCCTTGTTGAAGGCGCTTTCGGCAGAGCCGTCGTTGAGGTGTCCAACAAAAGCGGGCACATCCAGACCGATCTCGCTAGCCAATTCAATGAGCACTTCGCGACGACCCGTTTCCCGCGCCTCGGCTGCCGAAGCCTCTCGCATGCGCCGCAGGTAACGCGATGCTAAAACGGGATTCGTAAGTTCTGCAGCCTTGAAGGCTATGTTCTGCGGGTAGGTGGAGACAATATCGGCGGTAAACAGCCGGAAACCATCCGTCCTCACCGGCATGCCATGACGCTCCGAAGCCTCTAGCCAGTGACGGGCGATCTGAAGATTTGATCGTTCTGGGTCGCCACCAATGTCGTTGGCGCTATCGTGGAAGGCGCGAATATCTTTTACGAGCCCGCCCATCACGTAACGCAATTTCACCTGGTCGCCGTACCAAACCTCAAGCTTGCGCAACACCGGCTCGCTGCCCCAGCACCAGGTACACACGGGATCGGTGAAGGCGAGAACTTCGAGTTGAGCGTGGTCTCCCATCAGCCCTCCAATTATCTCATCCCTGGGAGAGGAAAGGGGTAATACCAATCACCAAGAACTGCACTAGTGAGTAATCAAAGACTCCGGCTAAGTCATTTTTTTCAGCATCAACAAAAGAAAAAAAATCTTCCCTTAATGTTTTTCTAAATACCATGAAAAATACCCATTCAAGGGAGTGTATCCTTTATAATAACCTTTAAGATCATAATGAATTTGTGCGTTAGCCCTCTCTGCAATTAGTCCCCTGCCATCAAAAACAATTGAACAATGATATTTAACATCGCCCAGTGCTTGGGTTAGGGTGGATGGGGGGATCTCTGGATAAATCTCCTTTAAAAGTTTCATGTCCGGAAGAACGTCCCCTTCAAGTTTTTCCCGATTGCGGATGAAGGCGGTCATTTCGATTGCGCCATCGAGACCGCTTACAAAGTAATACTTGCCATTGGTTGTGATAGTGACGTGGGCATTGATAAATTTACGAATTGGAATTTCCTTCATTTTATAATCGGTTACAAGCCAATCTCCCACGAAAAGATCAGGGGATAATGTTACCTTCTCGTTTTTATCTTTTAGGGCAGAACCACAACCAGCACCGGACAAAATGAATATGAGAATAAACAGAAACCTACAATTAATGTTCTTCTTCATGGGCTCACCTTGGTTTTATTTGCAGTTAAAAAAGCCTTCTCCTGCCCCTTAAAGTTGAGACGGTGAAACTGGAAGGTGGTTTATTTTATTTTTCTGATTTTAAAATTACCGGGATTATACACGATTTTTTCAGTCGTAAATAGGATTTTTATCCTATTGAGTGGGAAGGTTCAGAGGGGGGTGGAGCAACGGTTTTCGTTTGAAACCTTCCGGAATGGCTGAACTATCACAAGCATGACTTCAGGAAGAACTAATCGTATTTACTGGGAATATTGGCTCGTTGACGAAGGATCTCTCGTACACCTACGACTCGGCATCGGGGCAGAAGAACCCGTATATCCTTCCAAAACGATCCTCATAATTGATGGGTCAGGTGCGGCAGCGCGACCGACATTACGAACCGGTCGGGGGATCAGTGTGCGGCCGCGAGGATCGCGTCAGCGTTTTCGACGCTCATCGGCGGCCCGACCGGTGTGAGGTCGTGGGAGCTGGCCACGCGTACGAGCTCGTCCATGGATGGAAAGACCGGCTGTGCGGGCACGACGTGCGCCGCGGCTCGTACCCCCAGCTCTCGGATCAAGTCTCGGAAGCTGGCGTTGTCGTGCACGAGCAGGATACGCGCTTCACGATCACCGACGACCCGAAAGGTGTGCGGCACACCGCGCGGCATCGACACCCAGTACCCGGCGCCGACGACCAACACGTCATCGCCGCAACGCACCACCATCTTACCATCGAGGATGTACCAGGTGTCGTCAAGGGAGTGGTGCACGTGCAGCGGCGGCGAGGAACCGACCGGCAAGGTCATCTCGAGCACGACCGTCTTCATGCCAGGGGCGCAACGGTGCTCGACGACGAGGAAGTCGAGGAACCACCATGCCTGGGCTTGTTCGTTCTGGGGACTGTCAATGACTGCTGCACTCATGGAAGGGCCTCCTTCTAATGGGAAGAGTATAACATAAAGAAACGACGGGATTGAGGGGAAAATAGGAAGGTCGGTGATGAGGACTACTTCAGGGAACTCCGAGAGACAATCGACGGGTGGATTACAAAATAGATTCGTTATCCGCCGGGACCCGTAGATGCCTGACTGAACGTTTCCGATCCCTTATCGCTTTTCGGATTATCGTTTAGCGGCGCTTGCTGCGGTATTCTTCGCTGTCACGCAGCGCCCGGACGACGTCCTGCTCGGTCCAGCGGTCGCGCAGGACCTTGTCCACCCAGCCCTGGGCGCCCCAATCCGGCTCCCGCCCGAGGACTTCGCGATAGGCCCGTCGCACCATCTGTTCCGCCTCTTGCCGGGAGATCTGGCCCCCGCGCCGGTATTCGTCGCTGTCACGCAAGGCCCGGACGACGTCCTGCTCGGTCCAGCGGTCGCGCAGGACCTTATCTACCCAGCCCTGGGCGCCCGCGTCGGGTTCCCGCCCGAGGACTTCGCGATAGGCCCGTCGCACCATCTGTTCCGCCTCTTGCCGGGAGATCTGACCCCCACGCCGGTATTCGTCGCTGTCACGCAGCGCCTGGACGACGTCCTGCTCGGTCCAGCGGTTGTACAGGATCTTGTCCACCCAGCCCTGGGCGCCCGGATCAGGCTCCCGCCCGAGAACTTCGCGATAGGCCCGTCGCACGATCTGTTCCGCCTCATGCCGGGAGATCTGGGACCCCTGCCGGCCATACTCGCGGCTATCGTCATCCGTCCAGTGGTAATCCTTCATCTGCCCGCGGTACCGCCGGAGTTCCGGTCCGGACGGCTCCCGGTCGAGTTCGGCCTCCGCCCGCCGGATCGTCTTGTCCTGCTGGAGGGATTCGAGCGACTTCGTCATACCGCCCAAAAGGTCCGTGGACCATTTTTCGTTGACGGCCTGCCCCTGAGCCGAAGCAAAGAGAAGCGTCGTCTGTGTTGCCTTCTCCAGATTCGTTGCCGACATGACCGTGGTGATTGGGATGAAAAAGACTGAAAGTCCCCACATCGCCGTATAAAGCAATTTCATTGCGTCTCCTTTCGACCGGTTTTTCCCACTATATCAGGTTGAGATTTGTTTTGCCAACGGTTCAAATCTCATCTTTTTCAAAAACAGTGATTTCTGTATTACAGGCTGAAATTAATTCCACCAATCTATCCCCCCTGATCCTAATCCCATTTCTCCTAATCCGAAGGGTTGAGCCTGCCATTGTCCTTGAGACGTCGTGTCATTTCTTTCAGAATGGAGAACACGATTTGCGGGTTATCCTGCAAGATTAATTCAAAATTCTTTTTCGAAAGTCCAACCAGACGGGTGTCCGGTTCCATCGCCGTTACCGTGGCGGTTCGGGGCGAGGAAAGGAGCATGGACATCTCCCCGAAATATTCTCCCGGACTCATGGTCCGAAGCAGTCCTCCTTCCCCGCCGATCCTGACCGAACCCGAGAGGATGTAATACATCCGCTCACCCATTTCTCCCTGGCGGAAAACCACTTCTCCCGCGGCGTACTCCTCAATGAATCGCTCGATCCATCGGCCGGACATCCGGGGAGCCCCCTCCGGACTCGTAAAAAGGTTTTTCAGCAACAACGCCTCCTTTTTCCCGATATTCACCATCAGTTCCGCACCAAAAAGGATGACCAGAAAGCAGTAATACACCCACAGAATCATGATGAATAAGGTCTTCAGAGATCCGAAGGCTTCGCCAAACCCGGGATTATAATCTATGAAGAGGGAAAAGATCTCGCGCATGACCAAAATAAGCCCGGCTGACAGGAGGGCGGCGGTCAACAATTGTTTGAAGCCCAATCGTCGGGGTAGTAACGTTCTATACAAAACTGCCAGGGAGAGGGCCGCGCCGACAAATGCCGGAATGGTTTCCAACAGAAACCTCCCCCCCATGAAACGGTTCTCCAGGAAATGGTAATAAAGGACCACGCCCAGAAGAAAACCCATAAATAGAAAAACCATAATCAAGGCGGCATTTAGATTCCGTAACTGCGTATTGAGGTAGGATTGTTCCGGAGCAACACGGAAGATCCGGCCGAAGGAAGTCCGCAAGGTATCGGTCAGGGACATGACTGAGACCAGAACCAGCGCCAGGCCGAAAATGGCCCAGGCGACCTTGTGGGGTGTGAAAAAATATAGGTCCTTGGTGATAAGCTGCTCGGTGCGGGGGAACATCAAGATAATCAAATGATCGATACCGTGCACCACTTTTTTTGAAAAAATGGCAAAATTTCCGAATAGATAGCCCAGGAAGAACAGAAGCGGCAAAAAGGCGAAAAAGCCGTAGGTGGCCAGGGCGGCAGATATCTCCATATTGCTGTTCGCCTGAAAGGATTTAATAGTCTCCCGAAAAATCAGCAGGGCGACTTCCAGGGCTGGTTTTTCTCGGCGGGTTTTCATTGCAATAAACTCGGCAGTTCCCCTACATGGGACAGCACGATATCGGCTTGGGCGGCCTCCAATTCCGCGACTCCCGTCCGTCCGGTCAAGACGCCAATGGTTCGAGTACCGGTCCTTTTACCCGAGAGGATATCGAGGGGATGATCCCCTACCATAACGGCTTTACGGGCCGGGACCTGGAAACGATGCAAGGCTGCCAGTAGATGTCCCGGATCGGGTTTGGGTCGGGGTACGGCTTCGCGGGGCAAAAAAAGGTGACAGTATCGATCGATATCCGGAAAAACTTGACGAACCGAAGCCCCCGAATTGCGGGTCAGAATGGCGACGAGATAGTTCTGTTGGAGCAGACCGGCTAAAACCCGGGGTGTGTAGGGAAAAAGGTTCTCCGGGGAGGCAGCCTGCCTTTCCCGGGCCTCGATCAAGGCCAGAGAACGATCGAGGAAAACGGCGGCTTGGCTGGGTTTTTGGACGGCCAACGCCCCGCTTAAGGCGCCGACCAGTTCGAGGAGATAGGGCGGGTCTGGAAGTGTGGGCTCCTCAAGCCCGAAGTCTCGGGCCAACTCCAGGATTTCCTGGCGCAGGGCCTGAAAGTCGATATTCAGACGGGCCAGGGTCCCGTCAAAATCGAATAAGAAAACCGTGGTGGAAGCCATCCAGGAAACAATCATTTCCCGCTCCAATCCTTGAAATCCATGAGCGCTCTGCTTCCTGAATAGAACGCATTAAAGCCTTTGCTTTTGTCAAGAAAAAAGGCTACTATTAGTCTCAAATTAATAAGAGAAGGGAGGGGTTTCCTTGCAGGATTGGGTGAGTTGGGGGTTTTTGATCGTGGCAGCGCTGGTTGCCTTTTTCCTTATCCGGGTCTTGATCCAATTGACAAAATTATCCAAAGACCTGGAAACTACCTTGAAATCCCTGGAAGCAGAAATAGTCCCGTTGGTCCGCAACCTGAAAGAGGTCTCGGATGGGATGAACCGCTTGACGACTGAGGTGGAGCACAAGGTGAAACAGACGGAGCCCCTTTTTAAAGCCATAGCCGAATCGGCCGGAATTGTTTCCACGATCAACCGGGTGCTCAAGGGAGGAGTGGCGTCTCCCTTAATTAATATGGCCGGCCTATCGGCCGGGGTATTGGCCGCCGGCAAAACCTTTTTTAAACATAAAAAATAAGGAGGTTGATGAGATGGCAGAGGATATGAGAGGGAATTGCGGCAGTTCTTTGATTTTATCTTTTATTATGGGAGGGGTAGTCGGTGCCGCGGTGGCGATACTTTTCGCTCCCTGGGAAGGCCGACAGACCCGGAGCAAGATTCGCGACCTGGCGGAGGAGGTAAAAGACAAGTCGGGCCACCTTTCCGATGAATGGAAGGATAAGGCGTCCGTCTATATTGAGAAGGGCAAGGAGTTCGTGGAACAGAAGAAGTCGGCTCTGTCTTCGGCCTTTGACGCCGGGCGGGAGGCCATGAAGCAGGAGAAGGAAGAACTCATTAAAACCGAGGAAGCCATTTAGTACGAAAATAAAGATGAACATTGAACATCCAACATCGAACGCTCAACATCGAATTTAAAGTGTAGCATAGCCGCCCTCGGCTGTGTACCTCATGGTTGCTAATTTTCATGCTTCGGGGTGTCCGCCCCGGGCATGGGGGTTTAGTACCAAATTGGTTGTTCGGGGTGTGGCTCTTTTCCGCTCGTTCAGAAAAAAACAGGACGATGGACGGTTTTTCCATCGCCCTGTTTTTTTCTAGATGGCCCCGATCAACCGGGAAATCACCAGGCGTTGAATCTCCGACGTGCCCTCCCCGATCTCCAGTAATTTCTGATCCCGATAAAACCGCTCCACGTCATATTCTTTCATCAAGCCGTAGCCGCCATGCAATTGGACGGCATGGTTGGCACAGCGGTACATGACCTCGGAACAATAGAGTTTGGCCATAGCGGCTTCTTTGGCGAAAGGTTTATGGTTGTCCCGAAGCCAGCAGGCTTTATAGAGCAGCAACCGGGCACACTCAATTTCCATGGCCATGTCGGCCAGTTTAAAGGAATTCACCTGGAAGGAACCGATGGGCTTCCCGAACTGGACCCGCTCGTGCCCATAGCGCAGGGCCAGGTCGAAACAACCCTGGGCGCCGCCCAGACCCATGGCGCCGATACTGAGTCGACCTCCATCCAGCGTTCCCAACATATGATGAAAACCATCACCCCGGGGTCCCAGAATATTGTCCTTGGGAACCCGGCAATCATCAAAGTAAAGTTCACTGGTGTTGGAAGCCCGCCACATGAGTTTTCCATGCATGGGCCGCGCTTCGAATCCTTTGGTGCCGGTTTCCACCAGGATGCAGCTCAATTCCTTTTTTCCGTTTTCCCGGAGCCCCGTTCGGGCAAGAACGGTGACACCGGCGGTGATATCGGTGGAGGCGTTGGTGATAAAAATCTTGCTCCCGTTGATCACCCATTCATTGCCGTCCAGGATCGCCGTGGTCTGAGTGTTTCCGGCATCGGACCCGGCGTTGGGTTCGGTGAGGCCGAATCCCCAGAGCATCTCGCCGCTGCAGAGTTTGGGCAGGTATTTTCTTTTTTGTTCCTCACTGGCATAATAATACAGGGGACCGATGCCCAGAGAGTTCCCGGCGGCGATGGTGGCGGCATGGGAACCGTCCACCCGGGCGATTTCCTCTACGGCAATAATATAGGAAATGTAATCCAGGCCTTGGCCGCCATAGGCCTCGGAGACAAACATCCCGAAAAGTCCCAGATCGGCCATTTGCCGGCAGGTTTCATAAGAGAATTCCTCTTTTTCGTCCAACTCCCGGGCCCGGGGCTTGATCTCCTTTTCCGCAAAGTCCCTGACCGATTTCCGCAATATGTCCTGTTCCATCGTTAACGAAAAATCCATAGATCTTTCCTTTCCTTATAAGGGAATACACCTGGCTTACCATGAAAATGCCGGTCCGGGCGAGGGTTGACGCCCCGAAAATTCCAAGGCTGAGGCTTGAAAATAGGATAGACCTGAGGGGATGTCAATAAAAAGTTTGGGAGCCTAATTACGGGTCATGTGTTCGCAAAAAATTCATCAAAAACCGACTAGATTCATTCTGAGCCAATGCGAAGAACTCTTTTTTTGCTTAGGTTCTAAGCTCCTTCGTGGAGTCTAACCTGAGCCGAAAAGCGAGATCCTTCGTTTCACTCAGGATGACAGGCAGGCGAAGGGCTCAGGGTGACACCTTGGGACTTTTTGAACGGGCATCCCAGTTGTATCTCTCGTTTTTCTGTGTTATATTATTCATCAAAGAAATTAAGAGCCTTATCGTCACCGAGTGTTCCGTTGGGGGCGAAAAGGCCAAATATTTTAGAGGTGTAAAAATGGCGCCCGCCATCCAATCGTTAGACCCTGAACGGTTACCGAAGGTACCCCTGGTCCTGAACGGCCTTTCTTCCCGTTTTATTCGGGAAAACCAGGTCATTCCCTTGGAGCTCAAGAATAACCTTTTAAAGGTGGCCCTGGCCTCGCAAGAGGACCCGGAAATCATCGATGCCTTGAAGGTGGCTACCGGGGCTGAAGTCCAGATTTTTTTGGGCGACGACAAAGTCGTCAACGATTACATCCTAAAATTTTACGGGCAGGAGCCTCAAAATATCAATCGTCTGATCGAAGATCTGGGGGAGGGAGGCTTTGAATTCATCCGGGAGGATGAGGAGGATGTCGGCCATCTTAAAGATCTGGCCTCGGAAGCTCCGATCATCAAACTGGTCAATATGTTCATCACCCGGGCGGTGGAGAGCCGAGCCAGCGATATCCACATCGAGCCTTTCGAAGATGAATTAAAGGTCCGCTACCGGATCGACGGCGTGCTCCACGATGTGGAGGCGGTTCCCAAAAAGCTCCAGGCCGCCATTATCTCCCGAATCAAGATCATGGCCAAATTGAATATTGCCGAGCGGCGGCTGCCCCAAGACGGGCGTATCAAATTGCGGGTAACGGAAAAGGAAATTGACCTTCGGGTTTCCACCATCCCGGTCCTGCACGGGGAAGACGTGGTGATGCGCATTCTGCTCAAAGAGGGCATCGTGATCGACCTGGATCAACTGGGATTCCCGGGGCCGGTCCTGGACGCCTTCAATCAGTTGATCAAGAAGCCCAACGGGATCATTCTGGTTACCGGTCCCACGGGCAGCGGGAAAACCACCACCCTGTACGGGGCCTTGGACAAGATCAATTCCCCAGACAAAAAAATTATTACCGTGGAGGACCCGATCGAATACCAGCTCAAGGGGATCAACCAGATTCAGGTCCAGACCCAGATCGGTCTGAATTTTACCACTACCCTGAGACACATTGTTCGCCATGACCCGGATATCATCATGATCGGAGAAATCCGGGACCTGGAGACCGCGGAGATCGCTATTCAATCGGCCTTGACCGGTCACCTGGTCTTTTCCACCCTGCATACCAACGACGCCCCCAGCGCCATCACCCGGCTGCTGGATATGGGGGTTGAAAATTTTCTTCTTTCGTCCACCATCCGCGGAATCCTGGCCCAGCGTCTGGTCAGGGTCATCTGTCCCCACTGCCAGGAATTGGACTCCACCGCCTTTACCCCGGAAGAACTTCAATTCTTGGGTTCCGATCAGACCATGGATCCCTTCCACGGCCGGGGATGTGAAATCTGTTCCTTCACCGGTTATTTCGGTCGGATCGGGATCTTTGAATTGTTGGTGGTGGATGACGATATCCGCCGCCTGATTCTAAAACACACCGATGCCACCGAAATTCGGCAAGTGGCCCGGGGAAAAGGAATGCGGACCTTGCTGGAAGACGGGGTGGACAAGGTCCGGGCTCAAAAAAGTACCCTCCATGAAGTCCTGCGGGTAACCCAAGAGATCTAAATGGCCATTTATTCCTATCGGGCTACATCCCTGAAGGGAGAAATCCTCGAAGGGGCCATTGAGGCGGCGGATCAAAAGGCGGCCCTGGAGCGGCTTAAAGTCTCCGGTCTAATCCCCCTGAAGATTTCCACTGCCCAGGTAGGGTTCAAAAAAAAGTTTTCCTGGCGTTCGGCCAAGGGGGACTTATTGACCTTTACCACGGAATTGTCCGTGCTGCTTAACGCCGGCCTCCCTCTGGACCGCAGTCTAAACATCTTAGCCGAGATATTGGAAAAACCGGAGACCCAGGCCGTCGTCCAGGCTATCTTGAAATCCATCCGCGAGGGCAGCTCCTTCTCAGACGCCCTGCAGCGCCATCCGAAAATGTTCTCCCGGCTTTATGTCAATATGGTCCGGGCCGGAGAGTCGGGCGGGGTGCTGGACGCCGTCCTGGAAAAATTAAATGATTTTCTGGAGACCACCAAGGAACTTCGAGACAGTGTGTTCTCCTCTATGATTTACCCGCTGATCCTTCTCGGAACCGGCGGCTTATCGATCATCGTTTTATTGACGTACGTGCTGCCCAAGTTTTCGGTGATATTTTCGGAACTGGGGGGCGCCATGCCTTTGCCGACCCAGGTCTTGCTGGCCGTCAGTCAGGGGTTGAGGGATTACTGGTGGCTGATGATCGCGGTCCCCGTCACCCTGGGGATCCTGTTCAAGAAAAATATCGGTTCCCCCGCCGGACGACTTCGCTGGGATCGATTTAAATTAAGAATATTAAAGGATTTAATCACCAAATTGGAAACGGCCCGCTTTTGCCGGACCTTGGGGACGCTGCTGAAAAGCGGGGTTCCTCTGTTGCAGGCCTTGAACAACTCCAAAGAAGTTATTGGCAACCAGGTCATTGGCGAGGCTATTGATCGCGTCTCCAAGGGGGTTAAAGAAGGGCGGGGCATCTCCGTTCCCCTGGCCTCGGCCAATGTCCTACCGCCGTTGGCCTTGTCCATGGTCAAAGTCGGTGAAGAAACCGGACAACTCGACACCATGCTGCTGAAGGTGGCCGCCACCTACGAAAAAAGCCTGCGGGTGGCCGTCAAACGCTTCATCAGCTTTTTGGAGCCGGCCCTTATTCTGCTTATGGGCATAGTGATCGGTTTTATCGTCCTGTCCATGTTGACGGCCATTTTCAGCATTACCGACTTGCCCTTTTAGAAGACGGATGACGGACACGCAAGAAGTCCGCCCCGCCGAGCAGAAAGTCGCTCTTGGACTTTTTGCGAGGTTATCGAAATTGACCTCTCCCGGAAAAAATAAAAACGGTTTCACTTTGATCGAAATCACCATCGTCCTTTTTTTGGGGACCCTCCTGTTGGGCTTAACGACCCTTTTCTTCTCCCAGACCCTGGCCTCCGGCCGGTTAACGGCCACCGCCCGGGAGTTATCGGCTACTATCCGTCACGCCCGGTCCTTGGCCCGGATCAGCGATACCCGGCAGGTGCTGAATTTTGATCTGGACGGGCGTGAGTACGGCCTGAGCGGCCAGCCTTCCAAGAAGATCCCGGCCCAACTGGTTCTAAAGATCGTGGATCCTTACCAGGGTGAAATCCTCACCGGAAAATATCAACTGGTGGTGGAGAGTTACCGAGGACTTGAGGGGGGAACCTTCTATTTGTCCTCTAAAAAACGAACCATTCAGATTCAATTGGACCCCATCGTCGGTTCCGTGGTTCTTCGGTAGGTCCCCGCGATACATTCTCATAATAAAATGTGTAAGCATCTAATAATAATCGGCAGAAGACCTGCTGCCCGCCGCCTTCCGGAAACCAATCCACTGCCGGGGACCAGACCGGGTCTTGGCGGGCGAAGGGATCGCGGGTTTACCCTTTTGGAGGTGCTGGTGGCCTTAGCAATCCTGGGGATCGCCGTAACGGTCATTATCCAATTATTTTCAGCCAACCTGCGGGCCCTGTCGGCCTCGGAAGACTATGTGGCGGCCTCACTCCAAGGTGCGGCTAGGATGAGGGCCCTCTTGGACGATAAAGATCTGGAAGAAAAGGCCTGGACCGAGATCTCCCCCGAGGGGTACCGTCTCGATATCGCCGTCAAAGAGAGCTTGACGGATCGAACGGACCTCCTCCCGGTCAAGCTCCTGGATTTAGTTCTGACCATTCAGTGGACCAAGGGGAATCGGGCCCGATCCGTGACTTTTCAAACCCTCAAACTGGTCAGGAAAGAAATTTGATGGGCACTCCAGCGATTCCCTCTCCCGTCCCCTCCCCTACTCAAAAAAAGGGCGCCCCAGGGTTTACCCTTCTGGAACTGATGCTTTCCGTGGTCATTATTTCTTTGATCATCCTGATTATTGTGGGCGTCCTGCGTCTCGGGTTCCGGTCGGTGGAAGCCGGCGAGAAAAAAGCGGAATCGTTGGAGCGGGTCAGAAATGCCATCACTATCCTGGAATCCCAGATCCAGTCGGAGATCCCCTTGACCTACTATGAAAACGCCGAGAAAAAGTATTATTTTCGCGGGGGTAGGCTTTTTCTGGACATGGCCACCAATTATTCCCTCTGGGGAGGGGAAAAAGGGTACGTGGTCGTCCACTATCAGGTTTTTCAGGAAAACAACGGTAGCCAGACCCTCTGGGTCAAAGAGAATATCGTCGGCCAGGAAATCAGCCGGGAAACCCGAATGCTGGAACAGACCGCCGAGTTCCATTTTGAATACTTCGTCCGAGATACTTCCAAAGACCCTAAAGATGAAGCGGGCCGTTGGGTGGATGAATGGGTGGATGACGCCGCCGTCCCCACCACGGATGCCTTGGAAAAGATCAAATTCCACGTACGGTTGGATAATAGGACCCTGGATTGGATCATACCGCTCAAGGGGCGGGGCAGCCTGAACTCCCCAACGGCCCCCCTGGGCATGATCCCGGGCATTCCGACCACTCCGGCTGCCCCTGTGACCCCTGTGACCCCGTCGAAGAAATGAGGTGATTGATTGCGCTCGATTCTCTCCCAACAGAGAGGCATTGCCTTGTTGATGGTGCTGTGGGTCTTAACCATTCTGATGGTGATTGTCTTTTCTTTTTCCTACCTGGCCCGGACCGAAACCTTTTCCAGTCGGGCCTTCAAGGAAGGCTGGGAGAATAAATTTTTGGCCGAAGCGGGGATCGAGCGGGCGATCATGGAGCTGTTTTATCGGAAGCAGAACCCCCAAAACCTTGGAGAGGAAGAAAAGGAGTACTGGAGGATCGACGGGACCGAGCAGGTCGGCGCTCTGGGAGAGGGATATTACCGGGTACGCCTGGTAGACGAGTCGGGAAAGATTGACTTGAATCTGGCTCCCGAGGTAATCTTACGAAATCTGATCAGCAACCTGGACCTGCCCGGTGAAGACAAGGATTTATTGGTCAATACTATTGTGGATTCCATCTTGGACTGGAAAGACGCGGACGATTTGCATCGCCTCAACGGAGCGGAAAGTGATTATTACCAATCCCTCCCCCATCCCTATAAGGCTAAAAACGGTAATTTTGACACTGTGGAGGAATTGATCCTGGTGAAAGGAGTTACCCCGGAGATTTTATACGGAAATGACCAAAAACCCGGGCTGGTCGATTTTCTAACCGTCCAGGCCAAGACCAATAAAATTAACCTGAATGCCGCTTCCAAACCAGTGCTGATGGCCCTGCCGGGGATGACCCCGGAAATAGCCGAGGCGGTTGTGGCCTACCGCCAGGACAAAGAGATCCAAAGCCTCCAGGAAATCACCGCATTGCTGGGAGAGGCCCAGGCCCAAATGGCCCCTTATCCTCATGGTGGCCGCGGGAAACACCTTTACCATCGAATCCCGGGGTTATAAAAATAACAGTCAGGCCGGATACGGGATCCAAGCCAAAGTGACCCTCGAAGGGAACAACCAATATCGCTACCTTTCTTACAAAAATCCGGTTATAATAAAGGCTGAAACAAAGGCTTCGGAATAATTATCTATGGACTGGGATTTTAATAAGGCCTCGACCGCAATAAGCAAGGTTGGATCCCTGCTTTCTCGGGTTGGGGAATATGCTTGGCGGATACTGTCCTTTAGTCCGGCGGATCCGACCATTGCCTATCAGAAAATGCTCTGTGTGGCCCTTGACGATCAGGGCGCATCGCTGGTCCTGGGAACCCGGTTTTTATCCCGTCTGGGGATTAAAGATCAACGGCCGATGCCCTTCGAGGAGGAAGGCTTTCCGTCGCCGGAGGCCTTGGCTTCTTCGGTGGCCGTGTACCTCACCGAGCGAAACTCCTTGAAAACCGAAATCGCCTTATCCGTGCCCAAGCCCTGGGCCGTCATCAAAACCGTGGAATTTCCGGTCAGCACCCTGGAAAACCTACCGGTAGTCGTAGCCTCGGAGCTGGACCGGATCACCCCCTTTACCCCCGAGGAGGTGTACTACGACTTTAAGATACAATCCCGCAATGAGGAAAAGATTTCCCTGCTAATCATCGCGGCTCGGGCGGACCGGATCGACCCTTACCTGGAGGCCTTTCGGGAAAAAGGGCTTCGGGTGGGCGGAATTACCATTCATCTGGCGGGAATGGAGGCCCTCTGGCGCTATCAGGAACTTGGGCCGGAGACCTGCTTCCTGGAAATTAAAGAGAAGGGCTTTGAAGGCGCCCTTTTTCAAAACCGGGGCCTTTCCGCTGTCGTGACGGGGAATTTTGATTCAGGGGAGGAGAGAAGCAAAACCGAACAGCTTCTGGACACCCTGGAAAAGCTGCTTCCAAATCAACCCTTGACCAGCCCTCCCCTCCCGGTCTTTTTTCACCTGCCGGTACCCAAGCCGGCGCTGAAAGAAATGCTGAAGGTGCAGCTAACCCGGCCGGCTTTTTTCTCTGATGAATTGAACCTGCGTCTGCCCTTGCCCGGAAACCCCCGAAACATTTCCTTTCCGGCCTTAGGCGGGTGGCTGTCCTTTCTTTGGGGAGGGGCGGAGAACCTGAATCTATTGACCAGGGGGGTCCGACCGGGAGTCAAGACCCCTCTCTGGTTGACCATTCCCCTACTGATTGGTTTAATGGCCCTGACCGCTTTTTACTGGATTGCCCCGGTCAAAATAGAAACCCAGCGACTGGCCCTGATTGATAAGCAGATCTCTCAGAAGAAGGGAGAAGTAAAAAAAGTTGAAGCACTTAAGAAAGAAATGGATGCCGTTACCAAAGAGCGAAACATCATCAGTGATTTTAAAAATTCCCGGCGGATGTCTATCGATCTTTTTAAGGAATTGACCGCGATCATCCCCAAGGATGCCTGGCTTACCCGGGTTCGGGTTTCCGAAAAGCAGGTGAATATAGAAGGATATGCCCCATCGGCCACCGTGCTGGTACCGAAACTGGAGGCCTCTCCCTATTTTGAGAAAGTGGAATTCTCTTCCCCCACCTATCGGGATCCCAAACTGAATCAGGATCGGTTTCAAATCAAAATGGATATCGAGGGACTATAACATGCCTAAGAGCAAATGGCTGCTGCTGGCCATCCCGGTCTTGGTGCTGCTGGCCGGGGGGGTGGCCTATGAATACGGCTACCTGCGGATCCAGGAGGAATTATCCGTCATTAAAGAAGAACAGGCGGCCAAAATTAAGACCTTGAAAAAAACCCTGGCGATCATTTCGGAAAAACCGCGCCTGGAAAATCAGCTTCAAACGCTCAAGGAACAGAGAAAGGCCGACAACACCAAACTTATTGCCGGGGAGATGCCTTCTTTAGCCTCTGCGGCGCTCCAGGACACCATCAAAGGTATTGTTACCAATCGCGGCGGTACCGTCTCCAGCGTCCGAGTGGGTAAGGTGGAGGACATCGTTTACCAGGAACCGGTGGCCGCCGAAAAACCGGCTAACGGGGCCAAGGAAAAGAAAACGCCACCTCCCAAAAAGGCCAAACCGGAAGGCGAAGGGAAATTCAAAGTGATTAACGTGAGTTTGGATATTGTGGTGCCAGACCCGGCCGCCATGCGGGACATCCTTTATTTTATTGAAACCCGAACCCCTTACCTGGTAGTTCGGGAAGTGGATTCCCGGGTCCGGAATCTAAAAGAGCCCCGGGAATTGGTCGTTAAGTTGGACGTGGCGGCCCTCTATGGAAGTTGACCAGTGACGACTAACAAGTTACTCCGAAATATACATGTGCTGAACCTGGCCTTGGCCGGCGTGATCTTGTACTTCGCCTTTTATCTCCTCTTTCCCTTGACCGAAATGCCGGTAACCTATAGTCCTCCTCCGGTGAAAAAGACGGCTCCGGAGAAAACCGAATCGGAACCGCCGGTCCAACAGACGCCCAACCCCATGGAATACACCCTGATTGCCGACCAGAATTTATTTCACCCCGACCGAAAAATACCCCCGGAAAAAAAGGCCGAGGCCCCTTTGCCGAAACCGGAATTTGTTCTTTACGGGACCATGATCACCAGTGATTTGGGAATCGCCTATCTGGAGGACAAGAAAGGCGCCGCGGTAACGACCCCGGGCAGAGGCAAGAGACAGACCGCCCTGAAAAAAGGGGAATCGATGAGCGGGTTTATTTTGAAGGAACTGTTCAATGACCGGGTGGTGATGAATCGGGGAGAAGAGACCATGACTGTTTATCTAAACGATTCCCAGGCCCCCAAGGCGAGGGAGGGTGTCCCGGATCTGACCAAGACCGCCCCCAAGGCCGCGGGCCCGGGACGACGCCTCCTCCTCCGTTCCGTCTCGTCCCGGGACCGCCCCGGCAGGTCCTGGAGGCTCGGCAGGCGCTGAAACCAGACCCCGAGCGACCGCCCCCCAGACGGCCCCCACCACCGCCGGCACAACACCCCCGGCAGCGGTGAGCGGTCTTCCCTCATCGGGAACCCCCGCTGGCAGTTCCGGGACCTCGGGGGCCTTTGCCCCCTCAAGGCCCCGATACCGGCCGGTGCCTTCGGGCGGCCCGTATCCGGCGCCTGCACCCTCACCGTTCCGGCCGTATCCCTAATCTCAAGAATTACCAATTAACTATCGTTTAGAGATAATTAAATAGTTCGCATGTATTGGCAGGGGTTATCTGAATCAGCTCCATTCGCTAGTTATGGCTCCACACAGATATGGGGAATATCCCCATGTATCCCTGTTAGGGATTGACTAACGGTGTGGACTCCTGAGGTTTCGGAGAAGGGCGCCGGCGCTTTTTCGGTCTTGATGCCGCTCATTTTTTTATACCAATCCATCTGTTCCAGCCTGAGATCCTTCTTGACCCCCTGTATCCGGTGAATATAGACGTTGGTCATGTTTTTGGCATCTTCCGGGTTTTTTACCACCAGAGGGGTGAGCAGCATGATAACTTCGGTCCTTTTTTGCTCATCCGTGGTATTGCTGAAAAGCCATCCCAGGAGGGGTATCTTGCTTAATAAAGGTAGTCCGGCCCTGGTCCGCTTAAAATTTTCCTGGATCAAACCGCCGATTACGATCGTCTCCCCGTCCTGGGCCACCAGGTTGGTGGTAGCTTCCCGTTTGGTTATCACCGGGTAATCGCTGCCGTAAATGTTCTGCAGAAAGTAATCCGAGACCTCCTGGGAAAGATCCAGACTGACCAGGCCGCTTTCGTTGATCAGGGGTTTTATCTTCAGGATGACCCCCGTATCTTTGTACTGAATGCTGCGGGAAATGGAGGTGCCGGTGGTGCCGGTGGTCGAAATCGGCGTCTCGGAGGTAACGATCGGCACTTGGTTGCCGATTTGGATGCGCGCCTCCCGGTTGTCGGCGGCCAGGATGTGCGGTGAGGCCAGTACGTTCACCTTGGATTCCGTGGCCAGGGCCTGCAGAAACCCCTGAATGAGACCGGTTCGATCAATCCCCAAAAAAGTAAAGCCCTGCGCCGTGGTCCGGTCCAGGCCGGTGTTAAACCCCATACTAATGAACCCTTTGTCTACTTTGGGACTTGATGGACCACTCGATGCCGAACCGCAGATCATCACCCAGCGTGACTTCGGCGATCATCACCTCGATCATCACCTGCCGGGGAACGATATCAATCTTTTGAATGGTTTCATACATTAAAGCGAAGTCCTCCGAGGTGGCCAAAATAACGATGGTATTGGTCACCTCGTCGGGGATGATCCGGGTAATGTCGGAGACCAGGGCCTCTCCGCCGCCCGAAGGACCCAGGGAAATCTGGGGCGAGGGAGTGGGAGCAGGCGCGGGGGAGGGTTGAGCCGGGGTGGGATAGGCGCCGCCAGGTCTGGCGGGAGTAGTCGACGGTCGGGAGGCCGTGGGAAGCTTTGAGGCTCCCAAAAAGATCTGTTGAAGCAGGGCGGCCACGTCCTTGGCCTTTCCGTTCCTGACCGGGTAGACGAAGACTTGGGGTTTGATCTGTTTGAGCTGCTCGCTGTCGAAAATTTCCACCAGTTGGAGGAGACGTTTGACGTTGGCATCGGTATCCACAATGATGATATAGTTAATCTTGGGCACATCCACCATAACGGCGTTGGTGGACAGAAAGGGGGTCAGGACCCTGATCATTTCCGAAGAGGGAATGAATTTTAACGGAACTACCTGTAACAGCCCCAGACCGGCCACGGTGATTTTTCCCGCATCCCGACCGATCCCAACCGCCGCCGGTTCCCGGGGCATATCGCCGATAGGGATAATGCGGTACAGACCGCCATCCTCGATCACCCCGATGCCGTTCAGACGCAGAATGACTTCCATCAACGGCAGCACGTCTTCCTTGGCCACCGGGGATACGGAACGGAAATTCACTCTTCCTTTGACTTTAGGATCGATAATGTAATTGACTTTGAGGACCCCGCCGAAGATGGTCTGAATTACGGAGAAGACGTCGGCATCGTCGAAATTAAAGCTGACTTCCCCCCGTTTGGCGGCAGGCTTTATTAATGAAGACGGCGGTCCGGGCTGGGCCGGTTGGGAAAGGGACTGCCCCCGGGGGAAAGGCGGCGGGGGCGGCTGAGTTGGTGGAGGTCCTGCCGGTAACGGACCCGGGGGCATGGCCACGGGTGGTTGCCTGGGTTCGGTCGGTGAAGGCGGAACCGGTGTTTGCGGCACCGGCTGGCTAACGGCCGGTTGGGTCGGCGGGGATGGCAAACTCGGATCGACTGGGACTGAAGGCGGAGGAGTTTCAGGCAAAGGAGCAGGTGCCGGGGTGACCGGGACCTGGGGGTCACCAGGAGGAACGGTTGGGACACCGGTCAAACCCGGTTGTCCGTTCTGACCGTTGGGGCCGGGAACGACCGCCTGGGTTACGACCCGGGGAGAAAGCAATCGAGGAGCCGGGGCCAATACCGGCTCGGCCAAGGCGATTCCCTCGAGGGGCCACCAGAGCCAAACAAAAATGAAAAAATAACCAAGTTCGAAAGAAGCCTGGAGAACCTCTTAGTCAAAAGCGACTCCCTATGGTGCTGCTTTTCTTCCAATTATCCGTTGACGCAGGACTTTCTTAAAAGTTCCCGAAGTCCTTCCGCTGGTTCAATTCGGGTACGAAACAATTCTTTCCAAACCTAATGGACCGTAACTATAATGAAAAAAAGGGGAATTGACAATTAAAAAAGTAAAAGTTCGTTATGGTGACGGTTTTGAAAAAAGTCCCCCAACACGTCACCCCGGTGAAGGCCTTTTTAAAATAACTATTTAAAATTACTATATTTTATCTTAGCAAGGGTGGCAAGAAAGGGTTTCTCATTGACTTCTTGAAAGGGCACACGATTTGTATTTTTATTTGAATTTATTCAGGTTCTTGATATAGTTTGAGTTAAACTTGTCTAATCGAATAGGAGAAATTGTGATTCAAAAAATGACGCGGAAAAGAAACCAAAAAGGTTTTACTCTCGTGGAGTTGTTGGTGGTGATGGTGATCATCGGCCTTTTGGCGGCCTTGGTGGCTCCTCGGCTTTTCCCCAAACTGGGCAAGGGAAAACAGGCGGCGGCCAAAGCCCAAATTGAGCTATTAGGCCAGGCCCTCGACCAGTACCGGCTGGATGTGGGATCCTATCCCACCACTCAGGAGGGGTTGAACGCCCTGATTACCAATCCCGGGGTTGAAAAATGGGAAGGCCCTTACCTGAAAAAAAATGTGCCTGTGGATCCCTGGGGGAAAGCCTACCACTTCCAGAACCCGGGCACTCACGGAGAATACGATCTCTTTTCTTACGGCCGGGACGATAAGCCCGGTGGGGAGGGAGAAGACAAGGACGTGGCGAGTTGGGAATGAGTTATCTCAGAATTACCGGTAAATATATTTCATCGGCCTTCCATTCGGAACAGCCGCTGCATTCCAGCCGATGGTCGGCCGAGCAGGTTTGACTGAAATCGAGTAATCTGCCGCCCAATTTATAAATCTCGTTGTTCAGGGTTACGGCGCTGTTGCGATAAGTCGCTTCACTCATTAGACTCCCCCCGTACCCCCAGGTCCCCTTGGCTACATCAAAAAAACGGGTGTTATTGGAAAGAACGCCATCATAAACCCCGGCCACCAGCCAAAGCTGGGGATTATTCCCATTGATTACATTTTGGGCATAGCCCATACCCCACCAGGTAGCCGGAGGCAATTCCGGCAAGGGGCCGGGCAACGGACCCAGATTGGCGTTTTCCCCGTTCCAGCCGCCGTTGTTAAAATCATAGCACTGGGTTGAGCTTAAAGGATCATTGGGTGTCCGGAGACCACCGGCCACGCAGAGTAATTTATGACCGTCCGGTCGGGTAAATACAAAAGCGGCATGCGAATCCCGGGGGTTGCTGAAGTTTTGGAGTCCAGGGAGCCAGGTTTCAGTCACCGGATTAAAGACATACACCGAGGCCCGTGCCGTTCTCGAGTTCTGATCACCGGAATTAGCGCCCCCCGTTAAATAACAAAGGTTGCTGGTGGAATCATATACCCAGGCTGGGGCATAAATCCCGGTTATCTGCGGGACGGCTCCTTTCGGGGTTACCGCGGACCAGGTATTGGCGGCCAGATCATAGGACCACAATCCGGTGAAGCCGGGAGTGGTGCTATCACCGTACAATATACACCTTATTATTATGTTGGCACCCTGATCGAGCGAAGGTTTGGTCAAACTGGGAAGGGTTGGAACCCGGCACTGCGGCCCAGGTGCGGGTCGCGGGATCGTAGGCCCGGACTTCATCCGTACTGCCGTAACCGGTGATCGACCAGATTTTTCCATTGTAGGCGGCCAGCACGCTGTCCTGACGACAGTCTCCCGATTCCGGGGTGATTGCGTCCCAGACCCCGCTGTGAAATTGGGTCTGGTCCAGGGTGGCGATCGCATTGTATCCGGCCCCGTTGGCCGTCAGGGTGGCCGAAAGATGGGTTCCGGGCGGTAGGCAGGAAGAAGGAGGGGATAGTTTTACTTTAAAGGGAATGGACTGGCCTAAAGAATTGGCAAATGAAATTTGACTGGAACAGTCGTACTCCGTCCCGTCTTTGATGATTTTTAAAGACGTTCCCGCGGAAACACTACAGGACAAGTCGATATTCTGTATCCCGGTATTGTAATTTTTTAAGGCATAAGAATATTCCACCGTCTGGCCCTCACAGCTCTTCACGGGCAAGGTCTCAGGGGTGACCGCGACGAACTTATAGCGAAATTTCAGGGCCAACCCGCTGTATAGGGAGTTGCTCCGATCGCAGGAATAGGAGAGGCCCAGATCCCCCGGTGTTCGCGTTGCAATGCCCGTTCCCGAACCCAGGCCGCCCTTAGGCCCGACATCCTGAAACTGGATGACGATATCCCCGTTTTGATACAGGATGGTCTGAAAAGTCCCGGCCTTTTGACTGTCGCTTAAGAAATACCAGTCCTGGTATTCAATGACCATGCAATTGACGTTGCTCCCCGGGCATGGGGAAAAGGTCTTGTAATATAAGGCGCTTTCCGGATTATTCGGTTTCAAGTCGGCCCGCATCAAGGCAATATGGTCCTCGTCGGGCAAGGGGCATTGTTCAAGGAACGGCGATTCGTCTTCGAAGGACACATAGCCGTTGGCGCTGATGTTGACGGTGTTCTTAAGGCTCCCATAGAAAGGGAAAGGAAATCCGATGGAAATCCCGGAATAAAATATATCATCGGTCAGGACCTTAAGTTTCACACCGGAGGAGGCGATTTCAATCCAAGCGAAAGGAATTGTCTGACCGTAATAGGGATAGCCATCGGTGGCCGGCCACGAACCGGCGGTGGATAGACCCGGATACCCCGCCCCGCTAAGGATGAGGACCAAGGTAGCAAAGAGAAAAGATCGTATTAGTTTGGGCATAAAGGATTCCTCTGATTGTCTATTGTCTTTACCAATTTTCGGCAACTCGCGAAGAAAACTTTAATCATTTAAAATGATCTGTCGGCTTGACCTCTCCCCCCGGCTTTGGCATAATGATTGAATGGAAATCGGAATCGTTGGATTGCCCCAAAGTGGGAAAACGACCCTATTCAGGGCCTTGTCGGGAGGTCAAAGGTCCATATCGACTTTTGCCTCCGGTCGTCTGGAAGTGCACTCGGTCTTAACCGACGTCCCGGATGAACGGTTGGACGTCTTGGAGCGTCTTTTTCTTCCTCTTAAAAAGACCTACGCCAAAGTGAACTATGCCGACATCGCCGGATTGGAGGAAGGGATCAGTCAAAAAGGATTGCCCGGGCCCTTTATAAATCTTCTGGGCCAGATGGACGCCTTTATCCACGTGGTTCGGGCCTTTGAAAATCCTTCGGTCCCTTTCAGCGGGGGGGCACTGAACCCGGCCCGGGACCTTTCCGTTTTGGACATGGAGTTCCTGCTCCATGATTTGGGGGCGGTGGAGCGTCGGCAGGAAAGGGTGGTCGAAGGCCTGAAGAAAGGGGCCCAGGACAAGGAGCAAGGTCTCAGGGAAAAAGAACTCCTGGCGCCGGGTGAAGGCTGGTCTGGAGGACGAACGGCCCCTTCGCGACCTATCCCTGACCCCCGAGGAAGTCAAGCTCTTGCGCGGCTATGGGCTTTTGTCCCTGAAACCGGTGCTGGTCGTTTTGAATACCGGGGATGACGGCCAGGCCCCGGACCTGGAATACCCCCACCTGAAAAGCGCGCAGATCAGTCTTCCGGGCCGACTGGAAAGCGAGATCAGCGAATTGTCGGCCGAAGACAAAACCCTGTTCATGGAGGAATACGGCCTCAAGGAACTGTTTCGAAACCGGGTCATCCGCCTCTCCTATGACCTGCTCGGGCTTCTCTCTTTTTTCACGGTAGGGGAGGATGAAGTCCGGGCCTGGACCATCCGCCAGGGCGCCACGGCCGTAGAAGCGGCCGGGGCCATTCATAGCGATTTGGCCAAAGGATTTATCCGGGCCGAAGTGATCCCTTTTCAGGAACTAATCGAACTGGGCGGCCTGAATCAGGCCAAAAACAAAGGGAGGCTTCGGCTGGAAGGAAAGGATTATATCGTTAAAGACGGAGAAGTCGTGCATATCCGTCATAATATGTAATGCCGAAGGTAAATTAAACGTTGGCGCCTCCTTAAAAAGTTATCCGGATCCCGGACACCGCGGTGTTGTCATTCTCCTTAAAGTACAGTCAAAAAAAATGGGTGATCTTATTTGTCGTCCTCTCCGCCCTCTTGTGTATGGGGCTGTCCATCTGGTTAGGCATTCAATCCGTCCGCCGTTTAACCCAAGTATCCGAAAACCTGTTTAATCAACGACAGTTGGCGAGGGCCCAGAAGATTGCCTCCGATATCCAGGAGCGGTTTCTGGACCTGGAGATGGCCTTGTTGGATATGGCCGAAATTGTGGGCCGGCGGGAAATTAAAGGTTCTGACGAAAAGGTCCTGGCCGTTCTGTTTAACCAGTTGCGGCATCACGGTGTTTCTGAATTTCAAGCCCTGGACGTCCGGGGAAACGTTCTCTTGAGTTTCGGGCTGGTGGAGACTCCCGGGGACCGGGTTCAGGAGATTATGACCTGGGCCCAGGGGGAAAAAAAGACCGACCGATTGCTCCTTTCTCCTCCTTTCCGTCTGCCCTTCCAGACCGATCCTCACCGGTATGTGCTCGTTGCCGTTCCAACCTTTCGGTCCAGCGGAGAATTTGATGGAGCCTGTTTTTTACGGGTGTCCGCGGATTTATTAGCCCAGCGGGCTGTCGAAGGGGTGGTCTCCGGGACCAGCGGCTATGCTTGGGTTATTGATTCGTCCGGAACCTTCCTGGCCCATCTGTTTTCCGATTTCATCGGCCGCGACAGCCTCCAGGTGCGCCGGGAAACCAATCCCCGGCTTTCCTACCGGGATATTGAACGTTTGACCCGAGACCACCTTTTAAAAGGTGTCGAAGGGACCGGGATTTATGAGTCCGGCTGGCACCGGCAGAAGGTCGGCCGGATAAAAAAGTTGATCGCCTATACCCCGGTGCGGTTTATCGATCGGCCGGGCTTCCCTTCCCTGGAACCCTCCTACTCACCGGTTTTCTGGTCTGTGGCGGTGGTCGCGCCGGCAGAGGAGGTCTCGGGGATTATCCAGGAGGCTTACCGGCGGCAGTGGATCATCACCGGACTGCTGCTGGGAATCATCCTGCTGGGTGCCGTCGCCATTATTTATATTGCCGAGCGGTGGTCCTCCAGGCTGCAGGCCGAAGTCGAAAAAGCCAAAACGGCGCTGCAGGACTCGCAACGAAAATTGCTGGATGCCGAGCGGCTGGCTTCAATCGGCAAGGCCGCCGCCGTCATGTCCCACGAAATTAAAAATCCGCTGATCGTGATCGGAGGATTTGCCCGGCAATTGGCGCAGAAGTTGGTCCACGATGAACGCTGTCACCATAAGCTGGTCCTGATTACCGAAGAGGTGGATCGGCTGGAGAAAATGCTGGGTGAGGTGAAAGACATTACCCGCCGGGTCCCGCCTCAATTCCAGCCGGGGCAGATCAGCGGGGTCATTCGGTCGGTCCGGGAAATGCTGGAAGAGGAACTGGAAAAACAAAACATTCGACTGGGATTGGAGCTGGGTAAGGAAGAAGATGCCGCGCCCTCCCTGTTCGACCCCAGCCAGATCAAACAGGTATTGATCAACTTCATTAAGAACGCCGTGGAAGCCATGCCGGCAGGTGGCATTATTACTATTCGAGTCCGTCGGGAAAAGGGTTATGATGTGGTGGAAATCGAAGATACCGGGAAAGGGATCCAGCCCGACGATCTGAAAGAGATATTCAATCCTTTTTTTACCACCAAGCAAAAAGGGACCGGCTTGGGGTTGGCTATTTCCCTGAAAATCGTCGAAGACCATGGTGGGGACATCCGGGTATCCAGCCAAGTAGGGCAAGGGACTATCTTTATAATGCGCCTGCCCTGTTCTCCGTCCAAGCGGCTTAGATAGGAAGATGCCAACTCCCCCGGCAGTACGGCCGGGTTCTTCTTCACCTTAACGATCGGGCCCTCCCTCCGGGTATGATCCTCAATTATTTTACGTTCCTTTCTCAACCTCAACATGATGAATCTGAAAATCATTCTTTTCCGGTAAATAGGTCAAACGGGAATTTTTCCGCCAGCGGAGATTGTCTTCATTCGGAAAATCCTCTCGGATAAAACTACCCCGGGATTCCTCTCGCGCTAATCCGGCAGTCAGAATGGCTCGGGTCACCAGTACGGCGCTGCGCAGATCCTCCAGCCGTTTTCGCTCGGGAACTGCCCCGGGTTTCACCCGGTCTAAGCAGCCTTCCAATTTCTGGAGTCGGGTCAGTCCCTCGGTCAGACCATTCCGGCTCCGAATAACCCCGGCCTGGCGCCAGGCAATATCCTTGAGGGTCTCATGGAGATCCCGGATATCGCCGAAAGCCGAAACCGTGGAGTAGGCGAAGCCATCTCCCGCGGGGGGCCTCCCCTTCGGGCGCGAAGGGGCAGATAAGGCCTCGCGAGCGGCCTGGGATCCCGCCAGCCCTCCCGAAACCAGACATTCCGTCAGGGCGTTTCCACCCCGACGATTGGCCCCATGCAAGCCCCAGACCATCTCCCCGCAGGCCAAGAGTCCCGGCAGATCCGTCCGCCCTAGCTCGTCCGTGCGCAGCCCTCCCATGCAAAAATGGGCCGCCGGGGCGACGGCGAAGGGGTTGTTATGAAAGTCATATCTTAGCCGAGAGAGCAGGGTCAGGGGAAACCTGTTCCAGGATTCGTTTGGGACCTTCCGGTAATCCAGATAAACGGTGCCGGACTCGATTTCTTCGAACAGCTTGACCGAAAAGGCGTCCCGCAGTTGCATGATGGCCTCGTGGAGGCTTTGAATCCCGAATTTTTCCAGAAGGTCCTGCCCGGCCTGATTGACCAGCCGGGCTTCCCTGGGGTAAGGAGGATAGAGCAGCATGGAAGGAAGCCCGGGTTGGGCCAGTACCAGAGGATAAAACTGCACGAACTCCATATCCCACAGATCGAGGCCGGACCGGGCGGCCAGGGCATACCCCTGTCCCAGCGTGCTCTTTTGATTGTCGTTGCGCTGATAGACGGCGCCGAAGCCGCCGGCGGCCAGGATCACCGCCGGGGCCATCATAGCCTGATCCTCTCCCTGATCGTCGAATCCCCTGACGCCGATAGCCCGGTGATCCTCGGTCAAAATCTCGGTGACCTGGAGGCCGGTGATAACTCGTATCCGTTGCCGAGACGTGACCTTTTCCGCGATCCTTCGCACCAGGGTCACCCCCGGAATAGTGCCGGGAGGGGTGGACTGGACGGAAAAATGATCTTTGGATGGTTTGATTTCCAGGCCGAAAGATATCAGAGATCCGATGGCCCTGGGCGCTTCCCGGGCCACCTGCTCCACCCAGGATCTCCGGTTCAACCCCCGGCCGATCCGGAGGGTGTCCTCCACATACTGATCTTCCGAATAATCGGCTGTGGGCCCGGCAAAGACCCCGTTCGAAAGGGCCGAGTTGGTCCCCAGGCCCAAGGCGCTGCGGTCCAGGAGCAGCACCCGGGCTCCCTCGGCTTCAGCGGCGCAGGCAGCGATCATCCCGGCTAGCCCAGCGCCGATGATAATCACATCGGTTTTATGATCATTGGTTTTTGTTTTGATCATTTGGATTTTGGACCTTCGTGCTTGTTTCGGATTTCGTGATTCGGATTTCGAATTTGTCGGACGCTCGCCGCAGGGCTTTTTCCTCCAAATTGCGGGTATACTCGGCCCAGGCCTTTTTTTCGTCCGCACTCCCACGCCAGAGGGTGAAATGGCAGGTCTCCGCCCCGGCGGGAATGGTGCAGTCAAAGCGGACCTGGAAGCCTTTGGCCAGGCCGGTTTCCTCCAGGGCCTCCACCATACCCTGGACCAGGTAGCGCTGGACCCGGCAGTCAAAGGCCCGGTAGTGGTCTTGATGCGGGCACCAGAGAATATCGAAGCTGACCTGATCGGGGCCGTCGATCCGGGGGCCCTCCAGCGAGGCATAGGCGATGCGGTTGATGACGGTGGCGAAAAAGCTGATGAACTCCGCTTCGGACATGGATTCAGGCCTGGTGGCGTCTCTTAGGATCTGCCGCCCGATATCCAGACCGATTTGCCTCAGGGCCTCGGCTACCACCTGCTGCCCTTCGGCTCCCCAGCGTTTCTCACAATCTTTCAGGATGCGGATGACGGCCATGGCCTGCATGGTCCCCCATTGCCAGAGAACGGCCGGGTCAAAATCGGTTTTTCCTAGTACCTCCGTTTTTAAGTCGTTTTAGACCCTTTTCGTAGGGCTGGTTGAATTTAAAGTCTTTCCAGGCCGCTTCCGGACGGTGCTCCCAATGGCTCATCATGGTCCTCATTTAAGTATTTATTTGACAATACAATACTTTTTATCATATTTTTCAAAGGAAGAGAACACCGATGATTAAAAAAATGGTTTTGCTCCTGCTGGCGGCAGGCACTTGTTTGGGTAGTCACGGATGTACCTATAGGGCCTGGTATGAAGGGTTGAAGGAGCGGCAACGGCAGGAATGTTACCGGACTCCCAGCCAAAGTGAAATCCGGAAGTGTCTGGATAGCGTAGACAGCATCACCTATGACGAATACATGAGAAGTCGAAAGGATTCCAACAAACAGGCTGAGTAATTCCGACCGAGACCTGGAGGATTTCATCACGGCTAAGCAGGTCACCTCTCGATAACGTTTCTTACCCATCGCGCCAAACCCATCGGAAAGGCTTTCGATCGCATGTGGATCGATCATTATTTACCGCGTTATGACGTCCGCGCTCAATACGGGATCGACATTCAAGCGCCTCTCCCCCGGGTTTTCGAAGCGGCCCGCTCGCTGGATTTGAGGGGATCCCGGATAGCCCGCTGGCTCTTTCGTTTACGCGGGCTGCCGGAGGCCAACCTGACGTTGGAGGGTATGAAGAGGTGGGGGTTTGTGGTGTTGGCGGAGGAAGCGGAGCGGGAAATCGTCCTGGGACTGATCGGGCGTTTTTGGACCCGATCCCCAGAGATCCAATCGCTTCCCCCCGAGGACTTTATCGGCTATAACCAGCCGGGATTGGCCAAGGCGGTGATGAACCTGGCCTTCCTCCCGGGGGCGGATGGGATCGTCCGGTTGACCACGGAAACCCGGGTGTACTGTCTGGGGGCGGCCAGCCGCCGTTCCTTCCAAAGGTATTGGCTGCTGGTCGGCCCGTTCAGCGGCCTCATCCGCAAAGAATGGCTTCGCCTGATCAAACGAAGGAGTTCCTCATGAATCAAGCCCTGTTACTCATCGATATCCAGAACGACTATTTCCCCGGCGGAGCCATGGAGCTGGTCGGCAGCCCGGCGGCCGGCGCCGAGGCCGGTAAGTTGTTGCAGGCCTTCCGGGAGAAAGCACTCCCCGTCATTCACATTCAGCATATGTCCTCTCGCCCGGGGGCTACCTTCTTCTTGCCCAACACCAGGGGTGTCGAAATCCATTCAAGCGTTGCTCCCAGCCGAGACGAGATCGTGATCCAAAAGAATTTTCCCAACAGTTTTCGAGGGACCCGGCTGCTCGACACTCTGCGGGAACGGGACATCCGGCAACTGGTCATCGGGGGGATGATGACCCACATGTGCATCGATTCCACCACCCGGGCCGCTGCCGATCTGGGGTTCGAGTGCTTTCTGGCCGGTGACGCCTGCGCCACCAAAGCTTTGTCCTTCGGCGGCGCCACCCTGCCGGCGGAAAGCGTCCAAACGGCCTTCCTGGCCTCTCTGAACGGGCTGTTCGCCAAGGTCCAATCCGTAGACGAGCTTTGTTCAAACCGGATCCTGAAATGAAAGCCATGGTTTTAAAACAACTGTGCGATTTAAAGGAAACCCGGACGCCGCTGGTCTGGATGGATTGGCCGGATCCGGAGCCGGGGGAAGGAGAGCTGTTGATCAAGGTGTCCGCTTGCGGGGTTTGCCATACCGAACTGGATGAAATCGAGGGCCGGACGCCGCCTCCGCGCTTTCCGATTATTTTAGGCCATCAGGTAGTGGGCCGGGTGGTCGGATCCGGGACCGGGGCAATTCGGTTCAAAATCAATGATCGGGTGGGGGTGGCCTGGATCTTACTCGGCCTGCGGAAGATGTTCCTTTTGCCTCAGTGGAAATGAAAATTTATGCGCTCAATTTAAGGCCACCGGCAGGGACGCCCACGGCGGATATGCGGAATACCTGACCGTTCCGGAAACCTTTGCCTATCCGATTCCGGAGACTTTTTCGGATGTGGAGGCCGCGCCCCTTCTGTGCGCCGGGGCCATCGGCTATCGCTCCCTCCGTTTGACCGGCATTCAGGATGGGCAAAACCTGGGGCTGGTGGGATTCGGGGCTTCGGCCCACCTGGTGTTGAAAATGGTCCGCCAGGCCTACCCGAACACCAAGGTCTTTGTCTTTGCCCGGATGGAGCCGGAAAAAACCTTTGCTTTGGAGCTGGGAGCGGTTTGGGCCGGAGACATCGAAGAGAAATGTCCGCAGAAGCTGCAGGCCGCCATCGACACCACCCCGGCCTGGAAGCCCATCGTCGAAGCCCTGAAGAACCTGGAGCCCGGCGGCCGGCTGGTGGTCAATGCCATTCGCAAAGAAGAAGCGGACAAGAATGAGCTTTTGAAACTGGATTATCCCCGGCACCTCTGGCTGGAAAAAGAAATTAAAAGCGTGGCCAACGTAACCCGAAAGGACGTGGAGGAATTCCTGGCCCTGGCGGCAACGATCCCCATTCGTCCGGAGGTGCAGGAATATAAACTGGAAGAGGCCAATACGGCCCTGCTGGAGCTGAAGGAAAGAAAGATCCGAGGGGCCAAGGTTCTGGTCATGCCCTGATGTTGAAAAGGGATTTTCAACTCCAGATAAAGCCCCTGACTCCGCCGACCGCGTCCAAAGCGGCCTACCAATTAGGTACGCGGTTTATATCAAGCAAGCATTTAATCCGAAAATAACCAATACCGCTTCCTATTCCGAGTCTTGTTTTTGTCATCCGGAGAGATCCAGAACTCGCACTAACGGCAGGGCATCTTCAAGGTTCCCGCCCATTTAGGCATTGCTCGCCGGGAATGAACGATACGGTACCAGGTCTGTAAAGGCGATCAGTCGAGCTTCGAAGGGTGAACGATACGCAGTTACAGGCTACATTTGGATACGCGACGTGCTTATTTCTTGACGGGTTCTAATCGATAAAACAACATTTTCCTCAAGGAGGGGATCATCATGACCGGAGAAAATTTTCAACTGGGGCGGATATTCATGGAGCGGCTTCCTCATCAAGGGGACCTGCTGCGGACGCTCAATGCCTTTTGCCGCGAGCGACAGGTAAAAGCCGGGTACCTGTCCGTAATCGGAACGGTTAGTCGGGGCGCTATCGCTTTTTACGATCAGGCGAAGCAGGTCTACGAGCCCCTGGTCCTGGAGGAGGAGCTGGAGATCGTAAACTGCCAGGGGAACGTTTCCCTCTGGGAGGAACAACCGCTGGTTCATGCCCATATTTCATTTGCCCGAGCGGATGGGCAAACCCTGTCCGGCCATTTGACCGAAGGGACCGTTCTGTTTGCAGGCGAGCTGGTGCTGCGGGAATTCCTGGGACCGGATCGCCTTCGCCGGAAGGATGGCGTTACCGGCTTGAATTTATGGATATAAAAATCGTACATAAATTTTATAATTTGTAAAATTTATGTTGACTTTGGTTCATCGCCCGCATACCCTGAAAACACAGTCCTAAAATAAGTTAAAGATTTGGAGGACCTCCTGCCGGTTACCACCCTGCAGCGACTGACCTTAAAAGAGCAAGCCTACCGGACCTTGCGGGAAATGATCGCCGCCCGGCGATTTTCTTCGGGAATCTGGATCAATGTCGAGGAATTGACCAAGGAACTGGGCGTGAGCCGGACCCCGATCCGACAGGCCATGAGGCAATTGGAAGCCGAGGGTCTGGTGACCCACATCCCCAATCGCGGGATTCGGATGGCCGAGATGACGTTGGAAATGGCCCGGGACCTGTACCAGGTTCGAGAGGTTTTGGAGGGGCTGGCTGCCGGTCTGGCGGCGGAAAAAATCAGCGTCGAAGCCTTAACCGGATTGAAGAAAATCCTGGCCGCACAGTCGGCTATCATCAAAAAGAAAGATTTGTTGCGCTATTCCATTTCGGATTTTAACTTCCACCAGATCATTTACGATTCCTGCGGCAATCGGTTGCTGAAGGAACAGTTGGAACAAATCAAGGGCCGGTCCCGTCCCCTGGTCTGCGATATCACCGCCATTCTGGGGGAACTTTATCAGGACCATCAAGACCTGGTACAGGCCTTTAAAGCGCGTGATCCCTTGGAGGCCGAAGAGGTTATGACCCGGCATAACCAGAGAATGCGTCGATTGATTGAGAAAGCCGAAACAAGCACGAAGGTCTGAAATCGGGCCTTCGTGTGCGCTGGATCCCTGGGGCCATACCAGATCTGGAGATACCCACCCTAAGGATCTGTAAACAAATAACGTTGACAAACGGCCCTACAACCGTTCGCCCTGAGCTTGTCGAAGGGTGAACGATACGGCAATGCTTCGACAGGCTCAGCATGAACGGAGATATTAGCGGTATTGTACAGCTTATTTCTTGACGGGTTCTAAGAGGGGCGAAGCGTTCGATAACTAAACCCAATTTTAGACGAGGCGGCTTATGGAACCTGCTTTTAAAGAATTACACTGGCGCAGGGACATCCCGGTTAAGGAATACCTCCTTCCCGGTTCCTTACCCGAAGCGCTGGAGTTGCTGGACCGCTTTAAGGGAAAGGCCCGGGTCATTGCCGGCGGCACGGATGTCATCCCGGGGTTACGCCGCCGGGATCTGCAGGTCAAGGCCCTGGTGGATATCAGCCGCATTCCCGGGTTGAACGCCATCAAAAAGGACGGCCGGCACATTATCCTGGGAGGTCTGGTCACCCATGGTCAGGTGGCCTCCTCTCCTTTGATCCGGGAAAAGGCCGGTCTGCTGGCCGACGGGGCGGCGGCCGTGGGATCTCCTCAAATCAGAAACATCGCCACCGTGGCCGGCAATTTGGTGAGCGGTCGGCCGGCCGCTGATACCAGCATTCCCCTGTTGGCCCTGGGGGCCTCGGTAACCATTGTCTCAAGCAAAGGGGAACGGGTGGTTCCCCTGACCGAGTTTTTTGTTTCCGTCGGGGAAACGGTTCTGGATCCCAGTCGGGAAGTGTTAACCCAGATCCGTTTCCCGTGGCTGCAGCCGGACCAGGGCGGGTGTTACCTGCGTTTAAGCAAACGCCGGGCCCTGACCCTGCCGGTCCTGGTGGCCGCGGCGGTGGTCACCGTGGATGCAACCGCCCGGGTATTTAAGAAAGCCGCCATCGCCTTGGGCCCGGTAGCCCCAATCCCTTTTCGGGTCAGGGAAAGCGAGGCCGGACTGAAGGGCGCTCCCCTGAGCCGGGAGGCCATCCAAAAGGCCGCGGCCTTGGCCGTCCGGGATTGCTCTCCACGGGACAGCCTGCTGCGCGGCTCCTGCGATTACCGGCAGGAGATGATCCCCGTTTTTATCAGAAGATCCGTACAAAAGGCCTTGGAACAGGCCGGTTTTTCCATAGGCTGAGGGCGAAAACGATGAAAAAAGTAAACCTGGTGTTTCAATTAAACGGCCGGGAGGTCGCCGTTACGGTGCCTCCGGAAACCCTGCTGGTGGATCTGCTCCGGGAGGTCTTGGGTCTCAAGGGGACCAAGATCGGCTGCCGGGAAGGGGAATGCGGGGCCTGCACGGTTTTGCTGGACGGGAACCCGGTGAATTCCTGTATTGTGCCGGCGCTAAAGGTCGGTGGCAGGTCGGTAGTCACCATCGAAGGTCTAAGCGGCGAAGACGGGTCGCTGGCCCCCCTGCAGCAGGCCTTTATCGATCAGGGGGCGGTCCAGTGCGGTTATTGCACCCCCGGTATGATCTTGAACGCCAAGGCGCTGTTGGACCAGACCCCCCGGCCCGATGAAACCGAAATTAGAAAGGCCATCTCCGGGGTGCTCTGTCGTTGCACCGGCTACCACAAGATCGTCAAGGCGATCCAAACGGCGGCGGAAATCAGGAAATAATGTGAGGATAAAGGTATGGGCACCAAGAAAGAAGACCGACAGCAAGTCCAGGTTTTAACCAAGGAAGCCTTCGACTTTCAGAAATTGCTCCAAACCCCAAAAAAGGAATTGGCCGTGGCCGGACGGTCGATACCCCGCACCGAGGCCCCCTTGAAAGTCACGGGGAAGCTGGCCTATGGGGGAGATTTTGACCAGCAGGGTTTTTTGCACGGGAAAATACTCCGGAGCCCTCACCCCCACGCGCTGATCAAATCGATTAAGGTGGATCGGGCGAAACAGCTCCCGGGCGTGGCGGCGGTCCTGACCGCCAAAGATGTACCCGGCCGAAACGGGTTTGGGGCCATCATTCCCGATCAACCGGTGATCTGCGGGGACAAGGTCCGCTACGTGGGCGACGCGGTCGCCCTGGTGGCCGCTGAAACCGAACAGATCGCCCAAGAGGCCCTGGAGCTCATCGAAGTTGAATATGAACCCCTGCCGGCCGTTTTTGACCCCCGGGAGGCCTTAAAGAAAGATGCCCCCCGGATTCATGAGAACGGCAACCTGCTTTCCTACAACAAGCTTCGGAAAGGGGATTTGGAGACCGGTTTCTCCGAAGCCGAGGTGGTTATCCAACGCACGTATCAGGTGCCTTTCCTGGAGCACGCCTACCTGGAACCGGATGTGACTATGGCCGTTCCCCACGTGGACGGCACCATGATGGTCGAAGGCCCCATGCAGGCCCCCTTTACGACCCGCCGCAATGTGGCCGCCGTCCTGGGCGTGCCCGTCAACCGGGTTCGCGCCCGCCAGGTGCCCATGGGCGGCGGGTTCGGAGGGAAAGAGGATTCCCCCATCGATATCGGCTGCCGGGCGGCGGTCCTGGCCCGGCATACCGGGCGGCCGGTGCGGCTGGCCCTGGAGCGGGAGGAAATCACCATCCAGACCTGCAAACGCCACCCCATGATTATGGAAATCAAGCTCGGGGCCAAAAAAGACGGAACGCTGACGGCCTTTGAAGGGGTCATCTATGACGAACAGGGGGCCTATGCCAGCCTGGGGCCGTTAATCCCCCCGGCCGGAGGATCCCACATCCATTCGATGATCATGATGCCCGGGCCTTACGAAATACCCCATGTCAAGGTGGATGCCTATCTGTGCTATACCAATCATCCTTATGGCGGGGCCATGCGGGGGTTTGGCGCCCCCCAGGTCCATATCGCCCATGAACAGATTATCGATGAATTAGCCCTGGAGCTGGGGATGGACCCCCTGGAAATCAGGCGGAAGAATGCCCTCAAGCTGGGTTCCGCCACGGCCACCGGGCAGGTGCTGGATCAGAGCGTCGGCCTGCTGGAAACGCTGGAGTCCTGCGCCCGGGCCTTCGACTGGGAAAAGAGGTCCCCCAAAGCCGGATACCTTGATCCCGAAAAAACCAGGCGCCGGGGCGTAGGGATCGGCATGGGCTGGTATCGAACCAGCATCGGCACCGCCGGGGACGGCTGCGGGGCCAATGTCTATGTGCATGAGGACGGATCGGTCCTGCTGTACACCGGGATCACCGAAATGGGACAAGGGTCATCTACCGTCCTGCCCCAGATCTGCGCCGAAGAATTAGGAATTTCCGTGGATCAGGTTCGGCTGGTGACGCCGGACACGGATCTGGTCCCGGAATCCGGGCCGACGGTGGGCAGCCGCTCCACCACCTTGATGGGCAACGCCATTATTATGGCGGCCCGCCAGGTCAAAGAATCCATCCTGGAGGCGGCTTCCGAGATCTGCTGGGGGTCCCGGTTCTGCGGCTGGAGGCCAGAGGAAGGCCGCATCTTTAATCGAGAGAATCCCGATCGGTCCATTTTGTTCCGGGAGGCGGCGGCTCGGGGTATGGCTCGGGGCAAACGTCTGATCGGGCAAGGCTGGTGGGCACCGCCGGTGTCCACGCTTGGATCCGGAAACCGGCCAGGGGAATCCTTATTTTGTCTATACCTATTCCACCCATATGGCCGAAGTAGTGGTGGACGTGGAGACGGGTGAGGTGGAAGTTACGGATTATGTGGCCGCCTTCGATATCGGCCAAGCCATCAACCCCCAGGCCGTGGAAGGCCAGATTGAGGGCGGCGTGGCCATGGGGCTGGGCTACGCCCTCATGGAAGAGATCGTGTTGAAGGAAGGCGTCATTCAGAACCTGAGTCTGCAGAATTACCTGATCCCCACTTCCCTGGACGTCCCGGAAATCAAATCCATTATCCTGGAGATGCCCAATCAGCACGGTCCTTACGGGGCCAAAGGGATCGGGGAGATGCCCAACATCCCGGCCACGCCCGCCATTCTCAACGCCATTGCCAACGCCTGCGGCGGGCGGGTCCGTTCCCTGCCGGCCGATCCGGAAAAAGTCTTCTGGGCCATCAAGGAAGCGGGAGGTCCCCCGGACAACTAATCCGTCGGTACGATTAAATCCCCACTTTCGGGGGATTGCATAACAATAAGAAGGGGGATAATTAATATTAAGAGGTAAGGTTTTCTGCTTAAGGAACATTGGATTTCTTGGACCAGCCTATTTATGAATAATAGAACGTCAATGGGAGGAAATGGGGCAGTGACATCAAAACTACCTTCCTATACGCTTCTTTGGCCAACCATTATCCTGCCTCTGTCTCTTGGTCTGTTCTTAGTCCTTGACGCCTATCGAATAGCTTGGCGAAAATCAGGGTCTGGTCCGGTCGTGGGGGAATAAAGAAGTGACCATCGACAAATCACTTCCCGTAGCCTTTTTTCCGATACCAGCCCATCGGAATTTCCACCACTATACCTTCCTCCCCGGCCAACTTCGTCCAAATGTACCGGCCCCTAGGGTAAATAGCCTAAGAATCCTGGAAGCCGATGCGGTTATCCTAGACGTCAAATCGCCCGATTGGATTTCCTTAGGAGAGGCCAAGCCCCTTCACCCTATCCAAACCGCTTGTCAGGACCCTTCCCCTGGGGCGCACTTTCAGATCCCCCCTTATTTACAGCAGGCCTTCATTGAAGCCTACCGGCGCCAGGCCGATCCCTGTTTGGCCCTGCCCTCCAAAGGCACCCGGGTTAATTTAACCGCTTAAAAATTCTTTAAAGTTTGTACTCCTCCTGGAGGATATAGATTGGAATAGTCTCGTTTTCTTCAAATGACGCCCTCTTTACCCTTGCCTTTGGCCAGATTATTCTCCTTGACCGGTGTCTTTTCCTTCCCTTATACTTTTTTCACCAAAAAGCAAGTTCTTACCAAAGAATCAAAGACGGAAAGGTCCAATAGCGAAAGGAGCCCAACATGAACATACTGAATCTCTACTTTTCCTCAACCGGAAACACCGAAAAGGTGGCCATGAAAATTCAAGAGACGGTTCAAGGTCTGGGATACAGCGTGGATACGGTAAAGATCACGCAAGGGACGCAAGTGGATATCCTCCGATATGATTTCGCTTTTGTGGGATCAGGCGTCTATTCCCAGCTTCCGGGAAAACCCGTTATGGAAGTCTTTCGAAGTCACCTCCAGGAATACGTTCGGAAAGGTGAGATCAAGCCAGCTTCTCCCCGAAGGCCCTCGGCCAAAACCGTGGTCTATTGTACTTACGGCGGTGCCCATACGGGCATTAACGAAGCCGTACCCGCAGTGAAGTATATGGGGCAATTGTTTGACCATCTCGGCTATACAATTGTTGCAGAATGGTATGTGATCGGGGAGTACAATACGGAGAAGTTGCGGAGCCATTCCGTTTCAGGGCGATTGGGAGATATCCGCGGCAGGCCGAACGAGGGAGATCTGCGCGATGTAGCGGAGAGGGTGAAGGGCGTGCTGCAGATTTAGTTTGTGGGCGACCGTCAGACAGATCCCTGCTTGCGGGTGTCTTCCAGCACCTTGGCGGCATATCCCTGGGCTTTCACTTTCGGGTACACCTGGTCGAGCTTTCCTGCCGCGTCGAAGACGAAGGTTGAACCCACGGACCCCATGGATACCTTGCCGTAGAGCTCTTTATCACCCCAAGTGCCCAGAACCTTTGTTAATGATCACCCATAAGGAGCCAATGCGTGATCTTTGAAAGATTAGGATAAATAGCAGGATCCTAAAAGGAAAATACTGGTTTGGCCCTATTGCCCTCTGTATCTGAAATACTATACATAATAGTAACAACACGTTTCAAATCAGGCTTATATTGCCAGTAACTATTATTAGATCGTAAAGATAAGGAGGGATGGATGAAAAGCATGAAAAGGTTAAGAACAAAAATGATCGTAGGGTTAGGCCTTTTCCTGTTGGCGGGGGCGATCGGCGGCTTAATCGCCGGTAACGGCCTGGCCGGATTTTTTTACCTGCCTCTGATCTTCAATAATAGCAGTACTACTAACCCCTATGTGGTTTTGGCCTGGAACGACCTCGGGATGCATTGCTATAACCGGAATTTTCAGGACCTGGGGGTGTTACCGCCCTTCAATAACCTCTGGGCTCAGGTGATCAAGGTAGGCGACCCCCCGCAAATCATTACCTCCGGGATTGAAGTGACCTATGAATTCCCGAATAATACCTATTCCGTCGGCAAGTCCGATTTCTGGACTTACGCCCAGCAACTTTTCGGTTTGGCCTCCCCTCTTCCGGCCAACATAGGATTGACGGGCAAAGGATTGGCCGGGACCATGGATTTGGATGGCGATCACTTCAAGGTAGACGGCATCCCCTTGACCGAATTTCAGGATACCGCACCCACCACGCCCTATCCCTATCAACTGGCCACGGTGATCGTCCGAGATGCCCAAACCAAGGTCGAACTGGCTCGGACCATCACCGTGGCTCCGGTTTCAACGGAGATGCACTGCGACACCTGTCATAAAGATAACGGGGTGGCCAATCCGGCTATCGCCACCGGGGTAGTGGAGCAGAATATATTAACACTCCATGACCAGAGAAACCAGACGGGATATCCCCCCGGGCATACCGGGGCCCTTATGGGCCGCCGACCCGTGCTCTGTGCCGAGTGCCATGCCTCCAATGCCTTGGGAACACCCGGTGCGGGCAACTTGCCCAATTTCTCCAAGGCCATGCACGGCAGACACAGCGGGAGCGGGATAGTCCCCAGCACGCTAAACGGCTGCTATCAATGCCACCCCGGCCCAAACACCCAATGTCTGCGGGATATCATGTTCAGGAATAGGGTGGCCTGCATGGATTGTCATGGGTATTTGGACCAGGTTTCCCAGAATCCCAATCCCTGGCTCAATGAACCGCGGTGTGACACTTGTCATACCAATATCATCCTGGACCAGCCCTTGTACCGGCATTCCACCGGCGGCATGGGGATTCGCTGTGCGGGCTGTCACGATAGCCCCCACGCCATTGCCCCCACCATTCAAGCGAATGACGCCATCAAGTTCCTGGGCTGGCAGGGGAAAAACGGGCCGCTCAGTAAATGCACCGTCTGCCATCTCACCCAGCCGACAAGCTCCATGCCTCATGGAAAATAGGATTTTTTAAAATCCGGGATTTTAATCATCCCGAAAACCAACCTAAGAAAGACAGGGAAGGCGAGACTCGTTGGTGGGTCGGTTGATTTTCTGATTGGGCGGCCATTGATCAAAAGTCTTGGTTCCCAGCTTAAAATTTCGATCAGGCCTCACGACCTCCGGCGGCATTCAGCCACTTATGCCAGTCGGAATGGGGTTCCCTTGGAGATCGTCTCGAAAGTGATTTTGAGGCACCAGGACCTGAAGACCACCCAGGCCTATTTGGGCAGGGTTAGTGAGACGGAAGCCATCCGTTGGATGGACATCATTCACGGGAAGTAGGCATGTTAACCTGTTGATTACCATTATAAATATGGATGTTTTGGGGGTGTTTTTGGGGCGGTCTGGGGGAGTTTTTTAGGGAGACCGGGGGCTATCCGAAGAATTGCTTCCTGAACTGCTGTTTTTAATGAAAAGACCATTTAGGATGATTTCAATTTGAAATTGGTATACCCTCAACCGATCAATCAATTTGGGGACAAAAGACATGAAACGGACATGCTTTGGTTTAATGGTTTTGACAACGGCATTTTTGATTTATGGGTTAACTGGTGCCACCTCGGCTGTGGCGACCCCCTTCTTCTTTAGCACCGGTAACCCTGACGGCAGAATTGCCATGGGTTCGCGGCCTTCAAGCACTGGCAAAATAGAGATCGAATCGGCTGATGACTTTGTTCTGACCTTGCCAACCAGTATCAGCGGCGCCACATTTACTGGTCTGCTGACCGGAGGAGCGACGCTCTCCAGCATTGGTGAAGTTGCTGTCGAAATCTACCGAGTCTTTCCGAATGACTCAACCAGCCCGCCATCCGGAAGTGTCCCCACCCGCGTCAACTCCCCCTCGGATGTTCAATTCGATAGCAGGGATACCACGGCGGGCACGCTTAGCTTTACGCCGTCGATCGTCAATCCCAGTTTTACGACCGCTAATTCGGTATTGAACGGAATCAATAAAGTACCGAATCAAACCACGGGTGGCGAGGGACCGGTGAAAGGGGTGGAAGTTGTCTTTAACGTGACCTTCAAAAGTCCATTTTTTCTGCCAGCCGATCATTACTTTTTCGTACCCAAAGTCCAAGTGACGGGCGGTGAATTTTTCTGGCTCTCCGCACCCAAACCAATCGTTGCCCCCGGTACACCTTTTATCCCCGACTTGCAAAGCTGGATACGGAACGCGAATCTGGATCCGGACTGGCTCCGGGTCGGTACCGATATCGTTGGTGGTGCCCCCGCCTCGACATTCAATGCAGCTTTTTCTTTAAGTGGAGATATTATAATTGAGCTTTTTCTGCCTATAATACTAAAACAATAATGGGGGGAGGGTTTAAACAACGGATACATTACTCATATCGTATTAGGATTAAAGTCCCCGAAAAAAGGACAGGACCGATAGACAGGTTATTATCGGTAATCGTTCATTTCTTAGGTTGCCGGTTACAAAGAATTGCAGGTGAAGTCCGTTCGGAGGTGCCTAGGAGATGGGGGGATCCGGCAGCGACCCCTTCCTTCTGCTCCCCTTGTTTGGCCCTTGGTCCCCGATCCCCGTCAAGAGAAAAGGCCGTTCGGTTGAACGGCCTTCAGATTTCCATAATTGGCCCAGGTTCCACTTTCGGCTTGGTGATCATTGGGCCATTAATTTCAGGAATTTTTGTTCCTCCCCTTCCACCATCCGGTAACAGTGTTCCTCGGTGGGAAATTTTCCCTCCTTCACCTCCCGGACGTATTCCTGCATGGCACTAAGTACGACCTCGGCCACGTTGGCGTATTTTTTTACGAATTTGGGGGTGAAGGCTTGAAACTGGCCGATCAGGTCAGAGACGATCAACAACTGCCCGTCGCAATCCGGCCCGGCCCCGATGGATAAAACCGGGATCCTTAGTCTCCGGGAAATGAATCCCCCGACCTCCGGGGGAATGGCTTCTACCAGGATCATATGGGCCCCGGCTTCTTGAACGGCCAGGGCATCTTCCACCACCAGGCGGGCCAATTCGGCCGTTCGACCCTGGACCCGATGGCCGCCCAGTTGTCCGGAACTCTGGGGGGTCAGCCCGATGTGGCCCATGACCACGATCCCGGCCTCCACAATGGCCCGGATCTGGGGGACGATTCGTTGGCCCCCTTCCAATTTTATGGCGTCACACCCCGCTTCCTTCAAAAACCGTCCGGCGTTTTCCACGGCCTTTTCCACGGAACTCTGATAACTCATGAAGGGCATGTCGCCGATAACAAACGTATTGGGCGCTCCCCGCCGGACCGCTTCCGCATGAACAATCATTTGATCCATGGTGACCGGGAGAGTGCCGGGATAGCCATAGACGCACATGCCCAGGGAATCTCCCACCAGGATCATATCGAGGCCGGCGGCTTCGATGAATTGAGCGGTGGGAAAATCATAGGCGGTCAGAAAAGTGATTTTTTCCTTCGCTTGTTTCAGCTCCATAAAATCCTGGATCATTTTTTTCTTGGCCATGGGGACCTCTTTTCTTGAGTGGATTTTCCGGTTTGAACCGGTCTACTCCGTGACCTCCACCCCGGCCAGCCGCTCAAAAAAGCGAACCAGTCCGGAATGGTCGTTTCCCTCCTCCCCGGCCACTTTGAGCGCCTGCATGATTTCCATCACCTGGCTGGTCAGCGGCAACGGCGTTCCAATATCATGACCGGTCAACAAGGCGTTGTTCAGATCCTTGATATGCAGGGCAATCCGAAACCCGGGATCGAATTGTCGGTCCAGCATCAGCGGCATTTTGGCATTCAGAACCTGACTGCCGGCCAGTCCGCCTTTAATGGCCTCAAAAATCAACCGGGGGTTTACCCCGGCCTTTTTGCCCAGCACAAAGGCTTCGGAAACGGCCGCGATGTTGATGGCCACGATAATCTGGTTCACCAGCTTGGTGATATTACCGGCGCCGATAGGGCCTACCAGGGTCCCTCCGTTGCCCAGCACCTCAAAGAGGGGTTTTACTTTTTCAAAAATTTCGGGTTTTCCCCCGACCATAATAGCCAGGGTGCCGGCGATCGCCCCGGGCTGGCCTCCCGAGACCGGGGCGTCCAGCATCTCCCCTCCCCGGGAGACCACTGCTTTTTCGACCCGCTGCGCTACCAGCGGGGCGATGGAACTCATGTCCACCAGAATAAAACCCGGCTGGAGATCCGCCTCCAGGATGCCGTTTTTACCCAGCACCACTTCTTCCACCTGGGGAGAATCCGGCAGCATGGTGATGACGATTTCCGATCGTTCGGCCACTTCTCGGGGTGAAGCGGCTTCCTCGCCCCCGGCTTTTACCAACTCGCTGAGCGGCGGTTGATGGCGACCATGAACCACCAGAGAATAGCCGGCTTTCAACAGATTGTGGGCCATGGGCCGGCCCATAATGCCTAACCCAATAAAACCGATTTTCATGAATAAGCCCCTCCTTTTTTGAATGATCATTTTTTTCTTGTTTTTTATAAAATATATGATATATCATATCTCTAAAAAAAGTCAACCGCTGGAGGGCTAATCCGGTGTCCCGCACCGAAGGCCGCCTCTTCCGGATGAGCTGCGGTTCTTAGACAAGGAAATCTCGATTTTCAGCCGATACCGGAGATCCTCTCCCCGGAAACGGTACCACCAAGGAGTTTCAGATGATCCTGGGGACACCCATCCAAAAGCAGTCCTTACAGAAAATGGTTCGGGAGACCTTGCGCCAGGCCATTCTGGAACGGGAAATCAAGCCCGGGGAACAGATCAACATCCGCAAAATGGCTGAAAAATTGGCGGTCAGCACCATGCCGGTCCGGGAAGCCTTGCGGGAACTCGAGGCGGAGGGTTTGATCGCCTTTCAATCCAATAAACGCATCCTGGCCAATCGGCTCTCCCCGGAAGACCTGAATGAAATCTACGCCATTCGAATCCCCTTGGAAGAAATCGCCCTATTGAAAAGCTTGGAACGGAACGATAAAGCAGGGATCAAGCGTCTGGAGGAACTCCATCGCCAAATGGACAAACCGGGAGTCATTGGCGGCGAGTGGTTCAACCTCAACCGTGCTTTTCACATGAAATTGCATGAAATGTCGGGGTCGGCTCGTCTGTTTCACATATTACAGGGCTTGTGGAACAGCACCGGCCCTTATCTCCGTCTGTTTTCCGACAGCGCCAAAGCGGTCAGCCAAGCCAACCGCGAACATGCCCAGATTCTGGACAGCCTGCGCCGTAATGACCCTGCGCAGGCAAAAAAAATCCTGAGAAGCCATCTGCGCAATGGATTGAAAACCATCGCTGCAGCCCTGGAGAAGGAATAATCCACCCAGGGAAAGGTATTTTTTCAACCCAGGTTAACCGGCCCCTATCCCGAGCGGATGGTCCAGCGAAAGCAAGCCGAACCGGACGCCGGGAGAGAAGGAGCATCCATGTCTCGCCTAGTGGATTTAAGCCAACCGATTGAAACCGGCCAACCGGTTTATCCCGGGCTCGCCAAGACGCTGATCAACACCTGGAATACCTATGAAGAGACGGCCCGGGTGCAGGGGCAGGGGAAAATGGATCGCTTGTACACCACCTGCTCGGTTTTTTTCAGCGACCATTGTTCCACCCACATCGATGCCCTGGTTCACTTTGGCCAGAGGCCCTTTACCGCCGAACAAATTCCGTTGGAACTCTGCTATGCACCGGGGGTAGCCCTGGACTTTTCCCACAAAAACCCCGGAGAATACATCGGGATCGAGGATGTGGATCAGGCCCTCCAAAAAACCGGGACCTCCATCCACCCCCAAGATGTGATCTTGATGCATACCGGGGCCTCCCGTTTTTGGGGAGACCCCCGCTATTTTTCCCATATCGTCCCCATCCAGGCCGAGGTAATCCGATATCTATTTGAACAGGGTGTTCGCATTATCGGGGTGGACGCCATCACCATCGATATCGACCCCGCTTACCCGGCCCATGTCCTGGCCAAAGAACTGGATTATTATCACATAGAAAACCTGACCAACATCGATCAGCTCGTTGGGAGACGCTTTCAGTTTACAGGGTTTCCCCTCAAGTTAGTGGGTGCCAGCGGCGCGCCGATGCGGGCCGTGGCCATCTTGGAAGATTAATCAACGGGATTGACGCCGGTGGGACTCCGCCGGAACGGTCGGTCCAAGCGTAGACAAACCAAACCTACCGTTCCTTTTTGTTAACCCTTAACCAAGGAGGAGAGGCATGTCCGAGGATAAAATCCAAAAAGATCAAGGCAGAGGCATGGATCGAAGAACCTTCATCAAGACCACCGGCATCGTCACGGGTTCGGCGTTCCTGGGAGGATTTCATTTTGTCCGCCGGGCTCACGCCCAGCAAGCGGGCCCGATCAAGCTGGGATTTCCTATTCCGTTGACCGGCCCCTACGGCACGGAGGCCAAGGACCAGCAGGCCGGGGCCGAACTGGCCGTGGCCGAGATCAACTCCCAGGGGGGCGTCCTGGGGCGCAAGGTGGAGCTGCTGGTTCGCGACGATAAGCTTAAAGCGGATGAGGCCGCCCGGCGGGCCAAGGAGCTGATCGAAAGTGAAGGGGTTCAATTGATGTCCGGGGTTCTGTCCGCCTCGAACCAATTGGCCGTCAACGAACAATGCAAGCTCCATGGCATTCCCTACATTTCCGTCAGCCAGGCCAATGAGATTACCATGCGGCCGGACAACAGCATCTATACCTACCACGAGGCCCTGGACCCGCATCAGACCACCCAGGCCGTGGGGGAATATGTGGCCAAAAAGTACGGCAAAAAATGGTACTTCCTGACTTCCGACTATGCCTACGGCTGGCAGATGACGGATGGCTTCCGCCGCAAGGGCAAGGAATACAAGATGGTGGACGTGGGCGAAACCAAGCACCCCTTGGGCACCGCCGACTACTCTTCCTACATGCCCCGGATCTTGGCCGCCAAACCGGATGTCCTTTTCCTGGACAACTTCGGCAAGGATCTGGTCAACTCGGCCAAACAGGCTACGGCCTTCGGGCTGAAAAAGAAGATGCAGGTCGTCTGCCCGGTCCTGCTCATGTCTTCCCGAATGGGCGGCGGTCCCGAGGCCTTTGACGGCATTATCGGAGGGACCTCTTTCTACTGGGAAATGAATCACCCCAGCGCCAAGAAATTCGTGGAAGCCTTCCAGAAAATGCACGGCCGGCCGCCGATTGATTACGCCGGCTACGCCTACAGCGGGGTCAAGGAATTGCTTTCCGCCGTCAACCGGGCCAACAGCCTGGAAGCGGAAGCCATTGCCGCCGCGATCGAGGGACGGAGCTACGACAATTACAAGGGCAAACAATGGTGGCGCCCCTGTGACCATCAGTCCCAGCAGGATGTTTTCATTGTCAAATCCAAAAAAGGAAAAGGCGAATACGATGTCTTCGAAATCATCGCCACGGTCTCCGGGGAAAAAGAAAGACTTTTGAGGACCTGCACGGAAGTGGGACAAGACCCCAACAAGCCCATCCGCAGCGGGTTGATCAAAAAGGAAGCCAAGTAAACCCGTTAACCTCATCATCCTAAACCCGCCCCCCTCCAGGGGGCGGGCAATCCAAAAGGGGCTGGCAGACGGATGGAGTGGACAGCGATTGTAATGCAGCTCTTCACGGGGCTCTCCTTGGGAATGCTGTACGTGCTATTGGCCTTGGGTCTGTCGATTGTCTTTGGCCTGCTGACGGTGGTCAACTTCGCCCACGGGGCCATGTATATGTGGGGGGCCTATGCCGGCGTGAGTACCATGGCGATTACCGGCAATTTCTGGTTGTCCCTGATCGCCGCACCCCTGGTCATGGGGTTGTACGGACTGCTGGTCGAGCGGACGCTCATCCGGCCCCTGTATGGCCGGGACATCAATTACCCCTTGCTCCTCACCTTCGGCCTCCAGTTTATCATGATCGAAATCGTTCGCATCTTCTGGGGGACTTCCGACTACCCTTTCCCGGCCCCCGAATCGCTCAGCATGCCTTTGAATTTTTTTGATGTTTTCTTTTTTCCCGCCTACCGATTGTTTGTTATCGGCCTGACCCTGGTGATCTGTATCGTCCTCTGGTTCTTTTTGGAAAAAACCAACCTGGGCTTGATCATCCGGGCCGGGACCCGGGATCCGCTCATGGTCCGGGCCCTGGGGATAGACATGTCCCGGATCTGGTGGCTGGTGTTCGGCATCGGCTCGGCCCTGGCCGGCATCGCCGGGGTTCTGGCCGCTCCCATCCGCAGCGTCTTTCCCGAAATGGGTCTGGCCATGCTGGTGGAATGCTTCGTCGTCGTGGTGGTCGGCGGTATGGGAAGTCTGAAAGGGGCGATCCTGGCCGGCATCATCATGGGCGAAGCCAGTTCGCTCACTACGTTGTTTTATCCCCAGATGGCCGACATCGTTATTTTTCTGGTCATGGCCGTGGTTTTGTTGATCCGGCCCAGCGGTTTATTCGGCAAGGCCGGTCTGCTGGAATAACGCGCAGAACCCGGCCGACGGGTATCATCGAACGCTTAGGTGCTGGTTAGGAGGAGCCTTTGGAAGCACAAGGTTGGTGGCCAAAAACGGTGGACTTGTTTTCCAGGCATTCGCTTTTGTTTATTTTGCTCTTTTTCATTATTTTCCCCTTTATCGTTCCCTATAAGGCCCTGGCCACCCAGATCATCATTTGGGGCCTCTTCGCCCTGGGCTTCAATGTCTGCCTGGGATATACGGGGATGCTTTCCTTCGGCCATGCCGCCTATTTCGGGGTCGGCGCCTATACGACCGGCATTATTCTCATCCGCCTCTGGGAAAATATCTGGTTCAGCCTCCTGGGCGGATTGGTGATGGGGGCCTTGCTGGCCCTGGTTCTGGGATATCTTTGCATCAAACGCCGGGGCATCTATTTCGCCATGTTGACCCTGGCTTTCGCCCAACTGGTCTATTTCGTGGCCTTTCAATGGGTGGATCTGACCGGCGGCGACAACGGCCTGCGGAATATTCCGGCGGTGCCGCTTTCCTTTTTTGGCCTGTCCATCGATATTTACACCCCGCTCCGCTTTTACTTTTTTGTATTGATCTTTGTCTTTTTATCGCTGTTGGCCCTCAACCGCGTCTTGGAATCCCCCTTCGGGCACGTCCTGCAGGCCGTGCGGGAAAATGAACATCGGGCCAAAAGCTGCGGTTATGAAACGACCAATGTCCGCTGGCTGGCCTTTATTTTGTCGGGGGCCATTTCCGGCCTGGCCGGCAGTCTCTACGCCCTCTATCTCCATTTTGTCGGGATTGAGACCATGTATTATACGACCTCGGGCCAGGTGATCATGATGACTCTGCTGGGGGGGATGGGGAGTTTCATCGGTCCGTTTATCGGCGCCGGTGTTTTCCTCTACCTGGAAGACGTCCTGAGCGCCATCACCCCTAACTGGATGATTTTTCTGGGCGTCGTCTTTGTGCTTTGCGTCCTTTTTTTCCCTTCCGGGATCTGGGGTTCCGTTAAGGAATTTTCCCTGAAGAGAAAAAAAAGTGATCCCGCTCCGTCGGCGACGCACTGATTGGCGGGCGGGATCTGAGGGGGGAGGGAATCATAGGAATGGGTGAAATCCTGAAAACCGTCAATCTGACCAAGAATTTTGGAGGCCTGGCGGCGGTCCAAAACGTCAACTTTTCGATTGAAGAAGGGAACCTGCAGTCGATCATCGGGCCGAATGGCGCCGGCAAGAGCACCTTTTTTAAACTCATTTCCGGGGAGATTAATCCCTCGAGCGGCCAAATACTATTTGATAACAAAGACATTACATCCTTTCCGCAAACCAAAATTTCTCACCTGGGGATTGCCGTCGCCTACCAGATCACCAATATCTTCCCCATGCTCTCGGTGTTTGAAAATGTCCGAGTGGCGGCTCAATCCCGAAAAACGACTTTCAACCTCTGGTCCCAGGTCTTATCCCATAAAGAGTTAGCGGAAGAAAGCCGGGCCATCCTGGAGTTGATCGGCCTTCAGGATTTCCAGGAGGAAACGGCCGCCAATCTTTCCCACGGCGACCGGAAGCGGCTGGAAATCGGCGTCGCCCTGGCCACGAAGCCCAAGCTGCTGTTGCTGGATGAACCCACGGCGGGGCTCTCTCCCCCCGAGACGCGTCAAACGATCGATCTCATCAAGAAAATTGCCCCAGGTCTGACTATTATTCTGGTCGAGCATAAAATGAAGGTGGTCATGGAAGTGTCGAGCAAAATCACCGTGCTCTATTATGGAAGCCTGCTGGTTCAGGGCACCCCGGACGATATCCGTCAAAACGAAGAGGTGCGCCGGGTTTATCTGGGAGGAGTCAAATGCTGAAGCTGGAAAATATCAATACCTATTACGGCCTCAGCCATATCCTCCAAGGGGTATCTTTGGAGGTGAACAGCCGGGAAATTGTTACGCTGGTAGGACGAAACGGCGCGGGGAAGACCACCACGCTCAAAAGCATCCTGGGGATTACACCGATTCGTTCCGGCCGCATCCTGTTTCAAGACACCGACATCAGCGCTTGGCCTACCCACACCATCATTCAAAAAGGCCTCGCCTATGTTCCCGAGGAACGACGCATCATTCCGGGCCTGTCGGTCCGGGAAAATTTGAAGCTGGCTCTAATGAAAAGCAAGAACCGCAACCGGGAAGAGGAAATGATCGACCGGGTGGCCCAGTATTTCCCCGTGCTGAAGGACCGGCTGACGCAGGAGGGAACCAGCCTCAGCGGCGGCGAGCAGCAGATGCTGGCCATCGCCCGAGCCCTGATCACCGATCCGGAGATCATGCTGATCGATGAACCCACGGAAGGTCTGATGCCCCTGCTGGTGGAGACGATTGCCGAAATCATTCAGACCATTCACCGCAGCGGGGTCACCGTGTTGCTGGTGGAACAGAATATGGAAATGGCCCTGAGCATCTCCCACCGGGCCTATGTCATCGACGAGGGCCGGATACAAACCTCGGGGGATGCCCAGGCCATCCTGAACGATGAAGAGATCGCCTGCCAATACCTGGCGGTTTAGAACGTACTGGGAGTACGCGCGAAATCCTCGACCCCTGGGCAATAGGACGACGCGACTCGGGAACCGCAGGTCTGGCGGCCCGGGTTTTTTAAGGAAGAATTAGAAGAAATATCATATATGTGATCTTTCATAAAGGAGGTGGTCGTACACTTTGATCCGGCAGGAATCTTTTTAGCGGTAGATGGTTTTATCCACAACGGTCTGAAGGTAATCCTAGTCTAAAGAAGGAGGAAAAACGATGGGTATTGATGCGGTTCACACCAAATATTCTACCTGGGACGGCGCGGCCAAGATGAGGGAATTCGCCGAAAAATTCAAACCGGCGAACACCCCCATGAAGTTTGAGTATCCGATGATTCCCGATTACAAAGCCTACCGGGGTGGCGGCACCCAGGCGGTGGATTTTGATAGCCGGATCGACTACGACCGGATGAGGAAATACCGCGTCGAGCGGACCCGGGCGGCCCTGAAGGCCAATAATGTCGGGGCGGTTTTATCGATTCAGGAATGGAATACCCGGTACATCACCAGCACTTGGACGCCGGCCTGGACCACTCCGTCTTCGGGACTGCGTTATTGCCTGATGCCCGCCACCGCCAAGATGCCGATCCTCTACGAACAGGGGGAGATCGGCTATCACACCCGCCAGATGGCCCCCTGGCTGGATAAAGTCAAAGTGGCCATCACCGGCGGCGGATGGGCCAGCGTCATTATGGGCCGATCGGCCCACCAGGCCCAACGAGACAAACTGGTTACCCAGATCATCGATGACCTGAAGGATTACGGAGTGGCCAATGAAACCCTGGCCATGGATGTTTGGGATCCCGGTCTGATCGACGGATTTCAAGCCAAGGGAATCAAGGTGGTGCCGGCGACGGAGCTGATGTTTGATGCCCGAAGCATCAAAAACCCGGACGAGGTGGAGTGCCTGCGGATTTGCGCGGCCATCGGCGACTCCCAGATGCAGACCGTGAAGGATATGCTCAAACCGGGCGTAAAAGAAAACCAGATTATGGGATCCATGCACAAGACGGCCTATGACCTCGGCGGAGAAGTGTATTCCGGGATGCTGGTGACCTCCGGTCCCTTCAGTTGGCCTAATTCACGGTACATGACCGATCGAATTGTCCGTCCCCATGATATCCTTTACGTCGATGTCTACAACACCACGTACAACGGGTATCACATTTGTTATTACCGCACCTTCAGCGTAGGCAAGCCGCCCCAACAACTGGTCGATGCCTACAAAAAATCCCTCGAATGGCTTTATGCAGCCATTAGTGTTATCAAGCCTGGGATTACCACCAGGGATATTGCCGAACAATGGCCGCCCTGCGAAAAAGACTGGAGTGATATCCTGGTGGCTTATGAAGACCAGACGGCCGGCAGCAACTGGGCTCACGGC
>CAVVCH010000035.1:0-46327 GCA_963746605.1 uncultured delta proteobacterium
CCAATCATATTTCCTTCGCCGTTAACCATGTGGGTAAGAAACCGTTCGAAGTTATCCAGGTAAGGGGCAGGACCCAGGTGCTGTGGCCGTCGCATTGCGTCCAGGGGACCGATGGAGCCAAGGTGCTCCTCGACAACAACAGTTTTCAGGCCATCGTCAAAAAGGGGCAGAACCCGAAATTCGACAGTTACTCGGGTTTCCAGGATGACGGCGGCGCCAAGACCGAGATGGACACCCTCCTCAAAGCGGCAGGCATCAAGAAGCTGGTGGTGTACGGACTGGCCACCGATTACTGCGTTATGGCAACCGCCGTCGATGCGGCCGCCAACGGATACAAGGTTGTCGTCATCGAAGGCTTGAGCAGAGGCGTAGCGCCCGACACCACAGCGAAGGCCCTCGATACCATGAAGACGAAGGGCATTCATATCCTGAAGGAAATCGACTTGCAGCGTATCAGGAATCTATAACGGTTGCGGCGTGCAGGGATCTGAATAGAGAGGAATTTCCTTAGGGGGGACATGATGGGGTCGGACCCAATACCTTTAACTTAGCCAAAACAGCCGGTGGGGATTGGAGGATCGGCGTTCACGCCATTCAACAATCTTCCACCGTATAAAAGATAGGGGGTAAAAAGGGCCACTTTCGAGGCCTTTTTTACCCCCGAGGGCCAAAATTAACTGACGGGGGTGACCATTTATCAGGCCGGGGATTCGACGGGTTCGATCCGGATGGGTACTCCCATATCGGCAAAAGTGAAAGCCAGGAAAATGTGGTGACCGTCATAGTCCAATACCCTTAAGTCGTCTGTTTCTCGCAGATCGCCCATTACCACCGAGTAATGCATTCCGTATACTTTTTTCACTTTTTCCAATGGAACTTCATAAGCGATAAATTTTTTAATGCCTCTGGCTCTCAACTTCTCCACGAATGTTTTTTCCGACAAGGAATCATGGGAAGTCAGAATAAGGATCGGGCCTGTTCCTGTGAAGAAAATACCGGCTTTCATAATGTTTCCTCCTTTTGAGATTTAATTTTTGTAGATTACCAAATCGGTAAAAATCCGTAAATAAAGTGAAGTGGGTATTTTTTCGTTTAAGCGGCTGTATTTCCCGCGTAAAGACAAATTAGAAGATATTGAATCAGGTGAAGTAGCAAAACTTATTACTTTAAAAACAAATTAAAATAGTTACGTCTAACCTTTCAAGTATTTATTGAACCATTCCAGACAGCGTCGCCAGGCGTCGGCGGCGGCTTCCGGCCGATAGCTGGGGCGGTAATCCGCGAAAAAGGCGTGGGGGGCTCCGGGATAAAGCACGAACTCAGCCGTTTGGCCCGAGGCCTTGAGGGCCGCCTCCATCTCCTTGACGTCGGCCGCGGGAATCCCCAGGTCCGCATCTCCAAAAAGGCCGAGGACGGGTATCTTGATTTGTGCGGCCAGATCGAGGGGTCCGGCTAAGACGCACACCCGGGGTTTTGGCCGGCCGGATCTGCCCGTACCAGGCGACGGCAGCCTTCAGCTCGCGGCTGTGGGCCGCGAAAAGCAGGGTATACATCCCTCCCCGGCAGAATCCCGTCACGCCGATCCGATCCCCCTGCCCTGCCGGATGCCGCCGGGCATAGGCCACCAGGGCGTCCAGATCCTCCATGACCCGCGCGTCCGGAACTGAATCCGCCACCTTCCGCACGGAAGCCACGTCGGGAAGTTGCACGACGCCGCCTTCACGCGCGTAAGGCTCAAAAGTAATGCTCAAAAACCCTTCCCGGGCAAACCGGCGCGTGACGTCCTTGATGTGGGCGTGCATCCCGAAGATCTCGGGAAGGACCAGGACAATCGGAACCTTTCCGGGAGCCGCGGGACGGGCCTCGTAGATCGGAATCTGGAAATCTCCACGGGCAATCGTCCCTTCCCTTTCTACCAGTCCTTGGGCGGGAGTGGTAATGACCTCGCCTTCCACCGGATTGGCGGCGACCGCAAATCCAACCAGGCCGAAACCCGCCATCCGGGCGAGAAACTGCCGCCGGGACATCCCTTCATACGCATTGGCCAACCAATCTTCCATCATGACCTTCTCCTAAAAATTATTGTCTCTTTTATAGACCAGCGCCTCGATATTCAGCTTATTATAATTCACCTCAATGAATTTGTGGCCATTAAAAATGACCCTGAGCCGGCTCATTAAAAGAATACCCTGTTTTTTTTAAGAAAATACCCTGTTTACACCATTTATCTATTTGATGTAATGATAGAGAATTGGATATAAGGCTCGAAAGCTCCGCCGGACTGCGCTCGCTCGTTTCCAGGGCCACACGGCCCGGCGGTGTTTTGTGGGCAACTACATCAACCGGGAGGTATGTGATGGCAAAAGAGAAAAAACAAGGAAGCAAGATGAACATGCAGGCGATCATGAAAATCTATCAGAAGGTGGGAACTCCAGGCGCCCCCCACAAACGGCTGGCGAGTCTGGTAGGAAGCTGGACCACCAAGACCACCGCCTGGATGGATCCCAATAACCCCCCCGTGGAATCCACAGGCACCTGCCGGCAGAAGATGATCCTGGAGGGACGATTTCTGCAACAGGAATATGCCGGCAAGATGATGGGGAGCACCTTCAAAGGCATCAATATCATCGGGTATGACAACCACACGAAGAAGTATGTATCCGTCTGGATCGATTCCATGAGTACCGGCATCTATTTTTTTGAAGGGACTGCCAGTCCGGGCGGTAAGACCATAACCCAGGAAAGCCGCTACGACGACCCCGTCCGGGGTCCCATGACCTGGCGCAGTGTGTCCAGGATTGTGAATGACCAGACTATGGCCTATGAAATGTTCATCACCGCCAAAGGGGGTAAGGAAGAGAAGATGATGGAGATGACTATGACCCGGAAGAAATGACGGGGGATCCTCCCCGCGATCCTGCAAGACCGGCTGGAGCCGTGAGGCTGAAGGGATCGCTGTTAAAGGATAAAACCGCGACCCGCGAAAACGGCAGCGCCAGTCGAGCCTGGGAAAGTGGTGTACCAGACCGGGTCGGACGTCCCGGGCGTGCTGTTTGCCGCGCTTGGGTAGCCGAGCGGCGTTCTTCCGCGAACGCGGTGTCGGACTTTTTCCCCGGCTTTTGGAACAACGGGGGCTGGGGTTTCGGACTCTCCATGATCACCGGAGGCGGACCATCAGGCGGGGTTTCCGGACGGTTCGGCTGGGACGGAGGTAGGACGCCATCCTGATGACCCAGCGCCGGTGGACTTCCCCCAGTCCACCGGACGTCTATCTTGATTTCCGGACCTCGGTTTATCAGGCGACCGACAACTGAAAGGTTCCGCCGGGCACCCCTTCCAGGGAATCCTCGTGTCCGGAGAAGGCCAAAGAGAAAAGTTCTTTCGCAAGGGATGGTTGAAGATGAACATCTATAGCGGTACCAGCGGGTATGGGTACAAGGAATGGAAAGGGAACTTCTATCCGGAGAAGATCTCACCCCAGGAAATGCTTCGTTTCTACGGGGAACGCTTCCGGACGGTGGAGATCAACAATACTTTTTACCGTCTGCCCACTGGGAGCGTTCTCGCCTCCTGGGCCGAACAGGTCCCCCTCGATTTTATCTTCGCCATTAAGGCGCCCCAGAAAATAACCCATCTAAAACGGTTGAGAAATGTAGCTGAAGAAACCGGTTACCTCTTCCGGTCTCTGTCGATTTTGGAGAGGAAACTGGGGCCGGTCCTTTTCCAGTTTCCTAAAACTTTTCAGGCGGATTACCCGACGCTGGAAGCGTTTCTCGATCTGCTCCCCGGCGGCATTTCATGTGCCTTCGAGTTTCGCAGCCCTTCCTGGCTCCAGGCGAAAATGCTGGATCTCCTTCGTGGAAGGAACTACAGCCTGTGCACGGCCGATACGGATGAAAACCCGGCCGAAGAGATCATCGGCACGGCGTCCTGGGGGTACCTGCGCCTGCGCCGTTCCGATTACACCGCTGCCGATCTCTCCCGTTGGTTGGAAAGGATTCTTTCGCAACAATGGGAGAAGACCTTCGTCTATTTTAAACACGAAGATGAAGCCTTAGGGCCCAAAATGGCGATTCGTTTTCAGGAACTGGCCGATTCCGCGTCGCCACTACTCAAGATAGAAAAAATCGGCCGACGCCCCAAGGAGACCCGCACGCGATAATTTCCTATGCCCCGGACATCTCAAATAGCCCGAGTCGGCCGGCGGAAAATCGAACTTTCGAATCTGGAGAAAGTGTTCTACCCCGACGGTCCCATCGTGAAGGCGGAATTGATCGCCTATTATCTCCAGCTCGCTCCGACCATCCTCGCGCACCTGAAAGGCCGCCCGCTCTCCCTGGTGCGCTTTCCGGACGGCATCAACGGCGAACGGTTCTTCCAGAAGAACAAGCCCGAATGGACACCGGACTGGATGGCCCATGCGGTCTTGGGCGGGTCGAAAAAGGAAGAAGACCGGGTCGATTACCTGCTAGCCACCGAGGAGGCTTCGCTCGCCTGGCTCGCCAATCTCGCCTGCATCGAACTGCATCAGATGCACTGCCGCTCGCCGCACTTCGATAAGCCGGATTATTTCGTGTTTGACCTGGATCCCCCCGAACACTACCCTTTCCAGGAGCTGATTCCTATCGCCCTGGATCTAAAAGAACACCTCGAGCATTTCGGGTACCATCCCTTCATCAAGACGAGCGGGAATAAGGGGTTTCACGTCGTCGTCCCTATCGAACCGAAATGGCCCTTCGATACGGTCTTCGAGGCGACGAAAGAATTGGCCAAACCGTTCGTGGATGCCCACCGCCGCTCGACCACCCTGACTGTTAAAAAGGAGGCCCGCCAGGGGAGGGTCTTGGTGGACATTTATCGCAACCGAACCTTTCAGACCATCGTAGCGGCCTACAGCCTGCGCGGACTTCCCGGAGCCCCCGTTTCGATGCCGCTGCGTTGGGATCAGTTGGCGCGCGTCGGCAGCGCGGCCGACTTCAATCTGCGCAGCGTCCCCGAGCAAGTCGTGCGTGACGGCGACGCCTGGGAGGGGATGGCCGCCTATGCCGCCCCCCTTCATACGGTACGGAAGAAGGCGATCCCCGAACAAGAAGCGGTGACGCCCTTGCCGTTCCAGCCCCCCAGGCCACTTACCGAATACGCCGGAAAGCGGAGTTTCGAAAAGACCCCGGAGCCCCCACCCGCCATGGCGGTCGGCGCTGGGAATGCTTTTGTGGTGCACCGGCACCACGCCACCCGGCTCCATTATGACCTCCGTCTGGAACAGGGCGGCGTGCTAAAGTCCTGGGCGGTGCCGAAGGGGCTTCCTCCCCGGCCGGGAATCCTGCGCCTGGCCGTCTCGACGGAAGACCATCCCCTGGATTACTTGAACTTCGAGGGAACGATACCGAAGGGACAATATGGCGGCGGCCGGATCTGGATCTACGCCCGCGGGAAATACGAAATTACCCAGGAGAAAAAAACACGGTTTCTACTTTCGGCTTCACGGCGGCGAGTTGAACGCCGAGTACCGGATCCATCGCACCAAGGAGAACGAATGGCTGCTCGAACGCCTGGACCCGCCGCAGGTCGACTGGCTGAACGCTCCCATCGAGCCGATGCTGGCCCAGTCAGCGGTTGACCCGCCGGACTCGGATGATTACCTCTATGAAGTGAAATGGGACGGCATTCGGGCCATGATTGCCGTGGACGAGGGTACCGTCCGGATCCGCAGCCGGAATCAACACGACCTGACCGGCAGGTTTCCGGAACTTGGGGTGGGCGATCCGGCCTTCCGAACGGTTTCGGCCCTGTTTGACGCGGAGATTGTCTGTTTGGACGAAAGCGGAAAGCCCGTTTTCAAAAACGTGATCCACCGGCTTCAACAAAAAAACCCGGTGGCCATCGAGCGTTCCCGAGTCAAATATCCGGCGGTGTGCTATATCTTTGATTGCCTCTACCTCGACGGCCGCCCGCTGGTGAATGAACCGCTGGTTCGTCGTCGGGCCTGGATGGAGGATGCGCTCAAGCGGGATACCCCCTATCGGGTCAGCGAAGCCTTGACCGAGGGCGCCGTGTTATTCCAGGAGGCGGTTAAGATGGGACTCGAAGGAATCATGGCCAAGGAAAGAAGCAGTATTTATCGGCCCGGTACGCGCACGTCGCAATGGCTGAAAATAAAGAAACGGCAGTCGCAGGAGTGCCTGATCATAGGCTATACCGCGGGCCGGGGCGACCGCCAGGATTCGTTCGGAGCGCTGCAACTGGCCCGGCGCGAAGGCAACGCCCTCCGCTATGTGGGTAAGGTGGGAACCGGATTTGATGCTAAGTCGATGAAGGAGACATTCGCTCTTTTAAAGAAATTGGAGCCGATAAAGCGGCCTATTCCCGAGAAGCCGCCCGACGACGCTCAGACCGTTTGGGTCGCGCCCCAGGTGATCTGCGAGGTACAATTCGCCTCGCTGACCAAGGACGGGATGCTGCGCGAACCGGTTTTTCTCAGACTGCGCCCGGATTTGACGGAATGACCCAGGGTGCCCCTTGATCAGGGTGCATCGCGGTGGTATAATTCCAAATTATTTGAATTTTGGTTGGAAATTCGAAATCCGAATTCGGATTTAAAGGACACGTTTGGAGGTACGCTATGAAAGCCATCTGGAAGGGACACATTCGTTTCTCGCTCGTGACGATCCCAGTGCTGGTGTACAATGCGGTGAATACGGAACAAACCATCAGTTTTAACCTGCTGCACCGGAAAGACCTTGGTCCCATCGCCTACGACAAGCGCTGCAAGAAATGCGATAAGGTGGTATCCTCCGAGGAGATTGTCAAAGGTTACAAATATGAGGCCGAACACTATGTGATGGTCGAGAAGGAAGACCTCGAAAAAATTAACCTCAAAAGCACTAAGATCATCGAAATCGAGGGATTCATCGATGCCCGAGAAGTGCACCCCACCTTGTATGAGGCCCCCTACTACGCGGGGCCTGACGGGCCGGTCGCGGTGCAGGCCTACTCCCTTTTAGCGGCCGCCCTACAGGAGACCGGCAAGGTGGGAATCGGCAAGGTCGTATTGCATGACCGGGAGGATATCGTGCTGATAGCGCCTGATGAGAATGCCGTGGTGCTTTACAGGCTCCGCTCATCCCAGGAAATCAGGGATATCCATGAAATTCCCCGGTTGGAGGGAAAGCCGATTGACCCCGAGGGGCTCAAACTGGCGCGCAGTCTGGTCGACTCCATGACTACCACGCTGGACAAGATTAATTTGACCGACACCTATCACGAGGCCCTCCGGGCGATCATCGAGGCCAAGATTGCCGGGAAGGAAATCGTCACTGTGGAAGCGGAAGAAAAGCCGGTGGTGGACATCATGACCGCGCTGAAACAAAGCATCGAGCAGGCGAAATTGCGGAAGAAGCCGATGGAAAAAGCGGTCGGGAAGAAAAATGCGGTGGTCTCCAAGGAAGCCCAAGCCAGATCCGGGAAGACGATTTAATCGCCTATTCCTAACCTAAGATTCAACATGAATAAAATTATACCGTTCCCGGCGAAGACACCCTTGAAGTTCGGTTTCGAGCGGGTCAGGAAGCGTCGACGGAAAGAAGATCCGGAAGAGCTGAACCAATCTTCCCCCAGCCTGGGACAGATTCTCCGGTTGCCCACCAACATCAGCCCTTTTGAGGAGGCCCTCCTACTGGATGAACGCGGCGACTGTCGCGCTGCGAATGCCTACGGACGGGCCATCGCGGAAGGCGATCTGGTAGCGGACGCGTATTGCAATCTGGGCATCATGGAGTCCAAGGCCGGTAGAATGGCCAAGGCTTTCGACTGCTTCACGAAATCCCTGGAGCACAATCCGAGGCATTTCGAATCCCATTACAATTTGGGAAACCTCTATTTCGAGGGAGACAATCTCCGTCTGGCTAGGATGCATTATGAATTGGCCGCCGAAATAAACCCCACCTTCCCAAACCTTTATTTCAATCTGGGTCTCGTCCTCGCGCTGCTGGGAGAACATAACGCCGCCATCGAGGCGTTCGTCCACTTTCAAAACCTGGCGCCTCCGGAGGAGCGCAAAAACGCCGACGATCTGATCAGCGGACTTTGGAGGTCTCTGGCCATGACGGACCCAGCGGAGAAAGATCGGAGAAAATAGGCTTTAAGAAAAGGAGAAAAAATGAAAATCAAACAGTTATCCGTCTTCATAGAAAACGCCCCGGGGCGTCTGCTTCAGGTCGCCCAGGCCCTGGGGGAGGCCGGAATCAATATACGGGCCCTGCAGGTGGCCGACGTCGGGGAATTCGGGGTCCTCCGTCTCCTGGTCTCGAATGTCCCCCTGGCCATGCAGATCCTGATGGCCAAGAATTTGCCCGCCCGGGTGGACGAAGTGGTGGCCGTGGAAATTGAAGACCAGCCGGGCGGTCTGGCCCGGATATTGAGACCCCTTCTGGAAGGAGGGATCAGTATCAACTACGTCTATGGACTGGTCGGCTCCCCCTCGGGAAAGGCGATCATGATCTTCCGCTTCAACGACAATGACCGGGCTATGGTCCTGCTTCAGGAACAGGGGATTAGACTGCTGGATCCTACTTCTTCCGATTTCTCCTTAGAAAGGACCTGCTCATGAAACCGAAAAAGACCCAACCCTCCAACCCTATAGCGGTGATAGGCGCCGGGCCGGTGGGCTGCACCCTGGCCGCCTTCCTGGCCAAGGGAGGAGAGCGCGTCATCCTCTGCGATATCAACCCGGACCTGATAAAACCCGCCCTTGATCCAGGCATAACCATCGAAGGCGCGGCCAGGCTCCAACAGAAAGTGTCCGCCGCCTGCGTCCATGTCGACGAACTGACCCAATACCAACCTTCTGTGATATTCCTGACGGTCAAGGCTTCGGCGATTCCGCTGATTGCTTCGGCGATCGAGACTTTTTACCGGAAAGGTATGGTCATAGTAAGTTGGCAAAACGGGATCGACACGGAGGCCGAAGTCGCCCGAGTATTGGGACGAACACCGGTGATGCGGGCCGTGGTCAATTATGGCTGCGGGCTGATCGAACCGGGCCGGGTCCGGCTGGTTTTTCATCATCCCCCCCATTACCTTCAGGAACTGGCTGTGGAAACGCGGCCTTCGGCCATAGCCTTGGCCGAAACCCTGACCCGCTCGGGACTGATCACCGAGCACACCGATCAGATTGTCCCTCTGGTCTGGAGGAAGGCGATCATGAACGCCTGCATGAATCCGGTTTGCGCAGTCACCGGTCAAACGATGAAGCAGGCCCTGGAGGACCCGATCGTATTCCAATTGATCGATTCCTTGCTGAAAGAGTGCATCGGGGTGGCCCGGGCCAATGAAATCGCCCTTGGCTGGGACTATTACACCTTCGCCAGGGATTATATGGAAAGCGCCGGCCCCCACAAACCTTCCATGCTGGTCGACGTAGAACAGAGGCGTCGGACGGAAATCGATTTCATCAACGGAAAGTTTATCGAGTATGGAAGGCAGGCCGGAATTGAAACCCCGTTTAACATCACCATCAGGGCTTTGGTCAAGGCCTTGGAATCCAGGCAGGGATAGTCCTGCAAAGGATCTCAAAAAGATTCCCGGATGAATCCGGTCGGCTTGCCGAGGAGGATATGAAAAACGAAAGCAGGAAATCCTTTGCTATGATTAAATTTCCTTCTTTATCAGACAAGAAATGGGTTAGTCTTTTGGGGACAATTCTAATTTGTGGTTGCGGTGGAGTACTCCTCTCCGGTGAAAAAGGGGGCGCCGGGTATTCCGAAACGACCCGGGACATCCAGGCCAAGCTGGGGGAGATCTTCACCATCAGGCTCAGGGCCAATGAAACGACCGGCTACAGTTGGAGAGGAAACGAGAACTTTGACCGTTCTTACCTGGAACTCACTGAAAGCTCCTATCATCCGGATCAACCTCAAAGGGCCGGCTCAGGAGGGGAACAGCGCTATGCCTTTAAAGCCCTACAAATCGGGGATACCCAAATAAAAATGACCTATAAAAGATCCTGGGAGGCCACTCCCTCCGATCAAACCGTGATTTTTTTCGTCCGAATTTCGAATCCCTGAAGCGGCCCCCGATCCCATGCTGAATATTTATGTGGATGCTGATGCTTGTCCGGTGAAAGAGGAAGTATACCGGGTGGCGGAGCGTTACGGATTACGAGTCATTCTGGTGGCAAATTCCCGGATGCGCACCCCCACGGAAGACTGGATTGAACTGGTCATAGTCAATGATCGGTTTGACGCGGCGGATGACTATATAGTTGATCACCTGGAAGTGGATGATATCGCGATCTCCACGGATATCCACCTGGCCGCCCGCTGTCTGGGAAAGGGGGCGTTGGTGCTCCGCCCGACGGGCCGCCCCTTTACCGAAGAAAACATCGGTGACGCCCTGGCTACCCGTGATCTTCTTTCCCAGTTGCGCGATTCAGGAAGTCTGTCCGGCGGGCCGGCCCCTTTCAGGAAGAAAGATCGATCCCTTTTTCTTCAACGTCTGGATGGCGCCATTCAGTCGATTCGGAAGAAAAATGCCGGATAAAGGGATCAATTTATTCTCCGGAGGCGATATCCATTGGTTTTTCCCAGGCTGATCTTCACCAGCCGAAAAGGGCACTCTGAATGGCCTTATTCAGATAGGCAATCTGTTCGGGAGTGAAGTAAGCGCCTCGGGTTCGATGCCCTTTCTTTCGATATTCCCTGGCATGTTCTTCCGACCGGAAGAAGACACTCTCCTTTCAAAAGGCATCGATAATATTGGGATCTTTCAGCCGGCCGAAATCCACATCCGGGACGAAGATGATCGGATGGCAATCCGTCTCCCGGCTGCGGCAATTCATCTCGCCGTCGATCTCCAGATGCATGGATTGTTTACAGTGAGCGCATTCGGTTTCTACCTGAATGACAACCTCCTGCTGCCTCAACCGCCCTTGCACGAAAGGCGTTGCGAAAGCGTCCACCGCTCAGGCGGCGTACAACTGTTCACCCGAGTCGAAGGTGATCCGGTGCGGGGTTTTTTCTACGGTAACCGGGTAGGCCCAGACAACCCTTCCCTGTTCGTCCCGAGACAGAAAAGTCAGGTGCTTTTCCAAATCCTGCAGAATTTCCTCTACCCGGTCCAGGGGGAGCGCCAGATCTCGGGCCACCATTTCCCTCGGAATCGGCCTTCCGACCCGCGGGAGTTCTTGGACAAGATAGTGATGAACCAGGCGATGCTCCGCAGACATGAATCGAGTGGATTTATAGACCTTCTCCCTCCCCTTCTCCATTTGTTTTTCCCATAGAAAGGGAGGCACCCCTACCATGGTACGCCAAAACCCGGTTAACAGTTTGTTGGTCATCATTGGCTCCTTTCTGTTTTTAGTACCTATAATCATAACCCAAAAAAAATCACTCCAGATTTTTTAAAAACAACTCCAGGTGGGAGAGAAACCCCTCGATCACCTTTCTTTCCTCAACGGAAAGTCCGGAGAGGTATTTGGAAAAAGCCTTCATCCCGACATCCTGCCATTGTTCGAATTGCCCCATAGCCGTTTGTCCGGTCTCGGTCAACGTGGCCGACAGCCGGTTTTTGAGAGCCGGGTCCTTGGTCTTTTTGATAACCCCCTTTTTTTCCAGTCGGTTCAGGGTCTGGGAAACAGCGCCAATGCTGACACCCAGTTTCCGGGCCATTTCGCCGGCGCTCAGGTCATCCCCTTCCTTGATAACCTGCAGCAGGTGGATTTCCGATACGAATTATCCTATACTGCCTTTAAATTTATAGTATATTGAATTCCTCGTTGAAAATATTTGAATTTTTGGCTTAACTTCAATACCTCAGATCGAGAATACCTTTTCGATGCTGCTTGGCTAAGAGACCATGTACGAAGAATATTTCGGTTTCTCCAAAAAGCCGTTTTCCATCGTCCCTGACCCGCACTATTTTTTTTTGAGTGCCGGACACGCCGAGGCCCTGGCTCATCTGTTGTTCGGAATTAACAACGAAGGGGGCTTTGTCCTGCTGACCGGCGACGTCGGCACCGGCAAAACCACGGCCTGCCGACGCCTGCTGGAAATGCTGCCCGAAGGGGCGGAGGTGGCTTTCATTCTCAATCCGGAATTGTCGGTGGTGGAATTGCTGGTTTCCATCTGCCGGGAGTTCGGGATCCGCCCGATCGAGGGACCAGCCACGAACCAGACACTGGTCTCCGGCATCCATGACTATCTCCTGGCCGTTCACAGCCGGGGCCGGCGTGCCATCCTCATTCTCGAGGAGGCCCAAAACCTGAAACCGGAACTGCTCGAGCAGATCCGGCTGCTGACCAACCTGGAAACGAACGAACACAAGCTGCTCCAGGTGATCATGATCGGGCAACCGGAACTTCGGGACCTGCTGAATCAGACCCGGATGGTCCAACTTTCCCAGCGCATCACCGCGCGGTATCACCTCGGCCCTCTGTCACGGGAGGAAACCGCCCGCTACGTTCAGCACCGCCTGTCTTTGGCCGGCGACGCCAAGGGTCACCTGTTTCCATTGACCACGCTGAAAAAGCTGTATGGATTGAGCCGGGGGATCCCGAGATTGATCAACGTCATCTGCGACCGGGCACTGCTGGGGACCTTTGTCCAGGAAAAAGACCGGGTCGATCTCAAAACCCTGAAGCAGGCGGCGCGGGAGGCAACCGGACGGAATAGTGTTACGAATAAGCGGTCTGCCTTCTACCCCACCGGAGCCGCCCTGCTGGTCTTGTTTCTGGCCGCCCTGGCAAGCGCAATTTTCCTCTACGAATATCAGCCCTGGTCCGGTCCCCAGCCTGCACCGGCGACCGCCTCCCGGCCACCGGAGTCGAAGCCCCCGGTGGTGGCAACGACCGACCTGAGATGGCCGGGGGACCTCAGCGGCGAGCAGACCCGTCGGTTGGCCCACGGCGCCCTTTTGAACCTCTGGCATCTGGAGGTCAAAACGGGCGACCTGTGCGAACAGGCCGGCAATCGTGGATTGCGCTGCCTGCAGGGCCGGGGCAGCTTAACCCAGTTGCGGCAGATGAACAAACCCGCCGTCCTGACTCTGGTGGATGAAAAAAAAGGAACGTATTATGCCGCCTTGACCAACCTCCGGGGTAAAACGGCCAACGTGGTACTCGGAACGGAGGCCACGGTCGTTGAACTCGATGAAATTAACCGGACATGGTCGGGCGAGTATCTGCTGCTCTGGCGGGCACCCCCCCATTACCGGGGAGAAGTGAAACCGGGAAGCCGCGGTCCCGTCGTGGCCTGGTTGAAGCAGCATCTGGCGCTGACCCAGGGGCGAACCCCGCTGCTCGAAAAGGATCCCGAATATGACCAAACCTTGGTCCGGGAGGTCAAACGATTCCAACTGTCCGCGGGCCTGGTGCCCGATGGGATCGTCGGCCCGATGACGATGATGCCATTGAGTCGTGCATCCGATATCGGAGACCCGGTGCTTCACGACGGGAAAGGGTCCTTTTAGTTATGTCCTATATCCTGGAAGCCCTGAAAAGACTCGAACGGAAGAGGCAACAGGAGGAAGAACGTCCGACCCTGACCCTGGCGGACGCAACGATCCCGGAAGCCCGACCCCGGGCACCCTGGCTCACCCTGGTCGCGGTGGGGCTGATCCTCAATTTCATGGTCCTGGTCTGGTGGATTGTTTTCCGGGGACCGTATCAACCACCCCGGTCCGCACAGATAACCCCCCAACGGGCCCTCGTCAAACCGGCCCCAACGGCCGTCGCCCCCCCCTTGAACTCACTCGTCCGCGACGCCGACCATGGGAAGACGGCCTGGGAGCGGACTCGGACTCCCGCTGGATCCAAAGGCCCGGAGGACCGGAAACCCTCTGTGACCCCTCCGAAGAAATTGCCGGTTTCCGACCCGGTCAAGACGGCAATGCCTGCTGAGAAGCGGCCCTCGCTTCCGGCGATTCCCAAGAGTCAGACGGACCAGCCCCCTCCCGGACCGCCCCAAGCACGGGTGCCGGCGACCGAACCGGTGAAACCGCCGCCTCCGGATAAAAAGGCTTCCACCTCCGATCAGGCCAAGGTTCCGCCCCAGAAGGCGTCAAAACCGGTAGTGCTGCAAAGCGACCGGGTTTTCAACCTGAACGACTTGCCGGCCGATGTCCGCAGTACCCTGCCGCCGTTGAAGATTTCGGCCCACGTCTACAGCTCCGAGCCGCACAACCGCTTGGTTCAGGTCAACAATCAGCTTCTCCAGGAAGGACAGGTTTCGATCGAAGGGATGCAGGTGGAGGAAATATTGCCGAAGGGCATCGTCTTTCGATTTCAGGGTTACCGCTTTCGAATGGGAATTCAATAGATCCTATTTAACTTACCAGTTCCAGTCATAAAAGATATTGCCATTATCAATTAGGATGGCCCATGAAGACAACATTGAACATATCCGAGGAATTACTCGAAGAAGCTGTCCGGTTAACCGGATCCCGCACCAAAACGGAAGCAATCCATAAAGCCTTGACCGAATTGATTCGAAAACAAAAAGTTGAAAAAATTATAGGTTTGGCCGGAAAGCTTGATTTTAATGACGATTGGAAAAAGGCTCGCCATGAAAGGTAGCGTCTTAATCGACACTTCGGCTTGGATCGAGTTCTTCCGTAAGAAAAATGAACCTGTTTTCAAACTGGTCGCAGTGTATCTTCAAGATCAGAAGGCAGTCGGGTCCGGGATCGTGCTCTTGGAACTGCTTCGTGGCGGCAAAAGTCTTAAAGAGTTGACGGTCATCAACCCTGGATAACCATTTCAAGATTATCCAAAAGCACTCCAGACTTGACCTGGTACCCTATTAATCACTCGACCCTTTTTCAGGCAGCGCCAGGAAAAGGGTCGTACTATATAAATCTCGGCTGGCTTCTTCATAGGTTCCGTTCCCCGGATAAAACGGGAAGGCAGGGCCGTCACCGGCCCTGCCTGGTCCCCCGACAAAAACAATAGCTTTTTTTACCCGATTATCTGGGTCGTTCCCTTATTTCATTTTTTTACTCGGACCAACAATCTTCATAACCGTACCCGAGGTGGTGCAGATTCTCTCCATTGTAAAAGTTCCACCAGGGAAGTTGGGAATATTATTAATTTTTACTATTTCGATATTCGGCTCCGTGTCGGTTCTCAGCATTAAGATGGACCCCATTGTGCCCAGCAGTTGGCCTTTCCACTCGAGACCCAATGTCTCTAAATAGATAGGGGTCGAAGCTAAGGGGCCTGCCTTTGGAGTAAGTTTGCAGTCACCCCCTCCTGTAACACTCAAATCATGATCCACCTCGTAGGTCCCTGTGCATTCCACGGCCCATTGGGACACGGGGGATGGTGTTGGTGCTAAACTCCCACCGCGATCTTGTTCCACGGTCAGGACCTCCCCTTTAAAGGTTAGTCCTCCGTGGCCGTTAAAGGAATAGACGCCCTGTGCGGAGCCAACTTGTGTAATCGAAGGGAATAATTGCTTCAAAACATCTGCTGAAGGATTAGGGGAATCCTTGCGTTGAAGTGTCGAGGGGTCGAAACCAAAAGTGCTATAGGCGCAGGCATAGGAACCATTCATGGCATAGTCCCCATATAGATTTTTGTCTAGGTTCCACGCCCCGGCCGGGGCGGCCACGGCGGCAACCAGAAGCGCGACAGCGGCGGCAACAAAGCAAACCTTTATTTCTTTTTTCCTATTCATGGTATTCTCCTTTCATAAGGTCAATAGCGTTTACTGCTATGTAACAACTACCTTGTGAACCCGAAAATCGACACGACCTAAAACCTTCACCTCCCTTCCTCCTCCCCTCGGGGGGAAATATTTTTGAAATAAGATTTCTCTTTAGGCGGGTGGCCCCGCGGAGAAACCCCATCGGTTTTTTGGCGAGGGTCCGTGAATCAAACCTCCACTTAAAAAAGGCTCCATCCCTGCATGGACAGAAAATCTCTCATCTCCTGGTAAGCTCAAAATAAAAATCTTTATTTGGTTCGAATTCTATCATATCTCCATTTTTACTGATTTTGCCTTGGTATGAGCCTTCGAGTCCAGTGGCGGTATAGAGTAACTTCTCGAACCCATTTTTATCAAGTTCCCCTTTTATTACCACCGTGCCTTTAGGGTTCCACTGATTTCCAATCATTCGTATCCCTTCAAAGAAATTACCTCGTTGACTTATTTTCACGACATCCCGAAGGCGACCAATACCTTGAAGTTCTCCCCGGCCTTGCCATTGAGAATCCCATTCTCCATTTAAGTCACAAACCACCTCGCCACTTGATAGTGTAATGGTCTTTTTCCATCCTTGCTCTTCCGTCTGGGCTTGAGCGATGAAGAGGATGGAAACCATAGCCACCAAACCCAATAGCCTAAACCCTGTTTTTTTTGACATCTCGCGTCTCCCTTCTTTCGCGATTGTTTTCCAGGTGCTGGTCGCACTGATCACTTATATCCTCTGGAGAAAAAAACCCTTCCTGATTTTTCAGGGCAATCTATACTGTATTTTTCCTTTAGAGTAACTCTGACCGATTCCCTCAATGGCTGAACGTACCATGGTCCTGGTTATCTCGTAACTGCCCTGAATATTGGTTAATTTTTCAGTGCCGCCCGTTAAGGTAACCGTTCCCTTTCCAGTGCCAAGACCTCCTGGTTTTGCTACCCCCGTCATTGTGTAAGTAAAAAACACCTTGTCTCCGGTTTGGAGATTAAAAACTCCCCAACCCCGTTCGTCGTTGTAGACACCCTTGTCGATTATCATTCCCCCGAGATTATGAACCGTCGCGTTATGAAATAAACCTTCCCCTGTGTCACTAATCGTTAAACCGATGGCATCATAAGTTAAGGCCATGCGACCCTCTCCTAAGGGAAGAACTTTTGATGTAGCATAAAAGGTCGTGGTGGCTGGTTCTACCCCTTCTTTAGGCTGAGCTTGAACACTTATGCCCAGGGTAACCGATAAAACCAAGCTCAAGCCGAGCATCCAAAAGAATTTCTTCATAATCAACTCCTTTCTTAGATTCCAAGGTTCAGGATTAATAGCCAATTTTTCTGTTCGGTTGACCATCCGCCAAATAGGTTTATCCGTTACCTGATCACCTCCTCATCCCTCTCCGGATGTTTCGCTTCTCGCGGTGAATTCAAAATATCTCAAAGTTCATCATAACTCTGAAAGCTCTTTTTCCCCCGGATCCATCGCGACCCCCACAATTTAAGAATGAAGCCGGAGAACAAGAATTTTGGGCTAACGCGGATTCCACTCTCCGACCATCCGGTCGGCAGGTAGTGGTTGGACTCCAGAGCTAAAAAGATTAAATTTTTAAACGTCGGCCTTATCGGTATTCGGCTCAATTGGTTTGAAAAAATGATTGATCGCCCCGTTATTATTTCAATTGTTCTCTCAGCACCCGTTTCAGAACCTTTCCGGCTCCGCTTACGGGAATTTCGTTTATAAAAATCACCTCTCTGATTTTTTTGTAGGCCGCCACCTCAGTATTCAGAAATTGCATTACTTCTTCACGGATGGCCTCCTTGCCCGGAGCAAGCTTGATGAAGGCGACCGGGATCTCCCCCGCATCCGGATCGGGTTTACCCACCACAGCACATTGTTCAACGGCTGGATGCCGAAAGAGGATCTCTTCGAGTTCTCTTGGATAAACGTTGTAGCCCTTGTAGATGATCATGTCCTTTAATCTATCCGTAATGAAAAGGTATCCATCTTCATCCATCTTGCCGATGTCACCGGTATGAAGCCATCCGTCTTTCAGCACTTCCGCGGTGGCTTCCGGTTTGTTGTAATACCCTTTCATGACCTGGGGACCTTTAATCAACACCTCCCCTTGCTGTCCGGCCGGAAGTTCGTTTCCGGTGATAACCTCCACAATCTTGATTTCGGTATCAAAAACCGGCAGACCGACCGATCCCGCCCGGGCGCCCGTTGCGCTCGGAGGAGTCATCGTGGCCCCCACGGTACACTCGGTCAAGCCATAGGCTTCGCTGATGTATTCCACACCGAAAGCACCGGCAAGTTTTTCGATTATCGCCACAGGAAGCGGTGCGGCGCCTGAAACGGCTCTCTTCACGTGGGAAAGGTCGTATTTCTCAAAATCCGGATGATTCATTAAGGGAATATACAACTGCGGGGCGCCGCCGATATAAGGTCGCCTTGTATTTGACAATGGCATCCAGATACTCTTTGGGATCGAACCTCGGCAGCACCACCATGGTATATCCGCCATATATCTGGGCGTTAAGATACCCAACGGTTCCCATGGCATGAAACCAGGGCACAACAACGATGGAGGTTTCCTCGTCCTGCCGGATCGTTAAATCAGAGAGAGCAACACCGTCCGGATACACCCTTTCCCAGACACCGTCTATTTCCTTCACCACGGCGCCGCTGCTCCAGTTCCCGAATTGAAGGACGTTGGCCTCGACATTGGCGTGGGTTAGAACAACACCTTTTGAAAGTCCAGTGGTACCTCCGGTATAGGCCAGGTGGGCCACATCGTTGGTCGTATCGATCTCCACCTGGCCGGTGAAAGGCGGATATTTTTTCAAAAGGGGGGCCATATCGATGGTATCCGGCACATTCATCTTGCCCAGGGGTTTGAGCGGAGCGGTAATCGGGTTAAAACAGTCGGCTAGGCTGGTGGTGATCACCCGTTTGACCTTGGTCTGCGGAATGGACGAAGCGATCCCGGGATACAGGAGGTCCAGGGTAATTAAAGTTTCGGCCCCGCAATCATTGAGCTGGTAGGTGAATTCTCTGGGCGAAGAAAGCGGGCTGAGAGGTGTGAAAACCGCACCGATTCTCATGATGGCGTAATAGGCTATGGCGAATTGGGGGCAGTTTACCAGATGAATGGTAACCCGGTCGCCCTTTTGAACTCCCAGGTCAACAAGGGCCGAGGCGAAGCGTTCGGCAAGTTCCTTGAGTTCGGCATAGGTAATTTCGGTGCCGGCGAAAATGATGGCCAGTCGATTGGGGACCCTCCTTGCCGTTTGTTCCAGGATGAAAAAAATAGGTTTTCCCGGATAATATTGATTTATGGGAAAGCCCTTCGGCCAGGCGTTGAAGTTCTTTGGCACGGAACACCTCCTTCTAATAGTTGGAATAAATTGTAGGGCAGGAATTGCGAAAGTGGAAAATCATAACGGATTTCATGGGATAGACCTTTATCATCCCGGTATCTATTATTTAATTTTCACTATTCGATCGACCTTCCGCCAAATCTGCTTACTCGTTACCTGATCACCTCCTTCTCCTCCCCCCGGATGTTTCGCATCTTGTGGTGAATTCAAAATATCCCAAAGTTCATCATAGCTCTGAAAAGCCTTTTTCCCCTTTTTCCCGGTCTCTTCCACGATCCCCACCAGGCTTTGGGGCCGGTCCTTTTCGCAGCGATAGATCCGGATGATGTAATTGGCGACAGTATCCATACCGTCCTCCCAGGGAAAGTACCGCCAGGCCACCTGCGCCTGAACCGGAAATGCCCAAGATACTTGTTGTGTAAATCAATTGAATTTTGGATTCTTTTAAAACCGGTCAGTTTTTAGCGGAAAGATATCAGGGTAGAGGTTACAGATAGGATACAGATTGAGGAGAATATTAAAAATAAGAAGAGGGAAGGGGCGCTATAGCTGTAGGGTGGATCAAGCGAAGCGGATCCACCAGAATGGGGGGAACAGGCTAACTGGGGTGGAGGTCATTACAATAAAGGTACACAGATCAAGTGGGGACCATCCGAAACAGATCACCTTTCGCTGCCCTTTGTTCAAAGGTGTGGGTGTCCAGCCCGATCACCGATTGACCCCTTTAGCAATGGCCTCGTCCATCTCCTCCAGCGATAAAGATTTTTTCGGCCTAAGAACCATCCCCTTAAAGCTGTTCAGTGTCTCCAATATTGGTATGGCCTCCTGCCGTCTGCCAGATATCTTCTTCCCTCTTCCATCTTCCTTCTTCATTCTCTCTTCTCCCTTCTCTTTTCTCTCTTCTCCTCTCATGCCGTCTCCTTCAACAAACTATCCCGTATGTTTCTGGTTTTCGCCGCCGGTTCGATCCCCAGGTCTCTTTTGAGTCTTTTCTCAAAACTTTTATACAGCGCCAACCCCTCAGCCCTCAAATCCAGGTTTTGGCAGCAGACCAGGGCGCCCCGGCAGAATTCCTCGGCCAGACCGTCCACTTCCAGCCCTTTCCGGTAGCACTCACGGGCCTTCTCCCACCCCCCGTCTCGGCTCCAGAAAGACCCCAGTTTTTCCACCCCCCGTAGGAACCGACTGCGCAGCCTTTCTCCCGCTGTCAACAGCCAGGGTTCCTCCATCTCCCGGCCCAGGAAAAAACCCCGGTATAATCCGACGGCCTTTTCCAGAAGCGGAACGGCGGTCTGCGGATCACAGCCATCGGCCTCCCCCAGAAGTCGTTCAAAGGCCCAGGCGTCGATCCAGCAGAGGCGGCCGTCCAGGCACACCCGACCCTCGCTAACCGTAACCGCCTCGTCCCGGCCGATGAGGAGGCGGAGCCGGTGGAGGGTTATTTTCAACGACTGTAAAGCGGCATCCCCGTCGGCCTCCGGCCAGAGGGCATCGGCCAATTCCTCATCCCGGATGCCTCTGGCCCCGGCGGCGATCAGGGCCTGTAGCAGTTCGAGTGGTTTTTTCTGGGCCTTGCGGGAGAAGCGGAGGGGCTGCCCGTCCTTATAAATGAGGAATTGCCCCAAGGTATACACCTTCAACGGCCAGGGCCAATTTTCTAAATGGACCGGAGGGTTTTCCGGGACCAGTCTTCTCCGGTGGATGATTTCCTGGACGTATTCCACCTCGATCCCCTCTTCCAGCGCTTTTTGGCAGAGAAAGGCCGTATCGGCCGGGCAATCAATGTAGGTATTCAACAACTTCGCTTCTTTCCCCAGGATCAACGCTTCCCGGAGAAACGTGAGGCCCTTGTTTTTTTTCTGGTTCTTGAAAGCCAGGTGGGCCTGCTGCAGCAGGGCATTGAATTTCAGGAATAGGCTCTTGATCTGTCGGGAGGAGGCCAATCCCTGGGAAAGGTATTCCCGGGCCTTATCATCCATCCCGCGGTGATTCAGAATAACGGCGTTCAGCAAATAAGCGACCCCGAAAATGAACGGAGCGCCGGTCTCGATCCCGTAACGCAGGGCCTCCTCTCCATGAATGGCGGCTTGATCGTAGGCTCCCCGAATAAGTTCTTCTCTGGCTAAACTTAAATAATATATGTATTGATCACGGGTGGCCATAGCCCTGTTTTCCATCCCCGGGCTGTTCGAGGAGGTTGACAACCGGTTAATGAACAGGCGCGCCTTTTCGGTGTCATTCATATTCAATGAATTCTGGATGGCGTGAAACAGCAATAAATCGTCCGCGGCATGGAAGCCCAAGGTTCGGAAAAACTCAAGACCCTCGGAAACGGCCTTTTCGCATTTCTCCGGGAAGCCCGCCATGTCAAAAAATATGGCCTCTCCAAGGTAGCCCCAGGCACGATTGATCGACTGTATTTCCAGAGTCTGGTTCAACGAGCTGAGCAGTTCCAGCGCCAGGTTGGCCTTATCAAAACGGGCGGCATAGATTCCGTAAAGTATCAGATGGAATAGAACCATCATTCTATCGTATTTAAATTCAGGGGCCTCCGTCAGGGCCAAGGCGCGATCCGCCCATTGCTCTATCTCCGGATGACCGGACTGTCTCTGGGTCAGGGCCGAAAACATACAGGTGGAAACCTGGGACCCTATCCAGGGAGAAGGAAATTCCTGGAAAGGATCCCGGATATGGAGTTTAAGTTCATCAATCCAATGGTCCAACTGGTCATACGTGCATTGAATGATGGCTCGAATGACCGTGGACCAGGCCAGCAGCATCCCGTCTATTTCCCCATTTTGCTTGAACTTTTCATAAGACCGCTCCAAGAGATCCCGGCTTGGAACTGGATCATAAAGATACCGGGCGGTTCCTTTCCAGAACAGAAGCCAGGCATCCTGTTCAATCTGATCGCCTGGTAAGCCGTCCAGCCATTCCGCCAGCAGAAGGTACCTTCCCTGCCACAGCAGTGTTGGGGCCTGCTGAAGGATGATCCGCTTCATCATTTCCCGGTCATCCGCTTCCCGGGCCAGATGGAAAGCTTCTTCGATCTGCCCGGCCTTTTCCAGCAGGTGAATGGCTTTCCGGTTTAATTCCTTGAACGGCTCAGGAGGGAAAACACTCTGGGCCTTACGGCGTAAAAATGATCTGAACAAGGGGTGGTACTGGTAAACCGGCTCTTGGCGGTATCGCTGATCGATAAAGTAATTGTGCCGCATCAACCCGGCCAGGATGGAACCGGCCTGGGGGAGTCCGGTCAGCTCTTCCGCCATTTTGATAGTCAATTGAGGCAGGAAGGCTGTCCGTAGAAAAAAATCCTGAACCTCCGGGCTGATCTTGGCAAAGATCTCATTTCCAAAGTACTGGAGGATCCCTTCCCGGGTGGTCTCCTCCATCGTCTGGGGATCGAATCCCCTTCTCACACTCTCCAACATGAGCATCAACCCGGCCGCCCAGCCGTCCACCAGGTCTTGGATATGTTCAATCTTATCTTGCGGGAGCTCCCGGTCGGCCCGCAGCCGGGAGATCTCCATCGATTCCTCCAAGGTCAGGCGTAGATCCTCCCAGGTCAAAAGGCCCAGTTGCTGGTTGGCCTGGAGCCTGATCCAGGATGGAGACGGGGCGCCCCGGCTGATCAGCACCAGGTGCCTGCCCTGGAGGATTTCGTTCACCCCCAGCAGAATAACCTCCTGGACTATTGAATTCTCCGGAATGAACTGGAAATTGTCTAAAACGAGGGCCATCTCTGGTTTCAAACGGCCGAAGGCCTCCTTGAAAAAACGCCGGGAAAAGGTGGGGATGCCCTGGAGGTATTCCGGGGTCAGGAGGGGCAGGGTTTTTTTTCGTTTAGGGAAGGCACTGCTAAAGGCGGCTCCCAAATGATAAAAGAAGGTGGCCAGGTCCTTGTCGGCCTCCTCCACCTGGTACCAGAGGCTGGGGAGGCCCCTTTCCTGCAAATAGGAACTGACCAGGGTGGTCTTGCCGCACCCTCCTGGTCCGGAAACCCAGATGACCGGCCCCCCTTGAAAGCGGTCCAGCCTTTCAAACAGCCGCTCCCGGGGAACGGCCTTCCGGAGGATTGGACGACTGCTTCTGCTCAAGCTCTTTCTTTTTCGGACCAATTCGATGATCCTCCCTAACAAAAAAAGCCCCGTTTCAAAAACTTAAAACGAGGCTTTGGTTCGGATCGGCTTCCTCCTGAAGGGGGTTATCCAATACATCCAAATTTGTATTCACTTCGGCTTATATACTTATCGGATTTTTTTCATAATTACAAACAAAATATGGCCTAAATTTATGCCCGATTTTCCTACGCGTCCATCCGGTCTATTTCAACTCGGCCCAGTTCCGCCCCGTGGAGATCTGAACCAGCAGCGGGACCCGCAACTCCATCGCCGATTCCATGTGGTGTTTGACGAGTTTTTTCAGCGGTTTCGACTTCCTTTTCCGGAGACTCGAAGACCAATTCGTCGTGAACCTGGAGGATCATCCGGGCTTTCAATCCCTTCTTTTTCATTTCCTCGATCAATAACAATCATGGCCTTTTTGATCAGGTCGGCGGCGGTCCCCTGGATGGGGGTGTTGATGGCCGTTCGTTCGGCGAATTGGCGGGCCACCCGGTTGGAGCTGTTGATCTCCTCGATGATCCGGCGCCGATTAAAGAGGGTGGTGACGAACTTATTTTCCCGGGCTTCCTCCAGGGTTTGGTCCAAAAACCGTTTTACGCCTTCATATTTAAGAAAGTAATGGTCGATCATTTCCTGGGCCTCCCGGGAACCGATCCCCAATTCCTTGGACAACCCGAAGGCGCTCATGCCGTAAATAATCCCGAAGTTGATCACCTTGGCCTGGCGGCGCATATCCGCGGTCACCCCATCGGGGGCCACGTTGAACAACTCGGCGGCCGTGCGGGTATGCACATCCTCTCCGGCCTGAAAAGCGGCCATCAGATTGGGATCCCGGCTGTAATGGGCCATGACGCGCAGCTCGATCTGGGAATAATCGGCCGAAAGAAGGATCCAGCCCGGGTCGGCGATAAAAGCCTGGCGGATGCGGCGGCCCTCCTCGGTGCGCACCGGGATGTTCTGCAGGTTGGGCTCGCTGCTGCTCAACCGGCCGGTGGCCGTTACCGTTTGATTAAAGGAGGTGTGCAGCCGGCCGCTCTCCGGGTTGATCAGTTTCGGCAAAGCGTCGACGTAGGTGGATTGGAGCTTGCTCAGGGTTCGGTAGTTCCAGATTTCAGCGCAAATCGGGTATTGAACGGCCAGGTCCCGAAGGACCTCGGCGTCCGTGGAGCTGTGGCTCTTCCCTTTGGTTTTCTTGGCCGCGGGCAGTTGCAGTTTTTCGAAAAGGATCCGGCTCAATTGCTGCGGGGAGTTGAGGTTGAAGCGTTCTCCGGCCAGGGCGTAGACCCGATCCTCGATTTGGCTTAATTTCCCCTCCAATTCTTTGGACAGGTCGTTGAGGGCCCGGGTATCGATCCGGATGCCATGCCACTCCATTTCGGCCAGCACGGTGATCAGGGGCATTTCCATTTCTTTGAACAGGTCCTCCAATCCCGCCTCGACCAGCAGCGGTCCCAGCAATTCCGCCAGAGTCAGGGTGACCTCCGCGTCCTCCGCCGCGTATTCCACGGCCCGGTTTACCGGCACGGCACTGAAATTCAGGGCCTTGGAGCCTGAGCCTACCACTTCTTTGTAGGTGATCAGTTTTTGGTTCAGGTGTTCCCAGGCGATCTGATTCAGGTTGTGGGCCCGACGGCCGGGATTGAGCAGGTAGGAGGCCAGCATGGTGTCGAAGGCGATCCCCCGGTAATCCAGCCCGTAACGGCGCAGGACCAGCCATTCATACTTGATATTCTGGCCGATTTTTTCGATACGGGGATCCTGAATCAGTTCGGTCAGGTCGGCCAGCACCTGGTCCCGCGGCAACTGGTCTGGGGCGCCCAAATAGGTGTGACCCACGGGGATATAAAAACCCTCGCACTCCTGCCAGGAGAGGGCGATGCCCACGATCTCGGCCCGGATCGGGTCGGGCGAGGTCGTTTCCAGATCCAGGGAAACGCGGCCGGCTTTTTTGATTTGCTGAATGATTTGCTCCAGGTCTTTCCGGTCGAAGACCCCCCGATAGTTTCGAGGATGGTCGCGCACCTCCGCCACACCCCCCAGCCCGTCCAGGAATTTCTTGAACTCCAGTTCGGTAAACAGTCCCTTCAATTTTTCCACATCCGCCGGTCCCGGCTTTAGATCCTCCACAGAGAGGTCCAATGGAACCCCGGTGTTGATAGTCGCCAGCCGACGGGAGAGGCGGGCCTGCTCCTGGAAAGCGGTAATTTTTTCCTGTATCTTGGGTGGAGCGACCTGGGGCAGGTTCTCCAGGAGCTTATCCAGGGAACCATGGGCCTGGATCAGTTTCACCGCGGTCTTCTCCCCGATGCCCGGAACCCCGGGAATATTGTCACTGCTGTCCCCCGCCAACCCCAGCACGTCAGGGATATGGTCCGGGGTGGTGCCGAAGCGTTCCTTGACGGCCTTCAAGTCGAAGACCTGGTCCTTCAACGTGTCCCACATCCAGACCTTCTTGGAAATAAGCTGCATCAGGTCCTTGTCGCCGGAAACGATGACCACCTCAAAGCCCTTTTTTTCCGCCTCGAGGGCCAGGGTGCCGATCAGGTCGTCGGCCTCCAGCCCCTCTTTCTCCAAAATGGGGAAGCCGTATCCCCGGCTGACTTCCTTGATATAGGGAATCTGGACCTGGAGGGCCTCCGGCATGGGAGGACGGGTGGCCTTGTATTCCGGGAAGATCTCGTGGCGGAAGGTGGGCCCTTTGGCATCAAATATCAGGGCCAGGTATTGGGGCTCCTGCTCCTCCAGGACCTTGTTCACCATCTGGACAAACCCATAAACGGCCTGGGTAGGCATCCCTTTGCTGTTGGATAAATGGGCGATGGCGTAAAAGGCCCGGTAGATATAGGAACTGCCGTCGATTAGGTAGAGCACTTTCCGCGGATCCATGTGATCTTCCTTTTGCATTTAGAAGCGTTAGGCAAGGCAACGATTATTATTCAAACCGAACAGGAAGGCAACGGGTTTTTGGTCGGAGTTTTTAAACTTTTTGCCGGGTCAACGAATTTGAGGTGTCTACAAAAAGCCACTCAGGAGGTTCGTATCATTCGGAGCGAAGGGTCAATCGAATGAGTTCCATCAATTTGCGATCTCTTTCTTTGACGGCCCGGGCCTTTTTTTCTTCCGGCCAGTCAAACCAGCCCTGCCCGGTCTTAGCTCCCAGCTCCCCGGCAGCCACTTTCCGGGTCAGCAGCGGCGAGGGGGTGGTGTCATGGCAGAGATGGGGCAGCAGATATTTTTGAACCTGGTAGGTGATGTCCAACCCGCCCCAGTCGGACCGCTCCAACGGCCCCATGAGGGCCAACCTCAGGCCGAAACCGAATTTGACCACCCGATCCACATCCTCCGGGGCGGCAATCCCCAGATCCACCAGGCACATGGCCTCCCGCTGCAGGGCGTGCTGCATACGGTTGCCCACGAACCCGGGCACATCCCGGAGCACCCGGACAGGCTCCTTGCCCAAGGCGGCCAGCAGGGAGACGACTTTCTCAAAAACCAGATCGGAAGTGGTTTCGCTTTTGATTACTTCCACACAGGGCAGGATATGGGGCGGGTTCCAGAAATGGGTACCTAGTACCCTTTCCGGGTGTCTCAGGCCCGAACCGATGGAAGTAATGCTCAGGGCCGAGGTGTTGGAGCAGAGGATGGTCTCCGGGCTGGTCAGTTCCTCCAGTTCAGCAAAGAGGCGGCGTTTGAGGTCCAGTTGCTCGCTGACCGTCTCGATGACCAAGCCGAGCCCTTGTACGGTCGATGGCAGGTCCTCGCTTAACGTAATATTCTCGAGAGTCCCTTCGACAGCCTCCGGTTGAGCCCATCCAACTTCCACAAAAAGTTCCAAATTGGAACGGATGCGGGCCGGGGCGGTGCCGAGGACTTCGCGGTTGACATCATAAAGTCGGACCTGCCATCCTTTGACGGCAAAGCACTGGGCGATGCCGTGGCCCATGGTCCCGGCGCCGATGATTCCAATTTCAGGCATGATTGATCAGCCCCTCGTTAATACGAAAATAACCAAAAACGGTTCAAGGGTTCGAATGTAGGGGAGGGGTTCATCCCCTCCCGCACCCAGTCAGGACGACAACCGAAATCTGAATCCCTGATTCCCAAGCTCGGGAGGGGGTTAACCCCTCCCCTACGAAAAAACGTATGGACGCAATATTTTAGATGCTTAGTGGGCTACCCCGCGAAGAGGCACCTGCAGAATTCGCCTGGCCTCGGCGCAGGAAGCCACCTCCCGGTCCAGCAGTTTCGCCAGGACCACAGTCCGTTCCACAAACCGGGCATTGGAATCCGCCTTCACCCCACGGGTAAGATATAAATTGTCTTCAAACCCGACACGAATGTGACCACCCAGGAGCAGGGCGTGGGTGGTCAAAGGCAACTGTCTCGACCCCACCCCGAGTACCGACCACTGGCTGTTTTCCGGAAGTCTGGCTTTCATGGCCAGAAGTCCCTCCAGGTCGCCGTCAACCCCCCAGGGCACCCCCAAGCAGATTTGAAACCAGGGCGGATCATCCAGAAGGCCCCTTTTCGCCAGATCGGCGGCCTGCCGGACATGCCCCAAGTCAAAGACCTCCAGTTCCGGTTTTACCCCGGCCTTCCTCATTTCCACGGCCGCCACATCCACCCAATCCGATGGATTGACAAAGACCCGGCCGCCCCGGAAATTGAGACTGCCTACATCCAGAGAGCAGAGGTCGGGTTTCAGTTCCAGAGGCATGAGCCGCCGGCGTCCCTTCTCCGGCCCTTCCAGGTTGAAGGCGCTGGTGGTCAGGTTGATAAGCACATCGCTCTCCGCCCGGATCCGCTCCACCGCCTCGGCGAAGAGTTCTTTTTCAAAGGCCGGCTTTCCGCTTCGGGGATCGCGAACATGGATGTGCACGATGGCGGCCCCGGCACTCCAGGACCGCAGCGCCTCCGCTGCGATTTCCGCCGGGCTGTAAGGCACAGCCGGGTTCTGCTCCTTGGTCGGGGCGGCACCTGACAAAGCGGCGGTGATGATCAGCTTGTTCATGGTGTGGCCTGGATGGACATTGCTCTTATTTAGCCCTTTTCTCACCTGTTTTTTGAGATTGCCCTTCTATCGCCTATGCGCTTCACCCGACCAGTGGGACCCGACTTCGCTTGGCCGCGGCCATCAAATTCTTATCCAGGGTGGCCAGGGCTATTCCTTTCCGCATGGCCAAATCCAAATAGCAGGCATCATAGGTGGACAGTTTATATTCGCGGGCCAGGGCCAAAATTTCTCTGAACATCCGTTCCGATTCTCCCTGTTCAACGACAATCGGGAGTTCGGACAACAAGGCAAGAAATCGGACACTGTCCGCCTTGCTGAGGCGATGATGCCGCTCGGCCACCAGCAGTACATTACCTACCTCCAAGGGCCAGAGAAATGGAACAAAGGCCGTCGCCTCCTCCAAACAATCCAAGATAGAATCGGCATAGCGGCTGATCTCATCCTGAAAACACCAGGACATGACGACCGAATTATCGACGACGAAATCCCCGGCCATTTACCGCCGGCCTTCCAAAATCATGTTGCGGATCGAGAGACCTTGAAGCCTGTTCTTCTCCCGAAATTTTCGCAAATCGGCGATAGCCTGTTTCGGAGCACCCTTTCTTTGGTATGCGGGAGGCTGCAAAACGGCTACAGGCACCCCATGTTTGGTTATGGTAATCCGTTCCCCCCGGGCTACCCGTTCCAGCAGTCTGGGAAGATGTGTTTTAGCCTCATAGGCCCCGATGGATTCCATAAGATCTCCCTTCTAAAAATAAAACTAGTCCAAGACTAGTCTAAATAATTGCCCTTCAGCGGTCAAGGAAAAATGTCCTTCAACAGTATTCGCGATGGGCATCAGGGGAGGGTGAATCCGTTTTGCTTGATCCACCCTGCAGAGTATGCGCATTCAAGAGCCAATAAAGAATAAAGGTTTTGAAACCGACAGAAAGGTGAGAATACTCCATCGTACCTTGAAAAAAAGGAAAGGGCGGATTGGGACCGAATTACCGGATCTTCCTGAATGTCATTGGTTTATTGCCGGGAAGGATAAGGTGAATGGTGTCCTTTTCAAGGCCGCCGACGATGACTCCGCCACCTTTGGTGTTGATCCGAAGCTCGCCGCCCTTGAGATGCCAGGAGAAGGGAATCTCTTCACCGCCTGATTTCCAGGTGCCGTCCCCATTGGACTTGAGTTCGATGGCGGTCGCGACCTGCCCGGGCGAACTTTTTCTTCCGCCTGGTAGTTACCGGCGATTCTGTCTTTGGAATCGCAGGCGGCTACCAGGATCACAAATAAAATAAGGAATGACGGTCGGCCATAAAAAAGGGAACGGGGCGCTGTTACCCATGCGAGGCTCCTATCGTGAGGCATCCTTAACCGGGAGGGTGATTTTTGCCGGGTCCGTCCGGCCTCCCCGGCGAAACAGAAAGAGTCTGTCAAAATAGAAGATGTGGATGGCAAAGATCAGCAAAATAACGTTTTCGATGATTTTCTTCCAGCCGATGGGCTCCCCCACCGTATCGTAACAGCCGCAACTGATGGGGGCACCCCAGTACATGTTGATCAGCACCATAATATTGAACATGGTTAGCAGCAGTCCCATAAGCACCACCGCAGCCCTCGAGGTGAATCCGATGACCAGGAACAGCCCGCAGACAAACTCGACCCACGGCAAAAAGACCGCCACCGGATTAAGCAGCCAGTAGGGCACGAGCCGGTAGTTGGCCGTTGCTTCCGCAAACTGGGCCGGGTAGGGGATCTTGCTCATGCTGGCGTAGAGAAAAAAACCTCCCACGCACAGCCGGAGCGCGAAAGCCAGATACCTGCTCTTCACGACCTCTCGAAGGAACGGCCCGATCATTGCTTCCCCTTTACGTCCACCGGATATCCCTTTACCTCCCAGGCCGCCAGTCCTCCCTCCAGGATCCTGACTTGCTCGTGGCCGCGGAGAAGGAGCTTGTTGGCCAGCTCCAGGTCATAAAGTTTGCTGATTGTTCCCCCATAGACAATGATTCTCTTTTCTTTGTCTTCCTTGGCGATGGCCATCAGGTAAACGATATCGAAAAGTGCCAGCGGGATATTGACCGCCCCTTGAATCCGGCACTCCTGGTAAAAGCCGGCGGGCCTGGCGTCCAGAAAGAGCGTTTCACGGCGTTGGAATTCTTCGTAGGCGGCCGCCGGACCGATGGCCGGGATGGCGTTTCTGCTGGGGAACCCGGGAAAAAGAGGAATCCCGTTGGGATTGGAGTAATTAAAAATTATCGCCAGGATAACGCTGACCGCCAAAACCAGAAAGTAATCAAACCAGGTAATCCGCAAGGATTGTCGTACTTCCCGGGCCTGGATCTCAATACGCTTTTCATCGTTAAAAAGCCAGCGCCGCATCTCCCGCGTGAACATTTTGGAGATTTCGGGAAAGTCTCTCATGATTTGGTCGAGGTTTTCTTTAGAGAGAACCATCAGATGCGTCTCTCCCAAGGTCTCGACGTTGGCTGACCGGGGTTCTCCGGTAAGAAGCGCCATTTCTCCAAAGGTCTCCCCCGGCCCTTTGATGGAAATGTCTAAACGCAGCCCCTCTTCGCTTCTCCTGAAGATCCTCACGGATCCTGAACGGATGATGTAGAGGCAATCACCGGGATCTCCCTGTCTGAGGATGATCTCGTTGCGAGACACCACCAGTGATTCAACCGCCCCGGCGATGGCGTCCAGCGCATCCTTGGGCAGATCTCCAAACACAGGGCTTCTGGTGAGGACCTCCGCCTTGTCTTCGTGTAGGGTCATTTTCTCTCGTTACCAACTGCGGGGTGGAGAAGTTTATTAAGAATTACAATAAGATGGAAATAAATTACTAGGTACCACAACCAAAAAAATTGTCAATAGAAAAATGGGGTGAATCTCATCCCGGGTGATCCCAACCCGACCATGATCGCTAAGATCGCATTTGAAAATCGATTCTGTACCGTTGCCTTATTCCCTCACTGTAGGGAGCCAGGGCCTGTTGAATGGGCCGACCCGCATGGCAGACGGCTTCATGGGCGGTGGGTGCCCCGGAAAGGGCCATGACCCCGTTAGGAGCGGTTGTTTTCACGTTCGAATTGAACTACTTGGCAGTGAGCTAATCGTACAAGCATTATGCCTCCTCTCCACTCATAGCCTGTCCGACATCAACCACGCTTTCTGCCACTTTGAAGCCCCTTCAACGGTCTATGTCGATAGGTAGTGCCGGTCGCTGCCCTTCCTCGAGGCCGAAAAATTTTTCGAGTTCGGTCTTGGTCAGCACTTTGGCATACTCGTCCACAAGGTAGCCTGCCAGGCCTTGGGCACCCCGGTCAAGATTCTTTGCGAAGAACTTTCGAAAAGGATACTTGAGAGCAAGCCACAGCCGTCTCTTTTCCACTCGTTGCTGTATGGCCCACAGCAACTCGCGGCGCTCCTTAGGGAAGTCGCGCCCCAGCCGGTGGTCTACGGCAAGATTCAGCGCCATGCGGCGGACCTGTCTGTCCTGTTCCGCGGTGGGCATTGGCGGCAGGCCCCGGTGAAGCTCGATTATCCTCTTTTCATATTCCTCGTCGGTAAGGCGAGGGCCATGGTTAGGCTCTTCCTGCATCGTGCAGAAATGTTCCTTTGCTATTTTTCACCGTAGACTTCCTTCACAATCTCTGGGTCGGCTAGTATCACTGTATCGCCGGGTTTCAATCCAAAGAGCGACTTGTACTGACCAGGGTTGAGAACCCCAGCCACTGTCTCCTGAAACAGGACAGTCTCTTTGTTAAGAGCATTCACGAACTCACTGATTTTCATCTCTTGATTGGTAAACAAGTCCTCAATCTTCATGCGGGACCATTCTGTTGACAGGCGGATATCTTCTAGCTTGGCGGACAGGGGTTTGTCCAGTTTGGATCCCAAGCTGTAATGCACTTTGTACAGGAAGAGCCGGAGATGAAGATTCGCCAGGTCAGGGTCCGACAACATCTCGGTGAATTTGAGCGCCCGTTCATATTCCCTATAAATAGCCAGTACACCTTTAATATATTCTCGCTCTGATCGGGGTTCCCTGGCCGATGGAGTCGAAGCCTTTGGAGGCGCCTGCCGCCGTATCGCACGGGTTTGCACGCATTCCGGTAGGTCGCCGGTGACGCCGGGGTGCTGATCAAAAGGTGAGAGGCATGTGCCAAAAGGCCCTTTGGGCCTGCCATAGGGACCGTACAAGGCCTCCGAAACGTCATATCCGCGGGCGCCTCGCACCGTAATCGAGGCAGGGAGAAGAATGCGGTTGGCCGCCTGGTGACATACGCCGTTGATGAGGTAGCACTTGATCCCAGCGCGTTCGTTCGGTTCGGCGATGGCATCAGCCCGCCTTGTGCTGCCTGTTCCCCGCCGCAACTCGGTACCGCCGGAATTGCCGCCCCAGCACTTCCAGGCCTTCCCATCTGTGCCGCACGTGACGTAGGTGTGGTCAGCAAGGTCCGCAAACGTCGAATAACGCATGACAACGAGTTCTCCCATAAAATTCAACCTCCTTTCTCTTTGATAACAATTTCCTTTCGAATGAAGTGAGCATAAAACCGAGTCAGGCGTTCCCGGCGGTTCGAAGGTCCTTTGATACTGGGTGTGCAGGTCGCCGCCTAAGGAGGCCCGCCAGGAAGAAGAAAATGCCAAGTGCGGCGCAGAGGTGTTTCAAGGTGTGCCCGCTGACGAAGCCTGTAAGCTGGAATACATAGACGTCTTGCCTCTCGAATATCATGGCGACCAAGTATGAGCAGAGGGCGGCCCACACATAGAACGTAGGAATAAGAGAGGACGGGTATAAAACGACGATAAGAAAGTTCAGAATCAACGGGAGGAAATGCACCAGGATGTAGAATCGGAGATCTCCCCCGGTACCGGAATCCGAGATCCGCCAAAACAGAACCGATGAAACACCGAGGAGAAGGAGCATCACAAGAAGCCCGACATTTCGGCGTGGACTAATGTGCTCACCGACGATTATCGAGAAGAAGGACATGAACACCATGGTCATAGGTAGACGATCCCACGCGAGGGTGCTGTTCGTCGGATTAAGGTGATAGTAGGCGGAACCAGGGCAGAGAAGTAACGCGCCGAGGAAGAAGGCGAAATAGGCCGAACGCAGAGCTGGCAGAGCCCCCCCGGGAGTCTGCGATCGAAGGGCGATAAGACCGGCAATGCCGACGAGGAAGAACGGTACGTTCGAGAGGATATCGAAGAAGTGTGGGATGCCGAGATAGCACCGTTGATCAGCGAAGGCATGGTAGTCGGAGCGCTGAGGCCAGACGCCGTAAGCGATGACACCGACCACGGCCGCAAGGGCTATTCCGGCCAGCACATAAGGACGGCAGTCTTGATAGTGCCGGCATATCATGACTTCAGGGGAGTGCCTTTAACAAAGCAGTTAAGTATTTTTCGATAGAACATTCCATAGACCAAACGGATGATGGGCAGCGCAAGGCCAAATGCGGCATTAAGCAGGCGGCTTTAATAATTTCAGGCCGCCTGGCTGACATCCTTCCCTCTCTTTCTGGAATCTTCCACATGACCATTGCGAACGCGATGCATGGCCAGGTTGACCGGTAAGGTGATCCAGGGCGCTGACCTCGAAATCCAGGACCTTTTAACGATCGATTTATAGGAGTGAAACTCCCAATTGAACCAATTGCGACCATCTTCGAGATCTTCGACCGTCATGTGTTTTGGGCGGAAAACAGCATGCTTCCCATCGTATTTCGACCAGTCCTTGCGAATAATCCTATCCTCCCGGTTGAGTTGATCAAAAATAGCTGTCCCGGGATAGGGTACCAGTATGTTCGCCCCGATGATATCGATCCCGAGCTCGATACAGTGCTCTAAGGTGAGGCGGAATATATCCTTATGGTCATCATCAAAGCCGAATATAATACCAGCCGATACTGAAATACCGCAATCATGCAGGAGTTTGATCCCATCTCGGTAACGTTCGACCGTGTTGTGACTTTTGTTGACACTACGCAAGCTGAGCGTGTTAAAAGATTCCAGGCCGAAGAAAATACATTTACAACCGCTCTTGGCCGCCAATTTCACGAGTTCCTGATCTTTCGTTATGGAAAAAGTAGCTTGGGCTATCCAAAACTTTCTCAGCGGAGTCATCTCCCGGAACAGCTTTTTGGACCAAAGCGGGTCTGCCATCAAATTGTTATCCAAAAAGGCGAATATTTTCCTCTGCAGGACTCCCCCTTCCAATTGGTCGATCTCCCTGACCACTCGTTCCACCGGCAAGGCGGAGAAACCGGGGTAGACGGCGTAGGAAGTACAAAAGGTGCAGGAGAACGGACATCCCCGGGTGGCCTGAATGGTATTCAGGATGCTGTAGCCCTTCGGATGCAGCAGTTCACGTCTGGCAAAGGGTACGGTCTCCAGCGGAACTTCGGGATCGCCTCTATAGAACTGTTTCAAATCGCCTCTTCGGAAATCGTTCAATAGGCAAGGCCAAACCCGATCCCCCTGGCCGATTACCACGGCATCGAAATAGTGTGCTGCCTCATCAGGCAATAAGCTGGGATACGAACCGCCGCAAACCACCGTTTTCCCCCGTCTGCGAAATTCCCGCGCCACCTCATGGGCTCTCGGTGCCTGGGGGACGATTATGGTTATGGCGACCAGATCGACTTCCATGTCGAAATCAATTTCCTGGAACGATTCATCGATGATGGACACATCCACATCAGGAGATGTATAAGCGGCCAGCAGCGAATGGGTCAAGGGTGCAACGCGCAATGTTCGGGATTGGGCGTTTTGTTTAAAGAGATAGAGGAATAGGACTTTCATTTTGAACCATTCTCCCGGTCGAAAAACAAGCGGAAGAGGTCGTCCGTTTACCGTGGTGATAATCGAGAGATCTCTTTTTCGACCTTTGTTACCCAACCGCTTGCACCGCAGGCCGAAAAAACCTCAATAGCTTTTCCATAGTTCCGAGCCGCATCCCTGCTCCTGTCCTGCCGTTGGCATAATTGGCCATACACCAAATGGTCTCTGGCTAGACTCCACCTGATCTCGTTTCTCGAATCGGAAAGTATTGCTTTCCTGATCCATTTTTCCGCTTTCCCCTCGTATTCCCTTCCCATGCCAAGGAGAGTCTCGGCGAGGTAGCAAGCCATCAGACCATCGTTGACCTTATCTTTATTCCGGGTGACCAGTGAATCAAGGAACCGGAGTTCCTCCCCTTCTTTTCCAGCGATCACCTTTGATCTATTCACGGCTAATTTGTACAAGTTTATAGAAGACGGCATGAATCCGCCATACTGGGATAAAGAAATCGCCTCTTGATACAATCGGGCCGATAGTTCATGCTCTCCCAATTCAAAATGGATATCGGCGATGAATCTTTTTGCTATTGATTCGAGCAAGAAATAATTGATCCGCTTACAAGCGGAAACTGCCCTCCAAAGAGTCGACTTCGCTTCCAAAAACAACCCTTTGTAGTAACAGGAACAGCCCTGGCTAAAGTACCCGTAAGCCATTGAAAAGATATCCCCACATTGCTCGGCGAGTTGGAGCGCCTCACTGCTGAGCAGATAACCCTTTTCTATCTCGCCATGAAAACCATGAACCCAACTCGCTATGACGCTCTTGAGGACGGATACCCCCCAAAGGTTATTTCTTTGGGTGTTTATCTCCAATGCCTTCTCCAGGTGATGGAGGGCTACGGGGAATTGACAAAGGATGATATAGACGAGCCCCAGCCAAAAGTGGGCCATCCACAAAGATAAGATATCATCTGATTCATTGGCGATTTTGAGAGAAGACTGCAGATGTCCGAGGGCTTTTTGATAGTCTTCTTCTACCAGGAAACAATAAGAACCCAATATGACATAAATCTGAGCCAACCTCTTGTCATAGGATCGATCGATGGCAGCTTGCAGCACCGGCTCAACAACCTCCTTAGCCCGGTCGTGGTAGTTTATGTTTATATAATAGAGGCCCAGAGCCGTTCGGGCATCAATTAGATCCTTCTCCGTCTCCGATGTGTGGGGAAGTTTCTCAAGGCACATCACTCTTCGTTCCGCATAAACGATGGCATCGGGAAAGGAGACCATTTTCTCGGCCTTTTTGGCTGCCAGTTGGTGGTAATGGGCTGCTTTTTCATAGTTCTCACCGATGAGATAATGGTGGGCCAGCAAACCGTAATTCCCTTCGATCGTGTTGTCGTATAATTGTTCGGTTGCTTCGGCAATCTGCCCGTGGAGTTCTTTTCTTCTGGTAGAGATGATTGACTCGTACAGAACCTCCCGAGTAAAAGCGTGGCCAAAGATATAGGTCGAAGAGGGAGGAACGCCTCTCTCGTAGAGCAGCTCCGCGTCTAAGAGCAGTGACAAGCGGGTGACCAGTTCCTGTTCGGAGACGGCCATCACCCTGTTGATCAATTTATAGTCGAACTCTCTTTCTATGACCGACCCAATTTGTAATACTTCCTTCGCGCCTTCGGGCAAAGAGTCAACCCGTGCCATAATTACGTCTTGTATGGTAGAAGGCACGTTCAGGTTCAGAGCACTGTCTACCAAACGATATTCCCCATCCTTCATCTCCAGCATTTTAAGATCTCTGAGGGATTTAACAAACTCCTCGATATAGAAGGGGACCCCTTCCGTCTTGTCAATCAGCAGATCCCGAAGACGAGCTTCTTGTTTCTTCAGTCCCAACAGGTGGCTGATTATCCGCGAGCTTTCTTCATTGGAAAGTCGATTTAACATGATTTGCTGGCAGAAGGATTTTGTGGCCCAGGTTGGTGCAAACCCAGGTCGATACGTACAGACCAGAAGGACTCTGGCTTGAGGTATGCTGTGCAGGAAGTCCTTCATGATTTCTTCGGAGCTTTTGTCCATCCAGTGAAGATCCTCAATAACCACGATGAGGGGATGGACCTCGGCCCCCTTTAGAATAATTTTCTTAAATGCCTCAATGATTTGGACCTTTTTAGCTTCGGGGCTTACAGAAATATCTTTAATGCCGCAGTCTTTAACGTAGAGGAGTTCCAGGATAAAGGGAAGGGTTGAAGACTCATCGATTCCAAGGATACTAAGACCCTTGGCAACTTTCTCCCTGATCTTTCTTTCCGGGTCATCCTCCCGAATATCAAGGGATGCCCTTAGGATATCCTGGATGAGATGATAGGCGATCTCTTTGCCGTAGGAGAGACACTGCCCTTGCCGCACGATGATGTCTTCACTGGAAACGGCTTTTATGAACTCATACAGGAGCCTGGACTTCCCAACACCGGCCTCGGCCGCAATAAAAAACGCCTTCCCCTTTCCTCTCCGCACCTTTTCAAAACCTTGGAGTAGCAGGTTCAGTTCTTGTTTTCTTCCTACGAAGGGGGTAAGTCCCCTTTCAGCGTTAACATCGAAACGGGTCCTGAGCGGGCTGGAGGTGATGGCCCGAAATACCATCACCGGGGATTGCTTGCCTTTGATCCTTCTCTTTCCGAGAGATTCGAAGCGAAAGAACCCTTCGGTCAGCTTGAAGGTTTCCTCACTCACATAGGTGGTCCCCGGCTCGGCCAGACTTTCCACCCGGGCCGCCAGATTGACCGTATCTCCGATGACCTGGAACTCCAGACGCAGATCGCCGCCAATGGTGCCCAGGACGACCGGACCGGTATGGATTCCGATCCGCATCCGGACGGCCGGTCCTCTGGTTTCTTCCTGGATCCGGTAGCTGAATTTAGTCACCTCCTGATGAATGGCCAGAGACGCGCTGACGGCTCGCTGGGCGGCGTTTTCCAGGGCCACCGGCGCCCCGAACAGGGCCATGATGCCGTCTCCCCGGAATTCCTGGACAGTTCCCTCATACCTGTGAACCTGTTGTGTCAGGATGCCGAAGATCTCATCGATGATGGCGAAGGCCTTTTCGTCCCCGAGCCTTTCGGTCAAGGCCGTGGAGCCCTCGAGGTCGCAGAACATCACCGTCACCTGCCGGCGCTCACCTTCGATCCGGCCCTTCTGGGCCAGAATCTTCTCGGTCAAGGATAGGGGAGGTTTTATTGGGGAATACCTGACTTCGAGCGGCGCCATGAAGGAAAGATGTTCGCGGTGCTTCCGCCCAAGGCATGGCCGCACTGGCCGCAGAATTTGAAATCAGGTAGGTGAGGCGAATTGCACTTTGGACAAATCCGCTCTACCTTTGTCCCGCACTTCCCGCAATATGGCATCCCTTCCGGATTGGTGAAATTGCAATTGGGACAAATCATAGGTAACTCAATTCGCATTTTCAAGTCAGAGTCGTTTCCCCGACTAGGGGCGGCTGTCCATCCGGATGGTCATCGTGCACCGGCGGGTGCCGTGAAACCCGTTGAGCTCGTATCGGCCATCACGATAAGGGCCTTCGTAGCGGACCTTGGTCTGTTGGCCTCGATATCGCAGGGCGGCGGCAACGACAATTCCGGAAAGCACCAGGTATCCGTCCGGTGAAGGCCGGCCGCTGATCAGCAGATAACCGGGTTTTCCCGTGTGACCTTGCTCGACGACGATCGCGCCGTTTAACACGCGCACTGGATGGGCATAGCTGAAGGCCCGCAGGTCTTCGAATGCCTCGCACGTTTGCAAAGCAACACCGCGGTCAGAGTCGGTGAGAGACGGCGCCACGGACGGCGCCTGGGCTGGCGGCGCGGCCGTTGACACGACAACGGCTGGGGCAGTGGGTGGTGGCGCCGGTTGCACGGCGGTCGGGGAAATCGTCGAACCGGTCTGAGGCCCGGGGATGGGTACGGTGGCCGCCGGGGTGGAGGAAGTTGTTGGAGTTGTCGCGGGTGATTTTAGCGGCCCGGCGGTTGTTACTCGCGGTGGGGATGCGGGCACCATGTCCTTCCGTTCGATGCGGAGGGCAGCCGCTCGCTGTTTCGCCAGCTCGGCGTCGGTGCGTGACTTGGCGAGTTCAGCCTCGGCTTTGGCCTGCTCGGCTTCCGCGATTTGCAGCTTGAGCTTCGTCTCCTCAGACTTGGTTTCGACCAGGCGCGACGAGGACGTGCGTTCGGCAAGGGGTGGCGGGGCAGGCACAGGTGCGGTCCGGCGTTTGAACAGACCGGCCTGCCAGGCTCCGGCTGCAAAAAGCAGAAGTAGCGCGACTCCGCCGATTCCGAGCCAGCGTTTGCGGTATTGCGGCGCATGGCGATCCGCGCCCGACTTCTCGCCACTCCGGTCGAACCGGTAGACGCGAATCGGACGGGTGATGTTTTTCAGCGATTTTTCACCAAGGTCGACGAACCCGAGGCTCAGCTTGCCCAGGATTTGATCATAAACGGAAGAAGAGATACAGATCCCGCCGGGGTCGGCGATGCTTTCGAGCCGCGCCGCTACGTTGACACCGTCACCCAGGATATCGGCGCCATCTACCATCACGTCGCCCAGATTGACGCCGATGCGGAACTCGAGACGGTGATCTTCGGGGGCGCTTTCATTGCGGGTTTGCAGCGCCTCCTGGATCTCAACGGCGCAGCGGACTGCCTCAACCGAGCTGGCGAATTCGGCGAGGACGCTGTCTCCGGCCGTGCTGAAAATGCGGCCCTCGTGGGCGACGATAAGACGATCGATGATCGCTCGTTGCGCCGCCAGCACCTGGAGCGTAACTTCCTCGTTCTCGCTCATCTGCCGGCTGTACCCGACAGCATCGGCCGCGAGAATGGCGGTCAGCCTTCGTTTGATCGGAGTGGCGGAAGTTCCGGTTTCCATCTGATAAAAATTTCCTTGTTAATGTAAATTGCTTTATAATCGGATATCCGTCTATTGAAAAAAAAGCCTCCAAAAGGGTTTGATCCCCTTTGGAGGCTTCAGGTCGTAATCAATTGAAACTCCCACTTTATTTCCCATTCCAAATTAGGTTGGGGTTAAGTTGGGACGTTTACTCATGAATTATGCGTAGGAGTACATCCCATAGCAACATTTTTTAGGAAATATGTCAATGGGAAAATGAGGGCAAAACCTTCAGGCACAGGTTCAAAAGGCAGAGGCCGGGGTTCCAAATATTCCACCACACGGTGAAGGATTACCGACCAGATTCTTCCTTGACACCTCTATAAAATTTAAAATTTTTAGACGGGACCCGTGGGGAAGTCGATCTCTCCCGTTACGGTAAAGCTTTCCCCATCAACTTTCCTATCCTATCTTCGCCAAGACCTCCCGCGTCCTCCTCAGCCAATAATCCATCCCCATCTTCTCGAACAGGGCCTCGGCCTTTTTCAGGTGTTCCAGGGCCTCTTTTTGCCGGCCCGACGCCGCATAGAGTTCTCCCAGGAACATATAACCCACTCCAAAAAGAGGGGGTAGTCCCAGCTCTTCGAGCAGGCTAATCCCCTGGAGAATCTGCTGTTCCGCGGACTCGATTTGGGTTGGGTCTATTCTGCTGATGGCCATACCCAACCAAATCCTCGACATCCCTATTATATGTCTTTCGTTGTTTTGCAGCGCGAATTGGAGGGCCAATTCGGCCTGTGTTCGTGCTTGATCCAGGTCGCCCACCATGAAATAGGCCCCGCCGCAATTCAAGTGTAAACCCGATCGAAAATAGGGTATGCCCAGATCAATGTGCATTCTGAGCCCCTTCTCGGTTAGTTCCACTGCGGTCCTGGTTTGTCCCATCATGCAGTGCGCCCACCCCAGCCAACCCCAGGCAAGCCCTAAAAATATAGAAGCCTGCGATTCTTCCATATACTTGATTGCTTTCTGGAGATGCCCGACCGCCCTCTCCCCGTCTCCCTTAACGGCCAGCAAAAGGCCAAATGATGATTCTACTCCCCCCAGGGAGGGCCGGTGATCGATTTCGAGTACAAAGGAGAGGGCTTTCTCCAGCAATCGCTCGCCGTACTCGAAGTCCCCGCACATCCCCGTGGCCATGCCCCAAAAACTGAGAACCTGCGCGTACGGGTTCAACCCCATGCCATAGAACTCGGCTTGGGTCCCGCTGTCTTCAATCAGGCGGATGATCGTGGGGGCAATTTGATTTATTCTCTGATAATCTCCTGAAACTGCGAAAGGAGAGCACAAGGCCACCCCGACGGGGATCAAGAGGTCCACATCCTGGATGATTTCCGAATCCTCCAAAGCACCTCTCCAAGTATTTCCAGCCGAGCTGCGGATCACCCCCTCTGATAATAAAGTAGCTGCCCAAAACACTTCGGAGGTGCACGCTCTTTTTGTCATCGCCCAGCGCTTCAGCGAGCGCTTCGGCCTTTTGCAGCAGCGGAAGATAGTCCTCCGAATAGCCGATTCTCGACCAGGGGATTTGCATGGACAACACCAGCCCTATCTGCTCTCGCTGGTTCTCCTCGGTGGAGGGCAGTTGACAGAGGGCCTCCATCGCTTCCCGGTAGAACCGAACGGCTTCCACCACGGCATCGTTCCGGACCGCCTTCTCCGCCGACTTTTTGAGATACTCATAGGCCTTAGCCGGATTCCCGCTCTTCGAATAATGATAGGCCAGCATCTCGCAGAACTCTTCCAGTCTCTCCGGATAAAGCTGCTCGATGGCCCGGCCGATCTTCTCGTGAATCTCCTTCCGGCGTTGGATGAGCAGGCTGTTGTAGGCGACCTCCTGAACCAGGGCGTGCCGGAAGATGTACTCCAGGTCGGGGAAAAGGCTCTTCTCGTAGATGAATTCCAGCCCCTGGAGGTTCACCAGGCCGGATTTGAGGTTCTCCTTCATCTCGGTGATCGTCTCCAGGATGCGAAAGGCAAACTCCCGCCCGATCACCGCCGCCACCTGCATGATCCGCTTGAGGCTTTCCTCCAGCCGGTCCATACGGGCCGCGATGATCCCCTGGACCGTGTCCGGGACCTGGGCACTGGCGATATCCCGGGTCAGGACAAACCGATCCCCCGTTCTCCGGATGGAGCCGTTCTGCAGCAGGGACTGGGTCAGCTCCTCCATGAACAGCGGGTTGCCGGCGGCCCGGTTGAGGATCAGTTCCTTCAGCTCGGGCACCACCTCGCCCCCCTCCAGGATCGCTCCCACCAGTTCCGCGCTGGTGCCCGTGGAGAGCTGCCCCACCCCGATCATACTGTAATAGGATTTGCTCCCCCACTGATGGACGTATTCGGGCCGGTACAGGAGCAAGCAGGAGAATGCGGGTCCGGGGGAGCCAGCCGATCATGTAGGTGAGGAATTCCTCCGTGGTCTTGTCGATCCATTGCAGGTCTTCCACGGCCAGGACCAGCGGCCGATCCCGGGTGCCGCGAATCAGCAGGTCCCGGAGGGCCTCAAAGGTCTTTTCTCTCTTCTGCTTCGGCTCCAGCTTACCATAGGCTTCATCCTCGACCTGCAGAGACAACAGCTCCTGAAAGGGCGGGATGAGGTCCCGCAGGTTCTCGTCCAGCCCGAGGATCCTTTCCTTCAGCCGGTCCTGGATGACCCGCTCCGGCTCCCCTTCTTTGACGCCGAGGAAGGACCGGAGAACGTCCAATATGGGCAGATAGGGCATCGAACCCCCGTAGTGCAGGCATTGCCCTTCCAGATAGGTGTACCCGTCTCGAGGAAGAAGACTCCGGAACTCCAGCAGCAGTCTCGATTTGCCGACCCCGGCTTCCCCCACCAGGCCCATGACCTGGCCTTCGCCCGATTGCACCTTGGCGAAGGCCTCCCGGAGCGTTTCGATTTCCCGGCTGCGGCCCACAAACCGGGTCAGGCCCCTGGCCACGGACGCCCCGATCCGCGTGTCCACCTCCGTCGGCCGGAGGAGCCGAAAGGCCTCGACCGGCTCCTGTTTCCCCTTGACCTGCAAGGTTTCGGGGGGAGCGAACGCAAAGAACTCCCGGGCCAGTCGGTGGGTGCTCTCGGAGACCAGGACGCTGCCCGGCTCGGCGGCCGTCTCCATCCGGGCGGCCAGGTTGGTGGTATCGCCCATGGCGGTGTAGTCCATCCGCAGATCATCCCCGATGGCGCCCACCACCACGGTGCCGGAGTTGAGCCCGATGCGCATCCTGAAATCGATCCCGTAGTTTCGCTTTATCTCCTCACCGTAGGGGACCAGGGCCTGCTGAATGGCCAGGGCCGCATGGCAGGCCCGCTGGGCGTGATCTTCATGGGCGATGGGCGCCCCGAACAGGGCCATGACCCCGTCGCCCCTGAACTCGCCGACCGTGCCCTCGAAGCGGTGGATTTCATCCACCAGGATCCGGCAGCAGCCGTCCATGATCCGGTGGACGTCCTCCGGGTCGAGCTTCTCCGAGATGGCCGTGAACCCGGCCACGTCGGCGAACATGACCGTCACCAGCTTGCGCTCCCCTTCCAGGGTACTGCGCGTGGTCAGGATCTTATCGGCCAGGTGTTTGGGGGTGTAGGTTTTGGGCTGCCGGTAGTCAACGGGGGGGAGTTCCTTCGATTTTCTCAGTTCGTAGCCGCATTCAAGACAGAACTTGCTGTCCGGAGGTATATTCTTGCCGCACTCAGGACAAACCGTTTCGATCTTTGGCCGCATTCCTTGCAGAACTTGGCCCCTTCAGGAAGGTCGCTTTGACACCGGGGACAGATCATAGTAAATCCTCATGCCTCCGCTTGAAATTCTCTTCGGCCATGGAGCCGTCTCCTGAAAGGTTACAGTTGGGATGCCAATCAATAGCCTTAATGCCGGAATATTACTTTTTTCGGATGGATACTCATCAGACCCTCTTACGGCTCAATCTAATAATGCTAAGAATCGATCTACGCCGATAACTCAGGTATTATCAGGAAACTTCTGTAGGGTTTCCCTCTTATCCACTATCCGCACCATCCTGGACGGCCCCATGCCCTCTGTAGATGACCCCTTCAAATCTTGTATCTCTTCTGTGAATAGGAATAAAGACCTTTCATTTTCTGGTAAGCTCAATAACAAAAAGAGTGTCCTCGAATTCTATCGTATTTCCATCTTTACTGATTTTTCCTTTGGGGGCATTAAAAGTTCCAAGCCCTCCTACATAGATTAACTTCTTAAACCCATCTTTATCAAGTTCCCCTTCTATTGCCTTCGAGCCTTTAGGGTTAGCTTGATATCCTTTCATTCGTATCCCTTCAAAAGAATTACCTTGTTGAGTTATTTTCAGGACATCCCGAAAGCGATAAGTTTGATATTCATGACGGCCCATCCAAAGAAAATCCCATTCTCCATTTAAATCACAAACCACCTCACCACTTGGAAGTGTAATGGTCTTTTTCCATCCTGGCTCTTCCGCCTGGGCTTGAGCGATAAAAAGGATGGAAACCATAACCACCAAACCCAATAGCTTAAACCATGATTTTTTTAACATCTCGCGTCTCCCTTCTTTCTCGAATGGTTAAAGACAAAAAAATCTCCATGAGGGCTTGGTCCCCCTGGAGGCTTCCTACCGGAACATATTGGAACGTCTCATGGCATCTCAATTGGAGTTCATGGCACTCACTTCAGCCCGCTTTGCGCAACGCACCAATATATCTATCTATTGTCGATTGATCCTTATATGAGGAATTGTCTTGGCATAGTTATCCAATGAGAACTTCGGGTTTATCCTGAGGACTTCGGCAGCTTCAGCGCGGGCCTCCTTCTCTCGGCCCAACGCAATGTAGGTAGCGGCCAGACCAAGATGAGCTAAGATATCCAAATCAGACGCCCGCAGGAGGGCTTTCTTGTAGGCCGAAACCGCCTCCTCAAACCGACCTGTCTGCGCATAGGCGCTGCCCAACATAAAAAGGAAGAGGCCGAACCGTAGGGGTTGAGTCGGATTGCTTTTTGAAAGATGGGAATGGCTTCCTTCGGCCGGCCTGCCAGAGCAGACTCGTGGCATAAAACTCATGGGCACAGCGCCCCGCTTGGTTCAAGGGCCACAGCCCGTTCCCCCTCAGCAATCGCCTTGTCATACTCCCTTTTTTGGATATAGAGGACACTCAACAAGACGTGGGCACCGGACATGGAATCATCCATGGCCAGGGCTTTTTGAGCCAGTTCCATAGCTTTCTCGAAAGACTCCCGAGGGGACTTCGTGGAGCCAAGGATTAAATCCATCCAGTGGACCCAACCCAGGAGAAGATAACTCATCGGATTCTCCGGACACATCGCCATCACCTCCTCTGCGATCCGCCGAGCCTTGTTGTTGTCCTCGATAGATGCAAGTTGCAGTAATTTTGCCCTTCCAATATCTTCAAATAGCATTCGAGACCTTGCTTCCCCCTGAAATGTTTTTCGTACATTGTGGCTTCTGTCCCCTTCGGTCAGTTTCACTCGCATGGCCGTTAGTATCTTCGTCGTAACCTCATCCTGCAGGGCAAATATGTCTTTCAGATCACGCTCGTAACGCTCGGCCCAAAGGTGATGTCCGGTGAGGGCATCGATCAATTGGGCTGTGATCCGAACTCGATCGCCGGACTTCTGAACACTCCCCTCCAGCACATACCGAACCCCAAGTTCCTCGCTGACCTGCTTGACCTTCACCGGTTTTCCCTTGTAGGTGAAGGTCGAATTTCGGGCGATCACCAACAGCCTGGGTGCCTTGGAAAGGGCGGTGATGATGTCTTCGGTGATCCCGTCGCTGAAAGAACTCCTGTTTTGGGTCCCCGCTCAGGTTCACAAAGGGCAGCACGGCGATAGAAGGTTTGTCGGGCAGGGGAAAGGCCATCTTCTCTTTCGAGGCCACTTCCATCTTGGGGGCAGAGGGACGAAGGGCAAACTGATAGAGGGCGGCAGCGCCGGCGATCACCACCAGGGCTATTCCGGCCAGAACGGCTCGGGATAACCGTATCCTTCCGGGCTTTTTCTCCTCAATCACCTGGGAGGAGGCCCCCTCCGGCTCTATCCGCGCCCGGTAGACCCGCACCGGCTTGGCAATGTTCTTGACCGCGTGCTCCCCCAGGTAGTCGTAGCGGAGCGGTATCTTGTTCTCGATCTGCTGGTAGGCGCTCTCGGAGATGCAGATCCCGCCGGCCTCGGCCAGGCCTTCCAGTCGGGCCGCAATGTTCACCCCATCCCCGTAGATCGAATCTCCTTCCTCGATCACATCCCCCAGGTTAATGCCGATGCGAAAATCCATCTTGCGGGTTTCCGGCAGCAGGGCGTTCTTGGCCCGCAGCACCTGCTGGATTTCCACCGCGCACTCCACCGCATCCACCACGCTGGCGAACTCGGCCAGCACGTTGTCTCCCGGCGAACCCACCACCC
>CAVVCH010000036.1:0-11307 GCA_963746605.1 uncultured delta proteobacterium
CCCGGGATTGGGAGGGAAACGAGGCGCACCCGGTCCAGTTGTCCAGACCCCAGCCTAAGAAAGAGTATAATCAGAATTCGGACTATCGAGGATTTTTTTCCAGGAAATGATTTCTCGCGTGGGGAGATTTGGAAGTTTAGAAGGCGACATGCAAAAAATCCGGCTCAAGTCCGGCAATTCCTTTTCAAGAAAAACTTTTAATCTTTTTAATAGCTTATCTTCCAGTTGGCGGACCCTTTCCCGTGAAACCTGGAAATGGTCTCCCAGTTCCTGGAGCGTCAACGGTTCCTCGGTAAGGATCCGCTTCTCGAAGATTCTCTTTCTCGAGGGGTCAGTCCCTTTTGAAATTCATCCAATTTTGATTTCAGGATCGTTCTTAACTCCAATTTGGAGAGGGCCGCTTCCGGGGAAGCGGACTTGTCCGGCAGAAAGGCCTTGTGATCCTCCGGTGAGCTTTCACTCACCGGGGCATCCAAAGACAACTCCCATTCCCCCAACCGTTGATCCATTTCAATAATATCCTGTTCCGACACCTGAAATTTTTCCGAAAGCAGCTTAGGGGCCGGATCAATCCCCATGGCCAATAACTTGCCTTTTTCTTTTTTTAAATTATAAAAAAGTTTCCGCTGGGCCTGGGTGGTCCCGATCTTGACCAGCTTCCAGTTATCCATAATGAATTTTAGGATATAGGCCTTGATCCAGAAGGAAGAGTAGTAAGAAAGTTTTATTCCCCGGAAGGGATCGAACTTCTTAATCGCCTGCATCAGACCGATATTCCCCTCCTGGATCAGGTCCAGCAGGTTCTGCATCCAATACCGCTGGAATTCCATGGCGATCTTGACCACCAGACGGAGATTGGAGGTGATTAATTTATAGGCCACTTCCGAATCCTGGTTTTTGTGATAACGGAGCAGCAGTTCCTTTTCTTCATCCGGGGTCAACAGCGGATAGCGACTGATCTCTCGCAGGTAGCGCTGGAGAGGATCGTAGGAACAACCGGTCCCGCCTTGGCTTCCTCTTCGGGAGGATGTTCCCGCTCCTCTTCGGAATGTTCCCGCTCCTCTCGGGCAGAAGCCAGGATTCTCGCCGGGGATGGACTCCATGCTAGTCTAATATCTCCTGATCATAGATGGATTCCAAACGATATTTATGTTTGGCCTCCTCTTCAGCCAGATGGGCAAACAATTTTTTATGCGTGCCGCCTGGTCGGCCTTTTCCGCCCAGGCGCGGTAAAACTTCATCGATTTCTCTTCATTTTTCATGGCCAGGATCATGACTTCCTGATACTTCATAGTAGGGTAGAACGTTAGATCCTGCAGATAATCGCTGATCTTCAGATCCGAGCACCTTTCCCGTTGCTTCCGGGAGGCTGGCCGCCTGACCGACATCCTTCAACAATTTTTCATGCTGTTGTTCTTCATCGGCCAACTCCGTGAAAAGCGCCGGGATCCCCGGGTATTCGCGAAAGGCCGGCGGCCGAACGGTAAAAGGCCTGGGCGTTCTTCTCCTTATCGATGGCGAATTGAATGATTTCTGTTAGAGTATTTAACGACATCGCAACCTCCTCCATTTGTTTTTTTATCTAAACTTAATAATTTACCGGCCCACCGGAAGGTTGTCAAGGGAATAAAAAAAGGGCCTTCCCTAAACGGGAAGGCCCTTCCAGAAAATAAAATCATTAACAATTCGTCTTTTTGAGGGTTTATTCCCAGACTCTCTTATCTTCAATCTTTTTGGCTCCCTTGGGAAGGGAACCCTTGTTTAAGAGCTGGACCTCGCCCCGCAGACGCAGGATATCCTGGATGACTTTTTTCAAGTCTTCGGTCAGCTTCTTGGGGTCCCGGCAGGAACCGGCCAGTTCCGCCCGGAAGACCATCTGATCCTGATGCTTTTCGCGGGTGACCACCACCTGGCAGCCGCAGATTTCCGAGAACTTGGCAGCTACGGCATCCACCTGACCGGGATGAATGAACATGCCTTTCACTTTGGTAACCTGATCCACCCGGCCCACAATCCGTATCAGCCGCGGAGAGGTGCGGCCGCAGGGGCAGGGTTCATCGCTGAAATAGGAAAGGTCCCCGGTCCCGAAACGGATCAGGGGGTAGACCCGATTGAAGCAGGTCCCCACCACCTCGCCCACCTCGCCGGGCCCCAGTTGCTTGCCGGTCTGGGGGTCGACGATCTCCACGATGCAATCGTCCGGGAAATGCATGCCGTTTTTTTCCGCGCATTCAAAGCCCAGACAGCCGATATCGGCCGTCCCATAGCTCTGCCGGATAATAATCCCCCATTCGGACTCGATGCTGTCCCGAAGGGATTCAGGGAGCATTTCGGCAGCCACAAAGGCGGTCTTCAAGGAAAGATCCTTCTTAGGATTGAGCCCCATTTCCTTGGACCGCTGCAGGATCGCATGGAGGAAACTGGGGGTGCCCAAAAAACCGGAGACCTTAAGGTCTTTGAGAGTCTGGATCTGAAGTTCAGTGTTTCCCACGCCGGCCGGAATCGTCCGGCAACCCAATAAGCGCAAGGATTCGTCGAGCATGAAGGCAAAGGGTACCAGGTGGTAGCTGAAGGTAACCTGACAAATATCCCCGGGTCGAAATCCCCCGGCGAACAATCCCTGGGCCCAGCGGGTATCTTCGTAATGCATCTCCCCCGGTTCATAGATCGGTCCCGGGGAGACAAAGATCCGGCTCAGTGATTCCGGGGGCACCCCGTTAAAGCCTCCGAAGGGCGGGCTTTTCTTCTGCATCCCGATCAGGTCGGTCTTCTCGGTGATGCCCAATCGTTCCAGGTCTTTCACGGCCTGGACATCCTGAGGCTTCATTTTAGCCCGGTCCATTTTCTTCTTGAAGGCCGGGGCCTTTTCATAGGCGTAGGTCACGATTTGCTTCAACTTCTTATTTAAATACCGGCGGCGTTCCGCCCCGGTCATGGTTTCCAGTTTGGAAAAATAGCCGGCGTAGCGGTCTTTCTTTGTAGTCATGGGCCCTCCCTTGGGTTGGTTTCAAGTTAATACTCCTCTGCCTTTAGTATAAATAACCCTTTCAGCGAACCAACGTATTAGTGTTTGTTCGTAGGGGAGTGGTTTACCCCCTGTCAGCCACTAGGGTGCATGGGGTGATAGGGGCGGGGGGATATACAATCCTCCCTACGAACAACGTCTACGGAATATTTACCTGCTTCGCGGATCGTCCCCGTGAGGCATGGGGATACCGAGAAATTAACACCCTTCCCCCGCAGAGTTTACCTTGAGCCGAAAGGGAGACCCTTCGCTTCTCTCAGGTGACAGGTGAAGGGCTCAGGATGTCAAGGTAGGGAATCCTGATGGCCTTAGTTTCCGTACTGCGCGCAGTCGGACTATGTGCCCGGCTGATAAGGCGGAAGAAAAAAGGGCCAGGCAAGATCAATCGCCTGGCCCCTCCAATGGTTTCGGCTAATCCCCCTAATTATTGTTTCGGAGGAAAGGTGCCCTCAAAAGGAACGATCATGGACTTTCCATCCGGTCCCGTCAAAGGTAGCCGTGCCATAACCTTGATGGGGAAGTTGAAATCCCCGATATCCTACCACCAATTTTTGACGAGATCCGGCTTGGGACAATTTTTTTTCTTCCTGCACCTTGCTTTGCCGAACATGGGGATTTCCTGAACAGTTAAGGAATCGAAAACACCGTTGATGCGGAGATGATCCGTCGATTTGGCCGGAATGTAATTATCGTCGAAGTAGGTGATGGTGTTGACTTCAAATTCCTCAAAGGAAACGGTAAATTTCATATCATCCAACATGACCTTATAATTATTCGGGTTTTCCATGGAAAAGACAAAAGCCAGGTTCAAAGCCGACCCCCTTTTTCCGCCGTTAGCGATCCAGTAGTAAAGAAGGGCCAGTAATTGGCGATATCGATCCGTTCCAGTTTCACCACCGGGGCCTTGGCGGCCGCCATTTTCGAGGCCATCCCTTTGCCCGTCATCGGTGCCGGTTTGGCCGGGGCGGCCTTTTCTTCAGCGGCCAGACAGGGAAAGGCCACCAGTCCAATTACACCCAACATCAATAAAGCTATGGCGATTTTTCTCATTCGGTTCCTCCCTTAAGTCAGCCAACGTTTACGGCGTTTATAGTGTTTAATATCCCGAAAGCTTTTTCGGGTCCCTAAGTCGGTAAGGCCGAGGTAGAAGTCCTTAATGTCCGGGTTCTCGGACAATTTTTCGGCGGTATCGTCCATGACGATCCGGCCGTTTTCCATCACGTAGGCATAGGGGGCCACGCTCAAAGCCAGCTTGGCGTTCTGCTCTACCAGCAGGATGGCGATCTTGGACTCCTTATGCAGCCGGGTGATGATATTAAAAATCTCCTTGATCAACATAGGGGCCAAACCCATGGAGGGTTCATCCAAGAGCATCAGTTTGGGGTTGGCCATCAGCGCCCGGCCGACCACGCACATCTGCTGCTCCCCCCCACTGATGAAGCCCGCGGTTTCATTGCGTTTCTCTTTCAGTCGGGGGAAATAATGATAAACCATCTCCAACCCTTCCCTGACGGAACTGCGGTCCCGCCTCAGGTGGGCGCCTACTTTCAGGTTCTGTTCCACCGTCAAGTGTTCAAAAACCCGGCGGCCTTCGATGACCTGGATGATCCCGGACTTGGCGATATCTTCGGCGTTTTTCGCGATCGATCCGCTCGCCCATGAAGTGGATGTTGCCGTCGGTCACCTTACCGTCTTCATGCTTGAGCAGACCGGAAATGGCCTTCAGGGTGGTGCTCTTACCGGCCCCGTTGGCCCCCAGGAGGGCCACAATCCCTTCTTTCGGGACTTCGATCGACACGCCCTTCAGAACCAGGATCACTTCGTGGTATTTGACTTCAATGCTGTTGATTTTTAGGATCGGTTCTTCTGCCAACGGCCTTACCTCCATATAATGAGCTGTCAGCTTTCAGCAATCAGCGATTAGCCTGCCACCTAAAAAAGGCAACCGCTGAAAGCCGAAAGATGTCTGCTGTTCTACCAGCCTAACCACTCCTTTTCCCATTTTTCCGGCCAACGTTTCTTCAGGTCCGGCATGTCGACCAGGACGAACTTGCCTTTTTCAACCTTATAGATAGGGCGCACCGCTGGCCGGCCGATGGTCGGTAGCCGAGAAGCTGACGGGCAGCGAACCTACGCCCAAGTCTTTGTTCTTAAAGGTTTCCATGGCCTTCATGATCGACTTCGCCGTTCATCTTGCCCTTGTTTGTCGGCGATCTTCATGGCGTCCGTTAATAACAGCACGGCGCCCCAAGCCTGAACGGTCCGGATCAACCGCTTGTTTTCCGGTACTCCGGGATTGAGTTTTTTGGCGTAGGCCTTGATCTTGTCCATCATGGGGGCCTTGCCGCCGAAGAAGGCACAGACCGCCGCGCCCATCACGTTCTCGGAAGCGGGACCGCCCAACCGCGGCAGGTTTTCATCAAATCCCCAGTTGTTGGTGATATGATCGGCTCCTAAACCCAGGGCATAGGCATCCCGCAGGGCCGTGGCCACGGACATGGTGGTGTTCCCGTGCCAAACCAAATCGGGTTTGAATTGCTTGGCGCCCAACACTTGGCTTTTGGCGTCCAGGGCAGTTAAAGCCACGTCTTGGTCGGGTCCCACTTCAAACCCCAGCAGGACGGCCTGGTCCTTGATGGCCTTGATCGGGGCGCTGGCGTAAGGGGTCGGGAAACCGTAAAAACAGACAAAGCGGGGTTTTTCCCCCTTGGCCACCCGGTCTTTAAAACGGGCATCCTTCTTCCAGACCTGATCATACCAGGCGGTTATGGCGGCCCGGGCATTGGTGGAATAGTCGGAGGCGAAAAATAGATTATAAGGCGTCTTTTTCGGATCGGTCAAGTGGGCGGAATAGGACGCGGAGACGTAGGGCATCTTGTCTTTGGTCACGGTCGGTGAGAGGGCTTCCGTGTCGCCGGTACCCCAGCCCAGGACGGCCAGGACTTTGTCGAAATCCCGAAACCGTTTGTAGGTGGTAATGGCTTCCGGGATCCGATAGCCGTAGTCGTATTGAAACAGCTTGATTTTCTTGCCGTTGATGCCGCCGGTATCGTTGACGTAGGCCACGGCCTCGGCGATGCCCAGGGCGTAATCCTTACCCACGTCGGCCGTGCCGCCGGTCATATCGTTGATCGCGCCGACCCGGAGTTCGTTTTGGGCGTAGACCATCCCCGTCGCCATCAGTAAGGTGATCGACAAAGACCGCTACCCACGAAACGTATTTCTTTCTCATCATGCCAACCTCCTCATTGGTTTTCTGAATAACATCAAAAGGAATACAAAACCCGCCTTTTCTTGCCCCCTTCCTGTTTCCGGACCATCACCTCCTTAATATGAAAACGGCCAAAGATTAAAATAATTCTTAACCTGCCACCAGCGGTAAGACAACCCGTTGGGCTCGTAAATCAAAAAAATAACGATGGCCAGGCCGAAAACGGCGTCTTTCAAGGACATCATCTTCATACCAATTTCCGGATAAAGAGGAGTCAGGGGAATAATGACGAATTTTAAGGCTTCCAGGATAAGCACCATGAACAGGGCCCCGAAAATGGTCCCGTAGATGCTGCCCGCGCCGCCGATCAGGATCACCCCCACCAGCCAGAGGGACCAGAACCACTGAAAATGCTCGGGACTGAGGGCGGCCAGGTTGCTCACCCAAAATGCTCCGGCCACCCCGCCGATAAAACCGGCGACAAAATAGGCCATCAGCTTGTAGGTGACGATATTGATGCCCATGGCCTCGGCGGCGATGTCGTTGTCCCGAATGGCGACCCAGGCCCGGCCCACCTTGGAGCGCAGGAGATTGGCCAGACCCATGGTCAAAAGGATGGTCAAGACGGCCCCGAGATAATAGACTTTCGTGTCGGTATCTATAACCAGGGGGCCGATGGTGATGGTCCCGGGGGGCAGGGAAAAGGCCTGGCCCCGGCCGCCGATCTGGCTGACGTACTGGGTCAGGATGAACTCCACAGTCACGAATTGCGCGGCCAGAGAGGTCATGATCAGATAAAAGCCTTTGACCCTGGCCGAGGGCAGACCGAAAAGGATACCCCAGAGGCCGGCCACCAGGCCCGCGATGAGCATGCTCACCAGGTAGGGCACATTCAACTGCAGCATCAGCAAGGTGCTGGTGTAGGCCCCCACGGCGAGAAAGGCCGCGTGGCCCAGGGTCACCTGGCCGCAGTAACCGATCAAAAGCTGGACTCCCAGGGCCCCCATGATCGTATAAAAAATCAGATTGGTCACGCTGATGGCATAGAGCCCCCCAAAATAAGGGATGGCGAAGAAGATAAATACCCCCAGGAGGATCATTTTCCAGATCACGAATTTGGTCTGCCAGAAGGCGTGGTCCTGCCGATAAACTTCGTGGTAAACGCCGCAAGGTAAATAGGACATGGTTACACCCTCTCAATCCGTTCCCAACCCCAGAGGCCAAAGGGTTTGTAAAATAAGATGATGACCATAAAGATGAAGGGGGCGATTTCCTTGACCCCCCCCGGGAAAAAATGGTCCAGGTAGGTGCCGCTCAAGTTCTGCAGCACTCCGATGATGATCCCGCCCACGATGGCCCCCGGGACGGAATTCAACCCGCCCAGGACCACGGCCGGCAGGACCAGCAGGCCCAGGTAGCCCACCGAAATATTCAGGCCGTTGATATTGCTCAGCAGGGTCCCGCCTACCCCGGCGGCAACGAAGGCGATCCCCCAGGCGATGGCGTACACAAAGCGGGCGCTGACCCCCAGGGAGAGAGCGGCCATTTCGTCGTCGGCCGTGGCCTGCATGGAAAGCCCCCAGCGGGTATACTGAAAAAAGGCCACGAAAACCAGGAGAAGAACAATGGCGGCGATGAAGCTCCAGAGATAGACCTGCCCGATAATGATTCCGCCGAATTCGATGGGTTTCATGGGGAAAACGGGGGGGTCAAAAATCACGGTGTCCGTCCCGAAGATGAAGACGATGATACCCCGAAAAAAGAAGGACAGGCCCACGGTGACCATAATGACCGTCAGCACCGGTTCCCCGATCAGCTTGTCCAGGAAGAGCCGCTCGGTGATCAGACCCAGGATGAATCCGATGATGACCGTCAAGAGCAAGGCCAGCAGAAAGGGGACCCCCCAGAGATATAAGGTCAGGGAGATATACGCTCCGATCAGGGTCAATTCTCCCATGGCCAGGTTGAGCACCCCGGAGCATTTATAGATCAGGGTCCAGCCCAGGGCCACCAGAGCGTAAATCCCGCCCATCATAATTCCGGTAATCAGGGCCTGCAAGAATAGCTGCATCACTTCCCCTCCTCGATGGGTATTTTACGGATGTGCAGGTCGGTCTTGATCTGCGACACCCGGCCGTCTTCATAGGTGATGGTGGTATCCATGTGGACGCTGTCGGTGTCCTGATAGAGGGCATCCACCAGCATCTTATACCGGTTCTCCACAAAGGCCCGGCGCAGCTTCCGAGTCCGGGTCAGCTCCTCGTCGTCGGCATCGAATTCCTTATAGAGGTTCAAGAACTTATGGACCTTGGCCGGTTTCTTCAAGCTGCGGTTGGCCTCGCGAATCTGTTTTTCAACCAGATCATACACCTCCGGTTTTTGGGAGAGTTCGTGATAACTGGTGTAATTGAGCTTCTTATCGTCGGCCCACTTGCCGACCACGGCATAATCGATGCAGATTACGGCGGTGATGTAAGGCCGTTCGTGGCCGATGACCCAGGCGTCTTTGATAAAAGGGGCGAATTTGAGGCGGGTTTCCAGATACTGAGGGGCGAAGATGGACTTGTCATGGAGGATCATTACGTCTTTGGAGCGGTCAAAAACCACCAGGTGGCCGTCCTCATCGATAAAGCCCTTGTCCCCGGAATACAGCCAACCGTCCTTGAGGGTTTTTTCGGTGGCTTCCGGGTTCTTGTAGTAGCCCAGAAAGACCGAGGGACTCTTGGAGATGATCTCCCCCTCTTCGGTGATCTTGACCTCGGTCCCCGGTATGGGGGTGCCCACCGTGTCGAACTTGATGTCTCCCTTGCGATGGAGCACGGAAATCCCGGCGATTTCCGTCTGGCCGTAGATCTGTTTCAGGTTGACCCCCAGGGAATGAAAAAACCGGAAGTGATCGGGACCCATGGCGGCCCCGCCGGTATAGGCGTTGCGCACCCGGGTCAAGCCCAGGTGGTCCCGCAATTTCTTAAAAACGATGATATAGGCCAGCCAGCGTAAAACCTGCAAGCCCACGGGCACCGGCTTTTTATCGAATTTCAAATCGGCCGCCCGGTATCCGACCTTCATGGCGCAGTTAAATAGATGCCGTTTGATCCAGGAGGAATCCAGATTTTTGACCTGCACGGTCCGGGTCATCTGCTCGTACATCCGCGGCGGGGCGAACATGACGTGGGGGCCGATCTCCCGGATGTTTTCCTGGGCGGTTTCCGGTTCCTCGGGAAAATTGATGGTAAAGCCCACCTGCAACCCGCTGGAGATGGACATCATCTGTTCCCCGATCCAGGCAAAGGGCAGAAAGGAAACGAAATCGTCCTCCGGGGTGCAGGGGTCTACGCCCATCATGGCCTGGCCCATGGTCAGCAGGTTGTAGTGGGAAAGGAGAGCCCCTTTGGGCAAAGCCGTGGTCCCGGAGGTGTAGAAAAGCAGGGCTACGTCCTTGGTCACCCCCTGGTCCACCGTACGTTCAAACACCCCCGGGTCCTTTTTTTCCAGTTCCTGGCCCAGGCGCATGACCTCCTTCAGACTGATCAGCATGGGGTCGTCGTACCCGCGCATCCCCTTGGGATCGTCCCAGATGATCTTCTGCAGGTAGGGGCAGCGGTCCTTGATCGACAGGGCCTTGTCCACCTCTTCCTGCCCTTCACCGACCAGGAAGACCGCGTCGGAATGGTTGATGATATAGGCCACCTCGTCCAACAGGGAATCCTGAAAAAGCCAGACCGCAATGCCCCCTGCGGAAAGGGTGCCCATCTCCGCCCAGAGTCCCTCCGGCCGATTGTCTCCGATCATGGCCACTTTGTCTTCCCGCTTCAAGCCCAGGCTGATCAGGCCCAGGGCGATATATTTCACGCGATCCAGGTAATCCTGCCAGGTGATCGGCTTCCAGAGTCCGAACTCCTTCTCCCGCATGGCGGCTTTGTTGTGGCCGTATTTCTTGGCGGTTTCGATCAGCACCTTGGGCAAGGTCAATTCATCGGTGATTTTAAAGGGGATGGTAAAAGTCTTATCTCCGTGTGGCATACAGATCCTCCTCACCCAAATACGCTTCCACCACTTGAGGGTTGGCTTGCACTTCCTGGGGGGTACCGGTGGTAATCTTGTTTCCGAAGTTGAGCACCGAGATATTATCGGAAATATCCATCACCACCCCCATGTCGTGCTCCACCAGAATACAGGTGACTTTCCACTTTTCATCTTCGCTGATATCGATGATGAAGCGGGCCATGTCCTCCACCTCCTCCAGATTTAACCCGGCCAGGGGCTCATCCAACAGGAGCAGCTTGGGATTCAAGGCCAGAGCCCGTCCCAGTTCCACTCGCTTTTGCAGGCCGTAGGGCAGCATGGCTACGGTTTTATGCCGGATGGATTCGATTTCCAGCAGATCGATGATTTCCTCCTCCAGATACTGCCGGGTCTCTATCTCTTCCCTGGCCGTCTTGCCGAAATACACGGCCCCGCTGAGGATCCCCGATTTGAGATGGATATGGCGGCCGAGACGGATGTTGTCCAAAACGGTCATGCCTTTGAACAACTCGATTTTCTGGAAGGTTCGGGAGAGCCCCAACTTGGCCCGGTTATGGGGTCGCAGTTTGGAGATCTCCTTTCCCTCAAACGTGATAGAGCCTTTTTGGGGATGGTATAAACCGTTGATGCAGTTGAGGAGGACGGTCTTTCCCGCGCCGTTGGGGCCGATAATGGAGTGAATCTCCCCCTGGCGGACGTTAAAAGATACGCCGGAAAGGGCGGCCACTTTTCCGAAATACATGTGGATTTCGTCAACCTTCAGCATAACCGGCCCAAGTTGATCCGCTTCCATAGGACCATTCTCCTTCCTAATAGGGGAAGTATGATTTCGGCTCTTTCCTGGGATCAGGAAGAACCAATGGAACGAGTTGTTCGAATTTGATGTGTTCGGGAGGTAAAGAAAAATAATCTAATCCAAATTTTAACTACAAATCATCGTTTCCTAATTAAATTAAAACTAATAATTCAGTATAGTTATAACAACAGAACCCTGTCAAGGGAAAAAACCATTCATTGCTGCGGGTTATCGGCAATGCTTTTAAAT
>CAVVCH010000037.1:0-14135 GCA_963746605.1 uncultured delta proteobacterium
CGAAAAAGCTTTCGGGATATTAAACACTATAAACGCCGTAAACGTTGGCTGACTTAAGGGAGGAACCGAATGAGAAAAATCGCCATAGCTTTATTGATGTTGGGTGTAATTGGACTGGTGGCCTTTCCCTGTCTGGCCGCTGAAGAAAAGGCCGCCCCGGCCAAACCGGCACCGACGACGGGCAAAGGGATGGGCGCAAAAATGGCGGCCGCCAAGGCCCCGGTGGTGAAACTGGAACGGATCGATATCGCCAATTACTGGTCGTTCTTACCTGGACGCTAAGGAAAAAAGGGGCTCGGCTTTAAACCTGGCTTTCGTCTTTTCCATGGAAAATCCGAATAATTATAAGGTCATGTTGGATGATCTGAAATTTACCGTTTCCTTTGAGGAATTCGAAGTCAACACCATCACCTATTTCGATGATAATTACATTCCGGCAAAATCCACCGATCACCTGCGCATCAATGGCGTCCTTTGATTCCTTTCCACCATGATGCTCTTGTTGGTCACCCAGGGAGCACCGGTTGCAGGAATTAAATGTAAGGCCCCGGATCTCGCTGAAAAAGTGGTGGGACGATATCCAGGATTTCAAATTCCCGATCAAGGTCTACGGCACGGCCACCTTTGTGGGACCCGATGGGAAGTCCATGATCGTTCCTTTCGAGGGCGTCTTCCCTCCGAAACAATAATTAGATGAGATAGCGGGGACCAATGGAGGGGCCAGGCGACGGATCTTGCCTGGCCCTTTTTTCTTCCGGCCTAGTCGGGATATTCCGGATCACTAAACCCAGGGGAGGGGACATGACTACTAAGAAGGACCGCTACGCCGGCTATTTTTCCAAGTTGGAAACCATGACCGGGGCGGAACGCCGCCGGTATTTAAATAAGAAGTTGAAGCAAATCGTGACCTACGCCTATGAAAAGGCCCCGGCTTTCAAGAAGAAAATGGACCGGGCCAAAATGAAGCCCCAGGATGTTCAGGCCGTGAAAGACCTGGAACGATTGGGCATCACCGAAAAGACCGACCTGATCGGGATGCAGAAGAAGAGCCCGCCCTTCGGAGGCTTCAACGGGGTGCCGCCGGAATCACTGAGCAGGATCTTTGTCTCCCCGGGACCGATCTATGAACCGGGAGAGATGCACTACGAGGATACCCGCTGGGCCCAGGGATTGTTCGCCGGGGGATTTCGACCCGGGGATATTTGTCAGGTTACCTTCAGCTACCACCTGGTACCCTTTGCCTTCATGCTGGACGAATCCCTGCGCTTATTGGGTTGCCGGACGATTCCGGCCGGCGTGGGAAACACTGAACTTCAGATTCAGACCCTCAAAGACCTCAAGGTCTCCGGTTTTTTGGGCACCCCCAGTTTCCTCCATGCGATCCTGCAGCGATCCAAGGAAATGGGGCTCAATCCCAAGAAAGATCTTTCCTTGAAAACCGCTTTTGTGGCGGCTGAAATGCTCCCTGAATCGCTTCGGGACAGCATCGAGTCCGAATGGGGGATTATTATCCGGCAGAGCTATGGGACGGCCGATATCGGCTGTCTGGGCTTTGAATGTGCGGAAAAAAACGGCATGCATTTTCCGGACGATTGCATCGTGGAGATCGTCGACCCCCAGACCGGCAAGCAACTGGGGCCCGGCGAGGTGGGCGAGGTGGTAGGGACCTGCTTCAATCGGGTCTATCCCCTGATCCGTTTCGGGACCGGGGACCTTTCCTATTTCAGTGATGAACCCTGCCCCTGCGGTCGCACCTCTCCGCGGCTGATCCGGATTGTGGGCCGGGTGGACCAGGTCACCAAAGTGAAAGGCATGTTCATTCATCCCGGTCAGGTGGATGCCGTAGCCGCCAAGTTTTCGGAAATCTGCGGCTGCCAGGTGGTGGTCACCCGTGAAAAGCATCAGGATCAGATGGTCTTCCGGGCGGAACTGACCGGTTCCTGCCGGGACCCCAAGAAGCTGACCGAGGACTTGAAAAAGGCCATCCAGGACATCCTCCGTCTGCGGGGCGAGGTCCAGCTCCTAAACAAGGGCTCCCTTCCCAAGGGAGCCAAAAAGATTGAAGATAAAAGAGTCTGGGAATAACCATTTTTGTGTTAACCAAAAGGGTCTTTCCGTTCAGGGAGGGGCCCTTTTTTATTCCCTTGACAACCTTCCGCTAGGCCAGTAAATTATTAGGTTTAGATAAAAAAACAAATGGAGGAGGTTGCGATGTCGTTAAATACCCTACCAGAAATCATTCAATTCGCCATCGATAAGGAGAAAAACGCCCAAGCCTTTTACCGTTCGGCCGCCGGCCTTTCGCAATACCCCGGGATCCCGGCCCTTTTTACGGAGTTGGCCGATGAGGAACAAAAGCATGAACAATTGTTGCAGGATGTCGGTCAGGGGGCCAGCCTCCCGGAAGCAACGGGAAAGGTGCCGGACCTGAAGATCAGCGATTATCTGCAGGATCTAACGTTCTACCCTACTATGAAGTATCAGGAAGTCATGATGTTGGCCATGAAAAATGAAGAGAAATCGATGAAGTTTTACCGCGCCTGGGCGGAAAAGGCCGACCAGGCGGACCACAAAAAATTGTTTGCCCATCTGGCTGAAGAGGAGGCCAAGCATAAATACCGTTTGGAATCCATCTATGATCAGGAAATATTAGACTAGAATGGAGTCCTTCCCCGGCGAAGAATCCTGGCTTCTACCCGAAGAGGAGCGGGAACATCCTCCCGAAGAAGAAGCCAAAGCGGGACCGGTTGTTCCGTATGATCCTCTCCAGCGTTACCTGCGAGAGATCAGTCGCTATCAGCTGTTGACCCCGGATGAAGAAAAGGAACTGCTGCTCCGTTATCACGAGAACCAGGATTCGGAAGTGGCCTATAAATTGATCACCTCCAATCTCCGTCTGGTGGTCAAGATCGCTATGGAATTCCAGCGTTATTGGATGCAAAACCTGCTGGACCTGATTCAGGAGGGGAACATCGGTCTGATGCAGGCGATTAAGAAGTTTGACCCCTTCCGGGGAATCAAACTTTCTTACTACTCTTCCTTCTGGATCAAGGCCTATATTCTTAAATTCATTATGGATAACTGGAAGCTGGTCAAGATCGGGACCACCCAGGCCCAGCGGAAACTTTTTTATAATTTAAAAAAAGAAAAAGGCAAGTTGTTGGCCATGGGGATTGATCCGGCCCCTAAACTGCTTTCGGAAAAATTTCAAGTTTCGGAACAGGATATTATTGAGATGGATCAACGGTTGGGGGAATGGGAGTTGTCTTTGGATGCCCCGGTGAGTGAAAGCTCACCGGAGGATCACAAGGCCTTTCTGCCGGACAAGTCCGCTTCCCCGGAAGCGGCCCTCTCTAAATTGGAGTTAAGAACGATCCTGAAGTCAAAATTGGATGAATTTCAAAAGGGACTGACCCCTCGAGAAAAAGAAATCTTTGAGAAGCGGATCCTTACCGAGGAACCGTTGACTCTCCAGGAACTGGGGGACCATTTCCAGGTTTCACGGGAAAGGGTCCGCCAACTGGAAGATAAGCTATTAAAAAGATTAAAAGTTTTTCTTGAAAAGGAATTGCCGGACTTGAGGCCGGATTTTTTGCATGTCGCCTTCTAAACTTCTAAATTCCCCACGCGAGAAATCATTTCCCGGAAAAAAATCTTCGATAGTCCGAATTCTGATTATACTTTTCTTAGGCTGGGGTCTGGACAACTGGACCGGGTGCGCTCTCGTTCCCTCCCAATCCCGGGATCAGAAGGCGACGTCTCTCGACCGAATAATCCTGGAGAAGAAGCCCCCCAGTCAGGAGAGCGAAGTCTATTATCACCTTATCCTGGGCGAGATGTACAGCCAGGGAAACCAGAGCCAACTGGCCGTCGACGAGTTCGAAAAAGCCCTGGCGGTTCAGCCCAGTGACCCTTCCCTGATGTTGGAATTGGCCCAACAGTATTATAAGATGATGGAAACAGAAAAAGCCCTGGGACTGATTCAGAAGGCCATCGGCCTGGACCCCAAGTCAAAAGAGGCTTATCTGCTTCAAGGAGAGATTCAGAGCGCTCAAGGAAATTGGGAAGATGCCTTGAAAACCTATCAGGCCTTGGAGCAGTTGACGCCGGGGAGTGAGGAGGCTCAATTTTTCCAGGGGCTGGCCTACCTGCAGCTTAAAAAGTACCCTCAGGCTGTGGAGATCTTTAAAAAGACCGCGCAGACTCACCCGAAGTCGGACCGGGCTCATTTCTTTCTGGGGAAAGTCTATCTTTCCCTAAAACAATACGAACGGGCCCAAAAAGCCTTTCAAGATACTCTCAAACTGAATCCCTCCCACGAAGGAGCTACTCTGGGGTTGGGTTATGTCTATGAATTGACGGACCAACCCCGGCAGGCCTTGGCCATGTACCAGAAGGTGTTGCAAATGAATCCGGAGAGCCTGGAGGCCCAGGAACGAGCCGGGGATCAATACCTTCGGCTGGAGAAGTTCGAGCAGGCCCAACAGTTATTTATCCGTCTAAAACAACAAACCCAAAATGACTTCGAGATCCGATTTCGCATCGGGATTATCTATCTGGAAAACAAGCGCCTTGAAGAGGCTCAGGAGGAATTTACGGAATTGGTCAGGGAAAAACCCGGAGCGGACAAGGTCCGGTATGCTTTGGCCAATGTCCTGGTTGAGAAGAAGGAATATCGTCAGGCCGAGGAGGTGTTGATACCCATCGGCCCCGAATCGGAATACCATACCCCCTCCCTGATCCTGCGGGCCCATATTCTCGAAAATGAAAAAAAGGTAGACGAGGCCATCCAGTTGCTGCAAAAGGCGCTGATAGCCGTCCCCAAGCGCATTGATCTCTACCTTTTCCTGGCCGCCCTCCATGAGCAAAAAAATGAATTTCCGGAGAGTTATAAAATCCTGAAAGAGGGTTTGGAGGTTGATCCGGAAAATGCCGAACTTTATTTCCGGCTGGGGGTCCTGTTGGACAAAATGGGCAAAAAAAAGGAAAGTATCCAACAACTTAAAACAGCCATCGTCAAAGATCCCTTCCACGTATCGGCGTTGAATTATTTGGGGTATACCTACGCCGAGAAGGGGGTCCAACTGGATGAGGCCGAGGAGTTGATCAAAAGGGCCTTAAAATTCAAACCCAATGACGGCTTTATTGTCGACAGTTTGGGCTGGGTGTTCTACAAAAAGAAAAAATGGGACGATGCCATCATTGAACTGGAAAAGGCCTGGAAGTTGGTTCCCAACGATCCAACCATCGGGGAGCATCTCGGGGACGCCTACGTGAGAAAAAATGTTTGGGACAAGGCCCTGCGGACCTATCGGAAAGTGCTGGACCTGACCCCGGGGGGCAAGGAGAAGGAAGGGGTCCAGAAAAAAATCAAAGAGGTCCAAGATAAAATGGAAGACGAAAGAAAAAATATCGAACGGGGGACGTCTTATTAGGTCCGGGATGATAAAAATTACAGTTGCGGTTTTTCTTTTCTTGATCTTTCCTTTCTATATGCAGGAGGCCGGCGCGCAGCCTATCAGCCCCCCGGCCAAAATCCTACCGGCCCCAAACGGTCCCGGGACCTTCCTGGAGGAACAATGGGGGCATTTGAAAAACCTGCCTCCCTCCATTCCCTGGGAAGCCTCCGGCAGCTTGTTATTCGAAGCGCCGGGAGAGCGTTATCGGCTGGGGTTCCGCTTATTGGCTCGGGATCACCGGTCGTTGCGACTGGAATTATCCGATCCCTTCGGCCGCCCGGCCACCTATCTGGTTTTTCATCAAGGCCTGACTAAGGCGCTTTCTCTAACGGATAACAAAGTCGTTCCCCTGAACCTGCCCGCGCTGCTAAAAGCCTTTCCTCTGCCCTCGGAAACGCGGTGGGAGGACATTTTTCAGCTCTTTTGGGGGCGGGTACCCCTCTTCCCGGGTGAAACCGGTTTGGTCCGAATCCAGGCAGACCGGGATCCCAAGCGAATGCAGTTCGTGGTCGATGGGGAGCCCCCTCAAATCATCCGGGTGGAAAAAGAACCCTTCCGGGTAGTGGGGACGGAAGTCTCCCGCCGTGGGCCTTCGGAAGCCATTCAGATTTCATTTTCTAATTTTATCGAACTGGCTGGATCTTATTGGCCGAAAAAGATAGAGGTCCGCGGATTGGACAGTGAAAAAAGATTGACCATTGAATACGAACAAATAGTTCCCCGGTCCGATATCCCGGACGAGGCCTTCCTGCTCACGGAACCCAAATAAATCCGAAATTCGAATTCCAAGAGGTCATGATCATATGCCTGATTCAAGGGTGCGGGAGGGGATTAACCTCTCGCCCTACACTCGGATTTCGTGCTTGGTTTCGGATTTAGGGATCCTACTTATGCGCCTCTGGTTAGCACCCCATCTGGCTCAGATGAAAAAGGCCTTACGGATGGCGGGCCTGGATACGCGGATTTGGACGAAAGGGGTCGGGGGATTTGAGCCGGAGGACAGGGTGGTCCAGTCTATTCGTTATCCCTTGCCGGTCAAAGGAGTGACCGTGGTTTCCCTGGTTTCGGTAGAGAGAGGGGAACAACTTCGAGAGGTGTTTAAGGCCCTGGCGTTCAAGCCGGACCGGACTGGTCTGCTGGGCCGCTGTATCCGCTGCAACCAGCCTTTAAAAGCACTGAAATCAGAGGAAATGGCCCGTTTTCAATCCTGCATTCCGGTCTATATCATACAAACCCAACGACACTTCAGCCGCTGCGATCGGTGCGGGCGGATCTACTGGCCGGGAACCCACGCCCGTAACATGATCCGCCGGATGGAGGAGTGGGGGATTATCGGGCACAATCTCCCGGGTGACCCTTGATTTTTTCAAGGGCATGGGGCAGGGCGGGTAAAATCACCGGGAACATTTCTTCAATCGCTTTTAAACTTCCGGGCAGGTTGACTATCAGCGTTTCCCCGCGGAAGCCAACTTTTGCCCGCGAGATTTGAGCCAGGGGGGTATGCCTCAGGCCTTCGGCCCGCATGGCCTCGGCCATGCCGGGAATTTCCTTGTGGAGTACCTGAGCCGTCGCCTCCGGGGTGATATCCCGGGGGCTGACCCCGGTGCCGCCGGTGGTCAGGATCAAATCCATTTTTTCCCGGTCGGCCCAATCGACCAGGGCCTTCACTATGAGGGGAATATCATCCGGAACGATGGCGGTGGCGGCTACCAGGTAATGCCTCCGGTCAAGCAGCCTTTGGATAACCGGGCCTCCCAGGTCTTCCCGCAGTCCCTGAGAGGCCTTGTCGCTGATGGTCAAAATGGCGGTTCGAATCATGTCAATTCCTTGCAGAAATCGCGTCTACTCTTCTTCCTGGGCGCCTTTGGCCTCCTGAATAATTTTTTCACTCATGTAGGCCGGGATCTCTTCATAGTGGGTGAATTCCATCTGGAAATAGCCCCGCCCTCCGGTCAAGGCTGTCAGGTCAGGGGCATATTTAGCCACTTCCGCCATGGGGGCCTGAGCCGTTACCACCTGAACATTTTCCTTGGCTTCCACGCCCATGACCTTTCCCCGACGGCTGTTCAGGTCTCCAATCACATCCCCCACATTTTCATCCGGCACGAAGATCAGCATTTTGACCATCGGTTCCAGCATGGTCGGCTGGGCCTGCTGGACCGCCTTTTTAAAGGCCATGGAGGCGGCAATTTTAAAGGCCATCTCCGAAGAGTCCACTTCATGGGATTTCCCGTCGTAAAACCGGATTTTAAAATCCACGACCGGGTAGCCGGCCAAAACACCCCGCACCATGGCTTCGGTAATCCCCTTTTCCACGGCCGGGACGAAGTTGCGGGGCACATTCATCCCCACCAAAGCGTCCTGAAACTCAAAACCCTTGCCGCGTTCCAGGGGCAAAATGTCCAGATGGACCTCGGCGAATTGTCCCCGGCCGCCGGTCTGTTTTTTGTGCCGGTAGATGATGCCCTTAGCCGCCTGGCGGATGGTTTCCAGATAGGGGATTTTGGGGGCCTTCAGGATAACCTCCAGGCCGAATTTTCTTTTCAATTTTTCAACGGTGGTTTCCAGATGGACCTGCCCCATGCCGGAAAGGATGATTTCCTTGGTCTGCGAATCCCGGTCCAGGCGCAGCGTGGGGTCCTCTTCCATGAGGCGGTTTAAGGACGAGAAGACCTTGTCTTCGTCGCCTTTGTTCTTGGCCTCAATGGCATAGGAGATGACCGCGCTTCCCGGTGGTTGGAAGGGAAAAAGAATCGGATCTTTTTCATCGGCCAGACTGTCGCCGGTGACGGTCTCTTTGAGTTTGGACACCGCCAATATCTCTCCGGGGTGGCCGACGGGTATTGGTTTTTGCGTTTTGCCCTCCAGCATGAAGAGCTGGCCGAACCGTTCTTTGACTCCGCGAGTGACATTGTAAAATCCGGAATCAGCGGTCAAGGTACCGGAAAAGATGCGGAAGATGGTCAGCCGGCCGGCATAGGGATCGGCCATGGTTTTGAAAGCCAGCGCCGAAAAGGGGGCCTCCGGGGAGGGGTCCCGCAGTTTTTCTTCCTTGGTCTTGGGGTCCTGGCCTTTATGAGCGCCCCGGTCCAGAGGAGAAGGGAGGTTGGCATTGATGGCCTCCAACAGGAGATCCACTCCGAGGTTCTTCAAGGCCGAACCGCAGAGAACCGGGACAAAATTGCGCTCCAAAACGGCCTTCCGTAAACCCTGAACCAGCTCTTCGGAAGTCAGTTCCTGGCCGTCCAGGTATTTTTCGACCAGGCTGTCGTCGGTCTCGGCGATGCTTTCAATCAGGTTATCCCGATAGGCCTTGACCTCGTCTTCCAGCTCTTTGGACAGGGCCGTTTCTTTCCCCTGGCCGTTACCGCCTTCGCTATAGGCATAGGCCTTTTGATCCAGAACCGAGACGACTCCGGTCAGCGTTTCACCGCCCCCGATGGGCAAGTTCAGGGGCAGGGCCTTGGCCTTCAAAAGTTTTCGAATGGATTCCAGGGCCTTGGCAAAGTCGGACCGCTCCCGGTCCAATTTGTTGATGAAAATCAGACAGGGGATTTCGTAGCGTTTGGCCAGTTGCCAAACCCGCTCGGTCTGGACCTTGACCCCGTCCACCGCATCGACAACCAAAATAATGCCGTCCAGGACCTGGAGGCAGGAGAAAGTATCGGAAATGAAATTATCGTCCCCCGGGGTGTCGGCAAAAAAGACCCGGTGCTTTTTCCAGTCATAATGGTGAAAAGCCGTGCTGATGGTCAGGTTTCGTTTGATTTCCTCGGGTTCGAAATCCAGGACCGAGGTGCCGTCGTCCACCTTTCCCAGACGATCAGTGGCTTTAGCATTGAATAAGAGGGCTTCACCCAGGGAGGTTTTTCCGGCGCCGCTGTGGGCGACCAATCCGATGTTTCGAATCTTTTCCAAGTTTTTTTCCATTACCCATCCTTTCCCTTGCTCTTAAATTTTTTAACTTTAGTTAATAAATCTAACTATTCGTCAAGGGAAAATGGTTTATTATCAGGTAGTTGATTATTTTAGGAAAATCGATCGCCGAGGAAGAAGGTGCTTGACAAAGGGGAAAAATGAAGTATAATATTATTTTTTATCGCGGGGTGGAGCAGTCCGGTAGCTCGTCGGGCTCATAACCCGAAGGTCGCAGGTTCAAATCCTGCCCCCGCTACCAAACTAAAATCGAGGGGTTAGGCGAAAGTCTGATCCCTTTTTTATTGGCCACAGGAAATCCCGGCCCGCCCCGAAAAGTTGCTTGACGGTCAGCTTAACAAGGATACTGTAGAGGTTGCCGTGGTCGAGACTCAGCCGGCTGACTTTCCGCCCGTGCGCTATAAGGGCCGCGTCCCGGGCTACACCAACCGCTTTGGCCAGGGCCTTACCCATTATAAGTGGTAACCAACGAAACGGCTTGACTTTTTAAAGAGGGAAGGGTAGGGATTTTTTAATATATTTGACAAAGTCTCATATCGGCTCCATCACCGCTAAGGCTCCCATGGATAAATTTTTGAAGTCTCTGGAACACTTGAAGAAAAAGGAACTCGCCCGGGCCAGAGTTATCCTGGAGCAACTGGTCCGGGAAGAGCCGAACCGGGGGGAGGCGCTTTACAATCTGGGAATGATCTACACCGATATGGGAGAACCCGAGAAAGCGGTGGGAACCTTGTCAAAATTGTTGGCTTTTGAGGAATGCGGGGCAAATGTCTACGTGGCCCTTGGTTTTGCCTATTCCCGGATGAAGGATCATGACCAGGCCAAAAAAATGTTCCTCATTGCCCTAAGAATTGAACCGGACAACCCTTACGCCCACAAGAATATCGGGGCACTCTACGGCAATGAAAAAAATTACGAGGAGGCTATCCGGCACTTCGAAGAAGCCTTCAAGGCAAATCCGGAGGATTCAAATACCGCCTATGGCCTCGGGGTGACCTATTTCAATACCGGCGATGTCGTCAAGGCCGACCATTATCTCAGGAAGACCATAGAGCTGGAACCGCCCTCTTCCCTCTCCGAGATGGCCAAAGATCTTTTGAGGGAAATAGCGGCTCTCAATCTCAAAGGAAAAGGCTTCAGGACTGACGCCATGTTCTACTGCCTCCACGCCATAAGTCTGTTTGAAAAAGTCGGTCAGGCGGAAACGCAAAAAATAGCTTTTGAAATAGCCCTCAAGGGAAGGGAGGGGCTGGACATCAACAATCCAGCCCAAAAATATACCCTCGATTCTCTGCCCGGTGTCTTCTCGGGATTGGAACTTGTCAGCTACATGTACGTCGGTTTCAAGCTTACTGCCGCCGAGCAAGATATAGGCTTGGACCTTTCCGAAGAATTCGAAATGGCGCTCAATTTTAGCAAAATTAAAGGCTCGCATGGATATACAATTCATTGACGAAGTCTACTCGATCCTCGACAAGGTGAAGGAGGAGACCGGGAAAGGGTTTGAATTTATTCGGAAAGGACGATCTTCCCACACATGCCGGACTAAAGATGGCCCGGAAGGATATGCCCTCCCATATCATCGTTTACCGTAAAAAATATGATGAAGTCATTAATCACCTTGTGGCCCACGAATGCGGTCATATTCTGAGGATGTTTAAAACGCCGGAGGAAAAGAGGATCATCCCTTATTCTGATGATGAAATCAAACTATCCGCGTTGAGCCAGATCGAAACCGAGATTCTCGGGCTCTCTAAAAAATTGCCGTTTGAGAGGCTCACCGCTATAGTAAACCTTTGGTATAACGGGATCGTCAGGCAGGTAACCAACCATCCCCCCGACATTATGATCGAGAAATGGTTGTTCGATGATTATCCGGGAATCCGGCCCCTGCAGAGAAAATCCTCGAGAACCAACTCAAGGAAAGCCTTGCCGGGCTCAATGATTCGGTAATTAAAATAACGCCCAAGACTATCCTGGATGCTTCCAACACCATGAATTACACCTTTTTTCGCTTGCTGGGCCTTCACTTTGGGACAAATTTTATCCGGCCTTACAACAACACGAACTATGTCCGTCGAGGAAAAGAACTCGCCGCCATTACGGAAAAGGAATACGTCGACACCTACGAAGGCGACATACAGATGGCGAACCGGTGGGCTCAGTTCCTGGATCTCGCCGGATGGTTTAGGTGGAGGGATTTTGAGGATACGCCCCCGGGCTATGTTAATCAACCCTGATTAATACATCGGAGCATCCCCTGTTCCAATTTCTTTTTTAATTTCCGTAATAATACCCGCCCCAACCCGCCAGGCAGTTCCTTCATAAAATTGTTTTGTTTTTTCAAAAAAAATTTTATTGCTTGACCGTATCTGACAAACCCGTCTGTTAAGCTGTGTCTAGAATTTCTTTATAAGATTTTTCGAATAGAAATAATTTTTCCCGCCTTGCCCCGGCTCTGGACGACCAAGTGGTCCACCTGTCGGTTTTTAACCGGCCTAAAAATGAGCAGGAAGGACCGCTGTTTTCCCGAACGGGGAGTTTTTGGAGCCGGAGGAGGAACCAGAAATAAATGGTAATTACTATTCAAGATTCAACTTTTTTAAAATTGACTTTAACTATTTGTTATGGTTTATATTATTAGTATTTTTTAAACTTTCTTGAAGAAGGGAATCAACAGCAGGCCGCCAGGCGGGACGATGAGCGGCGCTGGTGTCGGGAAGGAAAACTGCCAAAGCCCGGCTGGTGGGAGTGAGAAAAAGTACCTGAACGCAGATGGAACTGAGGGAGGTGGCCATCATGCAGGGACCGACTGCAAATACATCCGCAAAAATTTCGGAGATAGTCAAAAGGCTGGTGAGACCTATCAGCCCTTGCGCATCTATCTTTTTGGCTCCTACGCTCGTGGTGACACCGGGCCGGATAGCGCGACCTGATGATGGTTGTGCCGGACGATGCACATCCTGAGCGCAAACGGGCTAAGCGGGCCTATGACAGCCTATGGGGGACCGGCGTGGCGGCCAATGTAGTGGTATGGACTACGGGCCGCTTCATTCGGAGGTCTTGGGTCGTGACCTCCCTGCCGGCGACAGTTCTCAGAGAAGGGAGGTTGCTCTATGACGCCCGATCCTGAACTTGTTCTCGAAACGAAGGCCTGGTTTAAAAAGCCGCTCATGATCTCCGGATGGCCGAGTTGGCCCAAAGGGATGATCCTCCCTTGCCAGGTCAATATGCAGATTGTGGATCATTGACGAAAGAACGAAATGTTCGTCCAGTTGTCATCAAGAAGAGAATGTCGCGAATAGTCTCTCTATCACAGAATAAATAAGGTTCAGAACAATGGTCCTCAGCGGAGCGCGAGGTCCATGCACCCGCAGAGACCAAGCGATGGGCGCACCAAGACCCATTGACCAGATCACATGCTCACGAGGTGAGGACCTGCAATCACGCCAAGCAAATCTAGGGGCAACCCCGAAAGGAAACTCGGCTGCGCCGATGAGCCTGACGCCGCACCAGGCCAAGTACTTCGCCCACGACCTGACCCGCCGGGCCAGTAGCGGCATGGACCGCCTGTCGATGGCGCTGTTCGATGCGGCCGTCGACCTGAATCCGCATCAGATCGAGGCCGCGCTCTTCGCCCTGCAGTCGCCGCTCTCCAAGGGTGTGATCCTGGCCGACGAGGTCGGACCTCGGGAAGACGATCGAGGCGGGCATCGTGTTGTGCCAGTTCTGGGCCGAGCGCAAGACGTCGGCTTCTGGTGATCTGCCCGGCCTCGCTGCGCAAGCAGTGGGCGCTGGAGCTGGGCGAGAAGTTCAACCTGTTTACGCGGGTGCTCGATTCCAGGGCCTTATCGCGATGCGCAACGGGATGGGCGCGCGCCATTGAGCGAGAAGGCTGTTCTCATCATGTCCTTCAACTACGCGAATGCGTTGCGTGACGAGCTGAAGGCTATCGCTTGGGATCTCGTCGTTATCGACGAGGCCCACAAGCTGCGTAATGCCTATCGGCCGAGCAACAAGGTCGGGGCAGGGCATTCGCTGGGCGACCGAGGATCGCCGTAAGCTCTTGCTCACGGCCACGCCGCTGCAGAACTCCCTCCTCGAGTTATACGGTCTCTCGACCCTCATCGATGATCACCTGTTTGGGGATATCAACTGCCTCCGATCCCAGTACGCCGACGCCGGCGGCAGCATCATCGATCTGCGGCAACGCCTCTCGGGGTTCTGCAAACGCACGCTGCGCAACCAGGTGACCGAGTATATCCGCTACACCGAGCGGCGGGCGATCACGCGACCGTTCTCGCCCAGCGACGACGAGCACGCGTTCTACGAGGCGGTGTCCGGGTTTCTGCAGCGCGCCGGCAGCTATGCACTTCCGCAACGCCAGCGCCACCTGACGGCGCTCGTCCTGCGCAAGCTGCTGGCGTCGTCTTCGTCGGCTATCGCTGCGACGATCGACACGCTGCGGCCGCGTCTCGAATCGCTTCGCGACGAGAAGATGCAGGAGCGACGCGGAGTTCGCCGAGGGACTCGTCGAGGCCGAGGAGATGGGGGGCGACCTGCTCGACGAGATTCTCGCGGAACCCGACGACGTCGAGGCCGAGAGCGCGCCACGCACTATCGACCGCCAGAAGCTGCGTGAGGAGATCGGCATCCTGCATCGACTCGCCGCCTGGGGCACGCAGCATCGGTACCGATACCAAGACAAAGTCCCTACTCACCGCGCTGGACCTCGGCTTT
>CAVVCH010000038.1:0-51180 GCA_963746605.1 uncultured delta proteobacterium
TTCCTGAGCGCCTTTGGCCTCCTGAATAATTTTTTCACTCATGTAGGCCGGGATCTCTTCATAGTGGGTGAATTCCATCTGGAAATAGCCCCGCCCTCCGGTCAAGGCTGTCAGGTCAGGGGCATATTTAGCCACTTCCGCCATGGGGGCCTGAGCCGTTACCACCTGAACATTTTCCTTGGCTTCCACGCCCATGACCTTTCCCCGACGGCTGTTTAGGTCTCCAATCACATCCCCCACATTTTCATCCGGCACGAAGATCAGCATTTTGACCATCGGTTCCAGCATGGTCGGCTGGGCCTGCTGGACCGCCTTTTTAAAGGCCATGGAGGCGGCAATTTTAAAGGCCATTTCCGAGGAGTCCACTTCGTGGGATTTCCCGTCGTAAAACCGGATTTTAAAATCCACGACCGGGTAGCCGGCCAACACGCCCCGCACCATGGCTTCGGTAATCCCCTTTTCCACGGCCGGGACGAAGTTGCGGGGCACATTCATCCCGACCAAAGCGTCCTGAAACTCAAAACCCTTGCCGCGTTCCAGGGGCAAAATGTCCAGATGGACCTCGGCGAATTGTCCCCGGCCGCCGGTCTGTTTTTTGTGCCGGTAGATGATGCCCTTAGCCGCCTGGCGGATGGTTTCCAGATAGGGGATTTTGGGGGCCTTCAGGATAACCTCCAGGCCGAATTTTCTTTTCAATTTTTCAACGGTGGTTTCCAGATGGACCTGCCCCATGCCGGAAAGGATGATTTCCTTGGTCTGGGAATCCCGGTCCAGGCGCAGCGTGGGGTCCTCTTCCATGAGGCGGTTTAAGGACGAGAAGACCTTGTCTTCGTCGCCTTTGTTCTTGGCCTCAATGGCATAGGAGATGACCGCGCTTCCCGGCGGTTGGAAGGGAAAAAGAATCGGATCTTTTTCATCGGCCAGACTGTCGCCGGTGACGGTCTCTTTCAGTTTGGACACCGCCAATATCTCTCCGGGGTGGCCGACGGGTATTGGTTTTTGCGTTTTGCCCTCCAGCATGAAGAGCTGGCCGAACCGTTCTTTGACTCCGCGGGTGACATTGTAAAATCCGGAATCAGCGGTCAAGGTACCGGAAAAGATGCGGAAGATGGTCAGCCGGCCGGCATAGGGATCGGCCATGGTTTTGAAAGCCAGCGCCGAAAAGGGGGCGTCTGGGGAGGGGTCCCGCAGTTTTTCTTCCTTGGTCTTGGGGTCCTGGCCTTTATGAGCGCCCCGGTCCAGAGGAGAAGGGAGGTTGGCATTGATGGCCTCCAACAGGAGATCCACTCCGAGGTTCTTCAAGGCCGAACCGCAAAGAACCGGGACAAAATTGCGCTCCAAAACGGCCTTCCGTAAACCCTGAACCAGCTCTTCGGAAGTCAGTTCCTGGCCGTCCAGGTATTTTTCGACCAGGCTGTCATCGGTCTCGGCGATGCTTTCAATCAGGTTATCCCGATAGGCCTTGACCTCGTCTTCCAGCTCTTTGGACAGGGCCGTTTCTTTCCCCTGGCCGTTACCGCCTTCGCTATAGGCATAGGCCTTTTGATCCAGAACGGAGACGACTCCGCTCAGCGTTTCACCGCCCCCGATGGGCAAGTTCAGGGGCAGGGCCTTGGCCTTCAAAAGTTTTCGAATGGATTCCAGGGTCTTGGCAAAGTCGGACCGCTCCCGGTCCAACTTGTTGATGAAAATCAGACAGGGGATTTCGTAGCGTTTGGCCAGTTGCCAAACCCGCTCGGTCTGGACCTTGACCCCGTCCACAGCATCGACAACCAAAATAATGCCGTCCAGGACCTGGAGGCAGGAGAAAGTATCGGAAATGAAATTATCGTCCCCCGGGGTGTCGGCAAAAAAGACCCGGTGCTTTTTCCAGTCATAATGGTGAAAAGCCGTGCTGATGGTCAGGTTTCGTTTGATTTCCTCGGGTTCGAAATCCAGGACCGAGGTGCCGTCGTCCACCTTTCCCAGACGATCAGTGGCTTTAGCATTGAATAAGAGGGCTTCACCCAGGGAGGTTTTTCCGGCGCCGCTGTGGGCGACCAGTCCGATGTTTCGAATCTTTTCCAAGTTTTTTTCCATTACCCGTCCTTTCCCTTGCTCTTAAATTTTTTAACTTTAGTTAATAAATCTATATTCGTCAAGGGAAAATGGTTTATTATCAGGTAGTTGATTATTTTAGGAAAATCGATCGCCGAGGAAGAAGGTGCTTGACAAAGGGGAAAAATGAAGTATAATATTATTTTTTATCGCGGGGTGGAGCAGTCCGGTAGCTCGTCGGGCTCATAACCCGAAGGTCGCAGGTTCAAATCCTGCCCCCGCTACCAAAGCCATTTAAAGGGGATTGGATGAAAATCCAATCCCCTTTTTTTCCGGAAGCCTATCCGTTCAGCCCAGCCGGCCGGTTTAAAGATACCGTGGGTTTTTTCGGGAAAAAGACGGAGAATTCCGTTTCTCCGGAGCGGAGGCAGTCTTCGGCGCTTTGGCAATAGCGGCAGCGGCTGATCCGGCCGGGACACAGATCGCTTTCGCCGGGGATGAAGCGGCAACGTCGTGAGGCCTGGGTGATTTGAAACCCGTATCGTTCCGAGAGGATCTTGATCCGGAGCAGGTCCGCCCCTTTTCCACCGGCATTAAAGGCATAAGGGCGTTTGGAGGAATAGTCCATCACCTCCTGGGTAGGAAAAAATCCCTCAAAAAGGCGTTTTTGGTTTTCTTCAGTAATCCCTTGACCGTAATCGGTAATCCCCAGTAGCACGCCGTCTCCCTGACGCCGGACGGAAGATTTCAATCGTTCCCTCATCGGGCGTATTCTCGATGGCATTGCGTAGCAGGCCGTCAAAAATTTTTTGGAAAATCTCCGGTGGGAACAGTATGGAGGTGTCGGGCGAAAGTCGGGTGCTGATGTTCACCTGACGATGGGAGAATTCCGGCTCCAATATCCGGAGGCGTTCCCCTACCCATCGATCGAGAACGATTTCCTCGGCAATGGCTTCCCGGGGGCCGTAGAGGCGGTCAATATGTTTTTTGATTCGGTCGAAAAGCCCTTCCTCTCCGGAATATTCCACGGCCACTGCCGCCAGTTCTTCAGCGCATTGTTCCAGCAGAAGGGAAAGCAGCCCAGCCGTCTTCAGGGGGCGCTCACTCATGATGTCTTCCAATTGATATTGGATCTCCAGAATACGGTCCAGGTTTCTATTTATTCGGTCCACGGCCGGCTTCCAGGCCTCCTCCCGCAGCGAAGCGTTTTTTTGGGATAGGAAACGAAGGGAACTGGATAGAATGGCTACCGGAGTGATCAATTCATGGGATAGATGGTTGATGGCTTTGTCCTTGGCCCGGTTGAGGCTGGTGACTTCCCGGTAGGCCTTTTGGAGTTCCTGGGATACCCGCGCATTTTCGATGGAGAGGGCGACGGTCCCGGCAATCATATTCAAGAGTTCCAGGTCGTCCGGGATAAAAGAATCCTCCTTCTTGTTGATGGCGCAGAGTGCCCCAATGATGCGGTCCACGGATTTCAAGGGGACCAAAGCCAGATTTCTGGTCTGATAGCCCAGTTTTTTATCCCGTTCTTCATGGAGAATGGAATCCTCGGAGGTGTCGGATACGATCAGAGGCTCCCCCGTTCGGATGACCTTCCCGGCCATCATCCCGTCCAGAGGGAAACGGAGCTCTTTAATCTTTTTATCCCTCAAGGCTTCATCGAAAGCGGCGCCGGGGAAATATAATTCTTGCCTTTCTTCATCGAGCAGGATAGTGACCGCCCCCTCGGTGTGGAGCAGGGTTTTTACCTCTTGGTTGACGTAATCCAGGAGTCCCTCCAAGTCCGGATAAAGCGGCAGGGCCAGACTGATCCGCAACAACGCTTCGTTGGTCCGAGCCATCCGTTTTTCCCGGGTGATATCCCGTAAAGTCACGATCTGACCGGCCGGTTCGTCCGGGGATATGGAAAAAACCGCCGCCCGGATCACCACGTCCAAAAGGCGGCCGTCCTTGGTCAACCGCTGGGCCTCATAGCGCATAATCACGCGATCGTACAAAAGCCGTTTGATGTTTTCGGCGGTTTCCTGTTTAAGGCCGGCCGGTACATAGGGGATCTTTTTTCCATCCAATTCTTCAAGGGTCCAGCCGAAAATCTCAGTAAAGGCCGGATTGAGATAGGAAACCAAGCCATCCAACGTAAAAACAACCACCGGATACGGTTCAAAGTCCAGGAGGGCCCGCAATCGTCTTTCGGACTTTTGCAAGGCTCTTTCGGATTTTTTTCTGTCGGTGATATCCTGAAGGGTCTCAATGGCCCCGTTGACCCGACCCTGGGCGTCATGGAGCGGGGCGGCGGTAAAAAACAGCCACCGGCCCCCTGGGGACAAATTAGGGAAAAAGTCTTCCGCTTCGTAGGCGCCCTCGATCAAGGTCGACTTCCGGTATTTATCTCCATAATGGCGGGCTATTTGTTCCTCCGTCGCCTCCTGGACGATATAATCGGCCAGAGTAAACCTTTGGGCAGGATAGAAAGCCTGCCACTGGTTTTGGGTTCCGATGAGGGATTCCGCGGAAAGACCGGTCAGTTTTTCAAAGGCTTTGTTGCAATGGGTGATACAATGGAGTTCGTCTATCACAAAAGCGGCGATAGACAATCCTTGAATAATCTCGGATTGCCTGGTTTCGCCCGAAATTTGTAATGAATTTTGGGACGCCGCGGAATTTTCCGCATTTTTCTTCCTGGCCATTTAGTTTGATCGTCCTGAAAATTCGATGAGTGGGTTCGATCCAAGCGAGTATTACATCCCGAGATTGTCGATTCAAAGAGGGATATAAAACGCGAACAAATGGTAATACGAAGATAACCCATTGTCAAAGGGGAAAAATTTTCCCCGGTAGGATGAATTGGTTAACTTATTGAATTTCTAAAATGAAATTGTGTCAAGTCCATGACAGGCACTGTAGGATAAACAATACAATATAGTCGGTTCGCAGAAAAAATTGTAGACCGTTATTTAAATAAAATTAACAATATCAATAAGATGACAAAAAATTGCTTTTCTTGCATAAAATTTGCATATTAATTATAGAAATAACCTAATCAGGGAGGATGGGGCATGTTCTTATTCTTTTTGGGCGTTATGTTAGGATGTTCGTTAGGTATTGTTTTTGTGGCCCTGCTCATGAATTCCAAAGAGACAGACGAATCGGCCTGTGAAGTTCTTCGGGAAGCCCCGATTATGGTCGAGAAAAATCTGGTCACCAGCAGATAATATCCCTTTCTGAGATTTGATTACCCTTGTCCTTTAACCCCTTGGGTGGCATTATTATTTTGAGGGGATAGTATTATCGAATCGAAGGAGGGCTAAGGGAATGAAAAAGTGGATTGCCGGGTTGGCCGCCTTATTTTTTGTTATAGGAATGGGTTTGTGGGAGATCGGAGTCCAGGCGGGAAGCGGTCACGCTTCGCGTGGAGTGTTGTTGGCCAAGAAGGACAAAGATAAAGAAGGAAAAGAGCTTAAGGAGAAAGAGGAGCAATTAGAGGCCAAGGCCAAAGAACTGAATGCCAAAGAAGAAGCGCTGAAAAAGAAAGAAGAAGAGTTAAAAAAATGGGAAGATTCCCTCAAACAGCGGAGTAAAAAAGCCCGCCGCCCGGTTCAGCAGGGAGCCGGTGCCGGACTTCAACAGCCTCCGGCAGCGCCCGCTGGTTTTTCCCCCAAAACCACCAACCCTCAACCCCTGACCCAACCGAATGCGGCGGCCCCCAAAAGCCCCTTATCCCCGGTCACGGCATCTCCGCCTCGGCAGTAACCGTTTCTCTTTCTCTGCAATAAAACCCGCCGCGGCGGGTTTTATTTGGCCTTCAGAAAAGTAAGGAAACCAGGTCCCCGGGTTTCTTTATGAGCCACCGTGCTCCCTGATCTCTGAGCTCATCGGCCGGCCGAAATCCCCAGAGGGCTCCCACCGGTACCATCCCGGCCGAGGAGGCCGTTTTCATGTCAATTCCGGTATCCCCTACATAGATGAAATGATCCGGCGCCAGGTGTAGTGCCTCGGCGATTTCAAGCGCCCCGGCCGGATTGGGTTTCTTGGGGACCGAGGGACGGGCTCCGAAGATCGGATCGAACCGCCACCGAGGCAAAAGGCTGGCCACCATGATCTGGGTGAAATGGTCTAATTTATTGGAGAGGATGGCCATCTTGAGTCCCAGCCCGGCCAAGTGATCCAATAATTCCGGGATTTCGGGGTAGGGCCGGGTCTTGTTTTCCCAGCGGCGGCCGTAATCCTCACGCAGCGCCTCCAGACATTGATCCAGGATTTCCGGCCGGAGCTGATCCTGGGGCAAGGCGCGTCGGATCAGGGCTTCCACGCCTTCACCCACGAAAAACTTATAGGCGCCGATAGTATGGGTGGGAAGACCAAGGTCCGTGAGGACCTGATTCATTGAATCCGCCAGATCCTCAATGGTATCCAACAAGGTCCCGTCGAGGTCAAAAATAATACCCGGGTATTTCAGCTTTTTTTCCATTTTCGAATCCTTATTACCAATTGACTCCTTTGAGGGAATTCAATATAGTTCAGTATTTGATAACCTCGCAAAAAGTCAAAAAACGACTTTCTGCTCGGCGGGGAAGGGTTTCCCCTCCCCCGCCATTTGAAGTGAATTCAAATGGTACCACCCTCACCTCAGCCCGGCGCTTAATCGCGCTCGGGCTGTTGATGGACTTTTTGCGAGTCCATCAGTATTCTATAGCAGGAGGTAACGACCCCATGGCGGAATTGACGCAAGTCCTGAAAGGCCGTAGATCCATTCGAAATTACCAGGACCAAGCGGTCCCGGAAGAGGTCTTGAATCTGATTTTGGAGGCCGTGCAATGGTCTCCTTCCTGGGCCAATACGCAGTGCTGGGAGTTGATTGTCGTAAAAGAGCAAGGTACCAAACAGAAGCTCCAGGAAACCTTGTCCCCGGGCAACCCGGCCACTCGGGCCATGGTCGAGGCGCCGGCTGTACTGGCACTCTGCGGCAAGAAGGGCATTTCCGGTTCCTATAAGGGCCAGGTGACCACTAAGTTCGGGGACTGGTTTATGTTTGACCTGGGCCTGGCCACCCAGAGCCTCTGTCTGGCTGCCTGGAATTTGGGTTTAGGAACGGTGGTGGTTGGTCTCTTCGATCACAATCGAGCGGCCGCTGTTTTAGGCGTACCCGAAGGCTATGAACTCGTGGCCCTGTTGCCCTTAGGCTATCCAGCCAAGCAACCGGCCGCCCCCAAACGAAGAGAAGTCAGTGAGTTTACCCACCGGGAGAAATTTTAAATTCGAAATCCGAACAGATGTTTGATGGCGCTCCAGCCCATCTTGCGGCGAAGGAGCCCCAATTGATCCTGCAGGGGAAGTTGTTTCGGGCAGACATCCTCACAGCCCAATAAGCCCATACAGCCGAAAATCCCCTCATCGGTCCCGACCACCTCAAAGTACTCCCGCTCCTGACGCTGATCCCGCGGGTCCAGCATGAACCGGGCGATGCGGTTCAGGGCCACGGCCCCGATAAAATCCGGGCGCATGTTGGCCGTGCCGCAGGCGGCCACACAACAACCGCATTCCACACAACGCTCGAGTTCGTAAATTTCATCGGCCAGACGGTTATCCATCCGTTCTTCCGGCGCCGTGGGGTCCAAGACCTTGTCGGTATGGATCCAGGACTGGACCTGTTCATTCATCCCCCGGAACCAGGTACCTGTATCGACGGATAAATCCCCCACCAGTTTGAAAACCGGCAAGGGGAGCAGGGTGATATCCGCGGGCAGGTCCTTGGTCTTGGTATGACAGGCCAGGTCAGGACGGCCGTTGATCAACATGGCACAGGAGCCGCAGATTCCGGCTCGGCAGCAGAAATCAAACTGCAGGCTGGAATCCTGCTCTTCCCGGATGCGGTTCAGAGCCAGAAAGAGGGTCAAACTGTCCGTTTCCTCCACCTGGAAATCCGCCATATGAGGTCGGGAATCGGGATCCTGGGGGTTGTAGCGAAAGATATGAAAGGTCAAGGTTGCGGGCCATGGAACTCCTGTCTGTACCTAAACTAAACCATGGTAATTCGAAATTCGAAGCACGAAATTCGAAACAATGACCAAAATTCAAAATCAAATGACCGAAACGATGCGTTTGGATTCTTACTGAAAGAGGGTGCGAATCGTTCTGATTCGGAGATCCCGGAAGTCACCCCCCGCCCCCTCCGTCGAGGGAGGGGGGACTTCTGAACATTTGATTTTTGAAATTTGAATTTGTTTCGAGTTTCGGATTTCGAGTTTCGGATTTCCAAGAAAAATATATAAATTTTTCTTTGGTTATTCATTCATCTCCGGCGGCTCCTCTTCCAATGGGGCCAGACCGCAAACCGTGGGGTCTTCCGAACAGATGATTTTGCAGACGCCATATCCCCGTTCTCCCGGGGGAATTTCCCAAACCCTGGAGTTCGGCTCGTAGTTCAAGGTGGGCAGGAGGTCCCCTGCTTTCCAGGTGGCCAAAGTCCGTTTGAGCCAATCCTTGTCGTTGCGCTCCGGATAATCCTCCCGCGCATGGCAGCCTCGACTCTCCGTTCGTACCAATGCCCCGTAAGCCACACATAAGGCCAGGCGGACCATCCCCGGGAAGCGGATGGCCAGGGCCAGCTCGGGATTGGCCCCGAGGCCGTTGGATTTTAATCCGATTCTGAGGGCCCGATCATAGATCGACTGCAGTCTGTCCACCGCTTCCCGCAAGTCGCCTTCATTACGGAAGATAGCCACCCGGTCCATCAGAGTGTCCTGCATTTCATTGCGCAAGCCGTACACGTTTTCCCGGCCGTCACTGTTACGGATGAGACGCTGAATCCGTTCTTCATCTTTTTGGACGGCAGCCTGAACCGCGGCGGTCTTAAATTCCACCTGATAGCCTTCCAAAAAATCCGCCACTTTTTGACCGATGATACGCCCGGCCACGATCGTTTCCGCCAACGAATTTCCTCCCAGCCGATTAAAGCCGTGCATATCCCAGCAAGCGGCTTCCCCGGCGGCAAAGAGGCCCTTTCAAACCATAGGCCGCCCCGTCCTTATTGGTGCGCACCCCGCCCATGCTGTAGTGCTGGGCCGGCCGGACGGGAATCATCTGGGTGATGGGATCGATTCCTAAAAATTTATTGCAGATTTCTTCAACTTCCCGGAGCTTGGTCTTGATATGCTGGGCCCCGAGGTGGCGGATGTCGAGCCAGAGGTGGTCGCCGTAAGGTCCCTTAACGCCTTTGCCTTCCCGGATATGGTGGGTCATCCAGCGGGAAACCACATCCCGCGAAGCCAGTTCCTGCTTGCCCGGCTCGTAAATGTGCATAAACCGCTCTTCGTTTACATCCTTCAGGGTTCCGCCGTCACCCCGGCAGCCTTCGGTCACCAGAATATTGGTGGGCACGATTCCGGTGGGATGGAACTGTACGGCTTCCATGTTTCCGAGGGGAACGATCTCCGTGTCCAGGGCGATAATGGCCCCACTGCCGTCATTGATCACGGCATTGGTCGTTTCCCGGTAAAGCCGCCCATAGCCTCCGGTGGCGATCAGCGTGGCTTTGGCCAAGTAGGCTCGCAGTCGGCCGGTTTTCAGGCAGCGGGCGACGGCCCCCTGGCAGGTATCCCCGTCGTGGATCAGGGAGATGGCCTCCACCCGGTCGTGAACGGTGACACCCAACTGGACGATCACATTGTCCATCGTGAAAAGCAGGGTATGCCCGGTGCCGTCGGAGGTATAACAGGTCCGCCACTTGGCGGTGCCCCCGAAATCCCTGGCGGTGATCAGGCCTTCTCGTTCCGGAGACTCGATCTTGTCGTATTGCTTGCCGGCCTTGTAATAGGTGCTCTTGCCCGGGACCACCCGGTTCCAGGGAATGCCCCAATAGGCCATCTCGCGCACGGCCAGCGGGGCGGTTTCGGCAAACAGGCGAGCCACCTCTTGATCGCAACCCCAATCCGAACCCTTGACCGTATCGGAAAAATGGACATCCGGGCAGTCCCCGTCTCCCATGCAGCAGTTGCCCAGGGAGGCCTGCATTCCGCCCTGGGCGGCGGCGGAATGGGAACGCCGGGGCGGGACCACGCTTAGACAGACGGTTTTAAAACCGCGGGAGGCGGCCTCTACGGCCACCCGTTCGCCGGCCAGGCCGGCCCCTATGGACAGCAGATCGGTATAAAAGGTTTCCAACGGTAACTCCCTATGGGCATCGATTAGAATTGAATGACGTAAAAGGTATAAAGGGTGATCGCCCCGATCAGGATGAAGACCAGGGTCAGCAAATTTTCAAAGCGCTTAAAGAAATGGCGCCGGACCCGGGTAATGATGCCCCACTTGACGCCGATCCGGTAGAAACCGACGCCTACATGGAGCTCGACCAGAGGCAGCAGGATCATATAAAAGACCAGCCAGTAGCCACCCTGGATCCGGGCCGCGCTTTTGGCTGCGGTGATCGGCAGGTTGGTCAATACGGTCCACATGTGGATGCCGCCCATGATCAAAATAATCATGGCGGTCACCGCCTGAACCACCCACAGCCAGGTGTCCAGGTGGTGTAACCGTTTGCTGTGAGCCCAGATCGCCCGTTGTTCCTGGCTGCGAAAGGGGACCTTCCGGGCCGCCAGAACAAAGTGGCCTAAAAAAACCAATCCGATCAAAGGCCCGCCGGTCTGGGCCAGGTAGGTGTCTTCCAAAAAACCGGCTATGGTATTCATCACCCCGGGCCCCAGGTTGATACTGGCCACCAGGATCATGTGGGACCACATAAATAAAATCAAACCCACCCCGGTGAGCATCTGGATGAAATCCAAGTAGGCTGCCGTTCGGAAATTTCCCTGGGTTTGAACGCTCGTTTGCACCGCCATCAGGTCCCCCTTATTTAAATTCGAAATTCGAAGCACGAAACTCGAAACAAACAGCAATGTCCAAAATTCAAATATTTTTGGCTAGACTTTATAGGGGTTGATCACCATGACCGGGACCGGGGCATTTTTGACCACATTTTCGGCCACGCTCCCGAAGAAAGTCCTTTCCAGGCCTTTCCGGCCATGGGTCCCCATAATAATCAAGTCAATTTTTTCAGTTTGGGCATAGTGAAGGATCTCAGTGGCGGCATCCCCGGTGATCACTTTGGTGATGCAGGCGTCAAAATTTTCTTCACCGACCCGGGAGATCATTTTTTGCGCATTTTCCAGGATTTCGTTTTCCAATCGATCGAGGGAGGGATGGGGGACATGAAAACCGGTCAAGTAACTAAGATCCCGGACGACATAAAGAAGATGAGCCCGGCCTTGAAAGGCCTGGGTCATGGTGATCACGTAAGGGATAATTTTCTTGGACGATTCGGAGAAATCAATGGGGAATAAAATATTCTTGAAGGTTTTCATCATTTCCTCCTCTCCAAAATAAGAGTAACTGCCATTTTATAGCAGCGAGGCCCACCATTGTCAAGGGAAAGGAAGTCATCTCTTCCATTGACATCTTCTTGAATTTCTTGCTAATCTCAAGGACAAAAGGAATTCCCGGAATTGGACGGTCTTGATTCTCCGAAACGGGACGGGAAATTCAGAGAACAATCCGGTTAGGACCGAAGACCTGGGGCTTGATCCAGGCTTTACGAGGGTGAATATGTGGAACTAAAATTTTTACAGTTGCTCTACCTTTTTCAGCAATACGGATATGTAATCATTTTTGCCGGGACCTTTTTTGAGGGAGAGACTACCCTGGTCCTGGGAGGATTGCTGGCCACCCAGCATCATTTGAACTTCTGGCTGGTAGTTGGGACGGCTGTTTCCGCTTCCTACATCGGACATGTGGTTTTTTATTTTTTAGGCAAGACTTCTTCCGTCTGGATTCTGGAAAGGTTTCCGACCTTAAAAATCAAGATTAAACAGGCCGAGTACATCATCCGACGTTATGAAACCCTGAGCCTGTTTATCACCCAGTATGTGTTCGGTATCCGTCTGGCCAGCGCCCTCAGCTTCGGCATTCTGGATATGAAGATTTCCAAATACCTTTCCCTGCAGTTACTCAGTTGTCTGGTCTGGGCGATACTCTTCGCCTCCTTGGGGTATTGGGTGGGCTCTTCTTTGGATACTATGATTAAGAATATTGAGAGGGCTCTCCTGTTGATCCTTCTTTTGGGAATCGCTTTCGCCTTTGCCGGCCGGAAGTTTTTCGATTATTGGTTTCGTCGCCGTCATTAGAGTGTGGTATAATAATAAATTAATCTTGATCATCTTCGATTAGAAAGGTTAGCCGTTATGGCGATCGAAAAAAAGACCCATTTTTCCATCTGGTATTTCGTGGGGGCCATGCTCATTCTCATGGCTTTTCAGTCCTATTTTCTCAGCGACCAGGTGGGCCAGTTACCCTACAATGAGTTTAAGAAGCTGCTTAAAGCGAACAAGCTGAGTGACATCGTTATCTATGACGAGATCATCTCCGGAAAAGTGAAGACCGAAGGGCTGGAAGGAATCGTTTCACCCGAGACCGCCAAGCTGTTGGGGAAGGAAAAAGGCGAGCGGGCCTTCATTACCGCCAGGGTGCAGGACCCCGACCTGATAAAGGAGCTGGAACAGGGTGGGGTAAAATTCACCGGGCGGATTGAAAACAAAATCGTTAAGTTCTTCACCAACTGGATTCTGCCCATGCTCTTCTTTATCCTGGTCTGGGGGTTCCTCATGAAACGGATGGGGGGAGCCAGCGGCGGTTTGATGTCCATCGGGAAGAGCAAAGCCAAGATCTATATGGAAAAAGACATCAACATCCACTTTGAAGACGTGGCCGGGATCGATGAGGCCAAAGAGGAGCTGCAAGAAGTCATCGAATTTTTAAAAACCCCCCAAAAATTTCAGCGGCTGGGCGGCAAAATCCCCAAGGGAGTTCTTTTGGTGGGGGCGCCGGGAACAGGCAAGACCCTGTTGGCCAAGGCTGTGGCCGGCGAGGCCAATGTCCCTTTTTTCAGTCTGAGCGGTTCGGATTTTGTCGAGATGTTTGTGGGGGTGGGGGCGGCCCGGGTCCGGGATCTCTTTACCCAGGCCCAGGACAAGGCCCCCTGCATCATTTTTATCGATGAACTGGATGCACTGGGCAAGGCCCGGGGGATCAACCCCATGGGCGGTCATGATGAACGGGAACAAACCCTGAATCAATTGTTAGTGGAAATGGACGGCTTCACGACCGATAAAGGCGTCATCATCATGGCCGCTACCAACCGGCCGGAAATCCTCGATCCGGCCCTGCTCCGGCCCGGGCGTTTCGACCGCCACGTCATGATTGATAAACCGGATGTTAACGGTCGGGAGGCCATCCTTAAGGTGCACAGCAAAGGGGTGACCCTGGGGCCGGATGTGGACCTGCAAAAGATTGCCGCCCGGACCCCGGGTTTTGTGGGAGCCGATTTGGCCAATATCGTCAACGAGGCTGCCCTGCTGGCCGCCCGCAAGGATAAAACCCAGGTGGAGATGGGCGACCTCGATGAAGCCATTGACCGGGTAGTGGCCGGACTGGAAAAGAAGAACCGCCGGATGAACGAAAAGGAAAAGGAGATCGTGGCCTATCATGAATCCGGCCATGCTATTGTAGCCGAAGTGTTGCCCAACGCCGATCCGGTCCATAAGGTTTCCATCATTCCCCGGGGGGTGGCGGCCCTGGGCTATACCCAGCAACTGCCGACCGAAGACCGGTACCTGATGACCAAAAATGAATTAATGGATAAGATCAGCGTCTTGTTCGGAGGCCGGATAGCCGAGGAAATCATCTTCCAGGAGGTCTCCACGGGGGCCCAGAATGACCTGGTGCGGGCTACCGACATTGCGGAACGCATGGTCCGGGAGTTCGGGATGAGTGATCTCGGGCTGGTGACCTTCGAAAAAGAACGGCGTCCTCTTTTCCTGGAAACCGGAATGGGCTATGATACCGGCCGGCAGGTGAGCGAGGAAACCGCCCGGGGTATTGACGGGGAGGTAAAAAAGATCATCGAGTCTTCCCAAAGCCAGACCCGGAGGATTCTGGAAGAACATCAGCCCCAGTTGAGGATACTGGCGCAACGTTTATTGGAAAAGGAAGTAGTGGAAGGGGAGGAACTTCGTGAAATCCTCAAAGGCGAGACCGCTGCGTAATGATCTGACCCCAAAAGGATTGGCTTTGGAATAACGCCTGGCGTTAAATAAGGGACGGCTAGATGATTTTTGGCCAGGAAAATCGCCTTTATTCCTTTTGGACTCGGTATAAATACGTGCCTCTTCCTTGGAAGATCCTGCCGATTGCGCTGTTCATAGCAGCGGTTTTCTCTCTGGATCGTCACTGGATTACCCCCGTTTTCATACCCATAGAGGTCATCCATCGGCTTTATTATTTACCGATTGTCCTCAGCGGCCTGCTTTTTGGAATATGGGGAGGATTTTTTTCCGCCTCTGCAATCACCCTGTTATTTATTTCCCATTGGGTGGGCGTAAATCCTTCCTCCGCAACTCACGCCGTGTCCTGGGAGGAGATCGTCCTGTTTTATGCCTTTGGCCTGCTCATCGGTTTGCTGGTGGACCGGGAGCGGATTGAGAGCCAGCGCCGTCAGGATCAGGAACATTTAGCCGTTTTGGGGGAGGCCGCCGCCACCGTAGCCCATGAATTAAAAAACCCGGTCATCACTATCGGGGCCAATATCCTGCGAATGCAGAAAAAGACCGAACCCGGCGACCCCCTCCATGATCGGCTCGGCCTTATTTATCAGGAATGTCAACGCGTTGAACTGCTGCTCAAGGACATGGTCAATTTTGCCCGACCCATCGATTTGAATTTTGAGCCCACGGATGTAAACACCCTGCTCCGCAAGGTACTAGAAATGGTGATCCCCCAGGCCGAAAAAAAACAGGTTGAACTCAGCGCCAACCTGGATGGGAATTTGCCGGTGGTCCCGACGGACCAGACCCGGATGACCCAGGTGTTTTATAATTTGATCATGAATGCCGTCCAAGCCTCTATGCCGGGACAACGTATCCTGATGCGTACGGAAAAGAAAAAGAACCAGATTAGTGTTGAATTCGCGGACACCGGTTGCGGAATACCCCCGGATTTGCAACGGAGAATTTTTGATCCTTTTTTTTCAACCAAGAAGGACGGGTCGGGGATGGGATTGGCTATTTCCAAAAGAATCGTGGAACTTCACCAAGGTAAATTGCTATGCCAATCCCATCCGCACCAGGGGACCATCTTTACCATCTTCCTGCCGATTAAAAAGAATTAATTTGCCGGCCCTACTTAACTTTCATAGAGTCGTGCGGTCTATAGGAAGCATGATGGGCCGGAATGACTTCGGAAAAGGGTGAATATGAAAAAGGAACGAAGATGAAACGGATAGCCGTGATCATAGGGTTGGTTGTGGTATTGGGTGGGGCTTCCTTTGCGGGCTATCGTTTTTATAAAAACCAGAACCAAAACCTTCAATACAAAACCGAAAAAGTGCAGAAGGGCTCTCTTTCCTCGCAAGTGATCGCCACCGGGACCGTGAATCCGGTAACCTTGGTTCAAGTGGGGAGCCAGGTCTCCGGGAGCATTATTAAGCTTTACGCCGATTTTAACTCCGTGGTCCGCCAAGGACAGGTGATTGCCCAAATTGATCCCGCCCTTTTCCAGGCTAAGGTCGATCAGAGTGAAGCCGATTTGAAGAACGCCCGGGCGTCATTGGAAAAGGAAAAGACCTCCTTGGCGGATAACCTCCGGACCCTGAATCGCTTTAAAACCCTGTTCCAGACCGAACTGGTTGCCCAGACGGATGTGGATCAGGCCCAGACCAAGTACGACCTCTCGATCGCGGCCGTCAAAACGGCCCAAGCCCAAATAGAAACGGCCCAGGCCAATCTCGCATCGGCCCGGACCAATTTGAACTACACCACCATCCGATCCCCGGTCAACGGTACGGTGGTAGCCCGAAACGTCGATGTGGGGCAGACCGTGGCCGCCAGCCTTCAAGCACCCACCCTCTTCACCATTGCGCAGGACCTGAAAGAGATGCAGGTCGATACCAATGTGGATGAAGCGGATATCGGCCGGGTAAAGGTTGGTCAATCCGCGACCTTTACCGTAGATTCCTATCCTGGGGAACCCTTTACCGCCCAAGTCTCCCAGGTGCGGAATGCCCCGACTACGGTCCAGAATGTGGTCACCTATGATGTGGTCCTCCGGGTAAAGAATTTGGAGTTAAAACTGAAACCCGGGATGACGGCCAATGTCTCTCTGATCATCGAAGAGAAGGAAGACGTCCTGAAAATTCCCAATGCCGCCTTGCGCTTCAAACCTCCCCGTAAAGAGGGGGGAGCCCCGCCCGACCTCAAAAAACAGAAAAAAGGATCCGTGGTCTGGGTCTTGAGCCCGGAAAACAAACCGGTCCCTGTTCCGGTAAAGTCGGGTATAACGGATGGGCAGTTTACCGAGTTAGTCGGAGGCAAATTGAAAGAAGGCGATGCGGTCATCACCGAACTCCTTCAAAACAATAAAAAAGCCGAGGCCAAAGGATCTCAGAGGACCGCCCTCGAGCCCCGTGAGAGGAATGCGTTTTTAAGCATGCCGGCGGATAAGATGGAAGTCCGAGGGCCGTTGATCGAAGTCAAAGACCTGGTCAAGATTTACAAGGTGGGGGATATGGAGATCCCGGCGTTAAACGGCGTTTCCCTTTCTATTGCGGCCGGGGAGTTTGTCTCCATCATGGGTTCCTCCGGCTCGGGGAAATCCACGTTTATGAACGTCCTGGGTTGCCTGGATGTGCCGACCAGGGGATCCTATTTCCTGGACGGCATCGGATGTCGGTTCTCTTAAAAGGGACGAACTGGCCCATCTGCGCAATCAGAAAATCGGATTCGTTTTCCAGGGATTCAATCTCCTGTCTAGAACCTCCGCCATTGAAAATGTGGAACTGCCTTTAATCTACAGCACCGTACCCGCTCGGGAACGCCGCCAGAGGGCCCAGGAGGCCCTGGCGGCCGTGGGTTTGTCCGGTCGCGAGGACCACCATTCCAACCAGCTCTCCGGAGGCCAGCAGCAGCGCGTGGCCATTGCCCGGGCCTTGGTCAATAATCCTTCCATTATCTTGGCCGATGAACCCACCGGAAACCTGGACACCAAAACCAGCCAGGAAATCATGCAACTCCTGACTCAATTAAATAGTGAACAGGGGATGACGATCATTCTGGTTACCCATGAACCGGATATCTCCAACTTTACCCGTAGGATTATCCAATTCAAGGACGGGATCGTGCTCAGCGATCGCCTTTTCCAACCGCTTCCCGGGGGCCAGGCCGACTCCCTTCTCCCAGACCAGGCACCCTAACCCGTGATGAAACCTATTTCCAGCTTGAAGGTGGCCCTGAGGGCTTTACGCATCAATAAGATGCGGTCTTTTTTGACCATGCTCGGGATCATTATCGGGGTCGGGGCGGTGATCATCATGGTGGCCATCGGCGCCGGGGCCAGTGAAATGATCGCCCAGCAGATTGCCAGTATGGGATCCAATCTGATGATTGTCGTTCCCGGAGCCACCACGTCCGGCGGGGCCCGGATGGGGCTGGGGAGCGTCTCCACCTTGACCTCCGACGATGCCAAAGCCATCAAGGATGAATGTTCGGCCATCAAAGACGTGGCCCCCACCTGGGGCGGGGTTACCCAGGTGGTCTATGGGAACCAGAACTGGAATACCAGCGTCACCGGCACCACCCCCCCCTTCTTCGACATCCGGGAGTGGCCGGTGGACACGGGCCGTATTTTCAACGAACAGGAGATCAGCGGGGCCGTCAAGGTGGCCGTCATCGGCCAGACCATTGTGGAAAATCTTTTTGGCGCCGAAAATCCAATTGGCCAGATCATCCGCATCAAGAAAGTGCCTTTTACGATCGTGGGAGTCCTTTCCAGGAAAGGACAATCTCCCCAGGGCCAAGATCAGGACGACGCCGTCTTTATACCCTTGACCACCTCGCAGAAGAAGGTCTTTGGAAGCAGTCTGCCCAAGACCGTTCGGATCATCCTGGTCCAGGCCCTGGATCTGAGCCAGATGGCCGAGGCGGAAAAACAGGTCAACGAATTACTAAACCAACGGCACCGGACCCAACCCGGTCAACTGCAAGATTTCACGGTCCGGAATTTAACCGAAATCATGGCCACGGCGGAGCAGTCGGCCAAGGTCATGTCCCTGCTCCTGGGCTCGATCGCCCTCGTTTCCCTGCTTGTGGGCGGAATCGGGATTATGAACATCATGCTGGTTTCGGTAACGGAACGGACCCGGGAAATCGGGATTCGGATGGCGGTCGGTGCGCGGGGAAGGGATATTCTTTTTCAATTTCTGACTGAATCGATCGTCCTGAGCATGGTGGGAGGAGTGATCGGAATTATTATCGGGGTCATCGGAGCCAAGGTGATGGCTTCCTTCACCGGATGGAATGTCCTCATTTCCTATTGGGCTTTATTGCTTTCTTTTTCTTTTGCGGCGGCCGTAGGCATATTTTTCGGATTTTATCCGGCCCGCAAGGCTTCGCGGTTGAACCCGATTGATGCCCTGCGGTACGAGTAAAAGACGCGAAGCGCTGGGCGCAAAGCGCGTTGAGATCACCCTCCCTCGCCGGGAGGGGTTTGGGGGGCATAAGCGCTAACTTAGGATCTGTAAGAATAACCTTGCCAAAGCGACCCTACAACCGTTCGCCCTGAGCTGCGAGCTGCGAGCCTGTCGAGCAGTCGAAGGGTGAACGATACGGCCATGCTTCGACAGGCTCAGCATGAACGGAGATATCCGCGGCATTGTACAAGCTTATTTCTTGACGGGTTCTTTAATCAGGTTGTCATTCCGGCGAAAACCGGAATGTCAACACAGGAACCCTCGCCTCTTACGTTGGCGCCTATGGGGTTGGGGGGTGGGTGAAGCCTTCCGATCTGACCGGCTTAATCCCCTATTCGATGATTCACCTAATCCATTAAACAAGGGCCATCAGGAATCGGGCGGCGGGATGACCCGAACTCCTGGTCCGGCGGTCCTCATAGTCTTCTCCCTCGTCAAACGTTACCAGAAAGCACTGCTGTACCTTCAATTTTTGCTTGTAATAATTTAGGGCAGTAAAATTCCTCTCGTTCTTGATTTTGCATTCCACCAGCAGCCAGGGCCGATCTTCCCAGAGAATCAGGAAATCCACTTCCCGCTTCTCAAGGTCCCGCAGGTAATACAGCTCTACCCGGAAACCCTGGATATCTTCGCAGCTATGGCACCATTTCAACAGGTGCGAAGCCACCAAATTCTCAAACCGTGGCCCTTCTCCTTTCACCCCCGACCAATCCCAAAGGTAAAATTTGGCCTCTTTTTTTAAAGCCCTTTCCAAACGCCGGTGATAGGGCGGTACCTTGAAGAGGTAGTAATTGCGGGCCAGCAGATCCAGCCAGGCCTGGATGGTCTTGGGGCTGGCCTCCACGTCCTCGCCGGTAAATATCCAGCCGGGAACTGCCGGTGACCAAAATGCGCTCCCCGTACTCCAAAATAATCAAGAGAATTTTGGAGTATCATCTTTTTTTATAAATAAATAGTAACCCGATATTATTCGATTGACCTAAGAAGGGATTTGGAGCTGAGGAGTATAAGTAATTGAAGATTTGAACCCGATTTCCTCTTTTCGATTGACAATTACCCCCAAAATTGATTCTATCGACCTAGAATTACAAATAATCCTACAAGCCAGTTCAGCTTTAAAGAAAATTGATTTCCAGAGCCCGCCAGTCCAGGCCCGTACCTATCTTGGCCGTCGGTTTGGCTTCGGTCGTCTCCGGCGCCGAGTTGCTCTGGCTTTCATGGTTCGAATCGGGACGTGCTTTCAGTGCGATGCCTCGGAACTGCGCGTAGTATAGTTCCAAAGCGTCGCGCGCCTGCTGGACTTGCCAATTGGACACTCCCGGACGTTGCGCCGCTTCAGCTTGAAATGCCTCGATTTCGGTCCGGCCTAAGTCTCGGCGCCTGCAGCTCGGATGCTTGGCAAACCGGCGGACCCAGGCCACACAGTGGGGGATGGTTCTTTCCTGCGCCCCCGCTTCCCGCAACACGGTGAGGTGTCCCTCAGGCCAGCGCGGCTGGGGATTAAGCGGCGCCACGGCCCGATGAGTCGTTTGAGGCATAGCATTCTTGGATGAATAAGATAGGGATGCTATTTTTGAGGCATAATATTATGTTAGGCCCAAAAGGGTAAACAAGACGGTGTTTAGAAATGGAGGGTAAATCAAAATGATTCTGGTAATTGGTGTAGCAGGCAATATTGGTTTCCCGATCGCAAAAAGCCTTTGTAAACGCAATGCAAAGGTTCGGGCCTTTCTGCATAGCGAGAAATCGATTGAGCGCTTGAAAGCCCTGGGCGTGACAGAAGTATGTATCGGAGACTTACGGAAAAGAGATGATTTGCATAATGCTCTCAAAGGGTGTCATTCAGTTTTTCACGTTATGCCCCCATTTAGTGAAGATGAATTTGAAATAGGCCGCCAAGCTATCGAGCTTGCTTGCAAAGCTGGTATTGAGCATTTCGTTTTCAATTCAGTTCTTCATCCCCAAATGCGCGAGATGCCACATCATGCAAAAAAACTATTAGTCGAAGAAGAACTCATTAAATCGGGCTTAGCCTTCAATATTATTCAGCCGGCTATGCTGATGCAAAACGTCCTTGGTTCTTGGAACAAAATACATGCTGATGGAATATTCCCAGCATTATCTGCACCAAATAAGAAATTTGCTCTGATTGACACGGAAGATTTAGGCGAAGCTATCGCAAACATACTCATAGATAAGAGCCTACGCAATGCGACCTTTGAATTAGCTTGCCCTGACACGCTGACCTACGAAGAGATGGCAGCAATCATTAGCGAAGAATTAAACAAGCCGATACAAATTGCACCCTTAGATGTAACCAAGAGACAGTTGTTTGCCAAGTCTCAGAACTGGACGCCATATGCGATTGAGACATTCTTAAAGATGCTTCAGCATTATGATGCCCATGGTTTCCCAGGAGGCAATAAGCTGGTGCTATCATCGATTTTGAAGCGAGAACCACATTCTTATCGAAGTTTTATTAAACGACTGGTTAGTAGCAACAACCAGTAGGATGTGTCCATAACTATTGGAAGTTCGGTGAAATAATCAGAAAGAAATAAGGCCTAACCAATTAGGATTGAGACGATCCTGAAAGGTCGTTTCAATCCATTGTTCAAGAAGCCCGGACCGAATTTAGAGGAAGTAATATAGGGTAAAGGTAAGAAGTGGGAAAGGCTGGGAAGTAGATCAGAGTGGGGTTGTCAGACCCCGAAGGCCGGAAGAGGACAGGGAAAGTGCTTAAAGAAAGTAAACCTCGTCATTGGTCACCGATCATTTAGAAGAATCAGTTGGTTTTTCAGACTCAGGACATAGAGGTCCCTGCCGCTTTAGTTCTTTGACATTTTGGATTTAAGAAAAGGGTCGTCGGAAGACCGTTCAAGAACTGTCCAAGGTCAATTGAGGCGTAAGACCCGGGATGAAGGATACGAGGTATCGGAGGGTACCGCCGCAGTTGGGACAGATAGGGGTCTTGGGAGGGCTTTCTGGATAGTCGGGCATCTCGAGGGCGAAGGCATAAGCCATCTGAATGAGGGTGGAGATTTTTTCGAAAGGGACAGAGCAATGGGGGTTTAGGAATCCGTAATAGCGGACCTTCATGAAGCCAGTGGGCAGGACGTGCTGAAGGAAACGGCGAATGAACTCCAGGGCATCGAGGGCCATAGTCCGTAACCTTCGGCTGTGGGGTTTGGCGTATCGGAAGAAGACGGTGTTGTTTTCCACCTTGATGATCCGGCTATTGGAGATCGCCACTTTGAAGACATAAGGGGCAAGGTATTTGAGGCTGGCTTCGGAGGAACCGACGGCTTGAGAGTTGACGTTCCAGTCAAGCTGCCAGACTTCAGGAGGGATTTGATCGAAGAGCCCGGCTTTTTTCATGGCCTCGCGGAACTTGGCCTTAAAGATTTTGGAGAGGGCTCTGACCGGTAGATAAAAATCGATCCTGGAGGGATGCCAGAGACTGTCGGTGGTGGAAAGGGCGCCCCCCGGAACGATGTAATGGATATGGGGATGATACTCCAGTGCTAGTGCCCCCACACACCCTCTGCCTGCCCGCTATATCCTGCAGCCAACGCTTTGCGCTCTGCGCCTTTACCGGTCCCTCTTTCGCACGGATTCCGATACATAAGCCATGCCGACTAAGAAAATCGCTATCAGGACGGTGAATAGAGAGAGACGATGAAAAAAGAAACGGCTCATCAGGACGGCCAGGCCGGCCCCGACCACCGCCCGAATGAGAAATTTCATCCAACCGGACATGATCCCTTCCTTCCCATTAATACGAAAATAATATCAGGCGTACATTGGGTATTTGTTTTTGTCGTCATGCCGGACTCGATCCGGCATCCAGGTCCTTTGAAGCTTAACCGAGGCCTGGATTCCGGATCGCGCTTCTCTTGTCCGGAATGACGAGCTGACTCGACCCGTCTAAAGCCTATTTTCATGCTTCGCGAGCGCCCGCTTCGGGCCTAGAGGGTTAAGACCCGAGTAACATTTTCCGGAGCCAATCCAGGGCCATGACCGTAACCCGATCGGCTAGGACGGCCGGAGGCCCGCCGATGGGGTGTTCATAATTTTCCGAACGGTTCTCCCGGGCGAAACCCAAATGCAAAACCTGCCTGCCGGTGTTTTCCGCAACGAAAATGCCTAGTCCGCAATCCGCTGAAAGCGCTTTCCTGATCGACCGGGCCAAAGACAGCCCCTGGTTTTTTGGTGCCCCTTTTATTTTCAGGGGCCAGTCGGCCACGTTCCGGATGACCCAGCCACCCTTGACCCGGAGGCTCTGGGTGGCTTGCAGCCGTTGAAAAATACGCCCGCCGGAAAAGGCATCGGCTACGGCCAAGGTCAGCCCCTGCCGCTCCAGTTGCCGGACAACGGAACCCTCCAGGGTATCGTCGTCTTCTCCAAAAATGACCGGCCCTAATCGTTCGCGGATCTGATCGGCTACGGTTTGAATGAGATGCTGAGTGGCTTCCCGGTTTTTGCCCCTGGCCGTCAGCCGGATCCGGATTTCTCCCGGAGAGGCTAAGAGGCCGATGACCGGGTTCATGCTTCCCCGGATCAGGTCCCCGATCTGTTCATCGACCCGGCTTTCACCCAGACCACAGACCTTCAATACTTTATACTCGATCAGCCCCAGGTCGGTTCCCATTTTCTTTTGAAGAAAGGGGGCGATGGTCTCCGACCACATTCGTTTTAACTCCCGGGGTACCCCCGGAACGGTGATGATCAGCCGGCCCTTTTCGGTTTCCAGAATAAACCCCGGGGCCGTGCCGATTGGGTTTAAAAGGGTTTGGGCGCCGGCCGGGATATAGGCCTGCTTGCGGTTATTGGGGGCCATGACGAACCCCGCCAGATCGAAATACCCGCGGATGATTCGAAACAACTTGGGATGAAAAACCAGCTTTCGGCCGGTGATCCTGGCGATCACCTCACGGGTCAGGTCGTCTTCTGTCGGGCCGATGCCTCCGGTGGTGATAGTGATCCGGGAGCGCTTCAGCGCTCGGGACAGTACCTCGGCCATACTCCGGGGGTCGTCCCCCACCTGGGTGGAATAACGGACTTCGATCCCCAGTTCCTGGAACCGGGCGGCCAGATAGGCGGTGTTGGTATCGACGATTTGCCCCAGTAAAAGTTCAGAGCCGATGGCCACAATCTCGGCGGTCCATTCTTTTGGCATGCGCCCCTCCCTGATTTTTGGATCAGCTTGATGGAAGACCAAAGAAAAGTCAACATCCATGTCCGGGTGGGCGTTTCTGGACTTTTGCCGATGGGTGTTCCCAGCCCTAAACCCGCTTTCTACGGATCCCGGGACCCGCAACCCGCTAAAAGTCCCGGGGACTTTTTTTTGCAGACATTTATTTATTTTAATTATAATAATAGACTGTCCGAAGAAACCCTTAAACCGGGTCTCTTCCAAGGACTTTTATCCTTGGTTAAAATTGGTAACCCAAAGGAGGTTAATCCCGTGAAAAAATGGATCAAGCAAATTGTGCTGGCCTTGGGAATTGGCTGCATTGGAATGGGCCTGCCGGCTATATCCGTAACGGCCCAGGAGGTTCCCTTGATGGTCGGCATCACTCCGGATTACCCGCCCCTTATTTTTCGTCAGGGAGAGTCGTTCACGGGCATAGAAGTGGACCTGGCCCGGAAGCTCGGACAGGAGCTCAATAGGCCGGTGCGCCTGGTCACCTTGAAATGGGAGGAGCAGATCGACGCGCTCCTGGGGAAAAGAATCGATCTGATTATGTCCGGGATGAGCATCACTCCCGCCCGGGAAATCCGGATCCGGTTTGCCGACCCTTATCTGAAAAGTGGCCTGATGGCGGCCTTCCGAGCGGAGGATTCCAAGAAATATGTAAGCAGAGAGGGAATACTAAAGGCGTTTGCGGTAGTAGCGGCAGCCCGAGATACCACGGGGGATGTGTTTTTGAAAAGGGACTTCCCCAAGACCACACGGAAAGTTGTACTGCCTAGGGCCGGTGACGCCGTCTATGAGCTTAAAAGAAGATCCATTGACATCTTTATCCACGACGCCCCTTATATCCTCTGGATGGTTTCGCAAAACGAAGCCGATCTTACCGCCCTCTGGGAGCCGTTCAATCAGGAGGCCCTGGCCTGGGGAATAAGAAAAGACGATGAGACCCTTTTTACCCAGGTGAATAACGCCCTCAAAAAGTGGCGAGGGGACGGGACCCTGGAAGCGGTCCTCCTCAAATGGCTGCCGGGAAAATACCTGGATCAATTCAAGTAGGAAGAAAGAGGGGCTATTTTGCCCTCTGGGGGGGACCTCCAACCCGTGGAGGTCCCCGTTAGGGAGTGGTAATTTGATGAATACCACCTCCGGCGTAATCGGCAGCATACAGGTTCCCGGCCTGATCCTCGCCGAAGGTGGAGATGCCGAAGGGGGCGGTTTTAAGCAGGTTGCTGAACCAGATTCCGTTTAGACGCTGCAATCCACGGATATTGCCCGAGCAAATATCCCCGTAAAAATAGATGCCCTGCATGGCGGCATTGCCTGGGCCGCGATACACATACCCGCCGGTAATGGAACAATCCGGGTTGTGGGGGTACTCGGTCACCGGGGGAGAATTCCGGGGGGGCGCAATACAACCGATAGCCGGGTTAAAGCAATGCAGGCTTTCCAGGATGTTCCAGCCGTAGTTTTCGCCTCCTCCGCTGTTGGCCGGCTGAAAGTCAACTTCTTCCCATAAGTTCTGACCCACATCGCCAATGTAGAGGTCTCCCGTCTGCCGATCGAAGGAAAAACGCCAGGGATTTCGAAGTCCCAGTGCCCAGATTTCTCCACGGTATCCGGTGGTTCCCACATAGGGGTTGTTGACCGGGATGCTGTAAGAAGAGGGCGTGATGGCCGATTCCACATCGATCCGAAGCAGTTTTCCCAGCAGTACGGCGGGATTCTGACCGTTCCCAAAGGGATCTCCTCCGCTCCCCCCGTCACCGGTGCCGATGTATAGGTACCCATCCGGCCCGAACTGTAGTTGCCCCCCATTGTGGTTGCCAAAGGTGGGGTGCTCGATGGTCAAGATGATCTCCTCACTGGTCGGATCGGCCACATCCGGGTCGGCCGTCGACCGGTAGCGGGCGATGACCAGTGTTCCAATCGGGTTGGTATAATAAACGTAAAAGTGGTTTTTGGTAGATCCATAGCCTGTTGGAAAGGCCACGCTCAACAAACCCTGTTCTCCCCCGGCGCTTATGCGACCGGTTATATCTAAGAAGGGTGTCGGCTGCAGTACGCCATTTCTAATGATCCGGATTCGCCCCGGTTGTTCCGTAACAAAGATCCGAGCGCTGTTGTCGCCGGCATGGGTGATGGAGGTTGGCTGGGTCAGTCCGACGACAACCTGGTTTAGAGAAATGGTCAGGCCAGGAAAGAAGCCCTGATCCATTAAAAACCAGAGGAAAATGGGTTTTCAATAATCCCGATGGGGGTTGGGCCTGGGCGGTAGACAGTCCCATAGGTTCGAGCAGCAGCACGAGGCAGGCCAGAAATGAGAATAAAACCGGTAATGCCTTATCAAATCGTCGACAAGATTTCTTGGTGTCCATTTGAAAGCTCCGTTCCTTCTTCTCTCCCCTGCGTCAAAAGGGGAAGTCCTATTACACCCCCAACGCCCCCTGGATTTCTTTCATATGGTCGGTGTGAAACCCTACATGATAATCCACCAGGGCGGCGATCCATTCGGCCAGGGTAGGGTATTCCCCCAAAGGGGTTTCTTTCAAAAGCGGCACATGGGCCTTGCGATTAAGCTGGTCCTCTGACAATCCGGCGGCGAAATCCGCGATCCGGCTGTATTCCTTTTCAAACTCCGCCAGCAGAGCGGCAAAGGTCAATCGGGAACGCCTGTCTGTAAGGTATGGGTTCTCCGGCTCGATGTCAAAACGAGGGGTATCCTGATCCAGGAAGCCCTGCAGCATCGGCAGGTAGCCGATTCCGTCCGGGCCGCTGATATGGGAAACGATCTGTTTGGGGGACCAACGCCCTTCGGGTGCCCGGGAGGCCGTCTCCTCGGTCAAGTTCCTGGAAAGATTTAAAAAATTTTCCATCTTTTGTCGAACCAATCCCGCTAATTCCGTCGCTTTGTCATTCGCCATTTTTTTCTCCTCTCATTTAAATTTTGGTCTTTGTTAGAGAAACATAATCCTGTCGCCAAAAGGCTATGACGCTCTTAGAACCCGTCAAGAAATAAGCTGTACAATGCAGCGGTATCTCCGTTCATGCTGAGCCTGTCGAAGCATGGCCGTATCGTTCACCCTTCGACAGGCTCAGGGCGAACGGTTGGTGTGTCGCTTTGTCAAGGTTATTTATTTACATATCCTTATCATCGGGTCAGCAATTGATGAAGGGGTTCCAGGGGCTGGTTCGACTCCTCCACGAGTTCCCAGGCAATTTTTTGGAACAAGGAATTGAGGGCTTCGCTCACCCGCTTCCCCACCACCTCGTGGGTCCAGGGATTAACAATTATGCGGTCAGAAGGAATAGGAACTTCATAGACCTTTTCCCAGGGGCTTTTTCCCGGTCGGATCAGGCGGAGGCGGGCCTTTATAATTCCTTGAACATCCAGGAGTTCGACCCCTCGATCGCGATAACCAAAAGTCGCGTACTCCAGGGCAAGCCGGAATTCTTCCATCCCCACCTCAATAACCAACGGGAATGGTTCCTTCCCGGAATAATTGGGTATCACCTGAATCTCTTGAAAGAGCTGTGAAAAAGTCTGGTTGGCCGCCTGGGCAAAGGCTTCCCCAACAGGCAGTTCAAAGGAACGGATATATTCCCAATTGGCCACAGGTTTGGAAGGAATATAATCAGGGCTTTTATATCGGAAATTCAGGGTATCCGTGGGAATATACAGGTCCCCCTTGAACGGATAAGGCTTCGCAAAGTCCATTTTCCCAACGTTAGGCTCCAGGGGAACCTGTACAGTAGTTGCGCAACCCCCGGCAAAAATCATCAGGCTTGCCACTCCCATAATGATCCATTTTTTCATCTCAATCCCCATAATCCCAAGGATGATTTACCCTAAGTATTTAGATTTAATTTTGATGGCCTCGCAAAAAGTCTGTCAGAGAAGGTTTGTCATTCTGAGCGAATGCGAAGAATCTAGTTTTTTCAAGTAGTTCATGGATCCTTCGCGGAGTTTACGCTGAGCCGATCCTTCGATTCACTCAGGACGAGATCCTTCGCGGAGTCTATCCTGAGCCGAGAACCTAGATCCTTCGCTTCGCTCAGGATGACAGCAGGCGAAGGGCTCAGGATGACAAGCAGGCGAAGGAGTCAGCATGACTGTTCGGGACTTTTTGCGAACATCTCCTTTCTGACTTCTAATATAAATTTAAGACTCAACCTGAGGAAAATCAAGCTACCCAGGCACCAAAAAACGTTATGGAAAGACACTCCCTATCCTCCAATGGGTGGAGCCTGGAGTTCGAAACGGCCATCGAAATTCTGCCGGATCCCCGATAGTTAAAAAATTGATTGACAAGTCAATCAAAATTAGATAAGGTCCGGGTCATGAAAAAGGATAACGGTCAGCTTCGCACGGAAAAACAAGCAGTTATCTTTGACGCGGCCTTGAAGGTGTTTCGGCAGAAGGGGTTTCATAAGGCGCGGATTGCCGATATCGCTGCGGAAGCCGGGATTTCCTACGGGTTGGTGTATCATTACTACCATAACAAGGAAGGTCTGTTTAATACCATCCTCAACCAGTGGTGGGAAGACCTTTATCAGTTGCTGATAGAGACCCAAAAAGGCGGGGAGGACCTCCACCTCCAGCTTCGAAAGATTATCCTCTATTTTCTTGATACCTATCAAGACAAACCGGACTTGATTCATATTTTCATCAATGAGATCTCCCGCTCCTCCAGCAACCTAAAAACCCGTCTGGAATACTTCAAGAAGTTTATGGCCATCACCGAAGGGATCATGGCCGAGGGTCAAAAGGCCGGGAGTCTTCGTCAGGATATTGAAGCCCATTACCTGACCTACATTTTCCTGGGGGCCATGGAGACCTTTATCTCCGTGATGGTTTACGGCGAACAGAAAATTAAGAACGACCAGCAGAAAGAACGGATCACCCATAGCCTGATGGAAGTGTTTCTAAACGGGGCCCGGCAGGCCAAACTAACCAAAAATTAAGATATTTTTGGTTAGAAACTCGAAATCCGAAATTCGAAGTACGAAACAAATTCAAATGACCCAATTTCAAAATTCGAAACGTTTTTGTTTTGATCATTTGGATTTTGGACCTTCGTGCTTGTTTCGGATTTCGTGCTTCGGATTTCGAATTTGTAGTTTCCTGTAACTTAACCATCGGAGCCATCATGGATTTTTCCTTCACCGCCGAACAGCTTCTTTTCAAGGAACAGGTGCTGAAGTTCGCCCGGAAAGAGATTGTTCCCCGCTGTCAGGAACACGATTTGAAAGGGGAATTCGATTACCAATCCTTCCGGAAGTTGGGAGAGTTCGGCATACTGGGACTGCATTTCCCGGAGGAATTGGGCGGCAGCGGCGCCGATGTGGTCACCTCGACTCTGGCCGCCGAGGCCCTGGGCGAGGCCGGGGTGGATGGAGGGCTCACGCTTTCTTACGGCGCGCATACTTATTTATGCGCCGACACCATCTTTACCCACGGCACGGAGGAACAACGCCGGAAATATGTCCCCAAACTGGCCGCCGGGCAATGGATCGGTTGTATGGGCCTGACCGAACCGGGGGCCGGTTCGGATGTATCGGCCTTATCCACCAGGGCGGTACGTGACGGGGACCGGTATATCATCAACGGGTCAAAGATGTTTATCACCAACGGACCCATCGCCGACGTTGCCGTGGTTTATGCCCGGACCTCCGTTGCGGGGGAACGGCACGAAGGGATCTCGGCCTTCATCGTTGAAAAGGGGACCCCGGGCTTCTCTGCCGGGAATAAACTAAACAAAATGGGAGTCCGTAGTTCCTATACCTCCGCCCTTTTTTTCGAAGACTGTTCGGTCCCGGCTGAAAATCTGTTGGGCCAAGAAGGAATGGGATTTCTGATGGCCATGCAGACCGTGGAATGGGATCGAAGCACCCTGATGGCCCCCTTTATCGGGGGCCTGAGCTTCATTCTGGAAAGGTCCTGCCGCTACAGCCGGGATCGGATCCAATTCGGGCGAGCCATCGCCGAGTTTCAGGCCATCAAGCATAAAATCGCCGATATCCGGATCTTTCTGGAGGCAGCCCGCGCCCTGGTTTACCGCATTGCCTGGTGCAAGGACCAGGGCCGTCCGTTGAACCATCTGGAGGCGGCGGTGGCCAAGCTTTTTGTCGGCGACTGGAGCCTGGTTCCGACCAATCATGCGGTTCTTATCCATGGGGGCTACGGCTACTGCCATGAATATGACGTGGAGCGGACTTTCCGGGACAGCCGCCTGGCGCCGATCGGCGGCGGGACCTCCGAGATCCAGAAGATGATCATTTCCCGTTTGATGTGAGCAGAGGAAGACGGATGAACTTCGATTTGGATGACCGTCAAAAACAAATACGCCAGGCGATGCGAATGCTCCTGGCTGAGGAAGCCGAAGGGATGGGGGAGATCGACAGCCAAAACCTGACGGCCCTTTCTCAGGCCTATCGGCATCTTCTGAAAATGATGGCGGGCATCGGCTATCTGGAAATCGGACTGGACCCTGAACGGAACGGAGGATCGCCTTATGCCGATCTGGGAACCGCGGTTCTGGCCGGCGAAGCCTTCGCCGAAGTTTTTCCCGATACCTATCTGGGGATTGAGATCAGCAGCCGGGTCGTGGGCGGGTTAATAGCCCGGTACGGCAGCGAGAGACTTAGGGACCGCTATCTGGTCCCGTTGCTGAAAGGGGAGGCCCTGGGAACCGTGGCCCTGAGCGAATCGACAGGCAACTTCCAAAGGGCGGAAATAACTACCCAAGCCGTGGCGCGGGGGGAGGATTACCTGCTCAACGGGAGCAAAAAAGGGATCATCAACGGTGCTTTGGCCGACATGATCGTTGTTCCGGCCCTGTTGGGCGAACAGACCGCCTTGTTTATTGTTCAGCCCGCACAAGAGGGGCTGGTGCTCTCGGAACCCTGCTCGGCCTTGGGATATAGGCGCATCGCCTTTAGCGACCTGGCGTTGCGAAATTGCGAGGTGACCCGGGAAGCATGTATCGGCCGATGGGACAGCCAGGCTATCCGGTCCGAACTTCAAACCAAAACCAATCTGGCCATTACCGTTTCCTCCCTGGGTGTCATGCACCGGGCCTTGTTTAAGGCCAAGGAATACAGCGCGGTCGCTGCCGAGGGGGGAAAGCCGCCCCTGGCGTATCAGGAAATCCGGTACCGGCTGGCGGAGATGTTCGCCCTTTACCAGACCTCGCAGCTCCTGGCCTACCGCGTGGCCTGGATGTTGGAGCAGGGGATGGCCGAGGCGAATACGGTAGCGGATTCCGCCAAGGTATTTATCACCGAAGCGGCCGAGGAGGTAGCCCGCGGGTCCATGCAGATCGCCGCCCTGGACGGTTATCTGGGGAACAATGCCCTGGAAGCCGGTTATCGGGACGCCCGCTTCGGTCCGGTGGCCGGGGAATCCTCGGAAGTGCTGCGAATGCGGATCGCGGACGATTGTTTGAGGAAATACGCCTGAAACAATGAAGGCAGAAACTGGGGAGGATTCAATCCAAAATTTTAAGCGAACACCTTTTTCGGGTATTTGTTTTTCGTCGTCATCCCGGACCCGATCCGGGATCCAGGATGCTCGAAAGTCGCACGGACCTGGATTCCGGCTTTTGCCGGAATGACGGAATGAAGGTTCGCTCTTATCTTTCGACATTTCTAAGGGTTAATTAAACGATGGAAGTCATCGAAACCAGGATAGATAAAAATGCTTCCGAATTCCGGGAAAATGCCGAACACAACCGGAACCTGGCGGCCAGACTCCGGGAAGCCCTGCGCCAGGCTCGGGAAGAGCGGTCGGAAAAGGCCCTGGTCCGAATGCGCCAGCAGGGGAAGCTTTCGGTCCGGGAACGGCTGGACCTGTTATTGGACAAGAATACCCCTTTTCTGGAGATCGCCCCTCTGGCGGCCTTTGATATGTATGATAAGAAAGTGCACGCCGCCGGGATCATAGCCGGAATCGGGGTGGTGGCAGGGCGGGAAGTGCTGGTCCATGCCAATGACTCCCTGATCAAGGGCGGGACTATTTATCCCCTGGGGGTCAAGAAGGGCCTGCGGATCCAGACCATCTGTATGGAGAACCGCCTGCCGGTGATTAATCTGGTGGACTCCGGGGGAGCTTACCTGCCCCTGCAGTCGGAGATCTTCCCCGATGCCGATGACGGCGGCCGGATTTTTTACAACCAGGCTATCATCTCCAAGATGGGGATCCCCCAGATCTGCGGGGTCATGGGGCTCTGCACGGCCGGGGCGGCCTACATCCCGGCCATGAGCGACGAAGTGGTGCATGTCCAGGGGACCGGGGCCATCTTTTTGGGCGGGCCGCCGCTGGTCAAGGCCGCCACCGGGGAGGAGGTCACCGCCGATGAGCTGGGCGGGGCCCAGGTCCATTGCCGCCAATCCGGGGTGTCCGATTATCTGGCCGAGGATGATGCCCATTGCATCGATTTGATCCGACAGATCGTCAAGAACCTGCCTCCCGCCCAAAAAGCGGAGGTCGGACAAAGAACGCCTCGGCCACCGCTCTATGAGCCGGAGGAACTGTACGGGATCATTCCCCAGCGGATCAGCACTCCCTATGACGTGCGGGAGGTCATCGCCCGGATGGTGGACGGCAGCGAGTTTCTGGAATTCAAGGCCCTCTACGGACCGACTCTGGTTTGCGGCTGGGCCTATATCTATGGTTTCCCGGTGGGCATCCTGGGCAACAACGGCATCCTTTTTTCCGACAGCGCCCTCAAGGCCACCCAGTTCATCCAACTTTGCGACAAGCGAGGCATCCCCCTGCTATTTCTTCAGAATATCGCCGGTTATATCGTCGGCCGAGAATACGAACGCATCGGGATCACCAAGGACGGTCACAAGATGGTCAATGCCGTGGCCACGGCTACGGTGCCCAAATTCACCGTGATCCTCGGCGCCTCCTTCGGAGCCGGCAATTACGGCATGTGCGGCCGGGCCTATTCGCCGCGTTTTTTATGGATGTGGCCGAATGCGCAGATCGGGGTCATGGGCGGAGAACAGGCGGCCGATGTCCTGATCACCGTCAAAAACGACCAACTGGCCCGAGAGGGGCAGTCGCCCCTGCCGGAGGAAATGGTGAAGCAGATCCGCGGGCCGATCATCGCCTCGGCCCTTCGGGAAGGCAACGCCTACTACTCCACGGCCAACCTCTGGGACGACGGGATCCTGGATCCGGTCAAAACCCGGGATGTGCTGGGATTGGCCATCTCGGCGGCCCTGAATGCCCCGATCAGAAGTGATCGTTACGGGTATGGAACGTTTAGGATGTAAAACCGGGGATATGATCGGTGGATTTTTTTCGCCGCAGACAGACGCGGACAAGGATTGATCGTTTTGCCCGGAGGACTTCTCCGGGCAAAACCACCCGTCACCGGAATGAGTAAATATAATGGTTCGTCATCTTTTGGAATTAGCGAATTATCAATGAAGGGCCAGCCGGAGGCAGGCGCAGGTCGCCGCCTGCTGTCTGCGTGGGTCGGCGGCGGAAGGGCTCTTTGTGTTTAAAAAAGTTTTGATCGCCAACCGGGGGGAAATCGCCGTCCGGATCATCCGCACCTGCCGGGAGATGGGGATCAAAACCGTGGCGGTTTATTCCGAGGCGGATAAATCGGCCCTCCATGTTTTGGAAGCCGATGAGGCCGTGGGCCTGGGTTCGGCGGAACCGAATCAGAGCTATTTGAATATCGATCGCCTGCTGGAGGCCGTCCGGCAAACGGGGGCCGAGGCCATCCATCCCGGTTACGGGTTCCTGGCGGAAAACCCTGAACTGGCTGATCGCTGTGAAGAGGCCGGTGTGATTTTCATCGGTCCCCCGGCGCAGGCCATCCGGAACCTGGGCAGCAAAACGACGGCCCGGGAAATCATGGCCCGGGCCGGGGTGCCTGTCATCCCCGGCATGCACCAGACTTCCGAGGACCTGCCGGTCTTTTTCCGGGAGGCCGAGCGTCTAGGGTATCCGGTCATCATCAAGGCCGCCGCCGGAGGCGGAGGCAAGGGGATGCGGACCGTCTCCGATCCGAGCGATTTACCGGCGTCCTTTCAATCCTGTAAAAGCGAAGCGGAAAAAGCCTTCGGGGACGGGGCCCTTTATCTGGAGAAGTATCTGGAAGGTCCGCGGCACGTGGAGTTTCAGATTCTGGCCGATTCCTTCGGAAACGTAGTTCATCTTTTTGAACGGGAATGTTCCATCCAGCGGCGCCACCAGAAGATCATTGAAGAAACACCCTCCCCGGCTTTGACGCCGGACCTCCGCCGGCGAATGGGATAGGCGGCGGTGGCCGCCGCCCGCGCCTCCGGGTATGTCAATGCGGGAACCGTAGAATTCTTGCTGGACCGGGAGGGGAATTTCTATTTTCTGGAAGTGAACACCCGGCTGCAGGTGGAGCACCCGATTACCGAGGTCACGACCGGCCTCGATCTGGTCCGCCGCCAATTTGAAATTGCCGCCGGGCAGGCCCTGCCTTTCCGCCAGGAGGAGATCCAGCCCAAAGGCCATGCCATGGAATGCCGGATCTATGCGGAGGATCCCGAGGGCCAATTTTTTCCTTCTCCCGGGAAGATCCTCTTCCTCCGGGAGCCATCCGGACCCGGAATCCGAATGGACAGCGGCATCCGGGCCGGGTTCGAAGTGCCGCTGGAATACGACCCCATTTTAAGCAAGCTGATCGTCCAGGCCGAAAATCGAGAGACGGCCCGGCAACGCATGATCCGGGCCCTGGAAAATACCGTCATCCTGGGGATCCATACCACGATTCCCTTTCTTCTGGAGGTTTTTAAGACCGCGGAATTCAGGGAGGGGCGGACTCGGACCGATTTCATTGACCGCCATTTTGAAGGCTGGAAGCCGGATCGGGGAGCAGCCGATCTGGCCCGGATTGCCGTTGCGGCCCTTGACCGAGGCCTGGTCCGAACCCAGGCCGGAGAAAAAGCCTCGACTCCGGACCGGTTGAGCCCCTGGCAAACGCTGGGGGAATGGAGATTATAGGATGGCCGGGCCCTGCGAATTAAGAATCGGAGACGAAGTCAAAACCCTGGAGTGGCTGCCGGGTGAAGATCCGGATCAGGCCCGGGTTCGGATCGGCGAAACGGAATATTCCGTCCGCTTTCAGGCCATCGATGACCACCAGGTTCTGTTGCAGGTAGACGGTCGGACGGTCCAGGCCTTCGTAGCCGAGGGGGCGAACGGGAAATACGTGTTCATCGAGGGCGGCGTCTACCGGGTTGAGGAATTGGATCAGGCTCGGAAACGAAAAAGCCGGGCGGGTCTCGATGAAGCCCCGGGCGAGGTGACCCCTCCCATGCCCGCCGTGGTGGTCCGCATCCTGGTTCAGGAGGGGGAGACGGTGGTCAAGGGACAGGGCCTGGTGGTGGTCTCGGCCATGAAGATGGAAACGACCTTGAAGGCCCCCTTTGACGGAGTCGTGAAAAAAATCAGGACCGGCCTGCAGGCCAGGGTCATGCCCGGAGACCGATTGGTCGAGATCGAGGAAGGGAAATAGTGACGGACTCTTCAGAAGTCCGTTTGCGAGGTTATCAATAGTGACGACCGACGATCTCCTCTATGAAGTCAAAGACCATACGGCCTACCTGACCATCAACCGGGAAGACCGCCGCAACGCCATCAGCCAGGAGATGATCTCCGCCTTTCACGCCGGCCTGGATCGGGCGGATCAGGATGAGGCGGTGCGGGTGGTCTGCCTGACCGGAAAGGGGGAGCGGGCCTTCTGTTCCGGCGCGGACCTGGGTCTGACGTTGGCCCGGGAGGGGGAAGACCGCCTGGTCGGAGCCAGGAATTATGCCGATCTGCTCAAGAAATTGTCCCGGTTCGTGAAACCCCTGGTGGTTCGGGTCAATGGGGCCTGTCTGGCCGGCGGATTGGGGTTGATGCTCTCCGGGGATATCGTCATCGCCCGTCGGGACGCGGCTTTTTGGGCCCCGGAAGTCAACGTGGGCATCTTTCCTATGATGGTGGGGGCCCTGTTGCGCCGGCATCTGGGGCCGAAGAAGATGATGGAATTCGTCCTCACCGGGCGCAAGGTATTGGCCCCGGAAGCGGAGCGGATCGGCTTGATCACCCGGGCCGTGGAGCCGGAACGGCTGGACGAAGAAGTGCAGGCCGTTTTGAAAACACTGGCCGCCAAGAGCCCTATCGGTCTGCGGATCGGTAAGGAAGCCTTTCGGGCCATGAGCGATCTGCCCTTTGATGCAGCGCTGGATTCTCTGTGCGAGCCCTGGGAAAGGCGGTTTCCACCGAGGACGCCATGGAGGGCATGATAGCCTTTATGGAAAAAAGGGAACCCCACTTTAAGGGTAAATAAAAATAGGGAAGGGATACGGGTAGGGACGTTGCGTCGGCAAATAACCAGGATCGATGATCCCCCGACGTTCTCCTTACGCCTTACGCCTGATTGAGGTTTTGATTATGTCTTCCTGGTGGGTCACCGAAAACCACGATTATGAACGTTCCTGCATGATCACCTGCGCCCTTTCGGGGGTGGTGGCCAACCGGGTCCAGTGTCCGGCCATCCCTTATACCCCGGAAGAGTATGCTGCCGAGGCCAGGCGGGCCTGGGAGGCCGGTGCGGCCGTGGTGCACCTTCACGCGCGCCAACCCGACGGGACACCCAGTTACGAGGTAGAGGATTACCGGAATATCTATGAGGCCGTTACAGCCGTCTGTCCGATCATCATTAATTTTTCCACCGGGGCCGTGGGGATCACTACGGATAAAAAGATCGCCCCGGTGAAGGCTGTTCGACCGGCCATTGCCGCCCTGAACATGGGTTCCATGAATTACGCCAAATACCACCCCCGGAAGAAAAGTTTTGTCTTTGATTTTGTGTTCTCCAACCCCTTCAGTGAGATCGTTCCCCTGGTTTCGGCCATGAAGGAGGAAGGGGTAAAACCCGAGATGGAATGTTTCGATTCCGGCCATATCGGGAATTGTTTTCCCTTGATCGACCTGGGACTTCTGGAGCCGCCTTACCAGTTCAGCCTGATCATGGGGGTCTTGGGCGGGATGCCGCCTACAGCGGATAATCTGGCCCACCAGGTGCGGATCCTCCCGCCCCGCAGCGACTGGGAGGTAATCGGCATCGGTCCGGACCAGTGGCGGATGGTGGCGGCGGCCGTGGCCTTGGGGGGTAACGTCCGGGTGGGCCTGGAGGATAATTTTTATATCACCCCGGGGGTGATGGCTCAATCCAACGGAGACCTGGTTGAAAAGGCCGTTCGGATGATCCACGACCAGGGCCGGGAAGTGGCTTCGGTGGACGAATGCCGGAAACGGTTGGGATTGAAACATCCCTGAAAGGTAGCGCAAATGGAATTTGAATTGGGTAAGAGTTATGATACGCTCCGGATCGGCGAAAGGGCCTCGTTCACCAAAACCATCTCCGAAACGGATGTCTACCTTTTCGCCGGGATCAGCGGGGATTTTAACCCCATGCACGTAAACGAGGAATTCGCCAAACTGACCCCCTTCAAAACCCGGATTGCCCACGGCGCCCTGGCTCAGAGTCTCATTGCGCCGGTGCTGGGGACCAAACTGCCGGGGTTGGGCACGGTGGCCGTGGAGGTGACCACCCGGTTTAAGCGGCCCACTTTTTTCGGGGATACCATTACCGCCACGGCGGAGATGGTGGAAAAGCTGGAAAGCAAAAAATGGGTCCGCCTCAAATTGATCTGGACCAACCAACGGGGGGAATTGGTTTCCGAGGGGGAGGCGGTGGTTATTCCGCCGCCCCGAAGGGAAGATTTAGTTAAAAAATAAAAGAAGTTAAATATCCAAAAAAGAGGAGGAAGAAAAAATGGCTTTTACCAACGTGAAAGAAGTGTTTGCCAAGATGCCTGAGGCCTTTAATGCCAACGCCGCCCAGGGACTGAATGCGGTTTTTCAGTTTGATATCACCGGTGATGACGGTGGAAAGTGGAACGTGGCGGTCAAGGACGGAGCTTGCGCGGTTAGTGAAGGAGCCAGCGATGCGCCCACCGTCACCCTGACCATGGCCGCGGATACCTGGCTGGCGATGGTCAACAAAGAATTAAACGGCATGCAGGCCTTTATGAGCGGCAAGTTGAAGGCCACCGGGGATATCATGCTGGCCCAGCGGTTTGCCACTATTTTTCCGGTTTAACCATTTTGAAAAGGACGTGATGGAGTGATTGGAGCGTTGGAGCATTGGTCTGAAGAGAAACATCACTCCATGACCTGGGCCGAGCACTCCATTACTCCAGTTAAATTGATTCATCGTTCGTTATTATGTTGCATTAGAGGACGCTTCTTACCATGCCCTATCAGGAATATTTCGGGGAAACCCACCACTTGGTCCGGCAAACGGTCCGAAAGTTCGTTGAAAGGGAGATCATTCCTTATGTCAACGAATGGGAGGAACAGGGAGAGTTCCCCCGGGAGCTGTACCGCCGGGCCGGAGAGGCCGGCATCCTGGGCATCGGCTATCCGGAAGCCTTTGGCGGGACCGAAGGCGATTTGTTTTTAAAGGTGGCCGCCATTGAGGAAATCGCCCGCTGCGGCTCCGGGGGGGTGGCGGCCGGCCTGGGTTCCCTGGATATCGGACTTCCGCCCATACTCCGCTCTGGTCGGGAAGACCTGAAAAAGCGTTTAATTCCACCGATCCTGACCGGGGAGAAAATATGCGCTTTGGCCATCACCGAACCGAACGCCGGATCGGACGTGGGGGCCATCCGAACCCGGGCCGTAAAGGAAGGGGAGGTATACCGGGTGAACGGCCGGAAGACCTTTATCACCAGCGGTGCCCGGGCCGATGTCCTGACTTGTGCTGTCCGGACCGGCGGGACAGGACCTCATGGGGTCAGCCTCCTGGTGATCGAATCCGATACTCCGGGGTTCGAGGTTACCCGGGTCTTAAAAAAGATGGGCTGGTGGGCCTCGGATACGGCCGAGCTGGTTTTTGAGGATTGCCTGGTGCCGGTGGAAAACTTGCTGGGGGAGGAAGGCCAGGGCTTTTACGGGATCATGGCCAACTTTCAGATGGAACGGCTGCAACTGGCCCTCCTGGCCAACATGACCGCCCAACTGGCTCTGGAGGAATCGTTAAAGTATGTGAAACAACGGGAGGCCTTCGGCCGGCCCCTGGAAGGGTTTCAGGTGACCCGCCACAAGCTGGTGGATATGGCCACCTTGATCGAGGCCAGCCGTGAATTCACCTACCGCGTGGCGGCTAAAATCGAGGCCGGTTTGAATCCGGTCAAGGAAATATCCATGGCCAAAAATTTTTCCTGTCAGGTCAGCGACCGAGTGACCTACGACGCGGTTCAGATCCACGGGGGCTATGGCTATATGCGGGAATATCTGGTGGAACGATTGTACCGGGACAACCGGATCCTGTCCATCGGGGGCGGGACCCAGGAGATCATGAAGGAGATTATCGGCAAGCTGATGTTCTGAAGCGGAATATAATCGGCCGGGGTTTTCATCGGGCAGGAGCAGGAATCATCCGGTCATTGATTTTATATACAACGACAAAAGTAATTCATCCTGCAGATGGGTAGGGGACTTTAGTCCCGGGGAGGCTGAACTCCCCTACCCAGGTATTGGAGCTCGTTTACTTATGGCGTCTTGTATAGCAATAACCAACAATTTTAGATCCAAAAAAAAGAAGGAGAGAAAATCATGGGAGTAAATTATTTCAATCGAAATGAACGAGACACCAAGTTTGTGTTGTTTGAACATCTGAATGTAGCGGAACTGTTGAAATACGATCGCTATAAGGATTTCAGCCAGGACGATTTTGAGATGATTATTCAGGAAGGGCTCAAGGTCGCCAAGGAAGTGTTGGGACCGACCATGCAGGACGGCGATCGTGAAGGCTGCCAGTATGACGAGGGGCTGGTTACCATTCCGGAATCTTTTCACCAGTGCTGGAAAGTCGTGGCCGAAAACGGCTGGATTTCCATGTCGGGCAACCCGGAACTGGGAGGACAGGGACTCCCGGCTTCCCTGAGCGGGCTGGTCAGCGAGTTTTTTGTCGGGGCCAACATGGCCTTCATGACCTACCCCGGACTGACCACGGCCAACGCCGACGTGATCGAACACTACGGGACCGACCTGGACCGGGAGATGTTTGTGGAAAGGCTCAACACCGGGGTCTTTGCCGGGACCATGTGCCTCACCGAACCCGACGCCGGATCGGATGTGGGCTACTTGCGAACCAAGGCAGTGCCCGATCCCGAGGCCATCGACCCGCGGATCTTTAAGATCGAGGGAAATAAACGCTTTATCACCTGCGGAGACCAGAATCTGACCGAGAACATCATCCACCTCGTTCTGGCCCGGATTGAGGGAGGCCCTCCGGGGACCAAAGGTATCAGCCTTTTTATTGTCCCGAAGATCTGGGTTAATCCCGACGGGACCCTGGGCGAACCCAACGATGTCTTCTGCACCGGCATCGAGCACAAGATGGGGATCCACGGATCCTCCACCGCTTCGCTCAGTTTCGGCGAGAGCGGAAAGTGCCGCGGCATTCTGCTGGGCGAACCGCACAGCGGCATGGCCAAAATGTTCCAGATGATGAACGAGGCCCGCATGGGCTGCGGGGTCCAGTCGCTGGGTCTGGCGGCCAGCGCCTATGATTCGGCCCTCCAGTATGCCAAGGAAAGATTTCAGGGCCCGCCTTTCACCAACCGCGCCGCCGAGCGGGTGCGGATCATCGAACACGAAGACGTGCGCCGCATGCTCATGAACCTCAAGGCCGGCACCGAGGGCATGCGAGCCATGATCGGGAAGCTGTATTATCTGATCGACGTGGCCCTGTCCGAGACGGACGAAGCCATAAAGAAACGGGCCGCCGGCCAGGTGGAGCTGTTGACCCCCCTGGTCAAAGCCTACTGTTCCGATTTCGGCTATGCTCTGACCCGCGATGCCATGCAAGTCCTGGGCGGAGTAGGCTACTGCGCCGAGTTTCCGGTGGAGCAGTACGCCCGGGATCTCAAGATCGTCTCCATCTGGGAAGGGACGAACTACATTCAGGCCCTGGATCTGGTCGGACGGAAAGTGCCCATGGAGGGCGGTCAGATATTTCAGAATTGGATCCAGGAGGTCTTTACTTTTACCTCGGAACATAAAGATGATCCGGACTTCGCCCCGGACTTCAAGCTGTTGTTCAAGGCCGCCCAGGCCACCGGCGACTACACCATGCGTTACATGCAGTACTTTCAGGGTGGTAAACAGAAACTGATCGCCCTCTCGGTGACCCGCTTCCTGGAATGTTTCAGCGAAGTCATGATCGCCCAGCTCCTGCTGGAACAGGGGCTGATCGCCCGGGAGAAGCTGCAGAGCGCCGAAGCCGGATCGGCCGACTGGAATTTTTACCGGGGCAAGATCGAAACGGTTAAGTTTTTCTGCCGCAACATCCTGCCCAACGTCTTCGCCCGGTACACCAGTCTTCAGCAGGAAGACACCTCGGCGGTCGATATCCCGGAGGAAGGGTTCTAGAACCACAAACTCGAAATCCGAAGCACGAAATTCGAAACAAACAGCAATGTTCAAAATTCAAATGACCGAAACATCTTCCCCTCTGTGAACGCTGCGGTTTAAGGTTTGAGGTGTTTTGAATTTCGAATTTTGGTCATTTGGATTTGTTTCGGATTTCGGATTTCGAGTTTCGGATTTAGCCAACAATTAACTCTGTAATTCGTATTTTAATTAGAGGAGGAAGGCATGGGTTTTCAAATAAAAAAAGCCATGGTCATCGGTTCCGGTGTCATGGGCGGGGGTATCGCCGGCCATCTGGCCAATGCGGGGATCCCCGTGTACCTGGTGGATATCGTCCCCTTCAAATTGACCCCCGCGGAGGAGGCCAAGGGGCTGACCTTAAAGAGCCCGGTCGTTCGCAACCGGATCGTCAACCAGGGAATGGATTTTCTGAAGAAATCCAAACCGCCGGGATTGTTCAGCCCCACCCGGATGGAGCTGATCACCGTGGGCAATATGGAAGATAATTTCGACTGGATCCAGTCGGTGGACTGGATCATCGAGGTGGTGGTGGAAAACCTCAAGATCAAACACGAGGTCATGGCCAAGATCGAGGCAGCCCGCAAGCCGGGCAGCATTGTTTCCACCAACACCTCGGGTCTGCCCATCTATCAGATCGCCGAAGGCCGGTCGGACGAGTTCAAGTCCCATTTTCTGGGGACCCACTTCTTCAACCCGGCCCGGTATCTGAAGCTGCTGGAAATCATTCCCACACCGGAAACCGACCCGAATCTGACGGCCTTCATGATGAAGTTCGGAGAACGCCGTCTGGGAAAAACAATGGTCCTGTGCAAAGACACCCCTAATTTCATCGCCAACCGGGTGGCCGGCATCACCGGGACTTCGGCCATCAACTACGTACTGCAGAACGACCTGACGGTGGAAGAGGTCGACGCCGTCACCGGTCCGCTGATCGGGCACCCCAAGACGGCCACCTTCCGTCTCCAGGACCTGGTCGGGCTGGACATCGCCAGCCACGTGGCCAACAACCTGTACCCGGCCATCCCGGATGATCCTTTTCGGGAAGCCATCCAGGGCCCGGTGAAGGAACTGACCGGAAAAATGGTGGAAAAAGGATGGCTGGGCAACAAGGCCAAACAAGGTTTTTACAAAAAGATCAAAGGTCCGGAGGGGAAAAAGGACTACCTGATCCTGGACCTGAAAACCCTGGAATACCGGCCGCAACAGAAACCGAGTATCCCCTGGGTGAAACAGGCCAAGGGAATCGAATCCCTGCCGGATCGGATAAAATTCATCAGCCAGCAGGACGACCGGGTGGCCAAGATGATCGCCTTCAACACCGCCCAGGCCTTATCCTATTGTGCCTGGTTGATCCCGGAGATTTCGGATGTCCTCTACGCCGTGGATGATGCCGTCCGTGCCGGGTTCTTCCATGAACTGGGGCCTTTTGAGATCTGGGATATTCTGGGCGTCAAGGAAACAGCCGCCCGGATGGAAGCCGAAGGATTTAAGGTGGCCGCCTGGGTCAAGGACATGATCGCTGCCGGCGGCGAGACCTTCTACAAAAAGGATGGGATCCGCAGGCTCTACTGGGACCTGACCAGCCGCTCCTATCAGCCTATCCCGGTGGACCCCAACTTCATCGTCCTCAAGGACCTGAAGGAAACCAAAGGCGTCCTGAAAAAGAACTTCAGCGCTTCGTTGATCGATCTGGGGGACGACGTCCTCTGCCTGGAATTCCATTCCAAGATGAACGCCCTGGATCCGGATATCTTCGCCATGGGCTATACCGCTCTGGAGGAGTTGGAAAAAGGGTATGCCGGATTGGTCATCGGCAACCAGGGAGAAAATTTTTCCGTGGGTGCCAATGTCTTTAACGTGGTCATGGCCGCCGAAAACAAGATGTGGGATGAGATCGACCAGGGCGTCAAAACCATGCAGGACCTGCTGGTTGGGTTTCGTTACTGCGGCAAACCGGTGGTGGCGGCACCCTTCGGCATGGCCTTAGGGGGCGGGGCCGAGGTGGCCATGGCCGCCGACCGGATCTGCGCCGCCGGAGAAAGCTATCTGGGTCTGGTGGAAGTGGGCGTGGGCCTGCTGCCGGCCGGGGGCGGCTGCCGGGAACTGCTTCGGCGGGTGGTTACGCCGGCCATGAAACGGGCCGATTCCGACCCCCTGCCGTTCCTGGGCAAGGTGTTTGAAAACATTGCCATGGCCAAGGTCAGCGCCAGCGCTTTGCAGGCCCAGGAAATGGGATTCCTGACCGACTGCGACCGGATCATCATGAAAGGGGAGCATGTATTGGCCGAGGCCAAGCGCGAGGTCCTGGCCCTGGCGGCCGCCGGTTACGCCCCTCCGCCGCGGACCAAGTCCCTCTATGCCCTGGGGAAGCGGGGTATCGCCGCCCTGACCATCATGGTCCAGTCCATGCGCTGGGGGGGGTTCATCTCCGAGTACGATATGTTCATCGCCAAAAAGATCGCTTACGTGCTTTCCGGCGGTGATTTGAGCGCTCCCCAGTGGGTAGACGAACAATACATCCTGGACCTGGAGCGGGAGGCCTTTCTTTCCCTGCTGGGACAGGAAAAGACCATCGAGCGGATCAAACATCTGCTGATGACCGGCAAACCTTTACGGAATTAGCAGTTTGATGAATAACTCAAATTTCACAGGTTGCTCAAAAAGGTCCAGATACAAGGCGGCCGAAATGCCTTGGAATGAGGCGTAGTTAGATCTACGTCGGAATGACAAGGGATGAGGCCAACGCAGTAGATGGGCCTTTTTCAGCAACCTGTTAATCAGGAGGAACTTCCATGAAAGATATAGTGATTGTATCGGCGGCCCGCACGGCCATCGGACGCGCCAAGAGAGGCGTCTTGGTGAATGTCCGGCCTGACGATCTGGCCGCGATGGTGTTGAATGAAGTGATCCAGCGAGCTCCCGGGGTCAAAAAGGAGGACGTGGAAGACGTGGTTATCGGCTGCGCCTTCCCGGAGCATACCCAGGGGTTGAATATGGGCCGCCTGGCGGTGATGAAAGCCGGGTTTCCCTACACCACCTCGGGACAGACCATTAACCGTTTTTGTTCTTCAGGACTCCAGGCTATCGCCATCGGGGCCCAGCAGATCATGGCCGGCATGTGCGAAATCGTAGCGGCCGGTGGGGCGGAGTCCATGAGTCAGGTCCCCATGACCGGCTTCTATTTCTCCCCCAATCCGGATCTGGTGGAGGAATATCCGGAGGCCTACATGGGCATGGGCCTGACCGCGGAAAACGTGGCCGAAAGGTACAACGTCACCCGCGAAGATCAGGATCGGTTCGGACTGGAGAGCAACGAGAAGGCCCTGGCGGCCATCGCCGATGGAAAGTTCCGGGAAGAAATTCTTCCGGTGGAAGTCAAGACCGTGGCGGTGAATGAAGCCGGGAAGCGCGTGGAGAAAGTAAAAAGTATTCGACGTGGATGAAGGTCCGCGGAAGACCACCCTGGAGCAGATGGCTTCCCTCAAACCGCCATTCAAAAAAGGCGGATCGGTTACGGCCGGCAACTCCTCCCAGATGAGCGACGGCGCCGCGGCGGTGCTGCTGATGACCGCGGAGAAAGCGGCCGCCCTAAGGCTCAATCCGCTGGCCCGTTATGTGGGCTTTGCCGTGGCCGGGGTGCCGTCGGAAATAATGGGGGTCGGCCCCATGTACGCCATCCCGCAGCTCATGAAGGTGACCGGCAGGAAACTCGCCGAAATCGATCTCTTTGAAATCAACGAGGCCTTCGCCTCCCAGGCGCTGGCTTCCGTTCGGGAACTGGGCATCGATGCGGCGAAGGTCAACGTCAACGGCGGGGCCATCGCCCTGGGTCATCCCCTGGGCTGCACCGGGGCGAAATTGACCGTCCAGCTTATTCACGAGATGAAGAGGCGGGGGTCCAGGTACGGCGTGGTCTCCATGTGCATCGGTGGGGGCATGGGCGCGGCCGGGATTTTTGAAAACCTGACCTGATCCGATTGTCATCCATGTTCAAACCTGATGAGTAGTCATAGGGGTTCTCCCTCACCCGATGCGTTCATGAAAACGGGTGAGGGAGTTCACACCCGTTCCACAAGCCAAGCAGAATCCCCATCTAGTAAGCCAAGCGGTAAGCTTCATCCCGGTGCCAAGGAGTAATCAATCCCGCACCATCAACTGCTAGATCGTTAATTGTGAATGATGGAGATCATCGATCATTTATGAATTAACAGTGGGGCCAAAAGGAGAATCCAATGTTCGATTTCCTGCTGAATGAGGAGGAAAGGAATTTTCGGGATGAGGTGCGTGATTTTGTAAAAACCGTTCCCAGCCAGCTGTTGCGTGACATGGATGCCGGCAAAATTGAGACCGGCCGGCCGTTTATTGAAATGGCGGCGGCCCGAAATCTTCTGGGTGCCCGTTTCCCGAAGGAATACGGCGGCCGGGGACTCAACTGGACGGCCGAAGTGGCGGCGGTGGAAGAAGTGGGCGTTTTGGGCAATTCCCTGTCCTGCGCCTATGTCATGCCCAGCATCGTCGGGGAGGCGATTAACCTGTTCGGTACCCCAGAACAGAAGGAAAAATATCTGGTTCCCACCCTGGCCGGGAAACTCTACAGTGCCGAGGCCCTGACCGAACCCCGGGGCGGTTCCGATTTCTTCGGCGCCACCACTACGGCGGTCGAGGACGGCGGTTCGTTCGTTCTAAATGGTGAAAAGAGGTTTGTGGTGGGCGCCCAGGACTCGGATTGGTTCCTGGTTTATGCCAAGTCGGACCCCCAGGCACTGCCCCATCAATCGATCAGTTGTTTTATCGTGGAGCGGGCCTTCGGCGTGGAGGTCCAGAACATCTATCAGCTCCTGGGAACCCGGGGCGGCGGGACCGGCCGCCTGGTTTTCAAAAATGTGCGGGTCCCCCGGGAAAATGTGGTGGGCGAATTGCATGATGCTTATGCCATTTTTAATCGCATGATGATTCCCGAACGATTGTTGAGCGGGGCCGGTTGCATCGGTGCCGGCCGGGCGGCCCTGGAGGTGGCGGCCCGCTATTCAACCCGGCGCAAGGCCTTCGGCCAGACTATCGACAAATTCCAGGCCGTCAATTTCATGCTGGCCGATTCCGTAGCCGCGCTGGATGCGGCCTGCTCCTTGGTTTACACAGCAGCCAAGCGGGTCGATTCGGGGGCGGACGGCCGACGTCTGGTTTCCGAAGCCAAGAAGGTGGGCACCGAAACGGCCTGGCAGGTGATCAATAACGCCATGCAGATCATGGGCGGGATCGGTTATACCACGGTCTATCCCATCGAGCGGCTGCTGCGCGACTGCCGTCTGGCCATGATCTGGACCGGGACCAATCAGGTGATGAACATGCTGGTGCAGCATGAGTATTATAAGGAATTAAAAAAACGGGAAGGGTTGAGCCGGGATGTCGAAGGAGATGCCTTGACCCCGGACGAGGCGGAGAAGCACTATGGGTGAAGCAAATAATCAGGAATTGGTCAACTATCATCGCGAAGGACATCTGGGTTTCATTACCCTGAACCGGTCCGGGAAGCGAAACGCCTTGAACTGGACGCTTTGGCTGTCCCTGGAGAAGGCTATAGTGGCGGCCGAAGCGGATAAAGAGGCGCGGGTGATCCTCCTTAGAGGGCAGGGTAAAACCTTTTGCGCGGGCTTGGACCTCGGACAGGAAAATGAACTTCTCCAGGCCAAAATGAACGTCGAACATTGAACATCGAACGTCCAATCTCGAATGAAAAACGGAAGATCAATGGTGACGGACTCGCAAAAAGTCCCGAACTGTCATCCTGAGCCCTTCGGCCGTCGCCTCTGTCATCCTGAGCGAAGCGAAGGATCTGGCTCAGGATGACTGCGAAGGACGGTTTCGGCTCAGGGTAAACTCCATGAAGGATCTCGGAACTACTTGAAAAAACGAGATTCTTCGCATTCGCTCAGAATGACAAACTCTCTCTGACGGACTTTTTGCGATACCATCAATGGTATTTTTATACTAAATGGACTTCTCCCACCCCTGCCCGAAGTCGGCCAGGGGTCTGATCTCCAACGACCTCGAAGGTCACGGCCGCCTGGATTATCTTGGCGGCATTGGGTCCGGCTTTTTCGGCGATGAGCGCCCGGATCTGTTCCAGTTTGTTCCCTTCCATGTCGATCTCGGTGGCTTTCAAATAGAGACGGACGCCCTTCCATTCCGGCAGGGAGTTCCCCGGCTCCATGATCATATAGGCGGCCCAGGGATTTTCCTTGAGATTGGCCAAGGTCCGATTGTTTCCCAGTCCCATGAATACGGTCTTGGGGTCGGTCATCCGGGGGGAACCGAAATAGGCTACGTTGACCTTGCCGTCTTTGCCGGCCGTGCTCAGCGTGCCCAGACGCGGCTGCTTGTTGAAGTATTCCATCAGTTTTTCGTTCATACAACTCTCCTTTCTTCAATTCGAAAGATTAACCATTATTTTCGTTTTAGGGTTTTAATCCCGGAATCAAATCCGGGTGCAAAATCCAGTGGATTACCCAAAGCCTCCCCGACGTCGGCCCCAGGCAATAGATCGCCCCGTTGCGAAAGGCCACCAGCGGGATTTCTTCATCCCCCGAGACCAACCGCATGACTAATTTCTGTAAGAAGGGCAAATGTCCGACCAGCATCAGCTCTTTATTTTCAGCCGCGATCCGATCGATCCAGGGGCGGATGTCGTCGTTGGGTCTAAGGCCGGCCGCCTCTTCCAAAGGGCAATGCAAGGCCTCCGCTAATAGGGCGGCTGTCTGCTGCGCCCGGCGCTTGTCGCTGTGGAACATCTGGGCTGGTTTTAATCCGGCCCGACTGGCGGCTTCGGCCACCGCCCTGATTTCGGCCGTGCCCCGGGCGGTAAGAGACCGGTCGGGATCTTCCTTTTCCGATTTGGCTTCACCGTGCTGGACGAGGTACAGTCTCATTTTTTTATCCAGTATCAGGTCTTTTAACCGGCAACCAGCAACTTGCAACCTGCAAGAACTTCTATTTTCCTACTAAACCCCCATGCCCGGGGCGGGCACCCCGAAGCATGAAAATATTCAAGCTCTTCGTTTTTTGTAGGGGAGGGGTTAATCCCCTCCCGACCTTGGGAATTAAGGATTCAAATTTCTTCAGGAGCATGATTTATGCCCGGTTGGATGCGGGAGGGGATTAACCCCTCCCCTACACGACCCCATGAACATTATGTTTGGTTATTTTCTTATTAATGTAGATGAAAACGACTGTTGTGTCAATGGAGGTTCTATTTCAAGAAGTTTCAAAGAAAAGGAGGGATTTATCTTGGGCGATTTATTAGCATGTGACTACCTTGACAAAAATGTAGGTGTCCGGGCTCTTCCGAGAGAGCGATCAACAATTTTTGGTAGGGTATTTCCATCCCGTCTCCATGCCGGATTTGGCATTCCGCGGCCAGTTTGGAATCGTTACACCTTAAAAAGTCCAATAGTTTTGATTCTTCAATTATAAACCCCTGCTCCAGGATTCGGAGCCCGAGATCCTGGAGCAGGACGTTGAAAAGTTTGAGTACAATCTCACCTTTTTGGGACTCTTGAAAACCCGTACCACCTTGGTAAGTGATCGGGCTTCGGAGGGAAGAATAAAAACCTCCGCGCCGCATGGTGGCGCCCACCAGCCCCGGTAAGGCACCGGAAAGGGCCAGGAAAGCCCCATCCGTCAAGAAGGCCTTGGCCGGGTCATCCACCGCCTTTCCGTTTAGAAAAATGGTCTGAATCTTTTCTTCGATAAGCTCAGGATTCAATCCCAAATGCCGGATCAGGAATTCCTGGACGCTGACTCCCACCGTGGTTTCTATTCGCAGACCCTGTTGCAGGAGGAAATGGAAGGTCCTCAGCATCGAAGGGGCAACCTTAAATACAAGTTCGGATTTCATGACCAGGGCATCGGAATTTGAGTAAACCTACATGCTCGGGGCGGGCAGCCCGAAGCATGAAAATAAAGAGGAAACATAAGCCCTAACTGGTTGACATTAATAATTAATAATCAATTGTTAATTATTAATTATTAATGAATGCCATGTGTGCTGATTCAATTTTCGTACGAATTTAAAGGGGGGCCAAAAGCCCCCCTGAAAAAAGGTTGATAGAAAAGTGGACAGGTTACCAGTTAAAGACTTTGTCCAAGTCCTCATCCTTAACCTGAAAGGTTACGTTATGGGGCGGGAAGACTTCTTTTTTGAAGTAATCCGGCAGACGATCCTGTTTGGAGGTGAAGCCGGCGCGGGCATTGAAGTCCCGTTCATTTTTCAAGACGGATTTACCCAGGGCCACCACGTCGTCGCCGGTGAGATTCAAGCCGTAGAAGGCGTTGATGGAATCGATCAGGGCCTGGAAGGTTTCCGGTTGGTCCAGCACGGCGAAGGCCACGAAGAGGCACATGCCGGTGGAATCCACGGCTGCCGTGGCGATCTGCAGGTTCCGGGAAAGTTCGATCTGGCCTTCGGGCTTGAGGGGATCCACGGTGCCGCCCACATTCAGGATGTTGGCCGTCACCGCGTAGCCGGCGGTGTGATCCGCCCCCATGGGTGTGGTGGCGTAAGTCACCCCCATGCCCTGCACGGCCCGGGGATCGTAGGCCGGCATGGCCTGACCCTTAACCACCGGGACGCGTTCCACGCCGAAGACCTTGCCGGTTACGGCGGCGCCGTTGCCCAGGATCCGGCCCAGGTGCGACCCTTTGCCGACCTCTTTGACCAAGTCGATGGCCCCCTGGCCGTCTCCGAATTTGATCAGGCCGGCATCCATGGCCACGGCGACGGTGGCGCCCATTTCAATGGTGTCCACCCCGTAGTTGTCATCCAGGAAATCCAACATGGCGATGGTATCCAGGTCGTCGATGCCGCAGTTCCCGCCATGGGCCCAAACCGTCTCGTATTCAGGCTGCTTGGTCAGGAAATGGCCGTCTTTGTCATTGTAGGTGCCCGAACAGCGGATGACGCAGCCCCGGTGGCAGCCGTGGGTCGCCAAGCCGCCCCGGCTGGTCTCCAGTTCGGCCTGGGCCTCGCCGCTGATCTTGGCCGCCCCGTCGAACCGGCCCTGTTTGAAGTTGTAGGTCGGATAGCCGCCGGCCTCGTTCAGGACGTTGGTCAAGACATTGGTTCCGTAGGCCGGAAGCCCCTGGCCGGTGACCGGGTGCTTCTTCAGGCCATCGACCCATATCCGGGTCGCCTCCTTGAACTTTTCCGGGTCCTTGGGCGGGCGCATGGTCATGCCGGTGTCATCGAGGATGATTACCTTGACCCCTTTGGAGCCCATGACGGCGCCGACGCCGCCGCGGCCGGCGTGCCGGGTAGGGCGCTGCTCCATGTCGGTGAAGGCAATGGAGGCGGCTGATAGCTTCATCTCCCCGGCCGGGCCGATGGAGATGAAAGCGGCTTTTTCCCCGTATTCCTGTTTCATTTTGTCAATCAGATCGTAGTTGGGGAGGAGCTTCAGGCTGTTGTCGGCCCAAATCTTCACGCCGTCCTTGTTGATGAGGATCCGGTAAAGGGTGTCGTCCTTCGGTTTTCCCTCCAGGACGATGGCCGCATAGCCCAGCCGGGCCAAAACCTGGGAGGCCTGCCCGCCGGCATTGGCTTCCTTGATGCCGCCGGTCAAGGGACTTTTGCAGCCCACCGACATCCTGCCGGACATGGCCGCGGTGGTCCCGCTCAGCAAACCCGGCGCTATCACCAGCTTGTTATCCTCGCCCAGGGGATGACAAAGGGGCGGCACCTCCTTGGAGACCAAGGCAGAGGTGAACGCCCGGCCGCCCAGGCCGGCATAGTCCCCCACCGGGACTTCCTGAAAGGTTGGGCCGCCCTCGGCCCCCATATTCACCCGCAAAATTTTATCCATCGGATCCTCCTTT
>CAVVCH010000039.1:0-55562 GCA_963746605.1 uncultured delta proteobacterium
AAACAAGGTGGGGGCGGCCTTTGCCACCTCGGGGGATCCTTCCGGTGGAAAGGAAACCACCATGATCTCCATCATTCAGTGTCTGCTGATTTACGGCATGGTCGTCGTGGGCGATCCGCTGGCAGCCACCGGACATTACGGAGTGGCCTGCTCCGGGGCCCCCGATGAAAAAATCTCCGAAAACGCGCGGCGCTTGGGGAAGCGAGTGGCCGAGCTTTGCTTGAAATTAAAATCCTGATTCGACGTTTGCAGTGAGTGGTTACGATTTCTAGTCGACTGAAATGACCGTTAAGGCGTGGGCCGCCAGGCGTCGACAGGTTTCCAAGGGCGACTCGGGAGGCACCCGCGAAGGACTAAATATTTCGAGTCCGCCCACACCCCGATCGTTCGACTGCGCTCCGACGAAGTCCCCTCCCGCGGGGGGAGGTGGAAGTCAAAGGACTCGGGCCGTTCCTTAGGGCTCTCTGTTCCCTCACGCGCGAGAGGGTTGGGGTGAGGGGGATATCCGTGGTTAATAGCTATGTTCATATTATATGACTAATCGATCTACTGAGCTTAGAAAACTTCAAGAAGAAGTCATCTCCTGCCGGAAGTGTCTCCGGCTGGTTGAATATCATCAAGAGGTAGCTCAACAAATACCGCGGCGGTTTCAAGGCTGGTCCTACTGGTCCCGCCCCTTGCCCAGTTTTGGGGATCCCCGAGGCCGGGTCTTGATCATCGGCCTGGCCCCGGCGGCCCAGGGCGGAAACCGTACAGGGCGCATGTTCACCGGGGACCGGAGCGGCGACTGGCTTTTCGAGGCCCTGCACCGTTTCGGGTTCGCCAACCAGCCCCATTCGGAAACGAGGGATGACGGACTGGTTTTAAAGGACGCCTATATTACGGCCACAATCCGCTGCGCCCCGCCGCAGAACAAGCCGCTGCCCGCGGAGATCGAGGCCTGCCGGCCGTACTTTCAGCAGGAACTGGACCTGTTGGAACGGGTTCGGGTGTTCATTCCCCTGGGGCAGGTAGCCTTCGGCCAACTCCTGAAAAATTTGCGCTGGAAGGGTTTGATTCTGCCGGCTTTGAAATTCGGCCACGGGCAGGTTTTCCCCTTGCCGGATGGACGCACAATCATCACTTCCTTTCACCCCAGTCAACAGAACACCTTTACCGGGAAGTTAACCAAGGAGATGTTTTACCGGGTCTTCGAAATGGCCCGGGAATATCTTCTCTGAAAGTTGCGCCCGGCCTGCATGGAAGTCCAGCATGCCTTTAGCCTTCGACAGCCTCAGCCACGGAAAAATCGCTTTCGGTTTTTTCAATATCGAGACCGACCTTCTGCTTTTGAACCGGTATTTCTTTTTCGCTTCCGACTTCTGCCGCCGCCTCGTCGAGGCGGCCGGTTCGCTTCAAGAAGGGAAATCGGAATGGGTCCTGAGCGGATACTTGTTGGAAGAGGAGCGGATCGGCAACCTGATGGGGGCCATTCACGGTTTTGATTTCCGGGGATTTATCGGGGAGGTTTACCGTTTCTATCCTTTTCCGCAGGAGCCGGAAGATTTCAAGCAAAACCCGGAGGGCTTCCGGACCCGAACAATCCTGGAGCAGCTCGTGGTCAAATACGGTTCGGCCGCGGAGTTCCCCGTCCGGTTTCTGAAAGAAAAAAACAAGATCCTTATCGGGGACTATCGTTTCGATCAGGAAAATTTCCAGGAATTGATACGCTATGTCTGGCTGGGCGGCTATCCCCGCTGGCGGGATGGACGGCGCCCCGGCTATGCGGAGGAAATGAAGGAGGCCGTGGTAAGGGCAGGGGCGTTCCCCTTTGAAAGACTGGAGGAAAAGCTGATTTAAAACCCCTTGAGGATCAGCGGCAGCCAGCTTGTTTCCAGACTCGGGAGCCGGAATGGGAAGGGCATAAACAAAATATTTTAAGGGACATAAAAGAGGAAATGACGATTGACATAATTAAATTTCGTGCGTAGTATACGAATATGGCTGATCAAAGACGAAATATCGAAAAAAAGATCCATGACCTGCTGGGCTACTTTCCGGTTGTTATCATTCTTGGCGTTCGACAAAGCGGAAAAACCACGCTGGCGAGGATGTTGAGACCCCAATGGCGATATTTCGACCTTGAACGCGCCAAAGACTTTGATTTTATTTCCCGTGACTTTGATTTTTTTATAAAAGAACATCCCCATTCCCTTGTCATCGACGAGGCCCAGAAATTCCCGGCCCTTTTTCAGGAACTCCGCAGTGTCATCGACCGGGATCGAAAGCGTAAGAACCGTTTTCTGCTGACCGGTTCCAGTTCCCTGGAATTGATCAAAAATGTCTCGGAAAGCCTGGCCGGCCGAGTCGGACTGGTGGAACTGGGAACCTTCAAGGCTAATGAAACCTATGCCCTGCCATTGCCGGAATTCTATGAAATATTCGGGGAAAAACTAAACAGCGGCACCCTCGATTATTTAAAAAGCCTGAAACCCATTCTGTCCCACGACCAGGTGATGGATGCCTTTTTGAAGGGGGGATATCCGGAACCGATACTGGAAAGGGACGACCGCTTCCTCGAGGTCTGGATGGAAAACTACCTTCAGACCTATGTGCACCGAGATATCCGGACACTCTTCCCCCGGATGGATATCATTAAATACCAACGTTTCGTTTCTATGCTGGCCTCCTTGAGCGGAACCATCATCAATCGTTCGCAAGTGGGAAGGTCGCTGGATATATCTGAAAAGTCGGTCAGGGATTATCTGGAAATTGCCGAAGGCAGCTATATCTGGAGAAATATTCCCAGCTATGAGAGGAGCTTAAATAAAACGATCGTCAAGATGCCTAAGGGCCATCTCCGGGACAGCGGATTAGCCCATTTTATCCAACAAATAAAAGGCCGAGAGCCATTGCTGAACCATCCGCAGGTAGGCGCCGGATTTGAGGCCTTTATCACCGAGGAAATGATCAAGGGAGTGCAGTCCGTCAATGTCCCCAACTGGCATTATTACTATTTTCGTACCCATAACGGGGCGGAGATAGACCTGATTCTGGAAGGGCCTTTCGGAATGCTGCCCGTTGAAATAAAGTTGGGGAGCACGGTCAAACAACGGCAGTTACAGGCCTTGAAAAACTTCGTTCAGCTTCATGACTTGCCCTTAGGGGTGGTGATCAATAATAGCGAGCAGGTCGAATTGGTTGCGGATAAAATCATTCAGTTGCCCGCCGGTTGTGTCTAAGCCGGAGTAGACCGTCCTGCCAGGGCAGGACCAGCCAGTCGAAGACTCCAAAACTTTTCTGGACGATTGTCCTTTTCAAATCCCCCTAAATCAGTTGCCTCGCAGTCTCATGGGCAGGCAGATCGATTTCAAAGATTTGAGCTTGTTTTCCATAGTACGTAATGGTAATATGTATACGTAATATGGTTACACTTAAAGACCACGGGAGGTGTAAGCCCATGTCATTGCGAGTTCAGGTTATTCTGGAAGAAAGGGACGCCCTGAAGTTTCGATCACAGGCCCTCAAGGAGTCAAAGTCACTCAGCGCCTGGTTGCGGGACGCCGGGAAAAAAATGCTGGAAATCAGAGAAGCGGCGCCTTTGGCTGATTCGGAGTCACTGAAACTTTTTTTCAAGAGATGCCGAGAAAGGGAAAAAGGCCGGGAACCGGAATGGGAGGCGCATAAACAGAATATTTTAAGGGCCTACCGAAGCGGGGATCAGCCGTGATCTTTGTGGACAGCAATGTCTTCATCTATGCCGTCGGCCGTCCCCATTCGTTGCGTGAGGAAGCGCAGCGGTTTTTTTTGCAATCGAGCCGGAGAGGCGACCGGCTGGTGACTTCGGCCGAAGTGCTTCAAGAGTTGCTCCATGTATATCTGCCGGCGGGGCGGTTGGCGACTCTCGATGCCGCCCTCGAACTGGCCACTCGGGGGGTGGATCGAGTGCTTCCCATAGATCTCGAATCAGTTTTGCAGGCCCGCGCGCTGGCGGACAGCTATCCCGAATTAACTTCCAGGGACCTATTGCATTTGGCCGTATGTCGGATTAACCGGATCACGGAGCTGAAGACCTTTGATCGATCCCTCCTCACCGCCTTTAATAAAAGGAAAAGGTGAGTGATTTTCCCCCGCACGGACTGAAAGGCCTGTCGCACGATCTTCTGAGCCGCCTCCCGAAATGACCGATGAGAAGTTTGCGCAGGATGCCAAGTGGGTGGAGAAAGACCTAAGAATATTGAAAAGTTTGTTAGAGAAAGATTAATGAAAAATCAACACAATGGCAAGATTGCGGGACTTCTTTCCTGACAACCGCATTAAGTCCGACGCCGAGACGCGCGGCGGCGCTACGCGGTATGGTCATTGGCAGCGCGGCTTATGCTGACCGTTAGGCGTCGATCGGACATTGCAGAGCATTTATCATTGCATCACAACACCACCCATCGAAAGGAGATGAAATCATGTCAACAAATACCATCCGGCTTCACCGCGTGCTCCGTGCGACGCCTGAGAGAATCTATCGGGCGTTCCTGGATGCCGACGCAATGGCCAAATGGCTTCCGCCAAACGGATTCACCGGCAAGGTTCACCACTTGGATGCCAAGGTCGGCGGCACCCACAAGATGTCGTTCACGAATTTCACCACAGGACATAGCCACTCCTTCGGCGGAAAGTATCTCGAACTGGTGCCGCACGAACGCATTCGCTACACGGACAAATTCGACGATCCGAACCTGCCAGGGGAACTTCAGGTGACGGTAACCTTGAAGAAGGTATCCGTCGGGACTGAGTTGAACATCGTGCAAGAAGGGGTGCCCGATGTCATTCCTCCCGAGGCTTGCTATCTCGGCTGGCAGGAATCGCTCACTCTTCTGGCGAAACTTGTCGAGGCCGAGATTCCAGATTAGCGTGAGGTAGGATTAGGATCAGTTTTTTTCAAAGGGTTATATAAATGTCAGCACCTAACAAGCTCGTGTACCCGATCGCCGAAAAAAACCGGCTCCGGGTGATGACAGCGTTGCACACAGAGGCGCGTGTGGCGAGACTCGAGAACTCATGGCGACATTGAAGGTAAGGGCCTGGCTGAGTCTCGCAGCGCTTGCGGTAGTAATGGGCCTGCTGCTGTTCGGGCCCGCCGGAACCCTCCGTTACTGGCACGCCTGGGTCTATCTGCTGTTGTTCTTCGGCCTGTCGGGCGCGATCACGCTCGACCTGATCCGTCGCGACCCGGCCCTGTTAGAGCGGCGCATGAAAGGCGGACCGACAGCCGAGCGACGGCCGTTGCAACGGTTTATCATGCTGGGCGCGTCACTGGGGTTCATCAGCCTACTCGTGCTGCCGGCACTCGACTTTCGGTTCCACTGGTCGGTGGTACCACTCGGCGGCGTGGTGCTCGGCGATGCACTGTTTGTGCTCGGGTTCGGCTTCATCGGCCGCGTCTACCGGGAGAACACCTTTACATCAGCGACCATCGAGGTTACTGAGGGCCAGCGGGTCATTGCGACGGGGCCCTATGCCGTCGTGCGTCACCCGATGTACGCCAGCGCATTGCTGTACCTTTTGGGCACCCCCCTGGCGCTTGGCTCCTATTGGGGGCTGCTCGGGCTCGCCTTCATGATGCCGTTTCTCTTGTGGCGGTTGCTTGACGAGGAGCGTTTGCTCGCACGCGAACTGCCTGGATACACGGACTACCAAGCGCGCGTCCGATATCGTCTCGTGCCGCTCCTGTGGTAGGGGTGTCTGCGCGTGCAACCTAACAAGCGCTTGCAGCCGACGGCGCGCGGTGGCATCGTGAGCGCGCCGCGGCTGAAGCGCGGACGTTGGCACCGCCTGCGGCATTCCCAAGTCGCCGTTTAGGCCCTCGTCGATTCCATGGCGTTTCGGACGATCTCCTGGGCCTCCTGCTGGATTAGCGCCAGGTGCTCCGGTCCCTTGAAGCTTTCCGTATAGATTTTATAGATGTCCTCGGTGCCGGAAGGCCGGGCGGCGAACCAGCCGTTTTCGGTCACCACTTTCAATCCGCCGATGGCGGCCTGGTTGGCCGGGGCTTTGGTCAGCTTGGCCAGGATAGGTTCACCGGCCAGGGTATCCGCGGTGATCTGTTCCGGGGAAAGCCGGCTCAAGATCTCCTTTTGGGCCGGGTTGGCCGGGGCGTCGATCCGCTCGTACAGAGGCGCGCCGAATTGCCCGGTCAATTTCTGGTAGAGAACCCCCGGATCCTTTCCGGTCCGGGCCGTGATCTCCGCAGCCAGCAGGTCCAAGATAATTCCATCCTTATCCGTGGACCAGACCGTCCCGTCCAGCCTCAGAAAGGACGCCCCGGCGCTCTCCTCCAGTCCGATGCCGTACTCCCCGCTTTTCAATCCATCGACGAACCATTTGAAACCGACCGGGACCTCGGCCAGGGGCCGTTTCAGATAGGCGGCCACCCGGTCGATGAGGCTGCTGCTGACCAGGGTCTTGCCCACGGCAGCCCGGGCCGGCCAATCAGGCCGGTTCTGAAAGAGATACCAGACGGCCACCGAAAGGTAGTGGTTGGGATTCATCAGGCCCGCGCTGGGGCAGACGATGCCGTGGCGGTCGCAGTCGGCATCATTGCCGAAGGCGATGTCGTATTGGTCTTTCAATCGGATCAGGCCCGTCATGGCGTAGGGCGATGAACAGTCCATCCGGATTTTGCCGTCTTTATCCACCGACATAAATGAAAAAGTCGGATCGACAACCGGATTGACCAGATCAATTTTCAATCCGTATTTTTGGGCGATGGGTTCCCAATAGGCGATGGAAGCCCCTCCCAGCGGATCCACACCGATCCGTAGTCCCGCCCGTCGGATGGATTCCAGATCGATGATCTGTCGCAGGTCCTCCACGTAAGGAGTGATAAAGTCATATTCCTGAACGAAGCCCCCTTGACCGGCCCTTGTCATGGAAGTCCGTTTGATCCCATTACGTTCGGTCCCCAGCAGTTGATTGGCTCGATCTTCAATCCAACGGGTGACGGTGGTCTCGGCCGGTCCCCCGTGGGGTGGGTTGTATTTGATACCTCCGTCTTCCGGCGGGTTGTGCGACGGCGTGATGACGATTCCGTCGCTTAACCCCGCGGACCGCCCCCGGTTGTATACCAGGATGGCGTGGGAAATGACCGGTGTGGGGGTATATCCATGACCTTGGGCCATCCGGACGGGGACGGCATTGGCGGCCAGCACTTCAAGGGCCGTGGCCTGGCTGGGTTCGGAGAGGGCATGCGTATCCATACCCAAGAATAACGGCCCATCGATACCGTTTGTTGCCCGGTAATCGCAGATGGCCTGGGTGACGGCCAGGATGTGGTCTTCGTTATAACTTTTCTTGAAGGAGGAGCCGCGGTGTCCGGAAGTCCCGAAGCCGACCCGCTGGTCCGGATGTTCTCCATCCGGGTGTTCCATAAAATAGGCTGTGATCAATCGGGGGACATTGACTAAAATTTCCCGGGGGGCCGGCTTTCCGGCCAGAGGATGCAAGGGCATAAACAAGTCTCCTCAGATTCTTTCATCCATTGTTCTGAGAATTTGTCTTTAACAATGGATGAAAGAATCTAAAATGTTTTTTGTTAGGGTTTATTGCGGATCAAGAACTAAGCTTGGCCCGCTTTATTAAAAAATCCGGTTTGGAGGATCTCCACGGTTTTGTCCAGTATTTTCCGGTAAACGACTTGAATCGTCAACCCCTTTGAGGCAGGCACCTTGAAAGAGTGATCCCCGCCTTCGATGATTTCCAAACCCCAAGGCGTTTTTACCTTTTTCAAGACGATCTCCAGAAGCTTAAGGTCGCAGAAGGGGTCCCGGGTGCCCTCAAAGAAAAACATCGGGATCGACAGGGAATAAAGATGGGCATCCCGGATCTTTTCCGGGTGCCCCGGCGGGTGAAGCGGGTAGCCGTAAAATATAAGACCCCGGACCGGAAGCCGTCCGGAAGCGGCCGCCTGGGAAGCGATCCGGCCGCCCATGGATTTTCCGGCGGCGACGACGAAAGCCGGGCGGTATGACGGATGACCTGTCAGAAAAGTAAAAGCCGCCTCCCAGGTGGCCTCCAGGACCTCCGGCTTGTCCGGGATCGTCCGTCCCGCTTCCATATACGGGAAATTGAACCGGAGCGCCAAGACACCCGCCCGAGCCAGGCCTTCGCCCAGGAAGACCAACAAAGGGTTTTCCATATCGTTTCCCGCTCCGTGGGCCAGGATGATCCCCGGGTCCCGGCCGGGGCTGAAATCAGCGGGGACGGAAATCTTGGCGGATACCTGCCCCTGTTGCCCCAGGGGGATGGATACCTTTTTTAACATCGTATTAAACTCCCATGCCCGGGGCGGGCACCCCGAGGCATGAAAATAAAGGGAAGACACATGCCTAACTTTTTGAAATCAATAATCAATAATCAATTGTTAATTATTAATTATTGATGAAACCCTGGGATGCCGAGTCCTATTTACATACTGACGGTCTCACCTCATGATTAGGAGCGACATGATACTTGGCCCTTTTGAAATTTCTCGGTCCCGAGGAGGCGCTCCGCTTCCCCGACTAAGAGGTTTGGTCCGAATCGACCGGTTTCAGAGCCCGAAACGAAAGTCCTTCTTTCCAGAGCAGAATAAGGCCCAGGGAGGTGATGGGGATAAAACTGATGAACCACAAAACAATGGCGTAGCTTTTGGCCAGGTTCGCCTCAACACCCAAGAACATGAGGGCGGCGGCACAGGCCCAGTGGAAGGTCCCGATAAATCCCGGGGCCGAAGGGATGGTCACCCCAAAGACCAGGATAACCGTCAAGAAGACGGCGGATAGCAGGGACAAGTGAATCCCGAGAGGAAAAAAAAGAAAGTAAGCGAGCAGGAAACTGATCACCCAGACCAGGGCCGAGTAAAAAGAGATGATGACGATATCCCCTAGATTTTTTAAGGTGCCCAGTCCGAAGATGAAGGCGTCCACTTTTCCCCGGACCTTCAGACTCAGACTGGGGGGAAAGGGTTTCAGGAGAAAATCAAACAGACCGGTTGACCCGTCGGTTATGAAAATACATGAGCAGCAGGATTCCCAGGACGGAGAGATAGAAAATAAAACTCAGGAGACCTACCAGCTTGATATTTCGCTGGTTGAAAAAAGAGGCCGGGCCGGTCGGCCAGGGCATCAAAAAGAGGACCACCACAAACATGACCATCACGGTAAACCCGTCGAAGACCCGTTCCACCACAATGGTGGCAAAGGAAGCGGTCTTGCTGATCTGCGCCCGGCTTCCCAGAAGAAAGGCTCGGATAAATTCCCCGACCCGGGCCGGCAGCAGATAATTGGCCATGAAGCCTATGGCCGTGGCGGTATACAACTCGCCCAGGGGGATGACTTTGATCGGGCGAAGGAGTACCCCCCACCGTTTGGCCCGGATCAGAGTAGTCAAAAGATTGACCAGCAACAGGGGAAGGATATAGATCAGCTCAACCCGGCCAAGGATATTCCCCACCGTTTGCCAATCGATCTTCCGCAAGAAGAGGATTAAGAATAGGACGCTGATGAGGAAGCCGGCCCAATAGCTTTTTTTACCCATCGTTTATTAATAGAACAATTGCGTCATAAAAGGCAAGCAATATGGGAACAGGATCTTATCCAAATACGCTGAAGGGAGTCTCTCGGTCGACGACGAAAGAAGGAAAGAATCTGTGGTCTTCCGGGTGGGGTGCAAGAGGAATGGGGGAAACTTCGGCCTAGGCGGCCGAATTGATAATCAGGATTTCCGCCTTGGACAGGCGCTGGGCACGCCGCTGGTGACCGATTAATTCCAATAGTTCATGGAGGACGGTGTGCTCGCGTTCTTTTTTCAGCGACTCCGGATGACTGACCAGGTCTCGTAAGGCAACTTCCAGGGCTTCAATCGATGTGCCGGAGGGAATGCTCAAGATAAAACGGGCCGGTGTGATTTCGATCAGTCTCAGCCAGGGAATGCTCCGCAGGGATTTGCTCGGACCGACGACGATCAGAGATTTTCCCGGGGCCATTTCGATAAGTTCCACCGGTTTGAAGCTTCCTTGTCCGCTCCTCATCACCGCTTCGGTAACTTTGACCACGGCCCGGGTCCGGTCCGAGTCTATCTCGGCCAGTTGGTCCAGAATGCGCTCCGGCAGAGTCATGGTGACCGGATATCGCGGCTCAGGGAATTTCGGCGGGCGCCCGCCGCTGGTCGTTTTTGTTTTAGCAAGCATGTCGAAACAATAAAAAAAAATACAATCTATTTCAATTAAAAAATTTTGATATTTTTCTTGTCATCCCTAATTTGTATGTTACAATGCGTCACTTTTATAGGTTTCTACGTTATAAGTCAATGAATTTTTTTTGCACAGGAGTAGGAAAGATGCAGAGAGTGAAAGTTTGGTTGGGGTTGTTCTTATTAATCGTATTTTTAGGTTTGGCCGGTTGCAGCAGCAGCGGCAGCAGCAGCAGTGGTGGCGACAGTGGTACTCCAGCAGTTGCTACCAACGCGTTCGTTGGATCATGGAAGGTTACGGGTGAAGCAGACGCTTGGTTATATATCGACTCAAACAATTCTTTCGTTTGGGCTGACGTTCCGGATAAAAATCATCCTCATTTTTCCGGCTCTGGATCGGTTACGAACGGTACTTTTAAAGGCCCTTTCACAAACCCAGGGGTCGGTTCCGGTGATTTAGTTTGTACGATAGCTGCTAATGGGGTCATGACTATCGATTTCGTTGAGCATTGGAATACTCCGGACAAACACGTGCCATATACCGCGACGAAGCTGAATGCCAAGTTGCCCGTTAAGCGTTAAATCCAGGATAGAGGGACCCGGTGGCTATACCAGTAGAAGGCTGGCCGGTCGCAGCAGCAGTGGCAGTGGCGGAGGTTCCAGCACCGATCCCCTGGTGGGGACCTGGACCGGCAGCGGTTATGAGACTATAACCATGATGAACATATAAGGGCCGATCACACCGGAAATTTCGTCGGTGGTGACCTGGCCCGATGGCACAAGGCGAACGCTAAATTGCCTACTCGAAAGTAAATTCCGACTCACTGTTTCTTTCCCCTAAACCCTCGGGGACGATTTTGGGTGGTGTTGACGTGTTTCTTCCTGCATTCGAAGAGACCCGAAAATATTCGGATTCCCGGCCTTCCGGACTGGCGTCCGGGGGGCCGGCGAAGGCCGCCCAGGGTACCCCTATTCCCTTTGGGGCCGTTCCATTTTACCGCTGCGAGAGCGGCTTCGGAAAAGTGTCTCTCTGACGCATACGCTACCCCATACCAACCACGCGATCATTCCTCTTTTTTGCGCATGAATTCAATGGCCTTAAAACCCAGGACTAACCCCAAGAACAAATGGATTTTTTGGGTATTACTCGGTTTGATCGTCGTTCACTTTCTCCTCCGCTGGGGCATGGCCTATTCCCCCCTTTTCATCGAAACCTACTATGATGAAGCGGTGACCGGGAATATGGCCCTCCATATCCTAAAGGGCGAACCCCAGCTTTTTTTCTGGGGGCAGCCGTATATGGGGGCACTGGAAGCTTATCTGGCCAGTTCCCTATTTTTCCTCTTTGGAGCCTCGGCCCTCACCCTCCATCTGGCCGATATCCTGATTTGCGCCTTCCTGCTTTTTATGGCTTTTCGGATCGGCGCCCTGGCGGGGGGGCGACCGGTCGGTCTGCTGGCCGCGGCCTTCTGGGCCTTCTCACCGCTTTATCTGAGCGTTATCGGATTGCTGGCTACGGGGGGGCATGAGGAGGCCTGCGCCGTCAGCGCTTTCATCCTCTTCGGTATCTGCCGGCTCAGTTTCGATTTGCCAAAGGCCCCGGTTCCCCTGGCCGGTTTGATCGGGTTGCTGGCCGGTCTGGGATTCTGGTCGAGCCTCCTGTCCGGCCCCTATCTGCTGGTCGGAGGCCTCGGCCTGGCCTTGGCCCGGCCCCGATTGTTATTGACCCGGATCCCCTGGGTCGGTGTAGCCGGTTTTGCTTTGGGCTCTCTTCCCTTCTGGTTATGGGAAATGCGGCATGATTTCTCCACCTTCCAGTTTTTTGAGAGCCAGGGGGTCGGCATCTTCAGTCAATTGGCGGACCGGATTTATATCGTTCTGCGGTACTCTTTTTTCCAAACTTTGCTGGGGGACTGGTGGGACGGCCACAGCGTCCTGCCGGCAGTTCCGCCGATTTTGGCCTGGACGGTCTGGGCCGTTTTTTATCTGCCCCCCTTCATCCTGTCCCTGATCGTTATTGCGCGCTGGGGCCGAAGGATCGTTTCTTTTCGCGGCCCGCTTCAGGAACCGATCGACCTGGTAGTCGCCGTTTTCTGGGTTCTGGTCCTGTCCTTTTCCACCAGCGAACAGGGAGCCACCGGTTCGCTCCGCTATACGCTGACTTTTTATACCCCCTTTTTAATCCTGACGGCAATCTGGCTGAATAAGGTGTGGGTCTTCCGGCAATGGCTGGGCGGCGGGCTGCTGATCGTTCTCCTGGGCTTTAATCTTTTTCTCCATGCCCTCTTCCTGCAGGAATATCGGGACCAACCCTACCGCCCTATCGCCAAGCTGATTAGCGCCCTGAATGCGCACAATATCCGTTTTGCCTATGCCGACAACCGGATTTCCCAACCCTTGACGTTTGAAAGCTCAGGAAAAAATTATCTGCGCCGATTACGCCGGCCAGCGCAATTATGATTACCTCCGGGCCGTGGATCAGGCCCCGGCCGGGACAGGTCGCCATCATAACCCACCGGGAATTGGGCAATCCCCTGCCGGAGGTCATGGCCGCCTCCCTGCAAATGATCGGCGGCAGTTCCGACCGTTTTGAACAAGGGGATTATGTGGTCTGGTATAATTTTAGGGAACCGGCCTTCCCTCTCCGGTCCATTCCCGGTAAGGATTGGCAGATTACCGCCAGTCGGAACGCCGAGCAAGCCTCTTTGATGAAGGACCGGGATATCCTGAGCAGTTGGGAAATCCCCGAAAAGCCCGGGAGAATGGGTGCAAGTGGATCTGGGCCGGGTCCGGAACCTGGGCCGGGTATCCCTCCTGCCCGGGCCGGGCATATCCAGAGAAACCTATTTGCTCCGGCTCGAGATTTCCCGGGACGGGAAGGACTGGACCACGGTGACCCGGGATCAGTATTTTTTAGCCGGGTTGACCTGGGTGGGAGGGCGGCCCCGTTTGGATGACAATCCCCGGATCCAAATCAGTTTTTCGCCCCGGGAAGGGCGCTATCTGCGCCTGACCAATCTTCTTCAACCGGAAGATTCAAGCAGGAGTCTGGACCATCGCGGAGTTGTTTATCTATGAAAGTCTGGAGCATCCGGACCCGCCCAGGCCGGAAGTGGAGGCGGCCCTGACCAAGGCCGGACAGGTCCTGGATCGCTGGAGGGATGATCCCACCGGGCCCCATCCGCTTTTCCCGGGCACAAACTCATCGTTTCGAAGAAGGCAGGTCAACTGGCCGGAGGTCATCAAGTGGGCCCAGACCGCCGTCACCTTGGCCCCGGAAAGGGAGGAGGCCCATCAGGTACTCGGAAGGGCCTTGGATCTCGGGGAATTGAGAGATGTTGTCGCCAGTCGCGAGAAAAAGAAACGTATAAAATACAACAGCCTGTTCCCTTCGGGGGACCTGAGCCGGATACCTCCAACCCATTTCAAGGTATTCTCCAATTTCAATAATAAAGAAACCGGCCTGGCTATCGACGGGGATTTTCTCACCCGCTGGGGGACACTAACCAAGCAGGAACCGGGCATGTTTTTTCAGGTGGACCTGGACGAAACCCGCCTTGTCGGGGGCTTTTCCCTGTTTTTGGGCGATTTCCTGAGCGACTATCCCCGCGGTCTGAAAATACTGGTTTCCCCGGGGGCAGGCGACTGGCGAGAGATCCGGGCAACAACCTTTGCCGAATATGCCTGGTGTCACGGTCAGTTGGTTAGAAGGAACACGTATCGATTTCCTCCAGTAGCGATCCGGCAGCTCAAGCTGGTTCAAACCGGCGCGGATCCGAATTATTGGTGGTCTATCTGTGAATTGGAAGTGGCAGAGGCTAAAAAGGGGAACTAAAGGATGGCCCTGAAATTTATATGTTTTGGGAGGGTATCGGAGCGGCAAATTAATTAACCAGGCGCTAACTTGAAAAAATTAATCAACGATGACCTAATAGTTTGGAAAATTAGGTTTCCATGGAAACAGCCAAAAAAAATCACCTGCCCGACCTTCCCCTATTGGGAGCGGCACTTTTTTTTCTCCTCTTCCATTTTGCCGTCTGGCCCCTGGTCTGGCACGGTGTATTCCTTCCCCATGTCGAATCCGAGAATCATCAGCTTCGGGTGGAATCTTATTTCCCGCACCGGGTTATTGATACCCGGCTGTTTCTGGAAAATCCCGATTCCGCTCTTGCGGCCTACGCGGTGTGGCAGGTCTCTCAGGGAGGATTATATCATCTTAGATTGTCTTGCGACGATAACGGGAAGGTTTCCATCGATGATCGTCCGGTAATCGTCCTGGAAGGCCTCAGTCCCAACAATGTAGGAGAGACCAAGACATGGTTGACCCCCGGGCCGCATTTCCTGGAATTGCACCTCAACAACGGCCCGGAACAAGGGATGGCTGAAAATAGAGGTAAAGGGCCCGGGCCAAACCCAGTACGTCCCCCTGGATCCCAAGGCGTTATCCTATCTGAAGATCGGAAACATCGAGACCTGGCTACAGATAACCACCTGGGGGGAATATCTCGGCCTGTTTTTCTTCCTGGGGCTAAGCCTGCTCTGGTTGGGGCGATTTTATTTTCACCGGAGAAAGGAACGATTATTTCCAAATCGTCGCTGGAAATATTTTTTTCTGGCCCTGGCTATTGTTACTCTATTATTCAGCGTCCTTTACCATCTTGAACATCCTCTTCCCCCCATTTGGAGTGACGGCCTTGGGTATTACTCTTATCTGCCCGCTTACCTGATTTACCACGATCTGTCCATGGAAAGCCTGTACCAGGCCACCCGCCGCTACGACTATCCCGGGGATGGCCTGGACTTGGATGATGGAGAAGGTTTTATCCGCTATCCGGCCACCGGTCGTTATTTAGACAAATACTCCATCGGGACCGCTGTCCTGATGTTTCCTTTTTTTCTTTTGGGACATCTGGTTTCACCCCTTCTCGGTTTCACGGCCGATGGCTTTTCCGTTGGCTACCAGTTCGCCATAGCCCTCTCCTCCCTCTTCTATATGATGGCCGGACTGTTCATTCTTTTTAAGATATTGATACGGTATTTTCCTCCCCGGGTGGTTCTGTTCACCCTCCTGAGCCTGTTTCTGGGGACCAATTTGCTCGCCTACGCCTCGCTTGAACTCAGTTTAAGCCATGCGTACTCCTTTTTTCTGATCTGTTTACTACTCTATGCCACGCCTCGCTGGTATAACGATCCCTCGCGGATCAATACCTTCTTTTTGGGGTTCGTGGCCGGGTTGATTCCGTTGGTCCGAAATCCCAACCTGGTGTTCCTCTTGTTCATTCCCCTCTTTGGAATAACCAACCGGGATGCTGCCAAGGAACAAGTTCATTTTTTGTGGCAGGCCAGAAAAAAGGTTTTTCTTTTGCTGGTCCTTTCCGCCCTGGTCTTTTCACCCCAAACAATAATCTGGAAGTTGGCGACGAACCAATTCCTGTTAAAATCCTACATCTATGAAAAGGTTAATTTTTTTTCTCCCAGCCCTATTAAGGTCCTTTTCAGCCTGCACCATGGGCTGCTTATCTGGTCTCCCATCCTGATCTTTGCGGTGGCGGGTTTCTGGGCCATGAAAGGGCCCTGGCGACCCTATCGGCGGCCCATCGTGGTCTGCCTCCTGCTCCATTTATACATAGTGGCCAGTTGGCATCTCTGGTATTACGGCATCTCCTTTGGCCATCGGGCTTTTGTGGATACCCTGGGTCTGCTGGCCCTCCCGCTGGCCTGTTTTTTTGGAGGCCTGCAGAATAGGATCGTCAAAAGGGCGGTTCTTGGGGTGAGCATTTTTTTTATCGCCCTGACCTTTTATTGGTTCTTCCAGTACTCCCAGGGGGTACTTCCGGGTGAAATGAGGCCGTATATGACCTGGCCGGTTTATAAAAAGATCCTGGTTGATCCATCTGGATGGACCTATCTGGGTGAATGGCTCAAGAACCCTCGGGTCGTAAATTATAGATTATTGTCTTAACCGGTGAGGGAAAAGGCGATGGGTCTGGATTTCTGGAACGATGCGGAGATGGTTACTCGGCCCGGTCTAAGAGAACCGGCCCTCTTTTCGCCTGATGGTCCAGATGAAAAGTCCCACCAGCCAGAGCGGTGAGATGATCAGGCCGGCTATGACCCACGGTTCCCGATAGGTGAACCGGACCTGATGGGATCCGGGTTGGATGGGCAGGGCGGTCAGGAATCCGTAGGCTTTTAGAATGGGAAGTTTTTGGCCATCCACCCGGGCCGTCCACCCGGGATAAGCCGCCTGGGTCATTACCAGATAACCGGGGCGTCGGGCCGTTACCTGCAAATGGACCTCTTCATCCTTCCATTGGAGGACCTTAACCTCTCCGCCCGGATCGGCGGTCAATTTGGCAGGCGTCTGATACCCGGGAGGGGCTTTCCGGAAAAGCACACATCGGGAGGGGTCTATTGAATAAAGGGCTTCCAGATAGGGAGGTTCGTCTTTAAAGACCGCCGCCCGGGAGACAAAAAAGGCCGGCGACAGGGCCTGTTCGTTACGGACCAGCCAGGAGCGGACCGGAGTAGTTTCCAGGGAATCGGAAACCGGGTTGCCGTTGACCAGGACCTTTTCAACCCTGACCGTTCCTGAAGGACAGGCGGAGGCTAACAGGATTTCCCCGGCGGACAGGGGCTCAGCCAGGGGGATTTCCAGGAGCCCCCCTTTAGTGATCTGCTCCAGCCTGATCGGCCAGTGGCCCTTTAACTGGTTACCCTCCACCAACCCGACCTCAGCAACGATCATCCCGGGATCCTTCCCTTCCAGGCCTTCTACCCGGGCCTCCAGAGATAGTCGGGCTATCTTCTCTCTCGGGTTTAATCGGATGGCCGCTTGTGAGAATCCCAGCAGATCCCACCGTGACCGTTGGGCGGCTATTTCCGGACGCCCATTTTCCAAAAATTGCACCCCCAAAAGGTTGAGGGCCCTCGGCATGGCTATCAGTTTCTCGCCCCAGGCCATCTGCCAGTAGGCGAGGGGTTGCAGGCGTTCCGGGTAGCCGTCGATGGGATAAAAGGAATTCACCCGATAGCGATAAAAAGCGGATTGAGAAACGTTTCTCTCCCAGGGAGTCCGAACCCCCTGCATCCCGATCAGGATCCGGCCCGGCCTTTCCCGGGTCAGTCCGGCCAGGTCCTGTGCGATGGCGGCCATGTCCGCGGTAACCGCACTGGGATCCGGGCCGAATTCTTTTTCACTTTTGACGATATTGAAATTGATCCCTACCGATGGGATAGATAAAAGGCCAAATCCATGATTACGACGGCCATGATCAAAAAACGCAGACCTGGACCCGTCTCTCCCTCCCGGATCCTCCGGAATACGAACCAGGTGGCCGCCAGGAAAAGGATGGTGCCGGTCACGGAGTGAAGGACCAGGGTGACTTGCTCCGTGTTCGTCAAGACCTGGAGATGGCTGACGGTCGATCAGGGAGATCATCACCAGGAGGAAGCCCCCGATGATAATTGCCAGACCCCGGGTGAAGCCGGCGAATTCTCCGGCCTGCTTAACCGAGAGCAGTCGGGCCACTCCGAACCCGGAGAGGACCAGCACTCCCAGGTGAACCAGAAAGACCCAACGGCTGGGAAGACGAAAGTACTTGAAGCCGGGCAGCCAATAGGCCAGGATTTTGTGAATTCCGAGGTTTCCCCCCATCATCAGGATCAGGGAGGCCAGAACCAGCACCTTCCAGAAGCCGGCTTCCGAACGGGGTTGCCGCCCCAGGGTCGCTACCCAGGCCAGAACCAGGGGCATGATGCCCACATAAAAGTAGGTTTCCCCGTGTCCCCCTTCCAGGGCCGGAAAAAGAAAGCTGTAAAGCATCCCGAAGTCGGCCGACCCGGTCTGGCTATGGATTAAGAGGGCGCGGGTATTGGCGCTGGTCAAGACGTCGGGGGGACCCCAGACGAGGGCGGCGAGTTCATGAGCCGTCTGGGGTGCGCTGGTGAGCAGAAAAGAAACGGCCAGCGGCAGATAGGTGCGGAAAGCTGAGGCCCAGGCCGCGGCGGCCCCGGATTCTTCCGTGTCCACCACCAGTCCATAGAGGGCGTAAAGCAGGACGGCGAGTCCGATATAATAAAAAATTTGGGGATGACCGCCTAAAAAACAAAGCCCCAGAAAAACCCCGGCCCATAGCCCTTCCCGCTTCAACCCCCGCCGGCGGGCGCGGTGCAGAAACAGAAAAATGAAAGGGGCCCAGGCAAAGGTGTGAACCATCATCGGTTCCACACTCTTGATCACCACCACTCCGCAGCAGCCCATGATTACTCCCATGACCACGGAGGCGGTACGGCCCAGGTTCAGGGACAAGCCCAAGAGATAGGCACCCAGGGCGCCTAAGGAACAATGAAGGGTGAGCATCCATTGGGTCGGATTGCTTCTCAGGTAGCCGTCTTTCAACAAAAAGGTATATAGTAAAGAAAAGGGGTTAAAAAGATCGAAAAGATAGGTAGGGAAGGGGATTCCGGTGGCCTGGACGGCATCCCAGAGGACCAGTTTGCCCTGACGCAACTGGTGATAAAAGTAACCCCTGGCCCCGATGACTTCGGTGAAATCCCGCCCGTAAAATAGACCTTTCAGATAGAGCATCCTTTGCAGGAAAGGCAGGAGCACTACCAGGACTCCTCCGAGAAAGGATCTGCCGGATAGCCGGGAAAGCCGGTTTTTCGCTTGGGCTATGAACTTCATGTCGCCTTCTTCATTGTATAGATGCCCTTATGGTTCTTCGCGCGAATGGAAAAAAGGTCCTTCAGGCTGGCCAGGGACTGCATCATAAAGGAAACGGTGGTGGGTTCCGAGAAATATCGAAAAACGACCGGAACCTCTCGAACCGTTAATCCAAATTTTTTGGCAATATAGATCAGTTCCACATCAAAAGTAAAGCCTTCCAGGGTCTGCCGATTGAAGATGATTTCTTTGGCCTTTCGACTGAACCCTTTCAGTCCGGCCTGGGTATCATAAATGGAAAGGCCGAGCACCTTTCTGACCAGCCAATTAAAGAAACGACTCCCCACATGGCGGGTATACAGATAACCAAAAAATTCGGGACTCATGATGAAACGGGAGGCCGGCGCCACCCGGGTGGCGATGGCCAGATCCGCCCCCTCTCGTCAAGGTGTGGACGATCTTGCCGATCTCCGTGGGCGGGTAAGCCAGATCGGCGTCGGTAAATACCAAGAAATCCCCCTGGGCCTGTTTCATCCCGGCCCGCACGGAGTACCCTTTCCCTCGGTTGGCCCCGTTCCGGATCAGGAAGACCCGGGGGTGCGGGCCGGCAAGTTCCTCCAAAATCGATCCCGTATTATCCCGGCTGCCGTCATCGACAAAAAGGAGCTCGTAATCTTCCCCCAGCTTCTCCAGATAATCCACCAATTCCTGGAAGGTTTCCGAAATAAAGAGCGCGCTATTATAAACGGGAACGATGACCGACAGCTTCATGAGGATTTTTTACCGGAACCGGAATCCGGCCGGTCCAGTTCGATGTCTAGATCCTGGAGGAGTCGTTGGACTCCCGGATCACAGAGCCCTTTGAGTTCGATTTCCCTTTCCCAGACAAAGGTGTCCTCTTTTTCCAGGAGGGCGTCCGGTTTGCCGGGGTGGACCATGAATTCGGTGGTCCCCCGGGGTATTCCGCGGATGGTCCTGGTAAGCCGCGCCGTATAATCCGGCCGGCCCTGAATGGTCAGCCCCCGGAAGGCGTCACTGGTGGGAAGCGGCCAGGGCCTGAGAGCCAGGATTCGGAAGATGACTCGCTTGACCAGCGCGGGATAAGAATGGGTCCCCTGCCAGATGGCCTCTGCCGGCCTTCTCAGCCAGGGCACATAATATTTGTGGGCGCATTGGGCCGCCAGCGGCAACAGGCCGGGCAGGAGATGCAGATGATGGTGGCTGTCGACATGGGTGGGAATGATTCCGGAACGGGTCACCCGCTCCATTTGGGCCTCCCATTCCCTGGCCACCTCCCTCCGGTTCAGTCGGCCCATCAGGAATCTTTTTAGGATCGCGCCCAGGGAAAGCAATTTCCCATCCGTTCCCACCAAACTGGGGATGCTGGAAGGAGATGAAAGGGGGTTCCCCCAGGTTAGGGTTAAATGGACGCCCACTCCAAGACCGGGCATTTTGCGGGATAAAGCCACGGCTCGGTCAAAATCCAGGCCGCCGGCCATGATGGAGGTGTGGGTCACAATTCCCTTATCATGGGCTTCGAGGATCCCGTCAGTAACCCCCGGGGTAAAACCAAAATCATCTGCGGTTACCCTGAGTTTCCGTTTTTGGTCTCTTCTGTTCACAATTGAAGAAATACTACGAATTAGTTAAAAAGAAAAGATCAAATAATCCCCGGAAGGGAGATAGGGCGCTTGTGATTAGCAGACCCGGACTGCGAACCTACAATCCTACCCTCAGGCCGACTTCTATTTCAATAATCTATAATTAATCTGTGGTTTTTTGATCCACTCATTAAAAAAAATCATCCCGGAAGGATCAAACAGCGCCTCCTTGTAAACCTGCCAGGTAATAAAGGGTCTCATCCCGCTTGGAAGTACCCCCAAAAGGGATTGGCAAAAGAGGTAGAAGGTTAAGGCGATTAAAAAAGTCGCCAGCGCGCCTACAACCCTCCTAACCACTAATTTTTGGAAGGAATTATAGAAACAAGCCAAAGGAAGGGCAAACAGGCCCAGGACATCCACAAAAGCCCGGTGGCCGAAGACCCCCCCATAGAACCAGACGTACCAACTAGCAACGATATACAGGTGCAGCAGCAAGCAGACCACGATGGGTAAGCGATAGGATTTCAAAGGATCTTTCATTTTCCAGAGACCCAAAACCGAAAAAATCAGTATCGGTGACCAGATGAAAAGCCCGTGGTGAGGACTGAAGAGGACTCCCAAGAGATGGGGGGAAAAAAAATAAAAACGTTCAATCGGGTAGATATAGGATTTTAGAATGAATTCGCCAGCAGTTATTTTCCAAATCAAAAGTTGAGGGGAGAAGACCAAGGCCGCTACTGCCATCAGAAGTAATACTCTTTTTTTCTTCTGCCATAAAAACCAGGCCCTTTCCTGAGCCGATTCCCAGTTGGTTATCCCGTAGAGAGGGAAGATCAAGAGAAGCAAGACATTGGGATTTCTAACCAGAGGAATCAGACCGACCACCACTCCCAGAAGCACAGTGCGTCCCCGGGAGGAAGCCGCATACCAGTAAGGGACCAAATAGAGGAGGGCGCAGACAAGGAAAAAGGAATAGATGTGGCTATAACTCGGTTCTAGCGAGGCATAGGCCAGTAAGTTGGTTCCCAATGACAAACTCAGGAGCGTGACCGCAACCACCTTTGAAGAAAAAAAAGGGATCAGGATCTTAAAGAGGAGGGCCAAGCCGGCAAACATATAGAAAACTGCCGCCAAAGCTATGGCGAACTGGTAGACCACGGAAAAGCCGTCGGCGGTAGATCCCAGCAGGGGGGAAACCAGATGTCCCAACAGGAAGAAAGGGGTCATCAGCAGTGCTGTGCCTATAGGGTATTTGAGGATGTAACGTCCGGTATCCGGATGACGCATAAATCCATCCCCATCGTGTAAATCTAAACCATGGGTAGGATAGTCATAGCGACGGGAGGGCTGATAGAGGCTCTCCAGGGAAACGTCATGGTAAATCAGATACGAGGGTAGATAGGCGTAATGTCCTAGTCCATCACTCCAAATAGGGGGAATGGGATGTAAGGTGTGGTAAAGGGTGCTTACGGTCAGGGCCAACAGGACCAAGGCTATGAAAAAATAGTTCCACCTCCGGGTGGGGAAAAGTCTCTCTGACCGTTGCCGGAAAAAATAATAGCCTAAGCAAAACAGGCTAAGTCCCAGGAAGACGAGGAGACAGAAATATTCTCCCCAATAGAGTGCCTTTAACCAGGCAGTAATAGACCCAAATTCCAAGTAGGATAATTCCCTGGAACTCAAGGATTCATAATTGATCCGACCCGGTCGGGCTACTTCAAACTTGAGCCATCCTTTGGCCGGGCCGTTGTGAAGCCGCAATTCCAAGAAATGGGGTCCAGCGGTCAACCATTTCTTGGCCACTCCCGCATTTAAAGCGCTGACACCTTCCAAAGAGATAATCGGATGTCTGTCAATAAAGATTGCCCCATTATCATCGCAGGATAATTTTAAGTGGTACAGACCTCCCTCGGGAACCTGCCAGACAACATAGGCCGAAAGTGATGAATCCGGTTTGTCCAAAAACCAAGTGCTGTTTGCAACGCGGTGGGGCGCGTTAGACTCTGTTCGAAAATAATGCTTGTCTGGTTGGGAGTGGGGAAGAAAAACCCAATGCCAGACCAGCGGCCAGAGCGTGAAGGAAAAGAAGAAGCAAAGGAGGGCCGTACCTATAAGAAAAAACCAGGGAATGGGTTTTGGGGAAGCGGCTTTCTTCGAAACTATGGTCGCTCGGGAAACGATGTTATTCATATGACCCCAACCAGCTTAATTTCGAGAGGCTTCGGTTTGAGGACTTCCAGGTAGTCTCCTGTACCAGGTCATGTTCTTCCGGTAAGTGTGCTTGGCAGATCGGTTCTCGATGTGTCAATTTCGGGCTATCTGGACACATTGATGAGGAGGATAGGCGATGAACAATCCCAATATTAATATTACCCCGACTTTAGAATCCGATCAAGAGCAATTTGACTCCTGGCGCATCGAGCGAACCAGGCGGAACCGACTCCCGAGACCCTATGGGAAGCGGAACGACTCAATAGGTATCGTCATACCGAGGGGTCTTGCAGGCATGACAACGAAGTATTGCCAAGGGGGATTTTTAAAATGGCGATCAATAACCAATGGCGAGGTTTAAGGCCTGATAGCCTCCGGGGTCCTGTCCGTGGAGCCATCGTTGGGCATTTTTTGTTTGACAGGAGAGCTATTTTGCGATTAAATTGAAAAAAGTAGTCCAGGCATTCTGTTTGGCAACCCTTATCAGGGAGGTTCAAGGCAGAGAGATCGACCCCGTTTCCGTTAGCGAGATGGGGTTTCGCTTTTTGGGGGCCTTGTTCTTCCCAAAGGGTTTCGAGAGCAACGAAATATAATCAACCAACCCTTAGCCCAGCGGCTTATTTGAATCTTGAGCCGGAAAGGAGAAGCCATGAAAAAACAACTTCTAAACTATGAAACGCTGCTTAAGGTTTCCAAGGCCATCTCCCATTCCAAAGACCCGGAAGAAGTAGTCCTGATGACGGTGGAGAGTATTAAATCCGCATTACAGGCGAAAGGGTGTACCTTGTTTCTAGTGAATCGCCAGACCAATGACTTGGAGGTGGCGGCCTCGTTCGGGCTGAGTGAAGAGTATCTGAACAAGGGTCCGGTCAGCGCTTTTCGTTCCATCGCCCAGACTTTGGAGGATGGGCCGGTGGCTGTTTACGATGTCACGGACGATCCTAGAATTCAGTATCCGGACGAAGCCCGTCAGGAGGGAATATCATCGATCCTTTCCGTACCCGTCTGGGCCGGAGGGCATATCATTGGGGCCCTGCGGGTTTATACGGCCGAGCCCTGGGAATTTGCCATGGACGACATCAATTTCGTTCAGGCTATGGCCGCCATGGCCGGCATGGCCATCGATATGGCCAGGCTCTATAAGGGGATGAAGGACAGCATCGAAATATTGAGGACGATGAGAGATCCCAAGACCCTAAAATCCAGAAAAAGGACACCCCACGAAGGGGTCCCGGTCAGTGTTCCTGCTCCGAAATAGGGCCACAAGGATGGGCGACAGAAGACATCAAGGATGCGGGCGGATCTGGTCAAAGAATTAGGCCGAACGGAACCATTTGAAGATCTGCGGCGGGAATATGTCCGGATCATCGATTCCCATCAAGTCCCTTACGCCGAGAACATTAAAGCCCTGTCCGACTGGCTGATTTATGTCTACTATGCCCGGCTGATAGCGGAATTTGTGCCCGAAAAGGAAGCCCGGATTATTGATTGGGGAGGTCTTTATGGCCAGGTCACTAAGATATTGCTCGGTCTTGGTTACCAAAACGTCTTCAACTATCTCCTGCACGACACCCCGCACTATCCTCTTTTTCGGGAGGCCTTCAACCTGCCGACCCTGCGGGGACTGGACCCCAATCGCCTGGAACTGGAAGACAGATCCGTCGAGGTCTTTATTTCCTCCGGGGTTCTTGAGCATGTCCGGGAAGACGGGATCGGGAACGAACAGGTAATCCTAAAAGAGATCCACCGGGTATTGAAAACAGGAGGCTTGTTTTTTATCTGGAATCTTCCGGCCCGCTGGGGATCTTCGGAAATACTGGCCAGGGTGTTCAATAAATGGCACCATGCCTATTGTTTTCGCCCAAAGGAGATCCGGGATCTTTTGAGAGACGCCGGTTTTCAGATTTTATATTGGGATAAACATAAATTCCTGCCGGGATCGGTTATGGAGTGGCTGGGGCGGAGGATTGATCCGGTCCGATTGCTGAAGAGCGACGATCGCCTGTCCCACAGGTTTCCGTTCAATCTGCTGGCCCGGGATTATGCCATCATTGCGGAAAAAAAGGAGTAAGAGCGAAAGAATCCCCGGAGGGCTATTTTTTTAGAATAAAATAGATCGTCCCTGCATGGCGCTGGTGCCCGGCGGCCATTTCCGCCCGGTCCCCGTGTCCCCAGAAAAAATCGAGCCGTCCCGGACCCTTGATGGCCCCGCCGCTGTCCTGGACCAGGACCCAGCGGTTCATGGGGACCCAGTAGAGAATCTGATTGTCAGAGGAGAATACCGGCTTGACCCCGGTTAACCAGGCCAACCCGCCGGAGGGAAAAATTTTCAGGTCCATGGCCACCGACCGGCCGGGGGTCAGGGGGACGTTCAGGCTTCCATAGGGCCCCCCCTGTGCCTCCTGGAAAAAGACGTAACTGGGATTGAGGTTCAGGATCCCTTCCTGCTCTTCGGGATAGTCCTTTAAATAAGTGTAGATTCGTTGCAGGGAGACTTCCTCGGGTCTTAAAATGCCGCGGCGAATCAGCTCCCGGCCGATGGGGAAATAGGGATGGCCGTTGGTCGCCTGGTATTGCAGTTGAACGGAGCTGCCGTCTTCGAGCACCAGGCGGCCTGAACCCTGGATCTGCATGAAAAAAAGCTTCAAACGATCATCGGTCCAGAACAATTCGAGACCCCGGCCGGCCAATTTCCCTTCCTGGTCGATCTCCCGGCGGGAGTAATAAGGGAGCACCTTTCGGCCCAATAGCCGCCCGACAAGGCGTTCTCCTTTGTATTTACTTGAAAAATTTTCCAGCTCGATGGTCAAGAGATCGTCGGGTTTTTGGTATAGAGGGAAAGGGAACCTGTCGGAAGGGGAACGACTGCCGGTCAAGGTAGCTTCATAGTAACCGGTGGTTAAAAAAGTGTCTGACTGTCTAGGGAACACCAGTTGGTACAAATTGAAACGGGCTTTCAGTTCCCGCTCCATGGATAGCACATCATGGGTAGAGTCCAGGAGTTCTTGAATCAGCGCCAAGGTGGATCGGATTTCCTCGCCGGAAATTTCTCGAGTTCCAAGGTGATAGGTCTTTTGAAGGGAGTTCTTCTGGAGGTAGATTAGACTTTGAGTCAGGGCTTGTCGGAGGCTTTCCCGATCGGCATCGTCATCCAGACCGGGCCAATTCTTCTCGGGAATCAGTTCCGTTGTCCAGGGCTCAGGAAAGGTTCCCGGAGGGCCACCGGTTCGATAGAAACAGGAAAAAAGCAGTGAGACCGACAGGAATAAGAGTAAACCCTTGGCAACCCGAATCATAAGGGTTTCTTGTATCCAAGTCAGTCCCAATAGTCAAACGGTAAATGCGCCTACAATTCTCCTTGTCTTTTTATTTTTTATCCAGTAGGGTGTGTTTTAATTAACACAGTACACCGAGGTTTCAGTTGAAGCCCTTCGCCCGCCTCATTAAAAAAAGTTAGTTAAATCTTTAAGTTAATTATCGTCGGATCGAATGTCCTTTTTGGCATCTGGATTGCAAGTAGGTCTTCCATCATGATAATTCATCAGCGTACGCTTAATCGAGAAACCGGTTGCGCCGGAATAGGGCTGCATAACGGAAAGAAGGTCAACCTCACTCTCAAACCGGCTGAACCGGATTCAGGGATTCGCTTTGTCCGGGTTGATCTCCCCAATTCCCCGGTCATTGAGGCTAAGAATACTCAGGTGGTGGCTACCCAATTAGCCACTTCCATAGGTTACAACGGGTATCGAATCTCCACCGTTGAACATCTCTTAGCGGCCCTATCCGGATTAGGCATCGACAATGCCTCCATTGAACTGGATTCCTCGGAGGTGCCGATTATGGACGGGAGTTCCGGTCCCTTCATTCGTTTGCTTCATGGGGTGGGGCTGAAGAAACAGGAAAAAACAAAAAAATATCTGTTAGTTAAGCGTCCGATCGAGGTCCGGGAAAATGGGAGCAAAGTCACCCTGCTTCCTGCAGATGAATTCAAGATATCATTTACTATCGACTACGATCATCCGCTCATGCAAAACCAATCACTCACGGTCGCGGTAGAGGATAAATCGTTTGTTCAAGAGATCGGTTGGGCACGCACTTTTGGGTTCCTAGAAGAAGTGGAAAGCCTGAAGAAGAGTGGTTTTGCTCAGGGCGGTTCTTTGGAAAATGCTATCGTGATTGATCGTTCCGGGGTCCTGAACGAGAAAGGACTGCGGTATCGGGATGAATTTGTTCGTCATAAGATCTTAGACCTGATCGGTGATTTATCACTGATCGGTATGCCGATCAGGGGCCACGTCCTCGCCCACAAATCCGGTCATACCCTCCATCAAACCCTGGTTCAGACCCTGCTATCCGACCCCGGAAATTATGAAATCGTCACCCCGGTCAATGGAACGACTCCACCCGTCCAGGGATAGCCACCCATTCGGGCACCTTCCTATCGCCCTGCCCCCCGTTAAAATTTAGATTTCGCCCCATAAAATCCAGCTGTCTTCTTGCTTTTTTTCGATATTCTGATAAGATGCGGGAATGGGTGGGGTTTATTCAAAAAAATCAAAATATTTCTGTTCGTTAGGGGTGATCAGTCTGATCCTGGTCTTCTCCCTGACCGCAGCGCTTTGGGGCAAACAGGCCCAAATCACCGATATTATTGTAACCAATAACCAGGACCAGTTGCTGGTCTACTTTAATACGAAGGGGTGCTTTACGCCGGAAATGAACACGGCGATCATGAGCGGCATTCCTACCACCTTTACTTTTTTTTTAGAGATCTACAAGCCGCGGAGTTATTGGCCCAACAAGAAATTGTCCGCCGTCAAACTTCACCACACCATCAAATATGATTCCTTGAGGGAGGAATTTAATCTCACGCTGAGCGAAAGGGGAAACCAGAGCTTTACCATCAAGGAATTCTCCAAGGCCCAGGAAATAATGGCCGATGTCAGCAATATCCAACTGATCCCCTTGAAGCAGTTGGAGAGAAATAATCAATACCAGTTGCGGATAAAAGCGGAATTGAATAAGGTTACCCTGCCTCTTTATCTTCATTACATCCTCTTTTTTGTCTCCTTGTGGGATTTCGAAACCGATTGGTATGTGGTGGAATTCAACTACTAAGCATTTAATTCCGACTTTTTTCACCGCTGCCCCCCCATGGCTCAGCACCTCAAAGGATTGAAGGCGGTTTCTCCGGAGGAGGAAAAGGAACACCGCCGCCGTAAAAGAGAACGGATCATTATTGCCATTACCTCGGTGGTGGTCATTGCCATAACGTTTTGGGAAACCAAGATCCTCCGAACTGAAATTCCCTTTTCCACCACCCAGCGGGTGATCCTTTTCGCCCTCATCAATATCAACATCATCCTCCTGCTGTTGTTAATATTCTTGGTCGTCCGGAATCTTTCCAAGCTGTTCCTGGAGCGAAAGCGTAAAATGCTTGGTTCCAGAATACGTACCAAACTGGTTTTGGGGTTTGTCACCCTTTCCCTCATTCCGACCATAGTCCTTTTTGTGATCGCCTACGAATTTATGACCACCGGCATGGATTACTGGTTTACCATTCATCTAGAAAAGTCCCTTGAGGATTCTTTGGACGTGGGCAAAGCCTATTACCAATCCTCCCAAAGGGGAACCCGGATGTATGCCCAGCAAATTTCCCAGGATCTGGCGCAGACGGACGCTTTAAGCCCCGCCAAGGCTATGGAGGTTCAGAAATTACTGCAGGACAAGCTCCAGGAATACGGGTTGTCCTGGGTGGCCGTTTACCTGCCGAATATGGAGCGACGTTACCAGGTGGCCCGATCGGAAGCCTTTCTTGAATTTTTTAAGGTCCCACCCCTGTCTTTTATTCAGAAGGGCTTCCGCGCCTCCGGCGTTACCGACATCCAGTCAACGACGGAAGGGGACTTCTTTATAGCCGGGGTCCCGGTTTTGGACAAATCGCAAGGCGAGGAAGCGGCGGCCACCTTAGTGGCGGTATCCTATTTCCCCAAATCCTTGATGAAAAAAATGGATGCCATATCGACCGGTCTGGAAGGCTACCGGCAGATGCAGTTGTTGAAAAATCCTATCAAATTTACTTACTTAATCATCCTCTCGATTGTCACTCTGCTGATTATTTTTTCGGCCACTTGGTTCGGTTTTTATTTGGCCAAGGGGATTACTATTCCCATTCAACGACTGGCTGAGGGCACCTTTCGAGTCGCCCAGGGGGATTATAATTTTACGATCGACCTGGAGGCCAAAGATGAATTCGGGCTGTTGGTCAGGTCTTTTAATCAAATGACGGCCGACCTGAAGGACGGTCAGAGCGAACTGGAGAGGATCAACGAAGAACTCCGGAAGAGCTATGAGGAAATCAACCAGCGGCGGCGGTACATGGAAACCATCTTGGCCAACATCGGAGCCGGGGTCATTTCCGTGGATGTCGTTGGCCGCATCAGCATCATTAACACCTCCGCTAAGGAAATGCTCAGTATCAAAACCGAAAAGGTCCTGGGACGGCCTTATCGAGAAGTACTCCGGCCGGAACATTTCGCCTTGGTGCAGGACGTAGTAGCCAACTTGGACGGGCTGAAAAAAGGAACGCTGGAGCGATCGCTGCAGATCCCTTTGCAGGATCGGACCTTAACCCTGCTGGTTAAAATAACCCTCTTGCGGGATGAAGAAGGGCGGTACCTGGGGTTGGTCATCGTTTTTGATGATCTCACCGAGATTGAAAAGATTCAGAAGGTTTCGGCCTGGCGAGAAGTGGCTCGGAGACTGGCCCACGAGATCAAAAACCCCTTGACCCCCATCAAGTTGTCGGCCCAGCGGTTGCGGAAAAAATATCTGGACCAACTACCCGAAGGGCGTGAAATATTTGACGATTGCACCCAGACCATCATTAACCAGGTGGACGAACTGACCCGTCTGGTCAATGAGTTTTTTGTCTTCGCCCGTTTGCCGGCGGTCACCCTGAGCCGAAATGACCTGAATACCTTGATTCCGGAAGTCCTGGTTCTTTATCAGGAAAGCCATAAACACATTCGGTTTTCCTTTGAACCCGACACGCGGATGCCGCTTTTTATGTTGGATCGGGAACAAATCAAACGGGTGATGATTAATCTTTTCGATAACGCCGTTTCGGCCATTGAGGACCAAGGGGAGATCGTGATAAAAACCGGCTATGACTCCCTGCTTAAGATGGCTCGTATCGAGGTGTCGGATACCGGAAAGGGCATCCCTCCACAAGACAAGGACCGTCTTTTCGAGCCTTATTTTTCCACCAAGAAAGGCGGCACCGGGTTGGGGTTGACTATCACCAGTTCCATTATCTCCGATCACCGGGGCCATATTCGGGTCAGAAACAACGAACCCCAAGGAACAATCTTTATTATTGAACTGCCCTTGGAGGTTTAAGGAAATCGCTTTTCACTTGGTATCATCCGTGATAAACGTGATAAAAAGGACTGCAGGTCCTGGTCGGTCATCCGGAATCTTTTTTTATCGAGGAACTCCTTGTCCAAACTGGTATTAGTGGTAGACGACGAACCGGAAATCCTGAAATCGGTCCAGCAGATTCTGCTGGATGAAGGCTATGAGGTTCTATGTGCCCGTGACGGTCACGAGGCCCTCAAAAAAACGGAGGAGGAGAACCCGGATCTGGTGTTGCTGGACATTAAAATGCCCGGGCTCGATGGGATCGAGGCGCTCCAGTGGCTCAAGACGACCCATCCCCAGTTGCCGGTCATCATGATGTCCGCTCACGGCACCATTGAAACGGCGGTCAAGGCCACGAAATTGGGGGCTTATGATTTTATTGAGAAACCACTCTCCCTGGAGCGGATCACGGTAGCCGTCCGAAAGGCCCTGGACTACCGCCTCCTGGAAGAGGAAACTTTTTTCTTCCGGCAGAAAGAGGAGGCGCGTCACCAACTGACCGGCCACAGCGAGCCCATCCAGAAACTGAAACAACAGATTGACATCGTGGCCCCTACCAGCGCCTGGATCCTCATTCGGGGAGAAAACGGCACCGGAAAAGAGATCGTGGCCCACACCATTCATCGATTGAGCAAACGCCGGAATAAACCCTTTGTGGAGGTGAACTGCGCCGCCATTCCTGAAGAATTGATTGAAAGCGAATTATTCGGTCACGAGCGGGGGGCCTTTACCGGCGCCACCAACCAAAAAAAAGGAAAATTCGACCTTTCTCATGAAGGCACCCTATTCTTGGATGAAATCGGAGATATGAGCCTGAAGACCCAGGCCAAAATCCTTCGCATCCTTCAGGAACAAAAATTCGAAAGGGTGGGTGGCGGGAAGACGATCGTCGTGGATGTTCGGGTGATTGCCGCCACTAACAAAGACCTGGAACAGGAAATCAACCTGGGGAATTTCCGGGAGGACCTCTACTATCGTCTGAATGTCATCCCTTTGGAAGTGCCGCCGCTGCGAGAGCGAAAAGAGGACCTGCCTGAGTTGATCGAAGAGTTTCTGAAAGAATATGCCCTTAAAACCGGAACCGATAAAAAAAATCTGGATCCGCGGTCCTATGATTTATTGAGGGAATACGACTGGCCCGGTAATGTGCGGGAGCTGAAAAACCTGATCGAACGGTTGGTGATTATGGCCCCGGGGGCGGTCATTGCGGCCGATGACTTGCCGGGTCATCTCTCGAAAAAACCCGGAACCGAAAGCCCGGACGCCGATGAACCGGGCTTCCTTCGGGAAAAGGATTTCAAAGAAGCCAAGATCCGGTTTGAGAAAGAATTTATTGTCCGGAAACTGCAGGAACACCAGGGAAATATAACCCAAACCGCCGAGGCCTTGGGGATCGAGCGGAGCCACCTGCATAAAAAAATTAAGACGTATGGCATAAAGTTGGATGATGGAGACTAAACCGCGACTGATTCAGTTGGTAGTCAAGAATAATTTGATCGCCCACCGGGAGGCCCGGATCATCAAAGATCGCTTGACTCGGGAAATGGGACTCTCCGTTTTCTGGGACGAGGATCAGGGCCTGGGCAGCGAAGGAGTGCCGCCGGGGGGTCCGGCAGACCTCATATTGGTCCTGGGAGGAGACGGAACGCTGTTAAAGGCCGCCCGTCTCTACGGCGGCCAAGGAACCCCCATCCTGGGCGTCAATCTGGGGGGGTTGGGTTTTTTAACCGAAATTGCCTTGGAAGAATTCTACTCCATCCTGGAAAAAATCTTCCAGGGCGATTTTCAAACAGAAACCCGCATGATGTTGAAGGCACACATTATCCGTCAAGACCAGGTCCTGGAACCCACCGTTTTCCTGAATGACGTGGTTATCAACAAGGGAGCCCTGGCCCGAATCATCGATCTGGAAACCAGCATTGATAATCAGTTTCTGACCATCTACCGGGGGGACGGGTTAATTGTCGCCACCCCTACCGGTTCGACGGCCTATAACCTGGCCGCCGGAGGCCCTATCCTCCATCCGGCCTTGCGGACCATCATCCTGACCCCGATCTGTCCTTTTACCCTGACCAACCGCCCGATTATTCTTCAGGATAACTCAGTGATCGACATTCGTCTCGGGGCCAAGGCCCGAGATGTCTGGTTGACTATCGACGGGCAAATCGGCCACCCTCTGGCGCCCGGCGACCTGATCCGGGTCCAAAGGGCGGCCGGACAAATTACCCTGATAAAATCGCCCTCTAAAAATTACTTTGAAATCCTGCGCGCCAAATTAAAATGGGGATAGAAGGGAGTCGGCCAAATGAAAAGGATGCTGCGACTGGGACTGGGTTTTCTCGTGGCCCTGAGCCTGATGGGAATGGGAGGATTTGATCCCAACGAAAAACCGGGGGAGATCCCCATCCCCGATAAGGAAGTAACCGCCACGATCACCGATGTGGAGGGGACCCTGATAACCCTGAGTCAGTTCAGTCTGAATGGGCAAACGGCATTAAACGGCAAATTAGGGGCCGGGAAGGTGACCATTCCTTTTTCCCAGATAAAGGTCGTGACTCTTGGATCCGACCCCAAGGCCCTGCAGGCTAAAGTGGAGTTGGCCGACCAGAGCGTTCAAATCCTTTCTTTGGATCGCGGTCAAACCGCCTTCGGTCGGCTCAAGTTTGGGACCTACCAGATTCGAATCGACCAGTTAAGGAGAATGGAGATCGGATCGGTATCGGAAAAAAAGAAATAGGTTATCGCGAATTGATCGATCATGACGGACTCGCCAGAAGTCCGTCACAGCCCGAGCGCGAATAAGCGCCGGGCTGGGGTGGGGGTGGGACCATTTGAATTCACTTCAAATGGCGGGGGAGTCACGCCGAAGGCGTGATCCCCCGCCGAGCAGAAAGTCGTTTTTAGACTTTTTGCGAGGTTATTAATTAGGTCAGGCGATAGTTGCGGATGGGGGCCGGTTTAAGGATCTTAATGAGAAGAATCCCGGCGATAAACCCCCCGATATGCGCATACCAGGCTACCGATCCACCCTCGGTTCCGGCATTTAGGAGTTGAATGATGAACCAAAAACCGAGGACCAGGACGGCCGGCACCTTGATAATGCGAATAATGATAATAAAAATAAACAAGGTGGAGACATTCGTCCGGGGGAATAAGATCAGGTAGGCCCCCAGGATGCCGGCGATAGCGCCACTGGCCCCTATCATGGGGATGGTGGCGTTAGGGGCTGAGAGGATATGGAACAAGGAGGCGAAAAAACCGGCTATGAAATAAAACAAGATAAAACGGAAATGGCCGAGAGCATCTTCGATATTATCTCCGAAAATCCAGAGGTAGAGCATATTGCTGGCCAGATGGATGAACCCCCCATGCAGAAACATGGAGGAAAAAACGGTTAAGACGGGCGGCAGGGCGGTTACATAAAGGAGATCCTTGGCCAGGGGGTGGGTCAGGTTATAGGGGATGGCCCCATACCGAAAGATCATCGCTTCCAGATGGAGGGCGGGTAAGGTCAGTTGATAGAGGTAGACCAAGGCATTGACGGCAATGATCCCCAAGGTTACAAACGGAAATCGTTCGATGGGATTATCGTCTTTGAGGGGAATCATCTGCCTTTTTCTCGCTTTTCAGGAAAATAGCATTTCTATCTGATTTTACCTATAGAATAATTCTTTTCTCTATTCAATTTCCCAAGTCAAGCGTTTTTTTGTTCCTTTTTTTGCCCCTTGAAATCTTCCCCCCAATCGGGGTAGAATAAAAATCATGAAGCAAGTTCACATTTCCACTTTCGGCTGTCAGATGAATGACCGCGATTCGGAACTCATGGCCCAAATTTTGGCCGAACATGATTATCAAAGCACCGAAAGTCCGGAAGAGGCGGACTTGATCCTGATCAATACCTGCAGCATCCGGCATAAAGCCGAAGAAAAAGCCTATAGCCTGTTGGGACGATTGAAAAGCCTGAAAACCAAGAGGCCGGGGCTGATTATCGGTTTGGGAGGCTGTGTGGCCCAGCAGGAGGGAGAGAAACTCCTGGAAAGGATCCCTCACTTGGACTTGGTCTTTGGGACCCGTTGGATCAGCCGGCTTCCCGGGTTGGTCAGGACCGTGGAACAAGAAGGGTGTCGGCTTTCTCAAACCCAAATGGAACCGGCCGTTGCCTACCAGCCGTCCGCAGCGGCGTTTCGATCCTCACCGGTCAAAGCCTCGGTGACCGTCATGCAGGGCTGCAATAATTACTGCGCCTATTGTGTTGTTCCCTATGTTCGGGGACCGGAGGTCAGTCGACCCGGCCGGGAAATTCTGCAGGAGGTGCAAGCCCTGGTAGCCCAGGGAGTGAAAGAGGTCCTCCTCTTGGGACAAAATGTAAACTCTTTCGGACGACCCGGGGAAGAAGGCCTGGGCTTCGTTCAACTGTTGGAACGATTGGAGGGGGTCGAGGGCTTGGAACGGATTCGTTTTACAACTTCTCATCCCAAAGACCTATCGCCGGCGTTGACCCGCTGTTTCGGACATCTTTCCAAATTGTGCGAACACATTCACCTTCCCTTTCAGTCCGGATCCGACAAGGTGCTGAAACGTATGAACCGGCGCTACACCCGCGATCTTTACCTGGAACGGATTGCGTCGCTCCGGGACCAATGCCCGGGGATCGCCATCACGGCCGATGCCTTGGTCGGTTTTCCAGGGGAGACCCCGGCCGACTTTGAACAAACCCTGGCGCTAATCCAGTCCGTGCAGTTTGATGACTTATTCTCCTTTAAATATTCGGATCGCCCGCCGGCCCGGGCCAGCCATTTTGCGGAGAAGATCCCGGAAGCCGAAAAAAGCCGAAGGTTATCGGAATTGCAAGAAATTCAAAAAAAGATCACGTTGAACCGGAACCAGGCCCTGGAAGGCTCGATCCAAACCCTGCTGATGGAAGGGCCCAGTAAGAAGTCGAACCGAGAATGGATGGGCAGGACCCGGACCAATAAAATTGTCAATGTGGCGGTATCGGGTCTGAAAATAGGGACCACCCTTTCGGTTAAGATCGATAAAGGGTACGCGCACTCTTTCAAAGGGACGATGATCCCTCCGCTTCAATAGGAATCACGGGAGGCCCCATGTTGCTTCGCATGAAAGTGTATGGTTTGACGATTGATCCCATGACCAATAGCCCCATTGTCATACTCAAGGACCTGGAGGGAGACAAAACCCTGCCGATCTGGATCGGTTTGCTGGAGGCTACGGCGATTGCCAGCGAGATGGAAAATGTCAAATTTTCCCGGCCCATGACCCACGATTTAATGAAAAATCTTTTGGACCAATTAAACACCCGGGTGGCCCGAATCGAGATTTGTGATCTGCGGGATAACACCTTTTATGCCCTGGTATACCTGGCAAGCCAGGACAAAGAGATCACCATGGATGCCCGGCCCAGTGACGCCATAGCGCTGGCCCTTCGTGTGCAAGCCCCTATATTTGTTGATGAAGAGGTCATTCAAAAATCCAAGGCCGTTGATTTGGGGGCGAAAGAGGAAATCCAATCCGATGATGGGAAAAAGTGGACCGAAGTCCTGGAGGGTTTGGACCCGGATGCCTTCGGAAAATACAAAATGTAGCGGCCCTGGAATGCGCCTCGCCGGACCTTTAAACCCTTTGGCCCTTCCGAACCCTCGCGGGTGGTCCACGGTTCTCCCTTTGATCCTTTACTGCCTGGTCATTTTTTATTTTTCCTCCCAGACCCGCTTTTTTATCCAGCCCCCGGAGTTTTTTTCTTCGGATAAGTTGTATCACCTATTGGAGTACTCCATCCTGGGGATCCTGGCCGGCCGGGTGATCCGGGCCTATGCCCTTGATTCTCAGGTTCTTATACCCGGTGGGGGTGGTCGCCTTATTTTGTTTGATTTACGGTGCTGGGAGATGAATTCCACCAGTGGTTTGTCCCGGGACGCCAGGCCACGGTGGGCGATGTCCTGGCCGATACCGTCGGAGGCTGGGCCGGCGGTGGGCTCTATTTTCATTTCTTCGGGATTAATTCGTCCAGGAGCCGAATCCGGCGAGGTTATTATGATTGATTTGCACAGCCATTCCCTGATGAGCGATGGGGATCTTCTGCCATCGGAACTGGTACGCCGGGCCGAAGTCCGCGGGTACCGATACTGGGCGATCACCGACCACGCCGATCGGTCGAATATGGACCACGTGGTCCCCCGGCTGGTCCAGGTCGCCCGGGAGCTAAACCGTTACCGAACCATCCAGGTCCTGCCGGGCATTGAATTAACCCATGTGCCTCCGGAAACGATCGGCGCCTTAGCGGCCCGCGCCAAACAATTGGGAGCCCGGCTGGTCGTGGTCCACGGCGAAACCATCGCCGAGCCGGTTCCTCCCGGGACGAATCAAGCGGCCATCCAGGCCGGTGTTCACCTCCTGGCCCATCCGGGCCTGATTACGGCCGAGGAAGCGCGGTTGGCGGCTGCTAGGGGGGTCTATTTGGAAGTGACTTCCCGAAAAGGGCATTCGTTGACCAACGGGCATGTGGCGCGGTTAGCTCAGGAGCAGGGGGCTCAACTGGTGTTGAATTCGGACACCCACTCCCCAGGGGATATCGTCGCTCTGGAGCAGCGGGACCGGGTGGTCCAGGGCGCGGGCCTGGGATCGGAGGCCCTGGCCGGAATGGACCGGGCGGCCGTTGAACTGTTCAATCGATTGATTGAAGGTCTTGATGAGTAAATCCGAAATTCGAAGCACGAAATCCGAGACAAGCACTAAGTTTCAAAATTCAAATGACCAAAACAAAACCGTTTTGGATTTTGAAATTGGGTCATTTGAATTTGTTTCGAATTTCGAATTTCGTGCTGGTGTTCATAAGTCCGGGTGGGCTAAACCCCGGAGGTCCGCCTCCACCATTTCACGGATCATTTCTTCGAAGGATATCCGGGGTTGCCAACCTAAAAGACGATGGGCCTTTTGGGCGTTGCCGATTAAATCTACCGGTTCCTTTTCCCGGAAAAAAACCGGGTCCACCTGCACATAGTCCTGGTAATCCTTTCCAATACAAGCAAAGGCCGTGGAGAGCAGGTCTCGAACCGAATGGGGGACGCCGGTGGCGATCACGTAGTCATCCGCATTCTCCTGTTGCATCATGAGCCACATGGCCCGGGTATAGTCACGGGCATGACCCCAGTCCCGTCGGGCCTCGAGATTGCCCATGTGGAGTTTGCCGGGGCGGCCTTTTTTCAGCCCGGCTACGAAAGAGGACACTTTGCGGGTAACGAACTGCGGGCCCCGCCGCGGCGATTCGTGATTGTAGAGAATGCCGCTCGAGAGGTGCAGCCCGTAATGGCGGCGGTAGAACCGGCAGAGGTGGAAACCGGACAATTTTGACAGGCCGTAGGCCGTGCGGGGCTGAAAGGGAGTTTCCTCCACCTGGGGAGAATGAGGGGCGTCGCCGAACATCTCACTGCTGCCGGCAAAATAGATCCGGCAGCCGTTGTTGACCTGACGCAGGCCCTCCAGCAGGTTGTGGGTGGTATAGAGGTTGGCATGCATCATTTCCCGAAGGTTGTCGAATCCAGGGCTGACATAGCTTTCCGAAGCCAGGTGATAACACTCCTGGGGCTGCATATCCCTGAGGACTCGAAGGGTGCTGGTCAGGGAGTTCAGTTCCACGGCGTGGAGCCGGATCCGGTCCAGGTGGTCCTGGAGATGGGCCAGTCGCATCTCCGGATTTTCCAGGGTGGCCGGGCGGACGATGCCGTGCACCTCATAGCCTTTTTCCAAAAGGAGTTCGGTGAGGTACGAGCCATCCTGCCCGGATATGCCGGTAATCAAAGCCTTGGGCATAACGGAATTCCCTTTCTTTTTCCCTGAGCGATCGGTAAAGAGCCTGCTCAGATTACCAACCTCCCTTTGGCTTGTCAACTCTGTCCGGAAAAGCGGTTTGACATTTAGGGCCGCCCTGATTATGCTGGCGAACCATGAGTTCCCGGTCGCTTCATATCGGCGTGGTTTACGGCGGGATCAGCGAGCAAAAGGTGGGCATGGACCATTACCTGCACCAGGTCCTGCTGACCATGAAAAAGCTGGCCCCGCACCATCGCTTTACCCTGATCGATCATCGGCGGCAGGTCAACACCTTTCGGGAGCAGTTCGGGCAGGTGATAACCCCCCTTCCCGCAGGACCCCTTTCCGTCAGTCGCTGGAACCTGCTGGAGGTCCCCAAGATCTTGTCCCAATTTGATCTGGTTTTTTCCCCCGGACTCTACGGTCCCGCGCGTATTCCTTCGGGCGTCAAAGGGGTCATGGTGGTTCATGATCTGGTCCGCTATCTCTTTCCGAGCTTCTTCGTCTTTAACCCGGTGCAGAAACTGTTGGACCGTTGGGCCTACCCGGCCATGCTCCGCCGCTACCATCATCTGATCACCGTCTCCGAATCGACCCGCGACGACCTGATCCGCCTGTTCAAGGTCCCGGTCGAAAAAATCACCGTCACCCATCATGGGGCGGATCCTCAATTCCGGCCGATCAGCGACCCCTCGGTTTTTTCCGGCCTGCTCCGGAAGTATGGATTGGACCGGCCTTTCATCCTGTTCCTGGGAACCCTGGAACCCCGAAAGAATCTGATAACCTTGTTACGGGCCTTTGCCCCGCTGACAGGGCGGATTCCCCATTCGCTGGTCCTGGTAGGCCAAAAAGGCTGGAAGTGGGAGGGAATCTTCGAGGCCATTAAGGCTCTGGGCCTGGAAGAACGGGTCCGCTGGACCGGCTATGTTTCCGATGAAGAACGGGTCCTTTTTTACAACGCCGCCGATTTTCTTGTCTATCCCAGTTGGTACGAGGGCTTCGGCATGCCTCTGCTGGAAGCTTTGCAGTCCGGCTGCCCGGTGATCGCCTCCCGGGTCAGCGCCATCCCTGAAGTAGTGGGGGATGCCGGGTTGCTGGTCGATCCCTCCCGGCCCGATGAATTGTCTGAGGCGATTCTCCGTCTGGTCGAGGAGGCGGGGCTCAAGGAACGACTCCGCGAGGCCGGACTGGAACGGGCGCGTCAATTTTCCTGGGAGGACAGCGCCCGGAAGACACTGGAGGTCTTTGAGGCAGTCATAAAATAGGTAATGATTTTATTAACTCTTTATAGGTTAAACTCGAAATCCGAAATTCGAAATCCGAAACAAATTCAAAATTCTAAAATACAAATGACCAAAACGCCTTCCCATCCTTCGATCCCCCCTTGCGGCGGAACAGTCTCCGCGGGGTGGGGGTGGGGGAATCCGGATTCGTCGAAGCTCGCGTCTAGGGGGAGGACATGTTTTTTTGAATTTAGGTCATTTGGATTTGTTTCGGATTTCGGATTTCGAGTTTCGAATTTAGGTGGGTGGATCTTGCGCGTTGCCTTCTTCGGAGATCGTCTGGGCCTGGCCACCGGCGGCAACTTATATGTCGCCCGGGTGGCTCAGGAACTGGCGCGTCTGGGAGTGGAGACATCCCTCATCACCCTGGTGCCGCCCCGGGATATCGTTTGGGATCCGGCGATACGGGTGATTTCCAATTCGGCCGACTTCACCTTTGGCCGCTTACCCGAAGCGGGGCAGGTGGCTCTCTTTTCTTGAGGCCAAGTGGGCTGCCGTCGGGGAATTAAGGAAACTGGTGCGGGAGCCCTACGATATCCTTTATTCCGTGGGTGGCCCTTCCAACATCGTCAATCACTTGTGCCGGACTGGACCTTTTCGGCCTCGGGCATCGGTGACCGCCGTCTTCCACCTTTTCCGGCAGGCTTCTTGGTCCCGGTTCCTGCTCACGGGCGATACCTACCGGAAACCCTTTCAAACCGTTTATCATTCCTGGGGTGACCATCTGGCCAAAAGGTATACCGTGGTTACCGTTTCCCAATACTGGCGGAATCGCCTCATCCGACGCGGTTTTAAAGCGGACCGGATTCGGGTCATTCCCGTGGGCGCGGAAACCGAGGACTGGCCGCGTCTCGACCCGGAGAAGGCCAAACAGAAGCTGGGCCTGGCCGGCCGGCTGGTGGTCTACACCAGCCCCCTGCGGCTGAACAAGGGGATACTCCAGGTCCTCCAGGCCGTCCGCTCGATCAGGGACCGTTTCCCTGAGGTCCTGGTGCTGACCACCGGAGTGACCGACCGCCAGACTCAGGAGCAGGTCCACCGTTTTTTGTCCGAGCACCGCTTACAGGATTTTTTTCGTTACGACGGCATCGTACCCCGGGAAGAGGTTCCCTGGTATCACTACGCGGCGGACATCACGGTCCTGGCTTCCCAGGAGGAAGAAGGCTGGGGCATTTTCCTGTTAGAAGGAATGCTTTCCGGTAAGCCGGTGGTCTGCACGCCTTTGGGGGCCATGCCGGAGCTGGTGGGGGATCGGGGGATCGTGTTGGAAGAAAATAACGTGGAAGATTTGGCCCGGGCCATCGATCGACTCCTGGCTTCCCCGGAACTGAGAAGACGGTTAGGCTGGGCCGGGAAAGAGCAGGCGCCGCTATTTTCTTACCGTTCCGCTGCTAAAGCTCATTTGGAATTATTTGAGGAGCTGCTGGCGGGCCTGTGATTTTCGCCAAGCCTGTTGAATTTGTTTAAACAGAGGCAGGATATTCAACCGGTTGCGTCGTCCATAATTCCACCAGACCCTTTTCTGGCGGTAAAATAGAAAGGGCCAGTAGCCCTTGGGAATATATTTAAAGAAAAAATACCAGTCATTGAAGATGGTGCTTTCCAGGTAGGCTTTGGGTAAGGGGTTGCGGCTGCCTCCTTGTTGGATCATGACATGAAAGACCGAGGCCCGGGGTTCGTATTGAATCCGGTAGCCCTTCCGGCGGATTTGCAGGGCGTAATCCACTTCTTCCCACAAAAAATTCCCCCAATAGTTCACATCGAAGTCCCCGACCTCCTGCAGGACCTTTTTGCGGATGGACATGTTGCAGCCATACAGGGTGGGCACCTCGCAGCGCTGGTTGGTGGTGAAGTTCCGGAGGTAACCCCCGCTGCGGGTCAGGCGGGCCGCCCAGGGTTCGTCGTTCTCCTCAGCTCCGTCGTACATGATCCGGCCGTTTACGGCCCCGATGGAGAGATCTTCATAATTTCCCAGATGATGCCGGATCAGGTCGGGCTGAAAGAGGACGTCGTCGTCCAAGAAGAGCACGATTTCGCCTTGGGTCTCCCGGATGGCCAGATTACGGGCCGCGGTGGTGGAGGGAGGGGACAGCGTCAGGCGCCGGATACCCCGACCTTCTTTCTCCAGGAAGGCTTGAACCTTTGGAGCGGGCTGAGTGCTCTGATCGATCACCAGGATTTCCAAGGGCCGGACCGTCTGGTCCTTCAACAAACGAAGGACATGGAGCAGGGACTCCTCCCGGTTGAGGGTGCAGATGACAACGGAAACGGATGGCAGGGTGCATTCTTCATGACTGACGAGTTGGGCGACCAGCCGGTCGCCCCTACATCAAGGCCGACGGCATATCTAATAATCGCGCAGCGTAACGGTTTGTCTTTCGCTTTTCTCTCTCTTCCATCTTCCATCTTCCATCTTCCTTCTCTCGCTAGTAAACATTTGCTACTGGCTTCGATGAGTTGCAGAAAAAGGGCCTCCATCTTTTCAGCCACCTTCCCGACCTCGAAACGTTCCCGAACCTTGGCTCGACCGGACTCGCCCATTTGCCGGCGTTGATCCGGGTCATTCAACAGCCGAAGGATGGCCTGGGTCAGGGCCGGTGCGTCGCCGTAGGGTACCAGGTATCCATCCTTTCCTTCTTCTATCATGGCCGCCACGGCCGGGATATTCGCCCCGATCACCGGCTTTTTTTGGGCCCAGGCTTCCAGAAAAACCACTCCGAAGCTCTCCACTGCGGAAGGCAGGACCAGGAGGTCGGCGGCCGCCAGGAGGTCGATCTTTTCCTTTTCCGGGAAATTATCGAGAGACCGAAGGCGGGCATCCCGTCCGACAGGCACCCGGCCCATCAGGTCCCTAAAATAGGGGCTCGATTGGCCGGCCAAAAGGAGAACCGCCTGCGGCGTTTCGGCCCAGACCTGCGGCATAACCGAAAGCAGGGTCTCGATCCCCTTCCCCTCCACCTTGCGTCCTAAGAATACGATCAGCGGTTCGTCGGTCCACCCCTGGCGGAGACGGAAGGCCTGGCCGTTACCGGGGATCAAGGCCGCTGAGGAGAGGCCCTGCCCAAAAACATGGATTTTTGAGTGCTCGATCCCTTGGGAAATCAGAAATTTTTTTTCCGGATCCGTATTGGTCATTACGGCCGAGGCCTTGGGAAAGAGCCATTTCAGGATCTTCCGCAGGGATTCATTCATCTGGGCTTCGTGGATATGGGGCTGTATGACCCAGGGACAGTCCAGTCGTCTGGCCGTCCGCCAGGCATAGTAGGGGGTGGCGGTGGGGAAAGGAACGGCATATAGGATATCAGGGTTCAGCTTTCGCGCTCGCCGGATCATTTGGGGAAGATGGGGCACCTGGGTCCTGTACCAGAGGGTATCCCCGTAGGGAGATCGAGCTGCGCAGGCAGAGGGCACCCAGTTTGGCTAACAGGGTGCGCTGAAAAGGAGGGAGGCGGACCCGGACAATCCGGATCCCTTCCCAGGTTTCTTCTTCCGGCAGGGAGGTATGAAATTGGGGATGCTGAAAATCCTCCAGGCCCAGTTGATTGGAAGTAAGCACCGTAACCCGATGACCCCTTTTCACCATTTCCCGTGAAAGTTCGAGCAGGGCCATCTCCGTCCCCCCATGGGCCGGATGGAAGAGGTGGGTCAGGTTAAGGATGTGCATCTATTTTGCTGGAGGAAAATGGGCGCTGATCCGTATCTGAACTTCCGGCTTTTTAGGGTGATCGGTGGAGCACTTGATCACGCCGGCGTAAGACCCCTCCCGCTGAAGGTTGACGATCTTGAGGCGATAGTGCTTTCCCGGGATGATGGTTTCCAATTGAACGTTGATTTTTTCTTTCAAACTATTTTCGATTTTTAATACCTTGAAATCCTGACCGGTAGCCACCAGGTCCACAGTTTTTTCTTCAACGGATGGGACGGCCGGGGAGAATTGAACAAAGGAACCCGGGCGCAGTTCGATATGCGGGCGGACCTTACCCTGGAGCATGATCTGGAAGGAGGGCTGCCGGAGATCATTGCTCATTATGGTAGCGTCTTTCCAGACTTTCCCCTGAAACCCTTTGAGATCGACGTTTAAGGTAACCTTTCCCTCGCCTCCCGGCGGGATGACCCGGTCAAACCGGGACACGGCGCAGCCTCAGCCGGGGCGGACGTCGGCAATTTGCAGGGCCTCGGTGCCGGTATTCAGGATTCTGAAATCATGGGTGACAGTCTCGCCTTCCCCCAATTCCCCGAAATCAAAACGGGGTTCGGGAACCTGCATTTGGGCGTTGCCGGCCCAGAGGACCCCGGCCCAAACCCAGAGCAGAAGCAAAACCAACCCGGCAGGCCATTTGTTTTGAATATTCATGATGGGTAACCTTGTTACTGGTTGCAGATAAAAAAATAGGATACTGGATACATCGCAAAATCATTAGGTTTTTCGTAGGACGGCCAGAGCCCTCCCTTCCGTCTTCCCGCTTCCATCTTCCTTCTTCCCTCTCTCTTCTCCCTGGCCTCTCAGTACCCCCGCTGGCTGACCTTCTCCAGATCGGCCCGGGCCATCAACCGGGCCAACTGATCGAACTTTACGTTGGCCTCCCAGCCCAGTCTGTCCTTGGCTTTGGCCGGATCGCCAATCAGAATATCCACTTCAGTGGGACGATAATAGACCGGATCAATCCGCAGCAGCACGGAACCTATCTCCGGCGGTTTGGCCCGTTCCCAGGGGATCGCCGGTTCCCGATGCCCGTTGGGGCCGTTTGACGGAGTGAAGCCCTCGCCCTCCAGGGGCCGCGGATCAATTCCCGCCAGGATCCCCACTTCGTCGACCCCTGAACCCCGCCATTCAATCTCCAGACCGACTGTCCGGAAAGCTGCTTCGCAGAACTCCCGGACCGAATGGGTTTCTCCGGTGGCGATGACAAAATCATCGGGCTGTTCCTGCTGAAGCATCCGCCACATGGCTTCCACGAATTCCGGAGCGTAACCCCAGTCCCGTTTGGCGTCCAGGTTGCCTAAAGTCATCTCCCGCTGGACTCCTAACCGGATCCGGGCCGCGGCCCGCGTGATCTTACGGGTCACGAAGGTTTCTCCCCGGCGAGGGGATTCATGGTTGAAGAGGATGCCGTTGCAGGCAAAAAGGTTATAAGCTTCCCGGTAGTTGACTACGATCCAGTACCCGTAAATCTTGGCGACTCCATAGGGGGAGCGGGGGTAAAAAGGGGTGGATTCGTTCTGAGGAATCTCCCGCACTTTTCCGAACAGTTCGCTGGTGGAGGCTTGGTAGAAGCGGGTCTTGATGCCGGTGTTCTTGATGGCATCCAAAAATCGCAGCGTTCCGATGGCGTCCACCTCGGCCGTGTATTCCGGAACCTCAAATGAAACCCGGACATGGCTCTGGGCGGCCAGGTTATAAATCTCATCGGGTTGGACCCGTTCCAGTATCCGGTTCAGATTGCTGGAGTCGGTCAGGTCCCCATAATGGGTGATAAAGGTTTTGTCGAATATGCCGGCATCCCCGTATAGATGGTCGATGCGGGCTGTGTTGAAAGAGCTGCTCCGGCGCAGGATGCCGTGCACCTCGTAGCCTTTTTCCAGGAGAAGCTCGGTCAGATAGGACCCGTCCTGTCCTGTTACTCCGGTGATTAATGCGCGTTTCATGGCTTTATTTTTCAATTCCGTTCTACTATATTTTTTATTTGGCCTTCGGCGAGAATCCGGTTAAGGTGAATCTAACCTACCGTCGGGAAAAAATCAACTTGGAATCTCGGCCAAAAGAAAATATGATAACAATAAATCACTATTTAAGGACCAGACTCTATGAAAGAATTGACTGCTGAATTGGGAACGGATTTCATCCGTTCTATCATTAATGATGACTTGGAAACCAACAAATACGGCGGCCGGGTTCATACCCGTTTCCCGCCCGAACCCAACGGCTATCTGCATATCGGCCACGCCAAGTCGATTTGTATCAATTTCGGGATCGCCGCCGACTACCGGGGCCTTTGCAACCTCCGCTTCGATGACACCAATCCGAGCAAAGAGGAGGTGGAGTACGTAGAGTCCATTCAGGAAGACGTGCGTTGGCTGGGTTTTAGCTGGGACGACCGCCTCTTTTACGCTTCCGATTATTTTGAACAACTCTATGATTTCGCCGTTCAGCTCGTTAAAAAGGGCAAGGCCTACGTCTGCGACCTTCCCCCGGATGAGGTCCGGCAATACCGGGGTACCCTGACCGAACCGGGAAAGGATAGCCCTTTTCGAACCCGTTCGGTCGAGGAGAACCTGGACCTGTTCACCCGGATGCGGGCCGGCGAATTCCCCGACGGATCCCGCACCCTGCGGGCGAAAATCGACATGGCCTCCCCCAACTTGAATCTCCGCGACCCGGTGATGTACCGGATTATGCACGCCGAACACCATCGCACCGGCCCGCGGTGGTGCCTCTACCCGATGTACGATTTCACCCACGGCCTTTGCGATTCCCTGGAAAGGATCACCCATTCCATTTGCACACTTGAGTTCGAAGACCATCGACCGCTTTACGACTGGTTCCTGGATGAACTGGAGATCTATCATCCCCAACAGATCGAATTCGCCCGGCTCAACCTCAGCTACACGGTGATGAGCAAGCGAAAGCTCCTGCAACTGGTGGAGGAGGGTCTGGTCAGCGGCTGGGATGACCCCCGGATGCCCACGCTCTCCGGCCTGCGCCGCCGGGGGTACACTCCGGAGGCGATTCGGGATTTTTGCGATCGCATCGGGGTGGCCAGGCGGGACAGCCTGGTGGACGTGGCCCTGTTGGAGCACTGTTTGCGGGAAGATCTGAATAAAAAGGCCCCCCGGGTGATGGCCGTGCTGCGGCCCCTTAAGGTGGTGCTGACCAACTATCCGGACAACCAGGTGGAGGAACTGGAGGCCGTCAATAACCCCGAAGACCCGGCCATGGGAACCCGAAAGGTGCCTTTCTCCCGGGAGCTCTATATCGAGCGGGACGACTTCCGGGAAGACCCGCCCAAACAGTTTTACCGTCTGGCCCCGGGCCGGGAAGTCCGTCTTCGTTACGCCTATTTCATCACCTGTCAAGAGGTAGTGCGGGACGAGAAAACCGGCGAGATAATCGAGTTGCGCTGCACCTACGATCCGGCCACCCGGGGAGGGGACGCGCCCGACGGCCGCAAGGTGAAAGCCACCCTGCATTGGGTTTCGGCCCCCCAAGCGGTTCAGGCGGAAGTGCGCCTCTACGACCGCCTATTCCTCAACCCGAACCCCGGGGATGCGAAAGATGGAGGCGATTTCAAGGCTTCCCTGAATCCGCAGTCCCTGGAGGTCTTAAACCCCTGCTGGGTTGAGCCCGAATTGCAAGGAGCCCAGGCCGGAAATCACTACCAGTTTGAAAGGCTGGGGTACTTTTGCCTGGACGGACTGGATTCCACCCCAGGGAAGCCGGTGTTTAACCGCACAGCCACCCTGAGGGATACCTGGGCCAGGATCGAGGAAAAGCTGAAGACGGACTCGCAAAAAGTCCGTCGCAGCCTGAGCGCCAAAACGCCGGGTCAGGTGAGGAAGCCCTGGCTTCCCCGAATAAAAAGTCGTTTTTAGACTTTTTGCCTGAGGTCTCAGAGGACGGAAGCCGGAAAATAATTTTGGAACCTGCCGCCTTAAATCTGGAATCGACCGTTCGGGAAGGGATCGATGAATACCGACTGAAATCAAGGTCCCCGTTTCCCGGGACCCTGGACTTGACCTTTTATCTCACTTTATCCGGTTTTAGGGAATTTCGGCCCGGGAACTCGGACGACCCGATTGTTCTGGAGGAAAAGGGGGATGGATTGGTCCTGCATCTCTGCCGGGAACTCCTCCGGCCGGCGCCCGAGCGGGCCATCAAAGGCTGGTTGCATCATGTCCTGGGCCATTACCAGTTGAACAAACAAAGGGCCTTTTCCCCCTTCAATTTCAGCCGGCAAATCCTGCCTCTGTTTCCGGTAACCGGATCAGCGGTCAATCTGGTCCGACAGATCATTGAAAGGCTGAAGAACGGTTTGGAAGCATTTCTTACCATCCGGTGGATAGCTGCCATCGGCCTGGGCGAGGGGCAGATTTCCCTTTTTTCGTACCGCCTAAAAGTCCTGGCGGAGGAAATGGAACCTTATCAATTGGCTATCCCCCATCCCTGGATTCGGGCGGCCTGCCTGTCCGGTTTTCTTCCGCATTTTCTGGCCATCACCTGTCTGGATGGGCAGAATTTATCTGCTGCCAGGGAATTGAAGATCCAGTGGTGGAGCCGGCACGCCCATCTCCTCTTGGAAGACCAGGCCCTGCTGGAAGAGATGGCCCTGGTGCCCTTGGAAAAGGGGGCGCACCCTTTTCCCGTCTTGCTGACCGAGCTTTTTCAATTGATGCGTTCCAACCTGTTGTCCGGTCCGATAAAAAAACATGCTCCACGGAGACCTGCCATTGAGTACGAAAATAAAATCGTTGCAGGTTTAAAGCGCCTCGCCAGGACCTATGTCATCCCGCTAACAATTAACTAATTAACAATGGATTATTGATTATTATTAATGAGTTACATTTCCGTAAGGGCAGGTTTTAACCCGGGCCTACGAAAGTCTCTCGTCGGGGCGGAGGTTCATCCCCGCCTGAAGCCCGGCAGAGATTGGCGAGGCTCGTCGGAGCGGGTATAAAACCCCTCCCCTACGAAACAAGTGTAATCGGATGCAAATTCTTCATACTTCGCCGTGCCCGCGGCGGGATTCTCTTTGGTTAGAAGCCTTGTTTGGCCATGAAATCGGCCAGGTCCGCCACCCGGCAGGAATAGCCCCACTCATTGTCGTACCAGGTGACCACCTTGGCCATGGTGCCCTGGAGGACCTGGGTAAATTCCAGGTCGACAATGGAAGAGTGGTCATTCCCTTTGAAATCCATGGAAACCAGCCGCTCTTCTTCGCAGGCCATGATGCCCTGCAGACGATCCCCGGCGGCTTTTTTCAGGACCTCCCGTAATTCCTCGGTAGTAGTGGCTTTCTGCAACTGAATGGTCAAATCCACCACCGAAACCGTCGGCGTGGGGACCCGGAGGGAATAGCCGTCAAATCGGCCGGCCAGCTCGGGTATGACCAGGGCCAGTGCCCGGGCGGCCCCGGTGGTGGTAGGGATGATATTCTGGCCCGCGGCCCGTGCTCGGCGCAGGTCCTTGTGAGGAAGATCCAGGATGCGCTGGTCGTTGGTATAGGAGTGGACGGTGACCATCATGCCCCGTTCAATCCCGAAGGCCTGATGGATGACCATTGCCGGCGGGGCCAGACAATTGGTGGTGCAGGAGGCATTGGAAATGATCTGATGGTTTTTGGGCTGGTATTGATCCTGGTTTACCCCCATCACCACGGTCAGATCGATTTCCTTGGCCGGTGCGGAAATAATCACCTTTTTGGCGCCGGCCTCCAGATGGGCCTGGGCCTTGGGACCGGTGGTAAACAGGCCGGTGCTCTCGACCACCAGTTCCACGCCGATGTCGTCCCAGGGAATGGTGGACGGGTCTTTACTGGCATAACTGATCACCGGCTGCCCGTTGATCAGAAAGCGGTCCTTTTCCACGGCCACTTTTCCATCAAAGCGGCCGTAATTGGTATCGTATTTGAAGAGATGGGCGTTGGTCTCCGTGTCAAAAAGATCGTTAATAGCCACCACCTGAAGGGTTTTGGGGTACCGTTCCATGACGGCCTTTAATACCTGGCGTCCGATCCGGCCGAAGCCGTTAATCCCTATGCGAACCATGCGAGCCTCCTTTTAGTTATCAATTGTCGTCCAGCCGAAACTTGTATTCGCTCAGCAGGGCGCATTCCGTTTTCAGATGCTGGTGCAAGCGGGCGTTTTCGATGGCCAGCGCGCTGAGGTTGGCCACGGCTTCCAGAAACTGGATTTCCTGGCCGCTGAATTCCCTGGTTTTTTCCGTGTAGACCCTCAGGACGCCGATCACCTTTTTCCCGACTCCCAGGGGAACCACTAACACGGATCTAATCCCTTCCTCCTTGGCCCGCTGCCCGTACTGAAAATTTTTGTCCGATTGGGCATCCGAAATCCAGATGGTTTCCCCTTTGAGGGCCTTGCGGTCCAGGCCGCTTTTTTCCACCAGCACCGGCCCTTTGCGCACGTAGCCGGTGGTCAGGCCGTAGGCGGCGGCCATGATCAACCGTTTACGCTTGGGGTCGAGCAGGCGCAGGGAACTGGCCTTCACGTTCAGGGATTCGGTAACCTGGCGAACGACTTTGTCCAGCACCTCGGGGAGTTCGAGGGAGGCGTTGATCACCTTCGCCACGTCGTACAAGGCCGTAAAGTAATCCATTTTTTTTGTAGCCATGGTTTCGCTCCTTCATTGAATTTTGGTTTACCGGGATTTTCCTCTTTTTTTATAAAAAGATCAAGAAAATGGTGAACTTGAATGATAATTTTCTTAATCAGTCAAGAATCGTCGTCTGAAAAATTTCTATAGGAACATTCATGCTTTCGTGCTATCATAAAATCATAATTACGTGGTTCTAAAGGAGACCCCATGGAAACCATAAAATCAGTCGGGAGGAGCGGCCAAATCTCTTTAGGTAAAAAATACGCCGGGCAAACGGTTTTAATCGACCAAATCGAAACCGGTGTCTGGATCATCAAGTTGGGGCGATTTATTCCGGAAAATGAACAGTGGCTCCATCAACCGGGTTCACAAAGGGACTTGGATGAGGCTATTGATTGGGCTGAAAAGAATCCACCGCGGAAAAGCGACCTTAAGACCCTGGAGACCCGGTTGAAGAAATGAGCCCCTCCAATCCTCAAGCAATTCAACTCGATTTAAACAACCCGGTATTCCAAAAGCAATTATTTAACTTGCCGAAAAAAGGTCAAGGGGATGTATTGGGAATTTTGAAGAAATTAATGAAAATGAATTGGGACCAAGTCTATACTGATCGGGGTTTGAAATGGGAGGTCTATCATCCCGCACCGGTCCTAAAGGGAGCCGGTTGTATAGTTTCCGTATCGGAGAGGGATTTCGAGGCGTTGCTTTTCGTGAAGGCAACTGGCTGAGAGTCCTCTCCTTCATCCGGATCATGATTCGGCCTATAATTAAAAACTAATGGCGTGGATTAGGAAGATGTACGATATCTCCGTCCTATCGGCTGCGGATGCAGAACCGAGTGTTCCCGTGGAGGACACTGAATTCTGGCGAGAGATGGAAGCGAACCGGGTTGGTAATCTTCTTGCCGCCGCCCGCCAAAAGGCCGGGTTGACACAGGTGGAACTTTCGAAAAAAATGCGTATCAGGCAAAATATGATCAGCGACTATGAGAGAGGACGGCGCAAGATCTCTCCCGAAATGGCCAAGCGGTTCAGCAGCGTTCTCCACGTCAATGAAGCGCATTTGAACTATGGGAGCGAACAACGGGCCCTAACGAAAGGCCTGCCGGCCGGCGTCCTCTAAGCCTTCCGGTTAGACCGCTTTCACCTACTAATGTCGTTTTTGCGTTGGCTCATAAGTAAAGGATTGCGAAAAGAAATGTTCTGAGAAGGAAGAAGATTTTGGAGAAACGGGACCAAAGAGGCCCAGACCTGATCTTCCTTCCGAAGTTTCATTTTCCCAACATTAGAGTCCAAACTCAAGTACGAACCGTGTCCCGTTCTCACGTTCAATCTTAATGGTGCCACCAATTTGCTTCGTTAGCCGACCGACCAATTGAAGCCCAAACCCACTGGAGTTTTCAATATCAATGGTCTCTGGAATACCGTTCCCGTTGTCCTCGATAACGAGCGTCGCGCGATGGTCCTTGATCGCGGCCGATACCTTTATCAAGCCATCGTCTCTGCCGATGAAAGCGTATTTCATGGCGTTGGTGAGGAGCTCGTTGACGATGATCCCCAGGGGAGACAATAAATTTACACCAAGTACAAAATCATCGATCCGTGTTTCGATTTGTACTGATGCTTTATTAGGGAAAACATCGATGATCTCATCAACCAAGGCCGGGAGGTAGTGCTTGATCGACATCTCTCTTAGATTCTCAGTGCGGTATAATTTGTCGTACAACACCGACATACTTTGCAAACGACTCTTGGCGTCCTCCAAGGCGGCGACGGCTTTCCAGTCTTCCAGCGTTTTCGATTGCAGCGACAGCAGGCTCACCATGGTATTCATGTTGTTCTTGATGCGGTGGTGGACCTCCCGGAGGAGGAGTTCTTTTTCTTCCAGGAGGGCATTGATTTCTTCCTCCGCCCGCTTGCGTTCGGTGATGTCACGGCTGCTCATCGTCAGGCCGACGATTTCGCCGTCGCGTCTCACCGGCCCGACGTAGGATTCAAAGGATCGGAAAGTGCCATCTGCATACCGATAGATGCTCTCAAGTTCCTCAGGTTGCCCTGTTTGCAGCACACGTTCAAAACATTCCCGTGTGGGCTGTTCATATTCCTTCGGAGTAAAGTTATAGAAAGATGAGCCGATAACCTGTGCCTTGGTCAACCCCGGCACAGTGTGATTGATGAAAAGGATAGTAGCGTCTCGGTCAAGCAAGGCCGTATAGTCAGGCGAATATTCGGTCAGCGACCGCCACTTTTCTTCACTCTCTCGCAGCATCCCCATAGTATTTAGTAATTTCTTGTTCGCCTCAAAAAGCTCAAAGGCCATTTCGATCGAAGACCGAAGTACAAAGTCTCCGGAATTCTTGACCACGTAGCCGTAGCGGGTGATCTCTTTTACTCTATCCACATATTCTTCTTCCAAATGGGAGGTTAGGAACACGATGGGGATATTCTGCTTCCGGAGAATTTGCTTCATCGCTTCCGGCCCGTCGATCCCACTGCCGAGGTCGATATCCATGAGGATGAGACTGATCTTCTCATTGCTGTCTGCGATTTCCACCGCCTTCTCGCCGGAGATCGCGACGATAACATTATATCCGAAGGTCTCGATCGTCTGCGCATCATAAATAGCGACAAAAACATCGTCTTCAACGAGCAGGATGGTTTTCTGCTCCTGGGTGCTCATGGGTGACCTTCCTTCTAGATTAGTCCGAACCTAAGGTTTTTTCGTAGGCATCGCGAATGGCCAAGGTCAAGGCTTCCGGTTCCGATGGTCCGGCGCGGGATAGGTTATCCGCGCAGGACAGATGTGTTTCAATGATCTGCAGGACCGGTTGGAGTAGGCTTAGATAGGTGCCGGCGGCGTCGCCGCCCGTTTGGGCGGACTGGCGGATAGCCTCCGCGGCCAGCAATCCGCTTTTAATGGCCGACCCGATCCCTTCAAAGGTGATGGGGAAAAGCAGACCGGCGGCGTTCCCGACCAGCAGGACGTTTCCTCTCGCCGGAGAAAAAGGGGCGGAGAGCAGGGGGCCGTGGAGTTTAGGGATGAGAGAGCCATCCTTCCAGATAGGCGACTGCAAAGGATCGAACCCGTAAGCGGATAGAATCCGTTCGATGTCTTTCCGTAGTTCCCGGATCCCGCTGCCTTCGATCAGAAAGCAATCCTCCCTGTGGTTGACGTTGAACCGGGGACGGGGCCGGCCTCGGGGAAGGAACCAATGAAAGTATCCTTTTTCCCAGGTTCGGGGCACCGGAATAACATTCCCGCAGGGGAATGGGAGTCTGGTAGCCGGCCTCGGCGCCGCCCGGACTGTCTCCAACCACAACCACGTCCCATCTCTCCGTTGGATTCCCGCTAGGGGTTGTCTCCGGGGAGTCCGTCATTATTCATGACCTCGCAAAAAGTCAAAAGACGACTTTCTGCTCGGCGGGAGAGGGCTTCCCCTCCCCCCGCCATTTGAAGTGAATTCAAATGGTGCCACCCCCCCCCAGCCCGGCGCTTAATCGCGCTCGGGCTGTTGACGGACTTCTTGCGAGTCCGTCATTATTACGCCTTCTCCTTTTTCTCCCGGTTTAAAATATCCTGGGCCCACGTGATGGCCGCCGAGACTTTAGGAAATCCGATCGTCGAGATGAGCAGCAGCAGGGTTTGATAGATCTCCTCGGGGGCGGCCCCGGCCTTGAGCGCCCGCCGGGTGTGGGAATGGACCGCGCCTTCCATCTGAATGGCCGCGGCCCCTGCCAGTTGGATGAGTTCGGCTGTCTTTTCCGGTATCGGGCCGGCCTGACGGATGGCCGAGCCTAGATTTTCCACCGCGGACAGGACTTCGGGAAAAAGTTTGGAAAGCTCCTGGTAATGCTTGACCGGCACTTTTTGTTCGGCCATAAAAATCCTCCTTAGGTGGACGCAATTTTAACAATGGTTGTCGCAATGTTCGGGCTATAGGGATTTACATCCAAGATCCTCTCCTTGGGTAAGATCACCAAGTCCATATCCTCCAAGGGTATTACTCCGAGAAGAACTTGATCTCCCATGACCAGGGCTCCGGCAAAACCGACACGATTTTTGAACCGGATCGATATGGGGCCAACATACGAGACAAGCTTCTTCCCCCCGTCCGCCAAGGTGACTTCTTTCTTGTCGATTTCATCGAGCTTCAATTGAATCCGAACGTGTTCGGGAATACATAAATGCACGGCCCCCGAGTCAACCAGCGCTTTAACCTTTAAGGGTTGTAACGTGACATCTCTCGGGTTTTCAAGGGTTATTTCTGCGGTAACCAAGCCCATTATTTTTCCTCTCGTTAGGGTTTCGGGACAACCAACCCCGGAAAAATGATACTATATTTTGGCGGCAAATGAAATCATTCTGGCGCATTCCTAAAGGGGATCTTGATTTACCTTTTGACGGGGTCCCCGGGAAAGGTTACTATAGCAACCATCCTAACGATCAGAGGCCCGATGTCCGATTCCCATCCTCCCACAGCTCCAATTCTGGCTGATGGCTGCGCGCCCGCGCACGCTACCCGCCGCCGCCGCCCCTGTTTTTGTGGCCATCGCCTTTGCCTGGCGCGATGGCGTTTTCCACTGGCCCTCAGCGCTGGCCTGTTTGCTGATTTCTCTGCTGATGCAAATCGGCGCGAATTTCGCCAATGACCTGTTCGACCATGAGCGCGGCACGGACACGCCCGACCGCCTCGGTCCCACGCGCGTCACGGCCGCCGGGTTGCTCTCTCCGAGGCAGATGCGTCTTGGCACCGCGGCCATCTTTGGTCTGGCGGCGTTACTCGGTTTGTACTTGGTTTGGCTCCGCGGTTGGCCGATCCTGGCCCTTGGTGCGGCCATCATTATCGCCGCACTGGCTTACACCGGCGGCCCGTTCCCTTATGGCTATCACGCCCTCGGCGATGTCTTTGTTTTCCTGTCTTTTGGCCTCGCTGCCGTTTGCGGCACGTATTATGCCCAATCGGGCACGCTCACGCCTACGATTGTCTGGGCCTCTGTGCCGCTGGGACTGCTGATTATCAACATCCTGGTGGTCAATAATACCCGGGACATTCTCACCGACACGGCCGCCAATAAACGCACCCTGGCTGTTCTGCTCGGCCGGGAAGCCATGCTCACCGAATATCTGCTCTGTCTGCTGGGGTGCTTATCTCGTTCCCTTGGGATTGTGGACGTTTGGCCTGGCCTCGGTGGGCGGGTTGTTGTGCTGGTTATCCATCCCCCAGGCGGTGCTTCTCTATCGTGAGTTTTCACAGGCTGAAGGCCGTTCCCTGAATAAAACCCTGGGCGGCACGGCGCAACTGGCGCTGGTCTATGCCGTTTTGTTTGCGCTGGGGGTTGTGGTAATCCGGTAAATCGAAATGCGAAGCTGAGATTTAGTGGGTGAACTGCCACGGACATAACCAGCGTTCCAGCCTGTCGACCGTGAAATACATTCCCAATCCCAGTAAGCTCATGGCCACCACGCCGGCATACATGGCGGGATAATCGAGCAGGGTGCTGCCCTCGAAGTAGATGTAATACCCCAGCCCTTTGGTGGTTGCAAAAAGCTCGGCGATATACAGCACGGCCACTGCCGTCCCCACGCTTTGACGGAGTGCCGTCAAAATGGCCGGGAGGCTGGCGGGCAGGTAGACATACCGAAACAGCGCCCGCCGGCCCGCGCCGAGACTCATCACGGACTGGATCAACTCCGGACGTAGGCCGGCCGCCTGGTCGCGGACGAGCACCAGGATCTGGAAAAATAAAATCAAAAAGATGATCACAATCTTGGCCGTGTCGCCAATTCCGAAAAAGAGCAAAATGATCGGCACAAAAACGACCTTGGGGATGGGGTAAAGCAGATAAATCACCGGAGGAAAAGAGGCGGTTGACCGTTTCGACTGCCCCAGCACCAGCCCGGTGGGAGCCGCCGTCAAAATCGCCAGCGCCGTTCCGGCTACCACGCGCCACAGGCTGACCAGAAAATGGCCGGGCAGTTCGCCGCTTTTCACATCGCGCCAGAAAACGAATAGGACC
>CAVVCH010000040.1:0-17445 GCA_963746605.1 uncultured delta proteobacterium
ATGTCAATCGTCATTTCCCCTTTTATGTCCCTTAAAATATTTTGTTTATGCCCTTCCCATTCCGGCTCCCGACTCTGGAAAAGAGCTGGCTGCCGCTGATCCTCAAGGGGTTTTAAATCAGCTTTTCCTCCAGTCTTTCAAAGGGGAACGCCCCTGCCCTTACCACGGCCTCCTTCATTTCCTCCGCATAGCCGGGGCGCCGTCCATCCCGCCAGCGGGGATAGCCGCCCAGCCAGACATAGCATATCAATTCCTGGAAATTTTCCTGATCGAAACGATAGTCCCCGATATGGATCTTGTTTTTTTCTTTCAGAAACCGGACGGGGAACTCCGCGGCCGAACCGTATTTGACCACGAGCTGCTCCAGGATTGTTCGGGTCCGGAAGCCCTCCGGGTTTTGCTTGAAATCTTCCGGCTCCTGCGGAAAAGGATAGAAACGGTAAACCTCCCCGATAAATCCCCGGAAATCAAAACCGTGAATGGCCCCCATCAGGTTGCCGATCCGCTCCTCTTCCAACAAGTATCCGCTCAGGACCCATTCCGATTTCCCTTCTTGAAGCGAACCGGCCGCCTCGACGAGGCGGCGGCAGAAGTCGGAAGCGAAAAAGAAATACCGGTTCAAAAGCAGAAGGTCGGTCTCGATATTGAAAAAACCGAAAGCGATTTTTCCGTGGCTGAGGCTGTCGAAGGCTAAAGGCATGCTGGACTTCCATGCAGGCCGGGCGCAACTTTCAGAGAAGATATTCCCGGGCCATTTCGAAGACCCGGTAAAACATCTCCTTGGTTAACTTCCCGGTAAAGGTGTTCTGTTGACTGGGGTGAAAGGAAGTGATGATTGTGCGTCCATCCGGCAAGGGGAAAACCTGCCCGTGGCCGAATTTCAAAGCCGGCAGAATCAAACCCTTCCAGCGCAAATTTTTCAGGAGTTGGCCGAAGGCTACCTGCCCCAGGGGAATGAACACCCGAACCCGTTCCAACAGGTCCAGTTCCTGCTGAAAGTACGGCCGGCAGGCCTCGATCTCCGCGGGCAGCGGCTTGTTCTGCGGCGGGGCGCAGCGGATTGTGGCCGTAATATAGGCGTCCTTTAAAACCAGTCCGTCATCCCTCGTTTCCGAATGGGGCTGGTTGGCGAACCCGAAACGGTGCAGGGCCTCGAAAAGCCAGTCGCCGCTCCGGTCCCCGGTGAACATGCGCCCTGTACGGTTTCCGCCCTGGGCCGCCGGGGCCAGGCCGATGATCAAGACCCGGCCTCGGGGATCCCCAAAACTGGGCAAGGGGCGGGACCAGTAGGACCAGCCTTGAAATCGCCGCGGTATTTGTTGAGCTACTTCTTGATGATATTCAACCAGCCGGAGACACTTCCGGCAGGAGATGACTTCTTCTTGAAGCTTTCTTAGTTTGTTGGGTTTATCGGTCATATTACGAAAATAACCAAGAATAAGGGTTGAAGGCTTCGGGCGTAGGGGAGGGGTTAATCCCCTCCCGCATCCAACCGGGCATGAATCATGCTCCTGAAGAAATTTGAATCCTTAATTCCCAAGGTCGGGAGGGGATCAACCCCTCCCCTACAAAAAACGAAGAGCTTGAATATTTTCAAGCTTCGGAGCGCCCGCCTCGGGCATGGGGGTTTAAGACGAAAATAAAAACGGATTTCAAAGTTCGAGTAGAGTTCTTCGTAGGGTCGGCAACCCTGCTGATCACGCCCGGGCGGAAGCCACTCCAAATCGCGGCAGACGGGGTCGCCTGCCCTACGAAATAACTACAAAATGAAAACTCTCAGGATTTCAATTTCAAGCAAAGATCTGCCACCCGCTTCCCTAAGCGCCGCGCGTTTTCGGAGATTTTTTCATCGGGCGCCCCGGAGCAGGCCACTCCGTAATGTCCGGTGGCTGCCAGCGGATCGCCCACGACGACCATGCCGTAAATCAGCAGACACTGAATGATGGAGATCATGGTGGTTTCCTTTCCTCCGGAAGGATCCCCCGAGGTGGCAAAGGCCGCCCCCACCTTGTTTTCCATCTTCTTTCGGACTCCGACGTAATCGTCAAAAATCTTTTTGAGCTCCGCGGCCATCACCCCGAAATAGACCGGCGATCCGGCAATCAATCCCGCGGAATTCACGAAATCATCCTTGGTGACTTCGCCGGTATCCCGCAGCAGAGCTTGCACCCCCGCTGCTTCACGAACCCCTTCGGCGATGGCCTCGGCCAACTTACGGGTATTCCCCCCTCGCGAAAAATACAACACCAGCACCTGAGTCATGATACCCTCCTCTTAAAAGTTATTATTCTTCGTAACATTTGATATGTTCGCAAAAATTCCGTCAGAGAGAGTTTGTCATTCTGAGCGAATGCGAAGAATCTCGTTTTTTGATTTCGGTCATTTGAATTTGTTTCGTGCTTCGAATTTCGGATTTCGAATTTCTAACCAAAAATTCTAATATTTTTGGTTAGTATCTTACCTCAAATCGCTGTCCCTCTTCAACCGCCCCGTCCAACCCTACCTCATTTCCCCATTCATCATAGACCTTTTTCCCTTTTTCAATCTCTTTAAACAGTCCGGCCTGAATCAAGGCATGACGAACGGTCATCCCTTTCAAAAGATCCAACGGTTGATTGTTGACCCAAAGATTCATGATTACTCTCGGCTCCGGATCCGCCCGTCCGTGGCGGCCGTCACCTTTTTCTGCTTTTTTATAGATGCAATTACCAGATCCTGAACCGTTCGTCCCCGATCATAGAGGACGACTTTCCCGGATCCGGATTCGGGTTTCCAGTCCGGACTGGAAGCTTGCTCCGGAAAGGCCTTTTTTAAAACGGAAAATCCATCTCCTCCGGCGGCCAGGAAATCATTGGTGGCCAGCAGATAGACCCTGTCCGGATCCAGGGGTTGACCGTTGATCCGGATTTCCTGAACCCGATTGCCCGGGGGCGCCGACTCCCGATAAACCAGGCGCAGTCCGGATACCTGAAGAAACTTGCCCCCGTGGCCTTCCAGATCGGAAACCCCTTGCTCCAGCACTTCCTTAATTTCTTTACCGCTGAGACGGAGGACAACCGGAAAATTGTTAAAGGGTAGGACATCCAACACGGTTTTAACCAGGATCGGACCCTTGGGGATATCCGTCCGTATCCCGCCCCCGTTTAGAATCGCCAGATCCGACCCGGTCTCCGTACGGAGAATATCCGTCAGCAGGTCGCCCAGATTGGTTTCCTGACGGCGGGCGCCCTGCCCCTCCAGGTCAACCAGGGCTTCTCCGATCACTTCCTCCAGTTCGGCCTTAACCCGAAGGTTGTACTCTTCCACCAGGGCGGAAATCTCTTTTGCCGGTTCCTTATCGGGCTTAATGTCGATCAGCCGTCCCCCGGAAAGTCTAATCCCGTCCTCGGCGATCACCAGGTCCAGGCAGCCCAAGACCTTGCCGTGTTCCCAGGCCTGGACAATCCAAGTCCCGTTTACCTTCATGGGCTGTTCAATACGGGTGTGGGTGTGGCCTCCCACGATCAGGTGGATCCCCTTCACCTGCTGGGCCAGTTTCCGATCGGCGGGAAGGCCCAGGTGGGAAAGGACAATGACCACATCCGCCTGAGGAGCATACGTGGTCAGGATCCTCTGAATGGTCGACTCGGGGGAATGGAAGGTCAGACCGGCCACGTTCCGCGGATGCGTCATGACCGGTGTGTCTACGGTCACTACCCCGATGATCAGCACCTTCAAGCCCTCGACTTCTTTCAGGACATAGGGCCTGATTTCGGGCAGGCCTTCCACGTTGGCGCCCAGAACGGAAAAGGCGGCCTCGCCGATCCGCTGTTTCAGGACCTCCACACCGAAATCAAACTCGTGGTTGCCCACCACCAGGGCATCGAACCCCATGGCGTTCATTACTCGGAGGGCCGATGCGCCCTGAAAAAAATTGGCCCATTGGTTTCCCTGGATCATATCTCCGGCCGCTAAAAGCAGCGTAGGCTGTCCGACTCGCAGTCGGTTTACCTCAGCCGCCAGGTAAGCGATCCCCCCCAAGGCCTCCGAACTGCCCACCGGCCGGTACGGTTCAGCGTATCCGTGAAAGTCGTTCACATACAAAATTCGCAGATGCCTTTCCTGGTCTGCCCGGCCGGATATCCCCCAAAAGACCAGAAGGAAAAAAACCATAGCCCCTATAGGGATCCAATTCTTTTTTTTCACCGAACTCCTCACTCCTTACTCCTCACTTCTAAAGATTGTTCCGCCTTTGGTATAAACAGGGCATCTACGGCCCGAACGCCGCGCCCTTCGGGCAGGACCAGCAGAGGGTTGATTTCAATGGATTCAAAATCACGGCCCATTTCCTCTATCAGGCCGGAAAAGGCCACGCTGGTTTGGATCAAGGCCTGAAAATCGGCCGGAGGTTTCCCCCGGACACCCTTTAAAATGGAAAATCCTTTGAGCGAACGCCACATCCTCTCCGCCTGAAACGGAGAAATCGGGGGATAGGCGAAGGCCGCGTCTTTCAGCACTTCTACCAGGATGCCGCCCAGCCCGATGACCAGCAAGGGGCCGAAATGCGGATCTTGCGTCATTCCTAAAAGGACCTCCACCCCCTCAGGCGATCATCTCCTCCACCAGCAAAGACGGTCCCTTCGTCCTGGAAAAGGGCGGGGAACCGTCTTTTGATTTTTTGAACCGCGGTCTTTACCTCCTCCTCGTTCTCCAAGTGGAGAAATACCCCCCCGGCATCGGTCTTGTGCTGGATTGCAGCGGACAGGATTTTGAGGGCCACTGGAAACCCGATCTGTCCGGCGAGGGTCACCGCCTCCGTTTCGTCCCGGGCGATCCCGTTTCGTGGAATGGCTATTCCAAAATGGGCCAAGATCTTTTTCCCCTGAAATTCATCCGGCGCCTTGGTGGCTTTTACATCATCCGGAAGAGAGTTACTTAAAGTGGACCTTTCCCGGATGGCCAACAGGCCCTGTTTTACTTCGTTGAGGTATCCGCCGTACTCCATCAGGCCGCTCATGGCCACCACCGCGCGCTCCGGATTCCCAAAGATAGGTTGCTGAAATCGACGGGTCATCTGTACCGCCGTTCCGGGGAGATAGGTGACCAGCAGGATGGGTTTCCGATAGCGGCCCATGATTTTTCGGATTTCCGCCATAAACGGTCCATCCGCCCAGATCTTGAATTCGTTCAGGCGGAACCCTCCCTTTTTTCTTTTCCCGCCTTTCTCGCTTTTCTCGCCTGATTTCCCCCCATGTCGTCCGGCGTCCCTGGCGAACATCTTCCCGGGAAAAGAAAAAGAGAACGCCCCCCATGTTTCACGAAAAGCCACTTCCATCGGAAAAGTTGCCCCAGATATTTCCGCATTCCAGTCAGCATACCCAAGACAATCAGGGCATCTGCCTCGCCTCCGGCGGACAGGATCCGCAGAACCTCCAGGTGAGACAGACGGTCGGTGGTCCCGGCCAGATCGAGGGGATTGGCGTGGCTCCAGAAAGGCGGGAGGATGGCATTTAGTTTTTCCATCGTCGGGGGTGAAAGAGCCGCCAGGGGTAAGTCTCTCAAGGCTGCCGCATCGGTGGTGGCCACGCCCCACCCGCCGCCCAGGGTGACCACCCCCAACTGACGACCTTCGGGGGGTTTGAGGAGGCTGAAGGTCTTGACTAAGTCAATCAACTCTTCGGTGGATTGGGCCTCCACGATCCCCGCCTGTTTAAAAAGGTCTGAAATCATCTGGGGAGATTGGGCTACGGCACCGGAATGGGAACGGGCGGCCTGCGCTCCGGCGGCCGTTTTGCCGGCCTTGAGGGCCAGGATCGGTTTTTCACGGCTGACCCGGGCGGCAGCTTCCAGGAATTTTTTCCCTTGCCGAATGCTTTCAATATACAGCACCACCACCTTCGACCGGGGATCATGCCCGAAAAAGGTCAGGTAATCGGCCAGGTCCAGGACGGCTTCGTTGCCCGATCCCACGAAGCGGCAGATCCCCACCCCTTCCTTCATGCTCAATTCCATGATTTGAAGACCGATATTCCCCGATTGGGAAATCACATCCACCGGACCGGGTTTCACTCCGAGGGGCATAAACAGGATTTCCAATCCCGCGGGGGTGGAAACCATGCCCATGGTGTTGGGTCCCACTAGACGAACCTTGCCGGCCAAGGCCTTTTCCGCCAACCGCACTTCCAATTGGGCTCCGGCCTCTCCCACTTCCTTAAAATTGGAGGATACTAACAGGACATTCCTGATCCCCAACCGACCGCATTCTTCCACCACGGCGATGGAGGACTGGGCCGGAACGGCGATAACGGCCAGATCGACTTTCCCCGGGATATCTTTGAGAAAGGTATAAGCCCTTCGGCCCAGCACTATTCTTTCACGGGGGTTGACCAGATAAACGGGTCCTTTGAAGTTGGAAACCAGCAGGGTGGCGGCCAGGTTAAAGCCCCACTTGCCAAAGCGGTTCGAGGCCCCGATGACGGCCACGCTTTGAGGTGAAAAGAGATCTTCCAAATTATCTTTGCCTGGTTCCAAATGTCGCCAATCCTTCCCGCCGGTTTCAACCGTTGGGCACCGAATAACTAAAATAAAGTACCCTGTCGGTCCTCAAAAATCAAGGACTAACCTGGAAAGATTGGATTTGACTTGGAAAAGAATTTTGGTATAATTTCTAACCGTTATGAGCAATTCACCCGAAGACCACCTCCCGAGTTTGATCGACCAGGTCCGGTCGCTTTTCAAAAAGAAATCCGAGTCTACCCCTGAATCGATCCTGGAGAAAGATTTTCAGGAACTCATCGACCAGGGTGAAGAACAGGGTCTTCTAACCCCCGAACAGGGGGACATGATCCAGAGCATCTTTGAGTTTAAGGACACCATCGTTCGGGAGATCATGATCCCCCGAACAGAAATCGTCGGCGTCGATGCCGAAGCCCGGATTCAAACGATAATCGATTTGGTGGTCAAACACGGCCATTCCCGCCTTCCCCTGTATAAGGAAAACCTGGACAATGTGATCGGACTGCTTCATGTAAAGGACCTCTTGCCCTACTGGGGTCAGCCTACCGACCAATCCTTGCCGACGGAAGTGATCCGCCAGCCCTTCTTCGTTCCGGAGACCAAAAAAATCGTTCAACTACTCAAGGAATTAAGGGGCCAAAAATTCCATATGGCCTTGGTCCTCGACGAGTACGGGGGCATCTCGGGACTGGTCACCATGGAGGATATTATCGAGGAGATTATCGGAGAGATCGAAGACGAATACGACCTCCAGGAACCCCGTTTGATTCCCCAGGGTGAAGGCCGGGCGGAGGTGGATGCCCGTCTGGAGATCGAGGATCTGGAAAATTATTTCAACTTGGAAATCGGAGAACGGGATTTCGAATCGGTGGGAGGGTTTATCATCCATCTCTTGGGCCGGGTGCCCAAGGCCGGCGAAAAGGTCTTTCACCAGGATCTGGAAATCACCGTACTGGAAGCAGACAGTCGCCGGGTCCGCCGCCTGCGCATAGAAAAAATACCGGAGCAAACCCCGGAACCCTTCCTGGGATGAGACTGGTTGCTGGTTGCCGGTTAAAACCTGACCCTCTATCCTTCAAACCTGCAACTTGCAACCAGCAACCGATTTCATCCGGTATTCGCCTTTACTTCTTAGCCTCCCGCATCTGCTTCAGCAACTGCTCCAGGTCTTTCAAGGCCTGCCCGTAACCGGCCCAGTTCTCCTCCCGCAGGGCCTGTTTGGCCTTCATCAAATACTGCCAGGCTAAATCGGGCAACGGTTTCCCCACCTCGGATTTAACGGCCGGACCCTCGAGGGTCTTCTCCTCTTTTGCCTTTTTGCTCTCCTGTCCGAAAATCCGGGCCAGGGCCTTGTCCAGGGTCTCTTCCATGGCAATCTGATTTTCATAGGCCACGATGACCCGCTTCAATTCCGGGATCTGCCCCGACTCGGCCTTGATATACAGGGGCTGCACATAGATCAGGGATCCCTCGATGGGAATGACCAGTAGTGTTCCCAGGGTAACCTTGGAACCGCGCTGGTCCCACAAGGAGAGCTGGCGGGAGATCTCCGGGTCCTGGTTGACGCGGGACTCGATCTGTTTGGGCCCATAGACCAACCGCTGTTTGGGAAAGCGGTAGACCACGAATTTGCCGTAATCCGGGAAGTCGCACTTCACCGACATCCAGGCGGCCAGGTTGTCCTTTTTTTGCGGAGTAAAGGGGATCATCAAGATGAACTCCTCCTTCTTCTCCCCCGGCAGACGCATGATGGTGTAGTACGGCTCCATGTCCTTCTTGCCCGAGCGCAGGTTGGTCGGGATTTCCCAGAGGTCTTCTTTGTTATAGAAGGTCTGGGGATTGTTCATATGGTAGGTGGCGTAGAGATTGGCCTGGAGGTTAAAAAGATAATGGGGGTAGCGCAAATGGTTTTTCAGATCCGGGGCCATGGCCGACAGCGGTTGGAATAACCCCGGAAAGATCCGGGCATAGGCCTTGATTAAAGGGTCCTTTTCATCTTTGATATAATACTGCACGGTTCCCTCATAGGCATCCACCACGGCCACGGCCGAGTTGCGGATGTAGTTTCCCAGGCGGCGAACGGGTCGGGAGTAGGGATAGTTGTCGGAAACGGTGTAGGCATCGGCGATCCAGTACAACTTGCCCTGCGAAACAACCAGATAGGGATCGCGGTCCACCTGGAGAAACGGCACCACCTTCTGGACCCGGTTAAAAACGGAACGGGTAAACAGAATTCGGCTTTCCGGGGTGATATCCGAGGAAAGGATAATCTTAAAGGACCCGAAACGCATGGCCCAAAGGATCTTTTTTAAGAAACCCGCCCATGCGGATGCCGCCTTTTCCCTGATAGCTGGCAAAGACGTTCTGATCGCCCGAAGGGTAATTGAATTCCTTCTGCCGGGTATTGACGATAATGTAATCGTTCTCGATCTCCCCGAAATAGATCTCCGGTTGGGTGACCTGCAGGTTGGTTTTGGAAACCGGGGGAATATCCTGGATCAGCAGGGCCGGCAACCCCTCCGGGGTCACCTGGTTTACCACCCCCAGGGTCAGTCCGTAGCCGTGGGTATAGACCAGGTGCTCATTGATCCAGCCCTTGCTGGGCAGGTCGGCGTAGGACAGTTCCCGGGGAGACAGCAGCACCTGGCGGTATTCATTGTTAATCAGGTAGCGGTCATTATCCACGGCCTGGAACTTGTAATAGGTCCGGATTTCCTGGATCTGGCTGAAGGTCTCCAGCAGCGGGTGGTGGTCCCAGAGGCGGATGTTTTTGATGGTCAATCGGTTGGTATCGATCATTTCCGGGGTCAGGGAAGGGGCCGTCGGCAAGGCACGCTCTTCCACCCGGTCCAATCCAAAACCCTGCAGGGTCCCCTGGATATAGCGGGCCAGAAAAGGCGACTCCTTGTGAATCTCATTGGGGGTGACCACGAAACGCTGGACGACTCCCGGCAGGACCTGGACGCCGATCAAATAAATCGCGATAAAGGCGGCCAGGACTCCCGTGAGGGCCTTTCCTCCCGGTTTGAGCATCAAGGAAAAAAAGACCAATCCGGTTAGGGCCGAGACGATCACCATGAGATTCATGGCCGGGAGGACATAATTCTGATCCACAAAACCCGGTCCGAAGACCACGCCCCGGCCGGTAAATAACAGGTCATAACGGGAGAGGTAAAAATAAAAGGCTAGATAGATGAACAGAACCCCGAGGATGGCGGCAAAATACTTTTTTACCCAGGGCTGAATGCTGAAACCCCTTTCGGAGTATTGAAACTGAAAGCGAATCAGGATGATCGCTATCGCCGCGATCAGACAGACAAACCACAACCCGCCGAACCAGCCGCTCAGGTACCCCCAGAAGGGCAGCCGGAACAGGTAGAAAGAAAGATCCTGCTGGAAAACCGGGTCCTTGGTTCCGACCGTCAGGGCATTTCGAAAGAGTTGCAGATTTTCCCATTGCCCGGCCGCCGCCATGCCGAATATGATGGCGATCAGGATGGACGCCGGTTTCAAAAAACGTTGCAGTTGTTCTTCCAGCCAGATGGGAATATTGAAAGGAAACTGCCGAGGACCGGCCGGAGCCGTCTGATGGGCCAGCCGAAAAAGGATCCGACCGTTGGCGTAAAAAATCAGACCGGAAACCACCCCCATAACCAGGGCCAGCATGAATTTAAAATTTAGCAGGCGCAGAAAAACCGGGGCATACCCCAAGGATTGGAACCATAGCCATTCGGTATAAAACCCCAGGAGGCTGGAACCAAAAATAAAGAGAAAAAAAATGATCCCAAAAAAGATGAGGGCTGAACGTCTGCGGACGGCCATGGCTGCTCCTTTTGTTTCCAGATTGAAAAGGTCGATTGGTCGGGGATAGATTACTCTGGTTTAAAGTGCCTGTCAAATCAAACCCGACCTGTTTTTCAGGTTGACACCATGGGTTTTTTTATGGGAGTTAGTATGAAAATGAAAAACGTTCAGGTTCAAGGTGCTGTACCGATTCTGAATTACCAGAAGCAGGGTCCGAGGGGTCAGGTGTAGGGGAGGGGTTCACCCCCTCCCGCCTCACGTACCACAATCATGGTGACTGGGCCACAGGCGGGCGGGTATAAAACCCGCCCCTACGAAAAACCCAACTTGGTAACCGGCTCTATTCCCCGCCGAACGATGAGCGCCGAACCCGACTGCAAGGAGGCATTTTATGATCCCTCGCTACACCCGTCCCATAATGGAAAAACTCTGGAGCCAGGAGAGCCGCTATCAAAAATGGCTGGAGGTAGAAATCGCCGCCTGTGAGGCCCTGGCCGGGCTGGGGTATATCCCCCCCAAAGACCTGGCCGCGATCCAAAAAAAGGCCCGCTTTTCCGTGGAGCGGATCGAGGCCATCGAGCTGGAAACCAAACACGACGTCATCGCCTTTCTGACCAGTGTAGCCGAACACGTGGGGCCGGCCAGCCGGCACATCCATTTAGGGTTGACCTCTTCCGATGTGCTGGATACTTCCATGGCCATTCTCTTGAAAGAAGCCGCGGATATTTTGTTGGACGACCTGAAGGCCTTGCAGGAAGCGATCCGGGAACAGGCCTTCCGCCACAAAAAAACGGTGATGATCGGCCGTTCCCACGGCATCCATGCCGAGCCCATCACCTTCGGTCTGAAACTGGCCATCTGGTACGACGAAAGCAAGCGCAATCAGCGGCGTCTGGAACAGGCCCGGGAAACCATCGCCGTCGGCAAGGTTTCCGGGGCGGTGGGGACCTTCGCGCACATCTCTCCGGTCGTTGAGGCTTACGTCTGCAAAAAGCTGGGGCTCAAACCCGCTCCGGCCTCCAGCCAGATCGTCCAGCGGGACCGCTATGCCGAGTTTTTTTGCACCCTGGCTATCCTGGCCGGATCCATCGAAAAGATGGCCGTGGAAATCCGCCACCTCCAGCGGACCGAGGTCTTGGAAGCGGAAGAATATTTCTCCAAAGGGCAGAAAGGCTCCTCGGCCATGCCCCACAAACGCAATCCCATCGCCTCGGAAAACCTGGCCGGCCTGGCCAGACTGATCCGAGGCTATTCCCTGTCGGCCCTGGAAAACCAGCCCCTCTGGCACGAACGGGACATCAGCCACTCCTCGGTGGAGCGGGTCATCGGCCCGGACGCCACCACCCTGCTGGACTACATGCTGGCCCGCCTGACCGGCCTGATCAAAAACCTGATCGTCTATCCGGAAAACATGAAGCGCAACCTGGAGATCACCCGCGGCCTGCCCTTCTCCGAAGGGGTGCTCCTGGCCCTGACCCGCAAAGGGATCAGCCGCGAAGAAGCCTATAAGGTCGTCCAGGAAAACGCCATGCAGGTCTGGGCCGACGAGGGAAATCGTTTCCAGGACCTGCTGGCCGCCGACCCCCGCATTCAGAAGTGGCTGAAACCCAAGGAACTGGCGGCCCTGTTCGACCTGGACCACACGTTGAAGAATGTGGATGTGATTTTTAAGAGGGTGTTTCGGGAAAGTTCGAAAACGGTAACCAACGGCTTTACCGATCTAATGGGCTCCACACTCCCGGGATCCTTGACTTTTAGTCTTTGTTTCTTTAATCTTAATTATTATCTATAGAATAATATAAAGATAAATTTGAGCCCAATAAAATGGGAAGACAATAAATGGATTCTCGTATACTAAATGGCGATTGAAGGACTTAGCAAGACTTCTTGCCCAAGCATGGCCATCTTAGCTTAACAACACTCGTGCAGACGGCTTACAGCCGCCGCACAGTTCAGGAGTTCGATCAGCGGCCTACAACAACAAAGCCAAAACCAAGGAATGAATACTATTTGCCGAAAGTAGAGTTCTTGCGGAAGACTAGAAAAACTCGTCCTTACCAATTTATCGTCAGATAGACGAAATGAGATCTTTGGACATGGGGGGAAAGTAATGACAAGAATCGAGGAAATCGAAAACGCTGTTGCCTCGTTGCCGATGGAGGAATACCGCCAATTCCGGGAGTGGTTCTTGGAGCGTGACTGGGTCCAATGGGACAAACAGATTCAAACTGACTCGGAGTCAGGTAAATTGGATTTCTTCGTCAAAGAGGCCATGGAAGAGAAGAGGCGTGGGAATTTGAGGGATCTGTGATCCATCGGACTACTCGCCGTTTCTGGGAGTACTACTGGTCTCTATCGGCGTGATCTGAATCTGGGTCGGACCAGACGAGCTGATTGAATCCTAAACAAATTGTTTTAAATTCGATAGGCACTTGAGGCCTTAAAGCGCCCTTTTTACCTCCAAAAAGAAACTTCTAAGCCGACTCCAATTTCACACCACCCAACATGACCCCGGCGATCAATGTGGCAAAGAAAGCCCGGATTATTCATAAGGTACATGAGTACCTGCACGATCCATCAAGTGAATCATATGGGATGGAAGCCGCCGAAAAACTGGGCGTCCCCGAGGATCGAGTCTTCAAAACATTAGTGGTGAGTCTCGACGGTAAAGACCTTGCCGTAGGCGTAGTTCCCGTGTCCTCCATGCTCGACATGAAGCTCATGGCAAAAATAGCCGGGGCAAAAAAGGCAAGTATGGCTACAAAACCAGATGTGGAACGCGCTACCGGATATGTTTTGGGAGGGATTAGCCCTCTGGGTCAAAAAAAACGGCTCAAGACCTATATCGATTCATCGGCTGGAAGCCACCTAACAGTCTTCGTCAGCGCAGGTCGCCGGGGGCTGCAAATCGAACTGAGCCCAAATGACCTAATGGCACTAACCAATGGAGTGTTCGCCGAAATATCCCAGCGTGCCCACATACAACCAACATAGGCAGGGGACAGGGGCAAGCCATTCGTTGAGTTTGCGGCTGCACGGGACATTGTTGAATTCATTGAATTGATTCTTTAGGATGGTTTCACCCAAGTTATCCGGGCGGTCAGAGCGATAATTGAAGCAACGGTGAGATAGATCCGAAACCGCCTTTTAGAAAAAAGATACGGGATGCCGGCCTTCATTCCCTCCGGATCCCGTATCTTCATTTCAGATCGTAAACCTTATTTTCCTTGTTCCTTTTGCCTTGTTCCTTTTTCTTATTATTTTTTCCCCAGCACTTCCCGCTTGATCCGGCTGATATGGCCGCGGCCGGAGCCCTTGACCTCGCAGCCCAGCTCGAAATAACGGCGGATCTGGTCGTCGTTCAGGATGCCGAAACAATCCACGATGGCCGCCGGCCGCCCGATCCACTCCACCACCTGGTCGGGATCCAGGCTCAGATAAGGCTGGTGGCGCACGGCCAGGACCACGGCGTCCGCCCCTTGAACGGTTTGGGCCAGGTCCTGGGACACCTCCAGCTTCGCCAATCCGTCCTGGTTACGGAAGAACCGGGCCCAATTGTTATGCAACGGGTAGTCATTTTGTTTTTCCAGTTCCCACCAATGCTCCACGTAGGGATCGTGGACCCGCACTTCCGCGCCCATTTCGGCCAGCTTCCGCACCAGGATTTCCGAACCGCTGTATCGGGTATCGCCCACGTCCTCCCGATAGGAAACCCCCAGGACGCTGATCAGGGAGGAAGCCACGATCCGGTTCCGGTTGCGCAGGGCGTCACGGACCAGTTGGGCCGCGTGGAGGGCGCGGGTGTCGTTGATATTGATGGCCAGGGGGGTTATCTTGAAAATATCGTCCTCGAAGCCCATCAGGTGTTTGTAGGACCAGAGCCCCAGGCCGCCGTCCTTGGGCAGGCAATAGCCCCCGACCCCCGGGCCGGGGAAAAGCATGTTGCTGTGGGTGGGCCGAACCCGGATGGCCTCGATGACCTTGACCAGGTCCACCCCGTTGCGTTCGGCAAACAAAGTCCATTCATGCATAAAGGCCAGCAGGGTGGCCCGGAAGCTGTTTTCCACGATCTTGCAGGTTTCGCTTTCCACCGGCCGGTCCAGGACCGTGAGCGGAAATTTCTCCACCTCGATCACCTCGGACAGGAAGCGGACCACCCGCTCCCGGGCTTCGGGATTGATCCCGCTGCAGACCCGCCAGAAATTGCGGATGGAGGAAACGTATTGCCGGCCGGGCATGACCCGCTCAAAACTGTGGGCCAGCAGGGGTTCCTCGGTGATTCCCCGTTCCTCGAAGGCCTTCTTGAAGAACGGATAGGCGATGTACTCGGTGGTCCCGGGGGGCACGGTCGTTTCAATCAGGACCAGGGCTTGCGGAGGGACCTTCCTCCCCATTATTTTAAAGCTTTCTTCCAGGGCCCGGATCTCGGCGTTGCCGCTTTTGACATTGCCCAGTTCCTCCTTCAGAAAATCGCACTGGACATCCACGACCACCACATCGGCCAGGGTCAGGGCCTCCATGGTGTAGGTGGCCATCAAGGTCTTTTTCTCCAGCACACACCGTCTGATCAGGGGATCCACTTCCGGGTCTTCGGCCTTTACCGGGCTTACACCCCGGTTCAGGCAGGGGATCTTCCAATAGGAACGGGGACTCGGCCGCTGCACACCGATGACGAATTTTCCCGGCGACCCGTCGGCCCGGACGGTATCGGCCACTACCGCCGCCATGACCGCCCCCACAAATCCCACGCCCATGACGATCACGATCTCCCGCCCCAGGAGGCGTTGTTCCCCGACGATTTCTTTCAGACGCTGGACCTCCAACTCCTCATCCAAGGGCCCGGGCAAGGGAAAACGTTCACCCGTCGGTGCCAGGGAATATTCCATCGTTCTTTCCTCCTTTAAAAATAGTCACTTATTTTTTCAACCACATATTCCTGCTGATCCCGGGTCAATTCCGGAAAAATGGGCAGGGCCAGGACCTCCTGGGCCGCTTTTTCCGCTTCCGGGAAATCCCCGGGACGGTAACCCAGATAGTGAAAGCAGGGCTGCAGATGAAAAGGCACCGGGTAATAGATTTCCGTGCCCACCCCCCGCCGGGCCAAAAAGGATTGAAGTCCGGCGCGATCCTTAACCCGCAGGACATACTGGTTATAGATATGATATCCTTTCTCCAGACCGGGCCGACCGCGAAAAACAGCCTGAGGAAGGGTCACCAGGCCGCGGGCGACCAAATTCGTCTGTCCGAAAAGGGTTTCATAATACCCGGCATTTTCCTGCCGCTGCCGGGTCCAGTGATCCAGATAATTCAATTTAACCGTCAGGACCGCGGCCTGCAGGCTGTCCAGCCGAAAATTTCCACCGATCAGGTCGTGTACGTAACGGGTTTGGGCCCCGTGGACCCGAATCCTTTTGAGCTTATCGGCCGATTCCGGATTATCTGTAACCACCATCCCGCCATCGCCCATCCCGCCCAGATTTTTTGTGGGATAAAAAGAGTAGCAGACCAGATTATCCTGATAGCTATCGCCTGCCTCCGGATCGGGGAAGGCCGCCCCGATGGCCTGGGCCGCGTCCTCCACCACCCGAAGACCGCGGGTTTGCGCCAACCGATTCATCGCCGGCATATCCGCGGCCTGTCCGTAGAGGTGGACCGGCAGGATGACCTTAAGTCGTTCGTTCGGGGTTCGGCCTTCGGCGAATTGAAAATCGCTTTCCTGAAGGAATGGATAGAGGCCTCTATCCTGGTTGAGAAAGGCCATTGTGGCTTTCTCGGCCTGGGCCGGGTCCAGGTTAAAGGTGGTCGATTCGATATCGGCCAGCAGGGGGGTGGCCCCCAACCGGGCGATGGTTCCGGCGGTGGCAAAAAAAGAAAAAGGGGTGGTCAAGACCACATCGCCCGGCCCGACCCCGAGGGACATGAGCGACAAAAGCAGGGCGTCGGTCCCGGAGGATACCCCTACGGCGAACCGCTTCCGGACGTACACGGCTATTCGCTGCTCCAGTTCTTGTACCGGAGGCCCCAGGATAAATTGTCCGGAATCCAAAACCCGTCCGATGGCCGCGTCGATTTCCGGCCGCAGGGTCTGGTGTTGCCCGCTGAGATCAAAAAAAGGAACCTTCATTTTCCCTCTTTCTTAATCACGTTCTTCATAGCCCCGGGGAAACCGCCGGTGCCATTCCCAGGCCGACTGAATAATATCCCTAAGTGCCGGAAATTGGGGCTCCCACCCCAGAAAGCGGCGGGCCCGTTCCGACGAGGCCACCAGGACTGCCGGATCGCCCGGCCGCCGCGGTCCCAGCGTGTAGGGAATATCCTGGCCCGTTACCTCCGAGGCCTGCCGGATGACCTCCAAAACGGAAAACCCTTGCCCATTGCCCAGGTTGAAAACGCTCCCGGACTGTTCATCTATTTTTTCCAGGGCCAGGACATGGGCCAGGGACAGATCCTGGATGTGAATATAATCCCGCAGACAACTCCCGTCCGGAGTAGGGTAATCGCTGCCGTAAACCATCAACCCCCCGCCGGCCATTTCAGGTCTAAGCCCCTTCAGACGAAGCGCCTGATCCAGGACCAGGGGAATCAGGTGGGTTTCCGGATGGTGGTCTTCCCCGCAATCCCTTCCGGCCCCGGCGGCATTGAAATAGCGGAAGGTGACATAGCGCAGCCCATAGGCTTGTTGATAGGCTTGCAAGACTTGTTCAAACATCAATTTGGAGAACCCGTAGGGGTTCACCGGACGGGTGGGATGGTCTTCCCGGATGGGCACTTCGTCGGGTTCGCCATAGACGGCGGCGGTGGACGAAAAAACCAATCGCCTTACCCCAGCGCCCCGCATGGCCTTCAGGAGGGCTATTCCCTTGATCAGATTATTGTCGAAATACTTTTGGGGATCGATCACCGATTCCCCCACCAGACAAAAGGCCGCCAGATGCATCACGGCCTCGATGGCCTGGGCCCGAAAGATTTCCTCCAACCGGATTCGGTCTTCCAAATCCCCCTGAATAAATACCGCCTTTTCCGGAACGGCCGCCCGGTGCCCCTCGGAAAGGTTATCCAGGACTACCACCCGATGACCCCGCGCCAGCAACGTGCGGGCCACCACGCTGCCGATGTAGCCGGCCCCTCCGGTCACTAGAACGTTAC
>CAVVCH010000041.1:0-18898 GCA_963746605.1 uncultured delta proteobacterium
CGGTTACCCGCCATTTCGGGCTCTGGCGGGAAGGGGAGGAAGGGCGCGAAAAGGTATTTGACCCCATCTTTCGCAAAGACAGCCTGGTGGAGGCCGCGGCCAGGCGGCAGGAGGTTGTTCGGGACTACCATCCGGTTCACAATGTGGGCCATTTGCGTTACCTGGAGTGCAGCGCCCTCGGCGAGGCCGGGGAGCCCCAGGGCGACCTGTTCGTCTGGGAGGATGTCTATTTCCCCTATGACCCCCGGTTGGAGCAGGAACCGGACCTGACCCGCATCCCCCTGGAAAAACGACCGGACCTGGCCGGCCAGGAAATCCGCGAGATCTACTCCTACGACCCACGGGGGATCATCGACGTTCAATTCGAGAACTGCACCGCCGGCTACCGCAGAAATTTCACCTTTGATAGTAAGCCTCGAAAATAGGTATTGCGCTACTTCGGTTTGATAATCTGCAGTTTGGGAAAATAGGTCTGGTACCGCGCCTGATCCCTGGTCAACAAAGCCATGCCGGCTACAGCGGCATGGGCACCGATAAAAAAATCCGGCAGCGGAGACCGTTTTTCACCTCCTTTCCGTCGATACCGTTGAAAACATTTACCGGCCAGGAAGGCGGCCTCCCAAGGCAACGGGAGGCGTCGGAAATAGTCGGTCGGCAATATCGCCTCCAGTTCTTCAATCCTTTCAAACCCGATGGATACCTCGGCATAGATAATAGGGTTGATCGCCAGAACATGCTTTTCCACTAAACGACTCAGGGTGGTCGAAGACCATTCAAACCAGCGGTGGTCTTCGGTGACAATATCCAGGATGATGTTGCTGTCCACCAGGATATCCAACGCTCATCCCCGGGTCAGGGCCATAATTTCATCAGTGCTCATCTTAATGGTGGCCTTGCCTCGCATCCGGCTGATGAGTTCCATACCCCGACTGGATGTGTCTTTAACTTTTTGCAGGCGGACCTTATCCCCTTCTATGGAAAACTCTATTTCGGTATGGGGCCAGAGGCCTATTTTTTCCCGAATATGCAACGGGATAGTAACCTGTCCTTTGGTGGTAATTCTCATAAAAAGTTCCTTTCCTATTCTTACCTTTCTTATTCTTACCTATTATCTATGGTAAAGCAACCTAAAAAGTGGGGGCCCTTATTTCCTGTCCTAGCATCCAAATTTCCAGCCTCTTTTCCTGCTTGACGGCCGACCCGCTTTTCAATACATTAACCTTTTCATGGGCAGTTAAATTTTGGTGACCGGGAGGAAGCAACCATGGGGAAAAGAGGGTTGACGGGTTTATTGATAGGTCTTTTGGTTTTAAGTTGGGCGGCAATGGGTTTGGCGGCCGAGAGCATTAAAGTAGGCTTCAACATCCCCATGACCGGCGACATCCCCAAAGTGGGCGAAGGGTCCAAGTACGCCGGGGAGATGCTCAAGGAGCGGATCAACAAGGCCGGCGGATTGAAGGTCGGCAACAAGACCTATCAGGTCGAGTTTGTCTATCAGGACAATGAGTCCAAAGCCGAATCGGCCACGGCCGCGGCCTTGAAGCTGATCGCCCAGGATAAAGTTCTGGCCATCATCGGCCCCCAGTCGAGCAAGCAGGCCATCCCGGCCGGCGAAGTCTGCGACGCCAACAAAACGGTGATGATCTCCCCCTGGTCCACCAATCCCAAGACCACCCTGAACCGCCCCTGGGTCTTCCGGGCCTGCTTCCTGGACGACTTCCAGGGCCCGGTCCTGGCCAAATTCGCCACGCAGGAACTGAAGGCCAAAAAAGCCGCGGTACTCTACGACATCGCCAGCGACTATCCCAAGGGCCTGGCCGAAATTTTTAAGGAGGCCTTCCAAAAAATTAACGGTGCCGGTTCCGTGGTGGCCTTTGAGACCTTCACCACCAAAGACCGGGACTTCAGCGCCCAGTTGACCAAAATCGTGGCTTCCAAGGCGGATGTCCTGTTCACCCCTCAGTACTACGATGAGATCCCGCTCATCGTGAAACAGGCCCGGGAATTGGGCTGGAAAAAGCCCATCCTGGGCAGCGATTCCTGGGGGTCGGCGGAACTGATGAAGCTCTGCGGGAACGACTGCAAGGGCTACTATTTCAGCACCCACTACGCGGCTGCCGGGGCCAAAGGAGCCACCAAGGAATTCATCGACAGCTACAAGGCCAAGTACGGCTACGAGCCCGACGACGTGGCCGCTCTGACCTGGGATGCCGCCCGTCTGCTCCTGCAGGCCGTTCAGAACACCAAGGGCCTGAGCGGCAACCTGGTCAAGGACCGACAGGCCGTGCGGGATCAACTGGCCAAGATCCGCGACTTCGACGGAATCACCGGCAAGATGACGTTTACCGGCAAGAGCGGCGATCCGATGAAGTGCGCCGTGGTGGTCAGGATTGGACAGGACGGCAGCTTCCAGTTTTATAAGTCCGTCTGCCCATAAAAACGAATATCACCGCAAAGAGCGCAAAGAGGCGCAAAGAAAAAAATTCCTTGGCGTCCTTGGCGTCTTTGCGGTGAAAAAATAATCTTGGAAACTCAGCCTTGACCTTAGCCCTTTTCCTCCAAAACCTGATCAACGCCCTTCAGTGGGGCAGCTTCTACGCCCTGATCGCCCTGGGTTATTCCATGGTCTACGGGGTGCTGCTGCTGATCAACTTTGCCCACGGCGATATCTTCATGGTGGGGGCCTACTTCGGTTTTTTTATTTCCGCCTTCCTCTTAGGCGCCTACGCCTTGAAGCTCCCTTACACCCTTTCGCCGGAGATGATCTTCTTCCTGACCCTGCTCCTGACCATGGCCCTGACGGCCGGTGTGGGCGTGACCATCGAACGGATCGCCTACCGGCCCCTGCGTCGCAAAGGGGCCAATCGGCTTTACGTGGTCATCACCGCCCTGATGGTGGGATTGATCCTGGAGAACGGCAACCTGGCCCTGTTGGGCGCCAGCCGGAAAAATTTCCCCGAGTTGATCCCCCGGGTGATTTATCACTGGGGGGAAATCACGTTCAGCAATCTCAAGATCATCGTCATCACCGCCACCCTGCTGGTCTTCCTCTTGCTCCAGGTCGTGGTCCGCAGGACCCGCTGGGGGCTGGCCATGCGGGCCATCTCCTATGACCGGGTGGCGGTCCCGCTGATGGGCATCCCGGTGGACAGCATCATCGTCATCACCTTCGCTCTCGGCTCCTCTCTGGCCGCCCTGGCCGGGATCCTTTTCGCCCTCTCCTACCCGGTGCTGGAACCTTACATGGGAGCCCTGATCGGCTGGAAGGCCTTTATCGCCGCCGTGGTCGGCGGGATCGGAGAGATCCGCGGGGCCTTTGTGGGCGGATTTTTGCTGGGCTTCATCGAGATCTTCTCGGCCACCGTTTTTCCTTCCACCTACCGGGACCTGATCAGCTTCGGAATTCTGATGGGTATCCTCACGTTCAGACCCACCGGGATCTTCGGCCTGGCCCGGCGGACCAAGGTCTAGCGGACCATGGATCGATTTCCCGCCGCCGTCTGGGGAGCGCTTCTTTTCCTGCTCTTGATCGGGTCCTCCTGGACGGGCTGGCTGGACTCCTACACCCAACTGGTGATCCTCTTCATCGGCATCAACATCATCATGTCTGCCAGCCTGAACCTGATCAACGGTTACATGGGAGAGTTCTCCTGCGGGCACGCCGGTTTCATGGCCGTGGGCGCCTACGTCACCTCACTCCTGACGGTCTGGTTCTTCACTTCCGGTTCGGTGTTCGGCCCGGCCCTGCTGAACTCCCAGTGGGCGATCCTCCTCTTTCCCCTGCTGCTCCTGATCGGCGGTCTGGCCGCCGCCCTGGCCGGGCTGATGATCGCCGTTCCTTCCTTTCGGACCCGGGGCGACTACCTGGCCATCATCACGCTGGCCGCCAACTACATCATCAAAAGCGCCATCGAAAACATCCAGGTCATCGGCGGGGCCCGGGGCTTCATGGGCATGACCCGGGTGGTCAACGGGATGGAAGCAGTCTGGGAAATCCCCTGGATGCTGATCTGGACCGGGATCTTTGTGGCCCTGACCGTGGTGGTGATTCAGCGTTTCATCCGTTCCACGTATGGGCAGGGGGTGATCGCCATCCGGGAGGATGAGATCGCCGCGGAGATCATGGGGATCCATATCCGCAAGATGAAGATGATCGCTTTCATGCTCTCTTCGGGACTGGCCGGGGTGGCCGGCGGACTCCTGGCCCACGTCTTGGGCTACATCAATCCCGGCAGCTTTACCATCATGAAATCCACCGAGGCCATGGTCATGGTCTACCTGGGCGGCATGGGCTCGCTGAGCGGGTCGGTCCTGAGCGCCGTGCTGTTCACCCTGCTCCTCGAGGTGCTGCGACCCCTGGAACTCTTCAAATGGGTCATCGTCCCTCTGCTGCTTTTTTTCCTGATGCTCTTCCGGCCGGAAGGCCTGTTGGGGCATCGGGAATTGGCTGATGTTTTCCCGGGACTGAAGCGCTTTTATCGCTCGGAGGGGAAATAGCCCATGGCGCTCTTTGAGGTGACCGGGTTGACCCATACCTTCGGGGGACTCCAGGCGGTCAATAATTTCAACCTGACCCTGGAAGGCGGGGAAATGGTGGGACTCATCGGACCCAATGGGGCCGGGAAGACCACGGTCTTCAACCTGATCTGCGGTGTCTATCGGCCCACCGGCGGAACGATCCGGTTAAACGGCAGAACCTTGAACGGACTCCCCCCGCACCAGGTCACCGCCTCAGGCGTGGCCCGCACCTTTCAAAACATCCGGCTCTGGCCCACCATGACCGTTCTGGACAACGTCCGGCTGGGAAACCATTTTCGCCTGAGTTATGGACTTTGGGATATCCTGCTGCAAACGGCCCGCTTTCGGTCGGGGGAAGAGGAAAGCACCCACTCCGCCCGGGAATTGTTGACCCTGCTGGGTTTGGGAGACTATAGCGGGGAGATGACCAAGAACCTGCCCTACGGGTTGCAGCGCAAGGTGGAAATCGCCCGGGCCCTCATGACCCGGCCGAAAGTGCTCCTGCTGGATGAACCGGCGGCCGGGATGAACCTGCAGGAAAAAAGCGCCCTGGTCGATTTGATTCGCTGGCTTCGAAAGGAATTTAAGCTGACCGTCTGGCTTATCGAGCACGAAATGAAAGTGGTGATGAATCTCTGCGAGATCATCCAGGTCCTGGATTTTGGCGAAACCATAGCCGCCGGACCGCCGGAAACAATCCAGCAAGACCCCCGGGTGATTGAAGCGTATCTGGGGCGGGAAGAGGAGGGCGACTAAGTCGTCCCCTGGCAGGGGTTATTTCGCAGATCAGGGGACACCGCGTCTGCTGCGTTTATTAGGTGTTTTCGAACCAATTATGTTGCTCCAAATAGAAAATTTAAAGGTGGCTTACGGTCCCATCGAGGCCCTGCAGGGGATCTCCCTAAAGGTGGAGGAAGGGGAGATCGTTACCCTTATTGGCGCCAACGGCGCCGGCAAGTCCACGACGCTGATGAGCATCATGCGGCTGCCCCCACCCGAGGCCCCGACGGTTCTCTCCGGCCGACTTCAGTTTGACGGGCAGGACCTGCTCCTGTTCCCTCCCCATCAGGTGGTCAGCCGCCTGGGCCTGGCCCTGGTCCCCGAGGGTCGCCGGATCTTCGGCAACCTGACGGTCTGGGAAAATCTGAAAATAGCCGCTTTCGGGATCAAAGACTCCCGAAAAATTCAAGAGAAGGCCCATCGGGCCTTCGAGCTGTTTCCCCGCCTGGAAGAACGGCGGAACCAGATGGCCGACACCCTGAGCGGCGGGGAACAGCAGATGCTGGCCGTGGCCCGGGCCTTGATGACCGGGGGCAAGATGTTGCTCCTGGATGAACCTTCCATGGGGCTGGCCCCCTTTCTGATGTACGACCTCTTCCGGGTCCTCAAGGAGATCAACCGCCAGGGGACCACCATCCTTCTGGTAGAACAAAACGCCCGCATCGCCCTCAAGTATTCCCACCGGGCCTATGTTCTGGAGGCCGGGCGGATCGTCCTTTCCGGCCCGGCTCCGGAACTGGCTAAAAACGAAGAAGTAAAAAAGGCCTATCTGGGGGAATAATCGGGGAAATATTTATGCCGGGGATTTATGAAGTATATGTGAAGACCGATTTTTCGGCCGCCCATTTCCTGGCCGGGTATCCGGGAGATTGTGCCCGCGTCCACGGGCATAACTGGCAGATTGAAGTGTACCTTCGCTGCCAAGATCTTGACCGCCTGGGAATGGCCATTGATTTTATGGAGATCAAGCAGGCCGTTCAAAACGTGATCGGTGACTTGGACCACGTCCATTTGAACGATCTGGCCGCATTCAGGGAAATCAATCCCACCGCCGAGAATATCGCTAAATTTCTCTATCAGGAATTGGGCAGAAAATTAAACTCCCCTGGGGTAACCGTTTCCAAGGTCAAGGTGGCCGAAACTCCGGAAGCGGGTGCTTTTTACTGGGAGGAATAGCGGGTATTCAATTGATGGGCTCGCAAGAAGCCCGTCAACAGACCGGGGGCGATTTAAGTCCCGCCTCAGGCGGGATAGGGGTGGCACCATTTGAATTCACTTCAAATGGCGGGGGAGTCCCGCCTAAGGCGGGATCCCCCGCCGAGCAGAAAGTCGTTCTTGGACTTTTTGCGAGGTCATTATAATTGTCCCTTACGGTCAATGAAATCTTTTACAGCCTCCAGGGGGAATCCTCTTATGCCGGCCGTCCCTGCGTCTTCATCCGCCTAACCGGCTGCAACCTGCGTTGTTCCTACTGCGACACCCGGTATGCCTATGAAGAGGGAACGGACATGGAACTGGATTTGATTATGGATCAAGTCTCTTCCTGCCGCTGCCCTCTGGTCGAAATAACGGGCGGGGAACCTTTAATTCAGGCGGAGACGCCGGCACTCATCCGGCGGCTGTTGGAAAGAAACTTCAAGGTCCTGCTGGAAACCAATGGGAGCCAAAACATTCAAAGGGTGGACGAACGGTGTATTAAGGTAGTAGATATGAAGTGCCCCTCCAGTGGGATGGTCGCCCAAAACGATTTGGAAAATCTTAAGCGGCTGGCTCCAAACGATGAACTTAAGTTTGTCATCGGAGACAAAATTGATTTTGAGTATGCCCGGAGCGTTCTGGACGATTACCAGCCCTTCTTTCCGGAAAATACCCCGGTCCATTTTTCGCCGGTGTTTGGGAAGTTGAAACCGGAACTTCTTGCCCAATGGATATTAGAAGAACACCTGGAGGTCCGGTTGCAGCTGCCGTTGCACAAAATACTCTGGGATCCCAATCAAAGGGGCGTATGAACAACGAAAAAAAAGCGGTCGTGCTTTCCAGCGGGGGCCTGGATTCCACCACGGTCATGGCCCTGGCCCGGGCGGAAGGCTATACCCTTTACAGCCTCAGCTTCCGGTACGGCCAACGGCATGCCCTGGAGCTGGAGGCCGCTCAACGGGTAGCCCGGGCTTTGGGAGCCAAAGAGCATCTGGTGATCGCGATCGATTTAGGAAAAATCGGGGGATCCGCCCTGACGGAAAATATGGATGTCCCCAAGGGCCGGGAAGAATCGGCGATGACTGAGGAAATCCCGGTGACCTACGTTCCGGCCCGCAATACCATTTTTCTCTCCCTGGCCCTGGGCTGGGCCGAAGTGCTGGGGGCGGCGGATATCTTTATCGGGGTGAATGCCCTCGATTACAGCGGATACCCGGATTGTCGTCCCGAATTTATCGAGGCCTTCGAACGACTGGCCAATCTGGCCACCAAGGCCGGGGTGGAAGGAAAAATAAAATTTCGGATTCGGACGCCTTTAATCCGGCTTACCAAGGCGGAGATTATTCGAAAAGGGTTGGCCCTGGGGGTGGACTATAGCCTGACGCACAGTTGCTACGACCCGACCCCCGACGGCCGGGCCTGCGGTCAGTGCGACAGTTGCCTGCTTCGGAAGAAAGGCTTCCGCGAGGTCGGCATCCCCGATCCGATTCGTTATTCTTAGTGAAACTTCAGGAAGGAGCCATGCTGGAAACCAAACGGCTTTTTAACCCGGGCGAAGGGGTGATGGATTTCCAGGGACAGTTCGGCCTGGTGCTGTCTCCGGAGGAATATCAGACCATTAAATCCCGGTGCCCGGAGGGGAGACGGCCGGGTTCATTTTTCGCGCCCGGCTGTTGCCCGAGGCCCGATTACCTCACCCAGGTGCCGGTATTATTCGAAGACGGGACCTATGACGTCATGAAGGCCATGAACCTTCGGAAGGACCCGGACTTAGCCAACGAGAAAAAAATGCGGCTGCAAGAAATGCTGGGTTAGCCAATCCGGGTTCTTCCAAACGCTATTTCGGACCGCTGCCGATCAACGGAAGTTCCTGAACGACCTTGAAATAAACCAAAAATTTTTGCTCCAGGTCATCATCAGCGTACCGGCGGCGCTTAAGCGCCTTGATCTTCTCCGGGTCCTGCTCTTCCCGCACCTTGGTCATAAAAAGCCGCTTACCCTGATAACCGGGAACGTTTTCGATGAAAAGATAGGTGGCCTGGGGGTTGGATTGGAGATTATGGTGAGTCAGCCGATCCCGCGTAATAAAGGCCAGGGTGCCGTCCTCCATGACGTGGGGCCGGGAATAGACCGCCGCGTCCACCTTGCCCTGGGCATCGGCCGTGGCCAGGACGCCGGTCCCCTGGGTGGTCTCGAAATACGCTTTTAGTTCCATAATAATCCCTTCGTTAGTTTATTTTCTTATGCTTTGGTTGCAATATTCTAATCATTTTAATTTCTTATCGCAAGAGCTCCTATTTTCCCCCTTGGTCCTTGCCAGCGCTTACTAATTTTAGTAAACTTTATTATCCGGAATTACCAACCCGGTAATTCCGTCATTCTTATCCCGCTCCGACCCTTGGAAATGATTCTCCAGGATAAGCGGATGATTTCGTTATGGGGGAGGATACCACCATGGAAGGAAAAAGAATAAAAGATAGCCTGGTCACCCTGGCCCAGGTGATGATCCCCGAAGACGCCAACCCGGCCGGCAATGTACACGGAGGTGTGATTATGAAGTTAATTGACACCACGGCCGGTGTGGTTGCCGTTCGCCATGCCCGCTGCAATGCGGTGACCGCCTCCATCGACCGGCTGGATTTTCACAATCCGGTTTTCGTGGGTAACCTGGTTTTTTTTAAGGGCAGTATGAACATGGTGGGAAAAACATCCATGGAAGTCGGAGTGCGGGTGGAAGCAGAAAATGTCGTCACCGGGGAGATCCGCCACACCGCTTCGGCCTATCTGACCTTCGTGGCCCTCGACCTTCAGGGGAAACCCCAGCCGGTGCCACCCCTGCTCTTCGAAACCGAGGAGGAGGTCCGGCGAAACCGGGAAGCCCTGGTGCGCCGCGAGATCCGCCTGGCAGAGAAAAAGCGTGAAGCCGCCTGCCAACAATATGGTCAAAGCTGCCCTCTTTAGCCCCTTTTTTCCTGTGAATAGCTCACTGAATGCTATTCCCCTGTAACCTTTCCCCCACCTTCAGCGACTATACCTTCAGGGAAGGACGAAGGCCTGGGTTCTGAGCAATTACCTGCTTGTGCAGTACCCCTCCAGAGGGCGAAGAACCAAAAAATATATCAATTAATGAGGTTGCCCCTTACCCAAAGAGTCGGAGAGCATGGTAATAATGGATCGAGTGCTGCATGCCGAATAGATTGGATGATCTGGTCGATAGCCAGATCATCCGGCAGGTGTTGGATGGCAACGTGGATGCCTTCGAGATCCTGCTTAAAAGATACCAGCCCCAGGTATTCAAGATCGTTAGCGGCCATGTGCCGCGGGAGATGGTCCCTGAAGTGGCGAGTGAGGTATTTGTCCGGGCCTATTTATCGTTGCCGGGCTATAGGGCCAGAAGTACCTTCGGCAGTTGGCTGGCCGGGATTGCGGTCAGATGCTGTCACGATTACTGGAGAAGGCAGTACCGAAGCCGAGAGACGACCGTCAGTGCTTTTAGTGAAGATCATTCCTCTTGGTTGAATCGGATGCTTTCAGAACGATCCGATGAGGAATTCAATCGGGTCCAATTGCGAAAGGAAGCCCAGGAACTGCTCGATTGGGCCTTGCGGGGGCTTTCAGCAGATGATCGGATGGTGATCAACCTGGTCTATCTCGAAGGGCTGTCCATCAAAGAGGCGTCCCAGCTCTTGGGATGGAAGGCGATTAAGGTAAAGGTCAGGTCCTACCGGGCAAAGGCTAGATTGCGCCAGCGCTTGGAACGTTTGTTTAAGGAAAGTGGGGGATAGATGAAATCGATGAAGGGGTTGGATGAAACCCATGGGGAACTATTGAAAAGAGCCTACCTCGACAAACGGCAGGATACCCAAATCCCCGGATGGCGGGAAGAGGTGATGAGAAAAATAAGGGGGCTCGCGGCCGAAAAAGCGAACCAGAAAAGCTTTTGGGCCGACAAGTTGGTCTGGCGGTTCGCTTCGGCCACCTGCCTGCTGGCCATTATCCTCGCACTGTTGGCGGCCAGAATAGGAATAAATCCGGAGATCAATTGGGTCCAATTACTAATCGACGACCCGCCCGGGCTGACCAGCGGTCCGTTTGGAGTGACCCCCGGCGAAGGAGGCAACCTGTGAAGCAGTGGAAGATTTTCAGCGCCTTGTCGCTTATCTTTCTGGCCGGTCTGGTAGCCGGCGCTGTCGTCACCGGCCTCTACCAAAAGCACCGTTATGAAAGCCTCCGTCAGGGAGATTATCCCACTGCCATTAGGAAAGTGATCATGGAAAACCTGACCAGGGAATTGCACCTGAAGCCCGAGCAGCAACGGGAGATGGAAGCCATCATCAAGGAAACCCAGAGCGGCCTAAAAGAACTGCGAAGAAAGTATGGGCCTGAAGCCGAAACCCTCATAGCTCAAGGGATGGTCAAGATGAAAGGCCAACTAACGCCGGAGCAGCAGTCCAGGCTCGACCAACTGCATGCCCAAGCCAAGCAACGCCGGGGTTTGAAAGCCGACGAGAAATGAAAAATCAGGGTACGGATGTTTCCCTTGAACGGGAAATCGGTCTTTTCACCGCCACGGTTCTTGTCGTGGCCAACATGATCGGGACGGGTATTTTCACCACCTCCGGCTTTATTATTCAAGAAGTCGGCCATCCCCTGATTTTGTTACTCTGCTGGCTGATCGGAGGCATTTTCGCCCTCTGCGGGGCGCTCTGTTATGGAGAACTGGGGGCCGCTTTTCCTGAAGCGGGAGGCGAATACGTCTATTTACGGGAAAGTTTCGGTAAGTTAGTCGCTTTCCTTTCCGGCTGGATTTCGTTGTTGGTGGGTTTTTCCGCTCCCATTGCCGCGACGGCTATTGCCTTGGCCACCTATGGCAGTGGCCTTCTTTCCCTTCCTGCCTATCCCCAATGGAGCCTGACGATTTTCGACATCACCCTTTGCACCGTTTCCCCGCTCAATAGTTTAGCCATCGCTTCCATCGTCATCCTTTCGTTCATCCATTATCACAGCATTACCGTTGGCAGCCGGGTTCAAAATACACTGACCTCTTTGAAAATAGTGATCATTGTTCTATTCATTGCCGGCGGTTTCCTTCTCGGGACCGGCTCCCGATCTCATTTCTCCATCGATCTGCCGCTGACAGACCTGTTTCAAAGTAAATTTGCGGTTTCCCTTATTTTCATATCCTTCGCTTATAGCGGCTGGAATGCGGCCGCCTATCTTGGCGGTGAAATCAAAGAATCCGTCCAGAAATATTCCCATTGCCCTGTTCAGCGGCACGCTGCTGGTTATCCTGTTATATCTGCTCCTGAATGCGGTATACATTTACGCGCTTCCGTCTCAACAGATGAGCGGCGTCCTGGAAATCGGTTCCAGGTCGGCGTCTTCTCTCTTTGGGGAAGGTATCGGGAAATACTTCGGCGGCGCCATTGCCCTGGGGCTGTTGTCGGCCCTGAGCGCGATGATCCTGACCGGACCGCGGGTATATTTCGCCATGTCCAAAGACGGCGTCTTTTTCGAGCTTTTCGGACGGGTCCATCTAAAATACAAAACCCCGGCCTTTTCCATTTTCTTTCAGGCGGTGATTGCCATCCTCTTCATCTTAACGTCCTCTTTTGAAAAGCTTCTTATTTACATCGGTTTCACACTGGCCCTTTTTGCCATGCTGACCGTCCTTGGTTTAATGGTACTCCGCCTCAAGCCAGGAGCGCTGAGATCCCCTTATAAAACATTCGGCTATCCGGTCACGCCGCTTATTTTCATTGTCGGCAATCTGTGGATAGCCTACTTTTCCATACAGACCCGGCCACTCACGACACTTTGGAGCCTGGTCACGATCGGTACGGGAATTTTAGCGTATTTCTATTTTAGAAAGGAATAACATGGCCCATCTTCTTATGGACTCCTTCAGGATTTCACGACGCGATTTTCTTCAAACCCTGTTAGCGGGTGGGATCTTTGAGGGACTGGTTCCTCTCCAGCCCGCCTTCAGTCAGGATCTTTCTACACCTGTTACGGAAGACAAAATCCGAGGTACCCGGATGGACGACGGTCGTCCCAGTGCCACCGCTCTGGGGGCGGCGTTCCTCCGGGCAGTCCATCAAATTCTGGACCAACCCCGAATCCTGGAGGATCCGCTGGCTATCCGGATACTTGGCTCGAAGAGCGAATCGGCCCTGCGATCGTATCGGGAACAGAACGAGGCCCGCCGGGCGCTGCGGGCTTTCATCGTGCTGCGGAGCCGGTATGCGGAGGATGAACTGGCTCGGGCGGTTCAGCGAGGAGTCCGCCAATACGTAATCCTGGGCGCCGGCCTGGACACCTTCCCCTATCGAAACCCCTATCCCCTTTCGAAGCTGCGCGTCTTTGAGGTGGATCATCCGGCTACCCAGTCCTGGAAACGCCGGCAGCTTCGCCAGGCCGAAATCGCGATCCCGGATTCGGTGACCTACGCCCCCGTCGACTTCGAAAAGCAAACCCTGGGCGATGGTTTAAGAAGAGCCGGCTTCAAGAAGGAGGAGCCGGCCTTCTTCTCGATGCTCGGAGTCGTCATTTATCTGACGAAATCGGCTGTGGTAGAAACACTCCAATTCGTCGCCTCTTTGCCCTCCGGAAGCGAAATTGTGTTCGACTACAGTGTTTCTCCCCCCCAGCTCCCGGAAAGCCAGCGCTCCGCCCACGAGAGCGCCGCCAAGCGGGTCGCGGCGCTTGGAGAACCGTGGATCACCTACTTGGATCCTACCACCTTCGCTGTCGAGCTCCGCCAAATGGGATTCGGGATGCTGGAGGATATCGGTCCGGAGGAAGCCAACCGGCGCTACTTCCAGGATCGGTCGGACGGCCTTCAGATCCGCGGTTCCGGCCGGCTGATCAAGGCCCGGGTCGGTTGACCGGTCAGGCGGCGTCGGACGAGCACCATGGCCTTTGGCCAAGGATTAATCACCATCGACCATCAGACCATTCCTTCTAAAATAGAAAAGGCAGGTCCGAAGACCTGCCTTTTCTATTAAAAAAGAATTAGGGGAACGTTAGGCTAATGGCCTCGTTCCGCCACCTTGAGGCGCAACAGGGCGCGGCGCAGGGCCGCCTCCGCCCGGACATAGTCGACGGCTTCGGACTTGGACTGGGCCAATCGTTTTTCAGCCCGATCCTTGGCCCGCTTGGCCCGATCCAGATCGATCTCCCGGGCCTTTTCGGCCGCTTCGGCCAGGACGGTCACCTTGTTCTGGGAGACTTCGGCAAAACCTCCGGTGACCACCAAATAGTCTAGCTGGTTGCCCTTACGGTAGCGAAGCTCGCCCGCCACCAAGGGGGACAGAAAAGGGACGTGGTTGGGCAGGATGCCGAACTCACCCAAACTACCTATGGCCATAACGATATCCACCGCCTCGCTGAGAACCAAGCGATCGGGGGTCACTACCTCTAACTGGAGTTTTTCAGCCATAATTGCTACCCGCCTCTTTCGTTGTTAGGCCGCTGCCAGCCGCTTGGCGTTTTCCACCGCTTCGTCGATGCCGCCCACCATATAGAAGGCCTGTTCGGGCAGGTCGTCGTGCTTGCCTTCGATGATTTCCTTGAAGCCGCGGATCGTTTCCTCCACCTTCACAAATTTTCCTTCCTTGCCGGTAAATTCCGCCGCCACAAAGAAAGGCTGGGACAGGAAACGTTGGATCCGTCGGGCTCGGGTCACGACCAACTTGTCCTCGTCGGAAAGTTCGTCCATACCCAAGATGGCAATGATGTCCTGGAGGTCCTTATACTTCTGGAGAATCATCTGAACATTCCGGGCCACGTTATAGTGCTCCTGGCCCAGGATGTTGGGATCGAGGATCCGGGAAGTGGAGTCCAAAGGATCGACGGCCGGATAAATCCCGAGCTCGGCGATCTGGCGGGAAAGCACCACGGTCCCGTCCAGGTGGGCAAAGGTGGTGGCCGGCGCCGGGTCGGTCAAATCGTCGGCCGGAACATAGACGCACTGCACGGAGGTAATGGAGCCCTTGGTGGTCGAAGTGATCCGTTCCTGCAACTCCCCCAAGTCCGTGCCCAGGGTCGGTTGATACCCTACGGCGGAAGGGATGCGGCCTAAGAGGGCCGAAACCTCGGAACCCGCCTGGGTAAACCGGAAGATGTTATCCACGAAAAGGAGCACGTCCTGCCCTTCCTCATCGCGGTAATACTCGGCCGCGGTCAAAGCGGTCAGGGCGATCCGGGCCCGGGCCCCGGGGGGTTCGGTCATCTGCCCGTAGATCAGGGCCGCCTTGGGGAGAACCCCGGAATTCTTCATTTCCAGATAAAGGTCGTTTCCTTCGCGGGTCCGCTCACCCACACCGGCAAAAACCGAGATGCCGCCGTGGTGCATGGCGATGTTGTGCACCATCTCCATCATGACCACGGTTTTCCCCACGCCGGCGCCGCCGAACATCCCCATCTTACCACCGCGGGGAAAAGGAACCAGAAGATCGATAACCTTAAGCCCGGTTTCCAAAACCTTGACCGAAGTGTCCTGCTCCACGAAGGTCGGAGCGGCGCGATGGATCGGATAATATTTATCGGCTTTTACGGGTCCCAGGCCATCCACCGGTTCCCCGATCACATTCAAAACCCTTCCCAGACCCGCGGCGCCAACCGGAACCAGAATCGCCTGCCCCGTATCCCGGCAGGTCATTCCTCGAATCAGACCATCGGTGGTGTCCATGGCGATACAGCGAACCACATTATCGCCCAAATGCTGCGCAACCTCGACGACTAAATTTTCCTGGCGATCATCAATGGCCGGATTGGTAATGCGGATGGCATTGAGGATATTGGGCAATTTCCCTTCCGGGAATTCAACATCCACCACCGGGCCGATTACCTGGGTAATCTTGCCCACAGCTCCTTCGGTTTTTCCGGTTTCCATGTATCTAAATCCTCCTCTTTAAGAGTATACCGATTCGGTTCTTATTACTTGAGGGCCTCGGCGCCGCCCACGATATCCATCAATTCCTTGGTAATGGCGCTCTGCCGGGCCTTGTTATACACTAAGGTCAGGCTGTTGATCAGATCCTTGCAGTTCCGGCTGGCATTGTCCATGGCCGCCATCCGAGCCGCCTGCTCGCTGGCGGCATTTTCCAGCATCCCCCGGTAAATCTGAACGTTCACGTAACGGGGAAGCAGTTCCTGGAAGATGGCTTCGGGGGATGGTTCAAAAAGATAATCCGGGCCGCCGGTCTGAGCCCCTTCGGCGGCGGGGGGGGTGATGGGCAAAAGTTTCTGAAGCCTGGGCCGCTGGATCGCCAGACTGATAAACTCACCGTAGAGCAGATAAACCTCATCGGCCTGGCCCAGCAAGAAATTTTCCATGGCCTCCTGGCCGATGCCGGCGGCCACGGCCATATCGAAGGAACTGAACAGATCCAGATAGGCCTTGCGGACCTTCGCTTTTCGACGACGGAAATAATCAGATCCTTTTTTGCCGGCCGTAACCAAGGAAACCTCTATCTGTTCCCGGCCTTTGGCTTTCAAGAATTTTTCCGCCTGGTTGATCAGGTTGACGTTGAAGCTTCCGCACAGCCCCCGGTCCGAGGTCAGGCTGATCAGTTCCACTTTCTTAACCGGGCGCTGGGCCATCAAGGGGAAGGACTCCGGGTCGATCCGCGAAGACAGGTTATTGATCACTTCCAGGAACTTCGAGGCGTAGGGGCGGAAATTTTCCATGCGCATCTGGGCGCCGCGAAGTTTGGACGCGGCAACCATGTTCATGGCCTTGGTGATCTGCTGGGTCTTTTTGACGGCCCCAATTTTACTTCTTATATCACGAAGGGTAGCCATAGTGGACTCTCTTTTGTTAGCTATTAGCGGTTAGCCGTCGGCGGTCAGCTTTTAAGATAGTGACCCGGGCTGGCCGGCCGACACCTGAACGCGGACGGCCTATTTTAATTGGGCCTGAAACTGGGTTTTGACCTCCCCCAGAGCCTTTTTCATTTTTTCTTCCAGCTCGGGGCTGATCGCCTTCTTTTCCTTGATCTCGGATAAGATTTCCGGATACTTGCCCTCGATGAAAGACAACAATTGGGGTTCGAAATCCTTCAGCACGTCAACCGCCAGGTCATCAAAGAAACCCCGGGTCCCGGCAAAAAGGACCGTGATCATTTTTTCCATGGGAATGGGCTGATACTGGGGTTGTTTGAGGATTTCGACCAGACGGGCCCCGCGGTTAAGCTGGGCCTGGGTGGACTTGTCCAATTCACTGCCGAACTGGGCGAAGGCGGCCAGTTCCCGGTACTGGGCCAGATCCAGGCGCAAGCTGCCGGCCACCTGTTTCATGGCCTTGACCTGCGCGCTGCCGCCCACTCGGGAGACGGAGAGACCCACGTTGATGGCCGGACGAACCCCGGAGAAAAACAGGCTGGGCTCCAGGTAGACCTGACCGTCGGTGATGGAAATCACGTTGGTGGGGATGTAGGCCGAGACGTCGCCGGCCTGGGTTTCAATGATCGGCAAGGCGGTTAAACTCCCGCCGCCTAAATCCTCCCGCATCTTGGCGGCCCGTTCGAGTAGACGGGAGTGGTTATAAAAGATATCGCCGGGGAAAGCCTCGCGGCCGGGCGGACGGCGGAGCAAGAGGGACATCTGCCGGTAGGCCACGGCCTGCTTGGACAGATCGTCGTAAATAACCAGGGCATGACGGCCGCCGTCCCGAAAATACTCACCCATGGTGCAGCCGGCAAAAGCGGCGATATACTGCATCGGGGCCGGGTCGCTGGCGCAGGCTGCCACCACCACGGTCTTGTCCAACACGCCGTGACGGCGAAAAGCTTCCACCACCTGGGCCACCGTGGACTTCTTCTGACCGATGGCCACGTAAATACAAAATATATCCGAATCCTTCTGGTTGATAATGGCATCCACGCAGAGCGCCGTTTTCCCGATCTGGCGGTCGCCGATGATCAGCTCCCGTTGTCCCCGGCCGATAGGGGTCATGGCGTCGATGGCCTTGTAGCCCGTGTACATGGGCTCCTTCACCGGTTCCCGTTCAATAACCCCGGGGGCCTTTAATTCGATTTTTCGGAATTCCTTGGCGTTGATCGGGCCTTTCCCGTCGATCGGTTCCCCCACGGCATCAATGACCCGTCCCAGGACGGCCTCGCCGACCGGTACTTCCGCGATACGACCGGTGCGCTTGACCGTATCGCCTTCTTTGATGTGGAAATCCTCGCCCAGAACGGCACAGCCCACATTGTCTTCTTCCAGGTTAAGGGCTATACCGTAGATCCCTCCTGGAAACTCAAGCAATTCCATGGCCATGGTCTTTTCCACGCCATAGACCCGGGCGATACCATCCCCCACGGACAGGACGGTTCCGGTTTCACTCAGTTCGACCTTCTTGTCGAAATCCTTGATCTGTTGCCTAATAATCTGACTGATTTCTTCGGCTCTGATATCCATATTAGATCCCCTCACCCCTTCTTAAGGATTCTTTTAAGCTCTTGAGTTGTGTCTGCAGGCTCCCGTCTAAAAGCAAGTCCCCCACTTTAGCTATGATACCGCCGATAATGGCCGGGTCTTCCTTAACGGTAACCAGAACTTCTTTCTTGACGACCTGTTTCAAGGCCTCTTGGATTCTTTTGATAATATCTTCGGAAAGCGTGTTGGCGGAAGTTACCACGGCCCGGGTGACATTGGAAAGCTCATCGGTGAGCTGCTGGTAATATTGGCAGATCCCTTCCAGATATCCGAGGCGTCCCTTGCTCTGCAGTAACTGCAGAAAGCTCTTGGTGGTCGGTGAAAAATCGGTTTTCTCCAGGATCAAGTTGAGCAGTTTGGTCCGGCTGGTGGACTCATAGATCGGGCTGGCCAGAATTTCTTTTACCTGGGTTTCCCGTTGCAGTAAATTGCGAAAAGCCTCCAATTCCTGCCCATACTTAAGATAATTTCCGTCTTCCTGGCCTAAGAAAAGAAGGGCCTTGGCGTAACGTCTGGAAATAGTGAAGTCTCTCAATGGGTCACCACCTTTGCTAAGTATTCACCAATCAGGACTTTTTGATCGTTATCGGTAATATTCTTACGGAGGATGTCTTCGGCCATTTTGACGGACAGTTCCGCCACCTCTTCCCGCAGCGCCTGGTTGGACTTCTGTATTTCCTGCCGGATAGTCAACTGGGCCTGCTCCGACGATCCGAGAGGCCGTTTTTTGGGCGCTCTCAATGATTTTGGCCTCCTCCCCATTTTCCCTCTTTCCCTTTTTGAATTCTTTTACTATGGCCTCCCGTTCTTCTTTCAAGGCCCCCAGCCGGTATTCAAAATTCGGAGTTCCCGCTTGGCGTCCGCTTTTTTCTGTTCCAGTTCGTCCAATTCCTTCTGGATGTTTTCCCGGGCGACCGGCCAGACCCTGTTTCAGCGGCTTGCGCACCAGGATGACCAGGAC
>CAVVCH010000042.1:0-95375 GCA_963746605.1 uncultured delta proteobacterium
CCGCAGCCGCAGGCCGTCGGCCAATTGCATCTCGATCAGCGGATAGGTTTCTTCCAGAACCAGCACCGATTTAAAGGGTTTAAGGAATTTCTTCATTTCCTTAACCGGGAGCGGGAAAGGTAGATCCACCTTGAACAAAGGGACCTGCCCCAACATTTTATTATCCAGCAGGAGGTCATGGACCAGCGCGTAAGGAACCCCTGAGGCGACAATGGCCAGGGATTTCGACGAAGGGGGTTCCTTCCAGTTCTTCAGAACCGGATTTTCCCGGGCGATGTCCTCCAGTTTCCGGCTCAACTCTTGGTGCAGTTTAAAGCGAAAACCCGGGGTGGCCGCCCAGCGGGCAGGGTTTTTTTCAAAGGCGGCCTCCGGATTCGGCTCCGGGAGGGGATAGAGGGGGATGGGCTGCCGCGAGTGACAGACCCGCGTGGTGGGCCGCAACAAAACCGGGATCTCGTATTTTTCCGAAAGAGCCAGGGCCCTGGGAATCATTTCCTTGGCCTCCTGGGGAGAACTGGGATCAAAAACCGGAATCTTGGCAAAGAAGGCCTGGAACCGGCTGTCCTGTTCGGTCTGGGAGCTTTTGGGTCCCGGATCATCCGCGGAGATGATGAGAAACCCGCCCTTGACCCCGATATAGGCGGCGCTCATCAAAGGGTCCGAGGCCACGTTCAACCCCACCTGCTTCATGGAAACGGCCGCTCGACGGCCCAGGTAACTTTGGGCCAGGGCCTGTTCGAAAGCCACTTTTTCATTGATCGCCCATTCGGCGAAGAGAGGAACTTTTTCCTCTTTCTTGAACCGGATCACCGCTTCCAGGATCTCCGAAGCCGGGGTCCCGGGATAGGAAGTGGCGCATTGGACGCCCGACTCCAGCAATCCCCGGGCCATGGCCTCGTTGCCCATCATGACTATTTCACCGATTTTTTTCCTTTTAGACGCCATAGAAACCATCCTTTTCTAATTTTAGAGGAAGTACTTTTCCGGCACAAAATCTTCCGGCCTCACGGGCTCCAGGGTAATAGCCTCCACCGGGCAAACCACCCGACACAGGCCGCAGCCGATGCATTTCTCCCCTTCCACCTGGGCTTGCCCCTCTTCATCGGCCTGAAGCGCCCCGAAGTAACACCGTTCCAGGCAGGCCCCGCAGGCGGTGCATTGTTCGGGGTCCACCCGGGCCTGGAAACGGCTGGGGTCGATCACCCGGATGCCCCCTTTGATCAGGACAGGCATGGTCTGGCAGCAGCAGGGGCAGCAGTTACAGATGAAGTGATCCACCTGATGCTTGTTCATGGTCACATGGATCAGTCCTTTTTCCTCGGCTTCCCTTAAAATATTGAGGGCCTCCTCCTTGCTGACCTCTCGGCCGGTTCCCCGATCGATGCTGTACTGGGCGGCTCGGTTGACCTGCAAACAGGCTTCCAGGGGCCGATCGCATTTATGAGCCGTCAAACGGCAGGTACATTTGGTCACGGCCAAGGTTTTGGCCTGGTCGATGATCTCCTGAACATTCTCGTAGCTTAAAACCTGGGTGGAGGCCGGGACCGCGACGCCCACGGGGATCACCCGGGTGAAAGGGCGCGGCATCAGGGAACTGAAATTTTTGGCCATCTCCGGCCATTCGGTTTCCATGATGTCCTGCCACTGGTCCAGAAAAGCCTGGGGCGCATCGGGCCAGAGGATCGTGGCGTCGTGCAGTTGAACGAAATCGCGGCCCATGCGCCACGTGGGCGGATCGGTCTTGGGGCTGGGAAAGGCCAGCCCTTTAAAATAGAGAACGCGGATCATCTCATCCGCAACGTCCAGTGGCAGGCCCATCTTCCGGGCCAGATCGGCCGGCTGGCCGGGCATGGCCAGCAGCAGACGGGCCTCTTCCTGATTGATGATCATCCCCATCAGCTTTTGAAATCGCTCACTGGCCGGGACAAACATCTTTTCCAGGATTTGAACAAACTCAGGGATCTGGTTTTCCATTACACCTCCGAAATTATTAAATCTAATAAATCCTCAGTCCCGGAACGGACAACCGCAAAGCATGAGAATAAGGGTTGGCCAAAATTAGTCATTCCGGACAAGCGAAGCGCGATCCGGAATCCAGACCCCGGTTAAGCTTCGAAGGACCTGGATGCCGGATCGAGCCCGGCATGACAGCAAAAACAAATTCCAAATGTGGTGCCTGACCCTATTTTGCTGGTAATTTGTCATTTACAGACCGGAAAGATCAAAACGGGAAAGCGGATCTTTTAAGGCGCTGATATCCGTTTGACCGTCAATCGCCTTCAACAGTTTCACCCGGCCCTCCAGTTTTCCGAATAAAAGTACCCCGACCAAACGATTATCTTTAACCACCAGTTTTCTATAGGTTCCGGCCTGGTTATCCTGTTCCACGAACGATTCCAGCTTGCCTTCCGCATCGATATCGCCGGTAGCCAGCAGATCAATACCCACCACTTTTAACTGGTTCGAGAAAGTGGTCCCGTTATAGGCCTGGCTCCCCCCGGCCATCACGGTTCCGGCCACTTCACCCTGTTGCTCGGCCGCCGACCAGATGCCGTAGACGATCCCGCGATGCTCGATGGCGTCTCCGGCGGCGAATATTCCGGCGATCTCGGTTTCCATCCGATCCGTCACCGGGATCCCCTTGCCCACCTTGATCCCCAGTTTTTGGGCCAGCGTCATATTGGGACGGACCCCGGCGGAAACGACGACCAGATCGGTGGGGATCTGGCGGCCGTCTTCGAGAATCAACCCCTGAGCGGTTTCCCCGCCGATGATTTCCTTGGAGACCACTCCCAGGTAAAAAACAAAGCCCATTTGTTCCAGACGGCCTTTCAGCAACTCGGCGCAGGCCGGGTCGGTTTGCCGGGGCAGGAGCCTGGGAAAAAATTCGGCCACTGAAACGGTCAGCCCCGCCTTGCGAAGGCTGTTCCCGACCTCCAGTCCCAGAAGTCCCCCGCCGATCAACAGCGCTTTTGATTTGCCCTGGGCATATTTTTTGATGGCGTCGGCATCCTGGATGCTACGCAGAGTAAAAACGCCTTTTTTATCCGACCCCTGGATGGGCGGCAGAAAAGAAACGGCGCCGGTGGCCAGCAACAGCTTATCATAGGGAAACTTCTGTCCGGACTGCGTCACAACCTCTTGGCCGGCTCGATCAATATCCGTCACCGGACTGTTTAGAACCAACTGGATTTTATTTTCCTCATACCAGGCTTGATTTTTGATCTGCAATTTTGGAAGATCCACATCACCCGAAATATACTCCATCAGACGAATGCGGCTGTAAAAAGGATAGGCCTCCTCGGTTATCATCCGGATTTCTCCGGTGGGATCGAACTTCCGGATGGCCGCCGCCGCCGTGGTCCCGGCCACACCGTTGCCAATGATAGCGTATTTCATGTGCTCCTCCTTGGAGTCTGGATATTGCCATTTAGACTATGCTTTTAGGGATTTTTTGTCAACACCCTACCTTTTATTCATGATATAATTCTCAGCAAAAAATCGGCATTTCTAAAATGATTGAGGAACCCTTGATGGAATCAGAAATTAGAGACGCACTTTTTGCTCAGGTGGGTGAGGAACCCTTTGCCCGAAAATTTGCCTTGAAGTTGGCCGCGTTGGATGACGGTTATTCCCGGGTCGAGATGACCTACACGGCCGACATGAATAACATCTTCGGTCTGGCCCACGGGGGAGCCATCTTTGCTTTGATCGACGAGGCCTTTCAAACGGCCTGCAATTCCCATGGAACATTGGCCGTGGCCTTGAACCTGAACATCACCTATATCGCCCCTGCCGTTTTAGGCCGTCGGCTGACCGCCGAGGCCCGGGAATACAGCCGCACCCGTAAAACCGCCAGTTACGAGATTAAAGTGACCGACGACCAGGGCAACCTGCTCGCCGTCTGCCAGGCCCTGGCCTATCGAAAAGGGACTCCGTTGCCTTTTATCCGAGCAGGCGCGGGGCAAAGTCTTTAGCCGGTCCTGATCGGTTCAGCAAATAATTTTTCTTGCGTTAGCCCGCCGGTATACGGTATTTATTCGCAATATTTTTGTTTTCCGAAGGGTCGGCGGAAACTTTAAAAAGAAAAAGGAGAAGAAAGAGATGAGAAAAATCGTAATGTTGTTAACCGGGCTGGTATTTATTTTAGGGGTGATGCTTCCCATGAGTTACGCTCAACCCAAGCAGGAAAAGCAATCGCCAACGGGGCCGATCCCCAAGCAGAATACCATCCACATTGGCGTGGAAGGAAAAGATAAAAAAGATGCGGCGGCCCCCGAACAAAAAGCTATGACCGCGGAACCGGCCGCCCCGGCCGATACCAAGGCCCCGGCCAAGGATACCAAAAAGTCAAAAAAAGGCAAAAAATCCAAGAAGACCAAGAAAGACGAATAACCAAGGAATCGCCGACCCCCCCTCTATACCCTCCCTCAATATGGGGGAGGGTACCCTTCGACCTGCCCCATTGCGTTTTCCTCTTTTGGCTTTGTTCCCCCTATTCGGGAAAAGGTTAAAACTCTCTTCCCGGTTTAAATCATTGCCCCCCCATGGATCCAGCCCTGACCTCGAAGGCACTAAATTTGCAAAATAAAGAGGTTGCGAATAACCATCCATCGAGGTCAGCAGAGCCTTTATCGTTTTTAACTATTTGATAATAGATGTAAAAATATTATTTGGCCTACGCCCTGAATTTTGATCCGCACTCAGGAGGGTCAAACAATTGACGAATTGAAAAGGAGAGGACCAAACGTATGGGGATAAATCCGGCGAAGCAAATTCCGGTACAGGCTGAATTCAAAAACAAGGTGCAAATGCCCATTTCCAGGGAAGGAAAAGAGTCCTTTTCATCCCTATTGACTTCCCGGATGAAAGAAACGGGTAAAGATCAACCCCCAGAAAAGGCCAAGGCCATCGAATACGAGGTTCGGCCCGGAGACAGCCTCTGGAAGATCGGGGCCCGCCTCTTCCATAAAGACCCGCAGCAGATCGCCCTTGACAACGGTCTGACCAACCCGGATCTGATCCGGCCGGGGCAGAAATTGTTGATCTATCCAACCGAAACCGAAACCCGGCCGGCTGAAAAGGTCACCGCGAGCTGGTACGGGAAGGAGCACCAAAACAAGGTCACCGCCGGTGGCCTCCCCTTTGACGCCAACCAGAACACCGTGGCCCATCGGACCCTGCCCCTGGGAACCAAGGTTCGTCTGGTCAATCCGGAAAACGGCCACGCGGCGGTCGGGCGGGTAGCGGATCGAGGCCCCTACATTCGGGGACGGGATCTGGATGTCTCCCTGGCCCTGGCCAAAAAACTGGGTTTCGTCCGGAAAGGGGTGACGGAACTGGAGATCGAGGTTATTTCTTAGAGGCTACCCTCTAAACCCGGCCGTTCGGCTAAATTAGGCGTCTCGGAGGGGTGTCAATAGGTGAAAATCCCTTCTTTGCCAAACAAAAAGCCGCTCCGGGATGGAGCGGCTTTTTGTTTTTATCCTTTGCCCAATGGCTCTCACCATCGGCTCAACCATTTTACATTTTGCACTTTACATTCTTTAATTTGAATGGATGGTATACTTAGTCCACCACCGGCCGCGGCAGCAGTCCGGCCATTTCCACGATCTCCGGGACCCGTTCCTCCCATTCGATGGCCATCACATGCACCCCGGCGATGCCTTTCATTTCTTTCAGGCGCTGGATGGTCTCCACGCAGATCTTGATGCCTTCCTTGGCCTGGTCCTTTTTATCCACCCCTTTCAGGCGGTTGATGACCTCGTCGGGCACGTCCATGCCGGGGACCGAGTTCTTCATGTAGCGGGCCATACCGACCGACTTCATGGGGGTCACGCCGCCCAGGATATAGACCTGCTTATCGATGCCCAGGTCCCGAACCTGTTCCATGAACTTCTCCATGCGGTCCAGGTTATAGATGCATTGGGTCTGAACAAAATCCACTCCCGAAGCCGCCTTCTTGCCCAAACGGACAGCCCGGAAATCGATCGGGTGGGCAAAGGGGTTGGCCGCCGCCCCGATGAACATCTTGGGGGGATGCTGGATCTCCTGGTCGTTGATGAATTTTCCCTCGTCGCGCATCTTCTTGACGGTCATGATCAACTGCATGGAATCCAGGTCAAAGACATTTTTGGCCGCCGGATGATCCCCGAATTTCTGGTGGTCGCCGGAAAGGCAGAGCATGTTTCGAATCCCCAGGGCATAGGCCCCGAGAATATCGCTCTGCAGGGCTATCCGGTTCCGATCCCGGACCACCATTTGCAAATTGGGCTCCAGGCCTTCCTGCAGCAGCAGCAGACAGCCGGCCAGGCTGGACATACGCACCACGGCCGTCTGGTTGTCGGTCACGTTGACCGAATCGACCACCCCCTTCAGATGTCCGGCCTTTTTCCGGACATGCTCCGCATCGGCGCCGCGGGGAGGACCGCATTCTCCGGTTACGGCAAACTGTCCACTGGCTAAGATCTTTTCTAATTTGCTTCCCGATTTCATAGTCTCAAGTCCTCCCTGATCATTTTTCTTGGACCGCCATCCCGGCTCTTCGACCAGTCCTTGCAGGGAATGACCCGGGTTAATTTATCCAGTTGCCCCAAGCCTTTCAGACGGTCATGAATCAACTGCCAGACGCAGTCCACGTCCTTGCTGATTTCGCATTTCCCGTCGGCCGATCCGCCGCAAGGGCCATTGAGCAGGCTTTTGGAGCAACGGGCGATGGGGCACAGGCCGCCGAAATTATGGATCCCGCAGGCGCCGCAGGCCTGGCAGAATTCGGCAAAGACCCCGTGTTCCAGGGAGCCCCCGATAAAGGTGGTGTTCAAACCCGGAAAGACCATGGCCATCGGGTACCGGCCGGCGATGTATTGGGGGCCGACGGTGCAGGCAATGGAAAGCACCGCGTCACGGTCTTTCAGGGGTCCTTCCAGTTGGTCAATGTATTCCGGGTCGCATTGACGCTCCAGGACGATTTCCTGGACATCCGGCTCCTCCCCGGCTTTTTTCCGGGAGATACGAATCTCGGAGGCCAGGATTTCCACTTCCTTCCTCCCGCCCGCGTTGCAGACGGTTACGCACCCCTTGCACCCGGCCACCAGGATCTTTTTAAAAGGCGCGAGCATTTCCAGGATTTCAGTTGAGCGGTTTTCTTTCTGCCACAACCATGGTCTTCCTCCATCTTTCTGGATACGGATCGTTAGGTTTATTCTTAAGCCGCCTTGGCCGCCGGCTTGATGGGGCTGGGGCCCAGGGCCCTGATCTTTTCGGTCATCTCCCGGGCGATCTCGGCGAAGCGGGGTCCCTGGGCGGCCGAAAGGTTGTACATGGCCACCCGGTCCTCTTCGAGGCCCAGATCGGCGAGTATCTTCTTTACCGCCTCCACCCGCTTGCGGGCCTTGAGATTGCCGGTCAGATAATGGCAGTCCCCTTCCAGGCAGCCGGCCACATAGACCCCGTCGGCCCCGTCCTCGATGGCTTTCAGCAGGTGGATCACATCCACCCGGCCGGTGCAGGGCATCATGATCACCCGCACATTGCTCGGGTATTGCAGTCGCATGGAACCTGCCAGGTCCGCAGCGCTGTAGGCTCAGTACTGGCAGCAGAAGGCGACGATTTTAGGTTCGAATGGTTCGTTCATAAGTTCCTCTTAAAAATTTAAGTCATATCATTCGATTAAAATTAATAATTCAATTGATTCTTAACCGTTAGGTTTTCTAAGCTGCTTCTTCCATCAGGGCATCCACCTTGGCAATGACCTGCTTGTCGGTGAAATGCTGCAGGGTGATGGCCTTGCCCGGGCATTCGGAAACGCAGACCCCGCACCCCTGGCACTTGGAAACGTCGATCTCGGCGCGCCCCGCTCTCGCCGATCACCGGCACGTTGAAGGGGCAGGCCCGGACGCAGGTCAGGCACACCGCGCAGAGGTCAGGGTTGACCACGGCCACCACGCCGCCCACCTGGACCGAGTCTTTGGAGAGCAGGGTCAGGGCCCGCCCGGCAGCCGCCTGGGCCTGGGCGATGCTTTCATCGATGGGTTTGGGGTAATGGGCCAAGCCGCAGAGGTAAATGCCATCTGTGGCGAAGTCCACCGGCCGCAGTTTCATGTGGGCCTCCAGCAGGAACCCTTCGCTGTTCAAGGAAATCTTGTAGGCATCGACCAGGTCTTTGGCCGGGTTGGGGATGATGGCCGAGGCCAGGGTCAGCAGATCGGCCGACAGGGTGATGGGCTGCCCCAGCACATGGTCGATCACCGTCACCGTCAGCTTATCCCCGGTCACCTGAACTTCCGGTTTATTCTCCAGATCAAAGCGGATAAAGAAAATACCCTTATCCCGGGCCTCCCGGTAAAGGTCCTCCCGGACCCCGAAGGTCCGGATGTCCCGGTAGATGATGAAGATATCCATTTCCGGATTGAGTTTCTTTAAAGCCAGCGCGCTCTCCACGCTGTGGGTACAGCAGACCTTGCTGCAATAGGGGCGCTCCGGCTCCCGGGAGCCGACGCACTGGATGAATACCGCCGTCTGGGCCCCGGTGACCCGGGGGTCATTCGCGGTAATGGCCACGTCCAGTTCCAGAGCGGTCATGATCCGGGGGTCCTGGCCGTAGCCGTACACATCCGGTTGCCATTCGTGGGCCCCGGTGGCCAGGATGGCCACCCCGTGTTCGTATTGTTGGGTCTGGCCGCCCTGATTGAGGACGGTGGTGTAGTTCCCCACAAACCCCGACCCATGCTCCACCACGGTATTGAAATGGACCTCGATCTTGGGGTGACTGGTGACCCGGGCGATCAAATCCCGCACATGGGCCTGGATGTCTTCCCCTTTCCAGGTATGGCGGAGTTTCAGGGCGTTTCCACCCAGGGTATCTGTTTTTTCAATTAATTTAACCTCGTATCCCTGCTGGGCCAGGTTGAGCGCCGCCGTCATGCCGGCCACGCCGCCGCCTACCACCAGGCCCGTTTTCTTTAACCCGAAGGAGACCTTATGCAAAGGCTCCAACAGGGAAACCCGGGCCACCGCCATCCGGACCAGGTCCTTGGCCTTGCTGGTGGCTTTTTCGGGGCTGCCCTGGTGGACCCAGGTATCCTGGTCCCGAATATTGGCCATGTCAAACAGGTAGGTATTCAACCCCGCCTCGCGAATGGTCTGCTGAAAAAGCGGTTCGTGCGTCCGGGGCGAACAGGAGGCCACCACGACCCGGTTGATCCCCTTTTCCTGGATGACCTGCTTCATCTTCTCCTGGGTATCCTGGGAACAGGTAAAGAGATTGTCCTCCACGTGGACCACCTGGGGCAGGGTCTTGGCGTATTCCCGGACGGCCGGTACATCGGCCACCCCGCCGATATTGATCCCGCAGTTGCAGACAAAGACCCCGACCTTGATATCCTCGCCGGCAAAGTCCTTTTCCGGGGGAAGTTCCTGATAACGGATCAACTGGTTGCGGCTCTCGGCGATCCCTTCCGAAGCGGCACAGGCGGCGGCCGAGGCCTCCATCACCGCCTGGGGGATGTCCTTGGGACCGTTAAAGGCCCCGCAGGTAAAGACCCCCGGCCTTTCCGTGGCCACCGGGGAAAAACTGCTCACCTGGGCGAACTGGTTTTTATCGATGGGTACCCCCAGTTTCTGCGCCAGGTCAACGGCCTCCGGGGCGGTTTCCAGCCCCACGGAGAGGACCACCATATCGAATTCTTCCTGCAGGACCTCCCCTTTTTCCGTGACATACTGGAGGAGGAGGTTGTCGCTTCCCGGAATCGGATCGATGGTATGAATCCGGGAACGGATGAATCGGACCCCCCGCTCGTTCTCGGCCCGGTTATAATACTTCTCAAAATCCTTGCCGTAGGTCCGCATATCCATGAAGAAAATGGCCGTGTCCAGAGGATGAGGGCTGTGTTCCTTGGCGATCACCGCCTCCTTGATGGCGTACATGCAGCAGACGGCCGAACAATACCCGTGGTCGCAATGGTTGATATCCCTGGACCCCACGCATTGCAGCCAGGCGATCTTTTCCGGTTCCTTGTGGTCGGAAGGCCGGATCAGATGCCCTTCGTAGGGGCCCGAGGCGGACAGGATCCGCTCGAACTCCATGCTGGTCACCACGTTGGGATGATGGGAATAACTGTAGGCTTCATAGGCCGTGGGATCGAAAGGCTTGAAGCCCGGGGCCATGACGATCGAGCCCACCTCGATGACCCGCTCCACGGGCTGCATCTCATGGACCACCGCCTCGGCCAGACAGACCTTGACGCACTGGTAACACTCCGAACAGATCCCGCACTTCAGGCACCGCTCGGCCTCGGTCAGGGTGGTGGCTTCCTGGAACCCCTGGGCCACCTCCTGGAAGTTTCCTTCCCGGGCGGCCGGGGGGATCTTGGTGATGGACATGCGAGCCTTCTTCTCGATCCCCTCGGTGGAGGGTTTTTCATAGGACCAATCTTCTTCCCGACCGGCCTTCAGGTCCACCCCCTGGAGGTAGCGACGGATGCTTTCGGCGGCCTTCTTGCCGCTTTCCACGGCTTCGACCACCGATTTGGGGCCATAAAAGACATCCCCGCCGCAAAACACGCCGGGAATAGGAGTTTCCAGGGACACCGGATCGCCCTGAAGCCCCCCGCGGGGGGTTACGGAGACACCCTGGCCGGCGGCAAAGGAGAGATCGGCCGCCTGCCCGATGGCCACGATGACCGTATCTCCATTGATGGTGGTCAAATCCTTTTCATCGTACGTCGGCCGGAAGGCCCCCTGAGCATCGAAGACGGCCGTGCACCGTTTGAATTCGATCCCGCTGACCTTTCCGCCTTCCTGGAGAAACCGTTTCGGGCCGAGACTGTTAACGATTTCGATCCCTTCCTCAAGGGCCTCTTCGATTTCATAATCCCAGGCCGGCATTTCTTCCCGTTTTTCCAGGCAGATCAGGGTGACTTGCTCCGCGCCTAAGCGTTTGGCGCTTAAGGCCACATCGACGGCCACGTTCCCCCCGCCGATGACCAGCACTTTTTTACCCAGGGCAACCGGGTTCTTCAGGGCCGAGTCCTTGAGAAACTCCACCCCTTTGAGCACTCCGGGCAGGTCCTCCCCTTCCACGTTCAGGCCCCGGCTCAGGTGCAGGCCGGTGGCCAAAAAGAAGGCCTTAAAGCCTTCGGCTTTCAGGGAATCCAGGGTAATATCCTGACCAAAGGTCACCCCGGTCTTAATTTCGACCCCGAGGGCCTCGATGGTCTGAATTTCGGAACGGAGGATGTCCCGGGGCAGACGGTACTCGGGGATACCCACGGCCATCATGCCCCCGGCCACCGGGAGTTTCTCGTAGACGGTCACCGGATAGCCGTCCTGGGCCAGGAAATAGGCGGCCCCGAGACCGGCCGGACCGGACCCGATGACGGCTATTTTTTCGGTCTTTCGTTCCTTGACTTCCGGAACGTAGCGTTCCGCCTGAGCCAGATCCTCATCGGCCAGAAAGCGATGCAGGTACTGGATGGCGATGGACTGGTCCACATCCCCCCGGGTGCAGATCCCCTCGCAGGGATGGTGGCAGACCCGGCCGCAGATCGCCGGGAAAAGGATGGGCCTCTTTGAAAAGGGCCAGGGCCTCCCGGTATTTATTCTGGTTGATCAAGGCGACAAACCCCTGAACGCTGACGTGGGCCGGACAGGTGGCCTTGCAGGGGGCCGTCCCCCGCTTTTCTATGGCGAAGGCGCTGGGCATAGCCTGGGGATAAAATTTATAGGCGGCCTTGCGGTTTCGCAGCCCCATATCAAACAGGTTGGAGACCTCGATGGGACAGGCCTTGGCGCATTCCCCGCAGGCCGTGCATTTGCTTTTGTCCACATAGCGCGGATGTTCGAGAATCTTGACCTGAAAATTTCCGGAATCGCCGCTGACCTCCTGGACCTCGGTCAGCGTTAACAGTTCGATATTCAGGTGCCGGCCCGCTTCCACCAGTTTGGGCGAGATAATGCACATGGAGCAGTCGTTGGTGGGAAAGGTCTTGTCCAGTTGGGCCATAACCCCGCCGATAGCCGATTTCTTTTCCACGAGATAGACGTAAAAACCGGAATTCGCCAGATCCAGAGCTGTTTGGATCCCGGCGATCCCGGCTCCCGCCACCATTACCGCCCCTACTTTTTTATTTTCGCTGGCTGCCATAAATCAATCCTTCTGTATCGTAAGTATTTTAGTCTGTACCCTTGTGCTTGATTGGCAAAAAAACGCCCAGGGAGTCCTCTTCCCTGGGCATTTCGGGTTCCCTAAAAAAGGCCTTTCGTCTTTCCGGTCTTGACGTCCACGTCAATCCGGCGGAAGGCGGGATTGGAGGCCGTCCCCGGCATCAGGGTGATGGTCCCGGCAATGGGGCAAAGGAACTTGGATCCGGAGTAAATCAGCACGTCCCGGACAGGCAGGGTCCAGCCCTTGGGCACCCCCTTCTTGGTCGGATCGTGGGTGAGGCTCAGGTGGGTCTTGACCATCATCGTGGCGTAGTCGTCGTATTTGGGATTGCTTTCCAGCATCTTGGCCTTGGCCTCGGCTTCGGCCGTCCAGGATACCCCGTCGGCCCCATACACCTCCTTGGCGATCTTGGCCACCCGGTCGCGCAGCTTCATTTCGATCGGGTAGAGGAACTTGAATTTGGTCTTTTCCTTGCAGGCGTCAATGACCGCATCGGCCAGCTCCAGGGCCCCGTCGCCGCCGTCGGCCCAGTGGGTGGACAGGGCGCAACGGGCGCCGGCTTTTTCGGCGTACTTGCGCACCATGGCGATTTCATCCTTGGTATCGGTGTGGAAGGCGTTGATGCAGACCACCGGGTTCATGCCGGATTTGCGGATGACCTCGATTAAGTGGACCATATTGGCCACCCCCTTCTCCACCAGTCCCACGTTTTCCTTGGTGTATTCTTCGGGCAGGGCCAGGCCGGCCACGACCTTGGGACCGCCGCCGTGCATCTTCAGCGCCCGGATGGTGGTGGTCAGGACCGACACGTGGGGTTTCAGGCCGCTGTAGCGGCATTTGACATTCCAGAATTTCTCGAAACCGATATCGGCGGCAAAACCGCTTTCGGTGATATGATAATCGAAGAGCTTGAGCCCCACGCGGTCGGCGATAATGGAGGACTGACCGACAGCGATGTTGGCGAAAGGCCCGGCATGGACCATGCAAGGCTGGTATTCGGCCGTGGACAGCAAGGTGGGGTTGATCGAATCGACCATGAAGGCCATCATGGCCCCGCCTACTTCGAGGTCGCCCGTGGTCACCGGGTTGCCCTTTTTGTCGAAGGCCACGGTGATCTCATCGAGGCGTTTGCGCATGTCGGCCAGATCGTTGACGATGGACAGGATGGCCATGACTTCGGAAGAGACGGCGATGCCGAATTTGGACTGCATCATATAGCCGTCCAGCCGACCGCCGATGCCGATGATGATATTTCGCATGGCCTGGGCGCAGAAGTCGATGATCCAGCCCATCTCCACCCGGGTGGGGTCGATATCCAGCCGGCGCATCTTGGTCAGGCGTTTCAACTGTTCGTCGTTGTAGTTGCGCTCGTGCTGCATGCGGGCGGTCATGGCCACCATGGCCAGGTTATGGGCGTTCATGATGTTGTTGATGTCGCCGGTCAGGCCCATGGAAAATTCGGTCATGGGGATCACCAGGGCGTTTCCGCCGCCGGCCGCCGTGCCTTTGATGTTCATGGTCGGGCCGCCCGAGGGCTGCCGCAGGGCGCCGCCCACGTTCATCCCTCGCTTGCCCAATCCTTCCATCAGGCCCACCGAGGTGGTGCTTTTTCCTTCTCCCAGGGGGGTGGGAGTGATGGCGGTCACTTCAATATATTTCCCATCCGGTTTGTCCTTCAGCCTTTCCATAATCTTCAGGAAATTCATCCGGGCCAGCCGCCCGTAGGGAATCAGTTCATCCCGATCCAGGGCCAGCTTTTCCCGCCATTCTTCCGGGCGGGGCATCTTTTTCTCTGCAGCTTCGGAGATCTGCCAATCCTTCATCTTCACCGCGTTGTAGGCCATCTTTGGAGTTCCTCCTTTTGATTTGGGTCTATTTTTGATAAACTATTTCTCTAAAATAAGGTGAGTTGATAAACTTGGTTCTCTTATCACACCCGGCAAGGAACCGTCAAGCCAAAAAAAGCCAACCTTTTCACAATATAACCTTTTGAATTTATTTTCATTTTATCGTCGCCCCGACACTCTCCTTTCTGAACCCGGTTCAAAGCTCGTCCCGGGAGTTTTGTTTTGACAGGACGGGTCTTTTGTGCTAAGCACCTTAATTTGTCATAATAATCACAAAAAAGGAGTGAAACCGTGTTCAAAATCCTGCAAAAAGAAGAGATGGCCCAGGGGACGGTGGTCAGCAATATCGTGGACGCCCCCCTGATCGCCAGGAAGGCCAAACCCGGCCAGTTTGTCATCATCCGGGCCAACGAAACCGGGGAGCGGATTCCCTTGACCATGGCCGATACCGACCCTGAAACAGGAACCATTAACATCATTTATCAGGTGGTGGGGAAATCCACTGCCTTGTTCAAAACCTTGAAGGTGGGGGATTCTTTTCAGGATATCTGCGGCCCCCTCGGCCAGCCGACCCATGTGGAAAAAGTGGGAACGGTCATCTGCGTGGGCGGCGGCACCGGGGTGGCGGTGCTCCATCCTATTACCAAGGGTTTGAAAGCCGCCGGCAACCACGTCATCGGGATTATCGGGTCCCGAAACAAGGACCTGCTGATCCTGGAAGAAAAAATGACCAGGGCCTCCCACGAACTGCGGGTCTGCACCGACGACGGCTCCTACGGCCATCACGGATTTGTCACCGACGTCCTCAAGGAATACCTGGATAAGAAAGAAAATCCCATCGCCCTGATCGTGGCCATCGGGCCGGTCCCCATGATGAAATTCACCTGCAAGCTGACCGCCGGGTACGGCATCAAGACCATGGTCAGTCTCAACCCCATTATGGTGGACGGGACCGGCATGTGCGGCGCCTGCCGAGTGACGGTCAACGGCGTCACCCGCTTCGGCTGCGTGGACGGACCTGAATTCGACGGCCACGCGGTAAATTTCGATGAACTGATCCAACGCCAGCGGGCCTACCTGGAACAGGAAAAAAGTTCTATGGATTACTTTCAAAGCTGCCAGTGCAAGGCCTAATAGACAGGGAGGAAGATATAAATGACTGAAGAACCTAAGAAAAAAGAAAAGGTGCCTCGCCAGAAGATGCCCGAACAGGAACCCAAGGTCCGGGCCAGGAATTTCGAGGAAGTCCCCCTGGGGTATTCCCCGGAAACGGCCCAGTTGGAGGCCAGCCGCTGCCTGCAGTGCAAGAAACCCTCCTGCGTGGAAGGCTGCCCGGTCCAGATCGACATCCCGGGTTTTATCAGGGAAATCAATAAGGGGGACTTTTCCGGGGCCATCATGAAACTTTGGGAGATGACCAGCCTCCCGGCGGTTTGCGGTCGGGTTTGCCCCCAGGAGGCCCAGTGCGAACAGTTGTGCATCCTCGGCAAGAAGGATGAACCGGTGGCCATCGGCCGCCTGGAACGCTTTGCCTCGGACTATCAGCGGACCAAAGGAGAATTCAAACTGCCCCGCAAGGCCGAACCCACCGGCAAAAAGGTAGCCGTTATCGGATCCGGTCCCTCCGGGCTCACCGTGGCCGGCGACCTGATCCTGAAGGGTCACGACGTGACCGTCTATGAAGCCTTTCATAAAGCCGGCGGGGTGCTGGTCTACGGTATTCCGGAATTCCGGTTGCCGAAGGCCATCGTCGAGGCCGAGGTCAACATTTTGGAGAAACTGGGCGGTAAAATCGTCTGCAACGCGGTCATCGGCCGGACCCAGACCATAGAAGAACTGATGAAAGAGGAGGGCTTTGACGCCGTCTATGTGGGCGTGGGGGCCGGGTTGCCGATCTTTATGAACCTTCCCGGTGAAAACCTGATCGGGATTTATTCGGCCAATGAATACCTGACCCGATCGAACCTGATGAAGGCCTACCTTTTTCCCCAATACGATACCCCGATTATCTTCGGGAAAAACGTAGTCGTGCTGGGCGCCGGAAATGTGGCTATGGATTCGGCCCGGACGGCCTTGCGTTTGGGGGCCAACAGCGTCAAGATCGTCTATCGCCGCTCTCGAGCGGAGATGCCCGCCCGGGGCGAGGAAATCCATCACGCCGAGGAGGAAGGGGTAGAATTGTTCCTGCTGACCAACCCTACGAAGTTTATCGGAGATGATCAGGGTCGGGTCGTGGCCATGGAATGCATTAAAATGGAATTGGGTGAACCGGACGCCTCCGGACGCCGCAGACCGGTTCCCATGCCGGGATCGGAGTTCACCATGGACACCGACCTGGTGGTGATCGCTATCGGGGCCGGGGCCAATCCTCTGATCACGGCCACCACCCCCGGGCTGAAGACCAACAAGCGCGGCTATATCGTAGCCGACGAGAAAACCGGCAAGACCCTCAAACCCGGAGTCTGGGCCGGCGGCGATATCGTCACCGGGTCGGCCACGGTCATCCTGGCCATGGGGGCCGGGCGACTGGCCGCCAACTCCATCCACGAGTATTTGACCATCGGCTGGTAAGAAAAACCGATACTGGATCCTGGATACTGGATTAAAGAAAAACAAATCCGGTATCCGGGATCCAGCATTTTTGTTTTTTTCCAGTATCCAGGATCGTATTTCGTCTTTATCCCGCATCCAGAAAATGATTGACGTCCAAAGCCAGAAAGACCACCGCAATATCGATATCGACAAAGTGGGGGTCAAGAACATCCGCTATCCCATCACCGTCCGGGACAAGGAAAACGGCACCCAGCAGACGGTGGCCAGCATCAATATGTACGTGAACCTGCCCCATGATCACAAGGGGACCCACATGAGCCGGTTCATCGAAGTCCTGAGCGAGTACCGCCGCCAGATTTCCCTGGAAAACTTCAGCCGGATTTTGGATGAACTGAAGAACCGCTTGAATGCCGAATCGGCCCACATGGAGATCACCTTCCCCTACTTCATCACCAAGAAGGCCCCGATCAGCGGGACCGAGGGATTGATGGAATATGTCTGCACTTTTACCGGTTCGGTCAACCGGAGCAAGGGGCGGGACCTGGCCATTGAACTGCGGATCCCCATTGCCACAGTCTGCCCCTGTTCCAAAGAGATCAGCGACTACGGGGCCCACAACCAGCGGGGCGAGGTGCGGGTCAGCCTGCGGTTCAAGAAATTCGTCTGGATCGAGGACATCATTCGCCTGGTGGAGGAATCCACCTCCTGCGAGGTCTTCTCGGTCTTGAAACGAAACGATGAGAAATTCGTTACCGAAAAGGGTTATGAAAACCCCATGTTTGTGGAGGACGTGGTGCGGGAGATCGCCCTCAAACTGGAGGCGGACCCGAATATTACCTGGTTTGCCATCGACTCGGAGAATTTCGAGTCCATCCACAATCACAGCGCCTACGCCTATATCGAAAGACAAAAGACGCCGGGCGCTTAGCGCGGAGCGCAGGGCGTAAGGCGATTGCGATTCAAAGAACTCTTGCCTCTGCGCCTCACTCCTCACGCCTAACGCCTCACTTTAAGGAGCATTTATGGATGACTTGAAGAAAATGTATCGGACGGTCATGTCCGATCACTTTCCCACCAGGCTTACCATTTCCTTTGATAACCAGACCCTGGTCTATCGGAAAAGGACCTGGAAGCTGCCCCAGAAGGACGGAGTCCTGGAAGAAAAAGGGCTGCGTTACGGGGAAAACCCGGGGCAGGAAGCGGCCCTGTATGAACTGGTCAACGGAAACCTGGTTTTGGGCGCCTGTGAATTCATAAAACCCGGGCTGGGTCTGGTTTCGGCCATCTCCGAGGCCGAGATGATCCAGGAAGGCAAACACCCGGGCAAGACCAACCTTACCGATGTGGACAACGCCCTGAACATCCTTAAATTCCTGCTGGGAAAACCCGCCGCCGTGATCGTCAAGCACAACAACCCCTGCGGCGTAGCCTCTGGGACGACTCTTTCCGAAGCTTATTTTCGGGCCAACCGGGCCGACCGGATCGCCGCCTTTGGCGGGGCCGCCGTTTTTAACCGCTCTCTGGACAAAACTACCGCCGAATTGATCAGCCGGAATTACCTGGAGGTGGTGGCGGCACCGGATTACGAGGAGGGCGTTGTCTCCCTCTTGGCCGGGCGCGGCAACCTGCGCATCCTCCGGGTCCCGCGGATGGATCTGCTGGAGAAGTTTAAACAGACTCGTTTCGTGGATTTCAAAAGCCTGCAGGATGGCGGCCTGATCCTGCAGCAATCCCCCGTCAATGCCATTCGCAGCCCAGAGGATTTTCAATTAGCGGCCTGTACCTACCAGGGAAAGGAATTTCGGATGGAACGGCCGCCTACCTCCAAAGAGCTGGAAGATATGTATTTCGGCTGGTCGGTCGAACAGGGGGTGACCTCCAATTCAGTCCTCTACGTCAAGGACGAATGCACGGTGGGCATCGGGACCGGCGAGCAAGACCGGGTGGGCGTGGCCGAGATAGCGGTTTTCAAGGCTTACGCCAAATATGCCGACTGGATCTGTTTCGACACCTTCGGGGTTCCTTATAAGGAATTGGAACTCGCGGTTGAGCAGGGTCGGCGGGAGGCCGCCGATCGGGAAGCCATCGACCGGAAAACGAAAACGGATCGAGCCGGCCTGCCCGGCGCCGTCATGGTCTCCGACGCCTTTTTCCCCTTCCGGGACGGCGTGGAGGTGGGCTTACGTCAGGGGATTACCGGGGTGGTCCAGCCCGGCGGCTCCCTCAGGGATTTCGAAGTGATCGAAGCCTGCAACCAGGCCGGGGCCGCCATGGTCTTCACCGGCCAGCGGGCCTTCAAGCATTAACCCACAATGAATGCCTCTTTTCCCCCCCTATCTGTGCAAAACCTACTTCTTAAACCTTTCGCCTCTTCTTCCGATAAGCTTCATGAAGGGAGAAGCCGTGGGAAGTTTACTGGTGGTTCACCGAAAGCAGGCCAAGGAAGTCATCTCGATCCTAATGGAAAGCAGCTTTTATTTTGATTTGTCCCCCCAGGATCGGCTGGGCCTGATTCGGGCACTTATGGCCAAGATGCTTTATCAGGATTGATAACGGCGATGAAAAAAGCAAACCTTACCTAATCTACCTGTTTTTCAATGTTTCTAAGAGCACCGAATGTCGTTACCGCAAGAACCCGTTTCGAATAATCTGGCCCTCTGGGTGCAACGTCTGACCAGCCGGGATATGCCGATCTTCGCCCAAACGGCCAAAAAGATTTCGGTGGTCTCTTCCATGAACCAGAGTACCGCCGCCGTGCTGGCCAACGCCATCCTTCAGGACGCCTTAATGACCTCCAAAGTCTTGAAAATGGCCAACAGCGCCTTTTATATGGGCGGGCGTCGAAGCCCCTTGGGCGGGTACAGCAATGTGAACACGGTGACCCGCGCCGTAATGATCTTGGGTTTCGATGCCATCCGCGCCGTCTGCCAGACCAAGGCCGTGGTGGAGAGCCTTCTCCAGGGAACTCCGCGGGAACGCTTGACCCAGAAAATGGCCTGCGCTTTTCACGCCGCCGTCCAAGCCCGGTGGCTGGCCGAAAAAAACCGCGATGAATCGCCGGAGGAAGTTTTTATCGCCGCCTTCTTGTATCTGCTGGGTGAAATGGCCTTCTGGTGTTTTGCCGGGGAAGAACTGTCTCAGCAGCTTGAAAAATTGCAGTTCTTACCGGAGAGCAGCCGGATTCGGGCCGAACGGGATCTCCTGGGATTTTCCTTTGAGCAGCTCACGTTGGCTTTGAGCAAGGAATGGCACTTGAGCCCTCTGCTTTTGGACGCCCTCGACTCTCACCAGTCAACCAGCCCCCGGATCAAGGCCATCCTCTGGGGCCAAAAGTTGGCCCGAACGGTTCAAAAAGGGTGGCATTCTCCCGAGGTCAGGCAGCTTATCGATCAGGTCTCCGATTCGCTGAATCTGCCTCAGGAAATAGTCGTTCCCCTGGTTCATAAAAACGCCGCGGAAGCCGTACGTACGGCGGTCAGTTTTGGGGCCACTCAGGCCAGCCGATTCATCCCGGTCCCACCGGAATCCTCCCCATCCGAATCCCCGGCCATTGAAACCGGGGATGATCTCCCCCCGGTGGGCCAACCGGATCTCAACCTGCAGTTAAAAATTCTTCACGACCTGTCCAGTCTGATGCTCGAGAAGAAACCTGATTATGGGGTTTTTATTACCTTGGTGCTGGAGGGAATTTTTCGGGCGGTCAGCATGGACCGGGTCTTTTTCGCGTTGCGAACCCCGGATAGAAGCCGGTTGGAGATTAAATTTCAACTGGGCTGGCACGGGGAGGAAACGTCGTTGGCCCCCTCATTTAAACCCATCCTTTTGAATAACAATATTTTCAGCGAAGTCATGGAGAAGAAGGAAACCCTCTGGATCGACGAGCATTCCGTGGCCAGGGTGCTTCACCTCCTCAGCGAGGACGTGGTTTCACTGATCGGGACCACCCCTTTTTTTATCATGCCCATCACGGTTCATGATAAATCCATAGCGCTGATCTATGCCGACCGCCGGCCGAGCGGCCGGGCGCTGGATGAGGAAAGTTACAACGGCTTCAAACACTTCGGCCAGCAGGCGATTATCGGCCTCACCCTGATCACCCAGCCGGGTTCGGCTATCAATTGAAACACCAAACGGAGAAACCTGGCATGAGGAAACCTATCGTCAGGGTGATGGCCCTGATTGCGGTCGCCGCCTTCTTTTTCGGATGCCATTCTGATTCCGGCCGGCTGGAAGTAGAAAAATTCTATAACGAAAAGATCATGGCCATCAATGAGGCCGCAAACCAGTTGGCGGCGGCAAAAACCATCGACGAGGCCATCGCGGCCATGGAAAAAGGGTTTAAGGTGTTAAAGGAGGCCATCGGGCCGGAAGAGGCCCTCCTTAAAAAATATCCGGATACCGGAAAAAATTCGGCCATCAAAAAATACCAGGAGGATTACCTGGCCGCCAGCGACAAATTCTCCAAGGAAGTGACGGCGCTCCCGAATCGATTTATGGCCGACCCTAAAATGATCGAAGCCCTGGGAAGGATGAAGAACAGATATTAACTACGGGTATCCCCACACCCCGTAGGCGGTAAGTTATTCTTCCGCTGGATGGACTGAGGAAGGGTCACTGAAAAAGATGAACGTCGAACATCGAACGCCCAACCTCGAATGAAAAACAAACCTCCATCAACCATTCGATGTTCGATGTTGGACGTTCGATGTTCGATGTTCATTTAGTATGAAAGGGTCCTCTGACCATTAAACGACGTGACAACCGCGGATGATAAAGCCGCCGGATTTCTCGTCCCGCTCCAGTTGAAGGATCCCCTGTGTCTCCGCCTCTTCCAGAAGCTGGCCGAAAGACTTGAACCCGTAATAGGATTCGCTGAACCCGGGTTTGCGGCGCTTCAAGGTCTGTTTGATCATGGACCCCCAGATCTTCTCCCCCTCCCCTCTTTCCTCCACCAGGGCTTCGTACGTCTTGACTACCAGATCCCAGGCCTCCCGCTTCTTATCCCCGGCGGGCTTGACGGCCTTCGCCGCCGGTCCCCGAGGCGGCTTGACAGCGGTCACGCCCCCGGCCCTCTTCGGACGGGGCGCCTGGGGTCGCACCAGGTCATCGTAAAAGATAAAATCATCGCAGTTGGCGATCAACAAGTCCGACGTCGAATTCTTCACCCCCACCCCAATGACGATTTTATTGTTTTCCCGCAGCTTGCTGACCAGGGGGGAGAAATCCGAATCGCCGCTGATGATGACGAACGTGTCCACGTGCCCCTTGGTGTAACAAAGGTCGAGCGCATCCACCACCATGCGAATATCGGCGGAGTTCTTGCCCGACTGGCGCACGTGCGGGATCTCGATCAACTCAAAGGAGGCTTCATGCATCGCTTTTTTAAACTCTTTGTAGCGCTCCCAGTCGCAGTAGGCTTTCTTGACCACGATGTTCCCTTTGAGCAGGAGCCGTTCGATCACCTGGTCAATGTTGAACTGGGCGTAGTTGGCGTCTCGAACACCCAAGGCGATATTCTCGAAGTCGCAGAAAAGAGCCATGTTTTTCGTTTCCGCCTGAAAGGTCATGATTTTTTTAATCCTCCCGTACCATTTTCTCGTTCCCGGCTTTCTGAAGAATCATCGCCCGCCGGGTTACACGCGGTTGCCCGAAGGGCCGGCTTTATCATTTCCGATCGGAATAAACCCTACTATACCACAGGTGCGGGCCAACATGCCATAGCGGTCTGAAAAGCCTTAGTCGGGAACGTCCCTTCAGGGCCGGTAGACCGCTAAGACGACGTAGACGACGATGGCCCCGAAAGCCCAAAGGTCTCTCCAGCCCCATTTTCAATTCCGCCATTTGAGTAACCTCGGGCCGGCGACCGAATCCCTTGAGTTCCATGGACAAGGCCACCGCGTCGGCCCGCCGCAACGTTTTCAGGATGAGCGGTATCATAATCGGAGGCAGTCCTTTGATCTTCATGAAAAAGCTATCCAGCCGTAAGCCTCGGGACAGTTGACTTTGGTAGATCGACTGAAGATCTTGCCGCAGCAACGGCAGAAAACGAACCGCCATCCCGGCCGTAAAGGCGTAGCGAAAAGGCAACCGCGCCTTCCTGAGAAGCAGGGTGATTTCCTGGGCCGAAGTCCAGAACAGAAATTGAAAAAGAAGGAGCGCCAGGCAACCCATCACCAGTATCCCCTTCAGGCCCAGCATCGCGCCTCCGGCAAAAAAACCGAACCCGCCCACGGTGAAAAGCCTTGGTCCGATTGGTTGCATAAATCCCTGCAGCAGCATCAACTGCAGCCCGATGATCCCCGTAACCTTGAAAAGGGGGACCGACCTGCGCCAAGATAACCCGGCCCACCTGTTCAACCAGAGGGTCAACATCAACTGGATAACCAGGAACGTGATTTCCTGCCGCCAGACCGCCATTCCGGCGCCGGCCACTAACCAGGCGAGTTTCACCCGCGGGTCGAAAAATTGGACCGGGTCTGGTAACGGCCGGCCAAGGATCGGCGTTCAACACCTCGGCTCCTTGAGCGGATCGGCCGGGAAAGGGGCCGCCGGGCTGGTCCGACGGTTGGGCTTATCCGCGACCACGCGCCCGTTTTCCATAAATACCGTTTCGGCTGCTGAAATACCGGGCGGCGTTGACATCGTGGGTGATGAGGATGACGGTCAGGCCCTGACGGTTTAAACGGGCAATGCGTTCCAGGATTTCCCAGTTGCGGGGGTAACTCAGGTGGGATACGGGTTCGTCGAGGACCAGCAACCGGGGTTGATTCACCAGGCAAGCGGCCAGGGCGATGATCTGCAGGCAAGCCGCGGCCGAGCCGATAGGGATGGGTGTCGGCTATCGCCAAAAGCCCCAGTTTCTTCTAATACCGCTTCCACCCGGGCATCGATCTCCTCCCTGCTTACTCCCTTGACGCGCAGGGAGAACCCCACCTCTTCGCGAACCGTGTCGGCAAAAAGCTGGGATTCGGGATTTTGGAAAAAGGTCCCGATCCGATCGGCGAGAACCGCCGGCGAATGCGTCCGGGTGTTCAAACCCTCGACCCAAACCTCCCCGCTGTCGGCGATGGATAGGCCGTTAAAGTGCCGGATCAAGGTGGTCTTGCCGGCCCCGTTGCGGCCCAGGATCGCCACGAATTCCCCTCTCCGGACGGTCAGGGAGATATCCCGAAGGGCGAAGGTGCCGTGGGGATAGGCAGAGCACAGGTTCCTTACTTCCAGGACCGGCGTCGACCGGTCCGCCGCCCCGGTCGCCGGGTCGGTCGTTATTCGCGCACCTTCAGCCGAGGGTTGGATACTTTCCAGAAGGGCCGAGGGTACTCGGTCGGGAGGACCGTCAAAGCCCACCGACCCGTTTTCCAGGAAGATGACGCGGCTGGCCAGGGGCAGCAGGATCTTAAAACTGCTCATCGACAACCAGAACGCTTTCGCCCTGATTCCGGCAGTGGTCGGCCAGACGGCCATAAATGGCTTTTCTCCCTTCGGAATCCATTTGGCCGGCGGCCCGGTCGAGTATCAAAAGCGGCGCACCCAGGGTCAGAAAAGAGGCCAGGGCCGCCTTTTGGGCCTCTCCCGCCGGAAAGGGTTTCGGGCCGACGCTGCTCAAACCCTTCCAGCGCCACCCATTCCAGCGCCTGCCGCACTCTTTGTCGCACCGAAGGCAGCCGGCAGCCCGAGGTTGCAGGGACCAAAGGCCAAATCCGTCGGACAGGGTCGGACAAAAGAGTTGATTTTGAGGGTCATCCGTTATCAGACTGACCGTGGAGGACCATTCCGCCAGTCGCTTCGCGACGACTCTCTGTCCCGACCAGAGTAACACTCCCGTCCAGACGACCCTCTTGAAAGCCGGGGATCACGCCCGAAAGGCAGCGACCCAGGACCGACTTCCCGGCATCGGATCGGCCCAAAAGGAGTATGAATTCCCCCGGGACGATCCGCAGTCGGATATCCCGCAATACCGGCGGGGCTTCCGGACCAAAACGCAAGGTCCGAATCTCGGCCTGCAACAGAGGGGCTTCCCTTGAATCCATGGGTACAGGCGCACTCAGGTGCTCAATTCCCCGAGAATCTGGCGGGCCTTGGCTTGCGCGGCCGGGTCCGGATCAATGCCGCGAGCGAATCCCGATAGCGGTTTGGTGGCATCGATCCCCATTTTAGCGCTGCGGCTCAAGTCGTCGCTCGAGGGATCGAGGGTGCAGCCCATGCCCTGATGTTGGGGGATGATCAGGACATCCCGATCCGCCTGAACGCGGGTGGCCACGGCCCATAACACCTGGGCTTCGTCGAAGACATCCACATCGGCATCCACCACGATGACCAGCTTGATGTTGTGGTCCACGGCCAGGGCGGCCAGAATGGCCTGCAGTGGGCTGGCCTTCGGCGGTTTTTTCCAGGGACAGGTAACAGTGAAAGAGGCCGCAGGCCGAGAGGGGCGCGTGGATCTGCTTGACGTTGGGCAGGGTCTGGTGCAAGGCCCGCCACAATTCCCCCTCCCGGTGAACGGCTACGATGGTCACATGGTCGGCGGACATGGCCGGGGTTATGCTCTGGTAGAGGGCCCGGTCCCGGTATTGGATTGACTTGACCATGAAGACGTTTTCCGTGCTGCGATAGGAAGCGTAATTGGTGAACTCGGCAAAAGGTCCTTCGGGTTCGTGGCAGTCGGCCAGTATTTCACCTTCGATGACGATTTCGGCCCAGGTCGGGACTTCCACGTCGATGTCCCGGCAGGGGGTAATCCGGAGCCCTTCGCCCAGCAGACCGCCGATGCGGGCAAATTTACCCTGGTCATAAGGCACCAGGGCCATGGACCCCAAGGATACGGCCGGATGGACGCCGATGACCACCGCGGCCGCCAGATTGTGGCCGGCCCGCTCGGCGCGGCGGAGGTATTCCCACAGCCGCTGTCGGGAATGAAGACTTACCCCGAGTTTGTTCGGGCCTTTGAGCTGCATCCGATGGTAGCCGCAGGTGTCGGCACCGGAATCGGGGTCTTTGGCCGTGACCAGGCCGGCGGTCACATAGGGACCGGCGTCTATCGGGAAATGGGTCAAGATCGGAAACCGGTTCAAATCCACCCCTTCTCCGGCCAGGCGATGGGTTTGAAAGGGGGCCTCGGGGACGATCTGCGGGGGTATCGCCGTTTTGATACGCCGGGCAAAGACGGCCGCCGCGGATTCCGGCGGGACATCGAGGGCCAGGGCCAGGCGTTGACGGGTTGCCAGGACATTGGCCACCACCGGAAAGGACGCCCCCTGAATGTTTTCAAAAAAAACCACGGGATAGCGTTTGAGTCGATCCAATTCCATAATAATGGCAGTGGGCTCATATACCGGGCTTAACTCCCGGTCGATCCGCAACACCTGCTCAGGAAAAAGCTGTTCGAATTTCTGCAAAAACGCTCTGAGATCTTGTGACATAGGGATGACGTTTATTGGACCAGCCCGGCCTGTTGAACGTTTTCATAGATCTTTTTGGTCAGCATCGTTCCGCCGATTACCCCGGCCGCGGTGGTGATCCCGGCCGCAACCAGGATGACCCCCAGGGGCAGGTGCAACAGGACACGCAGGCCGATGGCGACAAACAGGTTGCCGATCAGGTTGGTAGCCAGTTGGGCCAGGAAGTGATGGAACCAGGTTTTCATGGGCAGTTTCCAGGACACCAGCGAATAGACGAGGATCCGGCCCCGTTGGCCAGGATGAAAAAAGGCGCCAGGACCGAAAGGCCGGTCGCCAGTCCGGTAAAGGCGGCCACTTCAGCGGTGATGAGGCCGGCCGGTTGTCGGTACAACAGCACCACCAGACCGGTGAAACGTGGCCCAGGTCACCCCGCCGATGATGACGCAGGCCGGATTAATCAGGGCATCGATTCGATGGGCGATTTGCTGCACCAGCACGAAAACCAGCCCCAACAAAACCGCCCCCACCAGGGATTTGGTATTCATCCAAAAAAGACTCCGATCCATGACACTTGCCCCAACACCTGTTGCTTACCATACGCTATTTCTCCTTTTGACTGAATTAAACGGCCTGCGGCCGTTGCCTGTTGAAGCGCTCGCTTCGCCCGATCAAAAAAAAACCCCTGATCCCCAAAATAAGGGATCAGGGGTTACGTTTACCATCCGCGTGCCCCCGGTTCGAGCGTTCGTCTTCTGGCTTCCCGGATCATCCGCCACCCGACCTTCCCACCCGGCCTGGACCAGGCAGTGGGTTTTCGGGTTTTGTCACCGGTTACAGCGGCGGGTCCGCCACGGAATTGCACCGTGTTCCGTTAACCCTCGAACCGACAGGATTCTATCTAGCAAAACTCCATCCGGATGTCAATAGACTTTTCCTGGTACAAAAAACCACACCAGGCGGGTGGGGTTTTTTATGTCGATGCTGGAAAATTCCCGGGAGGGGGCACAGCCGGGGCGGCTGTGCTACATAGCGGCAGGGGTTGAGGTGGTTTGGAAGGTTTTTCGCTTCCCTCTTCCATCTTCCCTCTTCCATCTTTTCTTGAGGCAAGGGCCGTACCCTAAAGGTCGTCGTCAAACCCGCCCGGGCCTCCTCCTTCACCGCCGAATCCTTCTCCTCCCTCAGCCCCTTCCATGGCCTCATCCACCATCTGGTCGAAATCCTCACCCATCTCCTCGCCCATTTCCTTGCCCATTTTCTTCATCCAGCGAGCCATGCTCTTGGGATCGTTTTCGTCCAGGCCGCCCAGCTTAGACGGGTCGGCCAGACTCTCCATCCGGGCCTCTTCGGACTTGACCACGTTGACCCGCGAAACCAACCGGCTTAAGTTAAAACCGCCGCACTTTTTGCAGCGCAATTCAGGCACGTCCCGCGTCGGGTTCATGATCAGGAAGGATTGCTTCCGGCCACAGTCGGCGCATTCATATTCATAGATGGGCATTGGCACCTCCGGAAAAACCAAATCCCACCGCAAAGGCGCAAAGATCGCAAAGAATTTTTTCTAATTTTCAATTTCCGCCACCGGCGGTAATTGAAAAAAAATATTCTCTTTGCGTCCTTTGCGCCTTTGCGGTGAATTAGTATTTTTTATTACCACTGCCGGCCTTTTTGTCAAGAGGATTTCGCCAATTTCCTGATCCGCTCCGGACTCCAGTCCACCGGCACCCGGACCGCCTGGCGATCCCGGGTTTCAAAGAGCAGATGGCCTTCCCGTTGACCGAATTCGAACAGGGATTTGGTGATCTCCACATCCGTCCGGCAGTATTCAGTCAACTCCCGCAGCTTCCCTTCCCGAAAATGGCGGACAGCCAGAAGACCATCTCCGCACTTCTGAACCCCCAGGGTCTTTTGGGCCAGGTGGTCCAGGCTCAACCGAAACCCCAGGCATTGGTAGACATCCTCCAGAAGATCCAGCGTGGGGAATTCCTTAAAATTATAAGCGGAATAGCCCTTGAGGACCCCGTAATCAAACCGTTTGATGTTGAAGCCCACCAGGAGATCGCATTGTTTCAGATGTTCAACCAGCGCGCTCACCTGGCTTTCCTGATAATCAAAGAAGCGATTTTCCCGAGAGTCATATACCACCCCCACCGAAAGGCGCATCAGGTGGGTATTTCCCCAACCGCCCACCTCTTCGGCCAGACGCTGGGTTTCCAAATCAAAGATGCCCAGACGAGGCGGCTTTGGATCCCGGCCCGGGAGCAGAGCCGGGGGGTTCAAGGGAAAATCCTTCGCCGGGGACTCGGGCGCCGTGAGGGAAATCTGCCCCAGCAACAGACGGGCCAGATGTCGGGCCCCCGCCTTGTCCAGGGGTTTATTCCCCGAGCCGCATTGGGGAGAATGGATGCAGGACGGGCAGCCTTCCTCGCAGTCGCACTCGGTGATCAGATCGATGGTCCGTTGCAGCAGGTCCTCGATGATCTCGAAGCCCCTTTCAGCCAGCCCTACGCCCCCGGGAACCCCGTCATAGATAAAAATGGCGCCCTTTTCCACCTGGGGGTGATGCACATAGCAGATACCGCCGATGTCGCCCCGATCGCAAAGGGCATAGAGGGGAAACATACTGATGGCCGCGTGCTCCAGGGCATGGAGGCTGCCCATGGCCTGGAAACGACCGGCCTGGATCTGCTTCTGCAGGGCCTCTTCCACCTCGATCCACAACCCCCGGGTTTCGAAGGTCTGGGAAGGCAGCTCCAGCGGATAGGTTCCCAGCAGCTCCTGGCCGTAAATGGCCCGCTTTTCATAGCTGGTGAAGGTTTCGGTAACTAAAACCCGGCCGAAGTTGATCAGGAAATTCCCGACCGGCCGGACCTTTTCCTTTTCGATAATCTCCGTTTCCTTCTGGGACAGGATCCGGGTGTAGTACTTGACCTCCCGCGGTTTGACATAGACGTTCTTTTCAAAGAGATCAAGTTCCTCCACCAGAAACTGAACGGCCCGGTGCAGGTAGATGGCCCCGGGGTGGCATTCGCGAAAGGCCCGCAGCCGGTCCAGGGTCCCAACAACCTTACCCTGGCGCCCTTCCATGATGGTGAAGGACTCGCCCAGAGACCGGATGTTTACCTCCCGGTGCGGTTTCTTGCGGGCCGAGATCCAGCCGTCTCCTTCGGCGTTCCGCAGGAGTTTTCCCTCCTTCTCCAGGGCCGTCAATTCCGGACCGCATCGCTCCCCGGTGAAAAAGGGGTCCTCCCGGGACAGGGGTAGTTCGGCCGCGGCGCAGGTCAGGTGGGCCTTGAGGATCGGGCTGTTGCCCGGATCCACCACGGCCGCCTCAAAGCCCCGTTCAAAAAAGTTTTCCGGATGGCGGATGAAATACTGGTCCAGGGCGTCCGGCTGGGCCACGAAAAAAATGGCCGATTCCTGCTGGGACCGGCCCACCCGGCCGCCCCGCTGCCAGGTGTTGATGATACTCCCCGGATAGCCGACCAGGATACAGACATCCAGGGAGCCGATATCGATGCCCATTTCCAGAGCGCTGGTGGTGATCACCCCCAGCAGTTCCCCGGAGGACAGCTTCCGTTCAATGATCCGACGCTCCTCCGGCAGGAATCCGGCCCGGTAGGAACTGATCCGGCCTTTCAGGTTCGGGGCCATCTGCTCCACCCACTTGTGAATCAGTTCGGTCTGACGTCGGCCCTGGGTGAAGAGAATGGTCTTTTTCCCTTGGGCCAGGCAGTGGCTGAAAAGCCGGGAGGCGACCACGGCCGGGCTGATGTCGGGGTTGATGAACAGAAAGTGTTTGCCCGGTGAGGGGAAGCCGCTGGACTCGACCACCTGAAAGGGCATGCCGGTCAGGGCCTGGGAGAAGTGATCCGGACGGGCGATGGTGGCCGAACAGAGGATAAAGCGGGGATCGCTCCCGTAAAGCCGGCAGATCCGTTGCAGGCGGCGGATGATCTGGACCACGTGACTGCCCAGGATCCCTTTGTAGGTGTGGGCCTCATCGATGACCACCCAGCGCAGGTTCTTGAAAAATTCCTTCCAGGTCTCGTGAAAAGGCAGGAGTCCTAGATGGAGCATATCGGGGTTGGAGATCACGATCGGCGGCGGCTTCTGGCGAATTTTTTTACGATCGCTCGGTGAAGTGTCGCCATCATAAATGGCCGACAGGCCCTGGGGGCGGTCCGGAAAAAGGAAGGCCCATTCCTCCATGGCCTTGCGCTGGTCCTGTTCCAGGGCTTTGATGGGAAAAAGAAACAGGGCCTTGGAGACGGGATCGGCCAGAAGCTGCTCCAGAAAGGCCAGGGCGTAGATCAGGGTCTTGCCGCTGGCCGTGGGGGTGGCCACGATGGTATGACGACCCCGATGGATAGCCTCCAGGGCCTCCACCTGGTGGCTGTAAAGGCTGGTTAACCCTTTTTGTTCCAGGGCCTGGCGCAAAATCTCCGGCAGGGGGAAAGAGAGTCGATCGAAAAGAGCAGGCCGGGCCGGTATGGTCTGATGGTGGACGATCCCTTCGCCCAGGGGCATTTTCTTCAGGCTGGCTAAAAAACGCTCCATAACGTTACCGGGATTATTCGCCCTTGAACACCGGTTTTCTTTTTTCCAGGAAGGCCCTGACCGCCTCCTGATGGTCATGGGTCTGGGTTAAGAGGGCCAGTTGGGACGAGACGAAATCCAGATGGCCGCGGAGGCTGCTGTTCAGTCCCTGATAAACCGATCGTTTCATCATCCGGACAGCCAGGGGCGGCTTGGAGGCCAGCTTTTCGGCCAACTCCCGGGCCTCCGCCATCAGGTGTTCCTTGGGAACCACCCGGTTGACTAAACCGATTCGATAGGCCTCCTCCGCCGAAACCGGATCCCCGGTCATCAGTATTTCCAGGGCCCTGGGCAGGCCGACCAGACGGGGAAGAAAATAGGCCCCCCCGTCCCCGGCCAGTAACCCGATGTTGATAAAGGAAGCTGAAAACTTGGCTCTATGGGCGCAAATCCGGAAGTCGCACATGAGGGCCATGTCCAGTCCGGCCCCGGCCGTCGCCCCGTTGACGGCAGCAATCACCGGCTTGTCCAGGGACTCCATAATAAACGCCACGGGATAAACCGTTTCCCAGAGGAAGCGTTTCATGTCCCAGCCGCGGAACTTGCCCCGATCCATATCCTGGAGATCCCCCCCGGCACAGAAGGCATCCCCCTGGCCGGTCAGGATTATAACCCGGACCCGATCGTTGTCTCGGGCCTCTTCCAGGGCCTGACGCCAAAGGGTCAGCATTTCCAGGCTGAAGGCATTTTTGACCCCGGGGCGGTTCAGGGTGATTTGGGCGGTTGTCCCTTCAACGGCATATTTCAGGTGCGGTTCAATCATGGTAACCCCTTAATATGAAAATTAGCAAATTTAGTGCCACTGATTCGAAGTCCGGATTAACTTTAATAAACCTTTTCGGCGGGTATCCCATGCCGCCGGGCCCAATAGGACAGATATCAACTTACTCTAAAATTGAACGGAAGTATTCAGGATGTCAAGGGCTTTCCTTTCCAGACCTATAACGGACCTTGACAGTTCCAACGAAATTTGCTATTAATTTTGAATGTTTGATGAACTCCTGGACCGTTTTATCAATTTCCTGCGGGTGGAAAAAGGGCTGTCGGCCAATACGCTGGAATCCTATAGCCGGGATCTGGTGGGTTACCTGCGGTTCCTGGAAGCCCTGGGCATCACCGCAGTTTCGGAGACTCAGACCGATACCCTGTATGCGTATCTGAAAAAGCTCCGCGCCCGGGATCTGTCCAGCCGCTCCCAGGCGCGGGCACTTTCAGCCCTCCGGTCTTTTTATCGATTTTTGCAGGAAGAAGGACTGCGGACCGACAATCCCCTTCTCCCGCTCCAATCTCCAAAACCCAAGCGAACACTTCCCAAAACCCTGTCCGGGATGGAGGTGGAGAACCTCCTGGAACAGCCGCGAGGCACCTCTCCCCGGGGCCTCCGGGACGCGGCCATGCTGGAAGTCCTCTATGCCGCCGGATTGAGGGTCTCTGAGATTATTTCCCTGACCCTGGACCAACTGGAACTGGAAAGCCAGTTGATTCGCACCGTGGGAAAAGGGTCCAAGGAACGGCTGATCCCCATCAGTTCTCTGGCCCTCCGGCGTTTGGAGGAATATTTGGCCTCCGGGAGAAGGCCCCTGCTCCAGGGACGCTCCTCCCCCTATGTTTTTTTGAACCATCGGGGCCGACGTCTGACCCGCCAGGGATTCTGGAAAATTTTAAAACAGTACGGCCTGCTGGCCGGCATTAACCGCCCGATTTCGCCCCATACCCTGCGGCATTCCTTTGCCACCCACTTATTGGAGGGGGGGGCGGATTTACGGTCCATTCAGACCCTGCTGGGCCACGCGGACATCTCCACCACCCAGATTTACACCTCGGTAACTTCCGAACACCTGCGTGAAGTCTATCGTCGCTACCACCCCCGAGCGTAAACGACCCATGGATGTTCAGACCCCTGGTTTGCACGAAATACCCGAAACCGGAGGCTTGCAGGTGGTTACCACCCACCTGAACGCCGATTTTGACGGACTGGCTTCCATGCTGGCCGCCAAGAAATTGTATCCCGAGGCCCTGCTGGTCTTCCCCGGTTCCCAGGAGCAGAACCTGCGGAATTTTTTCCTGCAGTCCACCGTTTACCTCTACAATTTCATCAAGATGAAACAGGTCCCGCTGGATCGAATCGAGCGGCTGATCCTGGTGGACACCCGGCAACCGGACCGTATCGGTAAATTCGCCGAGATTTTGGATCGCCCCGGGCTGGATATCCATATCTATGACCACCACCCCCTGGTAGAAGGGGCGATAAAAGGGTCCCGGGAAGTCATCCAATCGGTCGGCTCCACCATGACCATCATGGCCCAACTCCTGGAAGAGAAGGAGATCCCCCTGACACCCGAAGAGGCCACCCTCATGGCCCTGGGCATCTATGAAGACACCGGATCCTTCACCTTTGGCTCCACCACGGCCCAGGACCTGCAGGCGGCCGCCTACCTCCTCCAACAGGGGGCCAATCTCAATCTGATCTCCGACCTGCTGACCCGGGAACTGACGGTCGAGCAGGTTTCCCTGCTCAACCAGCTCCTGGAATCGGCCACCAAACATACGATCAACAACGTGGAAATCGTCGTAGCCAAGGCCTCCACGGACAATTACGTCGGAGATTTCGCGGTCCTGGTCCACAAGCTGATGGACATGGAAAACCTTCACTGCCTGTTCGCCATTGCCCGAATGGAGGACCGCATTTATATCGTCGCCCGCAGCCGCCTGCGGGAAGTCAACGTGGGGGAAATCCTTTTGCCTTTCGGGGGAGGAGGGCACCCCTTTGCCGCCTCGGCCACAGTCAAAGACCAGACGCTGGTGCAGGTGGAAGACACCCTTTTCCTGCACCTGAAGAGCCGGGTCAATCCCCAGCGCAAGGCCCGGGATATGATGACCTACCCGGTTAAATCGATTTTACCGGGGGAGACCATCGAACATGCCAACGAGCTGTTGACCCGGTACAATATCAACGTCCTGCTGGTTATGGAAAATGAAAAAATGGTGGGCTGGATGTCCCGGCAGGTAGTGGAGAAAGCCATTTTTCACGGCCTCAAGGATCTGCACGTCCGGGAATACATGCACACCGAATTTTCAACCGTCGATCCGGAAACCTCCCTGTTTCAGATCCAGGAATTCATCGTAGAGAACAAGCAGCGCATCCTGCCGGTCGTTCGGGACGGGAAAGTGCTGGGGGTGATCACCCGAACCGACCTCCTCAATATCCTGATGGCCAGTCCTCCCATGCAGGAGTACCTCTATGACTCCCGCAAGGCTCCTCACTTCGTCCGGAAAAAGAACATCGCCTATCTCATGGAGGAACGGCTCGATGCCCGGGTTATTGACATCCTTAAATCGCTGGGTCTGGTGGCCGACCGGTTGGGGTACAATGCCTATGTGGTCGGAGGCTTTGTCCGGGATCTCTTCCTGAAATTCCACAACCTGGATATCGATGTGGTCGTTGAAGGGGACGGCATCAAGTTCGCTTTGGAATACGCCAAGCAATTTGAAGTACGGGTCCGCACCCACAGCAAATTTAAAACGGCCGTGCTGATCTTTCCGGACGGCTTCAAGGTGGATGTGGCCACTGCCCGCCTGGAATACTACGAATCGCCGGCCGCCCTGCCGGTGGTGGAAATCAGCTCGGTCAAAATGGACCTCTATCGACGGGATTTCACCATCAACACCCTGGCTGTAAAACTGAATGCCCGCCACTACGGCATCCTGATTGATTTTTTCGGCGCCCAGAAGGACTTGAAGGAAAAGACCCTCCGGGTCCTGCATAACTTGAGCTTCGTGGAAGACCCGACACGGGTCTTCCGGGCGGTCCGCTTCGAGCAGCGCTTCGGTTTTAAAATTGGGAAGTTGACGGCCAACCTGATCGAAAACGCCCTCCGGATCGGAGGAATTGATAAGCTGGCGCCCAAAAGGATTTTTTCCGAGTTTTACCTTATCCTGAACGAGGAGAACCCTCTACCGATCACCCGCCGCCTGGCGGATTTGAAAATCCTCCAGGCCATTGACCCGGATCTGGTCTTATCCCCCAAGACCGAGATCCTGCTGGAAGAAATCCGCCGCATCCTGTCCTGGTTCAACCTGCTGTACTTGAACGAACCCTGCCAGCGCTGGCTGGTATTCCTCTTAGCCCTGACCCAGCCCTTAAGCGACCTGAATCGGATACGGCAGCGTCTGGGTCTGCCCAAAAAAGTCTCCGAGATGGTCACGTTGTGCCGCGGGGAAGGTGAAAAGGCCCTGACCACCCTAAATCGCAGGCCGAGAATGACCCGGTCTGAGGTGTATGGCTTACTCTCCCCTTTTCCCAATGAGATCCTATTGTATTTTATGGCCCGCACCAACCAGGAGGCCGCCCGCAAGGCCATCTCCCTTTTCTTCACCAAGCTTAAGGGAATCAAACTTTCTGTGGACGGGGAGGACCTGAAAGCACTGGGATTGCCTCCCAGTCCACTGTTTAAGACCATCTTAACCGACCTGCTGAAAGCCCGGATCAACGAAAAGGTATTGACCCGCAACGATGAAATCGCCTATGTTAAAGAACGCTATCTTAAATCATCGACCTTGGCTGCCCCATGAGTGAAATCATTCAACAAATCAGCATCATGGCCATTCCCTTGCTCCTGGCCATCATCCTCCACGAGGTCGCCCACGGCTGGGTGGCTAACCGTTTGGGCGATCCTACGGCCAAAATGGCCGGGCGCCTGACCCTTAACCCACTGGCTCATATCGATCCCGTGGGCACCCTGCTGCTTCCCGGCCTCCTGATCCTGTCCCATTCTCCTTTTTTGTTCGGTTACGCCAAACCGGTGCCGGTCAACTTCCGGAATTTAAGGAATCCCAAACGGGACATGGTCTGGGTGGCCGCCTCGGGGGCCTTCGCCAATTTTCTCTTGGCCTTTATTTTTTCCCTCCTTCATCGGTTTTTTCTGCTCTGGATCCCCCACCTCCCTGTCGAGACGATCCAGATCCTTCTTCAACCGCTGGTCCTGATGTGCCGTTACGGGGTGGTCATCAATGTGGCCTTGGCCGTTTTTAACCTGATTCCCATTCCCCCCCTGGATGGCGGCAGGGTTTTATCCGGACTTTTATCTCCCCGGGCCGCCTACCAGTACAGCCGGATCGAACCTTTCGGTTTTTTGATTCTTCTGGCCTTGCTGTTCACCCATGTCCTGGACTGGGTCGTTACCCCCTTCATTTACTTTTTCACCCGGTTATTTTTGGGGAGTTCGATGCTGTTTTGAGCTATTAATGGATGCCTTGTGGTGCCGAGTTCTATATTCATACCGAAGTTTGTAGGGGAGGGGTTAACCCCCTCCCGCTCCCAGCCTGGCATAATTCCTGCGGCTGGAAGAAATTTGAATCCTAGGTTCCCGAGTTCGGGAGGGGGTTAACCCCTCCCCTACGGTCGACTTCTTGAACCCTGTTTCTTGGCAATTTTGTATTAACGGAGCGTTAGGAAATCAATGGCTGACCCTGTCAAAAAGAGAATATTAAGCGGCATGCGCCCAACGGGGAACCTGCATTTGGGCAACCTGCACGGGGCCTTGGCCAACTGGAAAGAACTCCAGCATGAATATCAGTGTTTCTTTTTCATCGCCGACTGGCACGCCCTGACCACTGAATACAAGGATCCCAAGGGGATTCATTCGCTATATCCTGGATATGGTCATCGATTGGATCAGCGTCGGGCTCGATCCCGAAATCTGCACTTTTTTTCTGCAATCGGCCATTAAAGAACACACGGAACTCCACCTGATCCTTTCCATGATCACCCCCCTGGCCTGGTTGGAACGAAATCCCACCTATAAGGAGCAACAGCAGGAACTGGAAAGCAAGGACATCGCCACCTACGGCTTTCTGGGCTACCCGGTGCTTCAGGCCGCGGATATCCTCATGTACCAAGCCCATGCCGTCCCGGTAGGCATCGACCAGGCACCGCACGTGGAACTGACCCGGGAAATCGCCCGGCGTTTTAATTTTCTTTACGGCGAGTTCTTCCCGGTACCGGAGTTATTGCTCACCGAAGTACCCAAATTGTTGGGTATCGACGGCCGGAAAATGAGCAAGAGTTACGATAATTCCGTTTTCCTGTCCGACTCTTTGGAGGAAGTCCGCCGCAAGCTCTCCCGGATGGTTACCGACCCCCAGCGGGCCCGGCGGCATGATCCCGGTGATCCCGACGTCTGCGTCCTGTTTCCCTTCCACAAGATTTATTCCCCGCCGGAAACCATTGCCGAGATCAACCGGGAATGCCGTAAAGCGGGCATCGGCTGCGTGGACTGTAAAAAACGGTTGATTGAAAGGGTCATCGAGGCCCTGGAGCCGGTCCGGGCCAAGCGGGCCTACCTGACCCAACACCTTGATGAAGTCCGTCAGATTCTGGAAGCGGGCAATCGGAAGTCCAGGACCTTTGCCGAAGGAACCATGGCCCGCGTTCGGGAGTTGATCGGCTTCTAAAAAAACTCGCTGAGCGCGAAGCGCCGGGCGCAGAGCGCGAAGCGGTGAGCGTTCTTATCTAACATTTTGCGCTAAGCGCTCGGCGCTTCGCGCTTCGCGACTATGATGGACTACACCGTTAAACTGGATGTTTTTGAAGGTCCGATGGACCTGTTGCTTCATTTGATCAAGAAAAACGAGATGGATATCTACGATATCCGAATCGCCGTGATCACCGAACAATACCTGGAATACCTGGATTTGATGAAAGACTTAAATATCAATCTGGCCGGCAACTTCCTGGTCATGGCCGCCACCTTGGTGCATATCAAGTCCAAGATGCTGCTTCCCCGCCCGACGGAAGAAAGCGAGGAGGAAGACCCCTTGGAGGAGATCACCCGGCCGCTGATTGAGTATCTCCAACTCAAGGAAGCGGCCCTGCAACTGGGCCAACGGCCTCTGCTCTACCGTGATGTCTTTGTCCGGGATTTCCTGGCGCCGGAAATGGAAGGCAAGGAAGAAGGACTGATCCGGGTCGGCTTGTTTGAATTGATCGACGCCATTCGGAAAATCCTCCAAACGGTCGAGCAAGAATCATTCTTCCAGGCCCCCAGCCCCCTGGTTCCCCTGGAACAAAAAATGGATGAGATTTTAGCTCGGTTGGATCCCCTGGGGCAGATCTTGTTGGAGGGGCTGCTGCCCTCTCCCTTCACCCGGGCCGATCTCATCGTAGTCTTTCTGGCGTTGCTAGAACTGGTCCGGCAGCACAAAATTCTAATTTACCAGCAGGTGCACGGGGAAAAGGTTCATATTTTTAAAGCCCAGCCCCCCGCGCAACTCTCCTAATACGCTATGGATGAATTAAAACCCCTCTTGGAATGCCTGATCTTTGTCTCGCCTACCCCCTTGACTCCCAAACGAGTCCAGGAGGTTTTGGGGGAAGGTTTCACCGCCAAGGCTGTGGAAGAGGCCCTGCAAGCCCTGAAGGCCGATTACGATTCCCCGGACCGGGGCCTCTATTTACAGGAAGTGGCGGAAGGGCTCCAGTTCCGGACCAAACCCCGCTACAGCGAGTGGATCAAGCTCATGAAGAAAGCCGCCCCCACCCGACTGAGCAAGGCGGCCCTGGAAACCCTGGCCATTATTGCCTACAAGCAGCCGGTGGTGAAGGGCGACATCGCCCTCCTGCGGGGGGTGGAGGTAGACGGCATCCTGCGCACCCTGCTGGAGAAAAACCTCATTCGCATCCTGGGACGCAAGGAAATTCCCGGGCGACCCATCCTCTACGGCACCACCAAACGCTTCCTGGAGCTATTCGAGCTCAAGGACCTCTCGGCCCTGCCCTCTTTGGAGGAAATCAAATCCCTGAGCGAAGATCCCGATGAAACCGAATCCGAAGCCGAAATCGAGTGAGCAGCGACTGCAGCGGGTTCTGGCCCAGGCCGGCCTGGCCTCCCGCCGTAAGGCGGAGGACCTTATCCAGGCCGGAAGGGTCTCCGTTGACGGAAAGGTCGTCACCCAACTCGGGGTCAAAGTCGATCCCGACCGCCAGCAGATCAAGGTGGACGGCCAACCCATCGCCCTGCGGGAATCCCGGGTCTATTATCTGCTGCATAAACCCCGGCTGGTGTTGTCCACGCTGCACGATCCCCAGGGACGCCCGACCCTGAAAGATTTTCTGAAGGGGGCCCGGATCAAGGAGCGGGTCTTCCCGGTGGGTCGGCTGGATTGGGACGCCGATGGCTTGATTTTGCTGACCAATGACGGACGCCTGGCCCAGATTCTCCAGCACCCCCGTTTTCAGGTCCCGAAAACCTACCGGGTAAAAGTCAGCGGCCTCCCCACCAGGGAAGCCTTGATGCGCTTGGAGGAGGGGGTCCAAATCCCGGGGGGGGGAAAACACCGGGCCGGGGTCGAGCTGATCAAGACCGGCGAAAACCGGGCCTGGCTCCTGGTGACCATTCGGGAGGGAGAAAAGCATCAGGTCAAAAAAATGTTCGAGGCCGTCGGCCACCTGGTCTTGACCTTGAAGCGGGTGTCTCTAGGGCCCCTGAAGCTGGGTCGTCTTCCTGTGGGAAAAATCCGGCCTCTGACCCAGGAAGAAATTCAGGAATTGCGGCAGATGGCGGACTCGCACAAATTCGGCCATCCGACCAAGGACGAATTAGTAACAGTCTCAAAATAGCAAAACCATCGTAGCGCGTCATTCCCGCAGCGCTTCTGAGCGGGAATCCAGGTTTTTCTCAAAGAACATGGGATCCCGATAAAGGCATTCGGAGGATAACGAGAAATTTCCCGTCTTTTTGCTTGAATTTTTCCACGGTTTTAGTTAAATTGACTTTTCTTTCGGCTTTTCCGCTAAGCGCTCAGCTCTCGGCGCTCAGCGTTCTTTCCGGGCGGTTAACTCAGCGGTTAGAGTGCCATCCTCACACGGTGGAAGTCGAGAGTTCAAATCTCTCACCGCCCACCAAAAAAATAAAAGGGGCTCTTCTCCTTACTGCGAGAAGAGCCCCTTTTATTTTTTGACATTTAGAATAAACCAACATGGCGCTAAACGCGGAAGAAGTTTTCCCTGAAAAAAATGAAGAATGATTCTGAGATGCTCGAAGAATATGACTTCAGAGGGGGGGTCCGGGTAAGTCTGCGAAGAGGTATGCCGAAGGGACCAATATTGTAGTTATTGACCCCGATGTCGTCGAATATTTTCCTGACCACGAATCGGTAAACGACGCTCTTCGCAGCCTTGCGGCAATCATCAAAAGGAAGAGGATGGCCGAACAACGACCTGCAGGTGGGCTCCCGACGGCCTCAGGTCGCTAAGGTGCAGCCTTCTCCTTAACCAAGCCATCTCCCCCCCACCCAGACATTCGAAAAGGCCACAGCATGTTAATTACCCCTTTGTTTTAAGAGGAACTTGACGGAATAAAACAACCGGGAAGAACCATAAAACGGTTAATTAACACTCACTTCATCGCCAAAGGCCGGAACGGCCTGTTCATCGTCAATCCGAGCACAGGTAAAACCTTTCTGGTCAAGGCCCTGGTCTATGCCGCCTGCAATGCCAACATTAAATGCCTATTGATTTAGGATTGATATGATCGTGTGAGGAGATCTCTCAGCCAATACCCAGGAAGCCAGGAGGATGGTCAAGAGGATGAGGATCGTGGGGATTATGGCTTTCCTGTTCATGGATATCATAGCCGAACACTTCCCCTGTGAATTCACCAGCCAGGCCCTCAATGATGGTGGTCTCCAGGTTCTTTTTGGTCAATGGCCAAGCAGGGTTTCTTATGCTTCTTGGCCAGGCTGATGGTCAAGACTTTCCCCCCTGTTGGTCTCCTCCATGTCAAGATCAGAGTGCTGTCTGAATCCCGGACGTTCATTTCCGTTCTCACCGGGTAGCTGGTCGAATCGGTTTCCTGGATGGGATACTGTTCCGGGATTGGTCCATCTTCAGCCTTCCGACCCTTGGGACACCAGCCGCCGCAGGGGATACCGAGGTCTAAAGCAGCATCCAGGGCGGCACGGTTCCCTATTTTTCCTTGTTTTCCCATTGACTTCTTAATAAAATCGTTTAACACCTTGAGCAAATCTGCCCAAAAAATGTGAAGCATCCTCCGGAGATGTCTTGATGAATCATAATCAAAAAAATCCGACTACTAGGATCTTGATCGTTGAAGACGAGACCACCATTGCTATCGACCTAAAAACAAAGTTGGAAAGTCTTGGATACACAGTCATCGGCATGGAATTGTCGGCTGAAAAAGCGATCGAAGCCTGTCGGGAGAACTCCCCCGATTTAGTCCTAATGGACATTATCCTTCAGGGCACTATGGACGGGATCGAGGCCGCTGAAATCATCCGGTCCCGCTGGGGGATCCCCGTGGTCTTTTTGACGGACTATGCCGATCATGAGCAGCTCAAAAGGGCACAATTGGTCCACCCATTCGGCTTCCTGGTCAAACCGTATCGAGATCAGGACCTCAAGATCACGCTGGAAATGGCCTTGTCCGTTTCCAGGGTCGATGCGGAACGGAAGAAGGCCGAGGAAGCGCTGCGGAAGAGTAAGCAAATGCTTGACCGAACTTTTGCCAGCCTCAATGAGGCTATTTTTATCGTTGACGCCTCCACGGCGAAAATCTTGGACTGTAATCCGGCTGCTACCAATCTATTCGGGTATAGCCGTGATGAGATGCTAGGGCGGACAACCGCCTTTCTACACGTTGATGAGACACGGTTGGAGGATTTTAGAAAAGCCTTGTACCCGGCGGTGAAGGAAAAAGGCCATCTCTTCATGTCTGAATTTCAGTTGAAGCGAAAAGACGGTACCCTCTTCCCCACCGAGCACAGGGTAACCCCCCTGGAAGATGAAAATGGTCAAAGGAGTGCTTGGGTCACCGTGGTTCGGGATATTTCCGAGCAAAAGCAGGCCGCAGAAGCATTGATCAGCAGTGAAAGGAAGTATCGTGATATTTTCGAAAACGCATTAGAAGGTATCTTTCAATCCACACCGGATGGAAGGCTGCTTGATGTTAATCCTTTTTTTGCTCAAATTGCCGGGTTTGATTCCCCCGAACAGATGCTGGCCTGTGTTACCGATATTGCCCAGCAACTCTATGTGGATCCTGGTGATAGGGAAGAACTAAAGCAATTGCTCGGCGAGAAAGGCAAGGTGGAAGGTTATGAAGTTCAGGCCCTTGCGAAAAATAAAAGGGAGATCTGGATTTCCCTTAACATGCGAACCGTCTGCGATTCTACCGGGCGTATCCTTTTCTATCAAGGGATGTTCAACGATATCACCGAACGTAAGCAAGCCGAGGAGGCATTGCGAATCAGCGAAGAGAAGTTCTCCAAAATCTTTAAAACCAGTCCTGATCCCATAGCTATAAGCCGATTAGCTGATGGAGTTTATCTCGATGTCAACGAAAGTTTTGCCAAAGTATCTGGGTATTCCAAGAAGGAGGTTGTCGGTCGATCTCCCCTTCCCGATGATCTGGGCCTGTGGGTCCATCGGGAAGACCGTGATCGTGTTGTTGCCACCTTAAAAGAGACCGGTGAGGAACTTGAAGTTGAAATTCTGTTCCAACGCAAAAATGGGACAATACGTAACGGCCTGTTTTCTGCGCGTGTTCTGGAGATCAACGGCGAATCTTGTCTTATTTCAATTGTATGTGACATCACCGAACGCAAACAAGCCGAGGAGGAACTGAAAAGGTTACACGAAAATTTATCGGCGACCATTAATGCGATTCCCGATTTGCTGTTCGAAGTGGACAGGGATGGATGTATTTTTGATTACTCAGCCCCCAAAACAATCAATCTATATGTGGGACCGGATGTGTTTCTTGGAAAGCGGGTTGGGGAGGTCTTACCCCCCGATGCGGCGCAGGTTATTCAACAGGCCATAGACGAAGCGGCCAAGCATGGTAATCATAAAGGGACCGAGTTTTCTCTACCTCTGCAGGGTGAAATAAAATGGTTTGAACTTTCCATCGCAGCCAAAGGTGACTATAAGATTCCTGGGGCGAGGTTTATCATCCTGTCACGGGACGTCACCGAGCGGAAGCAGGCCGAAGAGGCATTAAGAAAATCCAAGGACAGGCTGCGGGCTCTTTCCGCCCATCTCGAATCGGTACGTGAAGAGGAGCGGTCAAATATATCCCGGGAAATTCATGATGACCTGGGTCAGCTCCTGACCGGTCTCAAAATGGACCTCTCTTGGATCCTCCGTCATCTCAATCCGGACCAGTCGGAACTGAAAGAGAAGGCTCAAGCCATGGGCCAACTGATCGATCAAACCGTGCAAACTGTCCGGCGGATTTCCACCGAACTGCGTCCTCGGATTCTGGATGATTTTGGCCTGGTGGCTGCCTTGGAATGGCAGGCCGGGGAGTTTACCAAAAAAATCGGGATTCCCTGCCTTTTCCGGTCAAGCGGTCCGCAGCTCGATCTGAAACCTGACCTTTCGATAGCTATTTTCCGGATATTTCAGGAAACTCTGACCAACGTGGCCCGCCATTCAGGAGCGACCAAGGTTGAGGGTTCACTCAACAAAGACGCCAAAAGGTTGGTTCTGACGATCCGGGACAATGGGCAGGGAATTCCCGATGAGGAGATCGTCCGATCAAAATCACTTGGTCTGGTAGGGATGCGAGAGAGAGCCCTGATCTTCGGAGGCACGGTTGAGATCAAAGGAAAAAAGGGAAAGGGGACAACGGTCATCTTGCGTTTGCCTATCACCAAATAGGAACGGGGAAGTCCGCTATCGTAGTGGAAGTCGAGCGTTCCAATATCTCTCCGCCCACCAATTAAATCAAGGGGTCAGCCTAAAAAGCTGGCTCCTTTTACGAAACGTGTGCCCGAATTCGGGGCTCAGAACTTCGCACAGCCCTCACAGGAAGGCAACAAAGGACCCCTAGTAAAGGAACGACGAAAAAGCCTGTAATTCTTTTTCCGCCAGATATCTTTCAGCGATTCCTGGTTGATATTTCCAAAAACCAGGCGCTCATAGGGACGCTCCTGTCCCTGTCGGAGGTATCGACCGCCGGGGATGAGCAGGTTGGTGAACACGCAGGGGGTAACGGAACCGTCGGAAGCTACACACAGGCCCCGGTGGATATTCTCGGTGCACTCGGATCGTTTTCTCTGGAGACGGGGGAGATGGTAATGGATCGGCAGGCCGCTCCGCGCCCCGGATCGGACTACCTGTTGGAGGAGATTCTCCAGGTCTTCGTATTCGCCCGTCGTGGCCGGCCGGAGGGCTTCTGATTCCAACTCGGCAGCGGGCACGAAATCCAAGGTGCTGACCACCACCTGGCTGAGGCCCAACCCCCCCAGGAGGGAGGGCAAAGCCTCTACATCTTTTATTCCGGAACGGAGCAGCATGTAGGCCACATGGAGCGCCGGCTTCCGGCTATCGACCCTTCTCTTTTCCCGGTCCAGTGCCCGGATGGTTTCCAGAACCTGTTCCAGTCGGGTACCCCGGCGAACGGCGTCGTTATGAATATCCGTCCCGGCCAGAGAGAAGGCCACTACATCCAACCCGGCGGCCACCAGCGAGGCTATCCGTTCCGGATTCAGAAGCATCCCGTTCGTGGTCGTTCCCACCCGGCATCCGGCGTCTCGAGCCAGAGCGGCCATGGCAAAGAAATCCGGGTGCAGGAAGGGCTCGCCCCAGCCCTGCAGATGAACCATTTGGGCTCGGGCAAATGCCGGCTGAAGCCTTCTGAAGGAGTCCAAAGGAAGGTACCGGTCCTGCCAGAGGTTCCGGTAGGCCGTGCGGGGGCAATAGCGGCAGGCCGCCGTACAGTCCGAGGTGACCTCAACCTGAATCCAATCAAAACGAGGTCCAAACCAGGGGAAGGGCCACCCCCCGGGGAAAACTATTTCTTCATTTTTGGGGTTATTCATTGGGAAATCAGAGATCCGGAGTTGTCAATTCGGGGTGTTCGACTTAAGGTTAACCTTGACAAAATAATAACCTTCATTAATAATTCGAGGCACCTTTCAAACCGCCCCGCAGGGAAAAGGACTGGCGAAAACACCGGGTCTTTGACAGCCGGCCGGTCCTTGCCCAGGGCACAAAGGAGGTGAGGAGGGTTTTAATCTTTCTATTACTTTAACGCCATCTGATTCTTAAATCAATTTAAAGAAAGGGAGGATAGCATGGCAGAACAAGAAAATGCCTGTCCCGTACCGCCACGGGAAGGAATTTCCGCTCTCTGGAAACAGGAGGACTGGATGTCCGTCTGGATCGGTTTTTTCATCATTGCCCTGATCCTGTTTCTGTATTTCACCAAAGCCCTCGACGTGTCCAAAATGGCCCCTACCTACAAGTGGGCCACGGAAGGCCAGATCGCTTCCCTGGCCCCCAAATGGAAGGCCTCGATGGACCCCTTGATTCAGAATGCTGAAAAGGCCGGAGAGCTGGGGGCGGCCAACCGGCTGAAGGCGCTCAGTGAAGCCCTGACCAAGGGAGACCGGAAAGAGATTGGGGCGGCGGCGGATCGGGTGGATCGCCTCGGGGGAATACCCGGGGCCCTCGGCAAAGAAATCGCCGGGCATGCGAAAGCTCTTCCCGGAAAGGTCTTCACCGGAGAGAACATCTGGCGGGGGATCAAAATATTTATCCTCTATCTTGTTGTGGCCATTATCGGGCTGAAATTTCTCGGCGGGAATATCGGCCGGTTCATCGCCGGGTTCCCCTTGGTCTTTCTGCTGGCCTGGCTGGCCCGGATCATCGCCGGGAATGCCCTCGCCATAGACTGGGGGATCGAATATGTCATCTTTGCCCTGGTGATCGGCCTTCTTTTCAGCAATTTCTTCAAGCTGCCGGAGTGGTTCATGGAGGCAGTCCGAACGGAGTATTACATCAAATCGGGCCTGGTCGTTCTCGGCGCCGGCCTCCTCTTCTTCGAGATCGTTCAGGCCGGGTTCCTGGGGATCATTCAGGCCGTGGCCGTTATCTTTGTGGTCTGGTATTGCTGTTTCTGGCTTTGCCGAAAGCTCAAAGTCAATGACGATTTTGCCGCCGTACTTTCGAGCGCCGTTTCCATCTGCGGTGTTTCCGCGGCGATCGCCTCCTGCGGAGCCATCCAGGGCGACAAAAAGCAGCTCTCCTATGTCACTTCCCTGGTATTGATCGTGGCGGTGCCCATGATGGTGCTGATGCCCTGGGCCGCGAAGTACTTCGGTATTCCCGACCTGGTAGCCGGGGCCTGGCTCGGCGGCACCTTGGATACCAGCGGATCGGTCGTCGCCGCCGGCGCCCTAATCAGCGAAGCCGCCATGAAGACCGGGGTCATCGTCAAATTTTCCCAGAACGCCTTGATCGGGGTGGCCGCTTTTGTTCTCGCCATCTGGTGGGCGTTCAAGCGGGGGGCGGAAACGGGTGAAAAACCGAGCGCCATCGTGATCTGGGAACGTTTCCCCAAGTTTGTCCTCGGTTTCATTTTCGCCTCGGCCGTCTTCTCCTTTCTGCTCCATATCGACACCGTCAACGCCACCAAAAGCGTCCTGGGGGAATTGCGGACTTGGTGGTTCGCCCTGGCCTTCGTCTCGATCGGGTTGGAGACCCGATTCACGGACATGATCACCATGGAAGGCGGCCGGCCGGCCGTGGCCTTCATCGTGGCCCAGGCTTTCAATGTGGTCTGGACCCTGATCCTGGCTTATCTGTTGTTCGGAGGCATCTTGTTTGCCGTGCCCGATATCCGTTAGGCTGATTCAACGGTTCCGGACCGCTGGTCCGGAATCAAAATGGCAATTACTTTAAAAGGAAAGGAGGTGACCTATCGTGAAGAAAATTGTGATCGCTGCCTTGGTCATGGCCCTGGCCGTCACCGCCACCCCGATTTGGGCGGCGGATTTTTCCGCCGGCGCCCTGAAGCAGATCGAGGAACTGAAGATCCTGAGTCGGGACAAGAAGGATATCCCCGAATCGTTTGCCGGGGTAAAGAAGATCACCGGTGATGAAGTCAAGAAGTGGATCGATGCCAAGACGGCCTTTGTGCTCCTCGACAACCGCGTCCCCGCGGATTTCGAGAAAGAGCGGATCGCCGGCGCCAAGAGGCTCTCGCCCGACGACCTGATGGAAAAAGGCCTGAAGGCCGCGGACGCCCTGGGAGTGAAGAAGACCGACAACATCGTTTTCTACTGAAACGGCGTGAAATGCTGGAGGTCTTCCGGCGCGATAGTACTTCTCCAGGATGCCGGCTACAAGAACCTGTATTGGTATCGAGATGGCCTGCCTGACTGGATCAAAAAGGGCTACCCCACTGTCGAAGGAAAATAAGAATCGAACCCTTTTCCCCGGCGGGGGCCACAGGCTCCCGCCTTTTTTTCTTCCAGTCGACGAAACCGTCCAGAAAGGAAGGGGGACCCGTATCCCTCGCCGCCATGATCAGAAAAACCTTTAGGGAAGCGATCGGCCTGTTGCTGCTGGCCTTGTTCCTTGCTCTTTTGTATCACGCGGTCTCCTCTTCGGGCCTGACTCTCTTTAAGAAAAAATATCCCGGTTCTTCAACTTCCTCATTTTTTCAGGGGCCGAGTGGGGCGGGACATGGTTCCTGAGGAACGCGTTTCAAAGGCCCTGTGGCCATTTTGGTTGACCGTAGTTTTCCGGTTGGTCCTGGGCGGTATCTTTTTGGTCTCGGGGCTGGCCAAGATCGCCGACCCCGTGCGCTACCTGCTGACCCTCCGAGAATTCCGACTTCTCCCTGGGACCATGGAGGTCTTTTTGGCCCTTTATCTTCCCTGGCTGGAATTTGTATTAGGACTCAGCACGATCCTTGGGATCCTTCACCGGACGAGTGCCCTCCTGATCGCCGGATTGAACGGCCTTTTTATCCTGGCCCTGGTCTCGGTCCTGATCCGCGGAATCGAAGTGGACTGCGGCTGTTTCGGCCTGCTGGCCGATATCCTTCATCTGCCCGACCTGGCTGATTGGAAGGCCGTGCTCAGAAACCTCATTTTTATGGTTATGGGGCTGTACATCTTCCGCTCCGAGGTCTCGTTTTATTCTCTCGAAAATTATTTTAGACAGAATTCCCGTTTCAAATAAATCACTATCTAGAAAGGGGCCGGTTATGGAAAAGGAAGACCAGGGGATTTCGAGGAGAAATTTTGTTAAGGCTTCAGCGGCGGCCGCGGTGGCCGGGTTGATTCCCGGGAATATCCGGGCACAAATCAAGGATGGGGCCGGGGCCGCCCGGAAAACCGGGACCCGTTTGATCCTTTTGGGAAACGGCGGGGGCCCGCGGCCTAACAAGCTGCGGGCCCAATCCTCCTGGGTGGTGCTGGTCAACGAAATTCCTTACGTGGTGGACTGCGGCAACGGGACCAGCCGCCAGATGGCCTTTGCCGATATTCCGCTCAAATCCCTGCGCGCCATTTTTATCACCCACCATCATTCGGATCACAACCTGGAATACGGCAGCGTCATGTACAATGCCTGGGTGACGGGATTCAAAGGACGGATCGACACTTATGGCCCCCCGGGGATGAATAAAATGACCGATCTCTTCCTGGAAATGAACGCCTACGACATAAATATTCGAATCCCCGATGAAGGGCGACCGCCCCTGAAGCCTATGATCTTCCCCCACGAAATAAGCCAGGGCGGGCCGGTGCTGGAAAACGATCAGCTCAAAGTCACCACCGCCCTGGTCAACCACCCCCCGGTCACCCCCGCCTTTGCCTACCGTTTCGATACCAGTGACCGGTCCATCGTCTTCTCCGGGGACACCACCCCCTGCGACAACCTGGTCAAACTGGCCCTAGGCGCTGACGTGCTGGTTCACGAGGTAATCCACAAACCTTCCTTAGCAAAGCTGTTGGCCCGCATCCCCAATGCCGACCGCCTGTTGGAACATATCGTCGCTTCCCACACCACCCATGAGGACGTGGGGAAAGTGGCCCGGGACGCAGGGGTGAAGACCCTGGTCCTGACCCATTACGTCCCCGTCGACGATCCCACTTTGACGGATGAAATGTGGATCGAGGGGGCGCGGAAGCATTTCAACGGCCGGATCGTCGCCGGCCGGGACCTGATGGAGTTATAAATGAAATGCGTGGCCTTCGAATATGGATCGACCGCAACCGCATGGAGGCGGAGCCGAGGTGATGCCCAGAGTGACTTTTGGGAAGGTAGATGCGAAAAATCGGTCAAGAGATTTGTTGACATTTGGAATGATATAAATAGGATATGGCAAATTGGCGACCCCGGACCGGGATTGACAATAGTGCCCGGCCGTGTTCCGTAGGCTGAACAAGGCATTGGACGAGGAATTGGCCCATCAAACGGATCAAGCCGACGCGCTAAGGCACGCTACCTATCCTGGGCGTTCGGTTTTCAGCGACATCGATCCGATCGAATTATTCATTGCGAGGAGAATAACCAATGCCGGAACCAAAGGAACAGATTGTGTCGGCCATCGTCAGAGCCCAGGCGGAGCTCGAGGAGGCCCTGTATGAGCTAGGGAAACTGCCGGCGGTCAGTCAAAGTTCAGTCAGTTTTGCGGCACACACACTCAACAACTTTCTTACCGTCACAGAGGGAACGGTCGAACTGCTCCTGTTGTCGCTGGCGGATTATCCCGACCCTTTGGTTCACACCTGGCTTGAGGGGTTGCAGCAGGCGACCAACCTGATGACCCATACTGTCAGCCAATTGATGAATGCCTCGAGTGGCCCGGACGCCAAACTGCGCTTTGAAAAGGTGGATCTTCCGGTCATGGTCCAGCGGTTCTGCGACTTTTATCAACGCATTGCGGATCGGAAGCAGATTCGTTGTCTCTTCGAATCCAGGGTCGGTGTTCCCTTGGTTTGGACGGATCGGGTGGCGACCGCCGCCGTACTGGATAACCTGTTCTCGAATGCAGTGAAATACTCGCCCCCCGGAAAGCGTATCTGGGTCCAAGTGTCCGCTGATGGGGATGGGGTTGTCTGTAGTATCCGCGACGAAGGACCGGGCCTTAGCGATAAAGACCAGGCCAAACTGTTCCAGCGGGGGGCGCGACTCACCCCTGAGCCCACGAGTGGTGAATCCTCAACGGGTTACGGTTTGGCGGTGGCTAAAGAGTTCATCGAAAGGCTGGGGGGTACGATTTGGTGTGAAAGCGTTTTGGGAGAGGGTTCAAGTTTTTCATTTCGACTGCCCCGCTACCAAGAACAGGACCATGGCCCTGGACAAAATTTACCAGGTCCGCATTAAAAAACGACGAACGACGGCGGCCGGATCATCGTCGGCCGGGACCTGATGGAGGTATAAATCAATGAAGGGCCTCCGATTGATTTTCTTCACCGTACTTCTCATCTTGTCGGTTCCCTGGCCTCTGCCGGCGCAAATATCCCTCGACGCGACACTCACCCCATTTCTGTCCCGGTACGACCTGCCGGCCTTGGCCGCGGCAGTGGTGAAGAACGGAGAAATCCAGGCCGCCGGGGCGGTCGGGACGCGCCGGGCCGGGACAAATATTCCGGTGACGATAAACGACCGGTTCCATCTGGGTTCAGACACCAAGGCCATGACCGCCCTGCTGGCGGCCGGATTGGTGGAACAGGGAAAACTTCACTGGGATTCGAATGTCGCCGCCATCTTCCCCGAATTGTCGAAAAAGATGGACCCGGGACTTCGGAAGGTGACCCTCGAACAGCTTCTTTCTCATACCGGCGGCCTCCCGAGTGACAACGAAACATTTGGAAATCTGCTCAACGGGAAGGTGAAAGCGTTTCTCGCCGGTCCGAACGGCGACAACCCGGCCATCATCGGTCCGGCCGGGATCGCCCATATGTCGATCCTGGACTTCGCCCGCTGGGCCGGCTGGAACGCCGGCGAGGGGAAACGGGAACCGCAGTTGGTCAGGCCGGAGACCCTGCGAAAGCTCCATACGCCGGTCATCTCCATGCCGGAGAAAAAAGAGGCGGCACCCGGCACGCCATCCCACGGCCGGTACGCCCTGGGATGGGGAGAACTCACCGTCCCCTGGGCGCCCGGTCCGCTGTTGTATAACATGGCGGCTCGAACGGCATGAACCTCGCCCACATCTGGATCGACCGCAACCGCGATTTGGCGATCGTCACCGCTACCAACATCAGCGGCCGGAAAGCGGATGAAGGTTGCTGGCGTTGGCCCGAGAACTCTACACCCAATTTGCGGGGATTGATCCTCGATGCCAAAACGCTACGAACAATATGACCGCCAGTGAACCGCTGATACCGAAGCATGGCGGCTACCGAAAACTCAAGAGCTTTCAGGTGGCCCGGTTGATTTATGACCTGACGGTCCGTTTTTGCGACCGCTATATCGGAAAGCGCAGCCGGACCCACGATCAGATGGTGCAAGCGGCGCGGTCGGGTGTGCAGAATATCGCCGAAGGGAGTCAGGCCTCGGGGACCTCGAAAAAGACCGAACTCAAACTCACCAACGTGGCGCGGGGCAGCCTGGAAGAGCTGCGGCTCGACTACGAGGATTTCCTGCGCCAGCGCGGCCTGCCAATCTGGGATCGTGACGATCCCCGCCGGCAGAGACTGATTGACCGCCGCTGCGCCACCGCCGATGAGGTGGCGGCTTGGGTGCGGGAAGAGCATGATCGTGGACGGGGTGGACATAGTGGACCGAGCGGACAAAAACAATCGTCAACAACGTCCACCAAGTCCACGCAGTCCACCTTCCCTGAGCTTGCCGCCAACGCCGCACTGGTACTGCTGGCGGTTTCCTGCAGCCTGCTCGACCGCCAACTCGCGGCCCAGGCAACAGCTTTTGAAACCGAGGGTGGCTTCACCGAGCGCCTTTACCGCGTACGTTCCGAAAAACGGTCATCGCGCCCTCCGTCCACCCGGTCCACCAAGTCCACCACGTCCACCGATTATTAGGTGCCTAATCGATGTTTTATTCAAAACCAGGTAAAGCATTTTTCTTGACCCTCCTATCGTTTTTGATGGTTTTTAGCCCATCGGTTTTTGCTGAAGCCTTGAAAGATTCGGGAAGCAGATCTTTGAAAAACGAAAAGGGCCCGGAGAAATTATTGGTCGTCGGTCCCGGCGGTCCTTACGAGGCCATGAAAGAAGCGGCGGAGGCCTTCTCTCGCTTAAAAGGGGTTACGGTTGAGGTCGTCAAGGGGCCACCGGAAAAGTGGTTCGAGCAACAGGCCGACCTGATTTATGGCGGGGCGCCGAACATGATGGAAGATTTTATCGCCGACCATCCCACTGCCATCGAGCCGGGCAGCATCCGCAACTTATATCACCGGCAGATCGGCATCATTGTCCGGCAGGGAAATCCGAAAGGGATTGCCGAACTGGCTGACTTGGGGCGCGAGTGCCGTTAAGCTATTGGACGTGAAACTGGAAACCATGGAAGAATTTCAAAACAAGGTCCCCAACTTGGCCGAACATATCTATCGGTCGGTGACTACCGGCGAGCAAGGAAAAGAAGCCTGGCGATCCTTGCCGGAACTGGACGCCTGGATCACCTACAAATCCTGGCATTTTGTTTTGAGTGGAGAGACGGAATTCATTCCTTTGACTTCGGTTAACGGTTCCCTGCGCCCGACGGTCGTGGCCATTACGGCCTGGACAAAAAAGAAGACCCTGGCCCAAGACTTCATTCTTTTTTTGCAAAACGAAGCGGCCCATGCTATTTTTCAAAGACGCGGATGGGAGTGAGTTAAAGATCTTTTGTCCATGGGACGATAATCGGACCAGAAAGGCGAACGATGCGCATTGCCACTTTTGGAGACCTCCACCTGGGTCATACTCCGGTTTTGGATAAATTTTTAGGGGAAGAAGACCGGTTGCTGCGATTGGACGATCATCTCGGCCGGACCCACGATCGGATTATTTTAATGGGGGATGTCTATCAGACCGATTACGGCAGCTATCCCGGTTCCCGATCCGACGTGCTCGAAGCCATCCTGAAACGCTATTCCCGGATTGTCAGGCGCTGGCAGGGGAACCACTATTATTCCATCTTTGGAAATCACGACCTGATCACTCAAAAATTTTTGGGGACCTTAAACCAGATTCGCTTAAAAAAGGATGATTGGCGCATCTGGTTGACCCATGGGCATCAATTTGACCCCTTTATCGGCGACCACGGGCGTTTACCCTTTTTCGTTACCTGGATGATCGGGGGGCTGCGGCGTCTGGGTTTTAGTCATCTGGCGGATTTTCTGGAAGGCCCTTTCTATGACTGGGGCCAACGGTTTTTCAAAGCCCTGGAACTGGCCGCCATCAAGGCCCTCCTTCACGGGAAAAACGATGTGATTGTCATGGGGCACTCCCATCAGATGGCCTGCATCCCCATGAGCCAGGGAGTTTACGTGAACTCGGGGGCCTGTGCGCCTGATTCCCTGCGCTATGTTTCCATTGATACGGCTACGCGGGTGGTGGAAGTGCGGGCCTTTACCCCCCCGAACGGAACCCAGTGCTTCTTGCGCTGGCAGGGAAGCTCCCCGTCTGCAGGGCAGGATTTTCCTCGTCCAATACCCGGCCCAAAAGGCCGGAGAGAAACTTCTTCCCTTCTTTTTACTCCTTGACCTTCAGGGCCTTGCGGATACCCTGAGTGACCTCTTCCATCGCTTTCTGGCCTCCCAGTCGAAAGGCCGCCTGTTGCAGCCAATTTTTTCCCGCAACGTTTACAGTGTAGGTATGCAGGGTATAGTTTGGATTTTCGGGGTAGGGTTCAAACTGGTGTGAACCCAGGTTGAGGGCTAAATCATTCTCGCAAGGGGTTTTCTCCGAACCGCAAACCCCGGCTATCTGCGTCGGGTTAGCCACCAGGGTCCAGAAGCTGCGAAATCGCCGGCTTTGGGGTTCGCTGAGATGGGCAATACGGAGCAGATAACGGGTATCAAAGCCGAGCACGCTTATCCGGGTCCAAAAATCAACCGCCTCGGCCCCGGCATAATCACCTTCCAACGTAAAAGATCGAATCACTCGGTTTTCAACCGTGTTGGGCATGAACCGCACATATTGGTTATACTTACGGACTACCTTAAAACACTCGGCGGGATCGGCTTTGATGAGACCCACACTTTGAGCGGCCACGGTCTGGGAGTCAATTTTTTTTATTTCGCAGAGGACCTCCCCCCGATCCAACCGGGCCTTATCGAGGTGGGGGATGATTTTTGGGGAGGTCTGATCCCAATGAACGGGCATGGTATTGGTACGGCCATCGGCTTGCAGGTCTTTCCGGTCTACGGCTAAAACATCTCCGCCCCAATCCAACCAGGGTTACAATCACGAAAAAAATTAACAACCGACTAGCCACGTTAGGTCTGCTCCCGGTCCTGAGAACGGAAAGAATATTATCTGTCCCCGGGATGTTCCCACACCTTCACCCCTGTCAAGGGATAGAATTACTTTAAGACCTTCCAGGGCCTTTGGGATGATTCCTTCAGGCTGACCCCGTACCGAGTACACCCTTATGAGGCTTCGTCCTTTTGGACGGGACTCCCCCTTCTCTGGTCTAGCTACCCATCCAAACTGGAAAATACTCATTCAATATTTTAATACCAAACCTTTTATTAATCAAGGGACAGCCAGATTATCAAAGGATCCTTTCCAGTTTGTCAAATAGGAAGTTATGGGCTTTACTTGACAGGGCCCAGTCCCTATCGGTATAACAAAGTGACAGTATACAACATTCAGAAGAAATCGGGAGAACCTTGATGTCCCAAAAAACGGAGAGGAATCTGGCCCTGGCTTTAGCCGCCGAATCTCAGGCTTCGGCCCGTGATACGGCCTTTGCCCAGAAAGCCGACCACGATGCCAACCCTTTGCTGGCCCGCCTTTTCCGGGCCCTGGCTGAATCCGAGTCCGTTCAGGCCCGCCGGTATCTGCTGCTGTTGCGGGGAAAAATCGGCGGCAGCCGGGAAAACCTGGAATCCGCCCTCACCCGTAACCAGCGGGCCTATGAACAGGAATATCCCCCCATGATCCGGGAAGCGGAAGAAGAAGGGCTGAAAACCGCCCGGATGGCCTTTTCCCAAAGCCGGGAAGTGGAGCCGCTCCAGGCCGACCTCCTGGAGAGGGTTTTGGCGGAAAACCTCACCGCTCTTGATGAGGATTACTATGTCTGCCAGGTCTGCGGTTATATCAGTGAAAGTCGGGCCCCTGAAAACTGTCCGATATGCGGAGCCATACCGGGGAAGTTTAAGAGAGTGGTATAATCATAAATTCGAATTTCGAATGTGCAACATATTAACGGGCTCTCTATCGTATTTGCGGGTAATTTCTCGTCATCCCCGAATGCCTGTGTCGGGGATCCAATCCTCCTGAGAAAAGGCTGGATTCCCGTTCAGAAACGCTGCGGGAATGACGCTCTAAGATGTGGCACCTATTTTGAGACCATTTAGATTTCTATGGCAGGAGAGACCCGATGCTTGAATCAGCCGAGTCAGGAAAAGGGTATTGGGGACGGATCCTTTGGGTGGATTTATCCGCCGGGAAAACGGCCGTTGAGGAATTGGATGATGCCCTCTACCAAAAATTCCTGAGCGGGGTCGGACTGGGGGCCAAGGTCCTCTGGGACCGAATGCCGGTCGGGATCGAACCGCTGGGACCTGAAAATGTCCTGGGTTTCACTACCGGCCTGTTGACCGACACGGGGAGCCTTTTTACCGGTCGGTTCACCGTGGTGGGGAAATCCCCCCTTTCCGGCGGCTGGGGAGATGCCAATTGCGGCGGCTATTTTTCACCCTGGCTGAAACGCTGCGGTCTGGATGCCGTTTTTTTCACCGGAGCCGGCGCACGCCCCCAGTACCTATATTTGGATGACCAAAACGCCGAATTGAAAGACGCCTCGGACCTCTGGGGTCTGGACGCCATCGAAACGGAAACGCGATTGAAGGAACGACACGGAACTCGGGCGCAGGTGGCCTGCATCGGGCCGGCCGGGGAAAAATTGAGTCTTATCTCCGGAATCGTAACCGATCGGGGAAGAATAGCCGCCCGGAGCGGACTGGGGGCGGTCATGGGTTCCAAAAAGCTGAAGGCCGTGGTCGCCGCCGGGACCCTGAGGGTGGGGGTTTTTGACCGCACCCGAATCAACCGTCTCAGCCAGGACTTCCAGAAACAGCTTTCCAGAAAGAAAGGCCTGGAACGGTTCTTGACCGACGGCCTCCTCGGCACCATAGGAAAGATCACCCGCCGCAGCCGGATCTATCCCCGGCAACCGGCCGACCTGTGGCGTCTCCTGCTTCGCAAATTCGGGACCACGGCCCTGACCGCCATGAGTGCCGAAAGCGGTGACAGCCCGATCAAGAATTGGAGCGGGGTGGGAACCCGTGATTTTCCTCTTTCTCGGTCTCAGAAGATCGGGGCCGAAGCCGTGCGCCGGTACGAGACCAAGAAATACGGTTGTTTTTCCTGTCCGCTGCATTGCGGCGGATTCATGAAAATCGAAGAGGGCCCCTATCCTATCCCGGAAATGCATAAAATCGAATATGAAACACTCTGCGCTTTCGGCGGCCTGCTGCTCAACGACGATCTCTTCGCCATTTTGAAAATCAATGATTTGTTGAACCGGGCCGGCATGGACTCCATCTCCTGCGGCGGGGTTGTGGCCTTGGCCATCGAATGTTTTGAAAATGGAATCCTGACTCTGGAGGATACGGGAGGGCTGGAATTGCGCTGGGGCAGCGCCCCGGCTATTCTGGCGTTGACCGAAAAAATAATCAGGCGCGAAGGGCTGGGAGATCTTCTGGCCGATGGGGTAAAAAGAGCGGCGGAAAGGCTGGGCCGTGGTTCGGAGCAATTTGCCGTTCATTGCGGAGGCGTAGAGCCTCCCATGCATGACCCTAAATTCGACCCCGGGTTCGGAACGGCCTATGTCTGCGAACCGGCGCCGGGCCGCCACACCGTTTCCTCCTACACCTATCTGGATCTGCAATTTCTGGAAAAAAAATTCCCCCGGGCGAAAAAAGTCCCATTCCTGACCACCCACAAGGAAAAATACCGGGCCGACAACAAGGGGGAGGCCCAGGCCGTGGACAGCTTCTACAAGATGTTGATCGACGGCGCCGGGGCCTGTCTTTTCGGCACCCAGATAGGAGGAAATTTTCCGCTTTGCGAGTGGCTGAACGCGGCCACCGGCTGGAAAAATTCCCCGGAGGAGTATCTGGTCATCGGCGAACGGATCGAACAGCTTCGCCAGGCCTTTAACCTCCGGGAAGGCTTGAACCCCAGAAAAGATTTTCGCCCCCACCCCCGTCTTTTCGGCGACCCGCCCGCATCCCGGGGACCGACCAAAGGGATTACCCTGGATGGGGAAGCTTTAACCAACGGTTTCTATCAGGCGATGGGGTGGGATCGGGAGACCGCCAAACCCAACAAGGATCGTCTGATTGAATTAGGACTCGAGGAAGTCGTCGGCGTCCTCTATAAGCAGGGGTAGTTGGAAAGGACCCCGGACCCTGAGAAAGCGATCCGGGGGGTTGGAGGGTTAGCTGAGGAGGGAGGGAACTATTTGTGGCAAGAGAAAAAATCCTTACGCTTTTCACTTCGTTCCTTTTTGAATAAACAAATTGAAGAATTCACCGTTTCGATGATCGCCGATCAGGGATTTACCCGTCGACCGCGAAATAAGGGATACGAGATCCTCCCGAACACCATCATGGTTGCCGATGATTTCGAGGATAGTCCCTTCCGGGATTTCCTTGAGACGCTTCTGAAATCGGAGCAGCGAGATGGGGCAACTCGCGTCCCTGAGATCCATCGTACAGTCAGGTTTTATTCTTGAATCTTCCATGCTGTTGTTATACGTAAGCAATCCCCATGCCAGGTAGTCCGCTGCAAAACAATTGGAAAACCCAAACATTACGTGAAATTTCAAATGGGAACCTCGGGAGCAATCCCAGCCCGATATCCCGAACAAAAGCAAACCATCTTGCAACCTATTAAAAAAACAATGTTCTTTTCATGCGCCGACATAAATGGCACCCTTGGACGGACTGTCGTCCCGGCCATCGCGATTATCCCCTCGGGTTAACAGGATTGAGGGTTGCGTGGCAACATTAACATGATTAACATTAATTAACAGTTGACAACTAATTTCATTAACGGGGAGGACGGTGAAATAGGAAATGGGAGAGATAAGCCGCATAAAACCGGAAGACTGTTCGGTGTATTGGGAATCGGTGGTGGAAACCATGAAGGACGGGTTGCTGATTGTCGACACCGAGGGGACGATTGTATTTATCAATCCGGCGGCTGAGGAAATTACCGGTTATAAAAAAGAGGATGTGGTGGGTCTTCCCTGTACTGTCTTTGAGGGCGATACGTGCATGCAGCAAACCGCCGAGGGAAAAGTTAAACAGTGCAATCTCTTCAAGATGGGAAAGGTGTCCAAGCGACGGTGTGTTATTAGACGCAAGGACGGATCACCCGCTTACTTGTTGAAAAACGCCACAGTTTTAAGGGACTCCGAAGGGGAGGCTATCGGGGGAGTGGAAACACTAACCGACATCTCCGAGCAATTAAAAAGGGATCAGGAGATCGAATATCTAAAAAAGGAACTAACCCAGGAACACGGCTTTCACGGGATAATCGGCGCCTCGTCGGTGATGCAAGCGGTCTATGATCTCGTTCAGAACGCGGCCGAGTCCGAAGCCCCGGTGGTCATCCTGGGGGAAAGTGGAACGGGCAAGGAATTGGTGGCCTCCGCCATCCACCGCCTTAGTCAGCGGGCTGAAGGTCCGTTCATCAAGGTAAGCTGCGCTTCACTGAATGAATCCTTGCTGGAGAGCGAACTCTTCGGCCACGTAAAAGGGGCTTTCACCGGTGCCGACCGTCTCCGGGTGGGGCGTTTCGAGGCCGCCAACCGGGGAAGCCTTTTCCTGGATGAAATCGGGGATCTGCCTCCCTCGGTTCAGGTCAAACTGCTCCGGGTTGTCCAGGAAAAAGAGATCGAACGGGTAGGCAGCCAGACCCCTATCACCACCGACGTTCGGCTTATCTCGGCCACCAACCGGGAATTAAAAGAACTGGTCGATCAAGGGGTCTTTCGGGAAGACCTGTTTTACCGCCTGAACGTCATCCCCATTCGCATCCCGCCCCTTCGGGATCGAAAAGAGGATATCCCCTTGCTGACCGATTCGGTCATGGCCAAGATCCGCCTCCGGGGTTTGAAAAATATTCAGGGGCTGAGCCCGGAGGCCATGGACCAGTTGATGAATTATTACTGGCCGGGGAATATCCGCGAACTGATCAATGTGCTGGAGTATGCCTTTGTGGTCTGCAAGGAGAAGTGGATCCGCAGCGAACACCTGCCCGGGTACCTGATTCATGAACGGCCCCGGAAATACCGTGCAGAAAAGCAGAAAACGGAAGGATCCCGGGGCCCGGGAGAGTTGGAAAAAATCCTGCTGGCCCTGGAACAATCCCAGGGCAAGAAAGCCGAGGCCGCCCGAAGATTGGGCCTGAGCCGGGTCACCCTCTGGAAAAAAATGAAGAAGTATAATCTGGTAGCCTAAACCAGAGAGTGCTTGTCATTCTGAGCGAATGCGAAGAATCTCGTTTTTTCAACCTGTTCAGAGATCCTTCGTCGGAGTCTATCCTGAGCCGAAAACGAGACCCTTCGCGGAGTTTATCCTGAGCCGAATCCAGATATTTACCCGCCGTTGGCGGAAGACTCAGGATGACAGCAGGCGAAGGGCTCAGGGTGACGGTTTGGGACTATTGGCGAGGTTATCCCCTTTTCCCTTTGGCCGTTAACCGTTAGCACCTTCAAGGCGGATCCGCTTCGCAAGCCCTGCCCCGCGGTTATTTCGGTCCCATAGTCCCGGCGGAGACCGGTTTGATCGTAAAGGTTACGGGGGTTGATAAGATAAAGGCCGCCTCTGACCCGGCGAGCAAAGTAATATCGGACTGGCCGGTGACCCAGGCTAAAATCCCTCCGGTACCGCCTCCTATCCCCATTCCTATCAGAGTTCCGGCCGTCTTTCCCAGGAGAGAACCCAGACCCACCCCCACGATCCCGCCTCCGGCGACCAGGCTGATGGTTCGAAAGGCGTTGGATTTCCCCGCCTTGATGAACGGTTCGGTGGAAAAAGAATAGCCCCTTTGATCCGGCAATACCAACCGGGATAAGTGAAGCTCCAACGAACCTCCCCCCCAAAATCGGCCGACCGGGACTGCCTTGGAGACAAAGCCCTCCAGCGGCGACCCCATGGGCGCGATGACCTGACCGCTTACCGTCAAGGGTTCTTTGAGGGTGGCCGAAAAGGTGGAACCGGCCCGAAGGACAGAGGCCCGAAGGGCTTGGTTCATCTGACTCCGGATCAAGGTCCCCTTCGGCAAGGTGACCTGAATGGTTTCAGGGACCGCCGGTGTCGGGACTGGAGTCCCCTTCTTCTTGGCTGCCGGGGCTGAGGTGGCCCCTTTTTTGCTGCCCATGCCCCAAAGGTAGGGGAGATGGATCGCCGGAAAAAGAGTCAACAGAAAAACCAATCCCAGGACTACTGAAAAAACTCTTTTTGTTTCTTGACCCATAGTTTCAGCGACAGTGAACCTTCCGAGGGCGGATCCTTATCCAAATTCCTCCGAAGGCTACAATCCCATTTCCTTGGAAATCACCACTTTCATAATATCCGAGGTTCCGCCCCCCACCAGCGGGAAAAAGGAGTCCCGCAGAAAACGCTGCGCCGGATATTCCATCATCAGCCCGTAACCCCCGAAGACGGTGAGGGCTTGCCGGCAGATATAGTTGGCCGCTTCCGAGGCCACCAGTTTGGCCAGGGCGGCCTCTTGAATGATTTTTTCGCCTCGATCCGCCTTCCAGGCCGCATAATAGGTAATCAATTCCGTGGTCTTCAAGCGGGCCAGCATGTCCACCAGGCGAAAGCGTACGGCTTGAAAACTGCCGATGGTTTTTCCGAACTGTTCCCGTTCCTGAGCATATTTGAGCGCCGCCAGGTAAGCGGCCTTGGCCACACCCAGGGAGAGGCCGGCGGTCATGACCCGATCGTCCACCAGGGATTGGTTGATGTTAAACAAGCCCATATCCTCTTCGCCCAACAGGCACTCCGCCGGGATTCGCACGTTGTCCAGTACCAGTTCTGCGGTATCGGAGCAATGAATGGTGAATTTTTCCAGTTTTCGGCCCACGGAAAACCCCGGCGTTTTGGTATCCAATAAAAAGAGGGAAATCCCTTTAAAGCCTTTTCCCGGTGTGGTTCGGGCCGCGATGGTTATGAAGGAGGCCACCGTCCCATTGGTAGTGAATATCTTGGTCCCGTTCAAAACATAGTGATCGCCGTCGCGTTCGGCTTTGGTCCGGATCGCCGCCGCATCCGACCCGGCGTTGGGTTCGGTCAGACCGAAGGCCCCGATCATTTTTCCCTGGAGCGCGGGGACCAGGTATTTCTGTTTCAGGTCCTCGCTCCCCCATTTATTGACGCCATAGGTTGCGGTGGAGGTATGCATGGCGATGCCGGCGGCGATGCCCAATGACCCCCGGGCCAGTTCTTCACAGAATATGGTGTGATACACATGGGGTTCCTCCAGACCGGAACCGCCGTAGGCTTCGGGATATTTGATCCCCAGATACCCCAGTTTCCCTAATTCAAGTATGATGTCCCGGGGAAACTCCCCGGACGCATCGAATTGTTCCGCAACCGGGACGATCCGGTCGTCCACATATCGGGCAATCTGTCTGCGAAATTCGTTTTGTTCTTCGGTAAATTCAAAATCCATAACCGCGCCCTTTCGTTCGTGTAAGAGGATTCAATACGAAAATAAAATCGAACACCGCTTTTTAGGTCTTTTTCCTGGGTAGTCATACCGGACTTGATCCGGTATCCAGGACCTCCGGAGCTTATCCGAGGCTGGATTCCGGATCGCGCTTCGCTTGTCCGGAATGACGAATCTTGGTCAATCCTTATTTTCATGCCTCGGGTGCCCGCCCCGGACATATGGGTTTAGTATGGATCTAAAATAGTAAAAAAATGGGGGGATTGTCAACCGCATTCCACTGAGGGGGGTCTCTCGCCCGCTCCGCTCGAGCTCTCAGAGATCGCAGAGAATCATTTTTTTGGCTGCCGTTGAGAGGGACGGCAGCCAAAAACTACTTCAGGCCTTCAACGATTATGACTTTTTCCCAAGGCGGCAGACCGGATTTCGGGTTGGGGCTAAGACTAATTCCCATTTTGCCCTTGACTCCGCTTCTCCCCTTTTTCTATACTTTGACCCTATATAAGCATATTCCATGTAAAAATGAGGAGATACCAAGTGGAGAAAACACACCGGAGCGAACTGGAGCGGCTGGAGCGGCTGCAGGAAAAGGCCCGCCTGGGCGGCGGGATCAAGGCCATTGAAAAGCGTCATGCCCTGGGCAAATTGACGGCCCGGGAACGATTGGGACTCCTCTTCGATCCGGGAAGCTTCGTGGAAATGAACGACCTGGCGGAAACCCAGTCGCGCGATTTCGGCATGCAGGAAAAGAAAGTCCCGGGCGACGGCGTGGTCATCGGCTACGGAAACGTCGACGGGCGCCTGACCTTTGCCTATGCCCAGGACGCCACGGTCCTGGGTGGGTCGGTCGGCGCCATCCACGGCGAAAAGATCTGCCGCATCATGGAGGAAGCTCTGAAAGTCAAAGCCCCGCTGGTGGGTTTGAACGATTCCGGCGGGGGCCGTTTGAACGAAGGTTTTTTTGCCTCCAAAAGCGTGGCCGGCATGTTTTTCCGCAACACCGCCGCCTCGGGAGTCATTCCCCAGATCTCCGCCATTATGGGGAGCTGCGCCGGCGTGGCCGTCTATTCCCCGGCCATCACCGATTTCATCATCATGGTCGAGAAGACCAGTCACATGATCATCACCGGGCCGGCGGTCATCAAATCGGTGACCGGCGAGGAAGTATCCATGGAGGAATTGGGCGGTTCCAAGGTGCACAGCCAGGTCACCGGCACCGCCCATTTCGTGGCCAAGAACGATGAAGACTGCATCCGCCTGATCAAGAAACTACTCGCCTACCTGCCGGCCAGCAACGAGGAGGAACCCCCGGTGGCGCCCTGCGCGGACGACCCGGAGCGGACCGATGACACTTTGGAACAAGTCGTCCCGGCCGACTTTCGCAAGGCCTATGACATGCGCCAGGTCATTGTCCGGGTGATCGATCAGGGGGATTTTTTCGAGATACTGCCCAAATTCGCCAAGAACATCATTATCGGGTTCGGACGCCTGGAAGGCCGGACCGTCGGTCTGGTGGCCAACCAGCCCAAGATCTGGGCCGGAAGCCTGGATTCGGACGCCGCCGACAAGGCGGCCCGGTTCATCCGCTTCTGCGATTCTTTCAATATCCCGCTGATCAATTTTGTGGATGTTCCCGGCTATCTCCCCGGGGTCAAGCAGGAACACGGCGGGATCATCCGCCACGGGGCCAAGATGCTGTATGCTTATGCCGAAGCCACGGTGCCGAAAATCACCCTGGCCCTCCGAAAAGAGTACGGCGGCGCCGTCATGGCCATGTGCTGCGTGGGCATGGGAGTGGATCTGATGCTGGCCTGGCCTATCGCCCAACTGGTAGTGCTGGATACGGCCACCGCGGTGGACCTGATCTTCCGCAAGGAGATCACCGAGGCTGGGGATGCCCAAGCCTTCCGCCAGGAAAAAATCGACCAATACGATTACAAATTTTCCAACCCCTTCCATGCGGCTTCCAATATGCTGGTGGACCAGGTGATCAAGCCCAGCGAGACCCGGCCCCAGTTGATCAAGGCCCTGCGGATGCTGCGAAAGAAGAAGAGACCGGTCCCTTTTCGGCGGCATGGGAATATTCCCCTTTAAACCCGGGGCATCACCCGAACCGGGAGGCGACCCGCCGTGTCGTTCCGGAAATAAATATGGCAACCACAGGGGCGTTCTCCACCCCTAACGCAACGTTGAATAGCCTTCGGTCTCTTTCCCATTCAAGCTTTCTCACCCTAATGGTACCCGTCGCTCCTTAGATGAGGCCGAGTTCCTGCTGCTTCTCGTTCGAGGGAATACCCGTTTCAGCATCCCATCCCCGCAGCCGGTAGTATTCGGTGAGCATCTGGTCATAGCACCCTCTATCCGAGCCTTCTCCCCGGGCCGACCGGTCGCGATGGGTTCCTCCGGCAGACGGCGTGGCGGAAAATCGTCGCTCGGATATACTATCAGGAATAGATATCTCTTGACTTCCTCCCTCAATAACCTCATATTCTGACAACATTCGCGTTTTTTCTTGTAGGAATAGAGTAGTATTTTTTTGTGGGAGCTTAGACCATGCCGACCAGGCCGACGCCAACGCTCACTCCAAAGCCAAAAATGGGCAACAGGTTATAGAAGCTGACTATGTCTGAGAGGCCTGCTCGCATAGCCAAGATTACCCGTCCGAGAATCAGGGGTGTTTTCCCGAGGGATAGGCTGTTTGGCTTGCTCGATGAAACGCGGAAATATCCGGTGACCTGGATTTCCGCCCCTGCCGGTTCCGGGAAGACGACGCTGATCGCCACCTATCTCGAGGATAAAAAGATCCCCTGCCTCTGGTACCAGGTGGATGAAGGGGATGCTGACATCGCGACCTTCTTCAGTTTCTTAGGTATCGCGGCAAAAAAGCAGCCCCTCAAAAACGAAAACCCCTGCCCCTGCTCACCCCCGAATATTTACAGGGCCTATCCACCTTTACCTTGAGGTACTTTGAAAACCTTTTCAGCCGGCTTAAACTCCCTTTCATCCTGGTTCTGGATAATTATCAGACTGTCCCGGCTGAATCCAATTTTCATGAGGTGATCAACCAGGGGATCAGCACGATACCGGACGGTATCCAGGTAATCGTCATCAGCCGCCAGGATCCGCCTCCCGCCTTTTCCAGGTTGCGGGCCAATGGATTGATGAAAATGATCGACTGGGATGACCTGCGTTTGACCTTGGAGGAGACGACCGGGATCGTGCCGTTGAAGGCCCAAGAGATCCGGTCCAAGGAGGTCATCGGGCAACTGCACCTGGCCGTCGACGGTTGGGTCGCCGGGCTGATATTGATGTTGGAGAGCATCAAGAGGAGGGGAGCGCCTTATTTATTTCAGAAAATGGCCCCGGAGGAGATCATCGATTATTTCGGGAATGAATTATTCAATAAAGCAGATAAAGCGAACCAGGATTTCTTACTCCAGACCGCTTTTCTGCCTAGGATTACCATAAAGGCGGCGGAACAACTTTCCGGCCACTCTAATGCCGGCAGTATTCTATTGACCCTTAGCAGAAATAATTATTTTACCGAGAGGTATTATACCGCTGAGCCTGTTTTTCAGTATCATCCGTTGTTCCGGGAGTTTCTGATGGCCCGGGCCAGAGAAACGTTTTCCCAGGAGAAGCTATTGGCATTGGTCCATCAGACGGCATTTCTTCTTGAGGAAGACGGCCGGATAGAGGCCGCCATTTCACTCTATCGAAGTCTTGGCGATTGGGAAGCGTTGGTCCAGCTCATCCTGAAGGAGGCCCCCTCGATTCTCGCCCAGGGAAGATACCGCACTCTGGAAGAATGGCTTGACAGCCTCCCCCGGGATCTCGTTGAACAGGATCCCTGGCTTCTCTATTGGAAGGGGACTTCCCGATTCCCGTTCGATCCCGCCCGCGCGCAATCTTATCTGGAGCGGGCCTTTGAGCAATTCAGGGCTCTGGGCGATTTCGTTGGCGGCCTGCTTGCCTGGTCCGGCGTCGTGCATTCTATTGTATATCGGTTTGAGGATCATTTATCCCTGGATCGATGGATCCAATTATTTCCGGCGCTGCCGCAGAATCCCGAGAGGATCATCCCTCCGGAAGTCTGGATTGAGGTCGTGTCAAGCATGTTCACCGCGGTGACCTATCGATATCCCGAACATGGGGAAACCGGGGTCTGGATAAGACGCGCCGAATCCATCGCGGCAGATCCGGAAATCCAGGCGTTAAGGCCCAGATTCTTTTGCAACTGGTGCATCACTACGGGGTTAAGGGTGACTATGAGCAGTCATTCCTGGGGGTCCGGTCATTGCAAGACCTGGCACAGTCCGAAGAAGACGCACCTTATCCTCATCATGGCGCGGCTGGCGGAAGCGATGCACTTCGGTTTAACCGGTGATGACGGGAAATGCCTCCTGGCCGTTGCAGACGGACTAAAGACCTCCGAGAGGACAGGAATATACCTTTTCGACTATCTCCTGTTGGCGCATGGCATATCCTGTTGTCAGGACATGGGCGATCTGGAAATGGCCCAGAACCTGCTTGAAAAAATGGCATCTTCCCGGGGTCATCTCAGTCCACATATGAAAGGGATACGTCATTTTGTCCAGGCCCGTCAGTTCCTTTTGCGGTCTGAGTTGAGAGCGGCGGCCACCGAGGTCGAGTTCGGTTTGAGAGCAGATACGGAAGTTGGAGCGTATAACGGCCTATGCCTGATGAATCTGTTGATCGCCCAGATCATGCACGTTAGCGGAAAGGACCGGGAAGCTTGGGGCCATCTCCAGGAGGCCGCACGCATTACCAGAAAGGTGAATAACAAGGTATTCGAATATCATGGTCTCATGATTGAGGCGCACTTTTACCTCGACCAGGGGGAAGAGACCCGCGGATTGGCCTCGCTGCGGAAGGCCCTGGCCATTGGGAAAGAAAAAGGACTTCTGAACACGTTTGTCGATCAGCCGGCTGTAACTGCCAGGCTCTGTGTGAAAGCCCTCGAAGAAGGGTTGGAAGTCCCCTATGTCAGGGAAATCATACAGAAGCGGCGATTGATCCCCAAGGACCCTCCGCTGCACCTGGAAAACTGGCCCTGGCCCATTAAAATCAGCACCCTCGGAAGGTTCGAACTGCTCAAGGACGGGAACCCTGTTGAATTCCCCCGGAAGATTCAGAAGAAGCCGCTGCTCCTCCTGAAGGCCATCATCGCCCTCGGAGGGAGGGAGGTGAATGAGGAGCGGTTGATGGACATCCTCTGGCCCGAGGCCGACGGCGACCAGGCCTACAACGCCTTGACCACCACCCTGTCCCGCCTGCGCCAATTACTGGGTGAACAAGCCCTGGAGGTTCGGGCCGGGAGGGTGAGCCTGAACCCTCGTTTCTGCTGGGTGGATGTCTGGGCCTTTGAAGATCTCCCCCGCATAGCAGAGGATTCGTGGAGAGGGAATCATTCGGGCGATGGCAGCGCCAAGGCATTGACGTTGATGGACAAGGCTGTTGATCTGTACCAGGGGGCCTTCTTATCCGATGAGGGATCCGAGCTTATGTGCGCCTTGCCCCTCCGCGAGCGTCTAAGAAATCGGTTCATTTCCCTGATTGAGAGGCTGGGTGGTTCCCTGGAACAATCGGAACAATGGGAGCGGGCCGTCGTCGTTTACCAGAAAGGCCTGAGGGTTGACTACCTGGCCGAGGAGTTATATCGAGGTCTCATGGCCTGCTATGGGAGTCTCGGCGAAATCGTCAAGGTGGTGCAAGTCTACAGGCAGTTGAAAGCCGCCCTCTCCTTCCGTCCTGGGAGTCGAACCCTCCCCCAAGACCGAAACCCTGTACAGGACCCTGATATCCCTCCAAAAAACTCACAAATAGACTGCCTTGGCTCTAGGGACATGGGGCCAAAATTTTTCACTTCCAGTATATTTTCCCTCTTATTTGGGCCAATCCGTAACTAATCAGTAACTTTTCCCATGTTATACAGTCACTAAAATCAACCAAATTAGTCCGGACATTCTTTATTTTATAGCGAGGCCCGCCACGGCGAGTCGAAGCAATCCCCATTAAGAGCTGGGGGAAGGTCCCAATTCACCAGGGGGATTGCTTCGCGGGTGCTCCCGCAGGGCATTCGGGCGTAATAAACAACCGGTCAGCAATTGACAAGCAGGCGAAGGGAGAGAAGGCTCCTGGAATCCTATATCCTCCGCATATACCGCCGTGAAAAAGGCGTCCCCGACCGGATTATCGGGATCATCGAAGAGAGCGGGGTGGAAGAGAAGCGGGCCTTTACCTGTTTCGATGAACTTTGGAGGATATTGAACCCCACCCAAGCCAGGCAAGCGCCAGGTGAGCAAAACAAAGAGTCCAAAGGCCATAGAAAAAGAAAAACCACAACGGAAGTACTAAGTCCTTTTTGGGGAGGGAAGAGGCCAAAGGAGGTGCGATTGAGAGGATGCTGGTAAAAAACTGGATCCTTGGGGTGGGAATTGACCCTAAAAAACAAGACGAAAGGAGGAGATGAGATGCGTTCAAGAACTTATTTGTTAGTGGCCTTGGTTCTGGTTTTGGCCATGGGGATGGGTTGCAGCAGCGGGAGCAGCAACGGGAGTAGCAGCGGAGGGGGTTCTTCCGCCACAATAGTGGGCACTTGGAATTTGGTTAGTTCCACAGGCGGAACGTGGGCACAGCAAGTTACATTTAATTCAAATGGAACAGGATCAACCTCAGGGGGGACAGCTCCAAGTCAAACCTTTACTTGGACTCAGCAGGGAAGCCAAGTAGTCATGACCTTTCAAGGGGGTGGGCACGCTCACTATCAACAATGTGGCTTCTCCGGTTGGCAATTCCAATACGCTGGTAGATTCTTCAGGGCGAACGGCTACTTATTCACGTGCATAGATGGAAAAGGGGGGAGGAGAAGGATGAACCTACGGTTATTCCGTCCTTTCTTTTTGAAAAGGATTTTCTAGGCAGGATCGAATTGATTAGGCGACATGACGTTATTGGATAAACCTCTAACCCAAGATACGATTCTTTTAGAGGAGGAAAGATCATGAAAAAAAAATATTGGTCCTATTAATAGCTCTCGTTCTTTTCGTTCCAGGAAATGTTTTTGCGGCAAATGGTACGCCATTTCAGGAACTTCAGGAGCAAATTGACCAGCTTAAAACCCAACTGCAGAACATACAGCTAATTCCCGGGCCAGCGGGACCAGCGGGAGAAGGAGCAATTAAAGTCTACGATGCAATGAATCAATTCCTGGGAATCTATGCTGGACTTCCTCCTGGAGGTGGATCATTGCGCCGGGTATATTCATTCCTGATTTAGGACTATTTTTCCAGATAGTATTAGATCCTCGGGATTCTGAATACGGGCAAATCCCAAAGGCGGCTACATTCATCAAGCGGCACAACTGGATATATTCGTAGGGTCACGGGTATGCTATTGCATACTTGTGGTGACAAATATGTCACTGGCATAGGAGAACTAGAACCGGCTATTTTAGTAACAAATATTATTATAGGTTGTTCTGCAATGGGTACAGTGACTACCCCGTGCTTTGCAACCAAGGAAATACCTACTGGTGATATTCCGTTTAATCTACCAGTGGCAATGCCCCTTCGATACGAATGAAGAAAAGGGCAACTTCTTAAAATTTGGGAGGCAGAGTCCGAAATGGCTCTGCCTTATCTGCAAGAATTTCAAATAGTAATTCATGTTTGCTAACGGATTTCGGATCCAACATTAATAGGTGAAGTCCCATGCCACCCTGCGGAAAAGCCGTGCCCGGTGCCCCTCTCGCCGGTAGGGCGTCCTTAACGCCCTCAGCCAGGACCGTTCAGCCGGAAGTACCCCGTGGTGACTCTATCCGCTAATCTTTATATTCATTATGGCAGGATTTTTTCCTGTCTTTCAAGCCCCCGTATTCTTCCAGTGCCCCGTTGAGGTCCCCGGCTTTGATTTTCTCCCCCACCCGGGCCACCTGCCTCAGGAAATCGTCTCCCACTTCCCGGGGTACTTTGCCGGTTTCCCCGAGAAAATCCCGGCTGGCTTTTTCAAACTCCTGAAAGATCGTCTGGGGGTCCCCCTTCCCTTTTTCCAGGGCCGATTTCAAGTCGGAATAATACTGAGACATCCTTTTTTTCGATTCGAGCATGACCCGGTCTCCTTCTCCCTTCGATCAGGGGAGCATCTCCCCTGGCATTGGGTGGATCCTGTACGGTTAATAATCAATAATTAACAATTGATTATTAATTATTAATATCATCTTGGTTAAGCTGATCTCTGCCCCCTTAAATCCATGCTTCATGCCCGCCCAAACAGGGGGTTTAATACTCTCCAAAATTTTTGGCTAGAGGTACCCTTCTTTCTTATACCATTCGGCGGTCAGTCGCAATCCCTCTTCGATTCCCACCCGGGGTTGATACCCGAGTTCCCGTTTGGCTTTACTGATATCAAAGGCCCGGTTCTGCCGGTACCAGTCCACCCGGCGGGGGAAAATGGGCGGGGTGATGTGAAAGGGTTTACAAACCTTTTCGAAGATATGCCCGGCAATGATGAGCGGAATGATGGGATAGTAATTGATCTTTACGTCGATCCCCATGGACTGCCCCACTTTTTTTACCAGGTCTCGGATTTCCAGATATTCCTCATCCGCAATGAGGTAGGCCTGCCCGTCCCCCCTCCCCTCTTCCATGGTCAGCATAAAAGCGTCAATCAGGTTGTCGATGTACAAGGGATGGTAAAAGGTCTTGCCGCTGCCGAACATGGGGAATTTCCCCTTGGCCACCCTTTTATAGATCATATAGAATCGCTCCGGGTCCCCGGGTCCGTAGATGGCCGCCGGTCGAAGGATGACGGTCTTCAACCCTTTCCGGAAGTATTCCAGAACGATGGGTTCGGCTTGGTATTTGGTGGACTGGTAATAATCCGCTGGTTGAATCGGAGCGTCCTCACCGCCGGGGGGGTGGTCGATATTTCCGTGAACGCCGCAGGTGCTGCAATAGATGAATTTCTTGACCCCCTGGCGAAAGGCCGCTTCCAGGGCATTGACGGTGCCGCCCACATTGACTTCGTCGTAGAAGCTGTTCGGAACGTTTAATTCCCGAAACGCGGCCGCCAGATGGTGGACCAGTTCCACGCCTTCCATGCTTTTTTCCACTATCGCCTTATCGGTGACGCTGCCGATGACGACTTCAGCCCCCCATTGACGGAGTTCCTCGGTTTTCAACCCCTCCTTATAATCCAAAGCCACCACCTGATGGCCTTCGTCCAGAAGCCGTTTAACCAGAGCCTTTCCGGTGAAGCCCGTTCCTCCCGTTACTAGAATCCGCATAGAATCCTCCTTTTTCTATATGACCCCGCCTGCCGGGCTGGATAGTATATTAACAGACGATCATTGTCATCTTACAATAAAATTCTTAATGCGAAAATAAAATCCAAAACCGTTTTTTAAGCCCTTTCCCTGGGTCGTCATACCGGACTTGATCCGGTATCCAGAACCTCAACAGCTTATCCGAGGCTGGATTCCGGATCGCGCTTCGCTTGTCCGGAATGACGAATTTTAGTCAATTCTTATTTTCATGCCTCGGGGTGCCCGTCCCGGGCACGGGGTTTTATTGTTTTATCAAGTTCGCCGGATTTTTTTTCGGCCGGCCGAAAAGTTTCTCTTCCAGACGATCATAAAAATAAAGCAGTTTTTTTTGATACGCCTCGAAGCAATATTCCTCCTGAACCCTCTTTCGGCCGGCCTGAGCCAGCCGATCCCTCAAAGATCCGTTTTCCAGCAGCGTCACCAGGCCATCGCCCAGGGCTTCCGGGGTGGGGTCGACCAGATAAGCGATTCGGTCATCGAGCACCTGGGTGTGGGTGGGAAGCCGGGTCGCCAGGACCGGTTTTCCGGAATCCAGGTAGGAATATATTTTCATGGGAGTGTTGTTGCCCTTGATCCGGGGAGAAACCAGGATCGTAGCCTGGGCCAGCCAATGAGGAAGTTCGGCCAGGGGCTTGGGTCCCAGAAAATCCACCCGCCCGGTCAATCCCAATTCCTCCCCCCGCTTCCGGTAGTGCTTGATATCCGGTTCGGCGCCCCCGATGACAACCAGCCGGGCCGCCCCGGCCCGGGGCAGCGCCTGCTGAAAAGCCTCCAAAAGCAGATCGATCCCCTGGTATTTTTCCAGATTGCCTACATACATGATCACCGGTTCCACCCAGGTCTTGGTGGCGGACCGGTTGGTTTCTCCGTCCGGGTCGGAAAGCAGGGAAATGTCCTCCAATCGGCAGACTAATTTTTCAGGGGCGCATTGCAGCACTTCATCCTCCAGCGCCCGGCAAACGGCTATGGCGCCGGCGCTTTCCCGGATAACCTTTTTTTCCAGCCAATGAAGGATGGCGGTCACGGGTTTCAGAAACCGATATTTTTCACCAATCTGCTGGGAGAGGGAAGAGTCGAGGTCATACACAAAGGGAAGCCGAACTGTTTTTTTTAGGACCAGGGCCATGAAGGCCGATTCTTCCACGGCGTGGATCACATCAAAGCGGTTTTTTCTGACCAGACCGATCAAGGAAAAACACATGATCCCATCGTAGACCAGCTTCTTCCAGGAGGGACCGGGTTTGATATTTTTTATGCCCGGCAGGGCCGGAATTCTGGAGAGCGACACATTGGGAATGGAAACGGTTTCCCCTTCCGGATACGTCAGAATATGAACCCTGGTGTCCGGCTTCGCCCAGGACCCGTGCGGCCAAATGAATGGCAATGGGGGTCCCCCGGTTCTGATAGAAAGGACAGGGGGCTAGGAGCAGGATCTTCAAGAGGCTATTCCGGAGTCACTCGAAGGACAATCGGCGAACCCAGGAGTCCGGTTAAGCCCATCCGCTGAACAAATGATTCCAGATTTTTTGACGCGGCCCCGCTTTTCAAGGCCCGGTGGAGCGCCATGGGCCAAAAAAATTCCGGCCGAAAAAGAGGCCGCCCGAACCGGTTTTTTTGGAATTCGTTCATAATTTCCCCTCGGCTGAAGCAGGCGAAGGGTCGGGTGTTCTTTTCCACGGCCTTTTTTAACTGAAACAAAAGCTTGGAAAAAATATTGACGCTGCGCAGGTCGGGGTAATCCACGATTACGGCTTGGCCGGCTAAACGGCAGAGTTCGGTGATTAATACCGGCCAGGCCTCGAGATGAGGGATCAGACGGAACGAAAGGACCACATCGAAACGCTTATCCTCAAAAGGCAGGGCCAGCAGGTCCCCTACCTGGAAGGTGTACGATCCGTCCGGGAGCAGGCGAGTGAGGCGATCCTGGCATTCCGGGCGGCTGCCGGCTACGGTCACATCATATCCGGCTTCGACCAGCGGCAGGGCGAGCTGAGCGTGCCCTCCGCCCACATCCAGGACCCGGGCCCGGGGCCAGGGTTTCAGCAGCTCCAGGGTAATCTGCGTTTGAACCTCTAAAAAATATTTCCCAACTTCGCCGGAAAAGCGACGGGCGTAGCCTTCGGATGAGGTTTCCACATCGGCGTATTCCGGCTGATGTTTCCTGGTCTCCGGATTCATTGTTTTTCCTTCAGGGGTTGATAGACTCGAACCACTTCTTCGATTTCCTTTTGTTGACGCTTTTCATCCCACCCCAGTTCGAGCGCCATGACTTGGACCACTTGCCGGAGGGCGTTCGGAGACGGAAGGCCGCTCTGGGCCAGGCTGGTTCGCCGGAAAACGATATCGGAGAGCTTCAGGGCCATTTCTTCCCGCAGGCCATAAAGCACTTCCTCCGCCGTACATAGGGGGTCGGAGGAGATGGGGCGAAAGGGCTCTGACGCCCGGCGGGAATTTCGGATCACCTCCCGGCTCCGGGGCCCGTAATTCTCCCAAAAATGGGCGGCCAGGGCCTCGGGAGCCCTTCCTTGTTCAGGCAAAGAAGATCGTCGCAAATCATCCTCGATCGATTTCTTATCACCCGCCAGAGGCTTAGAGGAAAGGGTGGACAAATCGGCGCGCCCCTTCCATCTGGCTCTGATGAGCTTCAGTACCTTTTCGGCAGACTGGGGGGCGGTGGTGTATTTGGTGCTTTTGATGGAAATCAGGCCCTTCAGTCCATCCCGGGATTCGTGGTCGTAGATCAACGAGTGCCGGTCCGGATCAGGGTGGGGATCGCCAACGGCCTGCCCTTCGGAAACCGGCAGAAGACCGAAATGATAAAAGGCTAGATCGTCCCTCGTCAATTGAGCCGGGGGGCAGATGGTATTGATCTCTTTTAAAAAACCTTCCAAATCGCTTTCTTCCATCCGGGCTTGAACGGCCGGGCCGCTGCATCGGGTATAGGCCGTACCGATCATGGTTTGTCCCTGCCAGGGAACAAAAAAGAAAAAACGGGATCCCTCCTTCTTACCGGTTGAGGAGATCCCTTTGAGCCCGATCCCATATTCTCCGAAAAGGGGACGGCGAACGATCAGATTGAGGCCTTTAACCCAATCGGCCGCGATCCGGGGAGGCCGCGGTAAAGGATCCAAAAGGTTGTTCAACCAGGGTCCGGAGGCGTTGATGACCATCTTGGCCCGAATGGGAAATTCCGTCCGCGAGAAAACCTCTTCGGCCTTTATTCCCTGAACCCGGCCGGCTTCCAGGATCAGGCCGCGGGCCTGGACATAATTAACGGCCACCCCACCCTGGTCCCAGCCCGACCAAATAAACTCCAGCGTCAGACGCTCCGTATGTTGAACCAGGCCGTCGTACCAGAGCGCCCCGCCGGTCAGGCCTTTTTTGTCCAGGTGAGGGATCTGAGACAGACATTCGGCAGGGGTCAAGACCCGTCCCCGAGGGAAAAAATTATTTTCCGGCAAATCCCGATTGCGGTCCCACCCGAAGAGGTCGTTCAAAGTCAGGGCCAGGGCCAGGGCCTCTTTCCCCTTGATTCCATGGCCGTAGACCGGGATAAGAAAGGGCTGCGGTTTTATCAGGTGAGGGGCAAAGGCCATCATTTTTCTGCGACAGCCGATGGATTGCCGGACCCGCTTGAGGTCGGCCTGCTGGAGATAGCGCAGGCCGCCGTGAATAATCTTCAAGCTGTTGGCCGACGTCCCTTGGCCGAAGTCCCCTTGCTCGATCAAAGCGGTCCGGAACCCGCTGGCGGCTGCTTCATGAAAAATCGCGGCGCCGTGGATGCCCCCCCCGATAACCAGGACATCAAACGAATCGTCTGCCAGAACCTCCGGTTTTCTTTTCATCGAACTAAGGACGTTTCCCGACTTTCAAGCGGAGCTGCGTCCCTAAAAAGCCGACAGGTCCCACCTGGCTGCCGTAAGGGCGTAAGGATCGATCGGGTGCCAAAAGGATTTCTTGCATACTCCGCCAGGGATAGTCCGGGTTAAGCACTCCCTCCAGAGTGAAGCCGTAACTGCCCGGGAGAGCAAAATGTTCCGGCAGCGGTAAGGGATCGCTGCCGGGCAAGGTCTTGATGCCCCTGCCGGCTGCATCATCGAACAACGCCGGTCGAGGCCAGAAGACGGGACGGTTCCGGTTGTCGCCCAAAAAAAACCGGGGGACTTCCGGGTCTTGAAGGAGTTTTTTTACCATCAGTCCCCGGTCCCCGAGCCATTTGCCCACCCCCCAGGGTATGACCGCCGTCCCCCCTGTCTTTCCAATGGCTTGAACCAACGCCTTTAAAGGGAGTCCTTCCGGAAAGCGTTCCCGAGTCCCCAAAGCCAGCACCTCCAGGTTAGCGATCGCTTTGATTTGACGCCCGGCAACCAGATAGAGGCCATCCCCTTCCTGGGATTCTCCGCGGAGGGACCACTCTTCCCGGGTTTTTTTAAATGTCCAGGGTCCGATCCTTTCCGAGGGACCTTGGCCGGGACCTGCGGCCATCAGGCTGAAACGGGAAAACCATTCCTCGCCGGCAGCCTCCGCCAGCAATAAGAAACCCTCCCAGGGCCGGGAGATCCGTTGTTGTTCCGCCGTCCTTTTGAAATTCGTCGAGGCGGCTTTCAACAGTTCGGACACATCGAAGCCCCGGTAAATATGGACATGGGCATCGGCCAAAAAGACGACCTCCCGAGGAAGACGATTATCCATTCCGATTCTCTCCGGCGAACCCAGCCGCTGGCGGCGGTTTTTTTTCGCAGATCACGTACCAGCCGCTGGAGAAGAGTTTCGGCCCATGGTCCGCCACCCAGGAGTCTATCCGGGCCGCGATGCTCGTCCCGGCCTTGGCCTTGCCGAAGAGGCTTAACAGCCAGAACGAATTCACCCATTCGGTAATAGTCAGGCCGCCCGATTCAATCAGGCGTCTCAGTTGCCCGGGAGTAAACTTCTGGACATGATCCTGATCCGGGTTGGAGGTGTGCATCCGGCATTTCTCCTCCGCCGAACTCATCCCCAGCAAACGGCGGAAACCGGATAAAAGGGGCTGCAGGGAACGATTCCGGTTCAAGCGGATTTCAATCCGGCCGAGCACCTCCCGAGGTCCGTACCCGTTGGGCACGGTAATCAAAAGCAGGCCCCCGGGCTCCAGGACCCGGGACATAGCCAGGAGGAGCGGTTCCGGGTTGGTCAGGTGCTCCAGAACTTCGGAACAGAGCACCAGGTCGAAGGTTTCGTCCAGCGGCTTTTCAAGCAGGTTGTGGACCATAAAGCGGGCGTTGGGAAAGGAATTCTTCAGGGCGGCATGTTGAATCGACTCGGCGGAAATGTCGATCCCCAACAACTGATGACCGAGACTGGCCAGGGGAAAGCTGTTGGAACCGTTTCCGCAGCCCACGTCCAGCACCCGGAGTCGTCTTCCGAGTTTCCGGGACCGACGCTCGCCGAGTTCCACAATAACCCGCAGGCGCTTCCGGCCGCCGGGAAACAGATGATAGTCGGTGTGCCGAAGGTACTCTCCCTCCAACCGTTTGATGTCGATCGCTTCACTCATCTTGATTGTCCGTCTACCATGACGCCCCGGTTCTGTCAACTCTACAAATAATCCGGCTCCCGTCCATTCTACCTATCATGGTGATCCTCCAAGAAGAAAAACTTCCAGAGATTATCCTTGTTTCACTTCCTGGCTGTGTGTTAGTATTTTAGGTTTAAATAATAGAACAGGGGTTTTGAATGAGAATTTTACTGGTATTAACGGAAATCAATCAACGGTTCGGTTCTCTGGGGGCCGCCCACGGTTTGATGTCCATTTCCGCCTATCTAAAGCAGAACGGCTACACCGATATCCATTTTGGTTATTATCCCGACAAGGATTACCTGGAAAAGTGGCAGGAGGATCTGCAAACGATCCGGCCCCAACTGGTAGGGATCTATACTACCGCCCCCCAGTTCCAATTCATTCGGAAGATGGTCCAGCAGGTATCGAATCCGGATATTTTCGTAATTCTGGGGGGGCCCCATCCCACCATCTTCCCGCAGTGTCTGGAACAGACGCCCCGCTTGAATGCCATCTGCCGCGGGGAGGGGGAGTATCCCCTGCTGGACCTGGCCCGAGCCCTGGAACAGGGAAGTGCTGTGACCGAAATCAAGAATCTTTGGATCAGGACCAACGGTCGGATTATCCAGAATGCGGCCCGCCCCTTGATCCAGGACCTGGACAGCCTGCCTTTTGTCGACCGGGAATTGAGGGACCATCAGCAGGTCATAGACAATTGGGGGCTTTCGCAGATTCGCATCCTGGCCGGCCGGGGTTGCCCTTTCAGTTGCACTTTTTGCTCCAACCATCGCATTCGAAAGGTGCAGGAGGGCCGCTACGTCCGCTTTCGGAGCGCCAACCATATTATCGAGGAAATCAAACTGCTTCAGACCCGGTACCGCTTCAATGAGATTCTATTCGATGACGATATCTGCTGGATTGACCGGAAGCTGGTGCATGAATTCGCCGATCGCTATAAAAAAGAAATCGGCCTCCCTTTTATGTTTTCCGGGCGGGTGGAGATCCTGGACCGGGACAAGCTGACCCGACTCAAAGAAGCCGGGGGTACCCGGGTTGGATTCGGTGTGGAGCATGGCGACCAGACCTTTCGCCATAACGTCCTAAGAAGGAAAATGACCAACAAGCAGATCCTCGAAGTCTCCCAAATAGCCAAAGAGGTGGGCCTTCAAGTCAAAACCCTGAATATGGTCGGTCTTCCGGGAGAGACCCCGGAGCTTCATCAGGCCACGGTTCGTCTCAATCAGCAGATTCAGCCCGATGTGGCCGGCATCAGCATCTTTTATCCCCTTCCCGGCACCGATCTCTACGATCTCTGTTTAAAAGAGGGTTATTTGAAGGAAGAAAACGCTCTGCTGGGGGATGACGATGTGATCTACAAAAAAAGTGTCTTGGAAATGCCCCAGTTTAAGCAGGAGGAGATTGAAAAATCCATGAAGTGGTTTGCCTTCAAAGTTTTCTGGCCTTATTCCAAGATTAGGGCCGTGGGCTACCGGGTACTCCTGTCCAATTACGGGGAATGGATGTTGGCGATCTTGGGAAAACTCCGCCAACCCCTTCGCAAGCTGCTTAAAGGCTTATAGTCCTTTTCTTCCTATTCGTACCGATTATTATGGGCACTCAAAAAGAAAGACCGGTCGACCAGTTCCGCGCCAGAACCATTTTTGACTCTTCCGGGGGACTGGCCTCGAAATACAAGGCCTTCATGGTCGGAGAAGGAAGCTGGTGGACCCTTATAAAATACGAATTGATCATCACCTGTTTCGGGTGGCTTCCCGGGGCCCTCGGTCTTTTCTTGCGGTCCGTTTTTTATCCCTTCATCTTCAAAAAAGTAGGTAAAAAGGTCATCTTCGGCCGCGATATGTCCATCCGTTCACCTCATAAGATCACCATCGGGGATCGGGTATTTATCGATGACGGCGTTTTGTTGGATGCCAAGGGAATGACCAACGAGGGGATCCGGATCGGCAACGATGTCTATATCGGCCAGGGGACCATACTTCAGGCCAAGAACGGGGATATCGTTCTGGAGGACGAATCCAATATCGGCTATTACGCTACCCTCAGTTCCACCACCCTGCTGCGAATCGGTTATCATACCTTTATTGGCCCTTATTGCCTGATCATGAGCGGCGGGGAACACGATTATCTGGCGGAGGATATGGGGGTCGGCAAGACCCTGCCATTGGAGATAGGCAGCGAATGCTGGATTGCCGCCAAGGTCATCGTTCTTCAAAATTGTCACATCGGAAACCATTCGGTCATTGGGGCCAACAGCCTGGTAAACACCCCCATCCCCCCCGACAGCATCGCTTTGGGAACCCCGGCCCGGGTCATCAAAAAACTCCCTCCGAAGTAATCCATCCACTTTTCAAATATCTTGCTTCACCTTTTTGGGTGGATGGCCCCATGGTAGCTTAGTTTGAAATCGGGTCTCGCGGCCGCCGGGTCTCGGCGAAAGGGTTTTCCATAATGCTTTTTAGGTTCTAACCCGGCCCCCGTGTTTTCAAATCTTCCCGGAGGCAGGGCCGGCTGGGAGGTGTCAAAAGTCTCTGGGTTTGGGCCTGCTTTGAATAAAGTTAGTAAATTAGGCCCGGATTCGAAGTCCGGAGTACCTTTGGAAAACCCTTTCGCCGAGACCCGGCGGCCACACCAAATATGGGAAGTGCCCACCAAAAAAGGCAAACAACTAAAAGAAATATAGTGGAAAGAGAACGAAGGTCCAGCTCACCCAAAAGGGAGAGCTGGACCTTGAGGGAAGCCTTTATTTCTGTTTAACGCCGGAGATGGTAAAGCAGGAAAACCGGCTCCCGCCGATCAAAAGCCACAGGAGCTGGCAGAGGCCCCGGGAGAACGGGCCTGGATAGGGGAACTGTGTTTTGTATTCGTTCTGTTTTTCTTTGCGGGAGACTTTAAACAACATATCACTGACCTTTTGCGCGGCCGGATAACCGGCAAAAGTGCTTCTAAAATCTTTATATTCGTCCAAGGAGAAGGCGTAAAAGTAGTCCCGTATCCGGAGAGGAGCAAAGGAGCCTTTGTATTTTACGTTGGCCCTTTTCAGCCAGCCTAAGACATCGCCGGCGCTGTGGACCTCCTCATAGGGGATACCGTAGGTATCGTAAGCCAACTGTTCGGAATTGATTTCATAGTAACGCTTGTCCAGTTTTTTAAAGGGGCCCGGAAAATACTTCACTCCCAATTTGACCCGCTTGTCCGGATCATCGGGGGCCATTCTTTTGATGATCTTCTGCCGAATGGTCACCGGCCAGCGACCGAAGGTGTTATAAACGCTCACGGTGATGGTTCCACCCGGCTTGGTTACCCGGACCATCTCCCGGTAAGCACCTTCGCTGTCGCCGGTTATCATGAACACCCCATAGGAATACGAATAGTCAAAGCTGTTATCCGGGAAATCCAGCTTCAGGACATCCATTTTCTTGAAGGTGGCATTCTCGACCTTGCCCTCTTCTTTTAGCCGATTGGCCACGGCCAGCGAACCGTCCGATAAATCCACCCCCACCGCCTCCGAGGCCTGGCCTTCCATGGCATACCAGATGACATAGTTGCCGGTTCCGCAGCCGCATTCCAAGGTTCTTTTTCCCTGAAATTCACCGGGATGAATGCCTAGAACTTTTAATCGCCAGCCCATCTCTTCGGCCGTACGGCGGTTCACCGGCCAGGGATGCTTGGAATACATCCCCACATTTTTTTCTTGAATAGCTTTAATCTGCTCTTGGGTTATCGTCTCAGCCATTGATCTCCATCCATTTACAGTTAATTTAAACTTCTTATCATATCATAGTTTTTTGATAATTTACAACAAAGTTTATTTCTTTTGGCCTTTCCCGAGAATCTGGTCCAGCTTCTCCCCATCGCTATTTTTTCCAACAGCCCGTAATGGGGTGAGCACTACGATCCGGGGTTACTCGATCGAGGAGGGGTCTGCTTCAGAAACCCGAGTATGGCCTCGGCGGTGACTCGATGCCCTCTGGCAGTCAGGTGGCAGTGGTCGAAAAAAAGCCGGTCCTCTTCCTTCTTGTTCTTTTCAAAATCCATCCGAAACAAAGGTAACAGGTCGAAAAAAGGGACTTTAAGGGTCCGGGCAATCTGGCTTAAACGCTGCTGGGGATAGTCAAAAAGGGGCGTCGTCTCGGCCTGGGCCCGGACAGGAAAGGCGACCAGGACCAATTGGAAATGGTGTTCGTTCGCCAACCGGGTGAACTCCTCCAGGAGTAGCTCCAGGTTTTTCCAGACTCGGGGACTGAAGGAACCTCCCCAGTCTTCAAAATTTTGAAGGACGGCCTCTTGGAAGGCCCGCGCCGTTGGGTCGGTCTTCTGCTGGGGGGTAAGAACCGTGGAATTTTTATTGAATTCATCCCGCCAGGCAAATATTTCGTCCGGGGGCTTCTGCATCGGCTGGATGACGGAAATATTTTTTTCCGAGGTGCTGAGAAACAAACGGGAAGTAAAAAATCCCTCCAGTTTATGGGCCAACCGGCTTTGGTCCAACAGCCCCGGCAGTCGGGTCACGAATATTCCCGGCGATTCCAGGAAATCATTCAAATAAAAATCCAAGATGACCACATCGGGTTTGAGGGCCAGACCGGTTTCATTCAAGACGGCTAACTCCCCGTTGGTGCCCAGACCTTCAACCGCCCCATTTACGGTTTCCCATTTTTCCCCTTGCGCCCGGGCCAGGTTTTCCAACAGGCGCACGAAGGTCCATTCCTCATTCACTCCCTGCCCGAAGGTAATGGAGTCCCCCAGGAACAAGAGACGCTTTCCCTGTTTAGGACCGATTTCGGGGTTGCGATAGCCCAGGGAATTGGTCTTATAGACCAAGGGGATTTTCGGGCTCCAGGGGTGATTTTCGATCACCAATTCACTGCGTGGGGCATGCCGGTACCCCCGTTCCGTGGGAATGGTGAAGGCTTTTTCCTTCCGGTCTGTTCGTTGTCCCGACACGGCAATTTCTCTAAAAGAAACCTTTTGAGGTGGCGGCAAAAAAAGCCGGGAGGCGATCTCTCCCAGGACCGCTGCCATCAGACAGCTTCCAAGGATGAGCAGGCTGTTCAGCGCCGTCTGTCTCAAGGTTTTGGCCCCTAAGAAAGCCAGGGTCGCCAGGAACAGGAGGAATAAGGTTATCCAAAAAAGTCCTCCTCGGATCCAGGTTGACAGCCCTTGGGCCACCCGCCAGAAAAAGCTGGCTTTTTCCGGATTCCAGGGACGCAGATCGGAGGAGGGCAAAGGGACGGGGTATTCCCCACCAGGGCCTTGGACCTCCAATCGGAAAAACCCCTTTTGGGGTTCGTTGAAGAGATAGACGACCAGAAGATGCGGACCGGATTGCAGAGGCACCACGGCCTGCCCGATATTATCGCCCGATATTCCCTTAAGGTTGATCAAGGGGTGGCCGTCCAGAAACAAACTCCCGTAATCATCGCAGTGAAGCCTCAGGGTATAAGTCCCTGCCTTTTTAACCTGCCAGATTGCATAGCCCTCCAGCGAGGTGCCCGGGGTCTCCAACCAGGCCGAGGCGTTGGGAGTAAATCGAGTCCCAGCCGGACCGGATCGATGCAGATTGCCATAAACCGCCAGCCGCATCCCTTCCCGGTCGACCCGGGCCTGCGAATAAATTCCCCCCCGAAACAATAACGGATATTTCCCCAGAAACAGGAGGGCGATCAGGACCTGGAGCCCAAGGGTGGTGAACAAAACTATCTTGAGTAATTTGAAAGGAGTTGATCGGTTTGACACGCCTTCATTTTCCTCGGGATGGACTGGAAGCCGTCCTTATTAAAAGAGAGTATAGATAAAAGGGGCCAAGGCCGAACCTTCGCCAAAGATGATCAGCGCCCCCAGCAGGACCAGCATCAGGATGATAGGCAGCAACCAGAATTTTTTCCTCGCCCGCAAGAAAACCCAAAATTGGACCATCAGGGCGATCTTGCCGGAGCCCTGCTTAACCTCGGAATAAGTGGTCTGCGGTTCGGCGGAACTGCGCCGATGCCAGTAACTGGGGCGATCTTTCAGTTTCAGGTCCAGGATATCCCGACCCAAGAGCCTCAATACCAGCCCGGTGGGGGTTACGACCAGGTAATACATCAGAATCAGGATGAAGCGAGAGATGAAATAGTTCAGAACCACGGCTAGTCCCATCCACACCCGATAAATCATCTTCAGCCCTAGGGGCCAGACCAGCCCCCAAATACCCAGGATCAGGGACGCCGACCAAAACCAGGTTGCGGAGGGGCGACCTTTCCACCACAAAAGGGTGCCGATGATCCCCAAGACGATGAAAAAAACCAGCGCCAGATTCCTCAGATCCTTCCGAGTGGGCTGGAGATTGCCGATCTGTTCTTTGATTTCTTGGACAAAAGCCATCAGTCGGCCTGGATTTCCCTTCGCCAGTCACCCTTCTCGTGCCAGGGGGGTTGGTTGTTCTTTTCCAAAAGAAAAGGCCCCAGGACCAGATAGTCCATTTCCGTGCGCCGGAAGCAGGCGTAAGCCTGTTCGGGGGTGCAGACGATCGGTTCCCCGCGAACGTTAAAACTAGTGTTGACGATAACCGCGCAGCCGGTCAAGGCTTCAAAGGACTTTAGCAGACGGTAATAAAGAGGGTTGGTTTCCTGGTGGACGGTTTGCACCCGGGCGCTGTAATCCACGTGGGTAATGGCTGGTATGGCAGACCGAAGGGTTTTCAACTTTTCCAGACCGGATAGGCCCTGATCCTCGGGTTTCAGTTCCTTGCGGATATCCGGTTGGACTTCCCCCACCAGCAGCATGTAGGGGCTGTGATGATCCAGGAGGAAATAATCGCCGCGCCGTTCCGCCAAAACTGAGGGGGCAAAGGGCCGAAAGGATTCCCGAAATTTTATTTTCAGATTTATCACCGATTGCATTTTCGGGCTTCGGGCGTCTCCCAGAATAGAACGGTTGCCGAGGGCCCGCGGTCCAAATTCCATGCGCCCTTGGAACCACCCCACTACTTTCTCCTCGGCAATCAATCGAGCCACCACCGGGGGCAGCTCTTCCCAGGATATTTCTCGGGCCGGGATCCCCTGCCCTTGGAGAAAGGCTCGGATTTGATCTTCAGGGAAGGCCGGTCCCAGATAAGATCCTTCCTGGCAGTCCAGCCGCTCCGAGATGATGGGGCGGGGCTTCCCCAAGTGTTGATGCCAGGCAAAGAGCGCCGCCCCTAAGGCCCCGCCGGCATCACCGGCCGCCGGCTGGATCCAGAGATCTTCAAAGGGACCCTCCCGCAGGAGAAGGCCGTTGGCCACGCAGTTCAAGGCCACTCCGCCGGCCAGCACCAGGTTTTTTTCCCCGGTTTCCCGGTAAACGTGACGGGCCAGGCACAGCACCACTTCCTCGGTAACCTGCTGGACACTGGCCGCCAAGTCCATCTCCCGTTGGGTCAGGGGGGATTCCGGCGACCGGGGAGGACCCCCGAAAAGATCAGCAAATTTCTGATTGGTCATGGTGAGACCCTGGCAATAGTTGAAGTAATCCAGGTTCAGTTTAAAAGACCCATCCTCCTTCAAGTCCAGGAGGTGTTCCATGATCAGATCCCGATACCTGGGCTCCCCGTAAGGGGCCAGCCCCATAACCTTGTATTCTCCGGAGTTGACTTTAAACCCGGTAAAATAGGTGAAGGCGGAATACAACAGGCCCAGAGAATGGGGAAAGCGCAGTTCGGCCTTTAGCTCAATCGTGTGGTCCCGTCCCAGTCCCCAGGAGGTAGTGGCCCACTCCCCTACCCCGTCTATGGTCAGAATGGCCGCCCGGTCGAATGGAGAGGGGTAGAAGGCGCTGGCCGCATGGGACTGGTGATGTTCCGCAAACAGCAGCGGACCGGCATAGCCCAATTCCTTTTTGATCTTCTCTGGGAGCCAGAGTTTTTCCTTGATCCAAAGGGGCATGGCCTGTAGGAAGGAACGCAGTCCACGGGGGGCAAAGGCCAGGTAGGTCTCCAGGAGGCGTTCAAATTTCAAAAATGGTAGGTCGTAGAAAGCCACCAGGTCCAGATCCTGGACCGTGAGGCCCCCCTCCCGCAGGCAATAGTCAATAGCCTGGGAAGGAAAACGGTGGTCGTGTTTTTGCCTTGTCCAGCGCTCTTCCTGGGCAGCGGCAACAATCCGCCCTTCCTGAACCAGACAGGCTGCTGCGTCATGATAATAGGCGGATAGGCCTAAGATATTCATCCCATATCCTAAAATGGCTTGGATTAAAAATCGTCAACGAAAAAAGGAAGCTATTATAACAATTATAGATAGGGGGACAACTTATTTTTGATAACCTCGCAGAAAGTCAAAAAATACTTTTTTATGCCTCGAGAAAACCGCTTCTTAAAAAATGTTGAAAAGCAGACACCATATGTTATACATTATTAATTAGCATAGGCCCCCCTCTTGGTTCGGTTGGTTCCCCAACCAACATCTAAACCGTTTGACCAGGGCGAGGGTCTTTTTTTTTAAAAAAAGAGGAATTTTCAAAACTATGTGCGGAATTTGTGGTTTCACCTGGCCGGATACGGCGATCGCCGAAAAATGCAATCAGGTCATTAAGCACCGGGGACCGGATCAGAGCGGAATTTTCGCCTCCGAAGGGATCACCCTGGGGCATCGCCGTCTCTCCATTATCGACCTTTCCGAACAGGGCCGGCAGCCCATGACCAACGAAGACGGCTCTCTTCAATTGGTTTTTAACGGGGAGATCTATAATTTTTTCGAATTGCGGGAATCCCTGCTCAACAAAGGTCACCGATTTACCAGCCAGGCGGATTCCGAAGTCATTCTCCACGGCTATGAAGAATGGGGGGAGGAATGCCTCCAGAGACTCCGCGGCATGTTCGCCTTTGCCATCTGGGACCGGACCCGGCAGCATCTTTTCGTAGCGCGGGACCGACTGGGGATTAAACCGCTTTATTACTACCACCAGTCGGGCCGTTTTGCCTTCGCCTCGGAAATCAAAGGACTGTTGGCCATCCCGGAAATACCCCGGGAGGTCAACTTCCCGGCCCTGTATGATTACCTGGGTTTTGAGTTTGTTCCCAGCCCCAGGACCATGTTCGAGGGGATCTCCAAGCTCCCGCCGGGGTGTTACCTCAAATTCTCCAACAATGGCCTGGAGATACAATCCTATTGGGACCTAAAATTTTCTCAGGAATGGACGTCCCCCGAGGAAGCGGTGGAGGAAATGCGGACCCTTTTGCGGGAAACCGTGGGTCTGCATCTAATCAGTGATGTACCCCTCGGTGTTTTCCTGTCGGGTGGATTGGACTCCAGCACGCTGGTCGCCCTGATGCGACAACTGGGGGTCGATCCGCTGCGAACCTTTTCTATCGGTTATCCGGACCCATCCTTCAGCGAACTGCCTTATGCCAAGATGGTCGCCGAACGTTTTGAAACCGATCATCAGGTGCTGATGATTCCGGAGGTTACTCCCCAGGATTTGGAAGAAGCGGTCTGGCATTTGGACGAACCCATGACCGATCTTTCCGCTTTACCCTTATACCTGGTTTGCCGGGAAGCCAAGAAGCAGGTAACGGTCTGTCTCTCCGGGGAGGGGGGCGATGAAATCTTTGCCGGGTACGACCGTTTCCGGGCCAGCAAATTCGATCATTATTACCGACGGCTTCCGGAGTGGCTGCGGGAAAAATGCATTTATCCGGCGGTGAAGCGCCTGCCGGATCAACCCCAAAAGAAAGGGGCCGTCAATATCCTGAAACGGTTTATTGAGGGATCCCACCAACCGCTCGATGGGGGCCATTTGCGGTGGCAGTATTTCATGTCCCCTGAATGGGAAACTCGATTATTCCAAAAGGATTTCAAGTCCCGAATCTCGGCGGACCCCTTTGCGGCCATCCGAGGATACCGGGAGCGCTGCCCCTCCAAAGATCGTCTGGATCAGGAAGTATATATTGATCTGAAATTCGTCATGCCGGATTCGGTACTGATGAAAGTGGATAAGATGAGCATGGCCCATGCGCTGGAAATACGTGTTCCTTTTTTAGATCATCGGGTAGTGGAATTTTCCACCACGCTGCCCAGCTCCTGGAAACTGAAGGGGTTTGAAACCAAGGCCATTTTTCGTCAGGCCTTAAAGGGCTGGCTGCCGGACACCATCGTGAACCGGGGGAAACAGGGCTATAGCCTGCCCATTAAGAACCTGCTTCGGGAGGGCTTGAAAGACTATATGGTCTCCCTTTTGAATGAATCCCCGATCATTCGTCAGACCATCCGGCTGCCCTTCTTGAATCAAGTCATCCAAGAACACTTGGACCGGGTTCAGAACCACAACCATCTGCTCTGGGCCTTGATGAATGTCGCCATTTGGCATCGCCATTTTTTCCCCCAGCAGTAACCTCTCAACCGTCCAAAAACCTGGGACGTCGGTGGACTATCGGTTCTGAGCTTGAAATCGGATCATAGGAAACTGCTTCGGATACGGCGGTCTTATCAACATCTTCTGGCGCTGATCCTTTATTCCGGCCTGACCCTGGTCCTGACCTACCCGGCCATTCAGCGCTTGAAGGGTGCCATCATCGGTGACTTCGTCGATTCTTTTCTGAATACCTGGATTCTCGCCTGGGGGGTCCGGAAAATCACGGGGGGTGGGTGGGGCTCCTTTTTTGATGCCAACATTTTTTTTCCTTATAAAAACACCCTGGCCTATTCGGAGCACCTGCTGGGTGAGGCCTTAACCGCGGTCCCTATCCAGTTGGTGTTTAATGATCCCTTAGTGACGTTCAACGTCTCCGTCCTGCTTAGCTTTGTCCTGACCGCCATGGGGATGTATCTGCTGGTTTGGTATTTGACCCGCAACGGTTATGCCGCTTTTTTTTCAGGGCTGCTGTTTTCCTTTTTTCCCTGGCGAATCGGCCATATTGCCCATCTGCAATTGTTGTCGGCCCAATGGCTGCCCCTGACCTTTTTATTTCTGCATAAAACGATAAAGTCTTTTTCCTTTCGGGTTCTTTTTGGGGCGGCCTTATTCTTTATTCTGCAGTTCTATTTCTGCGGCTATTATGGGTTGTTCCTGGCCCTTTTCGTGGTTCTTTTCATGGCCCTGGCCCTGCAGGAAGGAGAAGGGCGCCGCTACCGGTTGATAGGGTCCTTCGGCCTATTTTTCTTGATCTCGTTTTTGGTCATCCTCCCGGTCTATCTCCCTTACCTGAAATTGAAAAAGGACTTTGGATTCAGCCGCCCCTTCGGCGAAGTGGTCTTTTTCTCAGCCGATTTCATTTCCTTTCTCTCCACCCCCCTGCAAAACCGCCTTTGGGGAAAGTTACTGGAAGGTTTCATGAAACCCGAGGGTGACCTCTTCATGGGCCTGATCGCCCTGGTAATGTCTCTAACCGGGATAGGGGCTCTGGCGCAATGGAAAAGAATTCCGGAGCCCAATCCGCCCTTATCGCCGACCCCCTTCAAAACCATCGTCGCGCTGGTCTGGCCCCTGCGTTTCTTAATCCTTCTTGACGGGATCTGGATCATCACTATCCTGCTGACCGGGGGTTTTCCCCTAAACCTCGGGGGCCTGAACATCCATTCCCACGACCCCAAGATCCCGATAACGGTCCTCGTGCTGCTGCTGGCCTTCTTGTTCCTGTTCGACCGGTCCCTGCGGCTAAAGATACAGGCACACCTTCCCCGGTTCAGGTCGTCTGAGGCGCGCTTTTATGTGTACCTGCTCGGCCTTTCCTTTCTCCTGGCCTTGGGCCCGATCATCCACTTTAATGGGCAGGAAATCGCCTACGGCCCTTACCTGCCGTTATACCTGTGGGTGCCGGGATTTGATGGTTTGAGGGTCCCCGCCCGGTTCGTAGTCATGATGCATCTGGCGGTCAGCGTCCTGGCCGGGTATGGGCTGGCCTGGCTTTTGGGAAAAATGCAGACCCCTTGGAGGCGCCGGTTGATTGGGGCCGGGTTCGCCCTCCTGGTCCTGATCGAATACGCCTCCTTTCCTATCTCCATGCCTTCCGTTCCGGTAGGGCGGGACTTCCCCCAGGTGTATAACTGGTTGGCCCAACAGCCGGGTGATTTTGCTATCCTGGAGATACCCCTGCCGACCCGTCCGGAAGAAATTTTCCAGGATGCCCCTTACGTCTATTTTTCGGCCTATCACTGGAAAAAACTGGTGAACGGATACAGCGGCTTCATCCCACCGGGGTATACCCGTCTTTACCAGGAAGAATTAAAAGGCTTCCCCTCTGAAAAGACGTTGAGCCGCATCCATCGACTCGGGGTTCGGTACGTCATCGTTCATCTGTCTTGTTATCCGCAACCGGAAAGGGAACGTATCATGGCCTTTTTTTCCCGGAACCCGGACTGGTTTGTTCAGGAAAAGTTGATCAACGAGGCTTTAGTCTACCGGGTTCTCCAGCCCTGAGGGAAAAAGGCTATTCAAGGGAAAAAAGCTCCAATTCGTGAATGGACCAATAGTAGACGGGATCTTGTCCGGTTTGGAGGATCTCGACAAAACGCGCCGGTGTTTCCCGAAATACCAGATCTGTTTCTCCGCTGCTGTAATCTTTAAAGAGTTTTTCTCCGGTCCAATAAACCGGGTTATTTAGTGGAACCGCCTTTTCCCAGTGGAGACCATCCAGAGAAAAACGAACCTCCGCCCTTCGGGGAAAATCCCTATAGGAATCCCCCAGCCGTAATCGGATTCGGGCGATCCTTTCCGGTTGCCCCAGATCGACCTGGAAATACATACCGGGTAGTTGAGGACGGCCGCTGGTCCAACGCGTTTTTATTTTGCCATCTTTGGCCCGATGGGCATCTCTTCCATTATAATTAGAGGACACCTGCCACCCGGTAGGGGAGAGCTTCCGGTATCCTTTCCCATAACCCCGTCCGACAAAAAGGACCAAGTCACCTATCTTTTCTTCCAAATAGACTCCCGGGGCCATTTGGTTCAGGTCCTTCTTCAGAGCCTCCGACTGTCCGGGGTCGGCTATAATCACCGGGAACGGATAGGGAGGGAGGCGGTCCCCAACGGCCTCCGGAAGTCCGGGCGGCAGCGATTCGTCCCTTTTGGCGGGCAGGTCAAAATCCACCTGGGCCTGAATCCAGGGATCGGCCAAAACGGGCTCCTTTTTCAGAGTACGTAAACGGTCCATCAAAGCCGAAAGCAAAGGAATACCCCCCGGAGGACCCTTTTGGACTCGGGGTATCCCCCGGTAAACTAAAATTTCAGCAATCTCCCAGGCAATCTGGGAATCGGTCCCCGTCTGGGTAATTTTCAGATAGCGACCCGCTTGGGGGGTAAACACCAACTCGGTGATCCCCTTTTCCACTCGGATATAGGGGCGGGGACCGGACCAGGCTAGGGAAATCCAATAATCCGGAATGTCCACTATCGTTTTAAAATTTTTAGCATCCTGGGAAAGTTCCAAGCGCAGGCCCCGGGGGGTCCCCTCGGGGCTTCCGGCAAACAGGACTACGCGGCTCAGATCCGGGATCGTTTCTCCTAAATCCAGTTGGAACGTCTCCCCGGGTTTCATGGGGCTGCCCGGGGTCCAGCGGGTCGAAAGGTCCCGGTCAAAGGCCGACGAAGCGACGGCCGCCGGACCATCAGGCCGGGCCTGCCAGCCCTTCGGTGAAAGCTCGATGAAATCAAAAGGGGGTGGTTCAAAATCATAATAAAGCCAATGTCCCGCCTTTTTGTACGATCCGCCGATAGCCTGCACGGTTTTTTCAAAAACGGCCTCATTCCCGGTGTTGAGAAAGGCCGGACGGGGAGAGCGGTCCACCAGCCGGGTGAAAAAGGGAAAGCGATCGTGGTAGGGTTGCGCAAAAATAATTTTCTCGTCCGCGTCGAAGGTCAGCGGCACTGCTCTCCAGTAATCGGTCACATACACTTCCCGGAGGCCCCGACTTTGAAGAAAAGCGATCAAAGCTTGATCGCCTGATTTCTTTTGCTGGTATTTATTGGCCTTGACCGGATCAAAAACAAGGCACCATTGGTAAAGGCCATACCCGTTGCCCCACAATACCAGCAAAAGGAAGAACCAGGCCAGGGAAGGGATCCTCTTTTTGAAATGGAAAAAGAGTGCCGCCCAGAGAATTGGAAGCGCCGGATAAAGAGGGACCAGGTACCGGGTGGTGTGATTGGCGGAAAAACCGCTGAGGGAAAAAATAAAGGGATAGGATAAAATGAAAACGATAAGAAGAACCAACCCCCGCCCCGATCCCCGGTCCCCGCGGACACCTTTAACCCTCCCCTGGATACGGATAGCGATTAGATAAACAAAACCTGCTAATAGGATCCCATAAGCTGGCCGCCGAAAAATAAGGAATCAGGTATTGATTCGTGAGATTATTCCGCAAGCCTAAAAGTTCCGGGAGCCTGGCCGAAAAAAAGGCGATCAGCGAGTCGGCAAAAGCTTCATGGACCGGATTGTGTTGAAGTTGGACCCAGGTGGCCAGAGGATACATCGCGTTGTACACCCAGAGCGGCAATCCCCCCAGGACCACCCCGGCAGACAGGTAGGCCAAAACTTTGGGCTCCCGCCAGAAGACCTTTTCCTTGAGCAACAGGAGCAGTCCGACCGGGGTCAGATAAAAAACAAACAAAAAGTGAGTCCAGAGACCCAGACCGCTGAGCAGGCCCAGCCACAGATACTGGGCGGGATGCCGATCTTGGGCGTAGAGGATGCGGACTGCAGAGATAAAGAGGAGTGTCCCCAAAACCGGGGATTCCATATAGGCTGATCGGGCCAGGACCGAATGGAAGACAAAGTAGTAAGAAGGGATGGCGGTCAAAAGCGCAGCCACGAGGGCGGTCTTCAGGTCCAGCAAGAGGGCAGTGAGCCGATAGATAAAAAAAACCAGAAAAAGGGAGAGGATGGCGACGGTCAGGCCCAGTGTAAACCGGGAGGTCCCGAAGAGTAAAAAGATAGTGGAAACCAGGTAGGCCTCGATACTGCCGCAATATTCCTGCCCGTAAAAAAATATAGGAAATTCTCCGAGCAGAACATGGCGGGCCATCAACCCGTTGATGGCCTGGTCCGCATCCATATAGGGGAAAACCAGATAAAGCAGGCGAATCCCGGCCCCCACCAGCAATAGGAGTCCCAGCCAGTAGAACCGTCTGGAAAGAGGTGTTTTTCCTGTCATGCGGTCGCCTGGATCGAGAGGAACAACGAAATGTTTTTCGGCCGAATTCCCCTTTGCATCCAGCCGGAAAATTCGTTAGAATGCGACATAGATTTTATACTCCCATGGATTGATTCAATTTTCAACCCGTAACATGCCCCCACATAAAAAGTTAGTCACGAACCAAGGGAAGCCATTGAAGATCCTCGTTGTTTTTGACTCCTTCTCCCGACCGGTTTAGCATGGCCTCTCCGGTAGCCCATACCCTGCTGGGATTCACCCTTTTTAACCTTTGGCCCTTCGGAAGTCGGAGTTTTCAAATCCACCCCTGGGTTCTAACTGGCCTGGTGGCCGTCGCTTCCCTGGCGCCGGACCTGGACTTCATCCCCGGCCTCCTTTTGGGAGACCCCAATCGGTTTCATCAAACTGCTTCCCACAGCCTGGCCATGGCCTTTGTTCTGGCCCTGGGTTTTGGAGCCATCCTGCGACTGCGATACGAAGGTTCCTCCTGGTTGAAATGGAGCAGCCTGCTGCTAATTCTTATTGGTTCCCATCTTCTTTTGGACTTCTTTACCGAAGATCACCGTCCCCCCATCGGTTTTCCCCTTTTCTGGCCTTTTTCTGAGGCACCGCAGACCTCCCCTCTTCCCATCTTCCCTGCTTCTATCCGGGAGTTCAGCCGGTCTGACTTCTGGTCTCAAAATGCCTATGTCCTCCTGGTCGAAAGCTGTCTTCTCTTTCCCCCCTGGTACGCCTCCTGGAAATACAGGAACGAGTCATCCGGTAAATAACCCTTGACTTTTTGAGCCCCCTGCCGCAAGATGCAAGAATCTTTTAACTATAGGGAATTTCTTTCTATTTTATTACAGTCGGCTTCCTGTTAGCACCTGCGCTGATGCCTGGAGCCGACCAACGGATACACCCTTAAAAGGACCGGTAGTGGATCTTTCCATCGTAATCCCTTTCTACAACGAACTTAAAAACATCCCATTTCTCCTGGATGAGATTTTTCAGGCCCTCCGGCCAACGAACTGGACCTACGAAGTAGTGGCCATCGATGATGGAAGCCGGGATGGGACCTATGAACTCTTAAAAAAGGAACTCATCCGATTCGACCATTTTCGGCTGATTCGGTTTCGAAAAAACTTCGGGCAGACAGCGGCCATGGCTGCCGGATTTGATTCCGCGGAAGGTGAGGTAATTGTCACCCTGGACGGGGATCTGCAGAACGACCCGGCCGATATCCCTCGGCTGATGGAGAAAATGGGTGAGGGCTACGACATTGTCAGCGGCTGGCGGGAAAAAAGAAAGGATCCCTTTATTACCAGACGCCTGCCATCCCATTTGGCCAACAAAATGATCTCCTGGGTAACCGGGGTAAAACTCCATGATTACGGATGCACCCTGAAGGCTTTTCGGCGGGAGGTGGCTAAGAATATTCGCCTTTATGGGGAAATGCATCGGTTCATTCCGGCCATCGCCAGTTGGATGGGCGTCAGTATCGCGGAAATTCCGGTCAACCACCGCCCCCGAAAATTTGGACGCTCCAAGTACGGCCTTTCCCGTACCATACGGGTAATTCTGGACCTGATCACCGTAAAATTCTTGCTGACCTATTCTACCCGTCCTATCCATGTCTTCGGTCTATGGGGAATCATTTCCGGTTTTTTCGGATTCGCCCTGGCAGGTTATTTATCGTTTCAGCGGCTTTTCATGGGAACGGCCCTATCCAACCGTCCCATTTTGCTTCTGGCTATTCTATTGATATTTATAGGAATACAATTCATCAGCATCGGCCTTCTCGGGGAGTTACAGGTCCGTACCTATCATGAATCACAAAACAAACCCATCTATTTCATCAAAGAAATTTTTCAGAGTCAGGGGCTGCCGGGTTCCGGCCAATAACGGGCACTGGATGCTCTTGGCGGTGCTGCTGGTCCTTTTACTCCCGACCAGCCTGTATGCCGCACAAGCCCCGACCTTTCAATCCCTGCTGACCAAGGATCTCAACAACCTCGCTCCCTCTCCGCGTTTTTCCTTGAATGACCGGATTTACCTGGTTACCATCTGGACCGGACTCAAAAATACCCATCAGTTCATGGTCCACTGGGTCCGGCCGGATCAAAAGATCCAGGAGACCACCCGCTTTACGTTTTCCGTTCCCGAGGGAACCACCAATTATCGGACCTGGGGCTGGCTGTCCTTCAAAAAGAAATTATGGAACCTCTCTTCCTCCGAAAGCAAGTTTCTCGGGAACTGGAAAGCCCGCCTTTTCCTGGACGACCGATTCCTGGCCGAATATCCTTTCGAAGTTTTCTGAAGCGGTAACGGGCTCGATACCCGGGTGGGAGAGAAAGGCTATTCCTCGAGAAGAAAACGGTAGGTCTTCGGCTTTTCAAGTATTTTTTGCATACCTTTGATAACGCACAGGTGTGGTTTGGGAGGAATGTGGACAGGCAGATTAAAACGATCTTTGATCCGCTCCGGCCAACCCCGCAGATGGGCGCCCCCTCCAACCAGGGTGATCCCGTTGGTGGAGATATCCGCTGCCAGTTCGGGGGTCAGGGACTCGAAGGCCGTATTGATGCCCTGGATTACTTTTTGAACAATGGGCTCCAGGATATCTCGTACCTCGGCGGTTCCCAGTGCCGTCCTGCGAGGAAGATGGTAATTCCGATTAAAGCCTTTAACCTCAAAAGAATAATCTTCGATGACCGGGGCAATGGTTCCATGATCTATTTTGATGGCCTCGGCCGTAGTCAGTCCGATGCTAAATTGATTTCTGTGCTCAATTTCATGCTGGATGGTCTGGTCCATGCTGTTTCCTCCGGTTTTCAGAGAATTGCAGTGAACGATTCCGTTAATCGCCAGAGTGGTGATTTCCGTAGTCCCGCCGCCCAAGTCCACCAGCATATTCCCGTCAGGGTTTTCTATGGGGATTTCAGCCCCGAGGGCTGCGGCTAAGGGTTCCCGGACCAGATAAATACGGGAAAAAGGATATAACTCCAACTGTTTCCGGTAGGCCCGGATCTCTACGTCCGTTGCTCCCCAGGGGAGGCAAAACAGAACATTCCGAACGATTCCCCTCCGCTTGGCTAAAATTCTTTTGATCAGGGTCTGCAAAAAAATGCTGCAGACCTCAAAATCCGAAATGACCCCCTCCCTCAGGGGCTGTATGACTTGAATAGTGTTCGGGGTCAAGCCAAACATCCGTTTGGCTTCCCCACCAATGGCCAGGGGCTGACGATTCATACGCTTAAAGGCCACAAAAGTCGGCTCCTGGACATAGCTGTTCGACGACGGGATCCAAACCACCGAATAGGTGGTGCCCAGGTCAATCGCTAAGTGTTGAAAGATAGGCATAGGGTGTAATGATCGGTACAAAAGAATGGAGGCTGCTGGACCCGGATGAACCCCAAAAAACCATCCCGCCATAGGGGCGGGACGGATGGTCTTTCTCCAGAATGATCCTTGTCCGTTAACCAGAATCCGTTATCGAACGTTTAGAGGCCTTCTTTAGCCAGATTTTCAATGATTTTTCGCTGCTGATCGGTCAGTTTTTGAGGAACTTCCAGCATAATTTTGACTATCTGGTCCCCCTGGGCTTTATCGCCGAAAGGGGGAAGCCCATATCCTTTAAGCCTTCAGGGGAACTTCACCGGCGCCTACTGCTCCTGCCACGGCGGCAACCCGCCGTCCGGCGACTGACGCCGGGCGGCAGCTCAGGCGGCGGCGGTCGCGCCGTGAAGACGCCGTCCACGACCAGCGTGCGGCCGGTCACGAAGCTGCCCTCGTCGCTCGCCAGGAAGGCGACCGCCGCGGCGAGCTCGTCGGGCCGCCCATAGCGCCTCAGGGGGTAGGCTCGAGCCCGCGCGGCCAGGCCCTCGGTGTAGGCTGCAGGGTCGTCGGCCTCAGCGATCTGCCTCGCCATCATTGGCGTATCAAAGGTAGCGGGAGACACGCTGGTGATTCGGATACCATCGGGACCGTGGTCAATCGCGAGCGCACGGGTGAGCATGACCACGCCCCCCTTTGCCGCCGAGTACACAGCCGCGCCGGGCTCGCCGTGGATGCCAGAGTCGCTCGCGATATTGACGATGACGCCGCTGCCTCGTGGCACCATGTGCCGCAGTGCCTCACGGCACATGAAGTACGTGCCCTTGAGACAGATGTCCATGCACCAGTCCCAATCGGCCTCGCTCGTGACGAGG
>CAVVCH010000043.1:0-98692 GCA_963746605.1 uncultured delta proteobacterium
GGCTCGCTAAAGGGAAATCGTTTTCTGGTTACGCCGGATTGAAGATATCGCGGGTTATAGGGCTCCTTTTTCTTCATGATCGTCCAGGCGATGATCAAAAAGCTTGCGCCAATAGGTCGACCCGCCGTTTGGTTTTGATACCGGGCTCTTTTTCGCCCTTGCAATTGATCGGTGTACTGTTCGATCCAGGGTCGATGGCGGGTAGAGGCGATCAGGGCTGCCTGGTATAAGGCATAGCGCAGATCGGCCTTGCCCTTTTTAGAAATAACCGGGATCGCCGTATCCGATGGTTTCCCGCTCCGCTCGGCGCTCAGATCCAAGCCGGCCAGCTTGAGCACCTGCTTCCGGTTTTGAAAACGGAAAGGATTGCCGAGGGCGCCGATCACCTTGGATGAAACGTCCGGGCCAAAGCCGGGGATGGTCAGGAGATACCCGTATTCCGGAAACTGCCGGCACGTCTCCCGGATCTGTTCGTCGGTCGTCTTTATGGTCTCCCGGAGTTGCCGCAGTCCGTCCACCATCACCTGGGCCTCAAAGCGGGCCCCTTCCCCCATCTCGCAACCAATGGAGTCGATGGCCAGTTGCTGGATGGCCTGCAAGCGCTGATGCTGGGCCAAGGTCTTTCGCCCGGGCGCTACCCGCTGGACGAACTGATCGAACTCCAAACCGGCCAGTTCGGAAGTGTCCAGGCACCAGCGGACAATCGGCTCCACCTCCGGGCGTCCGCTATAACGGTCCAATTCGGGGAAATACTGCGCTAAGAGGTGGTTCCGAATACGCACCCGATAGCCGTGCTCCTGCTTCTTCAGCTTCTTTTTCAGCGACAGCAGGGTGCGCAGATCCCGGATGCTCCATCTCGGGGTACTCATAGAACAGGCATTTTCCCTGCGAAATCAGATCGGCGATATTGGCCGCATCTTTGGTGTCGTGTTCGTCCCAGCGCCCGTCCAAAAGCTCCCGGTTGCGCTTGACCGCTACCCCCGAAACCAGGACCACCATTCGGCCGCATTTAATCAAATGCTCTCCCAGCGGCTTGTGATAGTTGGCCGTCGGCTCCAAACCAAAGACCGCCTTCGGCAGACCCTGGGCCAGTTGGGTGGCTCTGACCTCGGTCAGCAGCTTCTCAAACCCCTCGATGGTATTGCCAAAGATCAATCGTCTGAATAGCGTTTTCCAGTGGCCGTACCAAAAAAAGCATGGCTTTTCCTTGGCTACGTCGATCCCGACGATCAAATGGTCCTTCGATCCCCGGATCTCTTTCTTGAGTTGACGAAACTCCGTGAGCCTGATATCCTCTACTTCGTTCATTGAACACCTCCTGTTTGAGAGTTGAAGTTTGGTGATGCTTACTTTTTCTCTTAACAGGAGGTTTTTTATTTGGGAAGATTATATGAATTTTTTTTCTGGCGCAGGCTCGGGAGCCTATTCCAAATTCTGGCAATATATAACGTCGTTCACCTGATTCAGTTATTTTTTCTCGCCCGCTTCGCTCGAGTTCGCAGAGAACGCATTTTGGCTATACCGGGTTGAGATGGAAGATGGAAGATTGAAGGAGCGTTTAGCTATACCTGGTTAAGATGGAAGAGGAAGATGGAAGCAACTACCCCTGTTTCTCGGTCTTTCCCTCAACGAATAATTTGATCATATGTCCCTATAGGTGGATTCCGATCGGAGGCTCGAAATTTACCGGCCTCTCAAAGGGGCCTGACCGGATACTCATACTTATGGGGCTGAACCTCTGAGATAGTCCGCATCCCCACAAATCTCTCCAGTCGTCACCCCGGGTCCCGCTTTAAGCCGGGGGCCGGGTCCAGGGCTCTCCCAAGCTCGGCCAAGTTCCTGGATTCCGGATCAAGTCCGGAATGACTACTTGCCGGGAATATTGATTTTCATAGGGGCGTTATTCCTAAACAGCCCAAGGATTATTCCCGGAATTGTCAAACTCCGGACATGACCACTAATTCGATAGTGGATGATGCACCATGACAGAACCATTTTCGGAAAGCCAGTCAATTTTATGTCCAATCCTTATCTGAACGGGCTTGTCAAGTTTCTTGAATGCCTCTTCAGCTTCAGATAGCAACGTTACTTCAAACATTGCTGCTTTTTAACCTTCTTCCATGCAGTGCCTTTGTTTGAAAGATCTTCTTGGCGCAGTTTGCGCATTTTCCTGATAAACCCTGGATTGTGGGACAGAAGCCAGTCATCGAGGTCATAAATAGTATCTGCTGTTTCAAAAACACTCAAGGGGAATGTGACTGTTTCAGCTTTCTTTTTTGCTAATGGCATAGGTACCTCCTCCGGATTTGATCCGTCAAATGGAAAAGTTCCTAATATGATAAACCCCGGATAATTATGCGTCAAGGGGCTTTGGGGGGGACGCCCTTCATATTTAAACATTCATTTCCTGGGCATTGACTCCCGGCAAATCAATCAGCCAGCCGATCCACCAATCGCTGAAGTTAATATTTCTTTAATAGATGAAAAGTTAAATTCTTTCAATAAGCGCTTAAAACGGGGTTCTGTTTTATCTAAATTCAGATAATGACGGAATTTGGATTTTAATCCGGCCCCGCTGATCCTGGGCTGGTCCGGATCCAGTTCCCAGGGATGAAGATAAAAAATAAAAGGTTTTCCTTCCTGCTCGATTAATCCTTTTTAACTCAAGTAACTCTATAACCCTTTTCGCTCCAGTCGTATGTTGTCAATAAATAGTTCCCTGGTTGTCCGGTTGCCGGGAACAAAGACCAGCATCCCTTCTATTTTTTCCAAGTTCATCGGCTTGGAATGCAGGTTGGTTTTTATGGTATTCAAAGGGATGGTTATATGGTTCGGCCCTGGATTAAGATAAATATTTTTGTCAAACCGGTCGGCATATTCCCATCCGCTCTCCTGATCATCGATACGAAGGTGAAAGGTGACCTTTTCTCCGGAAGGATTAAAAACATCCATTTCCAATTTGTTGAATCCGGCCCAATTGCCCCTGAAGTTCTTAAAGCGGATCCCGGGGTATTGGCCCGGGGGAAGCATGACCTTCAGACTATAACGGCCGGAGGTTACATGGTCGGTAGACCTTTCGAACCACTTATGGCACTCCCAGTTCAGGTCCTTTAGGTCTTCTTCGGTCTCAAAATCCAGGCTTGTCTTGGAGGCCAGAGAATCTCCGACATGAAAAAATTTCCTAAAAGGGGTAAAGACCTTCATCGTGTCCCCCAGGTCGGCCAAAGACAGGCCGCTGAAATAAGTCCTGGAAGGATTATTCGAGATCCCCCATGTTCCGGCGGATGGGGTCGGATGAATTTCCAAATTTAAAAAAGGTGATTTCCGGTTTAACCCCTAAACGAAAGGGTAAATAACTTGTGCCGATGCCCCGGTTGACATGCATTAAGGTGTTTCCCTTTTGAAAAAAGCCCTTCAACATATCCAAAGATGAGTCTAGAGGAAGAATCTTTTGCAATAAACCGACACCTGAAATCTGTCCTCCATGGGTATGACCGGATAAAACCAAATCCATTCCGTTCTTTACGGCTTCTTCAAACAGTTCCGGGGAATGGGCCAGTAAAATCGTAGGATACCGGCCTTCCACCCCCTTCATGGCCGACCTTAAATCCGATTTTTTATTTACAGGATCATCCACTCCTATGAGGAACAAAGTTTTATCCCTTAATGCAGGAGTTGGGAGGCGGAATTTCTTAGAAAGAAAGGAGGTTCTTTTTTCAGGGTTTTGCTTTTTTCCTGGTGGCAAAGGATACAGGAGCCATTTTCGTTATAATAGTCGGTATTGCCTAAAACCCCATAGACCCCAAAGGGGGCCCGGAGTTGGCTGAAAAAGGTCATCACCGGTTCATAAGGTCCATTAAAGCTGATGTAATCACCGGTCAGCAGGATGAGATCGGGTTTCTCCGCATTCAGGATTTCCAGGACTTTTTTCTCTCGAAGACCAACCTTTTTGATGTGCAGGTCTGAAAGTTGAACCACTTTCAACCCCCCGAGGACCTTTCCCAAAGGGGAATTTTCGATGGTATAATGGGTAACTTCTATGGTGTTGGAATCGTAGTAGGCCTTGATGAAAAAAGCGAGTAACAGTACCAGTATAATGGATAAATAAATTACAACCTTGCGGGACATTGGGGATGGGATTACTTGGGTTTAACATATAATTCTCTACATAACCGGGTATTCTTTTAATACTCTCGCCGCTTCGCTCGAGTTCTCAGAGGCGCAGAGAAAGACGAATTTATTTTTGAAAAATCGCTGAGACGCCGATTTTTCAAAGGAACTGCACGCCTCCGGCGAGGAAACTGTTTCATAGCCGCTAAAGGCCTTCGGCCATGAAACATTTCACTGAAGGCCTACGGTCCAGATACCCTTTTCTCGCGGAGCGGTATGAGATCGTTTTTGATTGCCGGCCTCTCAGCGGCAATGAACTCAATTATATCAATTCCCCAGTAACTCTATGCGCTCTGTGAACTCGTTGTAAGACTCTACCGCGACCCTTTACCAAACAGGACGACCTTGACTGTTTCAAATATGATAAAAAGGTCAAAAACAAGTGATAGATACTTTATATAGTAGATATCGTATTTCAATTTTTCCAAGGCATCTTCCTTGGAGGCCCCATAGGGATACCGGATTTGGGCATAACCGGTTACACCGGGGTGGACGGTATGGCGCTGATCGTAATAAGGTATTTCTTGTTTCAATTGTTCCACAAAAAAAGGCCGTTCCGGTCTGGGGCCGACAAAGGACATGTCTCCTTTGAGGACATTAATCACCTGGGGGAATTCATCCAGACGGGTCTTTCTCAGCCACCGGCCAACCCGGGTAATCCGACTATCATTCTCGCCGGCCCAGACCGGCCCATTTTCTTCCGCGCTTTCAACCATGGATCTGAATTTGAACAGTTTAAATATCCGGCCGTTTTTGCCGACTCTCTCCTGGCTGTAGAAGACAGGTCCCGGGGATTCAAGTTTGATTGCTATCGAGATTATAAAAAGCAAGGGGGCAAATAGAACCGCAAGGACAAAGGAAACGAAAAACTCGACCATCCTTTTCAGCCACATCGTTAATTTCGATCTATTAAATCCCTCCGAAAATATGATGTTGCTGGGGTTTAAGCTTTCCACATGCAGTTTTCCGGTCAGGTGCTCATAAAAATTGGCCCCATCCTCTATCGTCATTCCATGCAATTTTAAATCCAGCAGTTGGGAGAGGGGAAACTTCCCCCGCCTTTCTTCCAAGGCCACAATGATGCGATCCGGCCTCTCCCTTTGCACCAATTCCGAGAGCATGGAATAATCTCCGATGATCGAAGGGTTGACCAACGGCATTCCAACCTTTGCCGGATCATCGGAAATAAATCCAATCACGGAAAAACCGCTATCCCGGTTTCCCAAGATGTTCTCAGCAATGGATTTTGCCAGTTTGCCGGTTCCAATGATTAGAATTTTTTGATTTAATTGTCTTCTCTGTACTTCATAAAAATATAAAAGTCGCAGGCCGAAAAAAGTACCCATCATCGCTAACAGGATTAAGAAAATCCCCCTTCCAATAAGAAGCTGCGGGAAGAGATAATAGAGACAGGCCAGAATGATGGAAGCTGCGCTTAAGGCCTGAAAAAGGCGGGCAATGACTTCTATAGTCTTAAGAAAAGGTAATTGAGCATAGAGGTCAAAGTAATAAAGAGAAAGCTGAACCACAATGACGATCAGGAAAGATTTTAAGATAATTTCTTGAAAATTGACCACCCCGGACCTATCATCCCAAAACCGCAGGTAAATAGCCAGGATTACCAACCCCCAAATAAAAAGGCTCTCCAGGAAAAAGAAGGTTAATTTCCGTAAGGGGATGTAGATATTAAAGATTTTTAATATCATGTACGTTTTTTCGTTTTTTTCGTTTATTTGGTTTATTTGGTTTGTTTGGTTAGGGGCATACCCATTTTGCACTTTGCATTTTTTTTCTTCCCTCTTCCCGCTTCCCGCTTCCATCTCCATCTTCCCTGTGCGCTCAGCGAATTGACGGGCTACCGCCATCTCGGGTCCGTTCGGGCTCCCGACTAACGCGTTTTTTTCGTTTATTTCGTTTATTTCGTTTGTTTCGTTTGTTTGGTTGTTTGGTTAACGAAATAAACCAAATAACCATATCAACCAAATAAACGTCTTACGTTTTGGAGCGAAAAAACTTCTTCAAAGATTTCTTTTCGGCTTCCTTGGGTTTGCCGTACCCGTAGCCGTAGCCGTAGTCCATAATTGTACCCGTCGCCCCCGAAGTAGCGGGCACCCAGGGCCGAGTATTTAAAATTGACATCATTCAAGACCACACCCAGGATCTTATCCTTATCCAGGAAGGACAGCGCCTGCTTGACCGTTTCCCGGGGGGTCATCCCGGCCCGCACGACGATCAGGACCCCGTCGACCAGCTTGGCCAGCACGTCCGGCTCGGCCGTGGCCAGGAGCGGGGTGGAGTCCAGGATGATGAACCGGTCGTCGTACCGGGTTTTCAGCTCTTCCACCAGGGCGGCCATGCGCTGGGAGCCGATGATTTCCGTGGGGTTTTCCGGAATGGTCCCGCCCGGCATGAGGGACAATTTCTCCAGCTCGGTTTTGACCAAATAATTGGAGACCTCCCCCTGGCCCTTCAGGTAATCGGCGATTCCCCGGACACCGTTATAGCCGAACATAGGGGCTACGGAGGGATTGCGCAGATCACAGTCCACCAGAAGGGCGTGGAGGTGCAGGTCATAGGCGATGCCGATGGCGAGATTGGCCGCCACGAAGGATTTCCCTTCTCCCTGGAGGGCGCTGGTGACCATGATGGTTTTCACCGGCCTGGCCAGGTTGAGCCGCAGGAGCTGCGTCCGCAGTTTGCGGAACTGCTCGGAGATGAGCGACCGGGGCTGGAAGAGGGAAACCAGGGACTCATCGGCCTTCAGGGTATCGAAGCGCACCACCGGGACGGCCGGACCCGGATCGGTTCGGGTAACTTCTTCCCGCACCGGAGTCCGCAACGGTTTTTTTCATTAGTTCTTCGGCCCGCTCTTTTTCCGCTTTTTCGAGGGCCAGGTGGATCAAACTCATGGGGTCCTTTCCGCGGAGCGCGAAGCGCTGAGCGCGGAGCGTTTGGCATTATCGTAGTTATCATCAAGAAGAAAATTTGACCTGTTAGTTAAATTGGATTTGGCATAAATGATCAATCGTTCCGTATCAACTTAGCCGATCACCGTACAAAGGATCTTAGTATTGGCATTTGAAGCGACTAAATTTCTTCGGTATTCCAATAGGTTAATTTTGTCATTTTTCATTTTCTTGTCTTTTCGCTCAGCTCCCTGCGCTTTGCGTCAGCGTCTGTTGTCTTTTCGCTCCGCGCTCTGCGCCCAGCGATCTGCGTCTTTTAGTTATCGTCTCATAACCAATTAAAATTAAATAAATAATTTCCCGGGCCGTAGTGCCAGACAGCGAGCAGGGCGATCAGGACCAGGAGGGCTAGGATCAGGGCCCGAACCGCCCATTTATGTTTCCTTAAAAGGCCGTTCATTCCGGGTTGCTGATGACCTCCCGGATGGACTTCCGGTCGATGATCTGGCGGTCGCCGGCATAGCCCGAAATCAGGGCGTTGTCGCAAAGAATGTTGCTCATCCCCGTCCACTTCGGATGAATTTAGCTTATAGCTCATAGGAAAAGTCAGAAAAACTCTTAAAAGCTTTTTTGGCACGGATGACACGGATGGACACGGTTACTGCCATTAAGATAAGAACAAAACAAAGACTTTTTTAGCCACGGGTCTGCCGGTTCTCAACTGATGATTTATAGGGGAGCGGTTCCAGGGACAGCGAACCGGATAAGGCCTCAAATTCCGGGTCTTTGTGCATAAGAATGGCGTCATGGCGAATGGCATAGGCTGCGATGACAGCATCAGCCAGCGAAATGCGGTGGAAAGCTTTCAACCTGGCGGCGATCAACAAGGTCGCCTCATCCAGGTCATAGAGAATTTTCACCTTCAGTTGCTTGATCAAGGCAAATCGTTTGTCCGCTTCCGACTGCCCTTCCTCTTGCAGAGTGATGTAATACATCTCCAGCAACACCGTCCAGGGCAGAAGGGTTTCCTTCTGTTTTAACGCTTTTTCAACACGGTCCGCACCCTCTTCATCCTCAATAAAAGAGAGCAGCGCCGAGGTATCAAGAAGATAGACGTCCGTCATCGGTTTCATCTGATAAAGGCCGTTTCCCGCTTTCAGGGCCGTTTTTCACGATCGCGATCTCCTCGGCGTTCATTTAATAATCTTTCGGTCAATTTCTTTCCCCGCCCTCGCCCCCGAAGGGTTTGCAGCGGGTCGGAGATGACCGGAACAACTTTTATCGTCTCCCCGTCATCCAGCCAAACCAAATGAGCACCGTTGTCTATCCGATACCGTCTACGGATAGCGGCGGGAATGACAGTCTGCCCGCGCTTTGTAACAGCTGTTTCCATAAATAACCTCTTCTTTAAATTTTTTCTATTTTACAAGTCATTTGATACTTTTACAAGGCATTTTTTATTTAGGACGGTGAAGAGGCTGGCACTCATAAACCAGCGGGGTTTGAGGTCAAATCTTTATCCTTTACCCCGGATTACCGTTGTTGCAACACCAAAAGGGGAAAATGGTTCCTACTCCGTCCGGTTGGGGCTCGAAAGGGTCGGTATCAAAAGTGGACATGTCATAGTCGATTTCCAGGTGGCCGATCCAGTCCAGGTTGTGATACATGGAGGGGGTCCGAAAGCCCCGGGCCTGCCATTTTCTGAGAATATGGTTGATCTGGGGGACCTGCTCCATAAACCTTTCCCGGGAATGAAACAAATTGCCCTGGTGGTGGAGGCCGTGGACCCCCACTTCAAGGCCCAGGTCCTTCAGACTTTTTATCAACTCCGGATCAACCGGATAATCTTGAGCCACAAAATTAAAGGCCGACCGGAACCCCATTTCTCTGTCAATCCGAGCGAGTTCCGGGACCAGCTTCAACCCCTTGCCGCTCTCGATATCGTGGGTAAGAACCAAAGCAAAATGCTTATTGTCCGGCCATCCCTGCCACCTCTCCGGCCTGATCGCCGCCCGCTCATCGATGGGCCATCGGTCGGCCACCGCCTTCAGTTCTTTTTTTATCCGGAGGCGCCGGACGCTCAACAGCCAGGACTGTGGAATGGACGGTTTCATCCAGTAATACATACGATTTAAAAATTTCTGCATCTGTTTAACGATATGGTTCGTTTTTGGCGATGTATCGAGAAATCATGCCGAACAATTTCTGATCCAACATAGACTGGTCGCAAGTTAGGCTGCACCCGAACCTTTTAAAGGCTACGGGTATTGTTAATATTAGAATTTTCACGTCTAAGATGACGGCGATCTCCGGCTAGTGATCTGGGAACCGTATTTGTCCCGGAGGGTTTTGGCTGAGTGTTCCGGGGTCAGGCCCGAGGCCTGGACTTCGTGGACCAACTGGAGGGAAATCCGCCCGTCCGGCCGTACGGTCACCGACTCGTTCAATTCGGGATGATAAAAAAATTTGATATCCAGGGCATCACCGACCTGGATCTGATAATCCTGGTTCGGAGCCGCCTGTCCCGTTTGAGAGTTCATCGCCCCCGACATCCTGGCCGCTGCCGAGCAGGAGGTGAAGAGAAGCAAAGCGGTAAGATTTTTTCATGCGCGTCCTACTTAGGGATGAGTAAAGGTCAGTTTTTCATGCGTTGCCCTTTTTTATCTCAAAAATTGCAATCCAACCCGAAATTGGGTTCCCAAGGCTTCGGACCAGCGTATGACAGAAAAAACCGGGAGGGTCGTTTTCCCGTCGAGCGCCGGTAGAAAGAGTTTGATTATATTCCCTTTTCGAGAGCATGCGCGGTTGACAACCCGATACCACCCTCACTGATATCAACTCCCAAACCCTGGCAGGAAATGTTTTCGTATTTATTTCCCTTATTTCCCAGCATATCAAAACATATCGGGTGTAGGAATTCGGTTCTTGAAATATTTCTTTTTTCCATATACTTTTCTCCCTTTGTCCACCGTCTTTTTAGTATAGAAAAGTATAGGAATCAATCCCTAAAATGTAGTGTTTTTGAACATAAAATTATAAAAACCGTTATCAGGTAGTCGTCGTTGTTAAAATCGGATCGACCTTTAAACAATACTACTTGACATCTTAGCTTGGTTATGCTATTTATTTTTTTTGGTTATACTATCTATTGTTTTTGTTATGTTATCAATTAATTACAGAGGGGATGGCAAAATCTATTATAGAATTGCTCAGAAGCGGCATAATCTTTAACTCGTCAAATGCCTACCTCATCGCGCCGTGAAAAGGACTACTCATAGAAATGCAGGAAGGAAATACAAGATCGGATTCTTTCGATCATATCATCAATATGCGAACTAACCCGGCCGTATTAATCTTCGACCGGGAGGACCGGCTGCTCTATTTCAATAAGGAATCCCAATCCTTCCTCCGGATGTTTTCTGAAAACCTTAAAATGGAAGGGACAGCAGGTCCGGTCGTTCCCGAGGAAATCACCAGCCTCTGCAACCGGTTAAAAGGGCCTGGAAAGTCGGGGACGGAAAACCATATTCTTACTATTGACCAGAAAGACTCGGGCCGGCTTTATGTTGCTCAGGCCCATTTCATCCATCCCGCGGGGGATCTCCCGGACCATATTATCGTAATCATCCAGCCCGTAGTCGCCTCTCATATTGATTCAAAGAAGATTTCCGATGACTATGGGCTGAGTAAGCGGGAATTGGAGGTCCTCAAGCTGATTTGTGACGGGTGCAGCAACCGGGAAATTTCTGAGCGGTTATACATCAGTGAATTTACTACCAGGGACCATCTGAAACGCATCATGAGAAAGATGGGGGTCTCGTCAAGAAACAAGATCATCGCCCTGGCAATTTAACCTACCCGAAACCGTACTACCTTGCAGAATTACCCTATCCGTTCAGGGTTCAAGTGGGACGGAGTGGGACTCACTCCTGCGAACCCTGATTTCAATCCTTCCTGGGTTTCATCCCCTCCCATCCCATCTGCTCAATCAGTCCGGTAGGCTTCACTATGGTTTCCTGGCTTATCGGCGGGATCTCGGCCTCCATCCTTCAGATATTCACTCAGGTAGCGGTCGGCAGGAGTTCGGATCCTCATACGCACCGCAGAGCTTGCTCCGGAGTTTCCTGCGTTTTCTTTATGAAGGCGTGGAGTATTACGATACGCCGGCCAACGGCAAAACAATAGAAGGCCCGCCCAATCCCCCTGCGCCCTCGTGGTCTCAATTCAAATAGCCCTCCCTCAATGGCCGGAGTGCGGCCTCCCGATATCGAGGCCAAAGTCCATCAATAACGGCCTGTTACATGAAGGAATCGCGGGGATCATTTAGCGTCCAGGGTATTCTCTTTAACCTTGAAGAATTGGCCGAAGGTCAGGTTTTCTTTTTCCCGCAGGATCTTGGCCCGTCGCTCTTTCTCCTTGCGCTCTCGATCGGCCTGCCGGGCCTCGAGAAGACGGCTGGGTTTGGGGTTCCCAGGCCCAACTCATAGAAAAGGCCGGTCAGGTTTCCCCAACCGGCCCCATATTCCAGGTTCCGACTCCCTATGCGGTCTTTTGCTTTTTGCTTAAAACCTTGTGGCGGTATAGGGCACGTGCTTTGGCGGATCATTCCAAAACTCAACGAAATCGATATTCATAACGCCACTATCGGCTATCGTGCAATCTAATTCACCATCACCAACCCCTGGATTGGTGAAAGGGCCTATAAAAGTTTTGTCCACAACCGCCCCGGTCCCAGAAAAATGTGGACTTTCTATATCTGGAATATCGGCCCAAACGAAAACACCGTCTGCCCCGATATATAAATAACCGGTTATGGCGCCATCCACATCTAAAACCTCCCATGCTCCAACGAACTGGTCAATAGTAACGGGCGGAGGGGGAGGAGGAGGATTATTGGAGATCAACGGCAAGTAATAAGATCCGGCCAGGCAATCGCTGCCTAGGACCCCTGTCATCAGTGAGATGGCCAATACAGTCATCAATATTGCTGTTAGCTTTTTCATTAAAACTCCTTACCTGTTTATTGTTACAACCAACGTTTTTCCCGGAGGCGTCCAATCCTCCTTCATTCTAACATCAATTCAAATTGCTGGTCCCTATTATCACATTACAATAATGGCCCGCAAGATTAAAATATGCCTGGGAAGAAATTTTATTCACGGCCCGCTGGAGGTTTCCAATCCCGGTCGGAAACCTCCCTGGATCGCATCGGCCCCGGACCCCGGCTCCTCTGCTGATCCGCTGACTTTGAGGCTTGGGAACGAACGCCGTTTCGTTCCTTGAGGAACAGAGAAAAAGTGCTCTCGGAGAGAACTTTAAGGAAAAAGGTGGGACCAGGTCCTGTTCTGGTATTCAAGAAACAGACAGGGGGCGCAAGGAGGCGCCCCCTGTCTGTTTTTTTTAGAAATTGGCGGTTAACTTATATCTTCTTCATTTTACTGCCGCAAGTGCACTTGCCGGGGTTCTGGCTGATGGTGTTGCACTTGCAATCCGGAGCACAGCCACACTTATACTTTCCGACGGTCTTAAAGGTCCTCTCCTTCTCCCATCCCGCCGCCTTGAAAGTGGCTTTCCCTTTTTCAACCTTGGTCACCGTGGCTTTGACCATGTCATTTCCGCAGGTAGCATTTCCCTTCATTGCTGGAGATGCTGTTGCACGGACATTTTTCACCGCAGTTGCAAACATAACGTTCATCCCCCACCTTGAGGTCCAAAGCACCCTTTTCAGCGGCCACAGCAAAAGCGGACAGGATAAAAAAAACAACGGGGAAAACAATCAGGATTTTCTTCATAACGCTTCACCTCCTTGGGATTTTTTAAGTATTCTATTTTAAATGACGCTTTGAAAAAATCAAGTTTTTTCCTCACCGAAGTATTTCGTACATGTCTTCAAAGGTAGCCTTCATCACTTGTTCAAAGTCGGCGCGTTTTCCGCCATGGGCCTTGATGAAGCGCTCGGCCCCGACCTGTTTTTCAAAAGCCCATTTGCCCCGAATGGACATTACACCGACTTGGCTGCCGCCTAATACCCAGAAAGCTTTTTCGGCATCGATCAGGTTCTTGGAGGTGTAATCGCCGACCTCATTACTTTAGGGGACTTATCCGTGTTTAAGGCCATATCGATGGCCAGGCAATGAACACTGCAGGTTCCAACCGTCGTGCCGTCATGGTATTCAATGAGGGCCCGGCTGTGGGCAAATTTTTTTCGGATCATTCCACAATATTTGCACTCCGGATAGGTGGCAATATCGGGTAATTCCAATTGTTTTTTTTGCCTCCTTTCGTGGATCATTTTGAGATCTTCGTACATATCTACGAAGGTGGCCCGCATGGCCTGCTGAAAATCGGCTAAGTGACCGTTATGTTCATGGATGAACGCCAGCGCTTCCTTTTTGTCGCGAAAGGCCCACTTGGCCCTTTTGGTCATGACTCCCGTCTTGTTCCCGCCGATCACCCAGAACGCTTTCGCCGCCGGCAGAAGCGTTTGGGTGTTGTAGTCGGCCACCTGAATACTTTTCACGGTTTTGTCGCGGTTGACGGTCATTTCACTGGCGGTGCAATGAATACTACAGGTGCCCCTCGACATTCCCTCGGCATACTCGATGACCATCCGGCTGTGCGCATACTGTTTCCGGTCCATCCCGCACAGGGGACAGGAAGGGTGATCCTTAATATCCGTTTGTCCGAAAACCATCCCAACCTGGACCAGCCAACCGACCAGCAGACCTACTAATAGAATTTTTCTTTTCATAAATAAAATCTCTTACCTAAAACCCTTAAGCCCCTATCCTCTCCTTATTGAACCCTCGTCTGCCTTTTTCACCCCAAATAGTTCATCAGGGCCAAATAATCACCCAGATTGCGGGTGATCAAAAAATTCTGGCGCACATATTCTCTGGCATCCCGTCCGACTTTGACCATTAGTTCGGGATTGTCCAAAAGGTAATGGATTCGAAGCGCCGCCCCTTCCACGGAATTGACCGTAAACCCCGTAATTCCATAAACCAGTTGAACGGTTATTCCACCGGCAAAGCCGCCGATAACCGGCTTGCCCTTCCACATGGCCTCAGCCACCGTCAGACCAAAACCCTCACGCAGTGATTTTTGCAGGACAATAGTCGCGGCCCGTTGCAGGGCATTGATTTCCAGATGGGAATCGGGAGGGAGTAAAAGGATTTGAATATCCGGATCATCCCGAGCGGCCTCCCGAACTTCCGAAAAAACGATTTCTCCTTCAGGGTCATCGGTGGCGCCTCCCCCGGCCAGGATGAGACGCACATCGTGATATTTTTTGACCAGTCGGTACGCCTGGATCACCCCTAAGGGGTCTTTAAATCGGTCAAATCGGGACACCTGGAGCAAGATGGGCTTATCCACGGGAATCTTCAGCTTTTCCAGGATCCGGCCCTGATCTTCGGAGGTGAGCTCCCGGTTTTTATCGCTCAAGGGATCAATGGAAGGATAGATCAGGAACTGGGGCATGGGAAGCTTTCGGGCGAATCGGGGCAAAGAGAAAATAGCCGCGTCAAACTTAACTACAAATCGAGCCAAGAAACTCCAGACCTTCCATTGTGGACTGGAAACATCGATATGGCAACGCCAGATCCATTTCCCGGAGGCCGGCCTGTTTTCAATCAAGGCCGCGGGCTGGGGGTCATGGATGACCACGTAATCGGCATCCAAGGAGAGCCGTCTAGCATTCTCCTGATTGACCTCCAAATAGGCCTTAAGCATACGGGGAGAAATATCCTGCTCCCGACCCTGGAGGGCATTATGAAAAGATTTTGTGGTATTAAAAAACTCCTCGGTTCCGGTGATAACCTCCCAGCGAGTTTCCAGGCCCACTTCCCGCAGCAAGGGTACGAGGCTTCCCAGGATCTCAGCCACCCCTCCGCCGACATAGGTAGAATTTATTTCCAGAAGTTTTTTCCCGCGAATTTTTTCAGACATACGCATCAGGAACTCAACGGTTCCCTTGGGAGTCACTTCCCGGTAATCTTCGAGACGGCTCATTTTTCTCCCTTTCCCCCCAGAAAAGCGTCGCAAAATCGGATGATTTGTCGATGGATGGAATCCAGGTTGGACATATAGAGATCCAGTTTGGAAATGGCCTTGGCCAACTCAGCAAGGCCCAGTTGTTCTTCAAGCCAGAGGGGAAAATCGCCTTTTCTCCGCCCGAGCCGTAACATGGCCTCGAAGGTATGGTAATAAACCACACTGGAATCCGCCGTGGCCAAAATTTCTCGAAATTCGCTCAGAGTCCGGGCCTCCAGACCAGTGGGGACATCAATGATCCGGGATTGCATAAAATAAAAAGGCTCCCCGAAGATAGGCCGGGGGATGTACGTCAACCGGGAGAGATGATGGTCAATGATGGCGACGATTTCCGCCCGCAAAGATTCGAGAGTTTCATGATCGAAAGGATCAAGGATCCCTAACTTTTCGCCCAGAACTTGATCCTGAACCTGAATGGCCGCCCAGGTGGCGAAATCATTCGGATAAGGCCCGGCAATGTATTGATGGCGCAAGAAAAAGCTGTGGGTGTGGTAGTAGACGGAGTCAAGCGGAATCTCCTCAATGGTCTCCAGGAGCTGTCGCTCATCCCGGGCCGTGCGGCCCAGCATCTCTTTCAGCTCCCAGCAGCCGGTAAAGGCAAAGGGATTTTCGGCGCTCGTAAGGGTCATGTTAATCGCTCCTTTTTCCGGAGAAGCCTATAGAAGCCTCAGAAGGAGGTCAGCAGGGCCAGGGGGAAAACGGCAAAGACCTCTTCGAGAGGCAGGGTCTTTTTTCCTTCCCGTTCCATCACCTGAGCGGTTTCCCCGGTAAAGATATTGTGAAAATGACTCCCGGCTATTTCCATCGGGCATAACCAGGCGGGAATCTTCCCAGACCTTTCCCAGCGGCGGAGCCTCCGGGCTCAGTCCCAGGCCGGCCAATAGCCGGGGGACGATGACTAAAACGGTTTTTTCCTCTCTCTGCCGGGCGAAGGCGCAAATGTTTTTATTGAATTTCCCCTCTACTTTCAAGGGAAGGTAGAGTCCCTCGGCAAAAAGGGAGCCGTTCTCCCGGCGATAGTTCAGGGCTTGAAAGGTGACATAAAGTTTGATCCGGCCGTCCCTCCAATCCCGGAGAAGTTCTTCGGCCAGTCCGGTCAGGTCCTTCCGTCCGGTCCCCGTTTGCTTTTTCAGCTTTTTCAACAGATCCTGCCGGGTTTTGAAATCGACGTGCCGGCGGTTATCGGGATCGGCCAGGCTGAAATCCCATAATTCCGTGCCCTGATAAAAATCCGGGGTACCCGGAGAGGTTATCTTCAGCAGGGTCTGGGAAAGGGAATTCAACATCCCCCAATAGGCGATTTTCTTCTGAAAGGTTTCAAAATCCTTCAGGAAGGCATTTTCCGGGGAAGGGGACAAAAGGCCATCGATAAAGTGCAGCACGGCCTCTTCATAAGCCGGATCAGGATTGATCCAACTGCTGTGGATCTTGGCCTCCCGGATGGCTTTGACCATATATTCTTTTATTCTTCGGATAAAAAAGGCCGGCTCTGGTTCATCCTCCGGATGGAAGGGTAACGTTTTCAGAAGGGACGAAGCGACTCTTTCGATGAAGGGCCGATCCGATTTATGTTCCGGGGGTAAAGGCCAGGCCCCTAAAAGGGTCTGATAGAGAAAATATTCCTCATTCGGATCAGGGGCCCATTGGCCGTCGATTAGAATTTTCTTTTTTTTATTCATCCGGCCCCAACGAATCAGACATTTCTTCCATTCGTTGGGCATTTCCGAAAGAACGTTGATTCGTGCCCGGACGTCCTCGCTGCGCTTGGTATCATGGGTGGAGGTGGCGTTGAGGCTGTAGGTCCAGGATTTGGTTTTTTCGATATTCCGGCCATGAAAGACCTCCAGGGAGGTGCCGAAATTCTCCGGGATTGCCGCCGACTTCATTGAGGGAAACCAGACGGTTATAGACATAAAAGACCGTATCCTCCAGGCCCTTGGCCATGACCGGACCGGTGAATTGCTGGAATCTCATGACAAAATCCAGCCATTCCATTTTTTCCGCTTCGCTCGAATTCATCCGGATAGCGGAGCAAAAGGATATTTTCCAAAAAGTCGAAGATCAGGGCGCTCAAGGCCGGGTTCCTTCGTCGGGCCCTGGCCACGGCCTGTTCGATATAGTGCCGGTCTCTCTCCAGCACCTGGCAATAATTGACGTAGGTTCGATAGACGGGAAAACAGGCGATGACCTCCGTGATGGCCGTCCTGAGACTGTTGAGGGTAAAATCCCTGGTATATCGATTTTTTTCGGTCAGACGATCGAGGATATGGCCGAGCATGTTGATTTCAGCCGACATGGCCACCTGCATGATCAATTTCTTTTTTTCATAAACCAATTCGGAATAATTCATCGGACTCCCGGTGAATCGAGCGTAGACGGCCTCGAAGGCCTTGGTCTTTTCCGTATCGACAAAAATGCCGTTGACCGAGTTCAAAAAATCATAACCGACCGAGCCGAAGATCGGCCAATCCTCGGGGATCCGTTCATTTTTAATCAATATCTTTTCTCCGATGATATAAAAGGCGGACCGGAAGGAAAAGGCCGGATCTTTCTTTATCTGCTCATCGTACCATCGTCCCAGTTCTTCCCCGAGTTCCCCATTGTTCCAGGAGGGTATCGGCCTTGGCCATCTCCTGTTCAATCCTCCGCAGGCCCCTTTGAATAAAACAGGCCTTTTGTAACCGGTAAAAATATTCCCCCGGATTATAGAGCCCATCCGGATGGTCCACCCGTAAACCGCTGACTTTCCCTTCCCTAATGAGCTTAAAAATCAGCTTATGGGTTTCCAGGAAAACCGGGAAACGTTCCACACGCAGGCTAACCAATTCATTAATATCAAAGAACCGCCGATAATTGATCTCTTCGGTGGCCACCCGCCAATGGGAGAATCGATAGGCCTGAGCATTAAGCAGTCCGTCCAGAAGATCAAAGCTCGCCGGAACCCCCCTTTGACCGTTACAGGTCCCGATATTTTGGTCGATAAAACCTCGAATCGACTTGTTCCCGTCATACAAGGCCGAAATCCTTTTTTTGATAATTTCTTTCTCCCGCCGTCTTTCCAGGATCTTTTCCGGATCTTTTTCGGTTGGAGGGGGCAAATGCTCGAGGGCGGTGATGATACTGAGCAGTTCTTGGAGATCGGGATGCTCGGCCCCCATTTTGCGGATTAAGGCCTCAAGATCTAATTTCAATATCCGGGTATAGGACATCGGGCTCAGGGGCAATTTCTGGTCCGCGTAAGCGACAAAAAAGGCCCCGGCTTCAAAAGTCAGGACCAATTCCTGATTGTCGAGCACCCGGCCGTATTGGTCTCCCAGGATGGGTAGCAGCACCTTGTTGTCCAGTTCGTCCTTGACCGGCTTCCAATCGATATCGAAAAAATCGGCATACAGGGAACCCGGACCGTTTTCCAGGACATCCTGCCACCAGTTATTTTCATTTCCGATAATACACATGTGATTGGGCACGATATCCTGGATTTGTCCCATCCCGTATTTTTCCAATTCCTTCACCCATTCCTGATATTCTTCCTCCGTGCCGATTTCCGGATTGAGCCGATTATGGTCCAGGATGTCATACCCGTGAAGGCTCCCTTTCCTGGCTAAAAAACAGGGAGAGGCATAGACATCCGAGATGCCCAATTCATGAAGATAAGGGATGACCTTTTTGGCCTGGGAAAAAGTAAACCGGTGATTGAATTGAAGCCGATAGGTTGAGACGGGCAGTCGGCGGGAGCCTTCTAAATGATCAACCACGGCTTGAAAAAGTTCGTTCCTTTTTTCAGGGGACTGGGGAAGCTCTCCTGAAGGCCTAGGGGCGGAATTTCGATAAAGGACCACGCTTAACGGCCCCATCTCGAAAGAAACCTCTTCGCCACTGGATCGGATAGATACAGGGGCTGAACCGCCGGGACCAGCCCATTCCTTTGAGGACGAATCCAGTACCCTCTGCCAAATTCCCTGACCCAAGGTGGCCCGAATTTCTTGAGCCTTTTCATAAAAATTGAAGAGGCAGACCACCCCTTCTTCTTCAAATCGACGGACCATGAATAAAATGAGTTTTTCTGCTGAGGTCTTTATTTCCAGGCCTTCTTTATTTAGATGCGATAGCGGGGGGATTTCTTTCCGAAGGGTGATCAGGAATTTATAATATTCAAACATTATTTTATGGGTCCCTTGCCGGTGCAGATCCAGGTGAATTTTGGAACGGAAAAAGGTCGTCTCATCCTGAGGATCCGGGGGCTCTCCCACCTTCAGAAAAGCAGAAAACTCCTTTTTTCTCCCTTGCCGTACCGCTTCTATCAAACCGGGGTCGGAATGGCTCACAAAATAAAGAAAGGGGGCTTCTTCGCCATATTCTTCCCCCATAAACAAAAGGGGAATATGAGGAGAAAGCAGTACCAGGGCGGCGGCCAGTTTCAAGGCCTCAAAGGATACCAGAGTGCTGAGCCGCTCTCCCTCCAGGCGATTTCCTACCTGATCATGATTCTGGGAAAAGATGACAAATTTAGCCGGAGGAGAGATGTCCGGCCGGGATTCCATGCCGCCTCCGGCGAAAAGAAGAATATTGACCGCTGTAAACAAATCCATCGCGCAGAGCCTGGGCCAACTGGGTGAGCTCTCCGAAGTCTTGATAATATCCCCCTCGTTCTTTGGTCAGGAGGGCATGCAGCGAATGATGGAAATCATCATTCCATTGGGCATCCAGACCATATCCGCCGCTTTGAGGGGGATTGATGATCCGCACGTCATTCAGATCGCTTTCGGCTATCACGGCCACCTGTCGCCCCAATTTCCCGGCCTGTTGATGAACGGCCTCTCTTAGTTCATCCAGAATGTGCCGGGCGCTGAAATCGAAGATCCCGTGGACGGCGTCGATTCGCAGCCCGTCCAGATGATATTCCGTCACCCAATAAAGGGCATTATCGATGATAAACCGACGAACCTCATCGCTCTCCGGTCCATCCAGATTGACGGCCGCACCCCAGGGAGTTTGATAACGATCGGTGAAGTACGGGCCATACTCGTTAAGGTAGTTGCCCTCTGGCCCTAAATGGTTGTAAACCACGTCAAGGATTACCGCCAGGCCCTTTCGGTGACAGGCATTGATGAGCGTTCTTCAGCCCAGAGGGTCCGCCATAGCTGTTTTGGGGGGCGTAGAGAAACGTTCCGTCGTACCCCCAGTTCCTTTCCCCCGGAAATTGGGCAACCGGCATCAGCTCCATGGCAGTTACCCCCAGTTCGTTTTGGAGATAGTCTAATAAAGGGATGACGGCCTCAAAAGTCCCTTCAGCCGTAAAGGTCGCCGATATGGATCTCATAGAGGATCATTTTCTCCAGAGTGATTCCCTTCCAAAAATGATCTTCCCAGGTAAAGGCACCTGGATCAATTACCTCTGAAGGTCCGTGCACTCCTTCGGGCTGAAACCGGGAAACGGGATCGGGTCTGGGCTGGTTTCCGGGAAGAAGATAAAAATATTTTGTTCCCGGCCCAAGGTCATTTGCCCAGGCCGTAAAATATCCTCTTTCCTCTGGAGTCATGGGAATTTCTTTGTCTTCTTCAGGGACTTTCAGGAAAAGGCGGGAGGCTTTGGGGGCCCATACTTTGAATTGAACCCCTTCCCTTAATACCCGGGCCCCCAATTCCAAGGTCCGAAATTCCCGAACAGCCTCCATATTATTTTTTTGCTGCTTTGGCTACTTCTTCGATCAGAACCTTGGCCTCCGGGTTCTTTACCTGTCGCCGGATGAGGATATCGGTCGGGGTGGCCATTCTGTTGTAAAAGGCGGTGTTCAGGCCCTCGCGAACGGCAACGATGCTCCCGTCCAGAGAAACCCCACCGTAAAGGCCTTTGGAGCGCGAAAAGCTGATGAGGTCGGCACTGAGATTGGCGGTGGCCACCGCCGCCCCGACACCGATCGGGCCCACGGCCACGTTCACATCCGCCCCCAGCTTAAGGCTGTTGGACATAAAGGAGGAAACCCCCCTTTCGGTCATGACCAGAACGGCCGTCTCGGAAGCCGCACCGCCGATCTGGAGCCCGAAGCTGGCCCCGCCAACCGTATAAAAGGCCGGCCCGCTCCAGGTCCCCGTCTTCGGATCGGCCACCAAAAGCAGTCCATTGCCGCCCGAAGCCCCGACGACAAAGGCCCCTTTGATCAATTCCGGAACAATAAAAACCGCCTTGGCCCGTTTGATGAGGTCGTTAAAGGCTTCCAGGTTCTTGTCGGCCATGAAATTTTCCAACATGAGCTTGGCCTTGACCACCAGTTGGGAGGCTTCCTGCTTGTCGTCGGCCAGGACCGGGGACGTCAGGAAGATTAGATTTACAAAAGATAAAACGATTAGGACTACCAATAAGGCCTTCCCCGATCTCCTGCGCAGATTATTCCACTTCATGTTCTCCTCCTTTTTAAGAATGATAACCTCGCAAAAAGTCCGTCAGAGAGAGTTTGTCATTCTGAGTCCCGCGATTACGCGGGACGAAGAATCTCGTTTTTTCATCAAGTTCCGAGATCCTTGATGGAGTTTACCCTGAGCCGAAAGACGAGATCCTTGCGAGTTTACCCTGAGCCGAAAAGCGAGATCCTTCGCGTTGCTCAGGATGACGAGAGGCGAAGGGCTCAGGATGACAAGCAGGCGAAGGGCTCAGGATGACACTTCGGGACTTTTGCGAGACCATCAAGCATGGTATTTTGTTATTTTTGTCCCCCAAAGGTCTTATGTAAATACCAGTAAGACTGTATTTTGGATATATAAAATCTGTATTTACGTTTTGAGGAGACTTACTAATAGAGAGGGCCTAGGCGGCAGAGAGTTCTCAAGGCCGCCCGCAGGGACTTCAGGAATCGGAACATTGCTTCAAGTTTTGAAACTGTTAATAAGTTCGGACGCGCCCTAATCGGACGAAGATCGAGTTCCCGTTTCAGATGCCGTCCTGCCTTACGGCCCGACCGGGCCGGTTTTACAGCCTCAGGTGTTTTCCGAACAGGCCGGGACCGCGGCGGGTGTTTGCCGGATCGCCTCCGGATTTTCGACGGGTCTGAATCGGAACCGGTCCCCGCAGCCGCCGGAAATGACGGATCCTGGCGGACAGGGGCTTGAGGGACAGGACCAACAACAGAACGGCGCCGGCCCTTTGGGCCCAGACGGGGATCAACTCTCCCGCCTGCCCCATGATTGCCCGAGGGGATAAACCTAAAAGCGGGTAGAGGCTGTCTACAAGCAGACCGAAAAAGAGGCTGAAGAGGGCGATGGCCCCCAGGTAAACGAAGGTCGTCCTTTTCCCCAAGAGCCCCGCCAGTACGGTAAGAGAGGCCACGTTGGTTGCCGGGCCGGCCAGGAGAAAGACCAGCGCGGCACCCGGGCTGATCCCCTTCAGGATCAAGGCGGCGGCGATGGGGGTCGAGGCGGTGGCGCAGACATATAAAGGGATGCTGAAAGCCAGCATGACCAGCATCGGAATCAAGCCCCCTTCCGAGATAATTCTGGAACAGGGCCTCGGGAACCAGGGCCGTGATCAGACCGGCCAGGATCAAACCCAGAAAAAACCAGCCCGCCATATCGCTCCAGACTTCACCGAAGGCATGGCGCAGTCCGACCAGAATCTTTTGGAGGGGGGAGTGGTGCCGGCTATGGTCCTCCGGGGGACAGTCCAAGCCGTCGCAACAGCCATCCACCGGACAGCGCAGGTCGGCCGGAATCGATTGCCCCCTGTCCTGCCAGTGAAAAAGATTCTCACTGAGACCGGCGACGACCGCCGTAAATAAGGCGGCTATCGGTCGAATAACCGTCAGGACCGGATCCAGGAGGGCATAGGAGATGGTGATGGAATCCACCCCGGTTTCAGGGGTGGCGATCAAGAAAGCTGTGACGGCCCCGTTATTGGCCCCCTGTTTCTTTAGGGAAGCGGCCGCCGGGAGGACCCCGCAGGAACAGAGGGGCAACGGTGCACCTATCAGGGCGGCCTTGAATACGGAGGAGAAACGGCCCTGCCCCAGATGCCGGGCCACGGTTTGCGGATTCACCCAGGACCTCACCAGACCGCTGATCACCAGCCCGAAAAGGACATAAACGCTCGAGTCCAGGAGCAAATCCCAACTCTTGGCCAGTGCTTCAAATAGAAAAACCATTCCCGCCCCTATTCCCGACTTTCGCGGACATGATCCAGCCCCACCCGCAACAGGTCCGATACATGGTCATCATCCAACGAATAATAAAGAGTCTGCCCAGCCCGCCTTTTTTTTACGAGGGCCTGGTCCCTCAGCAACCGCAATTGATGGGAGATGGCTGACTCCGTGAGACCCAGAAAGGCGGCGAGATCACAGACGCACATCTCGCCATCCCGAAGGCCTATGATCATTTTTAGGCGAGTGGGATCACCTAAAACTTTGTAGATGGAGGCCAGCCGGGCTGTCTCTTTTTCCGAGGAGGCCGCCCGCTGTGCTTTTTGGATTCGATCCCGGTGAAGCACCCGGATGTCGCACCGCTCTTCCAACAATCGATTTGGTTTCTTTCTTTCCATAGTATTATTGTATCTGAACAGATATTCAGATTATATATAGCCGCTGATGGTTCTTTTGTCAAGTCAATCAAGATAACCTCGCAAAGAGTCCGTCGCAGAGTTTACCCTGAGCCGAAACGGAGATCGTCTGCGTCGTTCGCTCGGGATGACCAGAAGCGAGGGCTCAGGATGACAAGCAGGCGAAGGGCTCAGGATGACAGGGAAGAGGAGGAGATGGGAGCGAAAAGATGGAGGATCTGTGGTGGATCCCACCTCCTGGATTTCTGCTGTCGTCCAATCGAACAACCCAAACACTTTGGGCCGGGGTTGCTCTGGCGACCGATTGGCCGAAGGTCTCGATCAGGGTATGGCCGCCTTGGCTTGATTATTTTGGAATGGCCTTAAAAGTGAACGTCATGTCGGACGCAATAGGTGCGCTCCTGCGGATAAAGGCCGGCTCAAAGTCATAAGAATTATGACTTGGCCTTAACTCTCCTATCCAGCCTGAATAAAAGCCCCAAAAGAGTGTCCCTTCAAAAGGAAGAGAAGATTGCTCTATCGGGACTACTCGACACGACGATCTCTTGTTGTCAACTGCTCCAAAGGAACTGCGGATGTCATCGTAAACTATTTAGGGCTGGATTTCCAGGGCCACCTCAGAAGGTTCCGGAAACCCAGCCCGTTTTTTTCACCTTGGTTCCGGGCTGTCTTACCCTTGCCTCTCTTTAAATCATCTATGATGTCTGTACCCCCCGCCCGGTTTCCCCGACAATATATCCGCCAAGAGCCCCTACGCCGGCGCCAAGAGCAGCGCCACCGAGCGGACTTCCTCCGACAATCGTGCTGAACAAAGCACCGCCACCAGCTCCAATGGCCGCCCCACTCAAAGTGGCCTGCTGTGTTCTGGACATTCCTGTGCACCCGGTTATTAGAGCGACTATTAAAATGAGAACGGCTGAGACAATCACAAGGCGTTTCATCTTTTTCTCCTCTTTTCTTTTGATTTTAATTTTCAGGTTTCAGCGGACGGCCGGCGATACCGGTTACTATATTCGGCCTGACCATGCTGTGCCAGAGCACACCGACCACAGGCTTGTCCAGATGATCCGGGTTTGCCAGGTAGTATTGATCGATCAAGGCCACCGTCTGATTAAGGGTCAAACCTGCCTTATCCGCCCCTTCGGTAACCTTAGCGGAAAAATTTTCTTTTTTGAGATCCGGATACTTATTCATCATATATTGTTCCATGGCTACCGTATGGAAGAGTCCCCAGATAAAAGCTATTTTGGAGTCATCTGTCATCTTTTGCCAGAGCTCTCCCGTGAGCATCGGCATTCCAATGGATGCATGCAATTCCCTGTTGACCGCTTCCTTTCCGCGCTCCGCCGCCATGACGAAAATCGAAGATACGACGATCCCGATCAAGGCAACGGCCACAACCCATTTTCTGGTCCCATTTAATTTTCTCATGTCTCCCTCCTTTGAAAATTTAAATTCCTCTTCTCGCTTCCTAAAAAAAATTGATCTCCGCGCTCTTTTTTCGATAATTCGGTTGATATTTTTGCCGCTTAAGGGTCCCAGGTAAATACCAGTAAAGCTGTATTTTGGATTCACAAAATCTGTATTTCACCGATAGGGCAACTTCTAAAAGGGAGGGCCTGGACGAGGTGAACGAGACCGGAGGGTGCCGGCAATGGCTATTTGAATTTTACTAAACCTTCATGCCCGGGGGGACCTAGGAGCATGAGAATAAAGGGGAGCTGTATGGCCTAACGATTTGACATTAATAATTAATAATCAATTGTTAGTCGTTAATTATTAATGACCCTCCGGGAGACCCTTATTCAGCACCCGCCTTAGGAAAACGACGGCCTGGTCATGGATACCGGGGAACTTGGCTTTCCCGGGGTCCGGCCACGTTCAGTATTTTGATTTCGTTCTTTCTGAGCCAAACACGAACGGTTTCCGGGTCGCCGCCCCGGGCCAGGTCCACCAAAAGAAAGGGCTTCCGCTCTTTCCGGGCCAGCTTAACAGTCAAGGCCGTTCCGCCGGTCGGTTGTCCCCAGGTCAGGATAAGGGTCCCCGTCGCCTCCCGGACATTTTTGGCGGTCCGAGGCGAATATCTGGACGAAGGCATCTCCCTTAAGGGATACCAGTCGGGGATCGCCCCATTCTCGGCTCGCCGGCCTTTGGGGCTCCACCCCCCGCAGGGGATGCCCAATTCCCGGGCCACATCCAGAGCGGCCCGGTCGACCCCGGTTTGACCACCGGAGATAATTTGAAAATCCGATTTGTCTTTTAGCTTGATCATTCTAATTCGAGGTTGTGGGGCACCAATTCACGGAGGTAGCGGGAGTGCCGTTCAGCCCATGCGGACGGCAGCAAGGGCAGGAAAGGGAGGGGATGATCGAGGATAGGATCGGTGCCTGTTAACTGATCCCTTTGCCATGGGACACATACCAGAGGCAGACCAGCAAATTACTTACCCCCGTAGCCCAAAACAGTGAATCAAAAACCTTCAATTTTTTCGCTGTTTTTTCGTCGTCCCGTACCAAGTCATAAAAAAGTCTCACCTTACCGCTTTTCCAGGCCTTAACCCTCGAATAGATCGTCACACCTCCTACCGCCCCACATGAGATAGCTAACATGCCGGGAACAGACTGACTGGTCCAGACCGAAAAAACGGTTGACACCACCAAACCGATATTGAGACCCATTAAAAGCAAAAGTACGCTCCTCTCATCCATAATCTCGATCCATTATGTTTTATTATACCATTATAGAAAGACAAAAATACATACTTTTACCCCTTGCAAAGCCACCTTCTTCCATATTATACTTAAACAGTAATAAATAAATAAATCTGGGGGAGTTATGGATAGACGGCAATTTATCAAATACGGCCTGACCGGTTTGACCGCCATCCTCGTCAATGCACCCACTGGAATACCCAAGATCTTCCGGGAGTCAGAGGCCTTGGCTGCTGCCCAGACCGTTGATCTGACCTTCAGCGAAGCCATCATCGAGATGGTCGATTTTACACAGGTTTACTTCTGGGCCTTTCAGACGCCAACATTAGGCCCTCGGGTTCCCGGTCCTATCATCCTGGCCAACGAGGGAGACCCGATCACCGTTAAGTTGACCAACGCCTTGGACGAACCGCACGCCTTTTCTATCCCCGGGGTGGTGGACAGCGGTCCGATCCTACCCGGAGAAAGTAAGGTCATCACCTTTACCGCGCCAAAGGCCGGCACCTATCTTTATCTCGATCCCTTGAACGCACCGGTCAATCGCGTTCTGGGCTTGCAGGGGGCCATGATCGTCAGTCCGGTCACAGGGAACACACCGTACAGCTCCCCCACGCCCAATGCCCAGTCTCTGTTCAATGACTTGGGGAATTCACCCCATCTTCCCGGAAACCCCTGGAATCCGGCCCGATACTGGATTTGGCTGTTGAACGATATTGATCCCAGCTTCAATTCCCTGGCCCTGAATAACCAGTTTATCTCTCCGGCCGACCTCAAACAAAACTTCTTACCCCGCTATTTTACGATCAACGGCCGATCCGGATTTTTTGCCGCCAAGAATCCGGACACCGCCCCCGAGGGCCGTGTCGGGGAACCGGCTTTAATTCGTATCCTCAATGCCGGCCTGGCGATCCATTCGCTCCATATCCATGGCAACCATGTCTATGTGCTGGCCCTGAATGGTCTGGTGCAAAAAAATATCTTTTTGGTCGATACTTTCCTCGTGAGACCTATGCAGCGCATGGATTGGCTGCTTCCCTTTATTAAACCTCCGGATATCCCCCCGGCGGCTAATTGGCCTCCGACCGAGGAATTGAATTTAATCCTGGGGGGAGTACGCCAGTCCCCCTTAGGTTTTCCCATGCACGATCACACGGAGATGTCGCAGACTGCCGCCGGCGGCAACTATCCGATGGGGATGGTGACGGATTGGGATATCACCGGGGACATCACCCTCCCGGGAGGACCGGTTGATTTTCCTAAATAATCATAAGAGTGGCGGGCCTCCCACCCCGGAGTCGGCCCAAAAGGAGCGCTAATGCCGATCGCCATAATCCCTCGTGAACCTGTTACCCCGGCCCAGGAAGAGGATTTCATAAAATTCATTTGCCCGCCTACATTCAGCGGTCCGACACCTGACCGCGTTGTTCCCGATAGAACCTTCACGCGGGAGTTGCAGATCGACTTCGATGTAACCATGTGGGATGGAAGGGCGGTGCGAATGTGGGTTATCGCCGATCCCAATTTGCCCACCACCTTTCCGTCTCCCATGATTCGGGTTAACGAGGGGCAGGTGGTCCATACCATTACCAACGTAAAGGGCAATACCCATACGATCCATCACCACGGTATCGAGCCGACCCCCATGAACGACGGGGTAGGAAAGATGTCCTTTGAATTCCCCAATTCCTATACCTATCAATGGTATGCCAGTCACGCCGGTACCTATACGTATCATTGCCATAAAAACACCGTCCTTCATTTTGAAATGGGCCTGTACGGTTTATTGATTATAGATCCTCCCACAGGACCGGGAACGGCCTTCACCGGAGGACCTGCTTATGACGTCGAGGCCTTTTGGGCTTCCGATGAGATTGACAGCCGCTGGCACACCCTGACGCATAATGCCTTTATGGCGGGTTGCAGCTCGAATGGCCCTTTTACTAACGACGGCATTTTGCACGATTTTCAGCCGGATTATTTCTTAATGAACGGCCTTTCGATCGCCCCGAATACGCCCGTTACCGATCCCCGGGTGGCCATTACTATCAAGGCCGGCCAGACCATACTCCTCCGCCTGACCAATGCCGGGTACACTTTGAACCGATGGACCATCGGACTGCCGGTAACGGTCGTCTCCATGGATGGCCGGCCTTTGGGCGGGACTCCCGCATCTAAGTATTCCAGCCCGTTCAAGCTCCGAGCCAATTACCCTTTTGTATTGTCCACGGCCCAACGTTGGGATCTGATCATCAAGCCGCCGCCATTTCCAAAGACCTATCGGGCAACCCTCCAGTACCGTCACTGGATTACGGGCAAGGTCCTGGGAACCGTGCAAACTTTTATCAATGTCACCTAAAACGGACTCGCAAAAGTCCTTCTCCAAGGGAGGCGCCATGATCAAGATGGTTAAGCAGGACAGTAGAAAGTTTGGCTGGCAGACCTTTGTGGTCTGGCTGGGTATTCTGCTGTTACTCCCCCTGGTCCTGAGAGGCCCTGTCCAGGCAGCCTCCTTGGTAGCGATCGAAGATGACGCGACGGCGGACCCGGCAAAGATTATAACCTCCGACACAGGGGACATCTGGATCAACAGGACTTCAAATGCCGCTCAAAAATTGTGGCGGGCAACCCGAGGAGATGGAAAATACGTGGCCGTTGGAGACCTGGGGACCATAGTAACTTCCGAGGATGGGATCGCTTGGACCCCTCAAAACTCCGACGATCTCGACAGCGCCCTTTTTGGAATAGCCTACGGAAATGGAATTTTTGTGGCCGTGGGTTTTAATTATATTCTGGGGACAGGAACCGTCTTAACCTCCTCGGATGGAGTAACCTGGATCTCGCGGATCTCGGGGACCACCGAGGCCCTTTTCGGAGTCGGATTTGCCAATGGCTTTTTTGTGGCCGTGGGAAACAACGGAACTATTCTTACCTCCCTCGATGGGGTGACCTGGACTACCCGAACCTCGAATACCTTGGAGTTCTTGACCGCGGTCACCTCTGGGAATGGAAAGGTTGTCGTCGTGGGTGACCAGGGCACCATTGTGACCTCGCTCGATGGTCTGGTTTGGACTCCCCAGACATCGGGGACCAATAGCTTTTTATGGGGAATAACTTCCCAGAAGGATCAAATTGTGGCCGTAGGAGCCACCGGGACCATCCTGACGTCTTCCGATGGCGCCACCTGGGTTGGTCAAAACTCCGGCACACTGAATGACTTGTTTGGGGTAACCTTTCAAAAAAACATTTTCGTTGCCGTGGGGGATCTGGGTATCATCAAGACTTCCCCTACCGGGATAACCTGGACGACTCAACTTTCGGGAACGACGGATGCGCTGGACGGGATCGCTTCAGAAGGGTTTAGGATATATTTCCCCGTGGTGGCAGACTAACTTCGTTTTTTCAAGACCCGATCGGGCCGCTTCTACCACTTTAGTTCCTTTTCCGCCTCGTTATTCGAAAGAACCATTCGATGAGGTTTGTTTTTAACTGCACCGGGAAAACCCGCAGGAATGGCAGTTAAGACATCCGTTTTCGTGAACCACCTGGCCGCCGCAGTCCGGACAGGAACCCATGAGCGATCCGTTTTCGGAGGTCTCGATCTGGGTGTAGTTGCCGATCACCCGGCCGATGGCGTCGGGGCAGGAGAGGACCTGGTGGCCGTTGACCCAGGCCGGAGAGGGGCAGCGGATCCCGGAAAGCTGCCGGATGACGGAACCCATGGAGATGCCGGAGCGCAGGGCCAGGGAAATCAATCGGCCGGTGGCCTCGATCTGGGACGAGGCGCAGCCGCCGGTCTTGCCCATCTGGGCGAAGACCTCGCAATACCCTTTTTCATCCTCGTTGATGGTTACATACAGCTTCCCGCAGCCGGTGTTGATCCGTTCCGTGACCCCGTTGGTCCGGGCCGGCCGGGGACGGGGATTGATCTTCGGCCCTTCCGCCGGCTTGCTCAGATTCAGCACCTGGGTTTCCCGGCTCCCGTAGCGGTAGATGGTGACCCCTTTGCACCCTTCCCGGTAGGCCAGCAAGTAAGCGGTCTTGACTTCATCCGGAGTGGCTTCCTCGGGAAAATTGATGGTCTTGGAGACGGCGTTGTCCGTGTGCCGCTGAAAGGCCGCCTGGATGCGAATATGCCATTCCGGGTCGATATCGTGGGAGGTGACAAACAGGGTTTTCAGCTCCTCGGGAATCCCCTCCAGGTTCTTGATGGAGCCTTCCTTGGCGATCTCCTCCATCAGCTCGGGCCGGTAAAAACCTTTCTCCTTGGCCACTTTTTTAAAATAGGGGTTGACCTCCACCATCCGGGTGCCGTCCAGCACGGTCCGATAATAGGAAACAGCAAACAAAGGTTCGATGCCGCTCGAGGCTCCGGCAATGATGCTGATGGTCCCGGTGGGAGCCAAGGTGGTGGTGGTGGCATTGCGCATGAAGGCCTTGGCCTTCCTCCCCGGATCATACTTGCTCCCCTTGAAATTGGGAAAATTTCCCCTTTCGCGGGCCAATTGGGCCGAGGACTTTCGGGCCTCGGTCTGAATGAATTCCATTATTTTTTCGGCCAATTCCACGGCCCGCTCCGAGTTGTAGGGGACCCCCAACTGGATCAGCAGATCGGCGAAGCCCATCAAACCCAGGCCGATCTTACGATTACCCCTGGTCATTTTTTCGATCTCCGGCAGGGGGTACTTGTTCACGTCGATGACGTTATCCAGAAAATGGACCGCTTCCTGAATGGTGCCGCGCAGCTTCTCATAATCCACTTTGCCCTTTTTTACCATCCGAGCCAGGTTGATGGACCCCAGGTTGCAGGACTCGTAGGGCAGCAGGGGTTGTTCGCCGCAGGGATTGGTGGCTTCGATGGGTCCCAGTTGGGGGGTCGGATTATCCCGGTTGATCCGGTCGATAAAGACCACCCCCGGCTCCCCGCTGCGCCAGGCCGAATGGACGATCTTGTTGAAAATGGACGAGGCGGAGACGGACCGGACGGCTTTTCCCGGTATGGGGATTGATCAGTTCATAGTTCCCGTCCTTTTCCAGGGCCTCCATAAAGACATCCGGGATGAGGACCGAAATATTGAAATTATTCAGGCGGTCGGTCTGCAGTTTGGCTTCGATAAATTTTTCGATATCCGGGTGGTCCGCCCGCAACAACCCCATGTTGGCCCCCCGCCTGGTCCCGCCCTGCTTGATGGTTTCGGTGGCTACATCAAAAACGGTCATGAAAGAGATCGGTCCGCTGGAAATGCCGTGGGTGGATTTGACCATATCCTTCTCCGGACGGATCTTGGAAAAGGAAAAACCAGTCCCTCCGCCGCTCTTGTGGATGATGGCCGTTTGTTTGATGGCCTCAAAGATACTGTCGATGGAATCCTCCACCGGGAGGACAAAGCAGGCGGAGAGTTGTCCCAGAGAGCGGCCGGCGTTCATCAGGGTAGGAGAATTCGGCATGAACTCCAACCGGGTCATCATGCGGTAGAACGTTTCCTCGCTCGCTTTCGCCTGGCCTTTTTTTCCGTAACGGTTGTCGGCCGAAGCTACCACCCGGGCCACCCGCCGAAACATGTCTTCCGGTTTCTCGATCACCTGCCCCTTGTCGTTTTTTCGCAGATAGCGTTTGTTTAAGACGATTTGGGCATTGGCGGACAGGACGATTTTGGGAACAGGGGTAGCCATAAAATACTCCTTACTTTTATTTGAATGCGTTTATTACGAGTGTCTCCCCCAGTCCGGTTGGCTGGGAAGGCGAGTGATCAGTCTGCTAACTATTTCAGTAAGTATACTATATATAGACCTTCCTGCAATCAACTATACAATAAGTAGTATTATAACGAGGTCGAAAGGAAGTTGCAACGAAATTTTTTCTCCAGGTCCAGGAAGTGTTTCTTCATCGGGATTCCCCCGCCGTAGCCGACCAACTCCCCCTGAGCGCCAATGACCCGATGGCAGGGGATAAGGATGGGTACCGGGTTGACATGATTGGCCTGGCCTATGGCCCGGACCGCTTTCGGACGCCCGATCTGTCTGGCAATCTCCCCGTAACTGCGGGTCTCCCCATAGGGGATCTGACCCAGGGCCTCCCAGACCTCTGATTGGAAAGGGGTCCCCCGGAGGTCCAGGGGGATGGAAAAAACCGCTCGCCGGCCGGTCAAATATTCTTCAAGCTGGGTATAGATCCTATCAAACAACCTATTGTTTTGTATAAAAATACGAGGATTACATTTTTCTAGTACCGTTTTAAAGAAATTCTCCACCGGATGAGCCGGCAACGAAATCCGGCAAATTCCCCGATCCGTGGCCGCCACATAAATCCGGCCGACCGAAGGAAACACCCGGGAGTCATACGATACGGTATCGGAGTCGTTCCCTGTTCTTCCGGTCCCTGATAATTTCATAAATACACCTATCCTGTTTCGAGCTTTCTGTATTTAACACCTTGATATCCATCATTTTTTTCTAACAAGTCCGCGATAAGATCCAACGTTTTTTTCTTTTCCTGCGCCCAAGCCGGCGCCACCAGTTCCCCCGGATTCGGATCCCCGGTCAGGCGCTGAATAATCCAGTCAGGGGGGATGAGCTCCAAAAATCGGCAGGCCCAGTCCACATATTGGACCTGGGTCAGCGGCCGATAACGGCCTTCCCGATACCAGGCTTCAAGCTCCGTGCCTTGGCTGACGTAGAGCGAATGGATTTTAATGCCTTGAATATCCAACCGGGATAAACGGCGGGCCGTTTCCAGTATTTCTGGAAGCCCTTCCCCCGGCAGTCCCAGGACCACATGGACGCAGATGTTCAGACCCCTTTTTCGGGTTTCCAAAACGGCCTGTTCAAATTCCTCCCCGGTATGGCCCCGGTTAATCAGGCAAAGCGTCTCCGGATGAAAGGATTGAAGACCGTATTCCATCCAGACCAAATGCGTCTTTTGATAGGACGCCAGTAGATCCAGGATTTCCGGATTAATACAGTCGGGACGGGTCCCCACGGCCAAACCCACCACTCCTTCCTGATCCAAGGCCTCGCGATACAATTTTTCGAGAAAATCCAGCGGGGCATAGGTATTGGAAAAGGACTGAAAGTAAGCAATGAACTTCTTGGCCCCGTAGCGTTTCCCTAAAAAATCCTTTCCCTGGCGGATCTGGTCGGCTATGGACGGCAGGCGGCTATGGGCCCCGGTCCCTGAGCCGCGGGCATTGCAGTAAAGGCATCCTCCGGTCCCCTTGGTCCCGTCCCGGTTCGGACAGGTCAGCCCGGCATCCAGGGGGATCTTCTGCACCCGGCAGCCGAACATTTTTTTCAGGTAAGCGGAATACTTGTTATAAAGCGCGGGAGCCAAAGGCCTTACTCAATTGTTTTTCGATTTACCAATGGTTCCAAATAGTAACGACACCAATGTTCGTCATTCCCGCAGCGCTTCTGAGCGGGAATCCAGGCTTTTCTCAGGGAGCATTGGATCCCCGATAAAAACATTCGGGGATGACGAGAAATTAGCCGTAATGGTATAAAATTAGTAATAAATCTCTTTATCCTTTCTCCTTTAACCTTTACCCTTGTCCTCCCCCCAGACCTTTCGACTGCGGGCGATTTTTTTCTTCACGATCGACCAGGTCTTGGTGGTCAAAAAAGATTCTTCCCAGCGATCCAGCATGCGCCGGAACATCTCCCAGGGTACGGCAAAGGACAACTCATCAGGCTTGAAGAACTTTCGGTCCGACGGGTCCCACCCGCCTAAGACCGCCTTGAGCTTCCCCTGAGACAGGTAGCGCAGGGGCCAGGCGACTACGTTGGAGCATCCCGCTCCAAAGGGGGAATACACCGCCTCAAAATCATTGGTCACGAAAGTGGCCAGTTGATTTAAGCCGCCCAGGACTTCTCCGCGGGCAAAAAAAGTAACCACTTCGGGCTGCTCCGATTCGGTGAATTGACTCAAGGGTTTGAAAACGCAAAACGCGGCGGGCGCCGGGCGAGGATCGACGGTCTCGAAAAAGTTTCGGCTGACCTCGGGAGATTCCAGATAATGCTCCCCTTCCAGTTGGCCCGGAATGCCCGAGGAAACATAGTGGGCGATAAAATTCAATTGCGGCTTCAGATAGCCCAGGTAAAAAGCCCCTCCCAGGCAGCCGAATTGTTCGCCGCTGAAATAGGCGGCGGTCTTCTGCCTCCGAGCCCGCCAGATGTTCCCCATGACGCAGGAAAAATCGGTGAACAGGGAACTCCAATCAATGGCACCCTGGGCTTCCGCTTCGGCGCTGGGTAGTACACCCGGTTTGGGGGAAAACCCTGTTTCCGGCTTTCGATCGGTATAGACCATCCCCAGCGGTTCTTCATCCAGGCCCGCGGCTTCAAAAAACCCCTGCATTTTTTCTTGGTCCGTTGCCTTCATTTTTCGGTCCCTCCATCAAATTGTCCTATTGTCATTGCGTTTTATTGACTCCCGCGTTTGACTCTGGTAAGTTTGATATGTAATCACAATGGCGATTCTTTTCAATAAAAAATATGGAGGACGCCCATGAACGAGCAGGAATTATCCCGTTTGCGGAACCAGCTTTTGATAAAACGCAAGGAGATCTTCGATCGAGTGCGCGGACTGGAGTCCGGTCTGCAAGAGTTGCAGGAGCCTCAAATTGAACTGGAAGAACTGGCCCAGAAGGCCGAACGGGCTGATTTTTTTAATAAACTGGGATCGCGGGAGCGGGGGGAAATCGAAGCCATCGAATTAGCCTTACGAAAAATCGATGGCGGCAAGTACGGACTTTGCGAGGAATGCGGTCAATCCATCCAATTGAAACGTCTGCAGGCCCTACCCTGGGCCCGACTTTGCCGCCATGACGCCGAGGATTATGAAAAAACCGGACAGGTTCTCATAGATGCCCGGGATATTGATCTCTCTGAATTGCCCGACAAAAAAAGTGGCTAATCTGCCCGCCGCCAACATTAAAAAGAAATGCTGAAGGGCCTTTTTGGAAAAAGCGGTCAAACCGTATCCCGGGTGGGATTGGGGGGAGAGGGGGTTCTTCGGACCCACGGCCGAACCCCGCAGGCCCAAGCCGTCATTCAGACGGCTCTGGACCGGGGAATTACCTATTTCGACTCGGCCCGGGCTTACGCCGGGAGCGAAAATTATTATGGGACCCTCTGGCCGGCCATCCCCGAGGTCCGGGCGAATATCTTTCAAACCAGTAAATCCGCCGGCCGGAGCAAAAAGGAAGCCTGGCAGGATTTACAGCAAACCCTGTCCAACCTGGGGATTTCCAATCTGGACCTCTGGCAGATTCACGATGTCCGTACGGAAGAGGATTTAGCCGCCATCGAAAGCCCCGGCGGGGCCATGGAAGCCTTTCTGGAGGCCAAGGCCCGGGGCCTGACCCGTTTCATCGGGGTCACCGGCCATCATGATCCCCGAATTTTGACTCGGGCCGTTGAAAATTGGCCGGTCGATGCAGTCCTTATGCCGGTGAATCCGGTGGAAGGATCCTTAGGAGGATTTCTGGATTTGACCTTGGAGGCCGCCAGGCGCAAAGGAATTGCCGTCATCGGCATGAAGGTCCTGGGCGCCGGGTATTACCTTCAACCGGAGCTCAAGGTCAGCGCCGAGGTATTGATTCGGTACGCCCTTTCGCAGAACATTACCCTGGCTATCGTCGGCTGTTCCACTCCGGATGAAGTGGAAACCCTGGCTGGGGTCGGTCGGGATTTTGAGCCCCTCTCCCCCAGGACCAGAAAAATTTGATTCACCGCTTTGCCCCTTATGCCCGCCAACTGGCCTATTACCGGGGAGTCATTTAATGCGAGAATAACCGGCCATGGCCATCAAACCCGTTGGACCCCTTCAATTGATCCCGGGAGAAAACCGAGGACGTTATCCCTATTGCAATTCGATTTTTATCGAGGCGGCGGGAATATCTGATCGACCCGGCCTCGGATCGAGAGGCCTTGATCGAGTTACGGGACAACCGGCTCGTCCGCGAAATCTGGCTCAGCCACTGGCACGAGGACCATTTGATGCATCTTGGATCTTTTCGAGGACGTCCCCTTCCGTATTTCCGAACGGGACCTCCCTCCCCTGACGGGTATCGAGACCTTCCTGGACTGGTACGCCATGGAAAATCCGGAGTACCGGGCCTTCTGGAAGGCCATGCTGAAAGACCAATTCCATTACCGGACCCCGGCAGACGGCCCGGTTTTTCCGAGGACCGGGAAATCATCGATCTGGGGCCGTTGACCGTCGAGGTCATCCCCACTCCGGGCCATACGCCCGGCCACGTGGCCTTTTATTTCCGGGAACCGAAAATCCTGTTTATGGGCGACTACGACCTCTCGGCTTTCGGTCCCTGGTATGGAGATTTATATTCCAACATCGATCAGACCATCGAATCCATCAACCTTCTGAAAAGCATCCCGGCCGATGCCTGGCTGACCGGTCATGAAATCGGGTTGTTTACCGAAACATCGGAGGTCCTTTGGAGCCGGTATGAAGGGGTGATTTACGATCGGGAATCCAAACTGCTGGCCCTGTTGCAATGCCCCAAAACCCTGGATGAAATCGTGGAAGCCTGGATTGTCTACGGGCGCCGGAAAGAGCCCGAAGGAATTTTTCGAATTCGGCGAACGGGCGATTATGAAAAAACATCTCGAACGGCTTGAAAAAAATGGCCGATCGGTTCAAGATGGGAGAACTTTTCAATTAATCCAATAAACAGGAGATCCGCGATGGAAAAGAAACTGACGAATGTCGCCCGGTTGGTGCCCTGCTCGGTGGTGCTGCTCAGCGTAGCGGGCAAACGAAAAAAGGATGCCATGACCGCAACCTGCATGTTCGTATCTGAGGACCCGGCCTATTTTGTGGTCAGCGTGGCCAAATCCTCCTTTACCTATCAATTGATCGAAGAGTCGGCCGAGTTTGTCCTGAACCTCGCCTCCGCCGGGCAGGTCAAACTGGCCAAGGCGTTGGGCGCGACCCACGGCGACCGCGTCGATAAATTCGCCAAGTTTAAAATCGGTCAGGAGAAATCAAGGACCATCGCCTCGCCGGGCATCAAGGGTTCCTATGCCTTTCTCGAATGCCGGGTGATCACCTCCTATGCAGTCGGCAAATATGTCATGTACCTGGCCGAGGCGGTCGATTACCGGGTGGATGAAAAGGCCGTCCCCCTGGCGTGGATGTCCAACCGCTATTTCGCTCTCAAAGACCCGGTGGGGTAACGCGAAGCGCTAAGCGCTGGGCGCAGAGCGCGACTACCGAGACGAACAGGTGCCTATCTGTTTTAACCTAAGAAAGGCTTTTCTTGATTATCGACACGACCGGTGAGGTTGTCCCGGGTTTTTACGTCATCGGGGCCAGCGAGGTCCCTTCCTATCTCCTGGACGGCGACCGGCCGGTTCTGTTCGACGCCGGTTTCAGCGTCTTCGGCCCTCTTTATGAACGGGCCGTCAAAGCAGATCCTGGGGAACAGAAACCCGAAAATCCTTTTTCTGACCCATGTCCACTTCGATCATTGCGGGGCCGCGGCTTATCTGAAGAAAGCCTTCCCCGGTTTGATCATTGCCGCTTCCCAACGAGCCGCCGAGATTGTCCGGCGACCCAACGCCCGGAAGCTGATAGCCGATTTAAATGATTCGGCGGCGGATACGGTCAGAAGATGGAAACCGGGGCTGCAGCCTGAGCGAACCCTTCCAGCCCTTCGAGGTGGATCGGGTCCTGGAGGATGGCGATCGCTTCGATTTGGGATCGGGTCTTTCCCTCCAGGTGGTGGCCACCCCAGGGCATACCTGGGATTTCCTGAGCTACTATATCCCGGAGCGGAAGATCCTGATTGCCTCCGAAGCGGTAGGCTGTGCCGATACCACAGGGTATGTGGTCACCGAGTTTTTGGTGGATTACGAGGTCTATCTGAAATCCCTGACCCGTCTGGCGGCCCTTGACGTGGACGTCCTTTGTCAGGGTCACCGCCTGGTTTACACCGGTCCGGAGGTGGCGGATTTTTTCAAACGGTCGCTCCGGACAGCGTCTCAATTTAGAGATCAGGTAATCGATCTGCTGACCCGGGAAGGCGGGGATATCCCGCGGGTAGTCGAAATGATCAAGGCCGATGAATATGATTCCCGGCCTGAACCCAAACAGCCCGAGCCGGCCTATCGGATCAACCTGGAAGCCCGGGTGCGCCACCTGGCCCAGAAATTAGTTACCAGGGCTTGATGATCTTTCGCCCTTCCCGCAATTCCCCCCGGATCTTTTCCATGTGCCGCAGGGCGGCGATTTCCCGTTCCAGGTCGGCCGGTTTGATTTGAAACCGTTCGGAAATCTGTCGGGGTTCAACCCCGCCGGTTTCCTGCAGGTATTCCAGGATTTGTTTTTGCAGGGGGTTGAGCAACGGTGCGGCCCCGCCGGCCTGGTTAAATGATTTGGCGCTGTGCACCGCCCAGGGATCGCAGGTCTTGGCCGGCGACAGGGCATCCATGTAACAGTCCTCGCAGAGGACCCGGCCCGCGTATTCCCTCTCCTCCCCGGATTCGATGTCATCTTGACAACGTTCACATTCCATAGCAGCATCCCTCGTATTTTTTGGTTATTATATCATAATCGGTTCCAGAAACTGAATACCCTTTAGGCGATATTGTTCCTCCCAATTTTTCCAGTTGTCCGGATAGGGAATGAATACTATAATGACCAATAAGCGCCGCGGAAGGGTTTAAGGCGTACTATAAACATTTCCGAGAAGGATGCTTCCATGCCAGAATCGATTTTAGTAGGGAAAATGATTTTGACGGTAGATGATGAACCGGATGTTTTAGAAGTTTTAAAAGAAGAAATTACGGAAGTCTGCGGGGGCTGCAATCTCCATCAGGCGAGCACCTATGAACGGGCACTCGACCATCTGTTATCCTACACCTATGATCTGGTCGTCCTGGATATCATGGGTGTCCGGGGTTTCGATCTGCTGGAAAAGGCCGTGAGCAGGAATTTCCCAGTGGCCATGCTTACGGCCCATGCCCTGTCTCCCGAAGCTCTCAAGCGTTCCATCGAAATGGGCGCCAGGGCCTATCTGCCCAAAGAAACGTTAAGTGAAATCGTCCCTTTCCTGGAAGACCTCCTCCGCTACGAATCAGCCCCCGGCTGGAAACGCCTTTTTGAAAAGTTGGGAGGATTCTTCAACACCCGTTTCGGAGCCGACTGGCAGAAAGCAGATGAATCTTTTTGGAAGGAGTTTCAGCAAAGGCTGGAATCCAATGAGTGGGTCATCATCCCTAAACCCTAGCGAAACGTAAACCCAAAACCAAAAACCTTGAGCTGGCGCCGCACCCGGAGAGGTCTGACTTGATGGATGAATGGACCGTTTATGATGCCGTGGAGTTGGGAATTCTGATCCGCCAAGGGGAAATAAATCCCCTGGATCTTCTGAAAAAGAACCATCGAGCGGATCGAACGGGTCAATCCACAGCTCAACGCCGTGATCCACAAATTCTATGACCGAGCCCGCATCGAGGCGGAGCGGTGGACGGTTGAAACCCAGACCGGCAACGCCGAGGAGGTTGTCTTCGCCGGGGTCCCCTTCCTTTTAAAAGACTTGATCGCCGAATACGAAGGCACGCCTCTCCAGGAAGGCTCCCGGGCGGTCCGGGGATATGTTTCCAGACAGGATACCGAACTGGTAAAACGCCTGCGGGCCGGCGGATTGGTCATCGTCGGCAAAACGAATAGCCCGGAATTCGGCTGCCTGCCCACCACCGAGCCTTTGCTGCACGGGCCGACCCACAACCCCTGGAACCCGGCTTTAACCCCGGGGGGATCCAGCGGCGGTGCGGCCGCGGCCGTGGCGGCCGGCATCGTGCCTATGGCCCATGGAAACGATGCCGGCGGCTCCATCCGGATCCCGGCTTCGTGCTGCGGAATTTTCGGTTTGAAGCCCACGCGGGGCCGGAATCCCTTGGGGCCTCATTTTTTTGACCTGGGCAGCGGACTGGTCCACGAGCATGGACTGACCCGCTCCGTACGTGACTCGGCCGCCCTGCTGGATCTGACCTCCGGACCGGACCGGGGCGATGCCTACGCCTCTCCCCCCCGGGAGCGCCCTTTCCTGGAAGAAGTTGGCCGGGTATCCCGGCGGTTGAAAATCGGTCTCCTGACTGCGGTTCCGGAGGGCTGGGCTTTTCAGACCGAGTTGCACCCGGACTGCCGAGAAGCCCTACTGGATGCGGCTCGGATTTGCGAAGACCTGGGACACATCGTGGAAGAAATCCCTTCGGGAAAACTGGCCTATCCGAATTTCTCGGCGGCCTATGGCGGCCTTTTCACCTGTTTGGTCGGCCACATAATAAAATATTGGGAAAAAGCGCTGCGGAAGGAAATAACCCAGGACCAGCTCGAACCGCTTACCTGGATATTCTATCGGGCCGGCTTAAAACGGACCGGGAGCGATTATCTGGCGAGTGTGGAAGAACTTCAGCGTTTCACGCGCCGAATCGCTCACTGGTATCACGACGGAGATTACGATCTTCTGCTCTCCCCTACCCTGCGGGTTCCCCCGGTCAAGCTCGGTTCTTTTCAATGGTCCCCTGAAGACCCGAACCGCTGGCTGGAAGCGACCGAGGCCCTGGTGGCCTTCACCCGGATCCAAAACGTAACCGGCCAGCCGGCCATGTCGATCCCCCTTTTCTGGAACAAGGAGAACGTTCCGATCGGCGTCCAGTTCGCCGGCCGTTTCGGCGATGAGGCCACCCTTTTTCAATTGGCCGGCCAGTTGGAGGAGGCTCGTCCCTGGATCCGGCGAATACCAGCCATCCATTGCGATAACGGATAGCCGCACCCCTTTGGTAACGCAACCGTGATCCCCAGGGATTTTCTTCAGCCGGCCCAATTTGTTGACCGGCCCAACCGTTTTCTGATCCACTGCCGCCTGGGGGAAAAAATCGTCCGGCTTATTTGCCTAACCCCGGCAGGCTTAATGAGCTCCTTTTGCCTGGGGTACCGTGTCATTATTGTCAAAGAGCCGCCCTCCCCCACCCGGAAAAATCCCTACACTGCCGTAGCCGTGGAGCGGGAGGGGATCCCCATCGTGCTCCACACGCACCGCACCAATGACGTGGCCGGCCACCTGATCAACCAGGGGAAAATCCCCGGGTGGAAAGGTGCCCGGGTAATCGGCCGGGAAATCCGAATCGGCCGCTCCCGCTTCGATCTGCTGGTGGAACACCGGAACAAGGAATGGTTGGTCGAAGTCAAATCATGCACCCTCTTCGGAAAGAGAACCGCCATGTTCCCGGACGCGGTCACAGAGCGCGGGGCCCGGCATTTGCGGGAACTGGCCGAGTTAGCCCGGAGCGGGAGAAAAACCGCCGTCCTGTTCGTCGTCCACTGGCCCCGGGCCGAATATTTCCTTCCCGATTACCACACCGATCTGGTTTTCTCTCAGACGATGCTGGCCGTTCAAGATCAAGTGGAAATCATGCCGATCACCGTGGAATGGAAACCCGACTTGTCCCTCGGCGAGGGGGTCAAACGCATTCGGATACCCTGGGAGGTAATCGAGCGGGAGGCAAAGGACCGGGGAAGCTACTTTTTGATTCTAAAACTCCAAAGAGAACGCACGTTGGAATTCGGCCGTCGGGAAAACCGCCAAACTTTCCCGGCCGGCTATTATGTTTACGTTGGTTCGGCCATGAAAAACTTGACGCAGAGGCTGGCACGCCACCGCCGCCTGCGGAAAAACAAATTCTGGCACATCGACTACCTCCGAGAGGCTTCGGAATTCATCGCCGCCTTGCCCGTCCGTTCTTCGGAGGACCTGGAATGTCAGCTAGCCGAAAGGATGCGAGCCATCGCCGATTGGGACATCCCCGGCTTCGGCGCTTCGGACTGCGCCTGCCCGGGGCACTTGTTCGGGATGAAAGAAGATCCTCTGAGATCCCCTGCTTTTATCGGTTTGCTCCAATATTTCCGTATGGATCGACTATTTTAACCATTCTTCATAGAAATAGTAATGGCTCCTGAGTTTTATCTTGACTTAGTCCATGACTTAGTCTGATAGTATCAGTGGAGGTGTTCAATTATGTCTGAGTCGGTAAACGTCCATGAGGCCAAGACCCATTTTTCGCGATTATTGGAAAGGGTCAGTGGTGGAGAGGAAATCGTCATCGCCAAGGCCGGGAAACCGGTGGCCCGCCTGGTCCAATATGGGGGAAAACCGGCTAAAAGAATTCCGGGAACCGCCAAGGGACAAGTCGTTATCAAAAGTAATTTTGAAGCCCCTCTCCCGAAAAATCTGATGAAATTCTTTGATTCATGAAAGCCCTGCTGGACTCCCACACGTTTTTATGGTGGATTACCGATCAACCCCGACTGCCTCAAGGGGTCCGCGCGATTATTGAAGAGGGAAAGAATGAGATCTTCGTCAGCGCGGCCACCGGGTGGGAAATCATCATCAAGTTTCAATTGGGGCGCCTCCTATTACCGGACGACCCGGAAAGCTACCTAATGGAACAGATCCAGAGGAATGCCTTTCAACCGCTGCCCATTCAAATGCGTCATGCCCTTCATCTCCTGGCCCTTCCTTCCCTTCACAAAGACCCTTTTGATCGAATGCTCATCGCCCAGGCTCAATTCGAACATCTCCCAATTTTGACATCGGATAAACAGATTGCCCGGTATCCGGTCGAAGTGATCTGGTCTTGATCTTCAGCCGAGAGAATCCGGGCCTCCATTTAAATCTAGATCGTGCAGGAAGCACAGCCGAGGGCGGCTGTGCTGCATTTTATCAGGCCTTCTGCCCCAGGAACGATTCCTTGATCTTCGGGTTTTCGAGTAACTCGGAGGTCGTTCCGCTCAAGACGATCTTCCCGGTTTCCAGTACGTAGGCGTACTGGGAGATCTTCATGGCCTGCTTGACGTTCTGCTCCACCAGGAGGACCGTAGTCCCGTCCTGGTTGATGCGGCGGATGATCCGGAAGATCTCGTTCACCACCAGGGGGGCCAGTCCCAGGGAAGGCTCATCCAAGAGCAATAGTTTAGGGCGGGAGAGGAGGGCTCGGGAAATGGCGAGCATCTGCTGTTCCCCGCCGGAAAGGGAGCCGCCGGGCTGTCCCTGCCGTTCCTTCAGCCAGGGAAAGCGTTGGGTCTCCTTTTCAATATCGGCCTTGACCCGATCGTCGGTCCGCTGAAAGGCCCCCATCTCCAGGTTTTCCAACACCGTCATCTTGGATAGAATGGCCCGGCCTTCCGGTACCAGAGCGATGCCCCGCTGCACCACTTTGTACGGAGGGAGTTTGGAGATATCCTCATCCAGAAATAGTATCTTCCCGGCCTTGGGTTTAAGCAGTCCGGCGATGGTCTTGAGCAGGGTCGTTTTGCCGGCCCCGTTGACGCCCAGGATGGTAACAATGGACCCGGAAGGCACCTCCAGATCCACCCCCTTTAAGGCCCGGATGTTTCCGTAGTTGGTCTTCAGCCCTTCGACCCTCAGCACGCCGTCATCCTTTCCTAACCTCGCGACAAGTAATTTCTCGTCATGACGCTCTATACTACCAACCAAAAATACTCGGGTTTTTTGTTTTGAACATTTGGATTTTGAACCTTCGTGCTTGTTTCGGATTTCGTGCTTCGAATTTCGGATTTAGGGATCCTGATAGATCCCCTACTCTTCTTCCCGGCCCAGGTAGGCTTCGATGACCAGCGGATCGTTCTGGATCTCCTGCGGAGCGCCCTCGGCGATCTTCTCTCCGAAATTTAGGACCACCAGACGGTCGCAAACCTTCATGACCATGGACATATCGTGCTCGATCAGCAGGATGGTGATGCCGAACCCGAGGATTTTTTTGATCAGCCGGGCGATTTCTTCGGTCTCGCTGTCGTTCATCCCGGCCACGGGTTCATCCAGCAGGATCAGTCGCGGCTCCCCGGCCAGAGCCCGGGCGATTTCCACCCGCCGTTGTAATCCGTAGGGCAGGCTGGATGCCGGAGACCGGTTGGTCCCCTGCAAGCCCACCAGGTCGAGCAGTTCGTCGGTCTTTTCCCGGATCCGCGCTTCTTCCTTTTTTTGAAAACCGGTCCGCAAGACGCTGTTCCAGACCCCGGCCCGGCTGCGGGTGTGCCGGCCGACCATGACGTTCTCTTCTACGGTCATCTGATCGAAGAGGCGGATATTCTGAAAGGTCCGGCTAATCCCACGGTTGGTGATCTCATGGGTTCGGAGACCGCTGATTTTTTCACCGCGGAAAAAGATCTCCCCGGCCGTGGGGTGCAGGAAGGAGGTGATCGCATTGAACAAGGTGGTCTTGCCCGCACCGTTGGGACCGATCAGGCCCAGGATCTGGCCCTCTTCCAGCTTGAAATCAACATCCTTCAGGGCGGCCAGGCCGCCGAAATCCATGCTGACCTTTCGGACCTCAAGCAACATCTTTTCCCTCGTTCCGACGGCCCCTCAGCCGATCGAGCAACGGCCGGTCGATCACTCCCTGGGGACGGAAGATCATCATGACCACCAGGATGGTCCCGTAAATAAAATAACGATACTCGCTTAAGCCCCGGAGCACTTCCGGTATGACCGTCAGGAACACGGCCCCGAAGACCGGGCCCCATAATACCTCGCTGCCCCCGAAAACGGCAAAGACCAATATTTCCACGGCCCGGTGATAGGTGAAGTCCGCCGGGCTGATGTAGCCGGTCACATGGGCAAACAAGGCCCCGGTGAAGCCCGCCAGAGCAGCCCCCTGAACAAAGGTTAAAACCTTGTAATAGGTGGTATGGATACCCATGGCCTCGGCGGCCTTTTCATCCATCCGGATGGCCTGAAAGGCCCGGCCCACCCTGGATTTTAGAAGGCGGCCGAAAAAAAGGAGGATCAACAGGGTCAGGAAAAGCAGAATCAGAAAAACAACCAGGCTGATAAATTCATTGTTCTTCAGGCCCCAGTTTTCCGGGGAAAACCCGGACGCCTGGAGACGGGCCAGGATGGTGCGGCCCAGGTGGGGAATCCCGGCAATACCCACCGCCCCGCCGGTCAGGGATTCCCAATTGATGAAAACGACGCGCACTACCTCTCCGAAACCCAGAGTGGCAATGGCCAGATAGACCCCGGTGAGGCGCAGGGTGGGCAGGCCGATAAGCAGGCCCATGACCGCGGCCAGGAGCCCGCCGGTCAGAAGGCCCAGGGGGATCGGCAGCCCCAGTTTGGCGGTCAGCAGGGCGCTGGTATAGGCGCCGATGCTCATGAACCCGGCACTGCCCAGTGACAACTGCCCGGTGCACAGGGTGATGTAGATGCTCAACCCCAGGAGGATATTGATCAGGATGAAGGAAGCGATCTGGAGATAGTAGGGATTGATCATGGAACGAAACCGACGGATGAGGGGGAATGATGGAATGGAAATTGGAATAATGGAATGATGGAATGATGGAAAAAGGAAGAGGCGATCAGTTCAGACCTCTTGCATTTATTCCACCATTCCATTATTCCACTATTCCATTATTCCATTCCTTGGCCGATAGGCCCTGCGCTCGGCGCCTCACGCCCGGCGTTCGGCGCTTAGGCTCTGGCCGAAAAGGCCCTGAGGACGGATCAGCAAGATCACGATGATGGCGATAAAGGCGATGGCGTCCCGATAGCCGGAATGGCCGTAGGCCACCATGAAGGTTTCGGACAGGCCGAGTATCAATCCGCCGGCCATGGCGCCGTTCACGCTGCCCATGCCGCCCATAATGATGATGGCCAGTCCCTTGAGCCCCATGGGCAGGCCCATCTGGTTGTTGACATAATTAAAGGCCATCCCCACCAGCACCCCGGCGATCCCGCCCATGGACGAGGCCACCACCACGGTGGAGGTAATGATCCGGCCGGTGTTGATGCCGAGCAGGCTGGCCGTCTCCAGGTTTTCAGCCGTGGCCCGCAGCGCCTTCCCGGTCTTGGCCTTGGACAGCCAGGTGGAGAGGCCGACCATCAGAAAAATGGAGATGGCCAGGATGATGACCTGCACCAGGTAGACGGTTACCGGACCGACGGTAAATTGGATATCCCCGAAAGAGGTCGGAAACGGCTTATTGCCGGCGCCGAAAAGATGATGGGCCAGGTTTTCCAGAAAAATGGACACCCCGATGGTACTGATCAAAGAGGCCAAGTGGGAGACTCCTCTTCGGCCCCGCAGGGGGCGTAAGGCCAGTCGTTCCAGCAGGAAGCCCAAAGCAGCAGTCACCAGGATGGCCCCGCCCAGGGCCACGAGCACCGGGGCCTCGAAGCGGGAGATCAGCAGCATGCCGATGAAGGCCCCGAACATGAAAATCTCCCCGTGGGCCATGTTGATGATGTCCAGTACGCCGAAGACCAGGGTGTAGCCCAGGGCCACGATGGCATAGATGCTGCCGAGGGTGATGCCGTTGATGAGTTGTTCGAAGAACAAGGATAATTCCTAACCGAATAGGAGTAATGGAGTGCTGGAGTATTGGAGTATTGTTTCTAAGACCATTACTCCATTACTCCTATACTCCAGGTAAAAAGTGTTTTTCGTAGGGGCGGGTTTTATACCCGCCCGCCTGTAGCACAGCCAGCCCTCGGCTGTGTCCCCCAGAATAACTGCGGGAGGGGATGAACCCCTCCCCTACGTAAGAGGCAAGTTGGTTGTTATCCAGTATCCGCTGCTAATTAAAAATCTGAAACTTCCCGTCCTTGATGATCAACACCACGGGATCCATGACCACATCCCGCTCGGCATCGAAGGAGAACTTGCCCAACACGCCGTTGAAGTTGTGGATGCCGGCCAGGGCGTCCCGCAGCTTGTCGCGATCGGCCTTGCCGGCCTTCTTCAGGGCCTCGCCCATGATATACAGGGCGTCATAGGCCTGGGCGGCAAACTGGTCGGGTTTTTTCCCGTAGGCTTTTTCATATTTCTGGACGAAGGCCTTGACCTTGGGGTCGTCTTTATCACCGAACCAGGGGGTAGCCACGATCAACCCGTTGGCCGCCTCTTTGGCGATCTCGATCACCTTGGGAGAATTGAAACCGTTGCCGCCCACAAAAGGCACGGTGATCCCCATTTTCCTGGCCTGGGACAAAATGACCCCCCCTTCTTCATAGAGGGCCGAGCAAAAGATGGCATCGGGCTTGGTGGCCTTGATCTTGGTCAATTGGGCCTTATAGTCGGCCTGGCCTTTCTGGAATTCTTCGATGGTGGTAATTTTGAGGCCCAAATCCGTGGCCGCCTTTTTCATACTGTCGAACCCGGATTTGGTAAAGACGTCATCATTCCCGTAAAGCATGGCCACGCTTTTGATATGGTATTTCGCAACGGCCTTTTTCACCGAAGCCGGGATGGCCAGGGCCTCCGGCAGGGAATTGCGGAAGACGTATTTCCCAATCTGGGTGATCCCCACCGCCGTGGTGGAGGTGCCCATGATCGGGACGCCGCTGGCATTGGCCTCCGGGCCGACCACCTTCATTTCCGTGCTCAGCGTGGGGCCGAGGATGGCCACTACCTGCTGGGAATTGATCAGTTTCTGGGCCGCCGCCAGGGCTTGCTCCTGTTTGCCCGAGGAATCCTCCATGATCAGGTCGATTTTAACGTCCCCCTTGGCGTTCAGTTCCCCTTGGGCCAATTTAAATCCGTTGGTGATGGCCTCACCGTAACCGGCCCCCGGGCCGGTAATAATGGAAATGACCCCGATCTTGGCCGCCACCGGCGCGGCCTGGCTGATCGCGACCGCCAGGAACAGCGCACCAATTAAAACAACCAAAAATACAACCCCTTGACTCCGTCTTTGCATAACTCCCTCCTCTTAATAATTTGGTAAACTAAAGCAGTGTTCGCAAAAAGTCCGTCAACGGTGCTTGTCATTCTGAGCGAAGGCGAAGAATCTCGTTTTTCAACAGGTTGCAGGATTCTTCGCGGAGGTTACCCTGAGCCAGAGCCCGAGATTCCTTCGTTGGTCACTCAGGATGACAGGTGCAGGGCTCTCAGGATGACAGTTCTGGGACTTCTTGCGAGGCCCTCAATTAAAGCCTCTATAAATACTGAAAACTTGTCAATATTACTTGATGACCTTTTTCTGTCAAGGAGTTTTCATCTCCCAGTCTACCGTAATCTCCATTTCCGTGCCATTCCGTTGGATTCTGAACCGTTTCGTTGGTGCCGTGTTGGAAAGAGATCGGTGAAAATCCTCCAGGTTCATAACGGGGGTCCCATCGATCGCCAGAATCAGGTCCCCCTTTTTAAACCCATACTGTTCCGCCTTCCCTCCAGGTACCACTTCGCGGAGGACTATTCCCCCCTCTTCAGGCAGGGTCTCGATCGTAATCCCCAGGCGGGGTCGATGGATCTCCTCAGGGACCGGGGTAATCCAGATATAATCCGCCGGCGCGGGTTCCAGACGGCGAAGCGAATAATCCACCGGCAGCGGCATGATGGTCCGGAACCGGTGGTCCAGGCGCCTCCAGGCGCTTAGGGGCACCCCCCTCCCCTGCCAGATATGGCCGTTCCCGATCAAAACCACCACCCGGGTGGTTTCCGGAACGGCTTTCAGGGTTTGAACCAGCGTTTCGGCCATAGTCTCCTCCCAGGCCAACTGGGCCTCATAAAACGCCTCAAAATCCCTGATGTCCCCCTTGACGTGCCGCTCATACTCCTCTAGCACCTGCTCCCGGTGTTCCTGATCCGTTTGATCAAAAGTCTCCGCCACCCGGATCCGCTCTTCCCGGGTCAGCGCGGCCAACCCCTGGTGGGAAATTTTGTTGACCACCTCCCGGGGAGCGTTCAAGCCGACCAGAGGAAGTCTTTTTTCGCGGGCGAAGAGAACCATCGGTCGGTAGAGCCGGAATGGAAAACCCCAGTTTTCCTCCCAGTGCACGTGCCGGAGGAATTCTTCCTCTGTCCACTCTCCCTTGGAAAACCGGTCCAGTTGAGGCTGGACCTCCCGGGGAAACATCTCCAGGGCCACTACCAACGAAGGATGACGATCGAAGAGCCCCTCCAAAATCCGTTCCTGGATGTGATGATCTTCCAGGCGGGTATGGGTCTCGCCGAGATAGACAACCCGGGCCTCTGTCAATTGATCCAGCAAAACCTCCGGAGAAATAACCTGCCCGGTCCGGGTTTCCAGAATGTCCCCTGGTTTCAGCCCTTCGAGATATCCCTGTGAAGGGATGGGCAGAAAGGCCGGTCGGACACAGCAGCCGGCCATAAATAAAAAGAAAACGACAAACCCCAAAGGGCGGAATGTGGGACGAGGCGTTCAAAAATGATTTCACAGCCACAGGAGTTTCAAGAAGATCAGGAGAACGGCGACAAAGGCGATATAGGCGAAACCCACCCGGATCTTGATCTGGTGAATCCGCCGTGCCAGACCGATGCCGATTTGACTCCCCAGCACTACGGTGACCAGGAGGACCAGCACCAGGAGGGTGTCCACGTTGCCCTTCATCGAGTGGGTCAAGGTCCCGTAGCCCATGGAGAACAAGTTTTCGAAAAAATCGGTGCCGATAGCCACCACCATGGGGCAGCCGATAAGGTAGATGAAAGCGGGCAGACGGATGAAGGCCCCCCCTACCCCCAGCAGACCTACCAGCAGGCCGGTAATCAAGCCCGCCAGAATAATAATCCATAAGGATATCGCTTCGATACCCGAGACCGGCAGAGAAATCATCGGCGGAAGGCGCAGGAGCTGCAGTTTGGCCGTCAACGCCGTGGGTTCGGCGGGGAAAAACCCGCCCTCCCCTTCCCCGCCGGAGGTTCCCCGAGCTTCCCGGTAAACCACGAGACCAATCCAGAGCAGCAAGGCCACATAAAAAATAGTCAGTACCAGATCCAAATATTGTACAGGCCGACCCATGACTACAAAATGACCGGACCGCTTCAACCACTCCATGATCTGGGCGCCACCTTCCACCCCGGCCACGGTGCCGATCAGCATGAACCCGCCCAGTTTATAGTCCACGTTGTGGAGCCCCTTGAACTTCATTAGATTCAAGGTCGACGTGCCCAACATCTGCCCCAGGTCGCTCCCGACCGCCACGTTGTAAGGAAAACTAAAGAAAATGTTCAAAAAAGGCGGCAATAGAAAACGCCCGGCAATCCCAAAAAAACCCACGAGAATACCCACGAGAAAACCGACCAGAATCACCCCGGCCAGCGGATCGTGAAAATTCAGCTTTTGAATATGGGCCCAATACACCGCAATGGGGAATAAAGGGGTGTCTGGATTCATGGAGGTCTATCCTTCCCCTTGCCGATCCGGGGAGTCCCCGGCGGTTTCCGAGGAATGCTGCTCGTCGCGAAAACAGGAGGGATGCTTGTAATGTTCCCGGTGGTAATACTGCCAGAGTCGTCGAATGAGCCGCCGGGGTTCCCGGTCGTAAAGGACCTTGGCCCCGGTATCCTTCCGGACGACCCGTACCAGGTGCTTGATCTCCGTGGTGATGCCGCCCGTGCCCATCAGGATTCCGATCAGCTTACCCTCATCGTAGGCAATGGCAAATTCTCCCAGGGTCCCGGATTTTCCCCCGACAATGACCACCATGTCCGAACTGCGGATGTTGACTACCTCCCGGCCCATAAGCCCGCTGCCGGTAAAAATCAGCACGTCATGATGCTCGGCGGGGGAATGGTATTTGTGGGTATGCTCCCAGAGGCTGAGCCCCGGGGAGATACCGATCACCAGTCCCCCCCGGCTGGCCGCCCCCTTGGCCGCCTCAAGAGGATACCCGGGACAAGCCCCGGTAACCGTTATACAATCTTCTTCAGCAATGGCCTTTCCCAGCTCAAAGGCCATCCTTTTCTCTTTTTCCGGCAAATCCGGACCGGCATGCCCCATAACGCCGATTTTTAGTTTCATCAAAACTCCTGGTACTCAATTTACCGTCGCGCTAGAGCTCCCATACTAACCTTTTGTGGAAATGATTTCAAGGTCGGGGTTTCCACCTCGGATAAAAAAAGGCCCGAAAAAATCGGGCCTTCCTCAAATTTGGCTCCCCGGGACGGATTCGAATCCCGCTTTCATCGGGATCTCGGCTTTCACCTCGACCGCTACAGCTTTTGCAAATCAGTCATAAATCGGCCGATTCCCCGATTTTTTATTCGCTGTTCTAACTTCAGGGCTTGGGAACGGTCAGCGCAATCAGAGGACCAAATGACTTCCCAAGGTCCTGGAAAATTCTTGGTTGTCCTGGTACTCCTATAATCCGGATCGTTGTGTTCCCGGATTCGTCTTTCAAGATCCTTCGTCTGTCCACAGTACAAACGCCCAGTGCTAGCGCTTTTCAAAATATAAACCCAGTTTGCCATTTCCCGACACGAACAAGCCCGACCATATCTGATCGGGCTTGTTTAAATTTGGCTCCCCGGGACGGATTCGAACCGCCGATCCCGCCCCAGGCGGGATTAACAGCCACCCGCTCGGATAATCCGGATGTTGTCCATATTACAAGTTAAGACAACGAGATCTTCAATCACAAATCTTTATTGAAAAGCCCATTGGATGCCAATGGGCTTTCGTCAATTTTGGCTCCCCGGGACGGATTCGAACCGCCGACCAAGTGGTTAACAGCCACCCGCTCTACCGGCTGAGCTACCGGGGAATAATTTATTTGTTTGTAACTTCAGTCCCCGCTCTCGTACCGCCGATCCCGCCTCAGGCGGGATTAACAGCCACTCCCGCTGCAAGCGGGACTGAGCTACCGGGGAATATTTTCAAAACCGAAAAAAAACAAATTAACCGGCCGCTTCCTCCTTCGGTTCTTCCTTCTTAGCGGCGGCCGGGTTGGTCAGGGCTTCCATCTGGAGCAGCCGCTGGTATTCTTGGTCCGCGCGATCCTGCAGGGTTTTAATCATGGCCGGGGTCATGTGGGCGAATCGCCGCTGGGTCTTGAAATACTCTTCCACCGGTTTGGGTTTATTGTTCTTCCGGACCGTATACCGGCCTTCTTCCACTTCATAGAGAGGAAAAATATTAGTTTCCACCACCAGGCGGCTGACCGTGACAGCCAGGTCCGCGCCGTGCCGCCAGCCGGTCGGGCAGGGCGAATAGACATGGAGGTAAGCCGGGCCTTTGATCAGCGAGGCCTTCTTGGCCTTGTTCATCAGATCGACATAAAAAGCCGGGGAGCCCGTGGCCACGTAGGGAATGCCATGGGCCGCGGCGATCAACGGCATGTTCTTTTTCCAGGTCGTCTGACCGGCGGTTACCTTCCCGGCCGGGGAGGTAGTGGTCATGGCCCCATAGGGGGTAGAGCTGGAACGCTGGATGCCGGTATTCATATAGGCTTCGTTGTCCAGGCAGACATAGACGAAGTTATGGCCCCGTTCCAGAGCGCCGGAAAGGGCCTGGAGCCCGATATCAGCGGTCCCGCCGTCCCCGGCAAAGGCCACAATACTGACATCCTTTTGAGGAATCCGGCCTTTGGCCATCAGGATCCGGAGCCCCTGTTCCACCCCGGACGCTACGGCAGCCGTATTTTCAAAGGCCACATGGATCCAGGGAACATCCCAGGCCGTTTGCGGATAGGGGGAAGAAACGATCTCCATGCAGCCCGTGGCGCTCACGACGATCATGGGCCGGCCGATGGCCTTGGCCACCTGGCGTAGGGCCAGCACTTCTCCGCAACCCTGACAGGCCCGGTGACCGAAGACAAAAGGTTCCTCTCGAGGCAGGGTCTTGGCCGTAAATTTTTTGAAGTTTTGCAGGTCGTCGGCAATCATTTTTCACGCACCCCGATCATTTCATAACGCATTTCTTTTTGTTTTTGGGCATAGCGGTTGGCCTTTTCCGCGATCTCTTCAAACAGCTCCACGGTCAGGTCCCGCCCGCCCAATCCGGCTACAAACTCGGCGACATAGGGCCGTTCGGTTTTGTCGAACAGGGCCGACTTTATTTCCAGACCGACCGGTCCCCCCATTCCTCCCGGGGTTAAAGCCCGATCGACAACAGCCAATACCTTGGCCCCCCGGATGGCCTGAAAAAATTCCTTGAAGGGGAAGGGCCGCCAGAGCCGGAGATGCAGCAGTCCAACTTTTTCGCCTTTTTCCCGCAGGCGGTCGACCGCCGTCATGGCTGTTTCCGAGATGCTGCCCATGGTCAAGAGCAAGGTCTCGGCCCCCTTGGCCTGGTAGGACTCGACGGGTTTATAGTGACGTCCGAACCGATTCCCAAAGTCCTTCCAGACTTCCATTATTACTTTCTGGGAATCGATCAGGGCCTCCTCCACCTGTTTTTTGACCTCCATGAATACTTCCGGACTGCCGAAGGCGCCGATGGTTATCGGGTGATCCGGGTCCAGACGCAACACCGGCTTAAAAGGAGGCAGGAACCCGTCCACCGTTTCCTGGTCCGGCAGCTCCACCGGTTCAATAACGTGGCTTAGGATGAAACCGTCCAGGTTGACGGCCACCGGCAACAAGACCCTGTGGTCTTCGGCAATCTTGAAGGCTTGAAGGGTCAGATCGATGGCCTCCTGCCCGTTGATGGCAAAGAGCTGAATCCAGCCGCAATCCCTTTCGGCCATGATGTCGCTCAAATCGTTCCAGATATTAATGGGAGCTGAAATCGCCCGGTTGACCACGGTCATGACCAAGGGCATCCGGATGCTGGAGGCAATGAACATGATCTCATGCATCAGGGCCAACCCTTGCGAGCTGGTTGCCGTGTAAGACCGGGCGCCGACGGCCGCCGCTCCCACGGCGGCGCTCAAGGCCGAGTGCTCGGACTCCACCGGGATGAAGGCGGCCTGCAGTTCCCCATCGGCCACCAGTTCGGACAGATGCTCCACGATATGGGTTTGAGGAGTAATCGGATAGGCCGAGATCACATCGACATTGGCCAATTTCACCGCCTCACTGACGGCGATGGAGACTTCCATGCCTTTTCGATTGGCCATAACCTATTCCTCCTCCGCCACCATGGCAATGGCATCCTTGGGACATTCCCGGGCGCAGATCCCGCAGCCCTTGCAGTAATCCGAGTTCCAGTCGAAATAGCCGTCTTCCCGGTGGCTGTAGGCAATGTCCGGGCAGAAGATCCAGCACATCCCGCATTTAATGCATTTTTCCCGGTCGGTTACCGGCCGGATCTTTGAGCGCCAATCCCCGGTCTTGAACTTCCGGGCGCTGCCGGCCTCTAAAATAGCGCATCCCAGCGGCACTTCCTTCCAGGGGTGAAGGGCTTCCACTTTTTTTCCCACGACGGTTACTCCTTAATCCGGGTTTCTTCAAAGGCCCGCTGCATAGCCTTCTTATTTCGTTCTGCAATCCGGCCGAACCGATGTTCCAGCGGTTTTTCCATGGAGGACAGTTCAGTTAAATGGGCTGCCTTGATCAGAGCCCCGAGCATGGTGGTGTTGGTAATGGGGACCTTCATTTCCTCCATGGCGATTTTGGTGGCATCCACCGTCGCCAGGCGTCCCTTAAACCCGTATTGCGAGCGGAGCTGTTCGATCGTTTTAGCGGTATTAATGATGACGATCCCCTGGGGCTTCAATCCAGCCGAAACGTCCACGATATCCAGCAGGGTCGGGTCCAGCACCACCACCACGTCCGGGTCATAGACCTTGGATCGGACCCGGATCTGGTCGCTGCTGACCCGCAAGAACGCCACCACCGGTGCACCCCGGCGTTCCGGCCCGAAACTGGGAAAGGCCTGGGCGAACTTCCCTTCGTCGATGGCGGCCAGGGCCATCAGTTCCGCCGAGGTGACCGCCCCCTGCCCTCCCCGGCCATGGAATCGCACTTCGATCATTGGATTTTTCACGGCTTCACTCGCACCTTCCAGATTTTATATCCATAAAGCGGTTATATGTAGCATACCCCTTAAATTCTTGTCAAGGGTTAAACAATAAATTCTTTGCTGTCCCCCAGACTCTCGATCGGCAGGGCGATCAACCCGGTGCGGGCCATTTCCTTGGCCTTGAAAGGGGCCAGGGCCATCAACACGGAGTGGATTTGCCGCTCGTTTCCTGAAAATTCAATGGTGGCCGTCTGATCGGAAATATCCACGATGACGGCCCCGAAGGAATTGGCGATCTGAATAAACTCCACCCTTCTATCCGCCGGAAGAAGGACGGTCATCAGAATCAATTCCCGGGTAACCGCCTGGGAGTATTTGAGGTCAATGACCCGGATAACGTCGATCAGTTTCCGAAGCTGCTTGATAACCTGCTCCAGAACCGCTTCATCCCCGGAAACCACCAGGGTGATCCGCGTCACGTCCGGCCGTTCGGTTATGCCGGCGGCAATGCTTTCGATATTATAGGCCCGCCGGGTGAAAAGGCCGGCCACGTGGGAGAGAACTCCGGGATGATTTCGAACCAGGACCGATATTACCTGACGCATAACCTAACACTCCTCCATGATTTCACAAATCCCCTTACCGGCCGGGACCATGGGAAAGACGTTTTCCTCTGGAGCCACTCGAAAATCAATCAGAAAAGGACCGGGGTCCGACAGGGCCTTATCAATGGCCGAACGGACTTCCTCGTTGGTCCGGACAATCAGTCCCGGGATACCGTACCCCTCTGCCACCTTGGTGAACTCGGGGTTGAATTCAAAACGGGTCTGGGAATAGCGCTTGTTGCAAAACATTTCCTGCCATTGACGAACCATCCCCAGGACGCCGTTATTGAACAAAAAGATCTTAACCGGGATATTGTAGGTTCGGATAGTGGCCAATTCCTGGATGCACATCTGGAAGCTGCCGTCTCCGCTGACCACGATGACCGTGTCATCCGGACAGCCCACCTGAGCGCCGATGGCCGCTGGAAAGCCGAAGCCCATGGTGCCCAGCCCGCCGGAGGAAATAAAGCCCCTCGGCTTCCGGGTTTTGATGTACTGGGCGGCCCACATCTGATGCTGCCCCACATCGGTGGCCACAATCAATTCCCGGCCCGGAATCTCGTTGATACACTCCAGGATATATTGGGGTTTTAGACCCCCCTCCCTTGAATATTTCAAGGGGTGCTCCCGTTTCCAGTCGCTGACCTGCTCCAGCCACTTTTTCCGTTCCCCGGCCTTGATCCGACCCAAGGCCTGGGTCAGGACCGTTTTCAGGTCGCCCACAATGGGGATGTCCACGTTCACTCGCTTGCCGATTTCGGCCGCATCGATATCGACGTGGACGATCTTGGCCTGGGGGGCGAATTTCTTTACATCGCCGGCCACCCGGTCGTCAAACCGGACTCCCAGGGCCAGGATCAGGTCGGATTGATAGATGGAGGTATTGGCATACCAGGTGCCGTGCATGCCCAGCATGCCCAGGGCCAGGGGATCGTCCTCAGGGAAACTCCCCTTACCCATCAGGGTGGTGGTAATGGGAATCTGCAAGGCACGGATAAACCGGCCCAGTTCCTCGGTGGCCCCGGCGGAGATCACCCCTCCGCCCACATAGGCCACCGGCCGCTGCGCTTCCCGGATGGCCTTGACCATGGTCTCGATCTGTTTGGGATGCCCCTTAAAGGCGGGATGGTAGCTGGGGATCTGGACCTCGGTAACGGGTTTATAGCGGATTTTTTTTTCCTGGATGTCCTTGGGCAGGTCCACCAGAACCGGACCGGGCCGCCCGGTGCGGGCGATATAAAAGGCCTCCTTCAGGGTCCGAGCCAGATCATTCAGATCCTTGACCAAAAAATTATACTTGGTGATGGGGATGCTGATCCCGTAAATATCAGCTTCCTGGAAACTGTCGTTGCCGATCATGTGGGTGGGCACCTGGCCGGTCAGAGCCACCAGGGGCACGGAATCCATATTGGCATTGGCCAGGCCGGTCACCAGATTCGTGGCCCCGGGTCCGGAAGTGGCGATGCAGACTCCCACCCTGCCGGTGGCCCGGGCATACCCGTCGGCCGCGTGGGCCGCCCCCTGCTCATGGCGAGTCAGGATGTGACGGATGGAGCAGTCGTACAGGGCGTCGTAAAGAGGGATAACCGATCCGCCGGGAAAACCAAACAGCACGTCCACCCCCTCTTCCCGCAGGACCTCGACGATAATTTCAGAGCCTTTCATTAATCCGCTACTGGTCATAGTGTCTTTCACCTTTTAATTTTTGTATTGCTTCGTTTGAATTTGTGTCGGATTTGGAAATCCGGGCTTCGGATTGCGGAATTGAAACAAAAATTCAGATATTTTTGGTCAAGTTTCTCTCCGGCTTTCCAAAGACATCTTGATGGTGTAGCTATCCATGTATTTCAGGTCCCCTCCCATGGGGATACCGTAGGCGATCCGGGTCAGGCGCGTCTGGGGCCTCCGGGCTTTGATCTGCTCGCTCAGATAGGAGATGGTCGCCTCCCCTTCCGTAGTCGGATTGAGGGCCAGAACCACTTCGTTGATGGACTCCGTCTCCAAACGATCCAGGAGTTCCCGGATCCGCAATTCCCGGGGGCCGATCCCGTCGATCGGCGACAGGGTCCCCTGAAGGACATGATATTTTCCCCTGAATCCCCCGCTCTTTTCCAGGGCCAATAAGTCACCCGGACCTTCCACCACGCACAACAGATCGGCCTTTCTTCCCGGGTGCTGGCACAAGGGGCAGGGGTCGGAGTCCGTCCAGTTAAAACAGATGGAGCAGGTCCGGATCTTTTCTTTTACCTGCACGAGGTTCCGGGCCAATTCCTGGATTTCCTCTTCCGAACTGCGCAGGAAGTGCAGGGCCAAGCGGGTGGCGCTCTTCTCCCCCAACCCCGGCAGGCGGGTCAGTGAGGTGATCAACCGGGCCAGGGGGGGCGGATATAAGGCCATAGCTAAAACAAGCCGGGAATTTTCAGACCCCCGGTGATCTTGGACATTTCCTGCTGTACCATCTCCTGAGACTTGCGCAAGGCATCATTCACCGCGGCCTGGACCAAGTCCTGGAGCATCTCGATGTCCTCCGGATTGACTACCTCCGGTTCGATCTTCAAGGAAACGATCTCCTGGCGGCCATTGGCGGTAACGGTCACCATCCCGCCCCCGGCCGAACCATCGATTGTTTTTTGAGCCATCTCTTCCTGGACCGAGGCCAGGCGCTCCTGGATTTTTTTGGCCTGGTTCATGATATTGCCCATATTGCCAAAGCTTTTCATAATTTTTTCCTTACCTGCTGCAAAATGATTTGATATTTTGAGAAATTTTATCCTGTTATTCAAATGTTGTAAAGTGCTCTTTTAAATCCCCCCTTCAAAAAGCACCACGCTACGGCCTTCTACAAAGAATTCCCATTTTTCAAGATCAGCCTTGACAAATTGTAACAGATGATACACATTATTGGTAACAATTGTTTTAATGGAGCCCCAATGAATTCCAATGACTCGAAAATGTGGCTGATTTTAATACATCAACTTCCCCCTAAACCCAACGCGCTACGAGTAAAAATCTGGCGACGGTTGCAGCAGGTGGGCGCCGTGGCTATTAAGCAGTCGGTCTATGCCTTACCCCATTCCGAACACTCACGGGAGGACTTGAACTGGATACTCAAAGAGATCGTCGAGGGCGGTGGGGATGGATCTATTTCGGAGGCGCGGTTTCTGGCAGGTTTAACCGACAATCAGGTGGTTGAACTGTTTCACGATGCACGCCGGTTCGATTACGAAAAAATCATCCGGGAGGCCCGGCAGTTGCTCCTGGTCTGGGCTTCCGGGCAGGACGACCCGAAGGATCCGGCGTTGAAGGGGCCGGCCCAGGTGTCCCGACTACGGCGCCGACTGGACGAGGTCCTGGCCATCGATTTCTTCCAATCGCCAGAACGGGAAACCGCGGACACTTTGCTTCAGGAACTGGCGACCCAAGTATCCGGTGAGCCTTCGACGTCGCCTACCGGCCTGGAGGAGGTCGGAAATCTCCGGGGAAAGACCTGGGTAACCCGCGGAAATCTTTTTGTGGATCGTTTAGCCTGCGGCTGGCTGATTCGGCGCTTTATCGACAGCCAAGCGGCCTTCAAGTTCGTCCTCGGGCCTCGATACAGCCCCGCGGCCGGGGAACTTCGCTTCGATATGTTTGAAGGAGAATTCACTCACGAGGGGGACCGCTGCACCTTCGAAGGGATGATCCGGCATCTGGGCCTCAAGGATCGGGCACTGGATTCCCTGGCTGAAATCATCCACGACATCGACCTGAAAGACCAAAAATACGGCCGCCGGGAAACGGACGGTTTCCGTGCCCTGCTGACCGGTCTGGTGGCTTCGCATTCGGACGATGCGCGGCGTTTGGAGGAGGGAATCCGGTTGTTTGATAACCTGTATGCCTATTTTCAAAGAGCCAAGGGAGAACTCCCTTCTGTGAAGGAAGAAACTTAAACGGCAAATAAACGGCGAAAAAAGGAGACGACTCAATGCGATGGATAACCCGATCTCATGTGCACGTCGACCGGGTGGCCTGTCCCTGGCTGATCACCCGGTTCATCGACTCGGCTGCCGAATTTCTCTTTGTCCCAAAAGTAAGGTCTGGAAATCGCCGAAAAGGAAGGCGCCATCCCCTTCGACACGCCCGGAGCGGAACTGCATCACCGGGAAAACCGTTGTACCTTCGATGTGATCATCAAGGAATATGGGTTGACTGATAAGGCTCTGCTGCGAATGGCCAAGGTCATCAACGCCGCCGACACCGACCGATTGGACGCCGATCCCCTGGCGGCTGGTTTCGAGGCCATCGCCGTCGGCTACAGCCTGCGCTATCCCGATGATCGGGAAAACATCGAGCGGCAGTTCGAGGTCTACGACGCCCTGTATGCCTGGTGCCGTCTGGACGTGGCCGGGAGCAGATCGAAAGGATAATCCATGGCGCTCTCAGACACCGCAACCACCCGCACCGCCCGGATCACCGGCTTCCTCGCCCTGCAGCGCAGCACCGTCGGGTTGCTGGCCATGGTGGTGCTGGTAGGCATGGGCGAGCGGATGGCCGAACGCTTTCTGCCCATCTACCTGATGGCCCTGGGGGGCGGCGCACTGTCCATCGGGCTGCTCCAGGCCATGGACAACCTGCTTTCCGCCCTCTACAGTTTTCCCGGCGGTTACCTTTCCGATCGCATCGGGACCAAGCGTTCCCTCCTGGTCTTCAACCTGGTGGCCATGGCCGGCTTCGCCTTGGTGATCGTGATCCCTTCCTGGCAGGCGGTGCTGGCCGGGGCGGTGCTCTTCATCTCCTGGTCGGCCATCTCGCTGCCGGCCACCATGAGCCTGATGTACAAGGTGCTCCCCCAAAACAAACGCACCATGGGGGTGACCATGCATTCGCTGGTGCGCCGGTTCCCCATGGCCCTGGGACCATTGGTCGGCGGGGTCTTTATCGGCGTCTGGGGCGAACGGGATGGAGTTCGCCTGGCCTTTGGGGCGGCGTTGGCCCTGGCCGGTATAGGCCTGCTACTTCAACAGCGGCTGCTGGCCGACGACAGGTCCACGAAATCCGCGGCGGACGCCTGCGAACTTTCACCGGAAAAAAACCCGCTGAAACTGCTGCGGCTGATGAACCCGGCCATGAAAGGGCTTCTGGTTACCGACATCCTGATCCGCTTCTGCGAACAGATCCCCTACGCTTTCGTGGTGGTCTGGTGTCTGAAGACCATCGCCGAGCCGGTGTCTGCCGTTCAATTCGGCCTGCTCACCACGATGGAGATGGCCACGGCGGTATTGGTCTATATCCCGGTGGCCTACCTGGCGGACCGGAGTCACAAGAAGCCCTTTGTCCTCATCACCTTTGTCTTCTTCACCTTCTTCCCCCTGGTGCTTCTGTACAGCCGCTCCTTCGAATGGCTGGTCCTGGCCTTTATCCTCCGGGGCCTCAAGGAGTTCGGAGAGCCCACCCGCAAGTCCCTGATCATGGATCTATCCCCGAAAAGCTGCCAGGCGGGCATGTTCGGGCTCTATTACCTGATCCGGGATGTCTTTGTATCCGTCGCCGCCCTGGGGGGCGCGTTCTTATGGCAAATCAGCCCGGAGACGAACTTCATCACGGCCTTCGTCTTCGGGATCATCGGCACCTTGGGTTTCGCGGTCTGGGGGCGGGATATTCCGGTCCCCGGGACAACAACAAAATAGGAGAAATCCCCATGGCTCATTCCATTAATCCTCAAGAGTTAAAAAGACGTCTCACCGGCGACAAAGCCCCATTTCTGATCGACGTGCGCCGCAAGACGGATTACGAGGCCGACCCCAAGAAAATCGCCGGCGCCATCTGGCGGGACCCTGAAAAAATCGAGGACTGGATCAAGGACCTGCCCTCCGGCGCCCCCGCCGTTGTCTATTGCGTCAAGGGCGGATCGGTCAGCCAATCCGTGGCGGATCGGATGCGAAAAGAAGGCTTAGGCGCGGCGTTCTTGGAAGGAGGGCTCAAGGCCTGGACCGAGAATGACCAGTTCACCGAGAGCGTCCCTTGACCGTTGAAGACCACAAAACAGTAAACCCTTAAATCAAATCTTAGGAGGTGCGTTATGAAAGAAATCAAAGACATCCTATTTCCCATTGACTTCTCGATTTCCGTCCCAAAGATCACACCCCTTGTGAGGACCTTTTCTTTGAAATTCGAAGCCGTCGTCCATCTCTTGCATGTGGTGGGTGACTTCAGTTACATGGGCGGATTTGACGTTGCCTACCCCTCCATAGAAGAATTGCAAAATCAAATTATCGCTTCCGCGGTTAAACAGATGGATCAGGTCTGCGAGGAAAATCTACAGGGCTGTCCTCTCTTTATCAAGGATGTCATGGTGGGTGATCCGGGTTTGGAAATTATAAGATATGCTGAAGAGAAAGGAATTGATCTGATCATCATGGGAACTCATGGGCGGAAAACTCTGGCCCATCTCCTTTTGGGCAGCGTGGCCGAACAGGTGGTCAGGAATTCGCCGGTTCCGGTCTTAACGGTCAACCCCTATAGAATTCAATAAGGATCTCAGAATCGGTTCTCTCCATAAATGATCGTGCAATTTGTAGACAATCCGCGAAGGAAAGTCCTTAACCTTAACAAGGCTGCCAGGAGCGGTAGGAGGATGATATGAAGAAAGGATATTTCTTCATTTTTGGGGCGTCGGCTCTACAACCAGTATTGCCATGGGCTTAAAAGCAATGTTATTATTATCAGTATTGTTATCGACCGATCTTAGAGCCCAGAACTTAGAGAAAATATGGAATTTCGATGGGGATAAGCAAGGCGATATCCGGCCGGGCTTCACCAATGAAAGGGGTGACTGGAAAATCGCGGCCGATCCGACCGCCCCTTCGCAACCGAATGTCCTAGCCCAACCGGCCAAAAATTCGGGCTCAACATTCAACCTCATCCTGGTCAAAGGAACGAATTATGAAAATGTAGATCTCTCCGTCAAGATGAAGGCCGTAGCCGGCCAAGAGGACCAGGGGGGAGGGTTGGTCTGGCGGGCCAAAGATGGCCAAGAACTACTATGTGGCCCGCTACAATCCCTTGGAGGATAATTACCGCCTCTATAAAGTCGAGAAGGGAAGGCGCAGTCAGATTCAAAGCGCCGACATCAAACATAGCGACGGCTGGCATACCTTGCGGGTGACCATGGAAAACGACCGTATCCAATGCTTTTATGATGGCAAGAAGGTTCTGGAAGCGAAGGACTCGACCTTTCAGGAGCCAGGCAAAATCGGTCTGTGGACCAAGGCCGATGCCCGGAGTCATTTTGATGATCTGAAAGTCATCGGGAAATAAGGTGACCGAACAGACGCCCCATCCTTCTTTCCGGGAGGCCTTCAAGTTCTGGCTGAAGCTGGGATTTATCAGCTTCGGCGGGCCGACCGGGCAAATCGCCATCATGCACCAGGAATTGGTGGAAAAAAGGAAATGGATTTCCAACACCCGGTTCCTCCAGGCCCTCAATTACTGCATGCTCCTGCCGGGCCCGGAAGCCAAACAGTTGGCCATTTATATCGGCTGGCTGCTCCATAAAATACCGGGAGGAGTGGTGGCGGGCAGTTTCTTTGTCATCCCCTCCATTTTCATCCTTTTCGGCCTCAGCCTGGTTTATGCCGTTTATGGGAACATTCCCTGGATCGCCGCGGTCTTCAGCGGCCTCAAACCCGCCGTCCTGGCCATTGTGGCCGCCGCCGTCATTAAAATTGCCCAAAAGGCCTTAAAGAACGAGATCATGATAGCCCTGGGGGCCTGTCCTTTGTGGCGATCTTCTTTTTCAAGGTCCCCTTTCCAATAATTATCCTGAGCGCCGGATTGATAGGACTCCTGGGAGGAATATTCCTGCCCAGGAAATTCGAGGTCATCAAGGAGAAGGACGGTGATTCGGAGGAGGCTTATGTCCAATACTGTGAGATAGACCTCCCTTGCCATATCGAACCCTCCATGAAACGGAATATTATTCTAATTCTGGTTTTTCTGTCGTTCTGGATTATTCCCATGGGAGGGCTGATCTTAATTTCAAATCCTGTCTTTGTCACCGAAGGATTGTTCTTTACCAAAGCCGCTTTTCTAACCTTTGGCGGGGCCTACGCCGTCTTGGCCTACATCGCCCAGGCCGGCGTGGAGCAATTCGCCTGGTTGACCGGCCCCCAGATGATCGACGGGCTGGGATTGGCTGAAACCACTCCCGGCCCTTTAATCATGGTGGTCCAGTTTATCGGCTTCATGGCGGGATGGAATAATCCGGGAACTTTAAATCCTATTTGGGCCGGACTTATCGGCTCCCTGATCGCCACTTATTTTACCTTTCTCCCCTCTTTTTTATTCATCCTGTTGGGAGGGCCCTATATAGAAAAATTCAGGGGAAATAAAAAACTGACCGCCGTCCTCTCGGCCATCACCGCCGCGGTCGTCGGGGTGGTTCTCAATCTGGCCGTCTGGTTCGGAATCCAGGTCCTCTTCCCGGCACCCGGTGACGTAAATTGGTTTGGAATAGTACTAGGCGTTACTTCCTTCGCCGCCCTGCAATGGCTCAGGGTGGGGATGATTACGGTAATAATTTCGGCAGGGGCTATTGGGCTTTTGATAAAACTTTTGGAGATAATTTAGATATGAAAAATCTTTTCAAATTTTTTTCCAAACCGGATGTCTGCACCCTGCTGGTCAATCAGGACGGCCGCCATGTGGATCGCTACAGCCGGTTCAAAGGTTTCCTGGACTTCAATCAGGCGTCCCTGAGCCTCCTGGCCGAATTGGAACAGCTTCATTTCAACGGCCGCCCCTTCACCTCGGCCAAAGTCCGGGAAAAGGCTCAAGCCCTGCTTACCGCGATGGAGGGCCTGTTGCGAGACCTTCAGGGGCTTGGTCGGCGACAAATTCAATGACTTGGAAGCGGTTTTCGACCGGATCAGGGGAGAAGTCGAAAGACCGCTGGCTCTTCCCCAGGTTCCTTCGGGCGACGTTTTTATCCTCCCCATCGAGAAGATCGACTCCGAAAAAATCAGGCTGGTCGGAGCGAAAGCCGGCAACCTGGGGTTGATAACAAAAGAGCTGGGCCTCCCGGTTCCGGACGGGTTTGCGGTAACGGCCGACGGGGCCCGTTATTTCATATCGGAAAACGGCCTGGAAGACACGATAACGAAACTGCTTTCGCGCCTGGACCCGGAGGATGCCGAGGCCCTGGATGCCACCTGTCGGACCTTGCAGGACAACATTCGGAACGCCCCGGTGCCGGCCTCTCTCGCCTCGGCGATCCTCCAGGCCTATCAATCCCTGGAAAACCGGACCGGACCGAATGTCCTCATTTCCCTGCGGAGCAGCGCCATCGGAGAGGACACGGAGGCCAGCTTCGCCGGTCAATTTACCACGGTCTTGAATGTCCGCCGGGACAACCTCCTGGAGGCCTATAAAACCGTTTTGGCCAGCAAATATTCTCCCCGGGCCGTCTGGTACCGCTGGCAGCGCGGTCTGGAAGACGCGGATATGCCCATGGCGGTGGCCGGACTGGTGATGATTCGGCCGAAATCCAGCGGGGTGATGTACACCAGGGACCTTTCCGATCCCGAGGGCGACCGGCTGGAGGTGTCGGCAGTCTGGGGCCTGGGGGAGGAACTGGTCAGTGGGCAGACGGTGCCGGATTCTTTCAAAGTGGACCGTCAAAAGCGGAAAGTAACCTCCCGAACCATTTCCCGGAAAGAGCGGCGTCTGGTGGGATTGTCGGAGGGCGGCACCCGGATCGAGGAAGTCCCTGAGACCGAAAGGGAACAACCGGCCCTGACGGATGAAGCGGTGTTGCGCCTGGCCGACTATGGGTTGCGGTTGGAAACCTTTTTCGGGCGCCCTCAGGATGTGGAGTGGGCGCAGGATCTTGAGGGAAAACTTTTCATACTCCAGTCCCGGCCGCTTCATTTCCAGGAACCTCGACGAGGAAACCCCATGGCTATCCGAGGCCGCTCCTGATCTGCCGGTCATTTTTTCCGGCGGTCAGACCGCCTCTCCCGGAAGGGCGGCCGGCCCGGCTTGGGTCATTAAAGGGGAGGAAGCCCTGGCCTCCATCCCGGAGGGGGTGATCCTCGTAGCCCCGACCGCTTCCCCCAAATATGCCCGCCTGACCGGGCGGGTCAACGGCCTGGTCACGGAAATGGGAAGTGTTACCAGCCACCTGGCCTCGGTAGCCCGGGAATTTACGATCCCCTTTATCGTGGGGGCCCGCGGGGCCTCGGAAACGATCCCCCAGGGGACACCGGTTACCCTGGATGCCGACTCGGCCACCGTCTACGAGGGGTTGGATGAGGCCCGGCCGTCTCCGAGGGCTTTGGCCGGCCGGCCTTTTTTGGACAGCCCGGTCAGCCGGAGGCTGCGGGACCTCCTGGATGCTGTCTCCCCCCTCTCTCTGACCGATCCCCAGTCCCCGTCCTTTACCCCGCAGGGCTGCCGGACCATCCATGACCTGATCCGCTTCACCCACGAACTGGCCATGAAAGAAATGTTCGGGTTGGGAGACTCCCTTGACCGTCAAACCATCTCCGTGAGGCTGAAGGCCGGGATCCCCCTGATCCTCAACCTGATCGACCTGGGCGGCGGATTGAAATTCGGGTTGACCGACTGCGAAAGGATCGTGCCCGACCACATCGAGTCCGTACCGATGAAGGCCCTCTGGAAAGGCTTCACCCATCCCGGCATCACCTGGAAAGGAACCATCCAGTTCGATCCCAAGAGCTTTCTCAGCCTGATGGCCTCCAGCGCCACATCCGAGTTCGGCCAGGTCCCCGGAGGGGAGAGTTACGCCTTTTTATCCAAGGATTACCTGAACCTTAGCGCCCGCTTCGGGTATCATTTTGCCAACCTGGACACCCTTTGCGGAGACCAGGGAAGTCAGAATTACATTTCCCTGCAGTTTTCCGGGGGGGCCGGTAATTTTCTCGGCCGATCGCTCCGGGTCCTTTTCCTCGAACTGGTCCTGAAGCGTCTGGGTTTTGAGGTTTCGGCCCAGGGTGACCTCCTGGAGGCCTCCCTGACCGGTTTTGACCGGGGACCTCTCGAAGATAAACTGGACCAATTGGGCCGACTGCTGGCCTCTACCCGGCTGCTGGACATGGCCCTGACCCGGCCGGAAGACGTGGAACGCTTGTCCGAACTCTTTTTCGCGGCGGACTACGATTTCCTCTCCGGGGACCGGGGGGACAAACTGCCGGGTTTTTACCTCCAAGAGGGCGATTGGGAGGTTCAAGAAATCGAAGGAAACCCGGTTTTTGTTCAGGATGGCCGCCGGGCCGGATTCAGGGTTTCGACGGGGATGGCCAAATTAGTGGGGAAAGTCGCCGGCTCCGGCCTGCAGGAATTTCTGGACCGGATGGAGGCTTACTATTATTTCCCATTGATCATCGCCAAGGACAGCGAACTGGCCGAAGGCACGGTCCGGGTGGAAGTCAAAACCGTTGGCGGCCATATTGACCGGGCCGGAGGAATTGTTTTCGGACTGCGGGGCATCGGCAACTATTTTGTCTGGCGACTTAATGCCCTGGAAGACAATCTGGTCCTTTTTGAATACGAAAATCATAGAAGGATCCAACAAGCCCTGCGTAATCAGAAGATCGAATCCGACCGCTGGTATGGCTTAAAAGTAGAGTTGAGCGGCCGGACCATCAAGGGATATCTGGACGAAGCGCCGATTCTGACCTATGAAACGGCAACCCCCTTAAAAGGGTATGCCGGCCTCTGGACCAAGGCGGATTCGGTTACCTGGTTCAGGAATTTTGCCGTGCAGCGAACCGAAAGGAAAACCCCGCGACGCCGGGTAAACCCGACCTGAAATAGGCTACTTTTTCGCGGGAGCAGTCGACAGCCCGGCGGCCCTGACCGGATTTTTAAATTGTGATCCGGAGGTCATTCCCGGATCGACCGGGGGTGGAGGCACCGGAGCCAGGCTGTTCAGGGTGATATCAAACCGGGTATAATGGTCACCATCCGTTTGGCTTTCATGGACATCCAGCAACCCGGCGATGGTTCTTTTATCCGAACCCTTAAAGTTCATGGCATATTTCATCATCATGTTCGGGTTCGGTACACCAGGCGTAATTATACGCTTTGACAAAACCGTAATCCCAAAACCAGAATGTCGATTGATTGAGCTGCTGCCCCCCAGAACAGCAACTGTTGCTGATTCCGGTCAAATGGAGGTTCCCGTCAAAGGTCATCGTCCCGTTGCAGCTCTTCGGACCACCTTGCTGTCTCGCCGTGTAACTCCAGCTCCCCGCCAGGTCCTCCTTCTTATAGACTTGGTTACTGGCTACGATATTCCCCCCTCCCCCGTTGCTGCTCCCGCTGCTGCTGCAGGAAAGGGTGAAGCAGATCAAAATTGCAAGCAGAAATCCTATTTTTTTCATTGTCATCGCCCTCCCGAAAATAGATATCGGAGATCTTAGGAGATTTCTTTAGAGTCGAGCAACCATTTTCTTTAAACTTGATTTACACGGCTTGGGTCGATATAGTCTAGCCTTTCAAAAAACGCTGAAGATGGTACCGCGCTACGTTGCAGGCAGACAATCAGAATCCGATTCGGGGCGAGTGGCTGATCATGGGCTTCCTTTATTTGCTGGTGAGCCTGGTTGCCACCTACCCCTTAATACGCTATTTTAACCGGGCCATCCCCTATGTCTTTCTGCCGGAGAGCCAGACCTCGATCCTTCCCTTGGTCTCCGGCGACCACCTTCAGATTTATTATTGGTTCTGGCTTTTTAAAGACAATGTGCTGGGCCAGTCGTCCCTCTTCACCAATCCCTATGAATTCAACATCGCCGGCGGCCACATCCCCCATGGGTATGCCCAATTCCCGGTTTCGATCCTTTTTCTGCTCTTATCGGTTTTCGGCAACGTCCCCGCCCATAACCTGCTTATCCTGCTGACCTTCGTCTTCTCCGGACTGTCCCTGTATTATCTCCTTCGGCTTTGGGGGTTTTCCCGGCCGGCGGCTTTCCTGGGCGGACTGGTCTTCACACTGGCGCCCAGCCGTCAGACCCAGCTTCTCTCCGGTCACATCAACGGCTACGTCTGGTTTTTAATCCCCTTAAGCCTTTACTTCTTTGAAAAGGGGTACAGGAAACAACGCCTGGGTCCGGTGGTTCTTTCCGGGATCTGCATCCTGTGCTCTGGGCATGGTGGAGACCCACCTCCTGTATTTCTTCCTGCTTTTCTTAGGCCTCTACCTCCCGGCCCGTATGGTGGGACCCTGGTTGCTGCGCTGGGAAAACGAAGCCTCCCCCTCGACCACCCGGGGACCCGTCTGGCCCCCGATACTGGTCCTCTCGTTGGGTCTGCTCTCCGGCTATTCCATTTATCTGACCCGGACCCTGTTTCCTCAGGGGCCGGCCTTCGGTCTGGCCGGAGGATTCGCCATTGGGTTCTACAGCCTGGCCTTCTATTTTTCCTGGCTCATGACCAGCCAGTTTTTCTGCACCCTTACCGGCCGTCCCCTGGCGGAGACCAGAAGAAAAGAGGCCCTAAGCTATCTCCCCGCCCTGGCCCTGGTTGTATCGCCACTCTCATCCCTGTTTCCGCTTCCGTTTATGCGGAAGGCCTTCTTCCTGATCATTTTCCTGGGGATGATCCTCCTCAAGATCCAGTTACACAAAAAGTCGGGCCGGCGACTTGAACGACCGGCTTTCCCCGGGCCTCCGCTGAAAAGGGTGGCCGCCATGGTCCTGGTGCTCTTCCTCTTTATCGGGTTGGCCGGAGGATATAACATTATCAGCAAGAAAACCTTGGTTGAAGACTCCATCGTTGGAAAAGGCCGGACCTGGCAGGAAGTTGCCCTTTATTCACCGGATCTTTCCGCCCTGTTCCAACGGGACAACCGCATTGGAGAATCCTTTATCTATCCCGGGTATATTCCGCTGGCCTTATGGGTTTATCTGCTGATCGACCTGTTTTTCAAACCCGGTTCCTGGAGACCCCGCGACCGATACCGATTCGGATTCTTTACCGTCGTCCTGATCCTGAGTTATGCTATCGCCTTCGGGGTTCATTTTTTTCCGGTGTTCCCCCTCTACCGTTTCCTCTACAATTATTTTCCCTACTTCAAATATCCCCGGGACCCGGCCCGGATCATTTTTCTCTCCTTTCTCTGTTGGGGCCTTGTTTCCGCCGCGGGACTGGACGTTATACGGGAACGGTTCCATCGGCCTTCTTTCGGCTCCCGAGCGGCATCGGTCTCAGCCGCCGGACTGATCCTGCTGGTCACCCTCTGGGACTACCACCCCCAAGAAAAGATCGGGCTTTCCCTGCTCGATGAAGGAAACCCGATCTATCAGGCCTTGAGGCGGATGCCGGCGAGGGAAGGGCTGGTCCTCGGTCTGCCCATGTTTCCCGGTGATTCCCACCAGTCTTCCCTGTATGAATATTATATCACCCAGTCCGCCGTCCGGATGGTCAACGGTTATAGTCCGGTGGTGGCCCGCCGTTATGTCGAGGAAGTCTTCTGGCCCTTGATCGAGCTCAACGTAGGGGAAATTTCTCAAGAAGATTATGAACGACTGCGCGCGTTGGGGGTGAAATATCTGGTCCATCACCAGGAGTTGTATTTCTATAAAGTCAGCCCCTTTACCGGGTACCTGGCCTTCCAGAATTTGTCGGCCTCCCCTTACCTGAAGCTGATCGCGACCAACATGACCCAATCCCTTTTCCAGATTCTTCCCCCCACAGAGGTGGCGGCCCACCCGCCGCACTATTTTCGGGGGAACACCGGGGTCATCTTAGAGGCGGAAGAGATGCGGCACCGGATCGGAAAGGCGGTGAAAGACCCGGAAGCCTCGATGGGCCAGGCCGTCGAGACCGCTCGGGGCTTGGATCAGTCGGGACTGGTGGCCTATCAGGCCTATCGGTTCTTTCCTTCCGGTCCTTATGAGGCGGTCTTTCGCCTGCAATCGAGCGGAAATACCGATCCCCTTCCGGTGTTGCGGCTGGAGGCTGTCACCTTTTTCGGGAAAAAAGTGATCGCCTCCCGGGAACTGCGCGGCACGGATTTTTCTAGGCCCGGGCACTATCAGCGCTTCACCTTGCCCTTCGAAGTCCCCCGACCCGAGATCCTCGAATTCCGCATCTACGCCTTCGGCCGGGAAACGACCCGGTCGGACAAAATCGTCGTTTCCTTTGCCGACCGGCCTGCGCCACCGATAACCTACGAAGCCCGGGAATTGTTTCGTTATTTGATCAACCCGGTCCCTGACCCCGAGGCCCGCGGGGGATGGGCACTCAGGACCGATCCGGAGGTAGGCCATCCCACCTACGTGTTATTCGGGCCCAACCAAAGCTATGCACCGGGATCCTATCAGGCGCGTTTTCGCCTGAAGACCTCCTCGTTGAACACGGCCGGGCCCTTTGCCCGGATTGATGTGTCTGCTCAAGCAGGGACCTTCATCTGCAGTCAAAAGGAGATTTCCGGAGAGGATTTTAGGGCAGTGGAACGATACGAGGAAATGATCTTGCCTTTTACCTTAAGGAACCCGGAGGAATTGGAATTCCGGGTCTTTACGTATAACCGGATCCCCTTTTCCATCGACCGAATCGTTGTCGAAAAGGCTCCGTAGGCCGAAGAGATGCCCGGTCTTTCTTCCTGAACGTCCTGTTTGCTTAAAATGCCGGCCTCTCTCCGGCATGAGGTCTGCCTCTTTGAACCCCTTTGGCAGCGGATCCGCTAGGGCAGGAAAATATCCGGAAACCGGTCATTGGCGCCATTGTAAGTCAGTCGCACGGCGGCTTCCCAGGGTGTTCCTACTTTCCAGAGGAAAATCTCGTAATCGGCGATATCGTGTTCGTGTTCTCCCTCGGAGGCTCCCCAGATAAACCATTTGCCATCGGCAGAGAATCGCGGAAAATACTCATGACTGAAGGATCCGGGAAGGTCCATAAAGACCTCCCGCCCGACCCGTTCGGCGGGAGAGATCATAATTCGAGTCCCGCCCCGCCCTCCGTTCTCCACCCAGACGATTTCCCGTCGATCCGGGCGCCAGGTAGCCTCGCAGCCCGACTGACTGACCAGGGTCCGGTGTCCGGTCTTAAGGTCAAGAATGAAGACCCCGTCCGTTTTACCTCGAAGGGTGAAGGATAGCAGCGCGGGGTTCCAGGGGCAGATTTCCGGATTGGACGGTTCTCCATCAAAGGGGGCCTTTCGACCGTTGAAGATCACCTTTTCCTTTTCGGTATGGAGATCCTTGACGATCACCTCATCTTTTCTCAAGAAGAGGATCCGTTCGCCGTCCGGAAGCCAAAGAGGAAAATTCCCGTTATTGGCTACCAGCCTTTCCTTCCCCCCGGCTAAACTCAGGATGTAAACATCCCAGGGGATCTGGTCCCTCTCGGAAACCCAGGGGCGCTGGGAACGGGCAAAAACGATTCGTTCGCCCTCGGGGCTGAAGCGAGGATGAAAACTGACAAATGGGGTATCGGTGAGTTGGTACATCCGTAAATCCGGAAGGGTCATCAGGAAAAGCTGATGGGTCCGGGTGCGGCTTGACCCCCAGACAATTTTACCCGGTCGATCTCCCAGAAGATTTTTTATTTTTTCACGGGATCCGGCAGGCCATTGGGTTTCAGCGGGTTTAAGAAAGAAGTATCCCCAGTGGCGGTAGACCGCCCGCAGACCGAAGCTATACAGTCCTACCCCGGCAAAAGTCAGGAGCAGAGCCAGTACGATCCATCCTAAACCTTTTTTTTTCATGTCGTCTTCTCCAGCCTCTCGATTGTATTTTAGTCGTTATGACCGGCGCGCGGCTACAAAAAAAAACGACTCCCCCCTGCCTTGTCATTTCCATCGGGCTATGCTACCTTAGCCGGGATGATGGGTAAGAAGACGCTATTCCTGGCCCTGTCCTTCGGCCTCACGGGCCTCCTCCTTTACCAGATTTTTTCTCAGACTACTTCAGAGCAATGGGTCGGTCTCTTAAGCCGAATCCGAATTGAATTCCTGGGAATCTATGTCGGCCTCTATGGGCTCGGCTTATTCCTCAGGACCTGGCGCTACCACCTGCTCATCAAGGGGGCTGGACCGGGTTTGGTCCCCGGTTTCGGCCGTTTGGCCCTGGTCACGGCTGTCCGCAATATGCTGGTGGATTTTCTACCGGTCCGAACCGGATCCCTGTCCTACCTGGTGATCCTGAACCGTATCTTTGCCGTGGATTTCTCCGCCTGCCTCACTTCCTTTACCTATGCCGTCCTCTTCGACCTGCTGAGCCTGGGACCGGTATTGGCCCTTGTGTTGGCCATCGACACTTTCAGGGGTTCGGTGGTCCACCCTCTTTTGTGGGGTCTGGGGATGGTCATCACCCTGGGGGGAATTACGGTGATTGTATTTCTGGAACCCCTATTCCAAAGGCTTTCCGGATGGATCGAGCGTGGGACCTTCCCCTACCAGGAAAGACATCCCTGGTTGAAAGGGGTCGCTCGGGAGCTGACGGCGGTCAGTCATTCCTTTCTGGCCCTGCGTCGAGCCCGTCTCTTCTGGCCCCTTTTGGGCCTTTCCCTTCTGCTTCGGACCATCAAGTATACCCTGATCTATCTGCTTTTATTTGCGGTCATGGCGGCCATTTTGAAAGCCCGCCCATCCCTTCCTTTTTTAACAATCATGTTCGGGATCATGGCTTCCGAGGTCGCGGCCAGCCTGCCGGTCAGCGGGATTGCCGGATTTGGTTTGTACGAGGGGATCCTGGGGGCGGCGCTGGCCGGCCAGGGAATCCAGACCTCCCAGGGGATATTTATTTCCTTCGCCATGCACCTCTTGTCCCAAATCTTTGAATACAGCCTGGGAGGCGCGGCCCTGGTCACTGATCGGGATCAGCTGGTGGCGGTCAGGGGGCCGTCGCCATAATCAACGGCAGCCAAAACCCATGGGCTCGAATCACCGAGGCTGAACGGGTAAAGGGCCCCTGGACGCTTCCGAAGATCCGGACGGAGTCGGTCTGGGGAATCAGCCAGGGGATGCCGGGCTTGGGGACAGCATCATAGGTTACCCGCACTTCTCCTGAAACCGGAATCGTGCCCGACCAGGATATCTTCCCCCCGCCAAAGGTAGGTGGGAGGCCTGAGGTGGCTGCCAGGGTCCCTGGGTCAACGGTCAGGGTCGAGGGAGGGGTATCTTCCAGCGAAGCCGGGGCGGCTTGATTTCCGATATTTTGAAGCCGGATGGTATAGGAAATGGTTTGGTCCCCTTGAAACAGCCGGGGGGAGGCATATTTGTAAGAAGAGACCAAAACCGGGGCCGGCGAGGTCAGGACCGTGGTAAAGGTCTGCCCCCATTCTTCGTAACTGTAGGGTTCCAGGTTACCGATCCGGTCCCGAGCCCGTACCCGAAAATAGTAGGTCTGCCCATGACTGCCGATGAATGAAGCAGAAGTCTCGGTGCTATTCAGAAGAAAGTCCTTCCAGACCCCTTCGAAGCCCTCCCGGACCTGGACATCGTAAGATCCAATGCCGCTTTCTTCATCCCTCCCTGACCATGACAGGGGGAAAAAAATACCCGATACCATGGGAAGGGCGGCCATTTGGGATTTGGGGGCGGTATGATCAAGCGCCTTGAGGGCCTCGATCCACCTGGATCCTGGGTTTGGTCAAACCGTTACGGGGGTCTTTGATCGGGACCCCGGTATTCTGAAAGGCCGACAGGATCTGATCGACAGTGGCCTTCGGGGCCGCCTGTTTAAGGACGGCCCAGGCCCCGGAAACATGTGGGGCGGCCAGGGAGGTCCCGCTGTATCCCAGGATCCAGCCGCCGCCGATCGTGGTGGAGGAGACAGTCTCCCCGGGAGCCAGGAGGGAAAGGTATTCGGCGCTGTTGGAAAAATCGGCTATCTGGTCACCCTTGGTGGTGCCTCCTACGCTGACGGCCGAAGAGATGCAAGCGGGATAGGCTAACCAAAAGGGGTCCTGATCATTTCCGGAAGGGATGATTGTGGCGATATCGACCGATCGCAGCAGGTCAACCATAGTTTTCACCGAGGGGTTGTCCGCATCGCAGGAAGCCTGGTTTGGGTAAGCCCTGCCACGAACGCTGACATTCACGGCGGCAATATTGTATACCTTCCTCAACCCGTAGACATGGTCAAGGGCGGCGAGCAGGTCGGATTTATAGGATTCAATTCCGTAGCCCGTTCTGGAGAATATCTGGATCGGCAGGATGTTGGCCCCTTTGGAAACTCCGTTGTTCGAAGGACCGCCGCTGTTGGCCGCAACGATCCCGGCAACATAGGTGCCGTGATCACAAAGGGCTGTGGAAGAACAGTTGCTGCCGGCCGGCGAATCACAGGAATTGGAAAAACAAGCCCCTTCCACGATCCTCCCGGAAAAATAGGGATTTTTAAAATCCACGCCGGTATCCAGCACGGCCACGGTCCAGCCGCCGCCGTCAAACCCCAGCGACCAGGCCGGAGGAACCCCGATCAAGGGGATGGTATCATTCAGGGCCGGTTGGCTTAGACTGTCCTCCTCAATATCGACGATCGAGGGATGATTTTCCAGGAAGGCCAGAGCCCGGCGATCCAGTTCCAGGGCCAGGAAGGGAATATGCTCATATCTTTTTAGACTCCAGACCACCTGCCCTTTCAGGTGATTCAGGACCTGCTCCTGCCCAAGGGCAATACTCGCCCGCTGATCCGAAACCGCTTTTTCCCCGGATAAACGCCCTTCCACCACAAAGGCGCTTTTCAGCCGGACAATAGCCCTGACCGTTTCCTGGATTTGGGCCTGATCCTTAAGTTTACGAAATCGGATGTCCTTCACTTGACTTTCGGTAACGGCTGAAGGAAAGCCTCCGACCGAATCCAGGGCGTATCCGGAGGTTGACACCCAGAAAACAAACGCCACCGATAGAATCATCCAGCGGAAGACCTCGGGAATCCGTTGAGAAATTCTTTTCCGGTTTGTGGTTTTCATCCATTGATCCCGCCTTCAAAAGGAATATCTTGTACCCAATCCATCAAAAAAGAGATGCCCTCCCGGATCTACCGGATTTTCGGCACGAATGGGTCAATGCTTGAGGCAGGTTGAATTTTATTGGTTAGGTCGGACCGCCTGTGGCATAATAGTTGGGATAGGTTTTGTCCAATAACCGAAGGAGAGGAAGGCGTGCGCCTTGAACTGCTCTACACCCCGGGGTGCCCGAACCTGCAAAAGGTCCGGATTCTCCTTCGGGAAACACTCGAGTCCCTGGGATTGGACCTATCCACCAAAGAAATAGAAATATCCGGACCGGTCAAGGCCGAAGAAGCGGCTTTCCCCGGATCCCCGACCATTCGAATCGATGGCCGGGACCTGGAACCGGAAAGCGCCCGAACCGTCGGTTCCGGCTGTCGGATTTATAAAACCGGCACCGGGGACACCGGAAGGGCAACTCCTGAAATTCAAAATCGCCCGGGCCGCCGGACTAAAAACGGTCCTTTTCATCTGCACCGGCAATGCGGTGCGCTCCCAGATGGCCGAGGCCTTGGCCAATCATTATCTTAAAGGCCGCTGGGCCGCCTTTTCGGCCGGTTTTTTGCCGGCCGGAATCAGCCCGCTGGTCGTCAAGGTTCTGAAGGAAATCGGGATTGATGCCGCCCGGCAGCCCACCAAGCATCTGGACCTCTTCAATGGCCTGACCTTTGATCGGGTCGTCACCCTTTGCTCCGATGCCGACCGGATGTGCACGTTCTATCCGGCTTACGGCAACCGGGTCCACCTGCCATACACCGATCCTTTGACCCTTTCCACCTACGGCTTTGGATGGAAAAACCTTTTCCGGAAACTTCGAGACGATATGAAAACCCAGTTGATCCCTTATCTGGAGGCTGAAAACGGGAAAACTATTCGGGGATTTTGACGTCGATTACTTCGGCTTGAAATAGTTCAAGGATATCGCGGATCGCGGGTTGCTCCAGGGTTTCCTTGATCACTTTCCGCTTTTTTTGGGACTCCTGGGCCGGTGTCGATTTTTTATTGGTTGGGCCTTTCTTAGCCTGCCCCAGCAGACGAACCTTGACCTTCTTGCCGAAAAAAGCCTGACAAATCTGTTCCAGCCGCTTCTTGTTTCCATTCCCTTCCATTAATTCCAAATGAAAGGCATTATCCTGAAAGTCCCATTCCAGGGTCTGGTCATCGAGGATCCGAAGGGTCCCGTGGTCTAAATAAGTCGCCAAGGGTAGATTTTCCCTACGGATGTGCTCCAGTAAACGTTCCGGGTTTATCCCGCCGGGCCGGGGGCCCGGAGTCGGATCCGGCTCGGGCGGGGCTGAAACCGGGGCCTCGGACAAAGGCGGCTATTCACCGCCTCCGGCGAGGGGGGATGGCGATACGCTTGTCGTTCTTCCTTGAGTGAAGCATCGGCTGCCGGCCTTTCAGGGGCATTGAAAATCGGCGGTTCCTCTCCCCGGGTTCCATCTTCCAGTCGTTCGAGTTTTTGGAGCAAGGAATCGATGGGGATCACTTCTTGCAGCCGGGCCAGACGCAATAGAATCATCTCCAAGGCCAGACGGGGCTGCCCGGTTTTCCGTAATTCGCCCTCCGACTGGATTAGAAAATGCAGTCCGTCTTGAAGATAGTCCAGGAGAAACCGGGGCGCTCATCCCCTTAAACTCGTCGACTTCCTCCCGGGAGAGATCCAAAAGAGGCCCTTGGTCCTCTCCCATTTTAACCAGCAGCAGGCTGCGAAAAACTTCTACCAGGTCCTTGAAAAAAACCTTCAGGTCGTAACCGTATTCATAGACTTGACCGACCAACCCCATGATCCTCTTCAGATCCCCGCCGAGAACGGCCTGCGCCAGGTCCAGGAGGAGACGCCGATCCACCAGGCCTAAAATCTCCTGGATGATCGACTCGTTGATCTCCTCCGGTGAAAAAGAAAGAATTTGATCCAGCAGGCTCAAAGAATCCCGGATGCTGCCCTCGGCCTGGCGGGCAATCAGGCGCAGGGCCTCTTCCCGATAGGCAATCTGCTCTTGCGCCACCAGCCGGCCCAAATGAGTCACCATGGCTTCCGGGGCAATACGGCGGAAATTAAATGACTGACAGCGGGAATAAATTGTCAAAGGAACATTGTTGAGTTCCGTGGTGGCGAAAATAAATATCGCCTGATCGGGAGGTTCTTCCAGCGTTTTGAGCAGGGCGTTGAAGGCCTCCTTGGTCAGCATGTGCACTTCATCGACGATGTAGATTTTGTAGCGCCCCCGCGCGGGTAGGTAGCGGATATTTTCCCGCAATTCCCGGATGTCGTCGATCCCCCGATTGGAGGCTCCGTCGATCTCAAAAACATCCAGGTTGCCTCCCTGGGTGATTTCCAGGCAGGAGGGGCAGCGATTGCAGGGGTTGGGGCCCGGGCCTTCCTGGCAGTTCAAGGCCTTGGCCAGAATTCGGGCCACCGAGGTCTTGCCCACCCCCCGCGGTCCGCTGAACAGGTAGGCGTGGGCCACCCGACCGGTCTTGAGGGCATTCTGCAGCGTCCGGGTCACATGGGGTTGCCCGATGACCTCTTCAAAAACCTGGGGGCGGAATTTCCGAGCTAAGACCAGATAGGACATTGTGAATCCGATAGAAACAAGGGATGAAAGGGGGGTTTCCGGGTCATGCCATCAATAATTAACGATTAACAATTAATTGCTAATTATTAATTACTTACTGAATTTGGAATGGCGGAGAGAGAGGGATTCGAACCCTCGGTACACCTTTTGGGCGTACACACGATTTCCAGTCGTGCCCCTTCAGCCAGCTCGGGCATCTCTCCGTTTCAACGTTGATCCAATAAAACAGGTCGTAGCCGGCAGCCCCAAGATGACGGCTGCACGGTATTTTGGCGGAGAGGGTGGGATTCGAACCCACGGTACACCTTTTGGGCGTACAGCCGATTTCGAGTCGGCCCCGTTACAGCCGCTTCGGTACCTCTCCGGTTTTTTTACCTGCGCGCTTTGAAAAACTCCTGGATCAGCTCACGGCACTCGGCTTCCCGAATTCCCGCGATCACCTCCAGACGATGATTTAACCGCTGATCCCGGGACAGATCATACAAAGAACCCAAGGCCCCGGCTTTGGGATCAAAGGCCCCAAAAACGACTCGGGCCACTCGGGCCTGAATCATGGCCCCGGCGCACATCAGACAGGGCTCGACCGTCACGACTACAGTGGTCCCGGGGAGCCGGTAATTATTTCGATCTCGGGCCGCCTGCCGCAAAATATTTATTTCGGCATGCGCCGTGGGGTCCGCCAGACGACGGGGTTGATTATAAGCGGCGGCCAGCCGCTCACCGCCGTTGCCCTACCAAAATGGCGCCTATGGGGACCTCTTCTTGCCGGGCAGCCTCCCGGGCCTGCTCCAGGGCCTCGTCCATCAGACGTTCCCATACCGACCGATCGTCGGGTCCAATCCCCTCTGACCTCCCCTGAGGCGGCTTAATTTTTAAATTTTTTATATTAATGAACCCCTCTTCGACTGTCAAGCCAATTTAAGAATCACGACTTTCTCTTGGTAACATTTAATTTCGGAAAACCCTTTCGCCGAGACCCGGTAGACATACATAGGATGGGTACCCACCCAGATGGGCGAAGCATATTAATTAGAGTTCAACCGGACCCTGGGTTCTCAAGCCAGCCAGACTTGTTCCAAGTAGGGCTGCAGGCGATCATCGATCGCCAGCAGCGGTCGGTTACTCTGCAAGTCCCAAGGGACAAAGAGCGCTAAATCGGCCGGGTTTAAGGGAGCCGGCATTCGGAGATGGGACTTGAGAAAGCCCAGGACCGCTTCGCTGGTCCGCCCAATGCTTTTATCCACCCGCAATTGCCGGTTCAGATCCTTCAGGGCTTCCTGACTTCGGAGTTGCGAAAGGGCCTCCTCGCCGTGGATGCCCTGGATCTTTTTTCGAAGGATATAGCCGTTGCCCCGCTCCTGGATCCATAACAGGGGGGGATTGACCTGCAGCCGCGAACCATTAAACCGGAGATTAGAGGCCTTCTGCCCCACCTTTCTCAACGTGGCCTCCCGGGCCTCGGTTTCAGCGAGCAAGGTCGGCGAGACTCTTTCCAACATGAAAACCTCTTCCTGGATGGGGATTTCCCGCAGCCGGGTGGGATCAAAACCCAGGTCCAGCAAATCGCCGATGGTCAGGGTCAAGGGTTCCTTTCGGCCTGTTTTCCTAAGCCATTCCCGCAAGTAGGGCCGCTGGTACAAAGGAAGCCCTTCAATGGCCCGGGTCGGGTCCTGTTGGATCTCATCCGGGAGTTTGTCCCAGAGAGAGGCCTCGGTAAAAGACTTGACTTTGAGGCCTTTTTCCCAGTTGAAACTGTACGCTTGAATCATCATCTTTTTGACTGAATCGGAAAAGGCAATTTGCTCCAGAGACTCACCCCCGGTATAGCCCAACAGGTCCTGAATCCTCCGGCGAAAATGAAGAAACCGGGTGGTGAATTTGGTAAACATGAAACGCATCAAGGGAGTGCTCTGCCCTTGGCGAAGTTCTTCCTGAAACAGTTTCTCCAGAGCGAGGTAAATTTGGTTGAATTCCCGAATGGTCCTTTTGACCATCTCCTCATTATCACGCATTTCAATGACCGGCCGCTTCTTCTGGAGATTAAAGAGCAGCTTGGGCAGTTTTTCGGTCAGATTGTTGACCTTCATCGAAGCCGGACGGTAGAACAGATAGTGTCCCGAGGGTTGACCGACCATCGTCCCCGTCAAGACCTCTACGGGTTTCCAGTCCAGCTTGGAATAGAGGTCAAAGGTGGGATCATCAGGAGGAATTATGTTGTCGAGTAACCCCAAAGCGCCCTTGCTCTCCACCAGTTCCTTGAAGGCCTCAATGATCCGACCGCCCAAGCCCTGGCCCCGGAAGGGGTGATCGATTTCCACGTAAACCAAATAATAACAGGGGACCGGTTTCCGGAAGTAGAGCATATTCAGATAGCCCAAAATCTCCCCTTCCCGGGTATAGACTTCAAAGGTCTGGAAGGGATGTCTCCGGTCAACCGCCCGATACCGTTTGATCCGGCTTCCCTGGGCGGTGTTTCGGATCAGGCGGTCTAAATCCGCGAATACCTGGCTGGAGGGGACCAGGGGGGATTCCTGGGGATTATCCTCCCAAGCCATTTCGATCAAGGCCAACATCTCTTTCAGTCCCAAACCGGCCTGCTGGAACTTTCTGGCAATCTGGCTGGTTTGGGTATAAGGGGCATTAACCGACATAATCTACTTCCCTATGATAACCTCGTAAAAAGTCCCAAAAAAGCGCCCAATAAAAAAAGCCCTGGGAGGCCCAGGGCTTTTTCCCGGGGCAGCCGCTTTCAGCGTCTGTCCCGGTTAAGATTTACTGGAGAAAAGGCTCCAGTCTCCCTTAATCCGGGCAGACGCCGGAATAAAAGTAAAAATAAAAACGAAAAAAAATGGTTTCAAACATCATGGTCTCGAAAAACTTGGATTAAGCAGCTCCGTGGCCAAACCACAGATCGGCTTTTTTGAAATTTGGTGGCGGTGCAGGGATTTGAACCCCGGACACTGCGGATATGAGCCGCATGCTCTGACCACCTGAGCTACACCGCCGAAATTATTTTTTATCGGTCTTAAACACCCCTAAATCATAGCAATACAGCAGGCTGCGCGCGCTGGCCAGAAAGGAAAATCCCCGGGATTGGACAACACCCACGACCAACTGTTTTTGTCGGTTGTTCTTGAAGTCTTCCACGCCGTAATTGGCCACGTAATCGTTGATGGTCATGGTCCGCCAATTCTCTTTCATGTCCACGCCATCCCAGGAGAGGGAATAAATCACCCCACTGGAAAAGGATTCAAAGCGGTCGATGATATTCCAAAGGGAATCTTTATTCTTATTGACGATAATCTCCAATTGGCCCGGTTTCGATCCCGGGATCACCACCAATCGAGCCGGCAAATACGTCCGTCCCACCCGATCACTCATAATAGTCCCACTGACGGCATCAACGGTATTGAATTGCTTGGCATTGATCATGTTCACGGTGCCCCCGTAATGGGCGGCGCTGGTGTATTCCACTTTCCCTTTGTCGTCCAGTATGACCAATCTATTCTTATCGTTCAAATAAATGGTTTGGTGAGAACCGACCCCGTTCAAATCCGTTATGATGAAATTGTAGATGTTTATTTCCTCGGGAAATTTCAAGGTATCCGTGGGGGTATAACGCTTATCCTTCCAGGAAAGGACCTTGATGTCGCCACCCAGCGCCCAATCCCCCAGGCGCTGCTGCCCTAACAAAACCCACCCCCGTCCCGGCAGCTGTTGAACCCGAAGAAGGTAAGGGACTTTTTCGGCTATGACCGAATAATTTCCCTGGTCCCAGGCAACCACCAGTGACCGATCACCGTCGTTGCGGAAGTTGCTGACGAAAATCTGAGGCCTTCCGGTCCCATTGATATCCGCCACATCGACCCCGACATAATTATCGTACCGTCCCCCCTTGATTTCCTTGAGCAGCTCAAACTTTTCATCCTTGAAACGGTAAATATAGACGGCATTTTGACTGATCACCACCGTTTCCAGGTTGCCGTCCCCGTCGAGATCACCGAAGGCCAGATCCCGGAGGGCGTAAGGGAGTATGGTACTCCGCCAGATACCGGCCAGATCAAAGCCGCTGGCGTTGGTGATGATCTGAGGGGATAGGGGTTTTAGCGTAAAATCCTTTAAGGCAATGGGCGGCTTTTCCCCGGCGCCTCCCCCGGCTGTGGCCGCCCGAAGCTCAATCGGACCTTTGAGGGCTGCCGGTTGCGTTCGGGGTCGCTCAAAGACCTTTTCATTGAGGTCTTCCATCAAGTCATTCACCCGGGGAATGACCTCATCCACTCCCTTGGTCTGGGTAAAGAACTTTTCTCCCGCCTGCTTCTTGCCGAGATCGGCCACCCGCAAATCAATACTGGTGCCGGTGCCGGCCATGGTCAGGCTGCCGAAAATCACATAATCAGCCCCTAGGTTCTTACCGATCTCCAGTGCCCGGCTTTCATCGATCGGGCCCGGAACCTTGCCCAAGGCCTTCTGAACCAGCGTCTTATCCAGCACCAGAACTTTCCCCTCCCAGGATAATCGGGAGGCCATGATGTCCTGAAGGCCGTCGCGCAGGTAGTCCAGGCGTTCGGGGGCGTTGATGGTCAAGGGGAGAAGGGCCACTTTAGCCGTTTCAGCCGCCCAGACAGCAGTCATTGAACCAATAAGGCCGATCCCCAGCAGAAGAAACAAACCAGTTTTGATAATTCTTGCTTTCATAATTTAGCCTTTCATCATAACCTTTCAAATTTCCGCTGTCAACCCCTTTAGTTAGAACCCTTTCTCCCGGAGAGGTTAAATGACCGGTTAACGGTTGTGTCCGGCCATGGCCCATACCCGTCTTGACAGGGAAGGCTTCCTACAGGTAACATGCCGGAATCGAAAGGCGTTAAAATCACTACCGGGAGGTGCCCATGCCGTTAGACGTAGCGTTGATCCGTCAGATGAATCAGCGGGTCCAGGAGGAATTGGCCAAGAAAGAAATGGAAGTCATCCAATACTGGCTGGGAGAAATCCAGCGGGTATCGGATAAACGCCATCAGGATTTATCCGGTATGCAACTCGACCTTAAAGCCCTGGTGCAGAAGATCCAGAATCGGATTAAAACGCTTAAAAGCGAGCTGTCGAGTTAGCCCATGTACGAACTCAAGATTGTCAGTCAATTTGCGGCCGCCCACCAGTTGCGGAATTTTAAACACAAATGTGAACAACTCCATGGCCATAACTGGAAAGTGGAAGTGTTCCTCCGTTCGGATCAATTGGATTCCATCGGTCTGGTCAGGGATTTCGGGGAAATCAAGGCCGCCACCCACCAGGTCCTCTCCGAATTGGATCACCGCTTTTTAAATGAACTGGAGCCCTTTCGGGAACAGAACCCTTCCTCGGAACTGATCGCCCGGTATCTTTATCAGCGTCTCAGCGTGCGACTCAATGCCGGGCCGACCCGGGTGAGTAGCGTGTCCGTCTGGGAATCAGACACATCCTGTGCGTCTTACTGGGAGAACGAAGCGGCGGATTAGGCGGCTGCGGTGAGGCGGTCCAGGCCGTTCAGGTAAGGCCGCAAGGCTTCGGGAATAACGATGCTGCCGTCGGCCTGCTGATAATTCTCCAGGACGGCCACCAGCGTTCTTCCCACCGCCAGGCCCGATCCATTCAAGGTGTGGACCAGTTCCGTCTTCGACTGGCCCGGGCGTTTCAAGCGAATATTCGCCCTCCGCGCCTGAAAATCTTCGAAATTACTGCAGGAAGAAATTTCCCGGTAGAGTCCCTGTCCGGGGAGCCAGACCTCAAGATCATACGTCTTGGCCGAAGAAAAACCCAAATCGCCGGTACACAAAGTAACCACCCGGTAGTGCAGTCCCAATCTTCTCAGGACTTCCTCGGCGTTGGCCAACAGGGCCTCCAATTCCGGATACGAGTTCTCGGGCAAAGAAAACTTGACCAGCTCCACTTTGTTGAACTGGTGCTGGCGGATCAGGCCTCGGGTATCCTTCCCGTGGGAACCGGCCTCGGATCGAAAGCAGGGAGTATAGGCAACGAACTTTATGGGAAGTTCGGCGGCCGACAGGGTCTCCTGTTGATAATAATTGGTCACCGGGACTTCGGCCGTAGGAATCAAATAATAGTCCCAGTCCTCCAGCTTAAAGAGGTCCTCCTTGAATTTGGGCAATTGACCGGTGCCCAGCATGCTTTGGCTGTTGACCATAAAGGGTGGCAGTATTTCCGTGTAGCCGTGTTCCCGGGTGTGCAGATCCAGCATAAAATTGATCAAGGCCCTCTCCAACCGGGCGCCAAGGCCCTTGTAGACTACAAACCGCGCCCCGGTGATTTTTGTGGCCCTTTCGAAATCGAGGATCCCCAGGGATTCCCCGATATCCCAATGGGCTTGGGGATCAAAGGAAAAAACCGGTTTTTGCCCCCACGTACGGACCACCGGGTTGTCTTCACTACTATAACCCACCGGAACCGACTCATGGGGGATATTAGGGAGATTCAGCAGAAAATCCTGAAATTTTCCTTCGACTCCGGTCAGGGCTTCATCCAGTTCCTTGATCCGCCTGGACACCTCCCGCATCTCCCCAATGGTCTCGGGGGCCTCCTTTTTCTCCTTTTTGAGGCGGCCGATCAGTTCGGAAACCACGTTGCGCCGGTGTTTTAATTCTTCCACCTCCTGCAGAATAGTCCGCCGCTCCCGGTCGAGTGCTTCAAAAGTCTCCCAGGGCAGCGCCTGCCCCCGCAAGGTCAGGCGATCTTGAAGCCAGGACAGTCGCTCCCGAAGAATTTTTAGATCCAACATGTTTTTCTCCTTTTTTGTAATTATTAACACCGGTTGGCCACCGAGTCAAATGAATAAATAGAGTGAGCACGGATTAGAAACTATGAAAAAGGGTTGTTTTTTTCGATTGATGCATTAACCTAAGAAACTACGATGATTTCCCTAATCCTCCAAATAATCGAAGCGAACCTAGTCACCCATGGCCAATAATCGGGATTCTAAAGGAATTTTTGCTCAAGTCATTGATTTTTTTGCTTCGGTCAAACTGGCGATCGTCATCCTAATCGCCCTGGCCGCAACGTCCGTCATCGGGACCGTTCTGCCCCAGGGCGAGTCTTTTGAAATGGCCGTTCGTCGCTACGGACCGACAACCTCCAGGCTGATCACGTTTTTTCAACTCCAGGACATGTATCATTCCTGGTGGTTTCAGTGGCTGTTGCTGCTCCTATCCGCGAACTTGATCGTCTGTTCCATCCGTCGCTTCTCGAGTACTTGGAAGGTCATCCAGGCGCCGCCCCGCTCTGTTAGTGACGGCCTTTTTGAAACCCTGCCTTTTCGGAAAAGAATGCGCTTGTCCACCGATCTGGACTCTTCCCGGGAGCGGGTGCAAAACCTGTTGGGTAAAAAATTCAAGGCACTGAAAACCGTGGATGCCCCTTCCGGCCTGGCCTTCTACGCCGAGAAGGGACGGTACTCCCGTCTGGGCGTCTATTTGGTCCATTTCAGTATTCTGGTGATCTTTGCCGGGGCCATCGCCGGATCCCTCTGGGGTTTTAAAGGGTTCATGGATCTGAAAGAGGGAGAAACGAAAGACAACATTACGATCACTAATTCCGGCGAACTTCGGCCGCTGGGTTTTTCAGTTCGTTGCGACCGCTTTCTAGTCTCTTTCTATGAAAACGGGATGCCCAAGGAATACCGCTCGGACCTGACTATTCTCGAAGGAGGCCGGGAGATTCAAAAGGCATCCATCCGGGTCAATGATCCCTTCACCTATCAGGGAATCACCTTTTACCAGTCCACCTGGGATCGGATTCCTTCAACTGTGACCCTTTCGTTGACTCAGGGGGGACAGGTCCGGAAAGTCACCGTGGCCCAGGGGCAGATCACGGAGATCTCCGGAACTCCCTACAGTCTTTCCCTGGAGCGGTTTGTCAACAACCTTTCGAACTTCGGTCCGGCCCTGGGCCTGGTCCTTTTTAAAGACCGCCAGGAAGTGGACCATAGCTGGATTCTGGCCGATCAACCCGGGTTCCATGGCAATCAACTCGCCGATTTCCGAATCAAAGTGGAGGAAATGAAAACCCGTTATGTAACCGGGATGCAGGTTAACCAGGATCCCGGTATCTGGTTCATCTGGGTCGGGTCTTGCCTGATGTTGCTGGGCTTCATCGTGGCCTTTTACTTTTCCCACCAGCAGATCTGGGTCTGGATCCGGGAAAAAACAGACCCCAAGGGGAAAACCAGGCTGGAACTGGATTTTGGAGGAACCGCCCACAAGAATCGGGCCGGTTTTCTAATCAGCCTGGAACGATTGGTTAACCGCTGGGGAAATGATTGAGATCTAATACGAAAAGAGAATTGATCACCGCTTTCGAGTATTTGTTTTTCGTTGTCATCCCGGACTTGATCCGGGATCCAGGCAGCTCGAACATTCCTGGATTCCGGCTTTCGCCGGAATGACGACCTTTTGGCTAACCAAGATATTTTCATGCTTTGTGGCGCCCGCCCCGGGCATGGGGGTTTAAAATGAACAGCTCTTTTATTCTGAGTGTCGTCACTTTCGGATATTTATTCGCCGCCTTGGCCTATTTGCTCTTACTGGTTTTCCGGAAAGACACTTTCGGCCGTCTGGCTACCTGGATCACCTTGGTTGTTCTCCTTCTTCAAACCTGGGGCATCATCTGGCGCTGGATTGAATCCTATCAACTGGGGATCGGCCACGCCCCCTTTTCCAATCTCTACGAATCCCTCATTTTCTTTGCCTGGACCATCGCCTTCATTTACCTGTGGATCGAATTTAAAACCGGACTGAAGACCATCGGGGCCTTCACCCTGCCCTTTGCTTTTCTGTCCATGGCCTACGCCTCCTTCTCCCCGGACATGAATACCCGGATCCAGCCCCTGCTGCCTGCCCTGAAAAGCAACTGGCTGATTGCCCATGTGATCACCTGTTTTCTGGGGTACGCGTCCTTTGCCGTATCCTGCGGATTGGCTTTCATGTACCTTCTCCGCGGCAAAAAGGCGGAAAAAGCAAAGCCTGCTCCAGGATCGACGGCGATCCTGCCTGATCAGACGGTTTTAGATGATTTGGTTTATCAGACGGTGATCGTGGGGTTTTTGTTGCTGACTGTCGGGATCGCCACCGGGTCCATCTGGGCCCATTCGGCCTGGGGGACTTACTGGAGCTGGGATCCGAAAGAAACCTGGTCGCTCATCACCTGGCTGGTGTACGCCACTTTATTGCATGCCCGGATGATGAAAGGCTGGCACGGAAAACGGATTGCCTGGTTTTCCATTATCGGCTTTGCCTGTGTGCTCTTCACCTATTTCGGCGTCAATTTTGTTTTATCCGGCCTGCACAGTTACGGTTCCGCCTAGCGGTCCGAAACCTCGCCAATAGTGTAATATTTCATCCTGAACCCTGCGCTGGTCATCCGCCAGAAAGTGCTTGTCATTCTGAGCGAATGCGAAAAATCTCGTTTTTATAGCAGGGTGTAAGATCCTTCGCGGAGTTTACCCTGAGCCGAAAAGCCGAGACCCTTCGCTTCGCTCAGGGTGACAGTCGAAGGACTCAGGATGACAGTTTGGGACTTTCTGCAAGGCTATAACCTTAACCCCCCCAGCTTCTTTTCCAGCAGGGCCAGGTTCTCCCGATCCCCCAGGACCACCAGGGTATCGCCCAGATGGATCTTGGTCTGGGAATAGGGGTTAAAGATCATCTCGCCGGAATTCTTTTTGATGGCCACCACGATCAGGTTGTAATCCTTGCGGATGGAGGCCTCTTGAAGGGTGACGTCATGAAGCTGGGAACCCTCTTTAACGGTAATCTCCTCCATAGATAGGTCCAAACTTTTGGTGTGCATGGCCAGTTCGATGAAATCAATGACCGTCGGCCGGAGGATGGTATTGGCCATGCGTCGCGCCCCGATCTCATAGGGCAAAACCACCTTATCGGCTCCCGCCCGGATCATCTTTCGCCCGGAGGCTTCTTCCGCCGCCCGGGCCAGGATAAAGAGATTGGCATTCAATCCCCGGGCCGTCAGGGTGATGTAGACGTTATCGGCATCGGAGGATACGGCCGCTACCAAGCCTTTGGCCCTCTCGATCCCGGCCTTTTGCAGGATCTCTTCCTCGGTCGCCTCGCCCATAAGATATAGAATACCCTTTTCCTGAAACAGGGGGATGTATTCCGGGTCTTTTTCAATGACCACCACCTCCAGCGGCTTATCCTTCAGAAGCTGGGTGACCGTCCGACCGATCCGGCCGTATCCGCAAACGATGTAGTGCCCTTCCAGATGGGTTATTTTTCTATCCAATCTTCGTCTCCCATAAATATCCTTAATCGTCCCTTCGACCACGATCTCGGTCATCCGGGCCAGAAAATAGAAGATAAACCCGACCCCGGCCAGGATCAGAAAGATGGTGAAGACCCGCCCGGACGAACTCAAGGGATGAACCTCCATGAAGCCCACGGTAGATATAGTGGTCATGGTCTGATAAACGGCGTCCAGCAGGGTCCAGGGAGGCCCCTCGATGAGGAGAAACCCCAAGGTCCCCCCCAGGAGTATAATGATGAGGATAAGGCTATTGATCAGAATCCGGCGGGCAAAGGGCATGGCCTTTTATTTAGCAAGTCCGGACGCTGTCGAACTTTTTTTCGAACTGACGACCTCCACGGAAAATTCAGCTAAGATTTGGGACGACGGCGGAAAGATCATCATGAAAGGAGCCATGGCCGAAGGGGCCAAGCGAATCTTGGAGGAAAAACGTTGCGGCTGGGCGACGGCCAGCTTATTGATATCCGGGAATGACAACGTCTCCAGCTCTTCAGGATTTAAGCTCCAACCGGCCTCCACCTCCCGGGTCGCCACCACTTGTTGAGAGGCGTTTTTCAGATCCCCGCGCAGACGGATGGAATCCCGAGAGTCGTGGTAACCATTCACCACTTTGCCTTCCACCACGAAAAAACGGCCCTCCGGGGATTGGTTTTTGAAGTACCCCTTGACCTCCTGCAATCGGATTTTCTTGGCGCCCCGCGGATCGGAGTCCAGAAAAAATACCTTCTTGACGGTTTCCCCGAATCCCTGTTCGGGTTGCAGGAGCTGCAGATAGGAATAACGGACGGTGACGACCAGCATCAGCAACAGAAAAAAGAACCCGACCATTCCTCCGATCCGGCGCCCGGGAGGTTTTTGGAGGGCGGTCATGAGCTCTTCCTCCGGCGGGAGGGGAGCCTCTTCCGGGGTAACCTCTTCCGGAGGCGGCGCTTCCTTCGCAACCGGGGCCTCGGCCCAAAAAACCCGCCCGCACCGACTGCAGCGTACCCTGGAGCCGTTTTCCCCTAACTGTTTTTCATCTAATTGGAAGGTGGTTTCACATTGGGGGCATTGAATCTGCACGGAGCCCTCCTGGGTTTAAATAGATAGTAAACGATAGATAGCCGGAAGCTGCCGAAACTGTTCATTGAAATCCAGGCCATATCCGACAATGAATCCCGAAGGAACGGAAAATCCCACGTAATCGATGGGCACGGGCAATTTCCTCCGCTCGCTTTTATCCACCAACGTGCAGATGCGGATAGACTCCGGATGTTGTTCCTTCAAGGACCGGCACAAAAAATCCAGCGTCAAGCCGGTGTCGATAATGTCTTCCACAATCAATACCGACTTCCCAATCAAAGGGAATTCCGTCGGCTTGACCACTTTTATCCGGCCCTGGCTCTCGCTGCCGCTGCCGTAACTGGACAGTCGAACAAAATCGATTTGGACCGGAATGGTCATTCGTTTCACCAGATCGGCCAGAAAGATAAAGGCCCCGTTCAGGACCCCGACTAGGACCAGATCACGGCCCTTATAATCTTTGGAAAGGGTTTGGGCCAGTTCCCGGACTCTTTTTTGAATCTCCCGGCTGGAAAAAAGACGCTCTTTTCTTAGATTTTGAGGCATAGCCGATCCTTTTTCGGGAGAGAATAGTCGAAAAGGGGGCAAAAGTCAATAAAGACGGACTTGCATAAAGTCCGTCGGCAGCCCGAGTGCGGCTAAGCGCCGGGCGGGGGGGGAAGGGTGGAACCACTTGAATTCATTTCAAGTGGCGGGAGAGTCCCGCCTAAAGCGGGATCTCCCGCCGAGCAGAAAGTCGTTTTTGGACTTTTTGCGAGGGTATCAATAAAGAGGGATAGTTAAATCGGGACCTGATCGTGCGGGGGAAAGAGGATGGCTGTCAGGATAGGTGGGATGGTTTTTTGGATCGGAAGCGATTTTTCACCGGATTGGTTTATTTCTTGAGCAGGGATTTTTCTCAGCCATAGGCACCATCGGTAAAACCAGCAGAGACTTCCGGTTTCAGGCATGTGCTTTTTGCTGTCATCCCGGACTCGATCCGGGATCCAGGGAATTTCTCTCCAATTGACTTTTTGACTCTCTGAATATTTCCTCGGCCTCGATCCCGAATTGTTCAAAATCTTTTTATTTATGACTATATTTTATAGCCAATGTTATAATAATATGTATTTATTTTCGGAGGGATAAGATGGAAACCAACAGTCCGGCGGCAAGCATCAACACCAAATCGATTACTATCCCAAGAATTCTTACTTTGGAAAAAAGGCTGACCGTTATTTTGGCTCAAGATGAGGACAGCTATTGCGCCTTCTGCCCGGAATTGGACCTGGTAACCGCAATGCCCCAGGCCGAGGAAGCCCTGGAGGATTTGATCGAAGCTATGAAGGACTATGCCGATGAATATCTGGGAGAGATCGAGCTATACGGCAAGAGTCCTAATCGTGCTCACCATTTACCCTATATCAAGGCCATCGCCTCTTGCAAAAACGACTGGGAGATTAAAATGATGCTGGAGGTTCAATATGGCCTCGTTCACGTTTGACCAATTCCGGGAGGTGTTGGTCCGAACGGGCTTTACAACGGTTCGTTCCAGAAAACACGAGACCTGGCGAAAAATTTTACCCAATGCGGCCATACTCCGGGTCCGCATCAGCCATCAGCATAAGAAAGACATTCCCAAGTGGCTATTCCATGAAATGCTCCGGCAGGCCGGCTTGGATGAAGAACGGTTTTTGGAAATTTTGCGGAAATAATCAGGCCCGAATTTGAATTGGTTTCGGCCAGCGACGAGCTCTGCCGAGTCGATTTCGATATTCGAATTTCAAATTTGAACCAAAAATTCAGATACTTCTGGTTAGGGTGGTCTGCCAGGATATCCGGGAGGCCTTTTCAAAAAGGATGAGCGGGATCTCGGTGGAATTTCTCGGGTTGGATTCGTTTCGGGAAAAGATCCTCCGAGGCCGGTTATAGCCTAATTAAATGACGAAGGCAGGGCCATTTCTGACCCTGTCTTTGTCGTTTGAGGTTTAGGGCGGATTACTTTTTATACAGCTTTTTATATTCTGGTTGCGTCGTCGGGACTATCAATGGCCGAACAGTTCCGCCGACCTCAGAGTAATAGCGCCATTATACTCATTATACCCGCCTGTAATTAGGACTTCGCCATTCTGCAGTAGTGTAGCCTTGTGCCAGCGTCTTCGGTCGATCATGTTTCCTGTAGCTGTGAACGTTCCCATGGCTGGATCATATAACTCAGCCGCGTTTAAACCGTCAAGTTCGGCAGTAGTCCCGCCTACTCCTCCCGCTATCAGCACCTTCCCATCCTGCAGGAGCGTGGCTGTGTGGTAAAAACGTCTATGGGGCATAGTTCCGGTGACAGTAAATGTTCCCTGTTCGGGGTCATACAACTCGGCCGTATCTAACAAATTTGTACCATCATGGCCCCCCGTTATCAGAACCTTGCCGTTATTAAGCAATAACCTTCCGGACAGAACCCTGTTTTTTTCTTGAATTATAGCCCGCTTGAGTTTATACATATTGATTTTACCGAAGGAGGCTGGTCATGATCGCTACGGCTTTTTTATTTCCTGGGCAGGGTTCCCAATATGTGGGTATGGGCAAGGAAATCCATGACCAATATCCCGCGGCCCGCGCCGTGTTTGAGCGGGCCGAAACGCTGCTCGACCTGCCCCTGCGAAAGTTGTGCTTCGAGGGACCGTTGGAGGAGCTGACTCTGACCCGAAACCTGCAGCCGGCGGTGACCGCGGTCAACCTAGCCGCGCTGGCCGCGCTGGAAGAACTGGGATATCGGCCGGCCGCCGTGGCCGGTCACAGTCTGGGCGAATATACCGCCTTGTATGCGGCGCGGGTCCTCTCGCTGGAGGATACCCTGAAACTGGTCAAGGTCCGGGGAGCATTCATGGACCAGGCGGCTCAGAAACATCCGGGCGCCATGGCCGCCGTTATGGGCCTGTCTTCGGAGCAATTGGATTCCATCCTGGCCGGATTGCAGCCTCAGGGGGCCATCGGTGCCGCCAATTTCAATACCCCGGAACAAACGGTCATTTCCGGTTCCCGGCCCTTGGTGGAGGAAGCCTGCCGCCTCGTTGCGGAGCAGGGAGGGAAAGCGGTTCCTTTGGCGGTCAGCGGGGCCTGGCACAGCCCGCTCATGCGGGAGGCCCTGGAGTTCTTTCAGGAAGTATTGGCCTCCGTACTCTTTCAGCCGTCCCAATGCCCCATTTACTTAAATGTGACTGGAAAACCGGCCCATGATCCGGGACAGATCAAGGAAATCATGGGCCGCCAGATGGGAAGTTCCGTCCGCTGGGTGAATATCGTCCAACAGATGCGGGAGGACGGCCTGACCCGATTTTTGGAGGTGGGCCCCAAGAAAGTTCTCCTGGGATTGGTGAAAAAATGTCTTCCCAAGGAGTTTGCCTATACCGCGTTCAACGTGGAAGACGTGAAGAGTCTTCAGGCTTTCACCTCGGCGAATACCTAGAAAAACATAGGGGTGTCGGAGTAGTGGAGTTTTGCTTAAAGACCTTTCTTCCATCACTCCATTGCTCCAATACTCCATTACTCCAGTATAAGATTTTAGAGGATTTGTTTTATGGCCAAAGTTGAATTTCAAGAAGAACGCTGCAAAGGCTGCCGGCTCTGCGTCTTAGCCTGCCCAAAAAAAATCATTGAATTAAGCGATCGGATCAACGACCAGGGATACAATGTGGCCTGCCTGAAAGAGAAGACGCCCTGCACCGGCTGCGCCCTCTGCGCCGAGATGTGCCCCGATGTGGCGATCGAGGTCTGGAAATAGTAAGACAAATTCGAAACTCGAAATCCGAAATCCGAAACAAATTCAAATGATCAAAATTAGAAATTCAAATAGGAAACAGCATGTCCAAACCAACTATTGATTTAGTCAAAGGAAACGAAGCTATCGCCATGGGGGCCATTGCCGCCGGATGCCGGTTTTACTTCGGCTATCCTATTACCCCTCAGAACGACATCCCGGAATACATGTCCCGGCACCTGCCTCTGGTTGGAGGGACTTTTATCCAGGCGGAGAGCGAGATCGCTTCCATCAATATGCTCCTGGGCGCCGGGGCTACGGGGGCTCGGGCCATGACTTCTTCCTCCAGTCCCGGCATTTCCCTGAAGCAGGAAGGAATCTCCTATATGGCCGGTTCGGAGATCCCGGGGGTCATCGTCAATATGAGCCGCAGCGGCCCGGGCTTGGGAGGCATTTCCCCTTCCCAGGGCGACTATTTTCAGGCCACCCGGGGCGGCGGCCACGGGGATTACCGGACTCTGGTCCTGGCCCCTTTTCCGCCCAGGAGAATTACGACCTGACCATGCGAGCCTTTGACCTGGCCGATCAGTACCGAAACCCGGTGATGGTCCTGGGTGATGCGCTGCTGGGCCAGATCAAGGAACCGGTCACCCTGCGCCCTTACCAACCCAAAGAATTTCCCAAGCCCTGGGCCCTGACCGGAGCCGTGGGCCGCAAGGCCCAATACCTGAAAAGCCTTTATCTGACCGAAGGGGAGTTGACCGTCCATAATTGGAACCTCTTCCAGAAATACCAGCGGATGAAGGCCGAGATCGAATACCAGACCTACCGGATCGAAGACGCCGACCTGGTGGTGGTCTCCTTCGGTTCCGTGGCCCGGATCATCAAGTCTTCCATCGACCTGGCCCGGGAGCAGGGGATGAAAGTCGGGCTTTTCCGCCCCATCACCCTGTACCCCTATCCGGAAGAGCCTCTGCGCCAATTGTCCCTCCGCATCCGCCGTTTTTTTGTGGTGGAACTGAACACCGGCCAGATGGTGGAGGACGTCAAACTTTCGGTAGACAAAGGCGCGGAAGTGGATTTTTACGGCCGCCCGCCGGGGTCGATTCCGACGCCGGATGAATTGTTCGAAGAAATTAAGAAGGTTTACAAGTGAAGGATTCGCAATAAGTCTCAATCTGTCATTCTGAGCCCTTCGCCTACCGTCATCCTGAGTCCTTCGTCTGTCACCCTGAGCGAAGCGAAGGGTCTCGGCCGTTGGCTCAGGATAAACTCCGCGAAGGATCTTGCAACATGTTTAAAAAGCGAGATTCTTCGCATTCGCTCAGAATGACAAACACTCTCTGACGGACTTTTTGCGAAGTCCTCGCAATGACGACCTTATTTTACCGATAGATTATTGTTTATTTAGAGGTACTAACGATGAAACAGGTATTCAAACGCCCCGAGAGCTTAATCGACGTCCCTTTCCATTTCTGCCCCGGCTGTCATCACGGCGTCATCCACCGTCTGGTGGCTGAATGCATCGACACCTACCACCTCCGGGAAAAGACCATCTGCGCCGCCTCTGTGGGTTGCTCGGTCTTCATGTATGACTATTTTGATGTGGATGTCTGCGAGTCCCCCCACGGCCGGGCCGCGGCGGTGGCCACCGGCATCAAACGGGCCCGCCCGGATAATTTTGTTTTCACCTATCAGGGGGACGGCGACCTGGCCTCCATCGGCATTGCCGAAAGCCTGCATTGCGCCAACCGGGGAGAGGGGGTCACTATCATCTTCGTCAACAACACCGTTTACGGAATGACCGGGGGGCAGATGGCCCCCACCACCATGCTGGGGCAGTCCACCACAACCAGTCCTTACGGCCGGGATTTCCACAAGGAAGGCTATCCGATCCGGATGGCGGAGATCATGGCCGTGCTCGAGGGAACGGCTTTCTCCGCCCGAGTGGCGGTCCATACGCCCAAGCATTTGATGACGGCCAAGAAGCTGCTGAAAAAGGCCTTTGAGGTCCAAATCAACAAGCTCGGCTTTGCCTTTATCGAATTCCTGTCGAGCTGCCCCACCAACTGGAAGATGAGCCCGGAAAAGGCCAACCAGCGGATCGAGAACGAAATGATCCCCTATTTTCCGTTGGGCGTCTTCAAAGAGAAGACGACGGCCGATACTTTATAAAGGAGACTCCGATGTATTTCGATATCATCATCGCCGGTTTTGGAGGACAGGGGGTCATGTTTATCGGCAACCTCCTGGCCTACCTGCCGCCATGGAAGAGGGCCGGCAGGTCACCTACATGCCGGTGTACGGCGTGGAAATGAGGGGCGGCACAGCCAATTGCACGGTTGTAGTCTCGGACCGGGAAATCGGGTCCCCGATTATCCATCACCCGGTCGCGGCGGCCGTGATGAACAAACCTTCCCTGGTCCGTTTCGGGCCCATGGTCCAACCGGGGGGAACGGTGTTCTTGTTAATTCTTCCTTGATCGATCCCCGGGAGGCCTCCTTCGAAGGCCCGAAAATCCTCCCGGTCCCGACCATGGAACTGGCCGCCAAGGCCGGCGACAGCCGCATGGCCAACATGACCATGCTGGGCGCCATTGTGGAGGAAAGCCGGGTGGTCTCTCTGGACGCTCTGCTCCATTCCCTGCCCAAGGCCCTGGACAAGCGTTATCACAAGATGATCCCCATCAACTCCGCCTCTCTCCAGGAAGGCGCCCGGTATATCCGGGAGGGGTTGAAGGTTTAGCACGCAAATAGACCTCAGCCACGTTTAATATTATTAACAATTAATAATTAATTATTGATTATTAATTATTAATATCCCCGTTACTTGGATTGATATCCTCCCGTGCACTACCATGTTTCCCGGGTTAAGCGGGGGGGGGGGGAGTGAAAATCAATACTACCTGAAATTACACACAAAAGGCGCCGTATTGTTGAGTGATCGCCGGTTATCCGCAGAAACCGGAGAGGTGGGGAAACCACTCCAGTGGGTTGGCCGATATAGAAAACTTCAGGATTTGACCAGTGAGTTGACTCCGAGGACAGCCCCCCGGGCAGTCGAGGGATAGGCCATGATGGTCCGGAAAGATCGGTCCGGGGCCTGATAGCCAAAGGAATAGGGATAACTCCCCGAACCGGCCGCGTTGGCCCTATCGTGCTCGCTGCCCATATTGTGCCCCATTTCATGGGCCAGGGAAAAATTCCCGGTGGCGCATTCCCAGTTGACCAGGCTGAATCCAAAAGGGGCAAAGGATATCGCGGGGGTAGTCATGATATATCCCAGCCCGCAGAATTGAACATCATTCACCAGGAGCACCACCAGATCCGCCTGGTGGGCATCTCGTAGGGGATGCACTTCATCCATGAATCCATCGTTCGTTCGCTGTAACCGGTCCAGGGTGACATCCCAATCGAAAAAGGCCTCGGAGTAAGAAACCTCCATGGTGTGGACCAAATTGATCCGCTGGTCGACTCCGCTGTTGGCATAGCCGGTATTGGTTTCACTCACAGCCAACGCAATCAAGGCGTTGATGGCCGAAACGCCGCCCGCTGCGGCCCGAGCCGCCGGGGTATATCCCACCATCACGTCGGCTATCGGGGGCTTAAAAATCGCCGGAAGAAAGAGTCTTTGAAAAAAAACTAAGAGATCTTTCTTCTCGGGAACTGTCTGCGCCAGATCTTCCACCGTCAGGATGGGAACGGGATCCTTCTCTTTCGGAAAGCCACTCGGATCCACTTCTCGAATCCGGTGGGATCCGTCTTCCAGGAAACGTATCTGAAACCTTCCTCCGGGAAAACTGACATTTCCCACCAAAAGGCTCCCTTTCATCACCAGGATCACTTCGCTGCCGGGGGTCCCCTCCAGCCCCCCCTGCCAGATGATTTCCCCGTTTCCGGTGACCGCAGTCTGCCGGACCCCCGCTGTATAAGCGGTGTCTGAAAATAGATTCAACCGAACCGATCTTATTTCACTTCCGGCGCCTACCGGGAGCTTTTCTGCTCCCAAGGCCTGCCAGTTGACCTGGACCACTCTGGAGCGCTTGACAAACGGCAGGTCCGCCTGCCCCAGCCGATCGGGCAAGGTCGCCTCCAGAAACAAGTCATTCGTCGCCGCCGAACAATCCATCCCCCAAGGGAGCGCAACCAACAGCCCCAGACAGAGCAGGACGGCCAATCCCATCCGGAGCCGAACCGTTCGAACCTTGATCTGCCATCTTTTATTATTGCTTTGGAAATTTTTTTGCACAGGTGGGTTCCTCCACACTCAGGAAGATTTATACCGAATGATCTGGCCTTCTCTTTCTCTTTTTATCTTCCCTTCTTCCTCCAAATATCTCAAGTGAGAAATGGCCTCCCCGGTGGCAAACCATTTCTGGGTCACCGGGAATGCCTCCCAGGAGTCGCATTTGATATCCCAGGTCATCCGAGAGGCAACATGGAAAGCGCTTCGGGGTCCGCGTTGGAGGATTTCCAGGACTTCCGACAGACGGATTTCATGGTGTTTCTTTAGTTCGTCGATCCGGAAGCGGTGATCTGGGATGAGCCGCCGATGTCCCGGCAAAACCCGATCCACCTCCAGGGCCGCCGTTTTATCGAGGCTGTTCAGGTACCATTTCAGGGGATTCTGCCCGTCGGTCCAGCATTGGATGTTGGGAGTGATGTCATCCAGGATATGGTCGCCGGCAATGAGGATCTTCCGGTCGGCCTCATAAAGGCAGATGTGCCCCAAGGTGTGACCGGGAGTGGTGACACAGCGGAAGTGATAACGGCCGCATTCCATGAAGTCCCCGTCGTCCAGGAGGGTCAATTCCGGTATCCACCGGGAGCCGTATTTTTTACCCGGGTGTTTATCCAGGGCGGCCCGCAATTGATCCTCCGGAAAACCGTTTCGCCCGCCGTAAGCAATCATGGCCTCAAAGCCTTCCCAGGATTCGATCAGTTCCTTTTCCGGGCGGCTGAAAAAAATGCGATTCGAATCCCTGGCCAACTTGTTGACCAGTCCGAAGTGGTCGGCATGCAGGTGGGTGATGAAAACATCGGTTCGGTCCAGATCGATGGACAACTCCGCCAGGCCGGTCTGCATGGCCTCCAGGCACTCCCGACGGTTGAGACCGGTGTCGATGATCAAGTTCCGGTCCGGACTTTTGAGAACATGAGTGAGGATCTTGAGGGGACTTTCCGGCAGGGGAATTTTCAACCGGTACAGGTGGGAAATATTTCTTCGAGCATATGCATCACCTTTGCTTTTTCTACTGCCGCTGGAGAAAACTATACCATCAACCCGGTTGGTTCCCTATGAAAAAAGTTGCCCAAGCGAAGACTTGCCTTCCCAATGATTGACAACGAACGGCTACCATGCTATTTAATTGGCTAAAATAT